>CAZKCO010000036.1:0-70372 GCA_964551335.1 uncultured Roseivirgaceae bacterium
AATACCTTAACTAGCACATCTGTTTCTTTTATCTCTTTACCCTTGATTCGCATTATTTATAATCCAGGGGATACCACTGCCATCTACCGAAATTCTCGTTCCACCACCATCGGATTGTCGCCAATTACTTATTGAGGGGTCCCATTTATATATCTTATATCCTCCTCCAGTACTGCTCGTACCAATAATCCAAATGTCACCATTTGCGCCTATACCTATGTCCCTGGCCGAACCTGGCATTCTTATCCAAGCTCCTGCGGTATTACGTCTGTATATCTCGTTTGCATTGTTAACGATCCAGGGCATTCCATTATATTCTACATCAATAGCCACTCCGCCTCCAGGAACATTTATCCACATATCGTTATTGAAATCTCTGAAATATATCTTAAACCCCCCGCCTGTGGATGAAGTGCCAATAATCCAAAGTACACCATTACCGTTTGAACCAACATCGTTAGCAAGTCCATTTTCATCACACCAACCTGAAGGGGAGCATGATACAGAATTGGTTGCTGCATAATCCTCAACCGAGGGGATTACTTCAGTAGTGGGAGATCTTAAGAGTTCTTGGTCTTCGGAACAGCTTTGTATCAAGAGAAAAAAAGTGCATAGAAGCACTGTCAGAAATTTGAAAGTTAACTTTTTCATAGTTTTAGGATGTTGAATTGTTAAATGTGCTATTGCATAACCCTATTTCGGAATAAAAATACGATTTAAAAAATATGTAAATATTATGTTTTTATTACGTGATGTAATATCCGAATAAGAAAATGAGGGAAAAATTTCCTTATTTTAAAGTGCTTTGCAGTCAATGAGCGTCTGAAAAGCACTTTTAATTATTACAAAACTGTTAATATGTCTAATTTTATATTGTTCTAAATTAAACATAATTGTGTAATGTATGATCCTTTATTCTATTTTTGAGAAGTGAATAATTGGTAAAGAAGGATGTATTGTAATTCGTGCGAGTATTCATACAGCCTATGACGCGAACCCAAAAAAGTGCTCGCCACGCTCATGCACGAAATGTGCCATCTCTGGCGGCAGGAGAACTGCAAACCGGTAAGAAGGATCTACCTTAACGATTCGTCTACAAAAACGAGTGAAATCCTCAGTAGAAACAGTATATATAACTGGTTACTAATGCTCTAGCGAAAAGGCTGGTCAGAATGAAAAGCTTAAAATTATCGGTAGAGAAAACGCCCCTTTACAGATTAGGCTTTCTTACTAAAAAAAATGCACCTTAGAGTCTGACAGTACTTGGTCAAACTAACTAAATAATGCATTTTAAAATCATGGAGGCTCTCTTGCTAGAACTTAGCCCGCAGACTATGAAAAAGCAGAAGTACTTACCATTGAAAATCTAGAATGCTTTTCATTGTAGTACATGCTACTGAGAATTTCACCAGTTTTTGTACAGATAACCCAACAAATGACAGTGTTCTGAAAATTGACTGAGGATAAAACATGCTAAGTCCATTGGCTCAATACGGAAGAAAAAGCACTAGGGTCAGACGTAGCATTGAGGGAATGCCATGAGGAAGGGATAGAAATCGGGAATAGTAACGCTATTTTTTTTGTACATAGATTAAAGTCTTCATAGTCTTCTCCTATTGCTCATTTAAGTGAAATCGCCCTGGAAAACTCTGTTTGCTTGACTATGCAATTGAGTTGAATCTATCTCTCGTCTTTACTCATCCATTTGTTAACGACAGCTATAACCTCTTCCACTGAAATTCCGGTGAGGGTAGAAGTGTTTAGAGGAGCATTGCTCTCAATATACGTTGCTTGCTGACCTACCGGTCCCCAGCGCCCGGCATGAATCGGCCGGGTATTGGCGTAAAGCCCCAAACAATTGATACCACTGGCAGCGGCAATATGAAGAGGCCCGGTGCTACAGGCTACCAACCCGTCGGCGTGCCAAATAAAGTCAATATATTCGGATAATGTAAATTCTCCGGTAGCATCAACTACATTGGGCAGTTCAAAAATTTTGGGGCATTCAGCTTGAATCAGCTTTCCTTCAGCTTCGGTTCCGGTCACAATTACCTGGGCGTTAGTGGGCGGTAGCTGCCGGGCCAGGTTGTAATAATGAGTTAAAGGCCACTCCTTAGCACTGCCTTGGGATTTGGGATGAAGTAGCAAGTTAAATTTATCATTGGCTAAAAACTTGGAAAATTCACTTCTCGGTTTTAGGGCCGGTTTCCAACCGTAAAAAGGCGGAATTTCAGCTAACGGAAATTGATAGTCTTTTGTAAAGGGGCTGAGTAATTTTAGGTTCAGTTGCGATTCGTGCAAATCGCTGTTTTTCCGGCCTAGGTTTATCAAGCGGTTACAGTTGATCCAGTGAAATACCCGGTGACTGGTACCAATACGTTGGGGAATACGTTGCCTTTTGGCCCAATGGCTTATTGCAGACTTCGGAAAGACGTGAATGATCGCATCAACCGAAATAGACTCGTTCTGTAGCTGATCCCAATCGTAAAAATTACTGATAAAAGCACAACGTTCTACGATCGGTTTGGTGTAGGAACGTCCTAAGAAATCAACCTGAACATCCGGTAAGGCCTCCCGAAGCACACCTGCCATTGGTAAGGTAAGAATCACGTCTCCAATACTATCCGTACGACTCAGCAGAATTCGCATGTTGACGGGTTAAGTGAGCTTCAAAAATTTGGGACAATTTAGAAAAGTGCTGGGCGGCATCAAATTCCCGGTCGGCTTTGGTTTTGCCGGCCTGAGCTAATCGGTTTCGAAGTTCGGACGATGCCAGCAGTTTGGATATTTCCTTCGGAAGTTGTTCACTTTTTTCTTCATCAAACAAGAGTCCGGGCATCACGATGATATCCATTTGCGGCATGAGTTGGGTAGGTTTAGAGTGAAAACCAGCAATGCAGACCTGGTCGGAAAGATTGTTTTGCCGGGCATACTCTTCCAATCCCTGGGCGTAGGTTTCGTCCATAACGACCCCAAAAAAATAGTTGTTTACTCTTCTCTCTTGTTGTTTCAGGAGATTTATCGCTTCCAGTACAACGTGTTGTCCTGTTAAACGTTCAATGCGGCTAAAAACCCCCATCTGCCCAGCAGCATGCGGCAATGGAGGTAAAGAAGGAGGAGAATCTGTCAGTGGGGGAGGATTAACTCCGTAGTACAAGCCAACAACTTGCTGAGGGGAAGTGACCACATTACTTTTGATCTGCTGCTTTACCAACAGCGATGCCAACTCCCGGGCTCGTGTAAGTAGGGTAGTCCAGCGAGCAGCCGGAATTTCAATATGAGTAATTTGGTCTTCCAGAGCGAGTTTAGCCAGCTGAGTACAGGGAGCTACCGCTGACAGCAAGGGATGTTCCGACTGGTTAAAATAGTGGCGACAGCGGTGGAAATACAGTTCTAATCCACCTAGCCCCGATGCCAGACATAGTTCCAGAACGCGCATTTAGGAGTTGGTAATGTTAGGCAATTGGGACATACGTTGAAATGATCAGGAGGTCAACCGGCGGCGTTTATCAATAATTTTGCTGTATTTCAAAAAGTTGGAGTAAGCGGACAGCACACACACGACAAAGCCATAATAGCCGTCCAGAAAGCCCGCCTGAAAAAAGTATTTTTTAACGAAAGTAAAAATTGGGTTCAGGATTACGTGGATAAATACGTTCGTTTTTTGGTTTTTTTGGATGGCCTCGTCTGACGCAATTTCGGAAAATTTGTTGGCAGTAACCGCATGATCCCAAATAGAGGGAAAAGAGTAGTGTAACAAATCACCATCCAGCCTTTGTACGGTTACACTTTTGTCCAGCTCAATACTTTCGTGAATATGGGTGCCGGTCCATTTTCCTATCCGGCGATCATACAATCGCAATTTGGTGTCGGGGTACCAGCCACAGTGGCGAATCCACTTTCCGCAGTAGCTAGTTAAACGGTTTACCCGGTAGGCGTCGCACTGCCAATTGGTTTTTACCGCCAGAATGGAGCGATGAAGTTCGGCAGATAAGGCTTCATCAGCATCCAACGACAGGATATAGTCATATTTAGCGTGCTCAGCGGCAAAATTTTTCTGCTGGGCGTAACCAACAAACGTATTTTCTAAAAAACGAACTTGCAACCTTTGGCAGATAGCTTTAGTTTGATCAGTTGAATGTGAATCAACTACTAATATCTCATCAGCAACCTCTTTTACGGAATTAATGCAACGCTCAATGTTTTTTTCTTCGTTATAAGTGATTATCGTTATTGATAATTGTATAGATGTCATAAAAACACGCCAAATTTGAAGGGCAAGTTACGAACGCAAGGTATCCAACACAACTTTTACATTTTTAATGGATCGGGCTAATTTCAAAAGAGTATTGATCATTCAAACTGCCTACATTGGCGATGTAATACTGATGACTCCACTCATTGAAGCTACTAGGGCTGCTTTTCCAAAAGCTCAGCTTGATGTACTGGTCAATAAGGGAAGTGCCTCTTTATTGGCCAACCACCCAAAAATCAATGAACTACTTTTATGGGATAAGAAAGTAAAGAAGAACCGTAACTTAATGCGACTGTTGCGAAAGGTGCGGACTAACCCTTACGACATTGTCTTTAATTGTCATCGTTTTGTTTCCTCGGGAATATTAACTGTCCTTTCCCGGGCAACCTATAAGGTAGGATTTAATAGTAATTCGCTGGCTCGTTGGTACGACCTTCGGGTTCCGCATGAAATGAAGACTGGTACCCACGAGGTAGACCGAAATTTAGCGCTTTTAGAGGCACTAACACCCACATTTAATTTCTCTAATTCGGAACGCCGACCTCGGTTATATCCAGCTAAGACTGATTTCGAGGAAGTGAAGGTCTACCAAGAAGAGCCTTATCTTTGTTTGGCACCTACCTCAGTTTGGTTTACCAAGCAGTTTCCGGCAAATCGATGGATACAGTTGATTAGTATGTTAAAATTTGAAGGACCAATCTACCTGCTGGGTGGTTCGAATGATTGGTCGGCCTGCGAAGAAATAAAAGCAATAAGTAAGCAAACCAATGTGGTAAATCTGGCTGGTAAGTTATCTTTATTACAGTCAGCAGTGCTGATGAAAGGAGCCGTACTAAATTATGTAAACGACTCAGCTCCGCTACATTTAGCATCTGCCATGAATGCTCCGGTTTGCGCGGTCTTTTGCTCAACTGTACCCAGCTTTGGTTTCATACCGTTATCCGATTTTTCAGAGATCGTGGAAGTATCCGAGCCGCTCAGTTGCCGCCCCTGCGGAATACATGGCCATCGGGCTTGCCCTGAAGCGCACTTTCGTTGCGCTCAGGATATTGACTTAACTAAGTTAGTAGGCGTATTTAAGAAAGCAATGGCGCTTAATAATGCTGTTTAGTCGCTAACAATTCTGAAAAAAAAGCTTCGTAGCGATCGAGCATTTTTTCAAGGGAGAAGTCCTGCAAAGCCGTCTTTTTTCCCGCCTGACTAAAGCACTCTCGGAGGGCTGGATCATCGATGATCTTTTGAATTTGGTTAGCTAACGTGGCGACATCGCCATTTTTAAACAGAAAACCATTTACGCCGTCCTGAATAAGTTCGGAATTGCCGCCAATATTGGTAGCTATAACGGGTACCCCCAATGCCATAGACTCTAGTAGTGCCTGAGAAAGCCCTTCAATGGTAGAAGGAAGAATGTTCACTGTAAACAGTGGATAATGATGCAATACTTTCGAATTATTTACTGAGCCTGCGTAGTGTACGCGATGAGGTACTGACCACTGATTCTGAATAGCTCTTAATTCGGGATACTCGTCAATGCCTACAAAAAGAACATGTACTGGCTGCTGAATCTGGCTCAGTGCCTGTAGAAGCTGCACCTGTTTCTTGTAACGGGCCACGCAACCAATCACTATCTCGTCCTTTTCAATTTGGTATCTTTGGCGAAGTGATTCTACCTTTTCCGGGTCAATATGTTGGTATTTTTCTGAAGGGGTGCCATTATAAATCACTTTGATATGCTTTTCGGAGATGCCGATGCTTTTTACGGATTGTTTAACCCCTTCACTTACGGCCACAATGGAATCGGTTCCCCGCTCGTAAAAAGTTGACTGACCAAACATGCCCAGGCTCTTCACCAATTGCCTCCGGGTATGTATAAGTTTTACGGGTAATTTATACCACCACTTCGCTAAAATCGTACTGTAGCGATCTTTGCTAGACTGGGCATTGATGATCTGTATATTTTCTTTCTGTATCAGCGAGGCTAAAGAACGAATGCTTTCCCGGTGGATTTTTTTAGGAAAGGGAAAGTGAACCGCTTGGACATCGGTATCGGCAACTAATTCCCAAAGCAAAGTATCTTTTGGGCAGGCTAACCATACCCGATGGTTGCGTTGGGCCAAACCCTTAGACAGATACGATACTGAATAAGTTGACCCGGCAATGCCGGCTGCTTCAGACGTGATTAAAATATTCATAAATACCTATGCCAAAGGACTGGCAAGTTAGAAAAAATGTCTGTTGTGCTCACACATTTATCAATTTTGTCAAATTGGCTTAGACTCGGTTGGAAGAAACTTCTACCGGAGGAGTAATTTTCCAACGACGATGTGACCATAACCAATTGGCTGGTTGCTGGCGAATGACCTTTTCAGTAAGTTCAGCGTAGCGGTGTACAATATTATTCTGTTCAGTGTAGGGTGGGGCAGCGATCTGAGTAAAGTGTACCTGGTAGTATCCACGAGATAGTCGGTACATAGCGGCAAAAAATACCGGATAGCCGGTGATTTTGGGAAGCTGCTCAACCCCTTGATAGAATCCAGTATTTTGATTTAAAAAGTGACACCATATTTTGGGAGTTTCAGCGGCGGGGGTCTGGTCTCCGACCATGGCAATAGCCCTGGACTGTTCTCTGCGTTTTAGAATGGTTCTGACGGCAGAGTCTTTATCAATCGGTTCGCCACCAAATCGGGACCGGATTCGGTACATAAAGCGGTTCATCCTCGAGCTGGCTAATCTTTTATATATAGCGTCCACGGGGAAGGGAAGAGCTAAGCAGCCTGCAAGTAACAGCCACTCCCAGTTACATTGATGAGCTGCCAGAATAATCACCGATTGATTCTGCTGATAATAGTCCTGGATTGGTTCCATGCCTTCAAAAACGACCCTACTTCTAAGTTCTTCCGCTGAAATGGTTCTTCCGTACAGTGTTTCAATAGTAACGTCGGATAAATTACGATAGAAAGCTTCGGCGATATGATGTATTTCATCTACCGATTTCTCTGGGAAAGAACGTTTTAGATTATCAACTACTGTTTTTCGCCGATATCGTACAACGCGGTAAGCTAAAAATGCAGCTAGATTGGAAAGGTGATAGAGCCAATCTAAAGGCCATTGCGAGAAAAATCTTAGAAGAAAAATCATGAGCGGCAAAGTAAAGAACTGCCTTTCAGCAATCCAATACCCCACTGAGGTGAAAAGAAATTTCGAAGATAGATTACTCAATAACCAGAATCCAGGCTTTTGAGAACTGAGGGTCTTTCCGTATCTGATGGATACGAGACCTAATAACATCAGCATTATCCGACTCCATGATGCTGGTGTAGTAATATTGTTTATCCGAATTGTAGCCAACGGTGGCAGAATATCCTTTAGCGGCTAGTTGCTGGGCTAATTTCTCCGCATTGGGCCGCTGAGAAAATGTTCCAGCAATCAGGTACACCCCGGTTTCCATTTCTAATGGATGGTTACTTTGCTTTCGTTTTGCTTTGGCAAACCGAGGTTCTTGCGGTTTCTCTTTGCCCAATTTAACTGTTCCATTGCCAGAGTTATCAATTTCCTCGAAGGTGATATTTTCTAAATCGGCAGGTTTCTTTTCACTAGACTGACTAGGCTGAGTGACTGAAGTTCCAGTTTCAATCTGCTGTTGGTGCTGGGTTTGAATATTTTCGTTGTTAGTAGAAGCAGGTGGAATAACAGTATTCTGACTTTTGGCTGGTTGTAGTGGTTCTGGTTGTACTTGTTTACGAGAGGGAGTAGGTTCGGAGCCTTTCTTCTCGGCTTTCTTTTCCTCTTTCTCTTTCTTGCGTTGTGCTTCAATGACTGCTTCAGGAATGGCTTCAGAATCTTGTTTGGTGGTTAGCCGGGGTTTACGCCGCATGGTGGCTCTTTTCTTTCCCAGTACCAGTGCCAATTGTACTTCATGGGTTCCAAAGCTGTTAGCCGCCAGCTCATTACCGCCTAGGCCATAGTGGTAACCAAACTTAAATGATTTGGTCTGAAACCCAATCAAAGAAGCAATTCCAGCCTGTTGTTGATAGCCACCACCTACCCAGAAGCTATTACCAAATCGCAGTAGGGCCAACGCTTCGGCCTGAGGTTCTGATTGGGTGGCATAATGATATAAGAGCGTTGGTTCCAGGAAAACCCGAGCACCCAGGCTGAATTTATAATTTAAACTGGCAATAGCCCGATCAAATTGGCTTAAACCACCAGTGTTGGTAGGATCCATAAATGAAGGGGGGGCAAATAACTCAGGAATGGAAAGACCAAGATTAAACCCAGAGTGGTGATACTGAAGGCCAAATCTTCCACTTAAATAAACTCCCGAATTCTGGGCTGCTTGAAAAATAGCATCGTCTCCGCTGTTTACTCCACTTAAATCATAACTATCGAGCCCAATACCGGCAGACAGTCCGAAGCGGATATAATGCTCCTTTTCGGCTGATAAGGGCACTAGATAAGCAGCAGTTGCCCGAATAGTCGAGGTCTGGAAGATACCTAATCGGTCGTGGGTAAGGTCGGTCCCAATCGATAGAGGGTTGGCGTTGCCGGTAGGCGTATGAAAACTAAGGTTTGCGCTAGATGGGGCACCCTCTATGCCCAGCCATTGCTGCCGATGGGTTAAATACAACACTGGATGAGCATCGTAACCTGCAAAAGCCGGATTGTAGAGGTAAGGGTTAATAACATGATGCGTAAAAAAAGGCATGTTTTGACCTACAACAGTCAAACTGAAAGATAACAGAAACAATAAACAAATTGCGATCCTCACGCCCATGAGCTAGTTCATAGAATACATCGAAACAAAGCTATAAAAGGATTTAATAGTAAAAAGGTGAGAAAAGATAGTATCTTACGAATGAGCGATAATAGTAATTATCGTTCCTTTTTAGGAGTATGTAGGAAACAATAGGAACTAAAATATAATTATTATAATATTTTATTTATATATTCTAATAAAACATTATCAAAATCATTCCATGCCATGATTTTTTCAATTGAATTGAAACCCAATCTTTTGTAATGGGTGAGGGAAACTGCTAGTTTCGCCGATTATCTGACTTAGATGATATGGAAGAAACTGCAACCCCATCCGCACTTTTTACTGACGATCCGGTAATTTTTGGAATCCTGATGGTAGTGCTCGCTTTTGTGTTTAAAACAGCGGCGAGTTACCGACCCTTCTGGCAAAAATTTTATGCTTATGTGCCTTCGGTACTGCTCTGTTATTTTGTTCCCGGAATACTAAACTCACTAAATATCATTTCCAGCGAAGACTCCAACCTCTATTATATGGCCTCCCGCTACTTGCTACCTTCCAGTTTAATTCTATTTACTATCGGAATCGATCTGAAAGCGATTTCTCGCTTGGGTAAAAAGGCGGTTATCATGTTTTTTGCCGGCACATTCGGCATTATCCTGGGTGGTCCTTTGGCTATTCTGTTGGTTTCTACATTTTCTCCGGAAACGGTAGGGGGTGCCGGTCCGGATGCAGTGTGGAGAGGGTTAACGACAGTAGCGGGTAGCTGGATTGGTGGAGGGGCTAACCAAACGGCTATGAAGGAAGTATTTGAGGTGGGAGATAGTATTTTTCCGGCAGTATTGGCGGTAGATATTATCATCGCCAACATATGGTTGGCCGTTTTGCTTTACGGTAGTGGACGTAACGAAAAAATAGACCAGTTCTTCCGGGCGGATTCTTCGGCTATAAAGGAAGTGCAAAAACGTATCGAGGATTATGCGGCCGGCATCATGAAAATTCCTAAAACTTCGGATTTGATGCTGATTCTAGGTATCGCCTTTGGAATCACCGGATTTTCTCATTTATGCGCCAATAATATTGCCCCGTTCTTGCAAGAAAATTATCCGGTGTTAGAACAATTTAGTCTCACCTCTACTTTCTTTTGGATTGTGGTGATTGCTACCGGATTAGGATTAGCTCTTTCTTTCACGAAAATGAGAGAACTGGAGGGGGTAGGGGCGTCTCGCATAGCCACGGCCTTTCTTTATGTGCTAATCGCAACTATTGGTATGGAGATGGATCTTACGGCGGTGGTGAAAAGTCCCGGACTGTTTATGGTAGGAGCTATCTGGATTATCATTCACGTAATAGTGCTGCTGGTGGTAGCCAAGCTAATTAAAGCTCCTTTCTTTTTTGTGGCAGTAGGCAGTCAGGCGAACGTAGGAGGAGCCGCCTCCGCTCCGGTTGTAGCCTCGGCTTTTAGTCCGTCGTTAGCTCCGGTGGGGGTTCTGCTAGCAGTTCTAGGCTACTTTGTTGGAACTTACGGAGCCTGGCTCTGCGGCATCCTGATGCAAGCCGTAGCTGAATAAGGGGAGAATCAATGAACAGAGAGCAGTTAGCAATGAGCGATGAATAAGAATTAGTGACCAGTGACAGATCCTAATTTATAGCGACATGCCCCAAAATCCTCAGCAAGTACTTAAAGAGTTAAAAAAAGGCCAATATGCCCCGGTTTACTTTTTGCAGGGTGATGAGCCATTTTACATAGATCAAATTGCTCAATACATTGAGCAAAGTGCGTTATCCGAAACGGAGAAGGGGTTCAACCAAATCGTGCTCTACGGCAAGGACACTGATTTACCTACCGTGCTAACTAATGCTAAACGCTTTCCAATGATGGCGACCCGGCAGGTGGTGCTAGTAAAGGAAGCCCAGGAGCTAGCCGATTTGCAGCAAAAAGGTGGGCAGGAAATGCTATCTCAGTATGTGCAGCACCCCTTACCCTCCACTGTATTGGTTTTCTGCTACAAGTACAAATTGCTCAATAAAAAGCTAGCGTTAAGTAAGGCTCTCGAGCAATTTGCGGTGTTAGTAGAGTCAAAGAAAATGTATGATAACCAGGTGCCTGACTGGATTATCCGCTGGGTGGAGCAGCAAAATCACACCATAGAAGAGCAGGCCGTTCAGATGCTGATGGACCATATTGGAAACAATCTCGAGCGATTAGCAAATGAGTTGGAGAAAGTATCTATTAACCTGGAAAAGGAATCTCAGACTGCAATTACTGCTGATCTGGTACAAAAGTACGTCGGTATTAGTAAAGAGTTTAATGCGTTTGAGCTTCAGAAAGCCATAGCTCAGGGTAATTTTGCCAAAGCATTCCAGATTGTATACTACTTTTCGGCCAACCCCAAGGCCAACCCTATTATCCCCACTATTGCGCTGTTGTTTACGTTTTTTAGTAAATTACTGTTGGTGCATCAGGCTACTGATAAAACGGAGCGCGGATTGGCCTCGTTGCTGAAAGTACACCCGTTTTTCGTGAAGGAGTATCGGGTAGCTTCCGTCAATTACCCATTACCTAAAGTGATCCGTAATATTAGTTTATTGCGGCGGGCCGACTTAAATGCAAAAGGTATTGAGAATACTACTGGCAGCGATGATCAAATTCTGAAAGGGTTGGTATATCAACTTATGCATTGATTCGTTAATAAGTTATATTATCTGTCGTCTATCTTCCGATAATCAGCTTAATTGCTGAAAAAATATTTTAAAACAACTATGAGACAGCCTTTTTCTAAGCTGATTTTTTTCTTCTACTTTTTGGTTTCTACCACGGTTTCTGCCCAAGAGTATCTTTCCCAAAACCTGCCGGACCGTTGGTATCAGCAAGGAATGGATCTGCTAGATAAAAAGAAGTTTGGAGCGGCTCGAGAATCGTTCGAACGCTATATTGCTCAGTCACCTGGGGGACAATACTCAACGGATGCTCAGTACTACGCCGCCTATTCAGCAATTCGGCTGTATAATTTAGACGGTGAGGCGCAAATGGCTCAGTTTCTCCAGGAACACGGCAGTCATCCCAAGGCCATCCGGGCCAATTATGAGCTAGGGAACTTCTATTTTAATGAGCAGCGCTACGATAAGGTGATAGAATACTTCGAGAAAACCGATACCCGAAACCTGTCGGTGGTGGAGGAAGAAACCCGGGATTTCAAACTCGGATACGCCTATTTCACTCGGAAAAAATTTGATGAAGCTAAACCGCTGTTTGATGTTTTAAAAAACAGTAACAACCCTTATCAGAATGCTGCCTATTATTACGCGGGCTATATCGCCCTGCAAAATGAAGAATATGACCAAGCGCTGAATGACTTGCGGAGAATTGAAAATGACGAATCCTACGGTCGAACAGTTCCTTTCCTGATTGCTAACATTCTAAATCAGCAGGGGAGGTATGATCAGCTCAAAACCTACGGGGAGAAGATTTTAGCCAAAAATGAAGCGGGCGGTAAATCTAGCGTAGCGAACTTTCCGGAGATCATGCTTCTGGTGGGCGAAGCTAACTATCAGCAAGAACGTTACGCCGATGCCGAACCTTTTTTGCAAACCTACGCCCAAACGCGAAATGCTGACCGCGGAGTATTATACCGATTAGGTTACGCTCAGTATCAGCTAGGAAAAGGTGATGATGCTATTGAAAATCTAAAACAAGCAGCTTTGTCTCAGGATAGTATCGGACAATTTGCATCCTTCTATCTGGGAGTATTGTATACCGACCAAGATAATCTGGAGTACGCTGTATCTGCTTTTGAAACGGCTTCTCAGCAAAAGTATGACGAAAAAATTCGGGAGCAGTCTCTCTTCAATCTGGGAAAAACGCAGTTTGCTCGGGAGGAATACGGGGGAGCCATTCAATCGCTGAACCGGCTAAAAGAGGAGTACCCCCGAACTCAGTACGCTACCGAGGCCAATGATCTGCTTAGCGAAGCCTATTTGCATACCCAGAATTACGCGGCTGCTATTGACTTTATTGAAAGCTTACCCAACAAAACATTGCCGGTACGTACGGCCTATCAGCAAGTGAGCTATCGGGCCGCAACCCAAGCTTTCAACCAATCCAGATACCGGCTGTCGGTAGATCTGTTCGACAAATCTTTGGAGTATCCGATTGACCGCGAACTGGTTGCCGCGGCTAATTTCTGGAAAGGAGAAGCCTATTCCATCGGGAAATTCTGGGACAAGGCTATCGATTCTTACAATGCTGTTTTCCGGGCACTTGCCGGGGAGCGTCTGGAAGGGGATAAAGCGCTGTACCATACCAAAGCCCAGTACGGGATTGGTTACGCCCACTTTAATACCAAGCAATATTCGAAGGCACTTACTCACTTCGACAAGTATGTACAGCAAACTATGCTCCGTCAAAATCGGAGTAACCAGGATGAATTCTATCTGGCCGATGCGCTCTTAAGGTTGGGTGACTCGTACTACGTCACTAAAAATTACCAAAAAGCAATACAAACCTACGACCGGGCCATTCAGCAGCGGACTGCCGAAGCCGGTTATGCTTATTACCAACAAGGCATCATTCAGGGCATTCTGGGTAACCGCGACCAGGGAATTCAAAAGTTGGATAGGGTACTAAGCCAGTACCGCGATTCTCCCTTCTACGATGACGCACTTTTTCAGAAAGCCCAATTACAATTGCAAAATGGGGATTACCGGAACGCTGTTCAAGGATTTTCTGCTTTATTGGAGACCCAACCTCAGAGTGTACTCGCTCCTTACGCATTACTCAGACGGGCAGTAGCCTATTCTAACCAGCAGCAGTACCGCGAGGCCGAACAGGATTATAAGAGAATTTTAGACGAATACATGGCTCATTCTACGGCCAATTCGGCTATTTTAGGCTTGCAGGAAGTCACGACTCTTTCTGGAAATTCATCTAGTTTTTCCGCTTACTTGGCTAAGTATAAGGAAGCTAATCCGGAAGATGCCAACGTAGCGGGTATTGAATACGAATCGGCTAAAAACCTCTACTTCTCACAGCAGTACACCCAAGCAATTCAACAATTGCAGAAGTTTGCCGATACCTACCCAGATAATGCCAATACCCCCGAAGCCCGCTACTACATTGGTGAATCTTATTATCGATTAGGAAGAACGGAGGAAGCTTTAGAGACCTATTATGCACTTACGGCGGAACCTAACCATCCGCAAATTCAGCGGATCATGCAGCGTATTGCTGAACTAGAGCAGTCTCAAGCCAACTACGCTAATGCCGTAACGTACTTTCAGCGGCTGGCTCAATCGGCCCGCACTACCAAGCAGCGGTATAATGCCTGGCAGGGATTAATGACGTCGTATTACGAACTAGCTCAGGATAACCCTGCACTTTTAGATTCAGTTGATTACTACGCCCAGCAGATACTGGAAAAAGCGAATGTTTCTACCAATGCTGCCAATCAGGCAAGTCTATTCCGAGGCAGGGCAGCCTACGAGCAAGGTAATTTAGAACAAGCCGAACAGGTTTTGACTGGGTTGGCTCAGTCGGCACCGGATGAAAACGGTGCTGAGGCCCAGTATTTATTGGCAAAGATTAAGTACGACCGGGGTAATTACCAGGAGTCCATTGATGCCCTGTACGAACTGAATAAGAATTTCGGCGGCTACGAAAACTGGTTAGGAGCTTCATTTTTACTGATTGCCGAAAACTATGCCGCTTCCGATGAGCTGTTCCAGGCCAAAGCTACTCTCACCTCTATCATTGAGAATTCTCCCCAACCTGATGTGGTGAAGCAAGCCCAAGACCGACTGGCTGAATTAGAATTGGAAGAAGCAGAACAGCAGCAAGAACGAGAAGCCCAGGACAGTGCTCAGCAGGAAGCTGAAAATGAAATTATATTGGAAGAACCCTCAAATCCCTAAAAAAACTAACTTTTCGCTATCGCTTGGGTTAAGACTCTTTATAACCACAAATTTTTTTACTATGCGTTACCTAGCGTTTTTTTTATTACTTTTTGTTTTTGCAAGTTGTGCCGATAAGAAACGGTCAGTAGAGGAAAAAGAAGAACTGGAATTTGAATCGGATGTTGTAGTGGGGCAGGAGCAGGATGAAATTCGGTTGGGAGAA
Organism: uncultured Roseivirgaceae bacterium; assembly: GCA_964551335.1. GTDB lineage: Bacteria > Bacteroidota > Bacteroidia > Cytophagales > Cyclobacteriaceae > Tunicatimonas. The sequence goes on from CAZKCO010000036.1 coordinate 15,127, forward strand.
GGAACAGTAGTGGAGACGGTAGATGACAACGAGTCGCTACGTATCTTGAAGGATGCATTACGGGTGACTGAACTTGACTCAGTCCTGTCAGCCGAAGGGCCGTACACTTTGTTTGCGCCCTCAGATAAAGCTTTTGAAGAGTTAGTTCCAGTTGGTCAGAATAACCTGCCCGATGATATGGATGAAGAAGAATTAAAGCAGATTTTACTCAACCACGTTGTTGAGGGAAAATTAAGCAGTACTGATCTTCAGGAGGGCCAAACGTTGACTACGCTCGGAGGTGGTGAGTTAACTGTAATGGAGATTGAAAGCCAGATGAAGATTGATAGTGCTGATCTTGTATTTATTGACCGTGAAGCAGACAACGGTTACGTACATATTATCGACCGGGTGCTCATGCCCAATTAACGTTCATTTTTGAAAGTAGGCTTATTTTTCGGATCATTCAATCCTATTCATACCGGGCACTTAATTGTTGCCAATATAGTACGAGAGTATTCTGACCTGGATCAAGTCTGGTTTGTAGTTTCTCCCCAGAACCCTTTTAAAAAGCAACATTCGCTACTAAATGAGATTGATCGGTTACGAATGGTGGAGCTAGCAGTGGAAGATAACTTCAATCTTCGGGCCTGTAACGCTGAGTTTAGTATGCCCAAACCAAGTTACACTATCGATACGCTAGTGTATCTTCAGGAACGTTACCCACAGCATCAGTTCAGTTTAGTAGCCGGAAGTGATGTTCTTACTCACCTGCACCGGTGGAAAAATGCCAACGAAATTTTACGTCAGGCTAACGTTTGGGTCTATCCGCGTCCGAATGTAGCGGTTGAAAAAATAAAACCCGAAATCAAGGACCATCCGAAAATCAAAAAAGTGGAAGCCCCATTACTGGAAATTTCAGCGACGTTTATCCGAAAATGTATTCAGGATGATGTATCCATCAAATACCTTGTACCTGATTTGGTAGCCGAGTATATTCACAGCCGAAAACTCTATTTATAAAATATCACACTTGGGTATTGATCTTTATTGAGCAGTTCTACCCGAACTCTACAAAACACGAACATATAAGCTACACCGTCATGATTTCCTTCTCCTTTGATTGGAAAAGGTCATCAATTTGGTTAGTAAACTGGTCGGTAAGTTCCTGAACCTTATCTTCGCCGCGTTTCACTTCGTCTTCAGACACGTGATCCTTTAGTAATTCATGGATCTGGTCTTTGGTGTCCTTGCGCACATTGCGGACACTGACCTTACCGTTTTCAGCCTCGTGCTTAGCCTGCTTCACCAACTGTATCCGACGCTCTTCGGTAAGAGGAGGGATGTTTAAACGAATTACTTCACCATCGTTCTGCGGATTGAGGCCCAAATCAGAATTAATGATAGCCCGTTCCAGTTCGCCTAGCAGGTTTTTCTCCCAAGGCTTTACCATAATAGTTCGGGCGTCGGGAGTGGTGACTGAAGCAACCTGGTTTATCGGGGTAGGGTTGCCGTAGTAAGGTACCATCAATCCATCCAGCATATTGGGAGAAGCTTTGCCCGCCCGTATTTTCCTGAATTCCTGTTGGACGTGCTCCACAGAATGCTGCATCAGGGTTTTGGCTTCGTCAAGGTATAGTTCTATTTCTTCAACCATGGGGTAAAAAGTTAGGTGTCAGTTATTGTAACTTGAAGCAGTGAACTTACTAAAAAATTCAAAAAATTGTTTTATTCCTAGTTAATTAGGGTTCCAACCTCCTGCCCGCTAATTAGATTAAACAAGTTTCCCGGCTTATTCATATCAAAAACGATGATCGGCAAATTGTTTTCCTGACAGAGTGTGAAGGCAGTCATATCCATCACGTTTAGCTTCTTCTGGTAAACTTCGGTGAAGGTAATGGTTGAGAACCGCTTGGCTGAAGGGTCTTTTTCAGGATCGGCGGTATACACTCCGTCCACCCGGGTTCCCTTTAGTACTACATCGGCTTCAATCTCAATAGCCCGCAGGCTGGCGGTAGAGTCGGTAGTAAAATAAGGGTTACCAGTACCGGCGCCGAAGATCACAATGCGCCCTTTCTCTAAGTGTCGGATAGCTCGGCGACGAATAAAAGGCTCACAAACCTGTTCCATTTTAATGCCCGACATCAAACGGGTATAAACTCCGGTTTCTTCCAAGGCACTTTGCAAGGCCATACCGTTAATCACCGTCGCCAGCATCCCCATATAATCGCCTTGAACTCGGTCCATTCCCGAATTTTCGGCCTGCACTCCTCGGAAAATGTTTCCACCACCAATTACGATCGCAATTTCTACTCCGGTGTCTTTCACGCGCTTGATCTCCTGAGCGTACTGAAGTATCCGTTGGGGATCAATACCATATGGCTGGTTGCCCATGAGTGCCTCACCGCTAAGTTTTAGTAATATCCGCTGGTATTTCATGAATTTATTGGTTGTTACCGAAGTGCCTACTAATCGAGTGCAAGTAAGCGAAATTTAGCGAAAGCCTAGTCCGGGTGTAAGGAAAAAATGATTCTGATTTAAATTCAAAAACTGTAGCTAAGCAAAAGTGATGAGGATTTGATTTTTCTCAACACTCTGTCCAACCTGTACCTTCACTGAGGAAATCACACCTTCTACGGGAGATTTGATCGAGTTTTCCATTTTCATTGCTTCTAGAGTCAATAATCGGTCGCCCGATTCAACCGTATCTCCTTCAGCAACGCTGATGCCGCGGATAAGTCCGGGCATGGGACTATGAATTTCTTTCACACTAGCTTCTGCAGATGAATCCATCCCTAAATTTTCTAGCAACTTATCCAACTCCGACTTCAATTCTACGATCATGGTTTTTCCGTTTATATTTAGTTGGAATGTTTTTTTGGAGCGGTCAAAGGATAATACCTCAATTCGGTACGAGGTATTCTGATAGATTACATGGTAGATATTATTAGATAATGAGTAAACATCGATAGCAAGTTCTTCATTATCAATGCTGATTTTACCATTTTCCCTTAATACTTCGTAGGTAGTTTGATTATCGATGATGGCTTGGAGCATATTTTTTTAAATTCAAGTGCACTGCTGGGGCAATATAATCTCTTTTTTGATCTCTGGCCGATTTTTCACCTAACTAATCTTAATCATCTATTGGCTCAGATCATAAGCAGTAATATCATATTAATGATATTGCGGGTGCGGACTCTAATTATACAGTCGCTCAGTGGGTTTACCGTAAAAAATAAAGTCACAATAGTCCAACAAAACTGGCCAATCCTCTTCATTCTGATTGTGGCCTCCGTACCGCCAATGAATGGCTTGATGATCAGGCACGCCTGGCGAACCAAAAACAAACTGGGCGGCTTGGTAAGTAAGGTAAGTGCCGTAGGAGTTGACCCAATAATCCTGGCGGGCGTGGGTATTGATAATTGCTCGCGTCTCAACAAGGGCTTTAGCTGTATGGGCATTAAAATATTCAGACTTAATCGGTATTTTTGCCCGTTCAATTCGAGGCTGGCAACAAGCCCGTATTCAACTCGTTACTAATCTGATTCCTGAAGTATAACTTGGTAGTCTAAATTCTTATGAGGAAATTGAAAATGCGGTTTTTGGTAATCTGGGTGACAACAATCATGATTCTTTCAGCCTGTAAAGTAGAGCAGATTACTACTACTACCCCTGCTGATGTTTCTAACTCCAGCCAAACTGACTCAGTATCACTCGATACTATTTCAGTCCCTGACGAGACAGAGCAAGAGCTAGTATTACCCTACCAGGCCTCCGATACCCGGGAGCATGATTTGTTGCATACCAAACTGGAAGTGAGTTTTGATTGGGACCAACATCGGTTAAACGGGATTGCCACCTTACAACTTACTCCTTATTTTTATCCTCAATCCTCGCTTACTCTCGATGCCAAAGGGTTCGATATCCACTCCGTTGAGCTGGTAAATAATCAGTCCGGAAGCGGCAGCCTACAACCCTTGTATTACGAATACGATAGTCTACTACTTACTATCACATTAGACAAAACCTACACTCGGGAAGAGTCTTACTGGGTTAAGATTAAATATACGGCCAAGCCCGATGAGTTTGAAGCCGGGGGCAGTGAAGCGATTAGTTCTGACAAGGGGTTATACTTTATTGATGAACCTTCGCCCCAAATCTGGACCCAAGGAGAGACCGAAGCTAATTCTCGCTGGTTTCCCACCATTGACTCTCCCAACGAGCGCTGTACCCAGGAGATGTTCATTACGGTTGATAATCGCTACGTGACCCTTTCCAATGGTACACTGGTATACTCTCAGGTCTCGGAAGATGAGTCAGAGGGTGATAGTCAAGAACTCCGTACTGATTATTGGAAAATGGATCAACCTCACGCTCCTTACTTGTTTATGATGGCAGTAGGTGAGTTTGCGGTAGTTGAGGATGAGTGGCAGGATTTATCCGTCAATTACTACCTTGATTCTGCTTACGCACCTTACGCCCGGGATATCTTCGGACGAACTCCCGAAATGCTCACTTTTTTCTCGGACAAAACCGGAGTAGAATATCCCTGGCCGAAATATTCGCAAGTAGTGGTACAAGATTTTGTTTCGGGAGCGATGGAAAACACTACTGCTTCAGTATTCTACGATGCCCTACTGGTTGATGACCGGGAACTGCTTGATGAGCATTGGGACGGAATTATCGCCCACGAACTCTTTCACCACTGGTTCGGGAATCTGGTGACTTGCGAGTCTTGGGCTAACCTGCCTCTTAATGAATCCTTTGCTACCTACGGTGAATATCTTTGGCATGAGCATTTCTACGGAATTAAGGAAGCGGAATATGCTCGTTGGGAGCAGCTTCAAAATTATCTGGCCGAAGCGGAAGAAAAACAGGTTGACCTAATCCGGTACCGCTACAGCGACCGGGAGGATATGTTTGACCGCCACTCTTACGATAAGGGGAGTCTGATATTGCATATGTTGCGTAACTATATTGGAGATGAAGCCTTTTTTGCCGCCCTGAAAAAGTACCTCAATCAACATGCCTACACTTCAGTAGAAATTCATAACCTCCGAATGGCTTTTGAGGAAGTGACCGGGCAAGACCTGAACTGGTTCTTCAATCAGTGGTTTTTGGATTCTGGTCATCCAGTATTTGACGTTGACCATCAGTACCAGAATGGTGTTTTGAAAATAAATATCAGCCAGCAGCAGGATTTAGAAATTACTCCTCTCTATCAGATTCCGGTGGTAGTGGATGTCTGGGTAAACGATACCCGTCAGAGTTACGAATTATGGATTAGTAATATCGAGCAGGAATTTGAGATACCCCTTATTGAAGCACCTCAACTCGTGTTGTTTGATCCGGATGCTTCACTACTTGCCGAAGTATCGCACGCGAAGTCAGCCAGCGAGTGGGCTTACCAATTTCGGAACACCAATTCGTTCATTCTCCAATTAAATAGTCTACAAGCCCTAGTGAATGATTCAACAGCTACCATGAGTGGCCAAATACTCAACGAGGCGCTCACTGATGACTTCTGGGTTATCCGCCGCTTGGCAATAAACGCATTGGAAAGTCAGCTTTCCGAAAAGGATACTTTGCAGTTAAAACAACTGGTTCAGTTGGCGTCTACCGACAAAAAATCACTGGTTCGAGCCGATGCCATCAACGCTTTGGCTACCGTAAATCCTGAACCATACCAGGGCTTATTCTTGAATTCAATACAGGACTCCAGCTATGCCGTGGTAGGAACAGCTATTGCGGCCTATGCTCAAACCTCTGCCCCCGACAAAAATTTGGTCTTTACTCCATTTTCGGATTATCAGAACTTCAATGTGGTGATGGCTTTAGCTGATTACTATGTAGCCAACGCAATTGAAGGTAAGCTTGACTGGTTTCAACTAAAGGCTGAAGAAGTATCAGAAGAGACATTGTATTACTTATTGAATTATATGGCTCAGTATATGGCCATCATGAACGAGCCCTCGCTGTTAGAAAAAGGTATTCCAGTACTAGCCGACTACGCTCGTAATCATCCGAAATATTACATCCGCCTGACGGCCTACCGAGGATTACTATTTTTTAGCGAAAACCCGGACGTTGCAGCATTAATCAAGTCAATTGAGGAGAACGAAAAGGATGAAAAACTTCGGAAATTGTATCAATCTAACGTATACTAAAATTCTGCTTAAAGTTTTTTGCAATTTCTTTGTAACTATCATTTGAATATACAGAAAAAGGCTTTACTTTTGCCCTTCCATTAAAAATAGTGGTCTAAATACTGTTTTTTTCACTATTTATTTACATGGGGTATTAAGGGGAGATACCGAAGCGGTCAAACGGGGCAGACTGTAAATCTGTTGGCTCAGCCTTCGTAGGTTCGAATCCTGCTCTCCCCACTTTATCAAATCTGTTTTTGAAGCGAATTTTTCCGGTAGGGTTGGTGTTAAAGCAGATGCATGCGGGAGTAGCTCAATTGGTAGAGCGACAGCCTTCCAAGCTGTAGGTTGCGGGTTCGAGACCCGTCTCCCGCTCTTACTAATGATTTAATGTAGCAATGATTAATGACTAATGTATTTCATTAATCGTTAGTCATCAATCATTATTCATTACAAGAGCGGCCGACGTAGCTCAGGGGTAGAGCGCTTCCTTGGTAAGGAAGAGGTCACGGGTTCAAATCCCGTCGTTGGCTCAAACGTTTTTTGGGTTTTCCCTTGATTTCGTTACATATTGATCACTGAAACTGTTTTTTAACATGGCTAAAGAAACCTTTGACCGTTCCAAACCGCACTTAAATATCGGTACTATTGGACACGTTGACCACGGTAAAACTACATTAACTGCTGCTATCACCACCGTTTTGGCTGGAAAGGGACTAGCAGAACTAAAAGACTTCGCATCTATTGATAATGCTCCTGAAGAAAAAGAACGGGGTATTACCATTAATACTTCTCACGTTGAATATCAAACTGAGAACCGACATTACGCGCACGTTGACTGTCCCGGTCACGCCGACTATGTAAAAAACATGGTTACTGGTGCAGCTCAAATGGACGGGGCTATCTTGGTAGTAGCTGCTACTGACGGTCCTATGCCCCAAACTCGCGAGCACATTCTATTGGCTCGTCAGGTAGGTGTTCCTGCCATCGTAGTATTCATGAACAAGGTGGATTTGGTCGATGACGCTGAGCTTCTTGAGCTAGTTGAGATGGAAATCCGCGAATTGCTTTCTTTCTACGAGTTTCCTGGTGATGATATTCCAGTAATCCAAGGCTCTGCTTTGGGCGCCCTTAATGGCGAAGCTCAGTGGGTTGAGAAAGTAGAGGATTTGATGAATGCGGTGGATGAATACATTCCTATGCCCGAGCGTCTGGTTGACCTAGACTTCTTAATGCCAGTAGAGGATGTGTTCTCCATTACGGGCCGAGGAACGGTAGCAACCGGAAGAATTGAGCGCGGAGTTATTAACTCGGGTGATCCGGTTGAAATTTTAGGTATGGGAGCTGAGAATCTTAAGTCTACTGTAACTGGAGTTGAAATGTTCCGTAAGATTCTTGACCGTGGTGAAGCGGGTGATAATGTGGGACTTCTACTACGTGGTATTGAAAAGACTCAGATCCGTCGCGGAATGGTGATAGCTAAGCCTGGTTCGGTTACTCCTCATGCTAAATTCAAAGCGGAGGTATACGTTCTGTCGAAAGAAGAAGGTGGACGTCACACTCCATTCTTTAAAAAGTACCGTCCTCAGTTCTATTTCCGTACTACTGACGTAACCGGTGAGATCACTCTTCCCGATAACGTAGAGATGGTAATGCCTGGTGATAACGTTTCTATTACCGTAGAATTGATCGCGCCAGTTGCTATGGAAAAAGGGTTACGTTTCGCAATTCGCGAAGGTGGCCGTACCGTTGGTGCGGGTCAGGTAACTGAAATTACCGACTAATTATAAATTTTGAGAAATGAAACATGGGATAAGAAACTTCTTATCTCATGTTTTGTGTTTCTCATGTCGTATTATACGATACGGGTGTAGCTCAGCTGGTAGAGCAACGGTCTCCAAAACCGTAGGTCGTGAGTTCGAATCTTACCGCCCGTGCTAAAATGAAGCATGCGTATGAATAATGTTGTTGAATTTATTAGAGCTTCTTATCATGAAATGAAAGATAAGGTTACTTGGCCTGCTTATTCATCTCTACAACGGAGTTCGTTTCTAGTATTGATAGCTTCATTAATCTTTGCATTGCTCATAGGGGTCATTGATCTCGGATTCGAAAATGCGATGAAATGGTTTTATAACGCATTTTAAGATCTCTGGATACAACAACTATGGCAGATCCTAAGTGGTACGTGATACGCGCAGTAAGCGGAAAAGAGCGAAAGGTTAGAGAATATCTTGAGCACGAAATAAAGGTTAATAAGCTTGAAGAATTCGTGCCGCAGGTCATTATTCCTTCCGAGAAGGTAATGGAAATGCGTAATGGCAAGAAACGTGTGCGGGAACGTCAGTTCTTTCCGGGCTATATTATTGTGTCAGCAGATCTAAAGAATGGAGAAGTTCTTCATATGATCAATAATGTACCTAATGTTATTGGTTTTTTGAGCGCTAAAGGAACTAGTACTGCTCGCTCACAAGAACCGCCTGTACCATTAAGGGAGTCGGAAATCAACCGAATTCTCGGACGAGTAGACGAGGCTGAGGAGGAAGATATAAAAATGGAAACTCCTTATATAGAAGGAGAGGAAGTGAAAGTAATGGATGGGCCGTTTAGCGGCTTTATCGGTAACATTGAGGAGATATTTGAGGAGCGTCGGAAGCTTAAGGTAATGGTGAAGATTTTCGGCCGGAATACCCCGGTAGAATTAAATTACATGCAAGTAGAGAAAGTAGATAACAGTAGTAGCAATGGCTAAAGAAATAAGCGGATACTTAAAATTGCAAATTCGCGGTGGACAAGCTAATCCCTCGCCTCCGGTCGGTCCAGCTCTGGGTAGTAAGGGATTAAACATCATGGAGTTTTGTAAGCAGTTTAATGCTCGTACCCAGGACAAACCAGGACAATTACTCCCGGTACTAGTTACTATTTATACCGATAAGTCCTTCGATTTTGTCATTAAAACTCCCCCTGCAGCTGCTTTGCTCATGGAAGCAGCTAAATTAAAAAAGGGGTCATCGGAACCTAATCGGTCTAAAGTAGGTAGTGTTACCTGGGATCAGGTAAAAGAGATTGCCGAAACCAAAATGCCCGACCTGAATGCTTTTAAAGTAGAGTCAGCCATGAAAATGGTGGCCGGTACTGCGCGAAGTATGGGCCTTCGAGTAACTGGGGCGGCTCCGTGGGATAATAATTCAAATTAGCAGAACTAATGGCGAAGCTAGGAAAGAAACAACAAGAAGCACAAAAGAAATACGATCTTTCGGAGCCGTTCTCACTGGAAGAGGCTACCAGTATCGTTAAAGATATTACGACTACTAAGTTTGATGCTTCTGTAGATATTGATGTCAACTTAGGAGTTGATCCCCGCAAAGCCGATCAAATGGTGCGGGGTGTTGTAGCGTTACCTCACGGAACCGGTAAAGAAGTTAAAGTACTAGTGCTTTGTACTCCTGAGAAGGAGGAAGAAGCCAAAGAGGCTGGGGCTGACTATGTAGGACTGGATGAATACATCCAAAAGATAGAGGGTGGTTGGACTGATGTTGATGTAATTATCACTATGCCCACTGTGATGGCGAAGGTTGGCCGATTAGGCCGGGTACTTGGTCCTCGTGGTCTCATGCCGAACCCTAAAGCGGGTACTGTTACTATGGATATTGCTAAGGCAGTGCAGGATGTTAAAGCCGGTAAAATCGACTTTAAGGTAGATAAGTTTGGTATCATCCACGCAAGTATTGGAAAAGTATCCTTTGATCAAAAGAAGTTAGTGGATAACGCTACAGAAGTAATTCAAACTATCAATCGTTTGAAGCCTTCTTCGGCCAAAGGTACTTATTTTAAAAGCATCTCCTTGTCCAGTACAATGAGTAAAGGAGTGCGAGTAGATAAAAACACCGTTCCAGGTATATAAAAGTTATGACCAGAGAAGAAAAAGGAGCACTGATTGATAATTTAGCCGAGAAGCTGCGCAATACCAGCTACTTCTACGTTGCCGATACCGGTGGGCTATCAGTTAAGGAAATCAATGACTTCCGGGCCATGTGTTTTCAACGAGGTATTGAGTATACCATCGTGAAGAACACTTTGATACGTAAGGCCCTGGAACAATTAGATACTGATTACGCGCCTTTCGATGATGCGTTAAAGGGAACTTCCGGAATAATGTTTTCACCTGAAGTCAGTAATGCACCAGCCAAAGTTATTAAGGAATATCGCAAAAAAAACAGTGCGGCCGAGAAACCTGTAATGAAGGCAGCATCTATTGATACTGACTTGTTCGTTGGCGATGAGCATCTAGACATGCTTAGTTCCCTCAAGTCAAAAGATGAACTAATTGGCGATGTGATTACGTTACTTCAATCTCCTGCCAAAACGGTTGTGGCTGCTTTACAGAGTGGACAGAACAAATTAGCAGGCATCGTGAAGACATTATCTGAACGAGAAGAGTCCTAAAAAATCTATTGATTGTTTTAAAAAAAGAAATATTACTAATTATTAATTCCGAATAAAAATGGCAGATCTGAAAGACTTCGCTGAGCAACTGGTTAACTTATCGGTGAAAGAAGTTAACGAATTGGCGAACATCCTGAAAGAAGAATATGGTATTGAGCCGGCTGCAGCGGCAGCTGTAGCAGTTGCTCCTGGTGCAGGTGGCGGCGAAGGCGGTGGTGGTGCCGAAGAGAAAACCGAGTTTGACGTAATTCTGAAAGCTCCCGGTGGATCTAAATTGGCCGTTGTGAAACTTGTTAAAGAACTTACTGGTTTAGGACTTAAAGAAGCTAAAGAATTAGTAGATAGCTCGCCTAAAGAAGTAAAACAAGGTGTTCCTAAGGACGAAGCTGAAAGTCTAAAGAAACAACTTGAAGAGGCTGGCGCAGAAGTAGAAATCAAGTAAATAGAAATATACCACGACCATATTTCATTTTAAGATTAGTAGGCCTGGCAAAACAGTCAGGTCTTTTCCTGTTTGTATTTACCTTATTGGATGCTGGCTCCTTTCACCGGATGAGCTATCCTACTGATTATTCCTATCACCAAAAAAATTGAAGTGTTTTGGCTAACGTAAAAAAAACCAATAACCGTACCAGCCTAACCGCAGGTATTCCTAACCGTATTAGCTTTGCTTCTATTGGAAAGGTACTTGATTATCCTGATTTTCTCAATGTTCAATTACAGTCTTTTCAGGATTTCCTGCAGATTGATACTCCGGCTGAACAACGAAAAAACGAAGGATTATACAAAGTTTTTTCGGAAAACTTTCCGATTACCGATTCTCGGGAAAACTTTGTTTTGGAGTTTATTGACTATGTAATCGATCCTCCCAAGTATTCAGTTGACGAGTCTATTGACCGTGGACTTACCTACTCGGTGCCGCTCAAGGCTAAACTTCGCCTTTCTTGTAATGATGAAGATAATGAGGATTTTGAGACCATTGAGCAGGAGGTATTTCTGGGAAATATTCCCTATATGACTGTGAAGGGCTCTTTCATAATTAATGGAGCTGAACGGGTCATTGTATCTCAGTTACATCGCTCTCCGGGTGTCTTCTTCGCTCAGAGCAAACATACCAATGGCACCAAACTTTATTCTGCCCGGATTATTCCTTTCAAAGGCTCATGGATCGAGTTCGCTACTGACGTTAATAACGTGATGTACGCCTATATTGACCGGAAAAAGAAATTTCCGGTAACTACTTTGCTGCGGGCGATTGGCTGGGGGCTAGACAAAGATATTTTGAATCTTTTCGGATTATCTGAGGAAATTGAAGCCAATGAAAAAAATCTAAAAAAACATATCGGCCGGAAGTTAGCAGCCCGGGTACTACGTACTTGGACTGAAGACTTTGTGGATGAAGATACCGGTGAGGTAGTTTCTATCGATCGAAATGAAGTGTTGCTGGAGCGCGATTCTGTGCTTGAGGAGGAGGATATTGAAACAATACTAGATTCCGGAAACGATTCAATCATTCTGCATCGTGAGGATGTGAATGTTACCGATTATTCTATTATCTATAACACGCTACAAAAAGATCCTTCCAACTCTGAGAAGGAAGCGGTGGAGCAGATTTACCGTCAACTGCGCAACACTGAAGCGCCCGATGAGCAAACTGCCCGAGATATTATTCAAAGTCTGTTCTTTAGTGACAAACGTTACGATTTAGGAGAAGTTGGCCGTTACCGGATCAACAAGAAATTGGATCTGGAAATTGATTCTGATATTCGCGTACTGACTAAGGAGGATATTATCAAGATCGTGAAGTACCTGATAGGTCTGATCAATTCTCGAGCAGTAGTTGACGATATTGACCACTTGAGTAACCGGCGAGTCCGTACAGTAGGTGAGCAGTTGTACAGCCAGTTCGGGGTAGGTTTGGCTCGGATGGCCCGTACGATTAAGGAGAGAATGAATGTTCGTGATAACGAGGACTTTAAGCCCGTTGACTTGATCAATGCTCGAACGCTATCTTCGGTGATTAACTCGTTCTTTGGGACCAATCAACTTTCGCAGTTCATGGATCAGACCAATCCACTGGCTGAGGTTACTCACAAACGTCGTATGTCTGCTTTGGGACCGGGTGGATTATCTCGGGAGCGAGCTGGTTTCGAGGTGCGGGACGTTCACTATACCCACTACGGCCGTTTGTGTACTATTGAAACCCCGGAAGGACCTAATATTGGGCTCATTTCTTCCCTCTGCGTTCACGCCAAAGTGAACACTATGGGCTTTATTGAAACACCCTACCGTAAAGTTGATAGTGGGATTGTAACCAAGGATGTGGTGTACCTGACTGCAGAAGAGGAAGATACACATAACATCGCTCAGGCAAACGCTCCTATTAAAGATAATGGAGAGTTTGTAAATGATACCATCAAGGCCCGTTATGAGGGTGACTTCCCCGTAGTTGGACCGGATGACCTGACTTACATGGACATCGCGCCTAACCAGATTGTATCGGTGGCAGCTTCGTTAATTCCTTTCTTGGAGCATGATGATGCTAACCGGGCATTGATGGGATCGAACATGCAGCGGCAGGCAGTACCTTTATTGAAACCTCAAGCGCCTATCGTTGGAACTGGATTAGAATCTAGGGTCGCTCAGGATTCTCGGTCATTAATTGTGGCTGAAGGTGATGGCGAAATTCACTACGTAGATTCTAATAAAATTACAGTTAAGTACGACCTTACAGATGATGAACGTCTGATCAACTTTGGTGATGATCTGAAGACCTATAACTTGATCAAATTCCGCCGAACCAATCAGGATACTTGCGTTAACCTAAAGCCAATTGTGCTGAAGGGCCAGCGAGTAACTAAAGGAGAAGTTTTGTGCGAAGGATTTGCTACTGAAAATGGTGAGTTGGCCCTGGGCCGGAATCTACTCGTGGCATTTATGCCTTGGCAAGGATATAACTTTGAAGATGCTATTGTTATCTCGGAAAAAGTAGTGCGGGATGACATCTTCACCTCAGTTCATATAGAAGAGTTCGAACTGGAAGTAAGAGACACTAAACGAGGTGAAGAAGAACTTACTTCGGAAATACCGAATGTAAGCGAAGATGCAGTAAAAAATCTTGACGAAAACGGTATCATCCGAGTAGGTGCTGATGTCAAAGAAGGAGATATCCTTATTGGAAAAATCACTCCGAAAGGCGAAACCGATCCCACCCCTGAAGAAAAACTACTTCGCGCAATCTTCGGAGATAAAGCCGGTGATGTAAAAGATGCGTCGTTACGAGCTTCTCCTTCATTGCGCGGAACGGTGATTGATACCAAACTTTTCTCGCGCCCTAAAAAAGATAAAGATTTGAGAGCGAAGGCTCGCAAAGAAGTAGAAACCTTGAAGGCGCGCTTTAAGAACGACCTGTTGGCTGTGCGAGGAGAGATGATCGATAAAATGGTTTCTCTTCTGGATGGAAAAAGCTCTCAGGGAATAAAGCATAAGTTTGGTGACGAGATCATGGCAAAAGGCGTGAAATTCAATCGCCAGAATATTGAGAATAATTTGTTTCCGGACAAAAACATTTACCGCGATGAGAGTTCGTACAGTGTTCCAGAAGAAGCCAATCTTATTGCTGATATTATCGTTGATAACTGGACTGATGACGGGCGCATCGATCGCCTGATTGGAGAGCTGGTTAAGAACTATAATAACCGTCGTAATGAGATCACCGCTCGTTTTAAGCGAGAGCGTTTCACGTTAGAAGTTGGTGATGAGTTACCGGCTGGTATCGTTCAGTTAGCCAAAGTTTACGTAGCGAAGAAGCGTAAGCTGAAAGTAGGGGATAAGATGGCTGGTCGTCACGGAAACAAAGGGGTAGTTGCCAAGATTGTACGGGAAGAGGATATGCCTTTCCAGTCTGACGGAACTCCGGTAGATATTGTATTGAATCCGCTAGGTGTACCATCTCGTATGAACATCGGCCAAATTTACGAGACTGTTCTGGGCTGGGCCGGTCTTAAGCTTAATAAACGTTACGCTACTCCTATCTTCGATGGTGCCACCATGGAAGACGTAGAGAAAGAGCTGAAAGAAGCCAAGCTGCCCGATTATGGCCGTACATATCTGTACGATGGGTTAACGGGAGTGAGGTTTGACCAAAAGGTAACCGTAGGCGTGATTTACATGCTTAAGCTTGGCCACTTGGTTGACGATAAGATGCACGCCCGCTCCATTGGACCTTATTCACTCATCACGCAGCAACCGCTAGGTGGTAAAGCGCAATTTGGTGGACAGCGATTCGGTGAGATGGAAGTATGGGCATTAGAAGCCTTTGGTGCGGCTAATGTCCTGCAGGAAATTCTTACCGTGAAGTCAGACGACGTAGTTGGCCGAGCCAAGGCTTACGAAGCTATTGTGAAGGGAGAGAATCTGCCTCGCCCGAACATACCGGAGTCTTTCAACGTACTGGTTCACGAATTACGTGGCCTGGCACTGGAAATTACACTAGACTAAAAATAATGGGTGTCTACTTCGGTAGATACTCATTTTCCATTATCCACTTTCAATTTTCAATTGATATAAAGTATGGCATTCAAAAAAAACAAGAAGTTTACCAATGATTTTTCTAAGGTAACCATCAGTCTTGCTTCACCGGAGTCTATTTTAGAAAGCTCTCACGGTGAAGTTACGCAACCCGAGACCATCAATTACCGGACCTACAAACCCGAAATGGGGGGCTTGTTCTGCGAGCGCATTTTTGGGCCGGTAAAAGACTGGGAATGTCATTGCGGAAAATATAAACGTATTCGCTATAAAGGCATTATTTGTGACCGTTGCGGAGTAGAAGTAACTGAGAAGAAAGTACGGCGGGAGCGAATGGGGCATATTGAATTGGTCGTTCCGGTTGCTCACATCTGGTACTTCCGGTCTTTGCCTAACAAAATCGGTTACCTTCTGGGGCTTTCTACCAAGAAACTGGACCAGATTATTTACTACGAGCGTTACGTAGTTATCCAGGCGGGAGTGAAAGCTGAAGATGGCATCAGCTACCTTGATTACCTGACCGAAGACGAGTATTTAGACATCATCGATAAGCTTCCAGCTGATAATCAGAAGCTAGACGATACTGATCCTAATAAGTTTATTGCCAAAATGGGGGCTGAAGCACTAGAAATGCTGCTGGCCCGTATTGAACTGGATGAACTTTCGTACAGCCTCCGTCATCAAGCAGCTACCGATACTTCTCAGCAGCGAAAAGCCGAGGCACTGAAGCGATTAAAGGTAGTAGAGTCTTTCCGAGATGCCCGGACCCGCATTGAAAACCGTCCCGAGTGGATGGTTATCAAAATGGTACCGGTTATTCCTCCTGAATTACGTCCGTTGGTACCTCTAGATGGTGGTCGTTTCGCGACCTCTGATCTAAACGATCTTTACCGTAGGGTAATTATCCGAAACAATCGTCTGAAGCGATTGATCGATATTAAGGCACCCGAAGTGATTTTGCGAAATGAAAAGAGGATGCTGCAAGAAGCAGTAGATTCACTGTTTGATAACTCTCGAAAAGTAAACGCCGTACGTTCGGATGGAAATCGTGCCTTAAAATCCCTCAGCGATATGCTGAAAGGAAAGCAGGGACGTTTCCGTCAAAACTTACTCGGTAAGCGGGTTGACTACTCTGGTCGTTCGGTGATTGTCGTAGGTCCTGAGTTAAAAATGCATGAGTGCGGTCTGCCCAAAGACATGGCGGCCGAGCTGTTCAAACCGTTTATTATCCGTAAGCTGATAGAACGGGGTATTGTAAAAACAGTAAAATCAGCGAAGAAAATCGTAGATCGTAAAGATCCGGTTGTCTGGGATATATTAGAAAATGTATTGAAGGGGCATCCAGTATTATTGAACCGGGCTCCTACACTGCACCGTTTGGGTATCCAGGCATTTCAGCCCAAACTAATTGAAGGTAAAGCAATTCAATTGCACCCACTGGTTTGTACTGCCTTTAATGCTGACTTTGACGGTGACCAAATGGCTGTTCACGTACCATTAGGACACGAAGCAGTATTGGAAGCTTCTATGCTGATGCTTTCCAGCCACAACATTCTGAACCCCGCTAACGGAGCGCCTATTACTGTTCCTTCTCAGGACATGGTACTGGGATTATATTATGTGACCAAAGGACGCGAGAGTAGCGAGAAGGTGCCGGTTAAAGGGGAAGGACTTTCGTTCTACAGCCCTGAAGAAGTGATTATTGCCCTGAATGAAGGGCAGATTTCCAAGCACGCTTACATTAAAGTTCGAACCAAGGTTCGTAACGAGCAGAACGAGCTAGTAGAACAGATGGTGGAGACAGTAGCTGGGAGGGTAATTTTCAATCAGTTGGTACCAGAAGAGGTAGGCTACGTTAACGAACTACTAACGAAGAAAAAGCTTCAGCAGATTATTGCGATGGTTTACAAAATCGCTGGTATCTCGCGTACAGCTAAGTTTCTTGATGATATCAAAGAACTTGGTTTCCAAATGGCTTACAAAGGTGGTCTCTCTATCGGTCTGGACGATATCATCGTTCCTAATGACAAGTTAGGATTGATCAAAGAAGCGAAAGAGGAAGTAGACTCAGTGAGAAACAACTACTTCATGGGACTAATCACCGATAACGAGCGCTACAACCAAGTAATTGATGTTTGGACCCGAGTAAATTCTCGTCTAACCAACGCGTTGATGAAAAAAATGGAGGAGGACCAGCAAGGGTTCAACTCTATTTATATGATGATGCACTCCGGTGCTAGAGGTTCTAGAGAACAAATTCGCCAGTTAGGAGGTATGCGTGGACTGATGGCCAAGCCTCAGAAAAACCTCCAAGGTTCGGTTGGGGAGATCATCGAGAACCCCATTCTTTCTAACTTTAAAGAAGGACTGGATGTAATTGAGTACTTTATTTCTACGCACGGTGCTCGTAAAGGTCTGGCCGATACTGCTCTTAAAACAGCGGATGCTGGTTACCTTACCCGCCGATTGGTAGATGTCGCTCAAGACGTAGTAATTCGGGAGGAAGATTGTGGAACAGTTCGTGGGTTGCTAGTAGCCTCTTTGAAAGATAACGAAGAAGTAGTAGAGCCGCTATCCGAGCGAATTCTTGGCCGGGTAGCAGTACACGATGTTTTCGATCCTATTTCTGATGAACTAATCCTTGAATCAGGAGAAGAGATTACTGAAGAACTTGCGGCTCAAATTGATGAAAGCGGCATTGAAGAAATGGAAATTCGCTCCCCGCTTACCTGTGAAACCAAAAGCGGTATTTGCTCTAAGTGCTACGGTAGAAACCTATCTACTGGGTATATGGTACAACGAGGCGAAGCTGTTGGAGTTATTGCAGCACAGTCTATTGGTGAACCTGGTACTCAGTTAACCTTACGCACATTCCACGTTGGAGGTACTGCTTCAAACATTGCAGTTGAAGCAACCATTAAGGCAAAATTCGGTGGTAAAATTGAGTTTGAAGAGCTTCGTTACCTGGAAACTACTGACGATGAAGGAGAGCCCAAAACCGTAGTTATGGGTCGTTCCGGTGAGATAAAAATTGTGGATGAGAAGTCTGGCAAGGTATACTCTACCAATAATGCTCCTTATGGTTCATTCTTACGAGTCAAAGAAGGCGATCGGGTAGAGAAGGGGGATGAACTATGCTATTGGGACCCGTATAATGCAGTAATACTTTCTGAGTTTGCAGGCGAAGTGGACTTTGAATATATCGAGCAAGGGGTCACATATAAGGAAGAGTACGATGAGCAAACCGGACACCGTGAAAAGGTTATCACTGAGACTAGAGATAAGACCAAGAATCCGGCGATCATGATCAAACCTTCTGGAGACGAGAATGAGCAGAAGTCGTACAATATTCCAGTTGGGGCTCACTTGGCCGTAGATAAAGGTGATCAAGTGCGAGCAGGTCAGGTAATTGCGAAGATTCCTCGGATGATGAGTAAATCACGAGATATCACTGGTGGACTGCCACGAGTTACCGAATTATTTGAAGCTCGTAATCCGTCAAACCCGGCAGTTGTTAGTGAGATCAACGGCGCGGTAACCTACGGAGGGATCAAGCGCGGTAATCGTGAAATCTTCATTGAGTCAAAAGACGGAATCAAGAAGCGCTATTTAGTACCGCTTTCTAAGCACATTCTCGTACAGGACAATGACTTTGTAAGAGCGGGTATGCCGCTGTCCGACGGAGCCATCACTCCTGCCGATATTTTAGCGATTAAAGGTCCTACTGCCGTTCAGGAATACTTGGTGAACGAAATCCAGGAAGTGTATCGCTTGCAGGGTGTGAAGATCAACGATAAGCACATAGAGGTGATTGTAAGCCAGATGATGCAAAAAGTTGAGATTGATGATCCGGGTGATACTAGCTTCTTGCCTCGTCAGGTCGTTGATAAATTCTCTTTCCGAGAAGAAAACGATACGATGCTGGATAAGAAAGTTGTTGTAGAAGCCGGTGATTCTACCAACTTTAAGCAAGGAATGATTATTTCATCGCGACAGTTACGAGATGAGAATTCTATGCTAAAGCGTCAGGATAAAGGTGTAGTTCAGGTAAGAGATGCACAACCCGCAGTGGCTAAGCCTACACTGCAGGGAATTACCCAAGCTTCACTTGGTACCGAAAGCTTTATTTCAGCAGCATCTTTCCAGGAGACTACAAAAGTGCTCAGTGAAGCTTCAATCCGAGGCAAAGCTGATCAACTAAATGGACTGAAAGAAAATGTGATTGTTGGACATCTGATCCCTGCGGGTACCGGAATGCGAGCCTACAAGAACATCATTGTTGGTTCTAAGGAAGAGTACGAAGCCTTACGTTCCTCACGTGAAAACCGGATTGAGGAAAGCAAAAGCAGTACGTTAGAAACTAACTAAGATGGCTGACCAAGAGAAAGACGAGCGCCAAGAAGAGCAACAGCGACGGAATCAAATTAGTATTGAGCTCTCGGAAGAAATCGCCGAGGGCCAATACGCTAATTTAGCCACAATTGCTCATTCCAACAGCGAATTTGTGATTGATTTTATTCGTTTAATGCCTGGTACTCCCAAAGCAAAGGTTAAATCTCGGATTATTATTACCCCTGATCACGCTAAGCGGCTGCTTTATGCGCTTCAGGATAATATTGAGAAATTTGAGAATGCATTTGGTCCAATAAAGCAGTCTGACGAGACTCCAAAATTTCCTATAAATTTTGGGGGAGCAATTGGAGAAGCTTGAGAACTAATTTGATATATTATTTTGTTATAAACCGTCAATTTGGCTAACTTTGCACCTCAAAAATTAGCGAGGTGAGAAATTAACGATAAATTTTAATGCCTACCATTCAGCAGTTAGTACGAAAAGGAAGGAAAGAATTAACTTCTAAATCAAAGTCTCCGGCATTAGATGCCTGTCCTCAGCGACGTGGAGTTTGCACTAGAGTATATACTACTACTCCCAAAAAACCCAACTCGGCCATGCGCAAAGTTGCGCGGGTTCGGTTGACTAATGGGAGAGAGGTAAATGCCTACATTCCAGGAGAAGGACACAACCTACAGGAGCATTCAATTGTTCTGATTCGGGGCGGCCGGGTAAAGGACTTACCCGGAGTGCGATACCACATCATCCGTGGTGCCCTCGATACGGCTGGTGTTAACGGACGATTGCAGAGACGATCAAAATATGGTGCTAAACGCCCAAAGAAATAATCTCATAATTAAGGACAATGAGGAAAGCAAAACCTAAGAAAAGATACGTTCTACCGGATCCTAAATTCAGAAATACGCTGGTAACGCGTTTCGTTAACTACATGATGGTTGACGGAAAAAAAAGTACTGCATACTCGATATTCTACGATGCAATTGATCTTGTAGAGCAACGTACCAACGAAGATGGTTTAGAGCTCTGGAAGAAGGCATTGGGCAATGTGATGCCTTCCGTTGAGGTTAAAAGCCGTCGTGTGGGTGGTGCTACATTTCAGGTTCCCCTAGAGGTTCGGCCAAGCCGAAAAACCTCATTAGGAATTAAATGGCTCATTCGTTACGCGAGAGCCCGTGGCGAGAAGACAATGAAGGAACGTTTGGCCGGAGAGATCATAGCAGCCTCCAAAGGTGAAGGTGCCGCGGTCAAGAAAAAAGACGATACGCATCGCATGGCTGATGCAAACAAAGCTTTCTCACACTTTAGATTCTAAAGAAAGAATGAAGCGAGATCTTAAATACACAAGAAATATTGGTATTGCTGCCCACATTGATGCGGGTAAAACCACTACTACAGAACGTATTCTGTACTACGCTGGTGTAAGTCACAAAATTGGTGAAGTGCACGACGGTGCTGCTACCATGGACTGGATGGAGCAGGAGCAGGAGCGTGGAATTACGATTACGTCGGCAGCCACAACAGTGAAGTGGCCTTATCGTGGACAAGATTATCACATCAATATAATCGATACGCCTGGCCACGTGG
Source organism: uncultured Roseivirgaceae bacterium (assembly GCA_964551335.1). Classification (GTDB taxonomy): domain Bacteria; phylum Bacteroidota; class Bacteroidia; order Cytophagales; family Cyclobacteriaceae; genus Tunicatimonas. The sequence goes on from CAZKCO010000036.1 coordinate 36,169, forward strand.
ATTTTACGGTAGAAGTAAACCGCTCACTACGGGTGTTAGACGGATTGGTGTTTTTGTTCAGTGCCGTAGATGGGGTTGAGCCTCAGTCGGAAACGAACTGGCGCCTGGCCAATAACTATAATGTCGCGCGAATTGGTTTTGTCAATAAAATGGACCGTCAAGGGGCCGATTTTCTAGGAGTTTGCAAGCAGGTGAAAGAAATGCTTGGTAGCAATGCTGTGCCGTTGCAACTCCCTATTGGCTCAGAAGAAAACTTTCGTGGAGTAGTTGACTTGGTAAACAATCGCGGTATTATCTGGAATGATGAAGACTTAGGTATGACTTTTACGGAAGTACCTATACCGGATGATATGGTCGAAGAAGTAGCAGAATATCGTGAGAAACTATTGGAAGCGGTAGCTGAGTACGACGAAAGACTCATGGAAAAATATTTTGATGATCCAGAAAGCATTACCGAAGATGAAATTCTGGCTGCTTTACGAGCTGCTACCATCGATATGGCCATTGTGCCGATGCTATGTGGTTCTTCCTTTAAAAATAAAGGAGTGCAGACAATGCTCGATTACGTAATGGCTCTTTGTCCTTCTCCGCTTGATCGCGAGCAGATAAAAGGATTAAACCCCGAGACTGAGGAGGAAGTATTTCGTAAGCCACTTTACGAAGAGCCTTTCTCAGCATTAGCATTTAAAATTGCTACTGACCCCTACGTAGGTCGCCTGTGCTTTATTAGAGCGTATTCAGGTGTATTAGAGTCTGGTTCATACGTTTACAACACTCGTTCAGATAGTAAGGAGCGTATTAGTCGTATCTTCCAGATGCATGCAAAGAACCAGAATCAGATAGATAGCTTGGGTGCGGGGGATATTGGTGCAGTTGTCGGTTTTAAAGATATTAAGACTGGGGATACCTTATGTGATCAGGATAATAAAATTGTTCTGGAGTCTATGGTATTCCCTGATCCGGTGATTGGTTACGCTATTGAGCCGAAAAAACAAGCTGATGTTGATAAACTAGGTATGGCAATTTCCAAACTGGTGGAAGAAGATCCAACTCTTCAGGTTAACACTGATGAGGAAACAGGGCAAACTATTCTGCGGGGTATGGGTGAACTACACCTGGATATTATTATAGATCGTTTGCGACGGGAATTTAAAGTTGAGATTAATCAGGGTGCTCCTCAAGTGGCTTACAAAGAAGCCATTACTACTACGGTAGAACATAAGGAAGTCTACAAAAAGCAAACTGGTGGTAGAGGTAAATTTGCCGATATCGTGTTCGAACTCGGACCAATAGACGAAGACCCTGATCCGAAAGAAGTGAGAAATGGGCTTCAGTTTGTGAACAATATTGTGGGCGGGGTTATCCCTAGAGAATTTATTCCGGCTATTCAGAAAGGGTTTGAGTCCGCTATGGACAATGGTCCTTTAGCTGGTTACCCTATTGAGCAAATGAAGGTTCGCCTTTTCCACGGTTCATTCCACGATGTGGATTCTGATGCACTGTCGTTCGAACTTGCTGCCCGACTAGGTTTCAAAGCAGCTACCAAGAAAGCGAAACCTATTTTACTAGAACCAATCATGTCAGTGGAGGTTGTAACCCCCGATGAGTATACTGGCTCAGTAACCGGTGACTTAAACCGGCGGCGTGGAATTATGAAAGGAATGGATACCAAAGGTATGGCTCAGGTAATTAAAGCCGATGTTCCTCTTAGTGAGTTGTTTGGGTACGTAACTGACCTTCGTACTATCACATCAGGACGGGCAGCTGCGACGCTGACTTTCTCGCACTATGATCCGGTTCCTACTAATATTGCTGAAACCGTTATTTCTAAAGCTAAAGGCGAGACACAACAATAGTTATGAATCAGAAGATTAGAATTAAACTAAAATCGTACGATCACAACCTGGTTGATAAATCAGCGGAAAAGATTGTACGGGCAGTAAAAACAACTGGAGCGGTGGTAAGTGGGCCAATTCCTCTACCTACACGCCGGGAAATTTTTACGGTGCTTCGCTCGCCGCACGTAAATAAAAAGGCTCGCGAGCAGTTCCAGCTGAGTACGTTCAAGCGGTTGGTAGATATCTACTCTAGCAGTAGCAAAACTGTTGATGCACTAATGAAGCTTGAATTACCCAGCGGAGTAGATGTAGAGATAAAAGTATAAAGCAGCCGTTAAAAGGTTGGGAATAACCAATTCCGAAATCGGGATTGGTTATTTTTTGTGTTATTCAAATTAGTTAAAAAATAGTGAACTACTGTAAGGGCTAAATCGTTGGAACGAGGCGGTTAAATATCAGATAAATTGTTTGTTAAGCAGATAATAATCGCTAAATTTGCAGTCCTTTACGGAAAAGAGGGATCTTTAGAAACAAAATTACATCCATATTACAATGTCAGGTATTATTGGAAAAAAGATTGGGATGACCAGCATGTTTGATGAACAGGGTCGCAATGTAGCTTGTACGGTTGTGGAAGCTGGGCCTTGTGTGGTTACCCACGTAAAAAATGAAGAATCTGACGGATATAGAGCTGTTCAGTTGGGTTTTGGCGACCGCAAAGATAAGCGCGTTTCTTCTGCTTTGAAGGGGCATTTCAAGCGTGCCAAAACAACTCCAAAATCTAAGCTGGTTGAGTTTAGAGACTTCCGGGTTGAGTTTGAAGATGAATTAGAGTTAGGTAAAACTATCAGTGCTGGAGATGTATTCGCTGAAGGCGACTTTGTAGATGCCATTGGCAAGTCTAAGGGTAAAGGTTTTCAAGGAGTTGTGAAGCGTCATGGATTTGCCGGGGTAGGTGATGCAACCCACGGTCAACACAATCGGCAACGAGCCCCTGGTTCAATTGGCGCATGTTCTTTCCCCTCACGAGTTTTCAAAGGAATGAAAATGGCAGGGCGAGCAGGAGGAGACCGTGTAAAAATACTGAACCTGAGGGTTCTTAAAATTATTCCGGAAAAGAATTTAGTTCTGGTCAGTGGATCAGTACCTGGGGCTAAAAATTCGATTGTTGTATTAGAGAAATAATTTCGCAGAAATACGCTCTTAATAAGTTGTTCCGATATGGAAGTAGCCGTAAAAAATATTAGTGGTGAGGAGACCGGTCGTTCGGTTAGCCTATCCGAAACTATCTTTGGGGTAGAACCCAACGATCATGCTATCTACCTCGACGTAAAGCAGTATATGGCCAATCAGCGTCAGGGTACGCATAAGGCTAAAGAGAGAGCTGAGATAGCTGGTTCAACTCGTAAAATTAAGCGTCAGAAAGGTACTGGTACTGCACGTGCTGGTAGTATCAAATCTCCAATCTTCCGTGGTGGTGGACGAATCTTCGGGCCTCGGCCTCGTAATTATGGATTCAAACTAAATAAAAAAGTAAAGCAATTAGCTCGTAAGTCGGCACTTTCATATAAAGCAAAAGACGGGCAGATCACAGTGGTTGAGAACTTTAGTTTTGAAGAGCCTAAGACCAAAAATTATCTCAATCTGCTAAACTCTCTTGCCCTTTCGGATGGGAAGTCTCTCATGGTGTTGCCTGCCGCTGAAAAAAATATTAATCTATCAGCCCGAAATCTGGCAAATGCTAAAGTCACTACGGCCGATAAATTAAACACCTATGATATTTTAAACGCTCGTCATTTGATTGTGAGTGAAGAAGCTATCCAGATATTGGAGACTATTTTTAACAAAAAGGCTAACGATAATTAATTATGAGTGTACTGAAAAAGCCTTTAGTTACCGAGAAGATTTCGGAACAGAACGAGCAAGGAAAATACGGCTTTATCGTAGACAATAAAGCTAACAAACTGCAAATAAGAGAAGCAGTTGAAAAGATGTACGGTGTAACGGTAGATCGGGTATGGACTATGAACTACCAAGGAAAAGCGAAGACCCGTTACACCAAATCCGGCGTTATTTCCGGAAAGTCTCCCAACTTTAAGAAAGCCATTGTGCAGGTAGCAGAAGGAGACATTATTGATTTTTACAGTAACGTATAATTTGAGGTATTATGGCAGTTAAAAAACTTAGGCCGATAACCCCAGGACAAAGACATAGAGTAGCTCCCGATCTTTCGGAGATTACTACCAATAAACCCGAAAAATCTTTGGTAGTTACTTTAAAGCGTTCGGGAGGCCGTAACAACCAAGGACGGATGACGATACGCTATAAAGGTGGCGGACACAAACGTAAAATTCGTCTGGTCGATTTCAAACGGCGTAAGTTTGATATTCCAGCTACTGTAAAAACTATTGAGTACGATCCGAATCGTTCTGCGTTTATCTCGCTCATTGAATATCAAGACGGTGAAAAAGCTTACATCTTAGCCCCCGTAGGCTTAAAGGTAGGCCAAGAGGTTATCTCGGGTGAGTCAGTGGCGCCCGAAGTCGGAAATGCACTTCCGTTATCATCTATCCCCCTGGGTACTATTGTTCATAATATTGAACTGACGCCAGGTAAGGGAGGACAAATGGCCCGAGGAGCTGGTGCCTATGCTCAATTACTGGCCCGAGAAGGGAAATATGTGACCGTTAAGTTGCCTTCCGGTGAGATGCGTATGATATTATCTACCTGTATGGCGACGGTTGGTTCCGTTTCAAACACTGACCATATGAACGTTTCTTACGGAAAAGCTGGGCGTAAGCGTTGGTTAGGACGTCGGCCTAGAACCCGCGGTGTGGCTATGAATCCAGTTGATCACCCAATGGGAGGTGGTGAAGGAAGAGCTTCCGGTGGTCATCCTCGTTCTAGAAACGGTATCATTGCTAAAGGATACAAGACCCGTCACCCCAAAAAGTACTCTAACCGTTTAATTGTTAGCAGAAAGAAAAAATAATATATGGCACGTTCATTAAAAAAAGGACCGTACATAGATTTCCGCCTAGAAAAGAAGGTGGAAGCAATGAGCCAATCCAACAAGAAATCAGTTATCAAGACCTGGTCTCGCCGATCTATGGTTTCTCCTGATTTTGTAGGTCACACTTTTGCGGTTCATAATGGGAATAAATTCATTCCGGTTTATATAACCGAGAATATGGTAGGGCATAAGCTAGGTGAGTTTGCTCCTACGCGTAATTTCCGTGGTCATATTTCTAAGAAAGATAAAGGCAGACGATAATATGGAGGCTGTAGCTAAACTGCGTAATGAACCCACTGCCCCCCGAAAAATGCGATTGGTGGCAGATATGATTAGAGGCAGAAATGTTTACGATGCTCTGAATATCCTCAAATTTGAGTCTAAGAGCGGAGCGGCAAAAATTGAAAAATTACTGATTTCTGCTATTGCTAACTGGGAAGAGATAAACGAGGACCAGCGCTCTGATGAAGCTGATTTGTACATTAAGGAAATTCGAGTAGATGGAGCACGAATTCTAAAGCGACTTCGCCCTGCTCCTCAGGGAAGAGCACACCGCATTCGTAAGCGCTCTAACCACGTTACCTTAATCGTTGATAGTGCCAATAGTTTAGATCAGGAAACTCAATCTGAAGATTAGTAAAAGAAATATTCATGGGACAAAAAGTTAACCCAATCGCTCTTAGGCTAGGAATCATCAAAGGATGGGACTCTAACTGGTACGGTGGAAAAGATTTTTCCGACAAGCTGGTTGAAGATCACGAAATACGCAAATATATCGATGCCCGTCTAGCTCGTGGGGGAGTTTCAAAGGTAGTGATTGAACGTACGCTCAAGCGTATCACTCTAACTATTCACACTGCTCGCCCGGGAGTTGTAATTGGTAAGGGTGGTCAGGAAGTTGATAAGTTAAAGGAAGAGCTAAAAAAGCTAACTGGTAAAGATATTCAAATTAATATCTACGAAATTAAGCGACCAGAACTAGATGCCAAACTAATAGGTGATTCTATTGCTCAACAACTGCAAGCCCGAATTTCTTACCGAAGAGCAATGAAGCAGGCAATTGCTTCGGCCTTACGAGTTGGAGCAGAAGGAATAAAAATTAAAGTTTCAGGACGTTTAGGTGGTGCTGAAATGGCAAGAACTGAACAGTACAAAGAAGGACGAATTCCGCTTCACACCCTTCGGGCTGATATTGATTACGCTGTTTCCGAAGCAAATACTGTTTACGGTAAAATTGGAATTAAAGTATGGGTATTCAAGGGCGAGGTGTTTGGTAAGCGTGATTTATCCCCTAACGTAGGTTCCCAAAGTGGAAACACCGGTGGTGGTGGCCGTTCCGACCGACGTCGTGAGGGTGGTCGTAGCCGAAGAAGAAACCGATAAGATTATAAGCTATGTTACAGCCGAAAAGAACAAAGTATAGAAAAAAGCAGAAAGGTCGAGTTAAAGGGTTAGCTCAGCGAGGACATACCGTAGCTTTTGGTAGCTTTGGGTTGAAGTCATTGGAGCCAGCCTGGATTACTAGCCGCCAGATTGAAGCAGCCCGTATTGCTATGACTCGCTATATGAAAAGGGAAGGGCAGGTATGGATACGAATATTTCCAGACAAGCCTGTTACTAAAAAGCCGGCTGAAGTACGAATGGGTAAAGGTAAAGGTGCTCCCGAATATTGGGTGGCTACCGTGAAACCCGGTCGTATCATGTTTGAAGTATCTGGAGTGCCTAGTGCAGTAGCTCAGGAAGCGCTACGCTTAGCTGCTCAAAAACTTCCTATCAAGACAAGATTTGTAGTACGTAAAGATTACGTTGGCAAATAGTATGAAAAACGAAGAAATAAAATCAATGTCGCCAGACGAACTGATGGAAGCCCTGAAGGCTGAGCAGGAGAATCTTACTCGACTTAGATTTGCGCACGCAATATCTCCCATTGAGAATCCTACTAAGATTAGGACATCTCGTAAAACCATCGCTCGAATAAAAACTGAGTTGCGAGCTAAAGAACTAGCTAACTAATATTACTATGGAGACGAAAGAACGCAATCTACGTAAAGAACGGATTGGCCAGGTGCTTAGCAACAAGATGGATAAGTCAGTGACTGTAGCTGTTGAGCGAAAAGTGAAGCACCCTATCTATGGGAAGTTTGTTCGAAAAACTACCAAGTTTGTTGCTCACGACGAGAATAATGAGTGTGGAATTGGAGACATGGTAAAAATCATGGAGACTCGTCCACTTAGTAAGCATAAACGTTGGCGTTTAGTAGAAATTATTGAAAGAGCTAAGTAATTATGATACAGCAAGAGTCTAGGCTAAATGTAGCTGATAATAGCGGTGCCCGAGAAGTGCTTTGCATCCGGGTATTGGGAGGAACCAAGCGACGTTATGCATCTGTTGGAGACAAAATAGTGGTTACTGTAAAATCAGCCCTGTCTTCAAGTAACCTGAAAAAGGGAACCGTCTCAAAAGCGGTAATCGTTCGTACGAAAAAGGAGGTCCGTCGTAAAGATGGGTCTTATATCCGGTTTGAGGAAAACGCTGCCGTTTTGCTTACCGCTAACGATGAGCCTCGTGGTACTCGTATATTCGGGCCCGTTGCTCGGGAATTGCGTGAAAAGCAATTCATGAAAATCGTATCATTAGCTCCAGAAGTACTATAAGCTATGGCCAAGAATAAGAAATTTAAGATAAAGTCTGGTGATACTGTTAAAGTTATTGCCGGTACGCAGAAGGGTAGAACTGGTAAAGTTTCTAGTGTCCTTACTGCTGATGACAAAGTAATTGTTGAGGGCGTCAACATGGTGACTAAGCATGTGAAGCCTTCAGCCCAAAACCCTGAGGGTGGCCGTAATCAACTTGAATCACCTATTCACATAAGTAATATTATGCTGATTGATCCGGCTACCGGTGAACCAACTAAGGTTGGACGTAAGAAGGATGATAAGGGTAAAAATCAACGATATAGTAAAGCAACCGGAGAAGTTATCTAATTTATGGCAACTACCGAAACATATATTCCCCGACTGAAAGAAAAGTTTCAGGATGAAATTACTGCTCAGTTGAAGGAGCGCTTCAACTACAGCTCAGTAATGCAGGTGCCTCGCCTGGTAAAAATTGCTATCAATAAAGGAGTTGGTGATGCTGTAGCTGATAAGAAGCTGGTAGATGTTGCCGTAGATGAGCTGACCCAGATTACCGGGCAAAAAGCAGTACCAACCATTGCCAAAAAATCAGTCTCAAACTTTAAGTTAAGAGAAGGGATGCCCATTGGGGCGAAAGTAACTTTACGTGGTAGCCAGATGTATGAGTTTATGGATCGTTTGATGACCGTTGCTCTTCCTCGGGTTCGCGACTTTCGTGGGGTAAACGATAAGGGTTTTGATGGCCGAGGCAATTATACCTTAGGTATAAAAGAACAAATTATCTTTCCTGAAATCAGTATTGATAAAGTAAATCGAATTTCTGGGATGGATATTACGTTTGTTACAACGGCAACTACCGATGAAGAGGCTTACGAATTACTTAAAGCTTTCGGTATGCCATTTACTAATAGAAATAACGCATCATAGATAGATATGGCTAGGAAATCAGTTATCGCTCGAGAAATAAAAAGACAGCGTTTAGTTGCGAAGTATGCCGAAAAAAGAGCTGAACTAAAGGCTAAAGGTGATTACGAAGCGCTAGATAAGTTGCCTCGCAACGCATCTCCGGTACGATTGCATAATCGTTGTAAGCTTACTGGAAGACCAAAAGGTTATATGCGAAAATTTGGAATATCTAGGGTAACGTTCCGGGAGTTGGCCTCTCAAGGTAAAATTCCAGGAATTACTAAAGCTAGCTGGTAATATAATTGTAAATATTTTCTACAAAGGTGAGAAAATCTTACCTTTGCAGTCCGTTTTTGAAATGGATAAAATTCATGAATACAGATCCAATAGCTGATTACTTAACACGATTACGAAATGCTATTAAGGCGAACCATCGTATCGTTGAAATACCGGCATCAAACCTGAAGCAAGAAATCACTAAGGTGCTTTTCGACAAGGGGTATATTCAAAATTATAAGTTTGAAGATGGTGTCGATCATCAGGGTATTATCAAGATTGCGCTTAAGTACAACCCGGTGAAAAAGACCCCAGCCATTACACACCTGGAGAGGGTTAGCAAGCCAGGGCTTCGTAAGTACGCGAAAGCATCCGAACTGCCTAGGGTTTTGAACGGATTAGGTATCGCGATCCTGTCTACTTCAAAGGGAGTTATCTCTGATAAAGAAGCTCGCCAGGAGAACGTGGGTGGTGAAGTAATCTGCTACGTATATTAAATATAGTACTATGTCACGAATAGGAAACCAGCCAATAAGTGTCCCCGAAGGTGTAACTGTCAGCCGAGAGAAAGGCTGGGTTAAAGTGAAAGGACCTAAAGGCGAACTATCGCAAAGAGTAGATACTGCCTTCGAAGTGAAAATAGAGGATAGTGAAGTATCAGTTTCCCGTCCAACTGAGCAAAAGCGTCATAAATCAATGCATGGACTGTATCGCTCTTTGGTAGCCAATATGGTTGAAGGCGTAAGTCAGGGATACAAAAAGGAACTTGAACTTGTTGGAGTTGGTTATCGAGCCAATGTTCAAGGTGACATCTTAGAGTTGAATTTAGGGTATTCTCATAATATATATTTACAAATTCCGGAAGGAATTAATATTAGCTCAGAAACTCCTAAAGGGAAAAACCCTACAGTGACTCTTGAGGGATACGATAAACAGTTGGTGGGACAGGTAGCAGCCAAGATTAAGTCATTGAGGTCAGTTGAACCTTATAAAGGCAAAGGTATCCGGTTTGTGGGCGAATCAGTCCGAAGAAAAGCAGGTAAAACAGCAGCTAAATAGTCGTTGAATTATGGCAGTTAGTAAGAAAATAAGTCGGCGCAACCGAATTAAGAAAAGTATTCGTCGCAAGATCAAAGGAACTAGTGAGCGCCCACGATTGTCGATCTATAAGAGTAATACTGGCATTTATGCGCAGCTTATCGATGATGATCACGGCACAACATTAGCTCAGGCTTCTTCTCGCGAATTAGGAGACTATAATAATCCTAATATTGAGGTATCTGGTAACGTAGGTAAGAAACTGGCTGAAAAGGCTACTTCAAATGGAGTATCTCAAGTTGTTTTTGATCGGAACGGCTATATCTACCACGGAAAAATAAAAGCATTAGCAGAAGGTGCCCGCGAGGGTGGCTTAAAATTTTAATCAATGGCACAGAATGTAAGATCGGTTAAAGCAAGCGAGCTAGACTTAAAAGAACGAGTCGTTGCAATTAAGCGCGTTGCCAAAGTAGTAAAGGGCGGTAGAAGGTTTAGCTTCTCAGCCATTGTAGTGGTTGGTAACGGTGACGGAATTGTAGGATACGGTTTAGGAAAAGCTAATGAAGTAACCGACGCAATTACCAAGGGTGTTGACGACGCTAAAAAAAATCTGATGAAGGTGCCCGTACTGAAAGGTACAATACCCCATGAGAATATTGGTAAATACGGAGGAGGGTTTGTATTGTTGAAGCCAGCCTCTCCTGGTACTGGAGTTATAGCCGGTGGAGCTATGCGTGCAGTATTGGAAAGTGCCGGTGTTCACGATGTTCTGGCAAAATCTAAGGGTTCATCAAATCCTCACAATGTAGTAAAAGCCACTTTTGACGCTCTTTCCACCATGCGTGATGCCTATTCGGTAGCCGAGCAGCGTGGAGTTGAATTAGAAAAAGTATTTAACGGATAAATCCATGGCTCGTATTCAGATAACGCAAACTCGTAGTATGATCAATCGGCCTAAGCGCCAAAAGCTTACACTACAAGCTTTAGGTTTGGGTAAGCTTCATAGAACGGTTGAGGTTGAAAATACCCCGCAGATTAGCGGAATGGTAAGGAAAGTAGCTCATTTAGTAACGGTTAAAGAAGTTTAGCATGGATCTTAGTAATCTAAAGCCCGCTAAAGGGTCGGTAAAAAACAGAAAGCGTATTGCCCGTGGTCCTGGATCAGGATTCGGTGGTACAGCCGGACGTGGCCATAAAGGAGCTCAGTCTCGTTCGGGGTATAAAGTGAAAGCTGGATTTGAAGGTGGTCAAATGCCTTTACAGCGGCGAGTGCCTAAATTTGGTTTTAACTCTCCTAACAAGGTGGAATACCATGTAGTGAACATTGGACAGTTAGCGGGAGTATCTGAAAAGGTTGGAAAAAACGAAATCGGATTTGATGATTTTGTTACGGCCGGTCTTATCGGCAAGAAAGACCGATTGAAAATACTTGGTGATGGCGAAGTTTCTACCTCTATCAAAGTTGAGGCCCACGCTTTCTCTAAGTCAGCTCGAGAAGCTATTGAAAAAGCAGGTGGAGAAGCCATCAACATTAAGTAGTCTATGAAGAAGTTCATTACCACTATACGGAACATATTCTCAATTGAGGAACTACGAAACAGAATCCTAAATACTATAGGATTCTTAATCATTTTCCGGCTTGGATCATTTGTGGTCTTGCCTGGGGTGGATCCTAATTTGCTGGAACAAGGAGCTGATAGTGGTATTTTTGGGCTTCTGAACACATTTCTTGGTGGTGCTTTTAGCCGAGCATCCATCTTTGGATTAGGTATTATGCCGTACATTTCGGCATCAATCGTAATCCAGCTTTTAACTGTCGCGGTTCCTTACTTCCAGAAGATGCAGAAGGAAGGAGATTCGGGACGCAAGAAGATGAATCAGATCACGAGGGTTCTTACGATCTTCATTACACTTGGTCAATCAGTGGGGTATCTAGCTTATGCAGTGCCTAACGAGGCTATTATGATTAACCAAACCTTGTTTACCGTTTCATCAATGATCCTGCTGTCATCAGGAACGATCTTCTGTATGTGGCTAGGGGAGAAAATAACCGATAAAGGTATTGGCAACGGTATCTCAATGTTAATCATGATCGGAATCATTTCTCGGTTCCCAGGTGCTATTGTAGCTGAAGCCCTAGCAAAGGGCATGAGTGGTGCATTACTATTCATCCTTGAAATTGTGGCTCTCTTCTTTGTGGTAATGGCCTCGGTTATTTTGACTCAGGCTATACGACGAGTTCCGGTGCAGTACGCCAAGCAGGTTGTTGGAAATAAAGTATATGGTGGTCAGCGGCAGTATATTCCGCTACGAGTAAATGCTTCTGGTGTAATGCCTATTATCTTTGCTCAATCACTTATGTTTTTACCCGGGTTGTTGGCTGGTATCTGGGCTGATTCCAGCGATATAGCAGCTACTATCGGGAGGACTTTTTCCGATATAGCTTCTTGGCAATATAATCTGGTATTTGGAATTCTAATCATACTATTTACGTTCTTCTACACGGCAATAACCATTAACTCTACCCAAATTGCAGATGATTTAAAGCGCAACGGTGGGTTTGTGCCGGGAGTAAAACCGGGTAAGCCCACGGCTGATTTTCTGGATACGATTCTATCAAGAATTACACTTCCAGGGTCAGTCTTTTTATCCATCATTGCTATCATGCCGGCCATTGCGATGGTGGCAGGAGTTACTACTGATTTCTCCTACTTTTACGGCGGAACCTCGCTCTTAATTATGGTGGGGGTAATATTAGATACTCTACAGCAAATTGAAAGCTATCTGTTGATGCGCCACTATGAAGGACTTATGAAATCAGGAAGAGTAAAGGGTAGGTCACAAAACGCAGCAGTAGCATAAGTTTAAACGCAACCTATGGCAAAACAAGCATCCATTGAACAAGACGGAACTATAACTGAGGCACTTTCCAATGCTATGTTCCGAGTAGAACTTGAAAACGGGCATGAGGTGATTGCTCATATTTCCGGAAAGATGCGGATGAATTACATAAAAATATTACCGGGAGACCGAGTTAAGTTGGAGATGTCTCCTTACGATCTGACTAAAGGAAGGATTGTTTACCGCTATAAATAAATAGAATAATGAAAGTAAAAGCATCCATAAAAAAGCGAAGTGCGGATTGCAAGATCGTTCGCCGCAAAGGAAAGCTTTATATTATTAACAAAAAGAACCCTAGGTTCAAGCAAAGACAAGGTTAATTATGGCTAGAATTTCTGGAGTTGATATTCCTGACCACAAGCGCGGGGAAATTGGTCTAACGTATATTTTCGGAATAGGAAAAAGCTCTGCTCGCAGCATTCTGGAGCAAGCTGATATCGATCCGAGCAAAAAAGTATCTGAATGGAATGACGAAGAATCAAACCAGATTCGTCAGATTATCTCAGAAAACTATAAAGTTGAAGGGGTACTGAAATCGGAAGTTCAGCTGAATATAAAGCGATTGATGGATATTGGGTGCTACCGAGGATTAAGACACCGAAAAGGGCTTCCTCTCCGAGGCCAGCATACCAAAAACAATTCCAGAACTCGTAAAGGAAAGCGCAAAACTGTAGCTAACAAAAAGAAAGCTACTAAATAATATTTTGAAACTATGGCTCAGAAACGAAAAGATAAAGGAAAGAAAAGAGTCGTTGCCGTTGATACGTTGGGACAGGCTCATATTAAAGCTTCCTTTAACAACATAATTATTTCCATCACCAATATGGCAGGTCAGGTAGTATCATGGTCTTCAGCCGGTAAGATGGGTTTCAGAGGTTCTAAAAAGAACACTCCTTATGCAGCTCAAACTGCGGCAGCTAATTGCGCTCAGGTAGCTTATGACCAAGGAATGAGAAAGATTGAGGTTTACATAAAGGGGCCAGGTTCGGGAAGAGAGTCGGCTATCCGCTCCCTACAAAATTCTGGTCTTGAGGTTACTATGATTCAGGATGTAACTCCACTTCCTCATAATGGCTGTCGTCCTCCTAAACGCCGTAGAGTTTAATTTAATCGTAAAGTTGATCAAGAAATATGGCTCGCTATACCGGTCCTAAAACCAAAATTGCTAGAAAATTTAACGACCCTATTTTCGGTCCCAGCAAAGCTCTACAGAAAAAGAGCTATCCTCCGGGGCAGCACGGAAGAGGTCGTCGACGTAAGCAATCTGAATACGCAATGCAACTAATGGCAAAGCAAAAGGCCAAGTACACTTACGGCGTGCTTGAACGTCAGTTTGCTAATCTGTTTGATAAAGCTAGTCGTAGTAAAGGCATTACAGGTGAGGTTTTACTTCAGTTGCTAGAGTCTCGATTAGACAATGTGGTATACCGACTGGGTGTTTCTCCTACTCGGAGAGGTGCTCGGCAATTGGTATCACACAAACACATTACTGTGAACGGTAATGTAGTAAACATTCCTTCTTATCAGGTTAAGCCTGGTGATTTAGTGGCAGTGCGCGAAAAATCAAAGTCGTTGCTGGCGGTTACTGAAAGTGTGGCCTCCCATAGCCCCAAAGTGAAGCAGTACGCTTGGTTGGAGTGGGATGGAAAAGAATTGACCGGACGTTTTACAACGTTGCCGTCTCGGGAAGATATTCCAGAAAACATTCAAGAGCAACTTATCGTCGAGTTATACTCAAAGTAACTCTATTTGAATAATTATTAATCACTACGCATAGATTATGTCCATACTTGCATTTCAAATGCCCGAAAAAGTGGTCATGGAAAAGGCTGATAATTTTCACGGCCTTTTTACTTTTAAACCGCTTGAAAGGGGATATGCCGTTACAATCGGTAATGCACTAAGAAGAATATTGTTATCCTCACTAGAGGGTTATGCCATCACCGGAATCAAGATTCCGGGTGTTTTGCATGAATTCTCCTCCATTGAAGGAGTAGTAGAAGATTTATCTGAGATCATTCTGAACCTAAAAATGGTTAGGTTCAAAAAAACCTCTGAGGATTTTGTTGAAAATAAAATTGTTATCCCTCTCAAAGGGCAAGATACCTTTACCGGTTCGGATATTCAGCAGCATACTACTTCATTTGAAGTGCTGAACCCCGATCATGTAATTGCTCATCTAGACAGCTCTATTGACGTGGAAGTTGAGCTTTACGTGGATAAAGGAAGAGGATATGTCCCTAGCGAAGAGAACAATCAAAATGATCAAAACTTTGGTTATATCGCGCTGGATGCAGTTTTCTCTCCTATTAAAAACGTGACGTTTGAAGTCGAAAATACTCGTGTTGAACAGAAAACTGACTTTGAGCAGTTATTGATTGACATCGAGACTGATGGGTCAATTCACCCCGAAGATGCCCTAAAAAGCGCTGCAAATATTCTGATAAAGCATTTTATGCTGTTCTCAGACCAGAGTATGGTACTAGAGTCGCCTCAGCAAGGTGAGCCAGATGCAGTAGACGAAGAAATGTTGCATATGCGCAAGTTGCTGAAAACTCCTTTAAACGATTTGGATCTGTCGGTTCGGGCATATAATTGTTTGAAGGCCGCTGATGTTAGAACCTTGGGTGACTTAGCTCAGCTGGAGATTTCGGATATGATGAAGTTTCGGAATTTTGGTAAAAAGTCTTTGGCAGAGCTAGAACAGCTTATTCAAGACAAAAATCTATCCTTTGGGATGGATCTTTCAAAGTATAAACTAGATGAGGATTAGTCACCACATTTGGTGCGGAAAAGAATTTAAGCATGAGACACGGCAAGCGATTTAATCATTTAGGAAGAACTTCGTCGCATAGGAAATCGATGTTGGCCAACATGGCTTCATCGCTCATCATCCATAAGCGGCTTACCACTACAGTGGCTAAGGCTAAAGCTCTTCGTCAATACGTAGAACCTCTTATTACCCGTTCAAAAGTAGATAGCACCCACTCTCGCCGAGTTGTCTTTTCTTACTTGAAAGATAAAGACTCTTCTCGAGTGCTTTTTGATGAGGTAGCAGAGAAAGTAGCTGAACGCCCTGGTGGGTATACTCGTATTATCAAACTTGGAAATCGCTTAGGCGATAATGCCGAGATGTGTATGATTGAACTGGTGGATTTCAATGAAATCTATAACCAAGATGAAAAGCAATCTCGTTCTAAAACTCGTCGTAGCCGACGCGGTTCTAAAAAGAAATCTACTGCGGAGACAGCATCAGCTCCTACAGAAGCTGAAGTTACTACGACTGAAACGGCTGAAGAACCTGATACTGCAGAAGTAACCGAAAATCAGACTGAAAGTGAAACAGTACAACTAAGTGGTGAAGCAGTAATTGAACCAGAAGCGACTGAAACTGAAGAGCCAAGTTCAGAAGCAGAGACTAAAGCTACTGCATCGGCAGAAGAAGATCAGGAGAAGAAAGCAGATGAATCTTCAACTGAAGATGATGAGAAGCCAAAAGAATAAACTTTATTTATTTATTATTAAAAGGGAATTATTCGCTTAGCGGATGATTCCCTTTTTTTTTACTTCATATTTTACAAACTTGCCGCCAATTTTACCGCTATGCAACATTCAAAACTTCCGGAACGACCCGCCACTCTACTTCTTGAAGATGGAACCCGCTTTGAGGGAGAAGCCATTGGTAAGGTTGGAGTTAGTGGAGGCGAAATATGCTTTAACACTGGTATGACTGGATACCAGGAAATTTATACCGATCCTTCCTATTATGGTCAAATCATTATTAATACGACTGCCCATATTGGAAACTACGGAGTAATTCAGGAGGAGCAGGAGTCAGCGCACCCCCAAATCAGGGCTATTGTGGTGAACTCCTTTTCGGAGGTTTTTAGTCGGAAGCAGGCTGATAGTGCCTTGCAGAAGTATCTGGAAGAACATAGAGTAGTCGGTATCACGAATATCGACACTAGGCAGTTAGTACGCCATATCCGGTCTAAAGGCGCAATGAATGCTATTATCTCATCAGAAGATCAGTCGCTGGAAGTTTTACAAAAACAATTGGCTGAAGTTCCAAGTATGGCCGGACTCGAGCTCTCGAGTTTGGTAAGTACCAAAGAGTCATACTTATTGGGAGATGAATCAGCACCTATTCGGGTAGCCGTCTTAGATTTAGGAATAAAAACTTCCATACTCAATAATTTACTGAAGCGAGGGTGTCAGTGTAGAGTTTTTCCGGGTAAAACTACCTATGCCGAAATGGCTGAATGGCAACCCCACGGTTACTTTATCTCCAACGGACCGGGAGATCCCGCTGCAATGGACTATGCAATCAACACAGTGAAAGACATTTTAGAAGACGATCAACCTCTGTTCGGTATCTGTTTGGGGCATCAATTGTTAGGACTTGCCTGTGGGATACCTACTTTTAAAATGCACCATGGTCACCGAGGGCTAAATCATCCTGTGAAGAATCTGGAAACTGGATTAGGCGAAATGACTTCTCAAAACCACGGTTTCTCGGTGGATCTGGATCGGGCAAATGAGGCGGATAACGTCACTGTAACTCATATTAACTTGAACGACAATACAGTGGCGGGTTTGAAGGTCCGAAACAAGAAAGCATTTTCAGTGCAGTATCACCCTGAATCTTCGCCAGGGCCTAACGATTCGCTATACCTTTTTGATCAGTTCATTTCTATAATGAAATAATAAACTACAAAAACTTAAACAGAAGAAATTATGAGTATTATAAAGAAAATTCTCGCTCGGCAAATACTAGACTCTAGAGGTAATCCAACCGTGGAAGTAGATGTGATAACCTCTCAGGATGTGGTTGGACGGGCCGCAGTACCTTCCGGAGCTTCTACAGGTAAGCACGAGGCAGTTGAGTTGAGAGATAACGATAAATCCCGGTTCATGGGGAAAGGGGTTACAAAGGCAGTAGAGAACGTTAATACCAAAATTGCCGAAAAGCTGTTAGGGGTTTCTGTGTTTGAGCAAAACCTTATTGACCAAACAATGATCGAGTTGGACGGTACTGATAATAAATCAGCATTAGGTGCCAATGCCATGCTTGGGGTTTCGCTTGCAGTGGCTAAAGCAGCGGCTCAATCCATTCACCAGCCACTATTCCGTTACATCGGGGGGGTTAACGCCAATACGCTACCAGTACCTATGATGAACATTCTGAATGGAGGAAGTCATGCTGACAATGCGATTGATTTTCAGGAGTTTATGGTGATGCCGCTAAAAGCTGAAACCTTCTCTGAAGCTCTGCGAATGGGAACCGAGGTGTTTCATCATCTGAAAAAGGTATTAAAAGATAAAAACCTATCTACCAACGTTGGAGATGAAGGTGGTTTTGCCCCGAATTTATCCTCTAATGTTGAAGCAATTGAAGTTGTTCTTCAGGCTATTGAGAATGCGGGGTATAAGCCGGGAGAAAATATGTTTATTGCGATGGATGCTGCTTCCTCGGAGTTTTACAACGAAGACAAGAAAGTGTATCATTTCGCTTCCACCAACGATGAACTTACGTCCTCGGAAATGGCTAATTATTGGAAAGACTGGGTTGAAAAGTATCCGATCATATCTATCGAAGACGGAATGCATGAAGATGACTGGGAAGGTTGGAAAGCGCATACCGAAAGCATCGGCGATAAGGTGCAACTAGTAGGGGATGACTTGTTTGTAACCAATGTAGACCGGCTTCAGCAAGGTATTGACCAGCATATTGGTAATGCTATCTTAATCAAAGTGAATCAAATTGGTACTCTGACTGAAACAATAAATGCGGTAAATCTGGCCAAGCGTAATAGTTATAAAAGTGTAATGTCTCATCGTTCAGGTGAAACCGAAGACAATACTATCGCTGATTTAGCCGTTGCTTTAAATACCGGACAGATCAAAACTGGGTCGGCTTCTCGTTCTGATCGAATGGCTAAATACAATCAGTTATTGCGGATTGAGCAATCATTGGGTCTAATGGCGTTTTATCCGAATCAGTTGCTGTAAAATCTAAAGTAGAAAAGCATTTTGGTACTCAGTAAAGATTTTTCAGGTAAAATGGGTATATTACCCTAAACCAACGATGTTCCTATGGAATCAATCCCCAATATACCCCGCATGTTGAAAAACTTTTTTTTCATTTTTTCAGTGGGGTTTTTGGTGTGGATGTTTTTTCTGGATGCCAATGACTTGCCTTCGCAGTTTCGTCGCAACCATGAAATTCGCCAGTTGGAGCAGGAGAAAGCTTTTTTTGAGGAAGAAATAGAACGAGTACGCCGAGAACGGGAAGAATTGCTCACTGACGATGAGCTATTGGAAAAATTTGCTCGAGAGAGATATCTAATGAAGAAGCCAAGTGAAGATGTTTATGTGCTTGAGGAAGAGTAACCAATGGTGGATTGCGGCTGTTTTTGCCATACTTTTCGGGATTTTTTCTACAAAATTCCTCACACCAGCCCACGCACAGACGGAAAAGGAAGAAGAAACGGATGGCGGTTATTACGAAAAGCCGGCGATCTGGGATCGGCTTGCTCCTGGTGGCAACTTTAGCCTACAATTTGGAAGTATTACCTTTATTGATGTTTCTCCTTTACTTGGGTACCGTTTTACGAACAACTTTGTGGCTGGACCAGGCTTCACCTACCGCTATTTAAAGTATCAGGGCTTTGAGGCGACTAGTACCTATGGCCCACGGGCTTTCGCCCGCTACATAATCAGGCGGCAATTCTTTATTCAAACTGATTACGAAAGCTTAAGCGTACAATTTGTAACCGGTGATCCTCAGGAGCCGCTAATTCGTGAGTGGGTACCAGGTTTTTTTATCGGCGGAGGGTTATTCCAGCCCATTGGACAGCGTGCGGGCTTTATGATTGCTGCTATGTACAATCTAAGTCACGATAACTTACGTTCTCCCTACAATAGTCCTTGGGTGTTTAATGTGGGCTTCACCTTCTAGGTGGGTAAATCAACCTTAAATTTTGTGGAAAGCTCCTTTAGATTATCAATAACCGAAGGATGCAAAGGGATACCTTTTTTTCGACGAATGTTTTCCTGCTCCCGCTCCTGATCACCTGGAATTAATACTCGTTCTGCACCGCCGATGGTCTCAGCTTGCCTGAATGTTTTGATCCACTGGTCCATATGAGATTTAAACTCATCGGCCGGGCGGAATGCATCTACTCGCATAGCTCCCAGAAAGTGTCCGATCCCTTTCCCAACTGGCTGGTTAGTAGGATCTAAAAAGGCTACGAAGGGTGGAACCCAAGGTCCGTAGTTAGCTCCCGATAATACGGCCGAGAAGATATCTACCCAAGCTCCTAAACAATATCCTTTATGGCTACCATGATCTCGATCACTACCAAGAGGGAGTAGGGCTCCGCCCTTGGCTACCTCAAATGGGTCGTTAGACTGATCTCCTTCTTTAGTTTGTACCCAGCCAAGGGGGGCAGGTTGATTTTTTCTCTGCAAAATCTCTAGTTTTCCGTTGGCAACCGTGGTGGTAGCAAAGTCAGCTACAAAAGGAGGCTCCTCGTGGGCAGGCACAGCTACCGCAATAGGATTGGTACCTAATAACCGCTTTTGAGCAAAGGTGGGAGCCACTAAAGGGCTGGCATTGGTCATGGCCATTCCGATCATATCCTGGGAGAGGGGAAGCATGGCGTGATAACCGGCTATCCCAAAATGATTAGAGTTGCGAACGGAGACCCATCCTGTTCCAACGTTTTTTGCCTTCTCCATAGCAATTTTCATGGCGGGAGGAGCTACCACCAGACCTAATCCACCGTCGCCATCCACCACCGCTGTGCTGGGTGTTTCATGGATGATCTTGATATTTGGTTGTGGATTTAGTCTGCCTTTTTCCCAAAGACGTACATAACCGATAAGTCGGGCGATACCGTGGGAATCAATTCCACGTAGATCGGCACTAGATAGGACGTCTGCGGCTAATTCGGCTTGTTCGGTAGGGCAACCGATTTTTTTGAAGATATCTATTGAAAATTGATAAAGAATGTCTGGACTGAAGTGCTGCATAACCAAAACCAAGATAGGATAGGTTGGCAAAAATAGAGAAAAATTCCAAAAGGTAGTTTAATGAATTTGGTTTGCTAACTTTACCAATAGCCCCTCTTTCAGAGCAAAGGAAGAAATGCGAATCTCTCTAAGATTGAAAGTTTCTAGTACGTAATCAATAAGCCAGGAAGCTACAACGATCATATCAACTCGCATTTCAATCATTCCGGGGATCTGTAAGCGTTCTTCGCGAGTTTTGTTAGAGAATGTGGTTAACATACGCTTAAATGCATCATGACTTAGCGGCAGTTCGGTAGCTTCTGGATCTACATTTAATTGGGACTCCATCACGTGAATCTCGCTCAACGTATCAAAAGTACCAGAAGCACCAATTAGTGATCTGGGCTGGTATTCTTTTACTTTTTCTGATAGTGGAGTTAGTGTCTGACCAAAATACTCCTTAAGTTCATTAATGTTGGCTGGGGTGATAGGGTCTTGAATGTCGAAGCGATCTAGCAGGCGTTGGGCGCCAATTTCGAAGCTATGTTTCCAGTAGATTTGATGATCATTGCAGATAATAAATTCCACACTACCTCCTCCAATATCCATTATTAAAGCACTATCTGAACCTAAGGGTACGGCATGGCGAACGCCGTAATAAATGTATTCTGCTTCTTTGTCTCCGGAAATAATGTCAACCCGAATGCCAGTCTGTTCAAAAATAGCATTGACCAGCTCCTGCCCGTTCTTGGCATTACGGATGGCACTGGTTGCAGTACAATGAACATTTTCTAACGGAACACCGAAAGTATCAAGCTGCTGTTTAAAATGGGAAAGAGCTTCCAGGGCTCTTTGCTGAGCATCCTCACTGATAACACCTTGGTTGATTCCCCCTCGGCCTATCATCACCGGAATGCGCTCCCGATGAACCAGATGAAATGAGTTCTCAGAATTTAACTCAGCGATCAGTAAATGAAAAGTATTCGTCCCAAGGTCTACAGTTGCAACTTGCTTATTCATGCTTAGTTTTAACGGGTTATTGCTGCGAAAAGTCTAGAATGAGGTGCAAAAATGATGATTTAGTCTATCTTTGAAACACTCAAAATAGATTGCTACAACATGAAAAATCAGTCTGGCAGTTCAACGGCTTCCGAAAATGAAAAATTTAACCAGCTTAACCAAAAGAACCAACAAGCTCTTCTGGGCGGAGGTGAAAAGCGGATTGAAGCCCAGCACGGAAAAGGTAAGCTAACCGCTCGCGAGCGACTGGATTTGCTGTTAGATAAAAATAGCTTTCAGGAAATAGGACGGTTTGTAGAGCACCGTTCGCACGAGTTTGGTCTTGAGAAACAACGGTATTTGGGCGATGGAGTAGTAACTGGATACGGTCGAATTCAAGGACGTTTGGTTTACGTATTCTCCCAGGATTTTACCGTTTTTGGTGGGTCGCTATCGGAAGCTCACGCCGAAAAAATTGTCCGTATTATGGATCTGGCTATGAAAAACGGTGCTCCGGTGGTGGGTTTGAACGATTCTGGTGGGGCCAGAATTCAGGAAGGAGTAGTTTCTTTAGGTGGTTACGCCGATATTTTTTACAGAAATACACTGGCGTCAGGACTGATTCCTCAAATTTCGGCTGTGATGGGGCCCTGCGCGGGGGGGGCGGTTTATTCCCCGGCCATTACTGATTTTGTGCTGATGGTAGAAAAGACTTCTTACATGTTCGTCACTGGCCCTAACGTAGTGAAAACAGTGACCCATGAGGAAGTAAGTTCAGAAGAACTTGGTGGCGCATTAACTCATAGTAGCAAGAGTGGTGTAACTCACTTTCGGGATGCTAATGAGTTGCAATGTATTCAGAGGATTCAAAAACTACTAAGTTATATGCCTCAAAATTGCGAGGAAGATCCTCCCCAACTCCCTTATGAGGCTAAATCGGATGAAACTCGTTCTGCCTTAGATAACATTGTTCCTGAAAATCCTAACCAGCCCTACGATATGCGGGAGGTCATTAACGGCATTGTTGATCAGGATTCGTTTCTGGAGGTTCATCAGGATTTTGCGGAAAATATTGTTGTAGGTTTTGCTCGTTTGGGTGGGAGGAGTATTGGTATCGTTGGAAACCAACCGGCTAGTTTGGCTGGAGTATTGGACATCAACGCTAGCAAAAAAGGAGCTCGTTTTGTTCGATTTTGTGACTCGTTTAATATTCCATTGTTGGTTCTGGAAGATGTACCCGGCTTTTTGCCCGGCACCGACCAGGAATGGAACGCCATTATCACCAACGGTGCTAAACTACTTTATGCGTTTAGTGAAGCTACCGTTCCCCGGGTTACTGTCATCACCCGCAAAGCTTACGGAGGGGCTTACGACGTAATGAATTCTAAACATATTGGAGCTGATATGAACTTCGCTTGGCCATCGGCTGAAATTGCGGTTATGGGTGCAAAAGGTGCTGCAGAGATCATTTTTCGTCGCGAAATTGATGCGGCAGATAATCCAGAAGAAAAGCTAAACAAGAAAATTGAGGAATATACCCAGACGTTTGCTAATCCATATCGAGCAGCCGGACGGGGCTATGTAGATGAAGTGATTTTCCCTCACGATACCCGGCCAAAACTACTTCAGGCATTTCAAATGTTGGAGAACAAAGTAGACCGTCTTCCCAAAAAGAAACACGGTAATATACCACTCTAGGGTAATGTATCACTGAAAATAGTAAGGCTTAGCATTGATAAACGTAGTAACTTGCAAGTTATGCGTGTATTGTTGTTGGTTCTGGGCTTAGTCAGTTTTTTAACCAGTTCTGGAAGAGGGCAGCAGTGGGGTAGCACTGAGATTACCTTTATGTTTTATAACGTAGAAAATCTGTTTGATATCCGGGACGATTCATTGACGATAGATGAAGCTTTTTTGCCTGATGGCGATCGGCACTGGACCTACGGTAGATTTTTGCAGAAGCTTAATCATATCTACAAAGTCATAGCAGGAGTAGGTAGGTGGCAACCTCCGGCAGTTATTGGTTTGGCTGAGGTTGAAAATCGCTACGTACTGGAAGGGTTACTGCAAGAAACTCCGCTTCATCGGTTTGGGTACGAAATAATCCATCAGGACTCGCCGGATGCCCGAGGCATTGACGTTGCTCTGCTCTATCGACCGAATTTGTTTGAAATACTACAGCAAGAGTTTATTCCGGTTGAACTTCCGAGTGGACGTAAAACCCGAGACATACTTTACGTACGGGGTACCATCAGCCAACAGGACACGGTACATTTATACGTTAACCATTGGCCATCTCGTTACAGTGGAACAAAGTTATCTGAGCCGTCCCGACTCATTGCTGCTGAGACACTTAAAACTCACGTAAAAAACATTATAGCAACAAATCCTGATGCTAAGATATTGATCACTGGAGATTTTAATGATTCTCCGGAGGATGCTAGTATTCAACATCTGCTAGAAGAGTCTAGGCTGAGAAATATCAGCACCTACGAGCTTGAAGGAACCCATAAACATCAGGGCGAATGGGGTGTTTTAGACCAGTGGCTAGCCAGTGATAGTTGGTTCAGCGATAAAGACGGATGCTATATTCAAGATGAAAAGAGTAAGGTTTTTTCGGCAAAGTGGCTTCTGGAAGAAGATATAGCTCATATGGGATACAAACCCCGAAGAACGTACGTTGGATTCAAGTACCAGGGTGGTTTTAGCGACCATTTACCTGTCTATATTTCCATAAAGCTTCAGTCCCTCCTTGGAAATCTTAATGATTAGGTTATAAGTAAATCTTTGATGCAGACGATTAGCAGTAGTATGTTGGTGCCTTCCCGCTTAGTTTTTTTAATGTGGGGGATATTTTTTTTGGATCAGCTGTATCCAATAGACTTAGCGATGTTTGGTATCTTGCCTCGCACTATTCGGGGCTTGATAGGGATTGTAACAGCGCCTTTACTACACGGAACGGTAGCTCATTTGGTTTCTAATACCATGCCGGTACTAATTCTTGGTACCGTTCTATATATGTTTTATCGTCGGGTAGCCAATCAGGTATTTTTGCAATGCTATTTTTTTACGGGCATTTTGGTTTGGTTACTGGCCCGCACTTCCATTCATATTGGAGCCAGCGGGTTGATCTATGGTCTCGCTTTCTTTTTAATCTTTTTCGGATTATTTCAGCGCGATTTTAAATCCTTGTTGATTTCCATTATCATGTTAATTGCCTACGGTGGTATTTTTTACGGAGTACTGCCTACCCAAAGCTACGTCTCTTGGGAATCACATCTTTTGGGTGGAGTGGTTGGCTTTTTTAACGCTCTCAACAGTGGAAATCGAAGGCTTCCAGTCTGACTATTGAGGAATAGTGGTTGAATAGTGATGTAATAGCCGCGATACAAACTCGGTGGTAGAACACCGCAAAATCAAATTGACAGTAATTCTTTAGCATTTTCGTAGGCGATGGAAGATGGGTTATCACCTCCAATCATTTTTGCTATCTCCCGAACACGCTCTTCGCCCGACAATCGGCGGATGTTACTCACTACTTTTTCCGAGCTATTATCCTTGTAAACAAAATAGTGGGCATCGCCTTTCGCTGCTACCTGCGGTAAATGGCTGATGGCGATTACCTGATGTTTTTTGGCCATCTCTTTCATCATGTTTACCATTTTTATCGCAATTTCTCCCGATACCCCGGTATCTATTTCATCAAAGATAATAGTGGGTAGCGAAGTTTTACCCGCCAGAATATATTTGATACAGAACATTAAGCGTGAAAATTCGCCTCCAGAGGCTACTCCTTTCAATTCTTGGGGGGCAATACCTTTATTGGCACTAAATAGAATTGAAATTTCATCTACTCCCGATTCTTCGGGATCAATAGGTTTGCGTTCAATTTCAATTGCAGCATTCGGTATCCCCAAATTCTTTAGTAAGCGGCTGAGTTCGGTGGCAAAAGGAGAAAAGGCTGCTTCGCGAGAAGAAGTCAGCTTCGTTGCTTTTTCCATCATTTCCTGAAAAGCAACTTCTTTCACTTTCAACAGCCGCTTCAAATCATCATCCAGATTGGTAACCTGGGCAACTTTTTCTTCCAGTTCCTGCTGCAAAGCAAGTAAACCTTCAACTGAGTCTACATGATGTTTCTGCTGTAACTTGTAGAGTAAATCCAGCCGGTCGCGGGTAGCTTCTACTTTTTCAAAGTCAAACTCTACTGATAAGGCTTCGTTTTCGACTTCACTTCCAACATCCCGCAATTCAATCAGGCAGCTTTCTATTCGCTGATAAATAGATTCATAGGTAGGGGAGTACTTAGTAATTTTTAGAATAGCCTGTTTGGTTTGGGCTAACAGTTGGTCAATAGAAACCTCTTCACCTCCTAGCAATGTCTGAATCAATTGTAATTGCTCCTGAATATTCCCTGCGTTCTCCATCACCTGTAAGGTTTCTTCCAAGTTTTTCTGTTCACCTGGTTGCAAAGAAGCCTGGTGTAATTCTTCCAGCAAAAACCGGTTGTAATCGTCATCCCGACGTAGTTGGATGGCCTCCGAAGCAGTACGCTCGTACTCCAGCTTGGCGCGCTGGTACTGCTGGAAGCTTTTTAAGTACATCTTTTGCTGCTCGTAATTTGCAGCATAAAGATCAATCACTTCCCGCTGATAGGTGTTTTCGCTAAGCAAGAGTGTATCATGCTGGCTATGAATGTCAACCAGTAGATGACCAATACCTCTTAGTGTTTCAAGGCGAACGGGGGTATCATTTACGAAAGCACGTGACTTACCACTGGGAGCAATTTCTCGACGAAGGATACAGACTGGATCATAATCTAACTCTTCCTGATCGAAGATAGATTCGAGTCGAAATTTATTGATAGTAAAGGTTCCTTCAATTACGCATTTTTTGTCTTCGTAATAGAGCGACCGTTTGTCGGCCCGGTTACCCAAAAGCAAGCCAATCGCTCCTAGCATAATCGATTTACCGGCGCCAGTTTCACCAGTGATCATGTTAAGCTTTTCAGAAGGCCTCATTTCCAGCTTCTGAAGTAATGCGTAATTTTTTATGGTCAGGCTCTGCAGCATACTCTCGTTTTTTGAAGCTATCCGGAGGATAGTCACGTTCAGCTTGGCAAAATGGGGTACAGGTACAACAGTAATTCCGAATGCATAGTTTGAGTTAGCATCCGGTTATTTAGCTCACCTTCTGGCAGTCAGTATTTACCAAGAGTATACAAAATTAAAGAATAAAATTCTTAATGGAAGTATATTCAGTGTGAAATTTTTGTGAAGCTAGCTTGACGGTTATTGAATAATCGCTTGATATTTGTCAGTCTGAGAAGGGTTGATGGCTACTAAGGAGTTATAAGCTGAGCGGCGTATTGAGGGATCTCCTTGAGTAAAAACACTAACCAATTCATCGTTTTTGGCATCAAAAAAGGAAATAATAGCAATAGCCTGCGGAAATAGCTTGCTTACTTCTTCCATGCCCTGAATGGCTTCCAGAATATTCTCTCGGCCTTTATCTTCTTCCTCAAGAAACAAATCCAACCCTTGACGATGGTAATTATAAAGCCCCTCCCTAATAGGAATCATCTGAGGATTGATCATATTTTCGACCAGCCAGTACCGGTTACGCTGATTGCCCCCGAACTGATCCCAGCCAAGACCTTGTTGCTGAGCATTCACAGTAATTTGCTGAGCAATTTCGAAATAAGGCTGACCACCTAGCTCGCTGAAAGAATCGTAATCCAAGCCAATAATGATATAAGCATAGAAAGCCAGTAAACTACTGATGTTATCAGTAAAGTTATTGACATTAAAGTTTAGTGGCTGATCCTCAACGTAACGAAAATTCCAATCCCGATCAGCAAAGTTTAACAGTAAAGTCTCGTAGCTAGTACCAAAAACAGGACGAGAAGACTGAATCTGAACCGTAGCTTCAAAGTCATTAACTGAGGGCATTACGTCAATAGTGATAATAAAATTGCAATTTATCCGCTCTTCCGGGGCATAGGTGTCGTTAGTCCATTTCCGGTTATTGAGGAATTGGGAAAAGGAGGTTTCCATATCCTCGAAAATACGGGTTTCGGTAGTCTGTACATTTTGGTAATTTACCTGTACCGTTGCATTAAGCTCCTGAGAAATTCCCCGTACTGAAATACTAAGCAAAGTGAGAATCAGAACAATATTACGCATTATAGGCTTCAATAAAATTCCAAATATCTTTAGCAACCTGTTTCTTATCTTTTAGAGAAAAACTTTTCGGATTTTTATCCCTCCGACTTAAAATGGTAATTCGGTTGGTATCATAACCAAAACCTGCTCCCGGATCTTTCAACGAGTTTAGCACCACAATATCCAGATTCTTTTTTTCTAACTTAACGTAAGCCTGTTCTAGTTCATTATGTGTTTCCAAAGCAAATCCAACTAGTATCTGATCGGGGCGTTTTTTCTTACCTAATGTTTGGGCAATATCTGGAGTTTTGGCTAACGCTAATGTAAGTTTATTTGTCTTCTTTTTTATTTTATGGTCGTGCTTTTCAGTGGGGGCATAGTCCGCTACAGCAGCGGCAAAAACAACAATGTCGGCTTGGTTGAATGAAATCTGGGTAGCATCCAGCATTTGCTGTGCTGTGGTTACTGAATGTAGTTCTATCTGGGTATGGTCAATACTTAGCGATGTTGGTCCACTTACCAATATTACCTTAGCCCCTCGGTCTGCCGCTTCAGAAGCTATAGCATATCCCATTTTTCCCGAAGAAGCGTTAGTTAGGTAGCGGACAGGGTCGATGGGTTCCTGCGTAGGTCCGGCAGTAATTAATACCTGCTTGCCTTTAAGCGGAAATGTCTGATGAAAGTAATCTGCTAAGGTATTTACGATATGTTCTGGTTCAGCTAATCGCCCAACACCGGAAAGCCCGCTAGCCAACTCACCGTCCTCGGCATCAAGAACATAGTTGCCTGCTGCTTTCAAGGTTTCGATATTTTTTTGTACCGATGGGTGCTGGTACATATCTAAGTCCATTGCAGGAGCCACCCACACTGGACAACGAGCAGATAAATATACCGCAGTTAATAAATCGTTGCAGTGCCCATTGGCAAATTTAGAAAGAGTGTGAGCACTTGCCGGGGCTACAAGAATTGCATCAGCCCAAAGTCCAAGATCCACGTGATTATTCCACTGACCGATAGATAGGTCAGACGAAAACTCCGTAAGAACTGGCCGTTTAGAAAGAGTTGCAAGCGTTAAAGGGGTAATAAAGTCTTGTGCGGCACGAGTCATGATTACCTGTACCTCTGCTCCCTCCTTTACTAGTAATCGAACGAGAAAAGCAGCCTTATAGGCTGCTATACTTCCACAAACTCCGAGGATTATTTTTTTATTGCGGATAGGCAATGTGGCAATTAATCGTCAATATCTTCAACCCGACGATGCATGATTTCGTCATTCAGAAACTCATCCGTGGCTAAAATAGTAGGCTTAGGCATCCGCTCGTAAAACTTGGAAATCTCAATCTGCTCACGGTTCTCGAAAACCTCTTCCAGATTATCAACAGTAGTAGCAAACTCAGCCAGTTTACCGTTGAGCTCCTCCTTAAGGGTCACTGAGATCTGGCGCGCCCTTTTTGATATGATCACTACTGATTCGTAAAGGTTACCAGTAGGGGCAGCAATTTTATCAGTATCGTGAGTAACGATGGAAGAATTAACGTTGGGTTTCTTGATCATATTAATCTAACTTAAATATTAGTGTTATTCTTTTTTACCTTGGTCAAACAGGTTTCATAGATATTTTCGGCTCTAGCAACGAATTTGCTCTGAGGATATTTATCAATAAAACTTTGGTAATATTCAATGGTCGTGTAGTACCGTTCTCTTTGTTTAGAAACAATACTTTGTTCAGAAAGCTGAAATTGGGAAGCTAATTTCCAGAAACTGGCTTCTTCATTTAGGTCCGAATCCGGATAGTCTTTCTGAAAGTTGTTCAAGGCAATGATTGCTGCCTTGTGACGCTCTAAGTGAAAATATTGGATAGCGTTTTTAAATGCTTTTTGTTCCAGTTTTTCCTGGAGCTCGTCTAGAATAGCCTCAGCCCGATCTTTATAATCACTGTATGGATACCGATTGATAAATCGCTGCATGGCATCAATGGCTTCCTTGGTACTACTTTGCTCTAAGCTAGGATTCGGAGATTCTAGGTACAGGGAATATGCGTGCATAAACATGGCCTCCTGAGCCTTTTCACTTCTCGAGTAGGTTTCGTAGAACTCTTTAAAGTAGTGGGCACTGAGAATGTACTTGCGTTCGTAGTAGTGGGCGTAGGCGTAGTAAAACTGGGCTTCTTCGGCTTTTTGAGTACCACGAATGATTGGAAGTACATTTTCCAGAAGAACAGTTGCCCGGTAATAATCTTTGGCTTCATAATACTTAAGCGCTGCTTCGTACTGCTCTTCCCAACTGCCTTTTTTGAGCAAATCGCGGTATTCACTACATCCAGACCATAAAAGGGTACTGGTAGCGACAAATAAAATGAAAAGAAACTGTTTCAAACGGGCGGAATTTAACAACTGCAAAGATAGAATTTGATTGCACTAATTGCAACCAAGTTGTAAACCAACTAGTTCCGGAAAAAATATCCGCTAAGAGAGAAACGCAGAAAGGAAACGAGTTATTTTCTAACTACAAACTTTTTGGTGGTGACTCCGGTGCCGTTTAATTGAAGAGTATAAAAGTAGATGCCGTTTGTGAAGTCATCAATTGGCAATTTCAGACTAGACTCAGAGCGGTCTAAAGTGAGTTCCATAACCTGATCCCCCAAAATATTGTGAATACTTATGGTAGCATCGCCAGCTTGGTTGGTTAAAGAATAATCTATAGATGCAACTGAAGAAACCGGGTTAGGATACACTTTGCTGATTTGAAGCAGCTCATTACCAAATAAAAGTCCACTGGGAAAGTTATTAGCTATATGATAGGTAAAGCGCTCAGTGAGCTGGCGGTTAGGAAATTCAATATCATAGAAAGTTACTGATAATTCACGGGTAATTTCATCGTAACCGGCGTTAAATTCAACCCGAACATCTTCCAAAGTCTCACCAGGATTTAAAGTGGTAATCTCGAGTGCTTCAAAATTAGCGAAACACTCCCCACCAATACAGATTGAAGAAAGTTGCTCTGCCCGATGATAAGGATCATTTACTTTTACTCCCAGTCGGACAGGACGATCACTTGAGTTCCTAATGTTTAAGTCAGTTTTTACCAGTTGGCCAGTGGATACCGAAGACTCGAATACAGGATTAACTAGCTCTAAGCTCTGGCCAAAAGCAGTAAATGAGAGGAAGAAAAATGTAAGTAACAGTAAAAATAATCTCATCAAACGCAGTTAATCTCGCAATATTTTATAAAAGTAACAGATTTTTTTGTTCTGAAACAACTAAAATAATAGCTTTTGTTACACCTAGGCCGAAAAAATAAAAACCAAGCATACTACTTATTTCTACCTGGAAATAACCTGCAATTAATTATTGGAAGTTGAATTGCTGGTTTTTAGTTTTGGATATGCTAAAAAAGGATGTTCTTTTACGAAAAAGTTACTTTGGTTCACTGGTAATTCTGTCTACACTCCAAATCCAATACAATAAGTCGATTTATCCCACTTGTCCTGAGAACAGGTTTTTCACCTTAAATAATCCACTATGAACTCAATAAAGGGGCCGGGAATTTTTTTAGCTCAGTTTTTGGGAGACGAGCCGCCATTTAATTCTATACAGGCTATCGGAGAATGGGCAGCAAAGCTTGGTTATAAGGGAATACAAGTGCCAACCTGGGATAACCGGGCCATAGATCTGGGTTTAGCTGCTACGTCGAAGAGTTATTGCGAGGATTATCAAGCATGTTTACAACAATCTGGATTGGAAGTAATTGAATTAGCTTCTTATCTACAGGGACAGGTAATGGCGATGCATACGGCTTACGAACGTTTGTTTCAACCCTTTTTTCCGGT
This sequence comes from uncultured Roseivirgaceae bacterium, assembly GCA_964551335.1. GTDB lineage: Bacteria > Bacteroidota > Bacteroidia > Cytophagales > Cyclobacteriaceae > Tunicatimonas. The sequence goes on from CAZKCO010000036.1 coordinate 67,783, forward strand.
AGGACTGAATGACCGGGAAAGAGTGGAGTGGGCCAATAATGCACTTCGGCAAAGCATAGATGCTTCTGTTAATATGGGAACCCCTAATATTTCGGTGCTCTCGGGTGGTTTGGCTTGGCCCTACATCTACCCTTGGCCGCAGCGGTCCGAAGGGTTGGTTGAGGAGGCTTTTGCCGAACTGGTGAAAAGATGGTTGCCTCTATTAGACTATGCTCACGATCACGGTATTTCATTTGGCTTTGAGTTACACCCTGGATCTGACTTATACGATGGCGAGACATTCACTCGATTTTTAGAACTAACCGACGAGCATCCGGCGGCCGGGATTACCTACGATGCTAGTCACTTTCTGCTGCAACAGTTAGATTATCTTGATTTTATTTCCATTTTCTCAGACCGAATCAAGGCTTTCCACGTGAAAGATGCTGAATTTAATCCTAGCGGGATGCAGGGCGTGTACGGGGGGTATCAATCGTGGAAGAAACGAGCCGGGAGGTTTCGTTCATTGGGAGATGGGCAGGTGGATTTCAAGCGGGTATTCTCCTTACTCACCGAACTTGGCTACCCAGGCTGGGCCATTTTGGAGTGGGAGTGCTGTATTAAGAGCCCCGAACAGGGCGCCCGGGAAGGAGCAACTTTCATTAGCCAACACTTAATAGAAGCTACCGAACAGTCCTTCGATGACTTCGCGAAGAGCTCTACTGATAAACAGATGAACCGAGAAATATTAGGTTTAGAGCGATAAACAGCAACTAAACATATGTTAGAAACTGAAAGAATAAATCAACTTAAAGCGAAAGCCACTGAGATAAGGAAGGAGATCGTCACGATGGTGCATCGCGCAAACTCTGGCCACGTGGGTGGAAGCCTGGGAGCCACCGATTTGCTGGTCGCTCTTTATTATCATGTGATGAACCACCGTCCAGAGCAGCCCGATTGGGAGGATAGAGATCGGTTTATACTTTCCAAGGGGCATTGCACCCCGGTTATCTACGCTATTCTGGCCGATTGTGGCTATTTTCCCCAAGAAGATCTTAAAACGTTTAGACAACCGGGCTCTCATTTGCAGGGGCATCCGTACCAACCTAAAACCCCGGGTATAGAGGCCAGTACCGGAACCCTTGGACTGGGCATCTCTACTGGTTTAGGGATGGCGCTGGGGGCTAAGCTGCGTAATCAGAGTCAGTATTACTACATACTTTGTGGTGATGGCGAAATTCAGGAAGGACAAGCCTGGGAAGCGGCTATGTTTGCCAATAAGTACAAATTAGACAACGTCATCGCTTTCGTTGACCGTAATTACTTGCAGACTGACGGTAATTCCGAAGATATTATGCCTTTAGATCCACTGGCTCCCAAGTGGGCAAGCTTCGGCTGGAAGGTCTTTACCATTGACGGACACGATTATAACGAAATTATTGACACTATAAATGAGGCAAAAAAAGAAGCACAACCGGTAATGATCATTGCCAATACCATCAAAGGGAAAGGAGTGTCGTTTATGGAGAATGAAGTGAGTTGGCACGGAACTCCTCCCGATCAGGAAGCTTACGAAAACGCAATAAAGGAATTAAGCAATGGAGTATAAACAAACCCGGCAGGGCTACGTGGATGGGCTGAAAGAACTAGCCGAAGAGTATCCAAATTTGGTAGTACTTGATGCCGATGTAGCCAAAGCAACCAAAACTTACGAATTTGAAGAAATTTACCCCAATCGGTTCTTCAACTGTGGAGTACAGGAACAGAATATGTTGTCAGTAGCCGCTGGGCTCGCTTTAGAGGGCTATATTCCTTTTGCCTCCACTTTTGGTGTTTTTGCTACTTGTCGAGCGGGAGATCAGATGCGTAACTCTATTGCCTACCCCAAGCTAAATGTTAAAATAGGGGCTACCCATTGCGGAATTAGTACCGGAGGAGATGGCGCCTCCCACCAGGCCAACGAAGATATTGCAATTGCCCGCTCTTTTCCGAATATGACGGTTTTGGTTCCCGGAGATTACGAAGAGGCCAAACAAGCAACCATTGCCGCTGCTAACTATCATGGACCCGTCTATTTACGTTTCGGAAGGGATACTTACCCGGTAGTAGAAGCAATTCATAGTGGCTTTACCATTGGCAAAGCCAAGTTACTACGGGAAGGATCGGATTTAACTATTATTACTACCGGAATTATGGTGAGCGAAGGTCTGCAAGCAGCGGATTCTCTTACGGAACAAGGCTATTCCATTCGAGTACTCCATATACCTACAGTAAAACCGCTGGATGAAGAAGCGATTTTATCGGCTGCTCGGGAAACCAATGGAATTGTCACCGCCGAAGAACATTCTGTTATTGGTGGATTAGGTGAGGCCGTAGCTGGCTTGGTCTCGGAACAAGCGCCTTGTAAAGTCATTCGGGTAGGTGTTCAGGACACTTTTGGAGAATCAGGTCAGGCTGACGAATTGCTTGATCTATACGGACTACGGGCAAAAAACATCATTGAAGCTGCTAGAATAATTGTAAAATAGTATTTATGTGCTCACGTACTCATGTAACTTTGAACACCTGAACACCTGAACACCTGAACACCTGAACACCTGAACACCTGAAC
>CAZKCO010000037.1:0-70153 GCA_964551335.1 uncultured Roseivirgaceae bacterium
ACACTGTGCAGGCCAGAGCCTAGCTTCGCTGCGGCCCATGCCTGCACCAATCGTTATGCCCTATGTAAATTGAAAAGAGAAGTGCAAAAAAGCTATCTTTGAGCTATGGATAGCAAAGGAAAATATATAAATCCGTTCACTGATTTTGGATTTAAAAAACTTTTCGGGACAGAGTTTAATAAGGAGCTGCTGATTGATTTTCTAAATCAAGTTCTCAGTGATAGAGAGCTAATTCAGGATTTGACGTACTTGAATACTGAAAATCTAGGTAACACAGAAACTGATAGGAAGGCTTTTTTTGATCTGTATTGCAAAAATGAGAACGGTGAAAAGTTCATCATTGAATTACAGAATGCTGAGCAACTGTACTTCAAGGATAGAAGTATCTTCTACTCAACCTTTGCAATCCAAAGTCAGGCACCGAAAGGCAAGAAATGGGATTACTCTTTAAAGGCTGTGTACACCATTGGAATCTTAAACTTTAGCCTTCCAGATCAGAATGAACAGGAGCGGTATCAGCGCGAGATTCAATTGATGGATAGACAAACTTATGAGGTGTTTTACAACAAGTTGACGTTTATCTATCTGGAAGTACCGAATTTTAGGAAGACTGAAGATGAATTAGTGAGTCAGTTTGACAAGTGGATGTATGTATTGAAGAATCTGCATCAATTGCAGGATAGACCCGTTAAACTACAAGAGAAGGTATTTGAAAGGTTGTTCAACGAAGCAGAAATAGCCAAATTAAAACCAGAAGATATGAAAGCATATGAAGAAAGCTTAAAAGTATACCGAGACAACTATAGCATAATTGAGACTGCTGCTAATAAGAAAGCAATAGAGATTGCACGAAAACTGAAATTGAGGAGTGTTGATATTGACATAATTGTTGAGACAACAGGCTTGACAAAAGAACAGATAGAAAAACTGTAAAACACAGGGCATAATCGAGTAGGCGGCTGACGGCCTATTGACCGCCAGTACGCCTCTCACACCACTCAGCGTACGGGTCTCGTACTGAGCGGTTCGTTAAACTTCTGGGTAATCTTCAAGTAGTAATCCAGCATAGGTTCAAAGCCTCTTCTTTTAAGCCTGGCCTTGGTGACCGTGTTTTTCAAAATAGGGCTTAACGACACTGCCCACCCCCCCCATTCTTGTCCTGCTCCAAGCATATGCCTGGCCGTATCGGATACCTAATCGGATAAGGTTTTTCCTTCTCCTCTCGGGCTTCTTCCAGTCATGCCAGATACAATACCTGATCCTGCTTCTTAACCAACTGTCTAGATACTTGAGCTTCTCCTGGATATTTCCCAGACGGAAATAATTCAGCCAGCCTCGCTGTATCTCTTTAAGCTTGGCTAAGCGTTCAGATAGAGAACTAGGGGTGGTTTTCTTGGTGATCGCTTTCAGCTCTCTTTTGAGAGCCTTCCAGCTTTTGTTGCTTACCGTAAGCTGATACTGCCCTTTTACTCCCTTTTCAAATACCGGTACATATTTATAGCCGAGTATCTCAAAGTTTACAGGCTTGCGTATGCCACTTTTCTGTCGGTTGATAGGAAGCTTTAGCTTATCCCTAAGAAATAAGAAGATGCTGTTTCCCACCTGCCGAGCTTCCGGTTGACTTTTAGTATAAATACTAAAGTCATCTGCGTAACGGACATACTTAAGCCCTCTTTTCTCCATCTCTTTATCCAATTCATGAAGCATGATATTGGAAAGAATAGGTGAAAGTGGGCTTCCTTGTGGTACGCCCTTCCTGCGTTTAACTAATCTCCCATTAATTTGAATGGGTGTTCTTAGCCATTTTCGGATCAGGCGCATCGTGAGCGGACATTTTACCTTCCGATAAACAAACTGTAGAAGCAAGCAATGATCGACTTCATCAAAGAAGCCCTTCAGGTCTATATCAACAATATGTTGATTGCCTGCATTGATGTACTTCTGCGATTGCTTTACCGCTTGTAAAGCATTGCGATGAGGCCTGAATCCGTAGCTATGTTCTTTGAACTGTAGCTCGAACTTTGAGCCTATCACCTGGCTAACCGCCTGCTGTAGCACACGGTCAACGACAGTGGGTACGCCCAAGAGGCGTTTCTTGCCGTTGCTTTTGGGAATTTCCACTCCCAGGATTGGTTGAGGAAGGTATTTACCATTACATATGGCTGTAGCGATCTTATCCTGATGTTCTTTAAGGAATTCAGGCAGATCATCTACGGTCATACCATCCACGCCGGCAGAGCCTTTGTTGGCCCTGACCTGGAGGTATGCTTTCCGTATGTTCTTTCGGTTGATAACCTTTTCAATCATCCTTTACTACTTTCAACTTCCTGTCCTTCCTAATACCAGGCTGGCAGACTCTTAATCTGTAAACCTCCTGGTAGCATTCAGGACGAATTTAACGTTCAGTCCTTCGCTGACTTGTGAGACCTTTGCCCTTATCCTTACGGTGGCAGCTCGTTGCTGTCAGCTACTATGACCTCTGCTGACTTCTACTCCCGGAGAAGTAGATCTCCCCAGGTAAGAGCATATTCCTTCCCCCGATCCCTGCGGCATCTACTGGAAAGAGTTTGTTGGCTTCGGGCATCACAATGATGTGCTTGCTTACCCACTCTATCCAGCCTCGGTATGCCGTTCCTGTTCGTCAGTACCGGGTTTTGCAGTCCCGCTTCCTTCAGACCTCCGGTCACCCGAAGCGCCCTTGCGGCTTGCTAACAGGCTTCGCCAACTCGCCTGTGAGGGACTTTCACCCTCTGGAATAATATGGTATCTTTGATACCAGATGCCCATGCTGGGCACACACAAAAGCTAAAAGCAAGCGGAGAAAAAATACAAAAACGAAGCGTAGAAGCAAACAACAAACTTAATTTTGATAGAGAGTAAGAACGCCCCAATGCCCGCCTGCTTTTAGCAGGGTCGTTAGCGCCAAGTTAAAAAAACAGAAGAAATATAAAACACGTATCTTACAATAAAATGGATTGATTAGTTAAGATATGAAAACTTTGACCATTGAATTACCCGATGAAACAGATGAAACAGAAGCAAAAATGACGGTTGCTTCGGCCTTATTTGATAAAGGGATTTTAAGTTCAGGACAAGCTGCAAAATTCGTAGGAATTAGCAAAAGAGAATTTTTGGAAACAGTTGGTCAATATGGTGTCTCTATCTTTGGCGAAACTGAGGAGGATTTGCAATTGGATTGATGAGCATTGTAGTAATTTCTGATACCAGTTGTTTAATTGCTCTAGATCGTATCAACCAGCTTGATCTCCTCCAAAAACTATTTCATCAAATTGTAACCACCCAAGCAGTTCAAGAAGAATTTGGAAAAGAGTTGCCAGAATGGATTCAAATTGTTGAAGTGCAAAATCAAGATAAGATTCAGGAATTAGAAGCTGTACTGGATAAAGGGGAAGCCAGTGCCATCGCATTGGCATTAGAAACGGAGAAAAGTCAGCTGATCATTGACGAAAAGAAAGGGCGGAAAGTTGCTCAGAAATTGAAGATTGACATTATTGGCACCTTAAAGGTGATTCAGATGGCCAAACAAAAAGAAATTATTCAATCTGCTCAACCAGTGATTGAAGGTTTACAGAAAGCTGGATTCAGGTTCTCTCAAACGATAGTAAATATATTGCTTGAAGATGAATGAAACCTGGCGCTAACATCGAGCAATCACTACGGCTGTTAATTGGCGAAATGTAGCACCTGTGCAAATAAATCTAAAAACAAAGTTTGGCAGAAAACAGCTCCAATGCCGCCGCAACCCCTGCTCTAATCCGTTATAGACAATGAAATTCATCTTCGGTGAAGATCCTATTCTCAATCAAAGAAATTCTTGTCTTCTTCTTCCAGATATTGTTTTGCTTCTTCCACAATAAATTCTACCCCAAGGCCGGGACGGTCCGAAACGGCAATAAGGCCATCTTTCACGATAGGATCCGGCAGACCTTCAATAATTTCATACCACCATTGCTCAGCCGGGGCCGGGTATTCAAACGCAATAAAATTTTCGGGCATGGCCGCCCCTACCTGCACGTGAGCAGCCAGACCGATCAACCCGTCGAGCACTCCGTGGGGTGCCATCTGAATGCTGTGGAGATCAGCATGTTCGGCAATCCATTTCATTTCGGCAATCCCCCCCACATCTGCCGGGTCAGGACCTAGTATCCTTACGGCGTGTTTTTCTATCAGCTCCCGACAGTTTTCCCGGAGATATAGTTGCTCTCCGGTATGTATCGGGGTCGTGGTACTCCGGGTAAGTTCAACATAGTCGTCGGCCAAAACATAAGGCGTATAATCACCCGTAAGCATATCTTCACACCACATCAGGTTATAGGGCTCTAGTACATTGGCTAGCCTTATCGCATCAGAAAGCAGCATACCGGGGCCGCAATCAAGCGCCAGACCAATGCCCTCGCCTAATCCTTCCTTCATGGCGGCCACGCGTTCCACAATCACGTTTAAGCCGTGTTCCGTCAATGGCCCTCTACGCCCTCGGTCTTTGGGGCTGGCCGAAGGAGTGGTATTATTATAGGTAAAATTCGGGACACTACGATCATAGCCGCCGTGGAATCCGACGGCCTGTTTTACGATGGTAAATCCTTGCTCAAGATTCCTGATATTTTTTCCCCACTCGATGTAATCCTGGGGCTCGTCACCATTTCGCTGCACCTTTACCGCCCCGTTGTAACAGCGAACGTGGTCTCGTATCTTTCCTCCCAAAAGTTTATAAACGGGTACGCCGGCCGCTTTACCCGCAATATCCCATAGGGCGAACTCAATAGCGCTGACGGCAGCTCCCCAGGGTTTGAAACTACCCATGCGTCGGATTTTCAATAATATCCGGGCAACATCCGTAGGGTCCTCGCCAATGAGGTAGTCTTTATAAAATAAGACAAAAGGCTTTAGATACGATTTATTCGATTCAGCCTGACCAAATCCGTCAATGCCCGCATCCGTTGTGATACGCACCACGGGACTGCCCCCCATGATGGCGCATTTCAGGTCGGTTATTTTTATATTGGATGTTGCCGCTTTTTCAAAAGATGATGTAAACAACCTGGGGGCAGCCATCACTTCTGAAGAGGCGGCAACAACTCCGGCAGTAGCAGCCAGACATTGTTTCATGAAAGAACGTCGCATGAGTGGGCTTTTACCTCCTTCTTGGGCATCCTTCTCATTGAAGTTAGAACAGTTGGTTAAATTCTTCATAGAAGAAAATTTTATACGGGGTAATCATTACTGAACTGGTTAAAATTTACCTAAATCATTCTACACTATTAAATTTAAGGAAAAATATGTTATCGCAGGGGAATTTTTGAATGAAGGTAACGATGAAATTTTTGGAATGCTTCACTATGTTACTCTAACAGACAATTAGGAGTTAGCAAGAGAAGAAAAAATGGGGTATAAAATATAAGCTCATAATAATTTATAGGAAAACATAACACCCTTCGGAATGCTACGCTTCATATATTGATAGTTACTTACCTCATTAATAATTTACCCTAATCAAGATAGTACTTACGTAGGCTTTTCTGTTTTCTGAGGATAGCCATTTAGTCGGGTCTGACCAGCTTTACGGCCAAAAACACCAGAATGAAATACTCTATCCCCGATCGATTGGAACTGGCTCGCTTAGTTATTGATGGAGGCTTGGCTGATAACTCAATTACCCAGCAAACCGCACTTTATGGTTTTGATTGCAAAGCCTGCCAGCAGGCCCGCAAGCTATACGATAAAGCCTATGGCTTACAAACAACGAAAGAACAGGAAGTAGGCACTCAGCGGGATACCACCCAAGCCCGTAAAGCAGCCCAGACCGAAGCTAACCGAGTCTACCAGCAGCACCTGACCATCGCCCGCATGGCTATTCCCCGCACTGTAGGTGAACTATTGAAGAAACTAGGTTTAGGTGGCCGGCAAGAATCCACTCTTACCGGGTGGCTTAATCAGGTAAATAAGTTTTATCAGAATGTAGACCAGATTCAGGAGGTGATGGCTCGCAACAATGTGCTACTGGAAGAGTTGCAACATGCGCAGGCGCAGGCGCAGGCGCAGGCTCAGGTACAGGCAGTAGCAGCTATGCAGGTAGAACAAAACCGTACCCGTTGTCAGTCGCAGCAATCGCGCGAGCAACGTGATGCCTCGTTGCAAAAGCTGGAATAGTGGGTGCGTACCTTTGTTAAGATTGCCCAGATTACTGAAGATAATCCGCAGCAACTGGAAGCCCTAGGTTTGGTTGTGTCGTCTACCAAGTAGCTGATATACTGACAATCGGGTTTTCGGGAGTAAGTTTCGGGTTTCCTGCTCACATCAAACTCCGTAACTCGTTTGACACCGAGCGTTTTCGCTCTTCTCTTAAGGGAGTGCTTGTTTAGCTAATCAATAGGTGCACTATAAGCTAGGCAGTAACATCACGGCATTCTGCATCATGCGGGAGGGGCCACGCCAAAACATACGATATTGGGTATTATCGGTGAATAGTACTATTTTCCCTTTACCCATCGGTACTACTCCGGCAAACACGTGTCCGGCTAAATGCTCTAGATTATCTTTGGCTACGTAGCCGGAGGCCAGTAATTCCTGAGGATCGCTCTCGTAGTAGCCTACGGCCTGCATTTTAGTATTGGCGGCTAATGCTGTATTGCCGAATTTTAAAGCGTAAAGCAGATCGGGCATTCCGAAAGCAAGGGGGTGGGTGTTTTCAATAGTAGAATTCAGGGCCGAGCCGGGCGTGCGTTTCCAGCCGTAGTAATCTTCCCGTTCGGCGTAGGGAAGGTATTTGGCCAATTGGCTGCTGTCCGACGGAGGTTTCAGGGTTTCAATACCGGTAAAACTGGAATCACCCTGCGCTAGATACTCTACGCATTCTTCAGTGCCAATCAAGGTTCCTCCGCCGTTGACCCAACTTTTTAGATCGGCCAGTGCTTTTTCGTCAAACACTGCATTCAACTCATCGGTGCCGGGCAGTAGCAATACATCAAAATCATTGAGGTCGGCGTAACCGTAACGGCTGCCTAATTTGGGCAAGGAGGTTTGCTGAAGAGACGAAGCTCGGATGCGGGTAATCGGAAACTGCGATACCCGATCGAACAAAAACCATAACTGCCCTGAACTGTACACCGAGAACGGCTGATCCACCAGCATCGCCACTTTAGGCGCTTTCAACGGACGACTGTAGCGGGAGGAAAGGTCAATTCCATCGGACACTCGCCCAGTGTTCAAGCCAACAATTTGCACCTGAGCAGAATCAGCGATGAGCTTCATATCTTGTTGCACCTCAGAATCAGATTTCTCGTTACGACCTAATAATATCACCAAGCTACCACGCCCAAAGCTTTGATTTTCCGCCTGGAAGGGTTTAAGCACCGAACGCACCCGGTAGTCTTTATCCCAAAGCATGGCTAATGCTCGGGGAGCATGTGGTTGTTTCCATTCAATAGCAAAGGCGTAAGTAGCTTCCGGATTGCTCACTCCGCCGGAGAGTTTGGGAGCTGTAGAGATTGACTGACTGGAAATATTCACGGCCTGGTCGGTAGTATATGCTTCCAGGTTGTAGGCCAGTGGGGCCGACCAGGTTGCCATATCGTACATTACCGAGTCTTCGATATCCAGTCGAGGTTGAAAAATAGAATTGAGGAACAGGTGCCGTGGCTGTTTGGCCGAGACAATAATATCACCCGAACGAAACTGCCGGTTAGCCGAATTTCCGCTTCGGTAGTCGGAAGCACCTCGTACCGAAAAATCCTGGGTGGCCCGATTAACGTTGATCCCGTGCTTAAGCAGAATATCCAAAACATCGTATAGGTAGCTTAAGGAATCATCGGGTAAAATGTAGGCCTGGGTGCTTACCTTGGAAGTCTCCGGACGCAGGGCATCATAAAAGTATCGTTTAAGCTCTTCTTTCTTCTCAGCTGCTTTGGCAAAAGTAGCGAAAGAGGTAGTATAGTGATCAAATACTCGATTACGAAGCGTGAGCACAAACTCATCGTCGGTTTCAATAGCCCGGCCACCGCCAATTCCTCCCTGTTCTACCAGCATCCCAATAGCCCCCATCACCGTGGGGTAACTGGAACCGTAACCAGGATAGAAAAAGTCGAAAGCTTCGCGGGTAAAGTAGGAAATCTGATTCTGATCAAATGCCCGCACATTCGCCATTCCGAAAGTGTCGGACAGAGCCTCGTACTGATCGGGCAACGTCAGGTTGCGCGGCGTGGTGCCGGGAGCAGTGAAGTAGTTGTTATTGTAACCCTGTTCGTGGTAGTCTACGTGTACCTGCGGCATCCATTGCTGATAGACGCTGATATGCCCGCGCGATTCCGGATGGACCAGCCACACCCAGTCGCGGTTCAGATCAAACCAATAATGATTGGTTCGTCCGTTAGGCCAGGGCGCATCGTGCTCAAGGTCGTAGGCTTCGGTCGCCAGCAGGTTTCGTTGCATGGATTTGTACCAGTACACGTAGCGGTCTCGCCCGTCGGGGTTGATGCAGGGGTATAGGACGATGACGGAGTTGGTCAGAATATTCAGCGTTTCATCGTCCTGCGCCGCCGCCAATCGGTAGGCCACCTGCATGGCCGCTTCGGTACTGGAAGCTTCGTTCCCGTGGATGTTGTAGCTCATGGAAGTAATTACGGGCTGAGAAGTAATCAGTGCTTCCGCTTCGGAATTACTCAGTTCAGTGGTATTGGCCAATCGCAGATTGTTCTGTCGGATTTCTTCCAGGTTCGGCTGATTCTCTTCCGATGAGATTACCAGATAGATTAACGGTCGGCCTTCGTAGGTTTTTCCGTACTCACCCAGCTTAACGCGAGGCGATGCTTCGGCTAGTGTTCGGAGGTAATCGACTACCTGATGATAGATGGTGAATTCCTGCCCCAGTTCGTAACCTAAGTAGCTAGCGGGCGAAGGAATGGAACTGTCGTAACTCAGGTCGGGATCAAGCGGGTAGCGTTCGGTATCAACTAGGGTAGATTGGGCAAAACTAAATAATGAGATAAAAAAGAAAGCAGCGAGTAAAGTAGGTTTCATGAAATAATTGAATTAAGCCACAAAAATAAGGATTCTATTGAAGGTTCAATAAATCGCGTATTGCAAATACTAAGTAGTTCGCTTGAAAGGTTAAGGGAAGGTTAAATATTTTGGGAAGTAATTGAAAAAGGTTAATATGCCAAGAACCTACTTAGTTATAAGCTGCTATCCACTTTCTCATGCATCAATCTACTTCGGTAATTACTGGATTGTTCCAGTATTTTAAGTACTTCCTGATAATCTGTCTCCTGGGTTTTGCCTCTGTATCATTGGCCGAAACTGTTCTAGAAAATGATAACATCAGGATAACGGTTGGTGACCAGGGAGCCATTAGCTTCCTCGATAAAGCTCACAACAACAGTTGGGGCAACTCGTTTGTGGGCTGGGTCAACTTAATAAACCAAGAGGGACAAGGCGAAAAAATTTCCCTTTCTACCTCCGAAGTGAGTTTCAAAAGTTTTTCCGATTCAGCACTAATTAGCTTTGATGGCATCCGAGGAGAACGACTTCAGGATAGTAGTTTTTTAATGATTGTAAAGCTAAGCTTAGAAGAAAAAGGCTTCCTGCTTGAGCTAAGAAAATTACAAACCACTTTACAACTGGAAGATGTGGAGTATCCGGCTCATATTTTTAACGTTAACTCCGGCGTGCCCGACGGTTATATTGTCGCTCCTCATCTGCAAGGAATTTTGATTCCCAGTCGTTACGATGCGGGTTTTATGCGCTATGGTCAAAACATCTGGGATTTGATTGCCGATCAGGAGCGATGGTTAACCTTAGAGTCTGGTAATTTGAATATGCCCTGGTTCGGGGCGTCTCTAAATAATTCATCGGTGATGGCGATGGTAGAAACCTCTTCCGATTGTGTACTGCACCTGATAGGTAATTCATTGGTAGGTGAGGAAGGGTTCACGGAAGATGATAGCCGAGGGCAGGTACCCGGTACTCGTATCTCATCACTTACCCCTATCTGGAAATCAAGTCAGAGGGAACTAGCCTATGCTCGTAAAATGCGGATTGAATTGGTAGAAAATGGCTATGTGGGTATGGCTAAACGTTATAAAGAAGAAGCAAAACAGTCCGGACGGTTCGTCACCTTGAAAGAAAAAATAGCAGATAATCCTGAGGTAGCCAAGATTATCGGTGCCCCTGATCTAAAAATCTATATTTACACCAACCGGAAAAATACTCCCAAGTTGCGAGCCTGGAGCGGACCGGTGCTCAATGGTTACTCCCACGTACACACTACCTTTGATCAAGTTGCTGAAATTTCCGATGATCTCTCAGAGATGGGAGTAGAGAAAACGATGATCCTGCTGGGTGGATGGAACCGTATGGGTTACGACCGCGAACACGTAGATATGTGGCCCCCGGCGGAAGGGGCGGGAGGCATAGATGGACTCCAACAGGCTTGTTCACAGGTGAAAGATCATGGGTACCTATTTGCCCTGCACGATAATTACAATGATTTCTATCCCGATGCTCCTAGCTACGACCAGAAGTACATCATTAAGCGAGAAGATGGTTCAATTGGGTTAGGGGGAGTGTGGGATGGGGGGCTAACTCATCACATTGCGACTTCGGCCATTGAAGAGCTATTAAACCGCAACCTACAGCGAATCGAAGAGCATATACCCTTGAACGCGTACTATTTTGATGTGATAACCAATACCTCACACGAAGAAAATTATGATCCTGATAACCTCATGACTCGCCGCCAAGATTTGGCTTACCGCAAAGAACTGCTGAAAAATGTTCAAGACCGAGGACTGGTAGTAGGTGGGGAGCGAGGCACCGACTGGGCACTACCAGTAGTTTCTTTTTGCGAAGGCTTACAGGGCGGCGGAGGTGACTATCATCGAGGAGTAGGTTACCGGTTAGGATTAACTGTTCCGTTGTTCTATTTGGTTTATCGCGAATGCGTAGTGGGTTACTGGCAGCACGGTACTCCCTACGGAAGAGAAGATCATGCGAACCATGTGTTGCTGGATGTGCTATACGGTCAGCCCTCCAGTTGGTCATTGGTATATAATCAGTGGGAGGATCTCAAGCCACTCTTTAAAGAAACCTACGACTTGTTGGGAAGACTACATCAGAAAACGGCTCATTTTGCTATGACTGACCACCAGTATCTTACCGACGATTATATGGTTCAGCGGTCGGAATTCAGTGACGGCACGGTAGTATATGTGAACTTTGGAATAACTACCTATGAAAGTGAATTTTTTAGTGTCCCACCCAAGGGGTTTCGGCTGGATGCAGCGGGTGAACAACCGAAAGTGGCAACCGTTGGAAGAAAAATTGAATACCAATAATCGGTTGATTTTGAGTGGCTTAGGATTGAAATATGAGAAAATGTTTACAATGCGTTTGGCGGTACTTCTCGCTTACTTTCGATGTAACCGACTTTCCCCTTACTGAGCCCGAATGGGAAATATTTGATCTCCAGAAAGATCCCCAGCAAATACATAATGTATACGACGATCCGGCCTACTGAAAAAGTGGCTCAATTGAAAGAAAAACTGTTAGAATTGAAAAAGCAGTACAACGATACCGACGATCAGTATCCGGAATTAGAGCAAGTGCATAAGGTGTATTTCTGACGACGTGCCTCAGATGGCCTCGTACAAGAGCGGGAAAAACTGTCCTTCCATTTTCTCACCCTCATTAACTATTGGTACGCCAGCGAGTAGTTCATCATTAGTAGCGGAGCGGGTGCCATCGGCAAAAACGTTCAGCACGAAGGCCCGGCGGGAACGGTCCGATTTATTTTCGTAAGACCCGTGCACCAGCAGCGGATGATGAAATGCGCCGTAGCCTTTCTTCATCTCAATGGGAATGGGTTTGAAATCGGATTTTTGCTCTTCGGTTAAATAATCCATCAAGCCCTCCATATCACCTGCTAGCTCCGGTTTATCCAGCAGTCCCCAGCGATGGCTGCCGGGTACGTAGTACAAACAACCGTTTTCTTGGCTGGCATCATCCAGTCCCGTCCAGCAGGTAAGGTGTTGCATCGGCTGGGTGCGCGTCCAATAGGAATAATCCTGGTGCCAGGCCACCACCCCTCCGTGCTTGGCGGGTTTACAGAACAACTGATCGTGCCAGAACCGTACCGAGACACTTCCTAGTAACTGACTGGCGGCCATCACAAAGGCTGGGCTCCAGAGCACATCGTGAAACCCGGTGCCGATGCGCCAGTGGCCTAAGGAGTGGAACAATACAGAGTCTGGGTCACTGGATTCGTTGGAATGAAACTCGTAGAACAAATGGTGTTGGGGATGATCCGGATCGGCCAATTCCGCCAGTTCTTCGTTGAGCCGGTCTACCTGCCACTCATCCAGTAACTTTACATTAGCCAGATAACCGTATTCTTTAAAGAAATTTACTTGCTCTTTACTCAGTCGGTACTTCTCCCATTCTTCTTCGGAATTGGGCCAGGTAAAGAGATTGGAGATCAAGTGATGTTGATGAGATAAATCTTGAGAAATAGCTTCGGTTTTCATGAAATTTACTTTTTTAGCAAAATACAAAAATCATCAACAGCATGACACTCCTCAAACCTTACTATACTCATGGTTTTATCATTCTTGTTCAATTTATTGCTGTAAAGGTAATAGCTCAGCCAAATCTCAACAATCAACAACAAAATGGCTACAAAGGTATTTGGTTTACACTTGGGCAATTTTACGACTACGGCGATAAATATTCCGGCGGATTAGGGACCTACACGGCCAAACACAAACCGCTGGCGGTTTACGCGCCCGAAGTAAACAAAACCTTCTTTGTATACGGTGGTACCACCGGCGAAAAAGATCGCTACCTGCTCTGCATGATCGGAAGCTTCAACCACGCTGATAGCACGGTAACCAAACCGACAGTCGTTTACGATAAGCAAGGGGTAGACGACCCGCACGATAATCCCAGCTTACTCATTGACCCTGAGGGATATTTGTGGGTATTTGTCAGCGGTAGAGGACGCAGCCGCCCCGGATTTAAGTATCGCAGTGATCAGCCCTACGACATTAGTAGTTTTACCCAGATTTCGGAAGAAGAAATGACCTATCCCCAGCCCTGGTACATTGAGGGTAAAGGGATGTTTCACTTTTTTACCAAATACACCGGAGTACGGGAGCTGTACTACGAAACCAGCCCGGATGGACAGAAGTGGACCGACGAGCGAAAGCTTTCTGGCATCATCGGGCCCGGCGAAGAGAAGAGCGGTCACTACCAGGTGAGTGGCCATCATGACGGAAAAGTAGCGACCTTTTTTAGCCGTCACCCCAACGGGAATGTTGACCGACGAACCAGCCTGCACTACTTACAATCTACCGACTTTGGTGAGACCTGGACCACCGCCAGTGGCGAAAAGGTGAATATCCCGGTCACGGAAGTAACCTCACCCGCCCGGATTATAGACTACGAAAGCCAGGGCAAAAATGTATATCTGAAGGACATTGGTTTTGATGCCAACGGCAACCCTGTAGCCTTGTACCTCACCAGCGGTGGTCACGAACCGGGCCCCGATAACAATCCTCGTGAATGGCGAGTATCCTACTACGATGGCTCCGACCGCACGGCGAACCGTTGGCAAACTTCGGTGATCACCACCTCCGATCATAACTACGATATGGGTAGCCTGTGGATTGAAGGCGACCGCTGGACGGTGATTGCTCCTACCGTAGACGGGCCGCAAGTACACGGTGGGGGAGGTGAAGTAATCATCTGGGAGAGCATTGATGCCGGGAAGTCTTGGAGCTTGAAAAAGCAATTAACCAAAAACAGCCCTCGCAATCATAACTACGTTCGGCGGGTAGTAAATGGTCAAGAATCTTTCCGATACTTTTGGGCTGATGGCAACCCGGACGAGCTCAGCCAATCCATCATGTACTTCGGCGACAGCCGGGGGAATGTCTGGCAGCTACCTTATGAAATGGAAGAAGAGGTGGAAAAGCCAGTGAAAGTGTTTTAGTGTTACAGTGCTATAGTGTTATGGTTCAAAAAGGTTACTTGCCTGAGACTTACAGCTCCCCCTAAAAGGAATTCGTAGTTTCAATAACACCATAACACCATAACACCATAACACCATAACACCATAACACCATAACACTAATCCAAAGAATTAATCCACTTAGCTATCTTCAAGGCTTCTTCTTCGGGAACCTGGGGCATAGGAGCCATGGGAGTATAATCCGGCCAGTTCTCCGGCTGAGGATTGTAGATCAGTTCTACAATCTTCTCGTCGCTGTACTTACGCTTGGCCACATCCTTAAAGGCCGGGCCTACCTGTCGCTGGTCAGCCTGATGGCAGGCGGTACAGGTATTTTTGACTAGCAATGGCTCAATATCGGCGTAAGCAGGGGTTGCCGAACTGGCATTCGGGTCATCGGGAGTGGTTATAACGGACTGGGGACTCCGGGGCGCCTGAGTCGTAGGGCGATTAGTGTCTTCCGAGCGCTTAGTTACCCATTCGCTGTCGGGTAGCTTGTCACCATCAGGGATGTTGTTCAGCGTGTAGTAAGCTACCGGATGCAACAAGGTATTGGCGCTCTCGGCAGATTTTATACCGGTTACAAGTAGTTCATGAATATAATATTGTCGTAAGTTATCCACCTTTACCCGCACTGATTTTCCGTCTTCCGAAACTTTTACTCCTCGGATAGCTAATGGCTCATCGTTAACGGTAGGGCTACCGTACACCGCGTGGTACTTATAAATAAAGCTACGTCCGCCGTAGGCGTTCAAATCTTCGGCTGACTCCCTATCAACCGGTTGGGTGAAGTGGATGGTAAAGCCGTCCGGTTCAGCCCGTACGGTCTGCATCTCAAAGGGAGTTTCGCCTGTCCAAACCAAGCGTTCCAGTCCGGCATTCTGGGTTCCGGCCGAACCCCAGCCCCGGTTGGTTTCGCCTACGTACATGGAACCATCGCCGCCCCACGTCATCCGTAGCACTCCCGACTGGAATCCCGAACGGAAATCAAAGGCTACCCCTTGGTACTGATCATTCACTTTTTCCAGGGAGACACGCATAATCTTGCTCTGTCCCTGGTCGCCCACAAATAGCTGACCGCTGAACGGCCCAAACTCTCCGGCACTGCTATCTACCAGTATCTCCGAATTGGAGATTCCCAGAATTCCGTGGGGCAGCCATACGGCGGGCAGTTGTACTTCAGGAAAGATCTCGCCTGCTTCGTACAGAAAGTCCGGATCTTCTTCGTTTTCTACGTTCTCCGGCTTTACGTAACGGCCGTTCTCTTTTACCTGCCGTTTGTCAATCTGGGCGTAGAATTCTTGCTCGGTTAAATCTATCGGCGAGCCTTCTTTTCCGGCCCAGGTTAGTCCGGCCGGGTGGCCGGCGAAGCTACCCTGAGAAATATGCCAGACTCCACCGGAGCCCATCCAGTCGCCCTGGTTTTCGGTGTAGAAAAACTCACCGTCGATGATACCTAAGCCGCAGGGCGATCGCATTCCGGTAGCCCAGGGCTGCATCTCACCCTCGGGGCTGATACGCATAGCCCAGCCTCGCCAGGGAACCCGGCTTTCGCCTCGCCACCATTCTTCGCTGCCGAAGGCCACATTACCGGTGACCATCATATCACCGTTGGGCAGAAACTTGGGTCCGTAGGAGTATTCGTGGTAGTGTCCGGACAATGGCCACTGATAGATCGTTTCGTACCTATCCGCTTTTCCGTCACCGTTAGTGTCGCTAAGCTTAGTCAGTTCGCCTCGTTGAGTGGTGTAGAGTGCATTCTCTTTATAAGCTAAACCCAAGGGTTCGTGCAGGCCGGTAGCAAAGAGGGTGTAGCGGGGCTGAGTGCCTTCGTACATATTGGGGTTTTCGACAATATATACGTCGCCCCGGCGGGTGCAGAGCGCAATGCGTCGGTCGGGCAAGGTAACCAGGCCACCTACTTCCAGTAGTACATCCTCGGGAGTAGGAAGCGTTACGATGCGGTAGTAGTCGTCTTCAGTAGGTTTCTCCTGAGCCAGACTGACCGAAAGAGAAAGCGTTATACTTACGAGCAATAATGAAATATAGGATATGATAAGCTGCATGTTAGGCTGATTTACCAGACGATAGAATAAGTAAATGAAGAATTTTGCAGGGAAGCGACTAGCTCCTGCTTCTCGTTAACCGATCTTACGGTAGCCGATTGACCGGAAGGAATCTGAATATAGTACTGTTGGTCTACCACGTAACTACCATCCGGCATCTGCTGAATGTCGGCTCCTTCGGCTAACTTAAAGTACAGATTTTCGGAAGGGCTGCCTTCGGTGAAGGTAAGGCTGCGGGTAAGCATCTTGCCTGCTTCATCAGGTTGAATAAAGTCCTCGAGTACTTTGTCTTCTTGTTCATACACAAAGATGGGCAAACCGGACTGAGCGTCAATTCGGTAGCCGTCACTTTGCCAATCCCCGGTTTCGTTAATGTCAGTTGGAAAGGGAGCATTGGAATCAGCTAACTCCGCCAGGGAGGCTGAAGGAAATAAATACTGTACTGCTCCTCGGGGGCGGAAGGAACCATCGCCCCGCCGGTACCACATGGGGGTAGCGTTTAAGAACTCTCCTCGCCACACACAAACCGGGGTGCCGGTTATCAGATTATACACATAATGTGCTCCGCTAGGTACGCCCACGCCAATGGTATGAGTCAGTCGTTGCGACTGATCGCCTTCGTAATCCAGAAAAGCCCGCAGCATACGGGGTTCGTCGGCTACCTTGACGTAAATAGGGCCGGTTTCGGGAATATCGGGAAGGAAGGAATTAGGATTGTGCAAAGGGCGAGGGTAGGAGTCGGTGCTAAACAGACCCACCCGGGTAGTCCACTGCGGGGTTTCCTTCTGGTAAACCAGCCGAAACGGAGTTTTTCCCTCAGAGAGGGTAAGCGTTAAATCATTGGTGGACTGGTACTGATCAAAGCTGGCCAGTTCGGTTTGTTCTTCCCCGTTCACTTCCAGCATAGCCCGGCCTACGAAGTTCAGTTGAAACTGATAGTCGCTGGCTGCTGAGGCCACAATATCACCTTCGTACACCACTGTAAAGTCGTCATCTACGCCGGGTAGGTCGGTAGTCATCTGATGGATGGTTCCCTCCTCAATAGGTGACGCACTAGCCAGCGAGGCAGGGTCAATCACATTTTCGTAGACTTTGTAACTAATCTCACTCAGCTGTACATCGGTTTCTTCCATCAGGCGGTAGCGGATATTGCGCAGTGCTACCGGGCCGTGGTCGCCCTGAATCATGATCGGCCCTTTCGCTACTTCATTGTTCTCCACCGGCCCCCCGGTTGGTAAAGGCACCTCTACGTTTTCGTGGATGCGTTCGCCGTTCAAATCCACGTACACGAAGCGGGCGTTGGCCACCTTTTTGCCGCTATCGTCAAACTTTGGGGCCTGAAAAGCAATCTTGAACTTCTGCCACAGTCCGGGGGCTTTGGCGGCGTTGGTGAGGGGGGCTTTGCCCATGTAGATTTTTCCTGGCTCGGTTTCCCAGTTGCGGTAGATGCCGCCAATATCGCCGTAGCGCGGATTTTTTACGCCCCAGCTATCCAGCAGTTGAATTTCGTAGCGGCCCTGTAGGTAGATTCCCGAGTTGGAGCCCTTAGGCATCATTACTTCCAGTTCCAACAGAATATCTCCGTGTTCCCAGCTAGTCAGTAAATGATCTTTGATATTGTCGTCGTTCATATTCAGCAGCACGCCGGTTCCGGCCTGGTAGCGAACGGGGCCTTGCTGAACGTCAGATTCCTGTTCAGCGTTTTTTGATTTCTTTTTCTTCTTTTTGGATTCTTCAGCCGGGGCTTCCTGATGATGGATATCTACGTTTGGGTCCATGGTTACCGAACCAACGATCATCCAGTTACCGGCCTGCTCCTGGAAGGCGGAAAGATCATCCAGCGGCAAAGTCTCCATCTGTACATTCTGGGCAAACAGCCCGACCGAAGAACCTAGGAATAGTAGTAATATAAAGAAATGTTGTCTCATAGTGTAGTAATACAGATTCAAAATGAAGGCCGTAAATATAGGGAAAATGTAGTGTGGGAACATGATCAAAATTGTTCTTACGGAAATAACCTCTGGGAATCGGTTGTGTTTGAACTATTTGGCTTGAGTAATCTCTACCCAGAAGGGAAAAATACGCTGGCCTTCCACCTCGTAGAACGGAATTAAATCACCTTTCATTTTTGGTAAGTAGACGTTTTTCATCACTAAAGTCTCATTTGAAGTCTCGTCGTTCTCCAGTTGCTGAATCAGGGTTCCTGTTTCCAGTATCATCTGTCCTCCGGGCTGCAGCGGAGAAAGAAAGCGGAAGCTGAGGTCGTAGTAACCCTCCTGAGCTACCTCCACCAGCCACTTACCGTAAATGTCTTCCTGAGCCCAAATACCCCGATCCCCGCTGGCATCATTACGACTGAGAAAGACCGGGTCTTCTTCATCAGAGCCAATCAATGCCGTGGGTGGATTGAGCAGGTTGGGTGACTGGATGAGTTCAAAGAAGTGCTGGTCCAGCTGTTGCTTGAGCCGCTGGGCTGTTTCCGGTAGCTGGTTCACCAGGTTCTGCTGTTCGTAGGGGTCGTCTTGGATATTAAATAGTTCAAAGTCAGCTAGTTCGGCGTTGTAAGAAGTTTGACCTACTAGTTTGTAGTCGCCCTGTTGCAGGGCTACGTTGCGGTACAGTCCGGGGTACTTTCGGGTCCAGGTAAAGAACAGTGGACGCGCCGCCCAGCTTACGGATTCTCCGTTGAATAATGGTACCAGACTGTGGCCGTCGATGGCCCGGTTTATCGGAAGGCTAGCCCCGCATAATTCGGCCAGGGTAGGTAATACATCCAGGTGGGCTGCGGTGGTTTCAATATCCTGGCTTTCCGAATACTGAGCGGGGTAGCGTAGGAAAAAGGGCACCCGTACTCCACCTCGGTACACCGAACCCTTTCGTCCCCGCATACCACCTACGTAGCGCCACTGCTGGGGGCCATTATCGGTCATAAAAATCACGATGGTGTTATCGGCAATATTCAGTTCATCCAATGTTGCGAATACTTTACCCAGGTTATCGTCAATATTAGTTACCATAGCGTATACCTTGCGGGCATCTTCCTTGTCCTTTTCGCTCATTTCCGGGAAGGGCCGACTATCATCAAAACCGGCGGACGGATCAATGCCTTTATACATTTGGTAGTATTTATCGGGCACCTGCAACGGGGTATGAGGCGCATTGAACGACAGATAGCAAAAGAACGGCTCGTTCTGGTTGGTTTTTATGAACTCTACAGCCTGCTCGGCAAAAATATCGGAGCAGTAGCCTTCGTAAGACTGTTGTTCACCATTGTGCCACAGCACCGGATCAAAGTAGCTGCTATCGCCCTGAAAGTAAGTAGTAAAATCACCCACCTGGCCCATACCTCCGCCTAAATGAGTCACCGACTCGTCGAAACCCTGATCGTTAGGTCGGCTCGGATAGTTATCCCCTAAGTGCCATTTGCCGAAAATTCCGGTACGGTAGCCCTCATCCTTTAGCATTTCGGCCAGGGTTACCTCGGAGCTGGCCATCGTAGCTCCGCCGTTGTAGGTATCGTGTACGCCGGTGCGCAGCGAGTAGCGGCCGGTCATCAGGCTGGATCGGGTAGGGGCGCAGACCGGAGAAACGTAGAAGTTCGTAAGCCGGATGCTCTCCCGGGCCAGTTGATCCAGTACCGGGGTTTTGATGTGCGGATTACCGGTAAACCCCAGATCACCGTAGCCCTGGTCGTCGGTGATGATGAGTAGTACATTGGGTTGGTCAGTAGTTTGGGCGTAGCTGATTTGGGCTAACAAGCAGGTGGCAATAATAAGCAGTCTCATAAAGGATATAGGTTGATGTAAGTTCAGTTTGGCCTAAAATACGATGATAATGGAGAGCATCCAATCGGAGTAAAGCGATGGCTTTTTCCTATCTTTCGGGAAAAGAAGTAAACATGATTTTTAGATTATTTAGATTAGGGCGTTCCTGGCTAATTCCGGTTGCACTGATTGTTAGCAATTTTTTTAGTTGTGAAGAAGGCGCTGAGCCAACGGCCAACGATGCTGATACTCATCAAGATTGGATCAAGCTATCGATCCCTGGTGAGAGGGAGGCTCTGGCAGTTTTTGGAGATATTGAGCGCACCCTAGTAGTTGCTACCTGGTACGGAACGTACTTCTCAAAAGATAGCGGTAATACCTGGCAAAAGTCTCCGGGCTCTCGCAGTGGAGTTGTGGGGCTACTTTCCGCAAACGATACGCTGTTTGCGATGCACGCCACCTTAACCGACTCAGTAGGCAACAAGTCAGCCACCGAGGCTCAACATTATTCGTTAGATAGCGGACAGAACTGGCAAGTTTACCGGCAAGCCCGCCAGCACTCCCAACCAATGGATAGGGATACTACCTCCCAGGGTACGGTTTACGAAGTGCGAATGAATGTGACCAATAATTATGTGAACCCTTCTGACCTGCTTCGTACAGATGGTGGGTTCACTAGCACGGTAGAGGTGCCGTTCAAGCATCACTTCCACGAAGTGTACGTAGACCAGAACGACAGGGTGTACGTAGCCGTGGCGGGAGACCGGCACAATCCGGAAGATAACACTCTGACTTGCTGCTACGATGCCCTGCTGTACGTTTCCAAAGCGCCAAACCCCTGATTTAGTATTGTTCACTTCACGGTTATGCTTTTCAGGTGTTAAATCCCCCTTACCCCCTTTAAAAAGGGGGAATAGTATATTGTAGATACGATATCTTTGGTTAAACATTGGAATTGATTTGCCTAAGTGCATTTCCCCCTTAGAAAAAGGGCCACCGTGGAGTGGGGTGCAGGGGGATTTGTCATATAAAGTATTGATTGTCAAAGAGTTTACTAGTAAACGTGAGTATAAAAAACAGCCAACTATTCGTCGTAATCAGCTTTTGTTGCTTCAAAATGGGCTACGACAGAGTGTAAGGGACTTTTATTTCAGTAAAGCGCTCTGCGACGAATTGTAAAGACCTTTACGAGGGGAGAAAGTGCGTTACAACGAAATGTAATGGGCTAAAGTAGCGGAGAAGTACATTACGAAGAAATGTAAGAAGGTTAGGTTGTGATAATTCGGGTTACGAAGCCGCGTAGCTTACAATTATTTCAAAAATGAGCATAACGAAGGGTTGTAACCCCAGCAAGGAGCTTCGGAAAGCCTCTACATCCGAATGTTGGGGAAATTTCGGCCTTAAAACCGCCCGCCAACCGCCGGAAAGCTGCTTATGAGGCGGTATTTTCGATTTCCGCCGCAGGCGAGGCTTTGCTGGCGGTATTCAGCTTGGGAAATAGGCGCTCGGCCCGGATTTTACCTAATTGCTTGCGGGCATCCAGGTAGTTGTTCTCGTACTGACGACGTAAGGTGGCCTTCGCTATTTCTTCTTCGGCATCGGCGGTCTTTAACTGCTTGACAGCCTCTTCGTAGGTCTTAATGGCTTTGCGGGAGTTGGCTACCTGCTTACGTAGCTCAGCCGCCAGCGGGAATAGCGTATGTTCCTTACCCAGATCTTCAATTCGCATAGCCAGGCTCTCGACTGTATCGGGTTGCTGCTGCATGTTCATGTTGACGATATGGCCGAACTTACCTTCGGGGAATACGCGGGGCATGACTGACTCGGTAGGCATAGTGCGGTCGTGCTCCTCACAGCGGCGGAATACCAACCGCACCAGATCGTCCAGGTGGTTATCGGCAATGAGCAGATCATCGTAGCGATCTTCGCGTTGTTCTTCTTTCTTGAGGGTAGCGTCCTGTTTGTCCACCAGGGCAGAGTAGGGTAGCTGAATTTGATCAACCAGAAACTGGGTGCCGTTAAACTGACGGCACAAGCGGATGTGACGGCGGGTAGCCGAAAGGTGCTTACGCGATGCATCGCGCGCATAAAGTAATTGGGCCATAATAAAATGGTTTAAGTTGGGAAATAATTTAACTATGTGACCCTAACGACCAGTAGCTGGCCTCAAGTTGATTTATGTAATGTATTAGGAAGTATTATAGAAAAAAATTACTCCATATAGGGTTGCCACTGGATGAGCACATATTTGGTTTTGCCGTTTTCACTTTTTTTGAAGAAACCAAACTCATAACAAAAGAGATAGACATTGCCGTTCTGAGCCTTCCAAAAATGGGTGAAGTAACGGGGATTAAAACCTTCTTTTAAAAGCACTTCTTGCCGCACGGTTGCTTTACCTGCTTGATTATACTTTTTGAGAATTTGGCGATTTTGCTTCAACTGGCGGTCAATTTGCTGAAATAAACTATCCGCCTGTTTATTTCGGTAATGGTAGGCCGACCGGCAGTACGACGAACAAAACTTTTTTCCGGCCCTGCCTTCAAAGTCTTCACCACAAGATAAACACTGTCTCATAAGCGTCGAATAAACGTTTATTATACGTTTAACTAACGTTTATTAAACGTATAAACCAACGCTTATTTTTCCTAAAGTGATGTAAATATTCGTTTTTTAGGATATGGAAAAGCGAGTAGTGGCCCCAACCGCCGGTAATTTTAGGCGGCAAATTACGTTGAAGCATTTGCTGATTGATGAGCAGAAGATGATCGGCTTGCAGTTTTACGCGGATAAAGTAATACAAGCCCTGGTGAAAGAGTTGCCTAACCCACGCTGGAGCGATCAATACCAGATGGCCTACGTGGTGAATACCAAGCAAAACCTGGACGCTATTTTTCAGACGTTTAGGGGAGTAGCCTGGGTCAATGGACATTATTTCTTTCGTAACCGCCCGGTCAATAGCAGCAACAGGGAATTAAATGTAGATTATTTCCGAAAACGCGAGTTACCGGAAGGCTATCGCCGCTGCCCGGAAGAATATTTGCAAAAGCTAGAGTTACGAAAATACGCTACTAACACCGCCCGTACCTATATTGGCCTGTTTGAAGGTTTTATCAATCATTATAAAGAACGTGAAGTGATAAATCTGGATGAGAACGATATTCGGGTGTATTTACAGCATCTGGTACAACAACAAAAATCTGATTCCTATCTCAATCAAGCGGTAAATGCGATTAAATTCTATTACGAAGTGGTGCTAGGAATGCCCAACCGCTTTTACAGCATTGAACGCCCGCGTAAGAAAGAGCGTTTGCCGGAGGTGCTAAGTAAAGAAGAAGTACTGGCCATTATCCGCCATACCAATAATATAAAGCACCAATGTATTGTAAGCCTGCTTTACTCGGCAGGATTAAGGAGGGGTGAACTACTAAACCTCAAACTAACCGATATTGATAGCAAACGGATGCTGATACGGGTAGAAGGTGGAAAAGGAGGCAAAGATCGGTACACATTACTTTCTAAATCGCTGCTAAGTGATTTACGACAATATTACAAGTTATGGAAACCAAAGGCGTATCTGTTTGAAGGACAGTCTGGCGGAAAATACTCGGGCAGAAGTGTAGGACAGTTATTGGCGCAGGCGGCAACAAGGGCTGGAATAAAAAAGCGAGTAACCCCGCATATGCTACGACACTCTTTTGCTACCCATCTACTAGAGAATGGTACTGATTTGCGATATATACAATCTTTACTAGGTCATTCTTCCAGCAAAACTACCGAAATATACACTCATGTGGCAGTAAACAGTTTCAAAAGCATCAAAAATCCGCTAGATTGGCACGAAGAATGCCCTTGATATAAGGAAAATAACGGAGACTAGTTGCCGTTATGCAATTGTTACCCACAATTATGAAGAAGATACTGCACATATTGACAATCATACTTATTCCCTTGACAGTTTTTGGTCAAGAAGAATATTTATCAAGATTATCTATTTCTGGCGGAGTATCAGAACTCGGAATTTCACCATCTGAAGAAATTTGGGTAGCGACAAAAGCAGGAAATGTTTATTTCACTAAACAAATCGGTGAGTTATGGCATATTGGACCTTATGGTTCTTTAGACCCATATAATTTCAGTTCAGGAAAGACATTTGAGAGAGTTAATTTCTTTTCAGAAGATACTCTTATGATTTCAGGGTTTATTCAAGAAGGCGGTAAACAAGACTTTGTTTTTTGGTCAGGTAATCACGGAAAGAATTGGGAAAAGATAAAATTTGGAAAAAGCAGTTGGATTGATGCTGCATTCATCAATAATAACGGAAAAGCGTGGATGAGTGGAAATTCGCAACTCATTTACTACACAGAAAATTATGGTAAAACTTGGAAATCCTTTGATAAGGCAGGAAATGAAAATGCATTAAGGTTTTCAACAATTCATTTTGCAATTAATGAACGCACAGGGTTATTTGGCTCATTTTGGAATATCATCTACAAAACTACCGATAACTGCCAAAGTTGGAAAAAACTACCGACACCCTTAAGTCAAGGAAAATATGAAAGACTATCGAAAGAAGAACGACCTGATATTAGGAAAATAAGAATTTTTGGAAACTACTATATCGTCAATCAACAAGGTAAAGTGTTTATTACTAAATCAGATTCTATTGATTGGACTTACTTGCCAGAAATAGTCGATTTTGAAGTCTCTGAAAATGAAGACCTTTATACAATAAATCAAGATTTGAGCATAAGCCTTTACAATAGTGCATTTTCTAAAACATGGCAATCCGAGAAATCGCTTGAAAATAGCCTTAGAGCAATTGGGGTAAGAAACAACAATCTTTTTGTCTTGACCTTTGAAAGTATTTATAAGATTAACCCTGATGGCTTTATAGTATCTCAGTTATTTACAGATGAAATTCCTATTCAAGAACCTTATTTGAAATTGAATTTTGAAGGTGAAGAATATGGATTTGCGAATAAAGATATTTTAAGCTTTGACAAAAAGAAAAAACAATGGTATCGGTTTATGACAGTGGATTTTTCTATTGCAAATGCTACTTTATTTGACAACAAAATGATATTGGCAGACCAAAATTTGAATAAACAATACACCTTTGACCCAAAAGAAAAGTCAATTAAAGAATATCATTTGCCTGAAAGTCTTTTTTCTAATCTCGTAGTTAAGGAATTGCATTTTGAAAATGGTAGTCAAGGTTGTTTCCATTCAAATAATTCCTTAAGGACTTACATTAAAAAGGGAAATAAATATGTTGTTGATAAAAAAACAAAATCTTCAAAATATCTTTCACGTGCAGACAATGAAATAGAAGCAGTCAAAGTTGAACAGATTATTAACGTAATAGACAAATCACGATTCTCAAAAGTTTCATTGACTGAATTGAATATTACAGAAATTGACATCAATGAATTTAAAAAGTTCATTGATAAAGAAGAGCAACGCATAAATAAATCAGGCATAGACCGTTTTGACTTTGATAACTTATACTCATTCCCAGGTGAAAAAACAGATTTCAGCTTTTACAAGTCAGTTGCAGACTCGTTAATCACTTTGAGTGATGAAGAAATCAATAATGCTTTTTGGCAAGCTTATGGAAATTGGAGTACAACAACGGATTGGAGACGAGTAATCATTGTTTTTCAAAATGGTAAAAAATTGATAGTTGAAAATTCGGATGATAAGCCTAATTATCTTTATACACCTTGGGTAGTTGACTTTGAAGGTTTGAAATTCCGAACAAACTCAATTCTCTTTGGGCAACAAGTTGATGAAATAACTAATGGTCAGTTCTTCAATGAAGTTGCAAGAGATAAGAATTATGCAATCTTTAAAATTGCTGATTATTTGTATAGAAAGAATATAAATGAAAAATAAAAAGTGGGTAACACTGTATATGAAATCATAGCACCCTGCGGGATGCTACGCTTCATATACTCACCGTTGGCAGCTTTCCATAAAAAGAAAAAGGGGAATCAAAAATCGATTCCCCTAGATCTGCATTTAGAGAAGTAATGTTTCGGAATTTTCGGATTTACGCTAGCTTATGAGCCTTGGGTCCGGCGGCAATAATTTCGGGGTTTACACTATCCTCAAAGGATTTAAAATTATTCTGGAACAACCCAACCAGCTTTTCTTTGGTAGCATCAAAAGCATCTTTATCCTTCCAGGTATCCCGAGGAACCAGTATTTCAGAAGGGACATCCGGGCAGCTAAGCGGGATCTCAAAGCCAAAGCTGGGATCGGTGCGGGTTTCCACACCATCAAAACTATTATTATGAATGGCGTCAATCAGAGCCCGGGTATACTTTAGTTTGATGCGGGACCCCACTCCGTAGGCGCCCCCGGTCCAACCGGTATTTACCAACCAGGCTTTCGCCCCGTGCTTTTTAATTTTTTCCGCCAGCAATTCGGCGTAACGGTTAGGGTGCCACATCATAAAGGCGGCACCGAAGCAAGCGGAGAAGGTGGCCTGGGGTTCGGTAATGCCCATTTCGGTACCGGCCACCTTCGCGGTGTATCCGGAGATAAAGTGATAGGAAGCCTGCTCGGGGGTTAGCTTACAAATGGGCGGCAGCACTCCGAAGGCATCACAGGTTAGGAAGATGATATTTTTGGCATGACCGGCAATACCCGGAATTTGCACATTGTCTATAAAAGTCAGTGGGTAAGAGGCCCGAGTATTCTGGGTGATAGAGGTATCCGTGTAATCCACTTCTCGGGTTTTGGGATCGTACATTACGTTTTCCAGCACGGTGCCGTAGCGCATGGCGTTGTAGATATCGGGCTCATTCTCCGCCGAAAGATCAATTGCCTTGGCGTAACATCCTCCTTCAATATTGAAAATGCCCGTGTCGGTCCAGCAGTGTTCGTCGTCGCCAATCAGTTTGCGTTTGGGGTCGGCACTCAGGGTAGTTTTTCCGGTGCCAGATAGGCCAAACAAAACGGACACGTCGCCATCTTCACCTACGTTAGCGGAGCAGTGCATAGGTAAAACACCCTGCAGGGGCATCAGGTAGTTCATGATGGAGAAGATACCTTTCTTCATCTCACCGGCGTATTCGGTACCCAAAATGACAATTTCTTTCTCCTCAATATTGACGTCCACGCTGGTTTTAGAGGTCATACTAGAAGTGTATCGGTTAGCCGGGAAGCCGCCCCCGTTAAAGATCACGTAATCAGGGGTACCGAAATTCTCCAGTTCTTCCTTGGTGGGCATAATCAGCATGTTCTGCATGAACAGTGCGTGGTAAGCCCTAGTACACACAATCCGTACTTTCAGTCGGTACTTTTCGTCCCAGCCAGCAAAGGCATCTACCACAAACAACCGGTCTCGGGTATTCAAATAATCAATGGCCCGCTCACGGTTTACTTTGTAGGTATGCTCGTCCAACTCCATATTGATTTTACCCCAATCAATATTGTTTTCGGAGTCGGGGTGTCGGACAATGCGTTTGTCTTTAGGGCTTCGGCCCGTTTTCTCGCCGGAATAAACGAGTAATGCTCCAGTGTCTGAGATAGCGGTTCCCTTTTCGTGGCGAAGGCCAATCTCGTACAAGACGGGTACGCTGGAATTTCTCAGGATCTCTTTTACTTCGATGCCGTACTGAGTTAGGTCAAAGCTCATAGTTTTAACAGTTGTAAAGTTTCAAAATTTGAGATTCAGAACTCTCGAGTAACTAGATTGATTTACTGCGTTTCATGAGCAGCTTTTCATAAAGTTAGTAGAAATTTCTCTTAGGCCAAAAAGGAGAAATTGCTACTGAACCGCCATGACTTTTCTTTTTGTAGTTTATGACTTTTATCAGCTTTTTCTACTGCCAAAACAATATATCTGGCACTCCTTCACTGTTAGAAAAAGAATTGCTGTAGAGCGAGGGTAGGTATTTTTACTAAGGCTCTTGTCAATAAGGCATACTGATTATCTGGTACTTATGTCAGATATTAATCACTTGGCTAAGCTAGTCTATTGATGGTTACTATCAGTATTGAGTATTGATCAGCGGAAGCTTTTACTGCCATCCGCCCCCGAGGCTGCGGTAGAGTTCTATGTTAGCCAGGATAATTTGCCGCTTGAGGTCAGCCAGTTCCAACTCGCTTTGTAGCGCATCTTCCTGAGCGTTGATTACTTCCAGGTAGTTGGCAAAACCACTCTGAAACAACAGAGAAGCATCCTGCACTCCTTTGGTAGTGACAATAATGCGCTGCTGGGCAATGCTGTATTCTTCCCTTAGCTTTTCTATGGTCACCAATGCATCGGAAACCTCACGTACTGCCAGAATAATATTGTCTTTGAAGCTTAGCTCGGCTAATTGCCGTTCGGCGATGGCTATGTTATGGTTTGACTTGAGGCGGCGATTCTGAAAAATAGGTTGAAAAATGGCACCGTCGAGCATAGCAAACCCCGACCCAAGCGGATCAAGAAAACTGTTAAAAATAAAGGAGTTTAGACCCGTACTGGCATTTAACACCAGCGAGGGATACTTCATGGCGTGCGTTACTCCTACCCGGGCGTTGCTGGCAATCAGCTGGTACTCGGCGGCAGCAATATCGGGTCGGTTGTTAATCAGCTCCATAGGAACACCTACTACGTAGCGGTCATCAAACACCACATCTTCCAGGTCTTGTTCAATATTGATGGGCTGCGGGTAGCGGCCTAGCAGTTGGTTGAGGCGATTCTCTAACAGGATATATTCCCGTTCCAACTGGGGAATCAGGGATTCGGCACGAAGTATCTGCGACTCGGTTTGCTGAATTGCGAGAGAGGTAGTTTCATCGGCTTGAAACTGCAGCTTTACAATTTCCAGCGTGCTTCGGCCCAGCTCCAGGTTGCGTTCGGCTACCTCGATCTGAGAGTTGATCATTAGCATATTGTAGTAGGTAGAAGCTACTTCCGCCACTACGGCAGTCTGCACGGCCTTCTGAAACTCCTGGCTTTGCTGAAAAGAAGCCTGAGCCGCCTCTTTTTGCCAGCGTAGCTTGCCCCACAAATCTATCTCCCAACTGGCAAATAGGGTAGTGGTGTAGGCTAACCGTTCGGTATATAAGGTTTTAGGAGGGTTTTCTCCGTGGTTGCGTCGGGCCCGGTTAGAACCGAAGTTGTTGAAGTTCTCCGAAAAGTATTCCCGCTGAAAACCAAAGGGGGAGAACCCCAGACTAGGATACATATTGGCCTTGTTCAGTTCTAGGTTCTGGGTACCAATTTCTATCTGTAATGCCTCCTGTTGCAGGGCTATATTCCCAGTCAGGGCGGTATCAATCAATTCAACCAACAGCGAGTCTTCAAAGTAGTTTCGCCAGTTGACATCCGCCAGGGTAGTTTGCTGTGAAGCAGCGGTGTCAATGAGTGGACTGGCACCGTAGAAGCTATTCAGGGGAGCAACCTCGGGTCTGACGTAGTTTTCACCTACCTTACAACCAATAGCTCCGATCAGAAGAAAACTGAAGGGTAGTAATCGTTTCAAAAAAATCATAATAAGCAACTTTCTTAGGTAGTTTTGATGCTGAATCGCTCGTTTAGCTGTAGAAAAATGTACGTAAGTACCGGGATTATCAAAATTCCAAGGAAGACTCCTGACAACATACCACCAGCTGTTCCGATACTCACCGATTTGTTACCGATGGCCGAAGAACCTTCCGAAAACATAAGTGGAATAAGCCCCGCGGTAAACGCCAGAGAGGTCATCACAATAGCCCGTAATCGCAAGGCACTAGCATCCAGCACTGCATCCAGCACTTTGTCTCCCGCGCGCCTTTTTTGAGCGGCAAACTCTACGATCAGAATGGCGTTTTTAGCCAGCAGTCCAATCAGCATGATAATTCCTACTTGCACGTAGATATTATTGTTGATACCGGCAATATTGATGAAAGCAAACACACCCAGAATTCCGGTAGGAAGGGATAGTATGACGGCCATAGGCAACCAAAAACTTTCGTACTGAGCCGAAAGAATAAAGTAAACCAGTACGATACTGATGATAAAAACTATAATAGAATCCGAACCTGATTTCTTTTCTTCCAGACTCATACCGGTCCATTCAAAATTAAGACTGGCCGGTAGGGTCTTTTCACTCAAATCTTCAATTAATCCCATAACGTCGCCGGTACTATATCCTTCCGCCGGGGTAATGTTTATTCTCGCCGCATTGTAAAGGTTATACCGGGTAACGGTTTCCGGCCCGAAGGCTTCTTCTAGCTGCACAATGGTATTAACCGGTACCATTTCGCCTTCGTTATTCTTGACAAAGATGGAATTGAAGGTTTCCGGGTTTTCGCGGTAGTTTATGTCCGACTGCATAAAAACTCCGTACTGTCGAGTAAATCGGTTGAAGTCACCCACGCGGGTCTGACCAAAGTTAGACTGGACGGTAAACATCATGTCTTTCACACTCACTCCCAGTGCCTTTGCCTTTTTGTAGTCAATGTTTAATCGGTACTGCGGAAAGTTAGTGTTGTAGGAGGTGAAAGCGTTGTCAATTTCTTTTTGCTGAGAAAGCTCGGCAATGAATTCATTCACTAAAACTCCGAATTCGCTAAGATCTCCATCCGAACGATCCTGAAGCATAATTTGCACTCCGTCAAAGTCACCAAACCCCTGAACGGTGGGTCGGGGATACATATTAATTCCCCGAGCCTCACTAATAACCGACAGCTTGTTCAGGAAATGTTTAATAAGTTCGTTGATGTCCTCTATCTCCCCGCGCTCGCCAATGTCTTTGAGTAAGACGTATCCCAAGCCCGAGGAGGGGCTTTCTGAACCACTCACTACATCGAAGCCAGAAACGGTATTAATACTCTCTACCGCCGGTTCGTTGCTCAGAACGGAATCGGCTTGTACTAATGCTTCATTGGTTCGGTGAAGGGAAGCACCTTCGGGCATTTTGATGGTGAAAATCAGGAAGTTGTCATCTTCCGTAGGAATAAACGCCTGCGGAGTACGACTTGCCAAAAAGTAGGTGACGGCTATCACCCCCAGCAAGGCAATTAAACTTATCCATTTGTACTGAATGGCAGCTCCGGCCAGCTTTACGTATTTCTCGGTAAACCTATCGAATAAAGTATCGAATTTTCGTAGCCCCTTAGAACCGAGTGCTTTAGCTTTCTGCACTTTTTTAGACTGCTGTATTTTATTCACCATGCCGGCCTCTCTATTTTCTTTTACCGGTATCGGCTCAGCTTCTTCCTTATTTTTATAGAGTAGCATAAACAAAACCGGACCGAGGGTAAGGGCAATAACCGCCGAAATTACTACGGCAATAATGATGGTATAGGCAAATTCTTGGTAAAATACTCCTACTGGTCCCGAGATAAAACCTACTGGAAGAAATACAGCAGCAATTACCATCGTAATGGAAATAATGGCCCCGGTGATCTCGGTTAGGGCGGAAGTTACTGCCTCCCGGGCGCTCATGCTATAGTGCTGCATTTTCTCGAAAATAGCTTCTACCACTACAATGGCGTTATCTACCACAATACCAATGGAGAGCACAATGGAGAACATGCTCAGTACATTCATGGAAACACCGACCAGCGATAGGAAAAAGAACGTACCTACCAGCGAGATAGGAATGGTGATCGCCGTAATAAAAGTAGCTTTGAAGTCTTGCAGGAAGATGAACACCACTAAGAATACCAGAATAAATGCCTCAATAAGGGTCTGCTTTACGTGGCCCATTGATTCATCAATCTGATCGCGTACACTATAGGTGATTTCATAGCTAATGCCTTCCGGAAAAACTTTGGCTTGTTCTTCCAGAATTGCCCGGACCGCTTTATCGATCTCTACTGCGTTAGCTCCACTTTGCTGTACAATATCGATAGTAACCGAAGGGCGCCCATCCAAACGGTTCTGGCTGGTGTAGTTGGACGCACCAAACTCTATGCGGGCCACATCCCGCAGGTGCAGTTGCAGTCCATCCTGCTCCGATTTGATGACAATATTTTCGTACTCTTCCGGTTCACTGAACCTTCCGGTATGCTTCAGGGGAATTTCAAAAACCTCCTCGGAGTTTTCTCCGAATTTACCGGGAGCTGCTTCAAAACTCTGATCGCGGACTTGTTGAAATACGTCCCGGGGAGTTAGCCCATACAAAGCGAGTCGCTCCGGATTAAGCCAGATTCGCATGGCGTAGTCTCGCGAACGAAGAATGGCTGCTTCAGCCAGACCTTCTACCCGTTTTAGCTCCCGCCGAACGTTCATTCGGGTATAAGCATTTAGAAAGGTTTCATTATAGGGCGAGTTCTCATCTTCAGCAAAGATGTTGATCGTCATCAATGTTCCCTTCATTCTTTTCATTACCGTAATCCCCGATTCCACTACTTCCGGTGGGATTTGCTGAATAACTGTAGAAATACGGTTTTGAATATCTACTGCCGCCAGGTTGGGGTCGGTACCCGGTTCAAAGTAAACCGAAACCCGGCCACTGCCGGAGTTGGTGGCCGTAGATCGGGCGTAGGTCATGTTCTCGGTACCATTTATGGCCTCTTCAATTGGAAGTAGCACCGACTTCGCTACTGTTTCGGCATTACCCCCCGGGTAATATACCTGCACACTCACGCTGGGTGGGGCAATCTCGGGAAATCGTTCTACCGGGAGTTGAAATATACTGGCCGTTCCGGCTAACACCAGAACTATTGAGAGTACCAGCGTCAATACCGGCCGGTCTATAATTTTCTTTAGCATAATATTTTATGTTTACTAAAAATATTAGATGCGTAATGAGCTATTGAAATCCTGGTCACTTCTAATCGGAGTGAGAATAGGAGGTAAATAATGATTTTCTAAAAAATTGAAATTAGCGCTGCAAACGATATATGGTGATTGCAACGAGCAGTGCTGCCGATGATCGTTACTTTTGGTGAAAGCCGCACAGAAATCCTGGATTTCGAGGCGGATGGGGTAAAAAGACAATAAAGAGAGTGAAGCGTAAATCTGGGGTAGTAGGTAGGCCTGAATACTACCGACAATACCGGAGTAAACAATATTTAAATTGGCCATTACCCAATTCGGGAGATCAGTTAGATTCGTAGGCATCATGATAGCTAAAACAATAGAGGCGACGCGAAAAAATACAGTTACAACACTTTTCCGGCAATGAATGCTAGAATAATGCAGACAATAGGCTAGCCCGCGAGACTATACCTACTGTCTGATTTTTGTTCTGTTATCGTTATAAACTTGAGCCTTTTTCCTCAGCAGGATCGGCGGTAGTAGCAGTGGTATTGTCCAATACTAAACTACCTACCTGCGTCGGGTTTACTTTTACGCCGTTCGTTAACTTATTCAGTCCGGAAACAACGATTTTATCTTGGGGGTTGAGTGTTTCCCCACTCACAATATATTGTTTGCCGGTACGTCCGTCAATTTGAATCTCTTTTCTCAACACTGTACTATCCTCCTCCTGAAATTTGAATACAAACCTTTTATCCTGAATGGCGGTAGTAGCCCCCTGTGGAATTAAAATCGCATTGGGATAAATTTGCTCCATAATGATTTTTCCGGTGCTGCCAGATCGTAGTAGGGTATCTGGATTTTCGAATTTAGCCCGCAGGTTTATTGATCCAGTAGACTTGTCAATTTGCCCGGAGTTGGCATCAATAACCCCTGACCGTTCGTATTCGGTGCCATCGGCTAATACCAGACTGACCTCACTGTTCATTTTCTTGGAAGTAGAATCCCCTTTCATTCGCTCGTAGTAGAGATAGTCCGACTCACTCATGGAAAAATAAACGTAAACGTTTTCCACATTAGAAAGTACGGTCAATGGCTCATCGTCGGTTTTCTTCACCAGGTTTCCTACCGATTTGGGAATTCTTCCCATAAAACCGCCCACAGGGGCTTTAATGGTAGTAAACTCCAGATTAATGCGCATGTTGGCAGCTACTGCCTGAGCACGGTCTAACGAAGACTGGGCTACTTCGTAATCGGCCAAAGCCGTTTCCATTCTTACTTCAGAAATAACCTCATTATCAATCAGAGGCTTTATCCGATCAATTTCGGTTTTAGCCTTCTTGAGTTTAGCCCGCTCTACTTTTACGTTAGCCAGCGCATTCTTTAAATCTTCCTGATAAGGTTGACTGTTGATCTTAAATAAAGGCTGCCCTTTTTCCACAAAATCCCCCTCATCAACATAGATTTCTTCTAAAATTCCGTCTACCTGAGGCCGGATAGCCACGTTCTCGACTCCTTCTATGGATCCCAAATATTGAAAAGACTTAGCTGCTTTTTCTTCTTGCAGCGTCATAACCGGTAGAGGAAGGCCTTCATCCTTCTCTACTTTTTCCTGACAACTACTCAATAACGCTACGGTTAGCACCATTAAGATGGGAGCGTAAAACTTTCTAAAGCTAGGTAGGTAGTTATAGTTCTTATGTTTCATTAATCTGGCGACTTTGATGTGATTTTTCCCTGAATCATCAACAACTGTACTCTAACAGGGGGTATATATGGCTAGTTGGTTCTAACCTGCTAGTTTTCAACAACATATGGCTGTTGAATTTTTTAGATAAAAGTCTACTCACTATAAAAAACTCTAAAGGAGTGGGGAATGTTTTACCAACTTTTATTAGAACTGTGGAATTATTCAGCAGTTTGTTGTCTAAAAATGAAGTTGTTTAACATAATATTCTGCCAAAAAATCAAATTGATAGGTAAGGTTTTATAAAAATCTTGTTGCTCAAACAAATTGTGCTTATTGAAAGTAGTATCAACTTTTCAGACAGCACTTTCTGTAAGCTGATCATTGTTCAAATATTCGGATTGATATATACATTCTCACGAATAGGTATGGGTCAAAACGACATCGATGGGTAGGGACATGATTAATCATGTCTCTACAAAGGGTAATTTTTTGAGATCATTCGATCACCAACATTCTTCTTACAAAATCATTCGTGATAATCATTAATGTAATTCAGAAAATGGTTAAGTAGGTCGGAATAGATGAAATGCCTCTCATTTAGAGGAAATATCCGAGGAAAAGTATGCGATGATACATTGAGTTGATCGTTCGCAATCTATGTCGCTGGTGCGAGAAGTGCAGCAAGAACTAAGAAAGGCCAATCGACTGAAGGTATTGTATATGGGGCAAACTTGAGAAGATCAAGTTTCAGAAGTGCCAACTCAGCTTCCGCCGCTCCCTAAAAATAACTCAGGTAAAGATGTTCTAATAGTGGATGATGCCTTTGCCAGGGAAAAAAATGTAAGTCTGCTAAAAAACAGAATGAACGAAAGCACCGATGTCTATGTCAATTGTGGAAGACTAAAAAGATTATAGCTTGTGTAAGACAGAAAGGACTCGGTAATGAGTCTTTTCTGTTTATTATGTTATAAGATAATTGCCATTATAGCGGTTCAAAATTCTCTTCAAAGTATTCTTTCGCTACTAACCACTGATCATTATGATCTTTAGGATTGCGGGCAATCATATCCCCGGGTTTAGGACTACCATTTTCCCGGTCGGCCGCTGAAACGGAAACTCTATCGCTTAACTTTTCACCTTCAATATAGGGGCGTAGTTCGGCAATTTGCTTTCTTCGGTATTTTTTGAATTCCATAATTTGTGATTTTTAGTATGCTACTGCTAATCAGCAATATTCGGTAGAACGATAAACCGAAATCGTACCAATTGAATCAGCTAAATCTATAATTACTTTAAGTTTCATGCATCTTCGGTAATTCAGTGTCACCTAAGAGTAAAAAGGTTCTACTTCTGTACTTCTACCATATCTTCCGAAACTAGATCAACCAGTTCGTCCAAGTGTTGTTCGTAAACAGTCCGAGGTAATACGTTGTACTTACGGCAAACGGAGGCTGCGTAGCCTACCGCTTCGCCCATCATCCCGCAGGTACGCATTACCCGGGTGCTGCCAAAGGCAACGTGAGTAGTGCTAATGTCACGACCGGCCATAAACAGATTGGGCACATTGCGAGAATAGAGGCAACGGTAGGGAATGGTGTAGGGCTGCACTTTGATGTGTTTGGTAGCGGCAAAAAACTCTTCACCCG
Source organism: uncultured Roseivirgaceae bacterium (assembly GCA_964551335.1). GTDB lineage: Bacteria > Bacteroidota > Bacteroidia > Cytophagales > Cyclobacteriaceae > Tunicatimonas. Next base: position 35,875 of record CAZKCO010000037.1, read on the forward strand.
GAAAATACTTGGAGTTCTCAGCATTGGGAAAGTGCAGGTCAATGGTCCAGGTAGCCGTCACCAGTCCGTCGGGGTACATGACCCCATCCTGAATATCCATCTGGGTTAAAATATGGTCGCCCAGCAACCGCCTTGATTCCCGTTTCCCCCCAATATAGGCTACCCAGGCTAATTCATGGTTAGCGTACTTATCAGCTTTTTGATTCTTCAAATACGACCAGTTGCCATAAATTGCCCGTAAATTATGGTCTCGAATCTGTTCAGCTTCGGTAATGGTATTGAAATTGCCAAATCCGGTTTCCCATTGCCAGTCCGCTTTAGGCTCATCAATATGGTATTCATCCGAAAACTGTATAGCCCAGGGAGTTTCGGGAAAGCTAGTGGGGGAGTCCACTTCTACCGATGCCCAGAGGTTAGACGTACCTAATGTGAAGTTATCGGCCTCTTCGGGAGCCAGTGATTCCCCGGTCTCAGCTCGGCTTTCTCGACCGGCTCTATAATCGGCTCCGGCTAAATGGCCAACGGTTCCATCGCCGGTGCAGTCGGCAAACAAGCTCCCGGAGAAGCGGTATTCTTGGTTAGAGGCAATATCCCGGCCGATCACCGCCGCAATCTGTCCGTCTTTCATTTCTACCTGGTCTACGTGGGTGTTTAAGAATAAAGAGAGGTTTTCTTCAGCGCGGGCCACGGCTAGTTTTCGCTCATCTCCGTAAAGGTCGCCATCGGGATTTCCGTTGCCGGGGTCTCCATTATCCAGTTCGTCTACAATTCGGCCCAGCTTAGGGTAGTAGTTTTTGTCAATATCGCCCATCAAATGCACCCGAACTTCCGAGCTATTGTTGCCGCCCAGCACCGGTCGGTTCTGGATTAAGGCTACTTTCAAGCCCTGTCGCGCTCCCGAAATAGCCGCGCAGGTCCCGGCCATACCTCCGCCAATAACCACTAAATCGTATTTTCCAGCATCAGTAGGCTCTTCGGTTAAGCCCAATTGAGCCCTTCGGAAGCCCATGAGGACTTGGGGTTGGTTGGGTGGAATGAAAGAATTATCCGTAGTGAATACTAACGCATCACAGCGGCCATCAAAGCCGGTAAGGTCTTTCAGGGCTAGCTCTACTTCGGTGTGGTTAATGTCGATTTCACCACCGTAGTACCACTGCCACTCGTCGGAACCACTCACTCCGAATTTGCTTTCCAACGGCTGACCATTAACGGCTACCCTAAACGCTCCCGGTCCTTTAGGGAACGGTGCCCAGTCTTTCGTTCGCACCCATAAGTGGTAGGTACCGGTTTTGGGAAAGTCAACGGTGGTAACCGCATCGGGTACTGGCCTACCCATACCGTGGGCCAGTAGATAGGAAGAGCCCATCACGTCAAAAGATTGCTGATCGATCTTCCAGCCTCCCTTTTCTGCAAAGGATTCCGCCTCAATGAACACCAAATCAGACGGGGTATTAGTTTGGGCTTGGATAGATGTTATCCAGCAAAACCATAAAAAAGATAGAAAGAGTAGGCGTTGCATGGGTTGTTTAATTTGTGGTGGAAGAAGTTTCGTGATGATTCAAAGCTTTTTGCGCAAGCGGACTGTAGGCCGACAATTTCTTTAAAGCCGGATAGGCCAATTGGTGGTATACCGGATTGGCATGATCCAGTAATTGGATGATTTTTCCGATTGATGCATCATTCAGTTGTTGAGGATTGTTCGTCATTAAATCCAGCACCTGGGTCAACTGTTGCTCACTGAGCTGATCGAGGTGGCTGGCCAGCACTTCCAGGCTACTACTGGCTACTGGTACAGATTGTAGTTTTTTTAGTAGTAGTTGCTGGGCGTTAAAATCAGCGTCCGGAAATTGCTGCACCAACTGACGCTGCCAGACCGAGTCCTGGTAGATTGATTCAGGAATTTTATTTAAGGCGTAGCGGGCTACAAAAATACTGCTTTCGTCGATGAGTCGAATTACCTGCGGCATATACTCGGAAAACTGCTCTGGTTTAAGTTGATCGAGGGCGTAATAGTGGTAGGGGTAATGATCGGAAGCTAGGAATTGATTGATCAAATCCTCACGAAGCTCTTTTTCGGTATACGAAGGAATTCGTCGGGCTATCTCTCCATTGGCTAAGTGCCACAGGGCATAAGTGCTGTACACGGCACCACTTACTACGGTATTCTGCACGGCTTTTACCGTAGCTCCGGTGACGGCGTCTACTTCTTCAGAAACCAGTTCGGTGGATTCATCCACCAAATCCTCAATAGCGTGTTCACCCAGTAAAGAGTATTCGTCGGCCAGAATTTTATCCAGTTTTTCGTAGTCCTCCTCAGTAAATTCTTCGTGATCAAACTTGGTCAGTGGCTGGTCAGGCGGCAGTTCGTAGCGAAGAAAGTTGCCCAATAAGTCCCAGTACAAATCAGCCACCAGAATATGGCATAGTCCTTCCTTACAAACCGGAGTAGTGACGTGGGCCACGTATTCCTGTGGCTGCTGGTCCTCGTATCGAAGCATCACCTCCACCAGTACCGAATCGGCGGTAATTACCTCGAAGATCTTTTTCTCCGATCGAGATCTACCAATCAGTAGGGTTGATAATGAAAGTAGAAGCAGTAAACTGGTTTTCATACTTCTAGGTAAAATAATGGATAACCGATTGCAAAACCAGTTCCTTCTTTAAATTTATTTCCTTTCTACCAGGGTTTCTTTTAGTTTTATCGCATGGATAAAAAGACCATCAGCAGTTATCTAATTTGTACTATACTGGTCGGCAGCCTCGTCTGCAGTTGCCGATCCACAACAACTGAAAATGTTACGGTATCAGACAAACCCAATATTATCTACATTCTGGCAGATGATTTGGGTTACGGAGATCTAGGGGTTTATGGTCAAAAGAAGATTGAAACCCCCCATCTTGATGCGTTAGCGGAAAACGGAATGCGGTTTACCCAGCACTACGCCGGGTCGCCGGTTTGTGCACCCTCTCGTTGTGTTCTCCTCACTGGAAAGCATACCGGTCATGCTTACATCCGGGGCAACGGAGAATGGGGGGAGCGGGGTGATGTCTGGGACTTTATCGCCATGCTGAATGATTCTACCCTGGAAGGACAACGCCCCTTACCGGCAGATACTCGCACGTTACCCCGAGTACTGAAATCGGCCGGTTATGCTACCGGGATGATCGGAAAGTGGGGACTGGGAGCCCCTCATACTGAATCAATACCCACTACCATGGGATTCGACTACTTTTATGGCTACAACTGTCAGCGGCAGGCGCACACCTTTTACCCGGTGCATCTTTACGAAAATGAACGTCGGGTGTATTTGCAAAACGATACCGTTCCACCCCGCACCCGTATGCCCGACGGGGCCGACCCCTACGATATGGCCAATTACGCCCAGTTCAATTTAACCGACTACAGTCCGGATTTAATGTTTGACAAGCTGACTACGTTTGTTGATAAGCATACCGATTCCCCCTTCTTTTTGTACTGGGCTACCCCTATTCCCCACGTGCCACTGCAGGCCCCGCAGCGCTGGGTAGATTATTACGTAGAAAAATTTGGCGATGAGGAACCTTATCTCTCCGAACAAAGCTACTTTCCCCACCGTTACCCCCACGCCGCCTATGCTGCCATGGTTTCCTACCTGGATGAACAGGTAGGGCAATTAGTACAACATCTGAAAGATTTGGGCGAATACGAAAATACCCTCATCATTTTTACCTCCGACAATGGTCCATCTTTTAACGGCGGAACAGATTCGCCCTGGTTCGATAGCGGTGGACCTTTTCCCAGTGAACAAGGGCGGGGCAAAGGGTCAGTTTATGAAGGTGGTATTCGGGTACCCATGATTGCTAGCTGGCCTGGCCATATTCAGCCTGGCAGTACCAGTGATCATATTTCGGCTTTTTACGATGTGATGCCTACTCTTGCCGAAGTAGCGGGTGTAGGCACGTTAGAAGGAACTGACGGAATTAGCTTTTTGCCAACCCTACTCGGCGATGAAGAACAAAATACCCACGAGTTCTTGTACTGGGAATTTCCCCAGTATAGTGGACAGGTGGCGGTACGGATGGGCGATTGGAAGTTTATTCAACGAGCGTTGTCTGAAGGCGAGCCCACCGTTGAACTTTATAAGCTGTCTGAAGATTTACAGGAAAGTAACAATGTGGCCGATCAATACCCGGAAATAGTGCAACAGGCTCAAGAAATTATCAATCGTGAGCACCAGTCGCCCGAATTGGAAACATTCACCATTCCGGTATTGGAAGCCGGACTTAATTTTACTGGAAATGAATGACCTTACTTTATTAGTCTTAGCTGCTGGCTTAGGAAGCCGTTACGGCAGCCTGAAACAAATGGATCAGTTTGGTCCTTCCGGCGAATCCATTATTGACTACTCAGTATACGATGCGATAAGAGCCGGATTTACCAAAGTGGTTTTTGTGATCCGGCGATCAATGGAGGAACAGTTTAAAGAAGTTTTTTCCGACAGATTTGCCGGTAGGATACGGGTGGAGTACGTTTTTCAGGAACTGGATTCGCTGCCGGAGGGATTTCAGATTCCAAGTGGTCGGGAGAAGCCCTGGGGTACCGGTCACGCCGTTTGGGTAGCTGCCGACCGTATAAAAGAACCGTTTGCAGTTATCAATGCCGATGATTTTTACGGAGCTGAATCATTTCAACGAATAGCCGATTTTCTTCGTAAAGCTGAAGCTAAATCATACTGTTTGGTAGGATACCAACTGGATAAGACCTTGTCGGATCACGGTTACGTTTCACGGGGCATTTGCGAAGTGGATGATGATCAGCATTTAAGAAGTGTCACGGAACGTACGCATATTGAGCGGTCATCAGACCAGCAAATTGTTTATCGAACCGAAAAAGGAAAGGAGGTTCCGCTACCGGGAGATACCACGGTTTCTATGAATTTGATGGGGTTTTCGGCGGATGTTTTTTCTGTTTTCCGAAGCTGCTTGATTGAATTTCTGAAAGAGTATGGTAACGAACCAAAAAAAGAATTTTTTCTTCCTTCGGTCGTAAACGAGATCATCAGCAGCGGGCTGGCCCCGGTAAAAGTAGTGCATACCCCCGAGAGCTGGTTTGGAGTGACTTATCCGGAGGATAAAGCGGTGGCTCAACACAGTTTACAAACATTGGTAGAGAAAAATGTTTACCCCAGTAATCTTTGGAAAAATTGAATTCAGGCTCGGATAATAAACTGGAAGAATTAACCGCTGCTTTTGCCTTGAGCGGTCCCATTCAATCGATTAAACCCTTCGGGTCGGGTCATATCAATGATACCTTTTTAATAAAAACTGAGCGTGGACCGAACTATTTATTACAACGAATAAACCATCAGGTATTCACCAATGTGGAAGGGTTGATGAGTAACATGAACCTGGTGACTCAGCACCTTCGACAGGCTTTAAAAAAAAATGGAAATACGCAGTTTACTACCCCGGAAATTATATTAACCCGGGAGGGCAAACTTTATCATCAGGATCTGCAAGGCCAATATTGGCGGGTGATGACATTTATTGAAGGGGGAGTATCTTACGATCAGGTTACTTCGGAAGAACAGGCTTTTCAAGCCGGATACGCCTTTGGCTACTTTCAAAAACTACTGGCTGATTTACCGGCGAACCAACTGACTGAAACCATTCCGGACTTCCACAATATGGACTGGCGGTTTTCGAAATTCCATCAGGTGTTAAAGGATGATCCGGTGGGAAAGAAAAGCGACGTCGCTGCTGAAATAGACTTTGCGTTGGCCCATCAATCGGAAATGGTTGCGTGGCACCAAAAGGCTGTTGATCAGACTTTTCCTCAACGGATAACCCATAACGATACGAAATTTAACAATGTACTCCTGGATCGTGATACGCAACGAGCCCTTTGTGTCATTGACCTGGATACCGTGATGCCGGGAGTCGTCGGTTATGATTTCGGAGATGCCATCCGAACAATTGTAAATACCGCGGTTGAAGATGAGCCAAATATTAACGAGATTAACGTTCATTTGTCGTATTACCGGGCTTTTACCGAAGGTTTTCTCGGAGAAGTTGGCACGGTGCTGACCAAGTCCGAACTGAAATTCCTGCCTTTTTCGGCCCACTATATGACTTTTATCATGGGCTTACGATTTCTAACTGACTACTTGGAAGGAAATGTATACTATAAAGTGCAGTATCCGGAGCACAATATTCAACGGGCCAGGGCTCAATTTGCGCTGGTGAGTCGCTTGGAATCCGTAGCTTCGGAAATCAGAGAGATGCTTCACCAGGTTGCTAACGATTTTTACTGATAGGTTCTTCTGAATTTTGCATCAATAGTACAAACTTCTGGTCTTACGCAAAAAAATATTCATTTTTACGCTTTACTATTGATTTGAACATCTATGGCAAAAGTTTTAGTTACCGGTGGATTAGGATACATTGGTTCCCACACGGCAGTGACCTTGTTACAACACGGTTACGAGATCATCATTGTGGACGATCTTAGCAACTCTCAAGCCGGTGTGTTAGATGGTATTGAACAAATTACCGGTCAGCGGCCTAGGTTCTACGAACTCGACTTGTGCGATGCTGATAAGGTGAAACAGCTTTTTAAGAAAGAATCAGACATCTCTTCGATTATCCATTTTGCGGCTAGCAAGGCAGTAGGGGAGTCAGTAGAAAAGCCATTGCTGTATTACAAAAACAACTTACTTTCCTTAATTCATCTGTTGGAGCAAATGAATCAGCGAGGAATTAACGAACTAGTATTTTCATCTTCCTGCACAGTCTACGGGCAACCCGATGAACTACCTGTAACGGAAAATTCACCCACCAAACCCGCCGAGTCTCCCTACGGAAATACTAAACAAATTGGCGAGGAGATTCTTCGGGATGCCTGTCGGGCCAATCCATCACTACGGATTATTGCTCTCCGCTACTTCAACCCAGTAGGAGCACACGAATCAGCCCTTATCGGAGAGTTACCGACCGGAGTACCCAATAATCTGGTACCGTTCATTACCCAAACGGCGGCTGGTCTTCGTCCTCAACTCAACATATTTGGCCAGGACTATGACACTCCCGACGGCACCGCCGTCCGCGATTATATCCACGTAGTAGACTTGGCAGAAGCCCACGAAATAGCCTTGCGAAGATTAATAAACGATAAGCAAAAGAAGAACTTTGAGTTCTTTAACATCGGAACCGGGGAAGGACACAGCGTGCTGGAAGTGGTAAAAACTTTTGAGCGGGTCAATGACTTGAATCTCAATTACCAATTAGTAGCTCGCCGACCGGGCGATGTAGAAAAAGTATACGCTGATACCCACCTAGCCAATACGGAATTAGGTTGGAAACCTACTCTGGGCCTCGAAGAAATGCTAACCTCGGCCTGGAAATGGCAAAAAAGTTTAACGAATAATGACTGATGAATAATGACGAATGGCAGAAATGTAATTATTCATTACTCATCAGTCATCAATTATTAAATTAGCCTGGTTGTAATTCCACTTTTTTGCCGGCTACGGAAAGGTTTTCGTTTACGTACTGCTCATCCCATAGGTTGGAGATGACAGCTGAGATTCGAGGGTTTTGCAGTGCCCAAACGTAGGCTTTCATGGGAGCTTTCATATCTCCGGGCACAATGCGTTCCACCTTATCAATTCGCCAAGAGGGAATAGGCTGAATAGCTTTATGGTGGGTGGCTACGGCCATCGCAGCTTTCATGGCAATTATGCCCATTCCTTTTTCGTGCGCGAGGCGAATCGGTTCCTCCATATACCCACCATTGATAATGTTGTACGCACACATGGCCGCATCATACTCTCCGGTTTCCGCTGCTGCTCGTAATACGCCAGCCGGGTCGTTGTGGGTAGAAACTCCCAAAAAGCGTACTTTTCCATCTTGCTTCAGCTTAGCAAAGGTTTCGTAGATTTCCGGCACCTGTACCTCTTCCGGACAATCCGCGCCGTGGGGGCACATTAGTATATCGAAGTAGCCAAAGCCGGTTCGTTTCAGACTGCCTTCAATAGAGGACATAATCTTGTCGCGGTAGGCCTGACTGCCTTCTACCCGGTGGGCGTAATCTTTCATCATGGCGTTAGCCACAAAGGCGCCGTCCATGGATTTTTCCTGCCCGGGCCAGTACTTGAGAAAATAACCCGGCTTGTCTACTGCCCGGTCCTCCCGAATCTCCTGAGCCCGCTTCATAATGGCTTTCTGCTTTTCGGAGGGCAGCTCTTTGTAAATGTCCTGATAAAGCTGATCGCGAACGGCAGAGAAGCCGCTGACCTTGGTAGTGATAAACACTTTTTCCCGTTTAGAGGAGCTGTCGATGACCTGGCTGTAGGCTTCTTCGCACTCACCGTTACCGTAGGCCGGAGCCATATCCAGATAATTAAGCCCTTTGTCCATTGCCAGTTCTACCGGGCGGGTATTTCCAAAGCGGATAGGGTCACCACCACAAACTACTTCAGAAATCATCATGCCCGTACGGCCCAGTTGCCGATACGACATCTCTGATTGGCGGTTCCGCCATTCCAGTTTTACTTCTGGCTTCTCGGGTTTTTCAGGACTTGCTTTAGCAGAAGATAAGGCTAAACCCGAAAGACCCGCAGAGGTAGCGGAAGCGACGGTTAAAAAATCTCGTCGGGAAAATGATTTGGAAGGGGAGTCAGATTTTTTCATTAGGCTGTTTGTTTGCTTCAATATACTGAATCTTCAAATAAGATGTAAAGGCGAGCCAAATGATTTCAGGCTCAACCTAGAAATATTTTAAATCATTTGAGCAAAATTCAGCGTGCAAAAAATTGGCAATCAAAAAATTATGATACATCAATTCTTAGGTTTAGGCAACCCTTCGTCAACAATCAGCTTTTTCACTCGCAACCGATCCACCGACAAATCCTCAATAATCAGAGACTTGATCCGAGCTTTTTTCAAAGCCAGTGATCCAATGGCAATGGCACCAATTGCTACTGCGCCGATCGCCAGAGCCCCAACAGCCATAGCACCTGCGGCAGCCTTTCCCAGCGTGGAAACTGCTAACCGGTTTATGGTCGGTTGATAAGAATAACGGGGGGGACGTTTACGGTAATGGTTATGTAGGAGCTGCATAGTGTGGTCTTTTATTAGCAATACGCAGAGGAAATTCGTTGGTTTACCGATTATTTATTATGCACTAAAGGTGCTATACTTGCCAGGCAACTGTTTCAACGATAAATGAGGATGAATTGATTAATATTCTAATTTCTCATTATCCATTATCCATTATCCACTTTCAATTTTCAATTGAACTATGAAAGGACGTATCGCTATACTCGGAGGAGGGAACCTGGGAAAAGCTATTGCCATAGGATTGGCTAGCACCGAAAAATATGACCCCAGCCATATAATTGTAACCAAACGCCGAATGCACGGGGTAGAGGAGCTAGATAACTTAGGTATAAAAACTACTAAAGACAATCGGGAGGCAGTGAAGGCTTCGGAATTGATTCTACTATGCGTGCAGCCTAAACAACTGGAATACCTGTTAATTGAAATTAGAGATGTACTTGATCCAGATAAGCACGTTTTGGTCTCCACCATCACGGGAGTAAGTATTGGTGATATTTCCCGACTTACGCTGGATGACTTTCCTATCATTCGGGCGATGCCCAACACGGCTATCGCTATCCGGGAATCTATGACCTGTCTGGCCGCTCAGAATACTTCTGAAGAATTAGTGAATGAAGTACAAGCCATCTTTGATGTGATGGGGGAAACCCTCATCATTGACGAAGAACTGATGGCTGCCGCTACGGTGCTCGGAGCCAGTGGTATTGCTTTCTGCTTACGCTACATACGAGCGGCAGCCCAAGGTGGTATTCAAATGGGGTTTCACGCCGAAGAGGCGCAGAAAATAGCCGTACAGGTGTGCCGGGGTGCGGCTTCGCTGATTTTACAGAACAAGCAGCATCCTGAAATGGAAATTGACAAAGTAACTACCCCCCAGGGCTGCACCATTGCGGGGCTTAACGAAATGGAACACCACGGACTGAGCTCCGCCGTTATCAAAGGCATTATGACCTCCCACCGCCGCATTGCCAAGATTACGGATTAAGCTGAAAAAATTGCATTTTATTCAGACTATATAATTTCTTCTTAGATAAGTAAAGTTACGAGGCAAGAAGTAGGTAACACCAAAGAGTGTAATTAACTGAACCTACTTCTTATGAAATTTATTTACACCCTTTTTGCACTACTCATTTTTTCCACATCATTCTCAGTGGCCCAAACCATCCTGTGGGATATTACCTACGGAAGTACCGCTACGGACCGTGGTATTAGTATTGTCTCTACTCCCGACGGTGGGTATTTACTGGGGGGGAAATCTAACTCTGATGCTGGTTTTGAGAAATCGCAGAATATTAAATCCTACGATGATTTTTGGATCATTAAAGTAGATGCTCAAGGAAATAAACTATGGGACAAATCTTTCAGTGGGCTAGGGTCACATTCGGTAAATCAAAGTGGTTTGTCTGTTATCTTACCACTTACCGGGGGAGGTTACTTGGTTGGTGGCTACTCCGAAGAAGATATGGGTTATGAAAAAAGCGAAAATAGCCGGGGGAACGGGTTGGATTACTGGATTATTAGGTTAGATGCCAGTGGAAATCAACTGTGGGACAAAACCATAGGCGGGCCAGCCATTGATGGATTAAATGATATGGTTGAAACCGACGACGGGGGCTTTTTGCTAGGGGGTTATTCATTCGGACAAGATCTTGGCACCGGGTTTGAAAAAACAGCCGTTCCCCGTAGCTACAGTGAAGATTACTGGATTGTGAAGATTGATGATAACGGGAATAAACTGTGGGATAAAATATACGGTGGTGAAAAAAGTGAAACATGCAAGCAAATTGTCAAGACTCATGACGGCAATTACCTGTTAGTTGGAAGCTCCAATTCTCCCGCTGGACATGAGAAAACTGAGAATCCGAAAGGCGGTTACGACTTTAATAATTATGACTACTGGCTCGTAAAAATTGACCCGGATGGTAATAAGCTTTGGGATAAAACCATTGGAGGAGATGCGCTGGAAAATGTCAATAGTGCAGTTCTAACTTCAGATGGTGGATTCTTGCTGGCGGGAGAGTCTCAGAGCCAAGCCGGGTATGATAAAAGCCAGAACAACCGGGGTTCTTACGATTATTGGTTGGTAAAAACCGATGCCGATGGCAACGTAAAGTGGGACAAAACCTACGGAGGGACTGGGAATGAGAGTATCGCTGATATGCTGGTTACTCCTGATAATCAACTGATTTTACTAGGGAGTTCTGATTCACCGGTTGGCAATGAAAAAACTGAACCTAGTCGCGGTGATAAAGACTATTGGATTCTTAAAACCGATATGTATGGTACCGTAACATGGGACAAAACTATTGGTGGAAATGAGCGGGACCACGTATATAATGGTATCCTAAATGATCAAGACGAATTACTTATCCTGGGATCCTCTGCCTCTTCAATTGGTTACGACAAAACGGAGTCGAACAGAGACGGGGGGCAAGCTCGATACATCACCACTGATTACTGGCTGGTGAAATTAGATACCAAGAAGAAGACCATGGTTCCAGAAGTTGATATTAATGATGCTATCACGTGCTTCCCCTGCTGGCCGTGGGAGATCTGGATTGACTTTGAGTACCGTTTTTGGAACGAACGCTACGGGTTGCGAAGAGCGGTATATCGTCAAGCATTTGAAGGCAGACATCAAGATAAAGTATACTGGGAAGACGAAAAAACGTTGACGATTCAACTTAATGAAGAAGGTCTAAATCCTGGAAACTACCAGTTCCAAATTCGCGCTTTACTCAAAGATGGTAGCACCACTGAGTGGACCGACCCTGAAGGATTTGAAGTAGGAGGTACAGTCACTAAAGTCTTTCCCAATCCGGTGAAAGAAGTACTAAACATTCATTATCGAAGTGGAGAAAAAGAAATGGTTTATCTTCAGATAAATAATCGCTTTGGAAAAGTGATTCTGCGTGAACAACGTACTGCCTACAGTGGACTCAATGAGTGGAAGGTGGAGATGCCACAGGTCAATATCAAAGAAAACCCACTGACACTGCAAGTTATCAGCCCTTCGCGTGGGGAACAAAGTTGGAAATTGATTCGTGAATAATCTTGTTAGGCCTGACTTAGCTCAGTCAAAGCCGTTACCAACTGATCTAAATCTTCCAGCGAAGTATACAGGTGAGGGGTGACCCGAACGCCCTTCACCGCTTCATTATCGATAGCAACGGTGAAAATTTGGTAATCATTCATCAGACGTTCAGCTAATTCACGCGGGCTAAGGTTCGTTAACCCTACGTTGGCAATACCGCTGGAGCGTTCTTCTTCCCAGGGTGTATTCACTAGGATATTGGGCAGATCTTTAACCTGTTGGGTCCAGTACTGCTTGAGATAGCGCAGACGGGCTTGTTTATGAGTAATTCCAATAGAATCCTGAAATTTCAGGGCATCCAGGATGGATACGTGACCGGTAACCGGCAAGGTGCCGAAGTGCCGGAACTTGCGGATGTCATCATCTGGAAAACTGTCATCTCCCAGCAGTGGCCATACTTTGGCAATCTTGTCTTTCTTTACGAACAGTATTCCACTACCCAGTGGCGCGCCAACCCACTTGTGCAGACTAGTTCCCCAGTAATCACAATCCAGATCGGGGATTTTAAAGTCCAAATGGCCAAATGCATGGGCCGAGTCGCAGATGACTTCTACTCCGTGGGAATGAGCCATATCACAGATTTTCCGTACGGGCAACACCTGCCCGGTGATATTGATCAAATGGGTGACATGCATTACTTTGGTGCGAGGGGTGATGGCCTGCTCAAAACAGTCAACTATTTCCTGATCACTTTTTGGGTGCAGGGGCAGCGAAATGACACGGTTCACAATTTTATCGCGCCGGGCCCGCTGGTTGAAGGCCGCTAGCATACTGCCGTAATCTTGATTGGACATAATCGCCTCATCGCCCGGATTTAAGTCCAGCCCAAGGATCACGGTATCCAGAGCTTCGGTAGTATTGCGGCAAACCACCATTTCTTCTACCGAACATCCGGCAAAATCAGCTAAAGCTGCGGTTACTGCGTTGCGCTCGTCCCACTGATAGGTCCGCATGTAATACGAAGGAATTTCGTTGACGCGTTGGATGTGCTGCCACTGAGCTTCCAGTACCGGCCAGGCCGCCATACTGTAGAAGCCATTCTCAAGATTGATGAAGTCATCAGAAACATGGTATGCTTTAGCTACTTCTCGCCAGTAGGCTTCATCTTGGGCTATGTCCTGCTCAGGGCGATGTTTCTGATCTTCCAGAAAGGAGTCAAGCTGACTCCAATCTGATATTGAGAGTGAACCGAGGGCTAATGGTGAAACACTTAAGGCACCAAACTGCTGTAAAAAAGAGCGACGACTATTTTCCATTTTGTAAATCCCGAAGTAATTTGAAAGCGTATTTCACTTTAAAAAATTTGAAAAATTAGCCAGGAAAAAGCATTACTTTGGCTAATTCTCATAACCTAAGTTCAAACTACCAAATCTATTGCATAAAGCCAACCTATGAATCATTTTACCTCAGTTCAGGATATTACCAATTGGCCCCAACTTTGGCAGAAAGTTGCTCAAATTAAACAATCTCCTCAGGGGCGGAAAACGCTAGGGCGGGGTAGAGCCATGTGCCTGATTTTTCTGAATTCCAGCCTGCGCACCCGATTGAGTACCCAGCGCGCTGCGATGAATATTGGGCTGGATACCGTAGTGTTTGACATCAACCAGGGGGGCTGGCAATTGGAAATGGTAGACGGTACAGTGATGAACGGCTCTAAAGCCGAACACGTGAAAGAAGCAGCTGCGGTTATCGGTTCCTACTACGATCTGATTGGTATTCGGGCCTTTGCTCAACTTCAGGATCGAGACGAAGATGCGGAAGAAACCATCATCCAGCAGTTTAAAAAGCACGCCGGGGTGCCCATTATCAGTTTAGAATCATCGGTACGCCATCCGCTGCAATCGCTTACCGACCTGATTACCATCGAAGAATACAAGAAAAAAGAAAAGCCTAAGGTAGTGCTTAGCTGGGCACCTCACCCTCGGGCACTACCGCAGGCGGTAGCCAATTCGTTCTTAGAATGGATGCGAACAACTGATTATGATCTAGTACTGACCCATCCCGAAGGTTATGAATTATCGGAACAATTTACGGAAGGAGTAACTTCAACTAATGATCAAAGTGAGGCGTTGCAAGACGCTGATTTTGTGTACGTTAAGAATTGGTCTTCTTATACCAATTACGGCCAGGTTTTACGCACGGATGATGAGTGGATGTTGACCCCGGAGAAAATGCAACTTACCAATGATGCTTACTTTATGCATTGTTTGCCGGTACGGCGCAACGTAGTAGTTAGCGACCAAGTAATTGATAGCCCTCAGAGTCTGGTGATTCCGCAGGCAGCCCATCGGGTTACGGCAGCGCAAACTGTTTTAGAACTATTATTGAGTCATGGTTAGTATCGTAAAAATTGGGGGTAAAGTCATTGACGATCTGCCGGCCTTATCCGAATTTCTTACTGGTTTCTCATTAATCCCGAACCCTAAAATACTTGTCCACGGGGGTGGGGCCAGTGCCTCCCGGCTCGCTCAGCAAATGGAGATACCGGTTCAGATGCTGGATGGACGCCGAATTACCGATGAACCCATGCTGAAAGTAGTAGTAATGGTATACGCCGGCTGGGTTAACAAACAGATTGTAGCCATGCTCCAGGCCCGTAACACTTCGGCTCTTGGCCTATCCGGTGCCGATATGGATATCATTCGGGCGGTCAAGCGTTCTCCCAATCCCATCGACTACGGATTTGTGGGGGACGTAAAGCGGGTAAATCTGAAAAAAATGACTAAGTTGCTAGAGGATGATGTAGTGCCAATAGTATCTCCTATTACTCACGACGGCTCGGGAAATTTGCTAAATACCAACGCGGATACCATCGCTACCGAGCTGGCAATTACCCTGAGTAAACAGTATCTCACTCGATTGAGCTTTTGCTTTGAACAAAAAGGAGTGATGGAAGATGTAAATGATGAGGCGTCAGTTATCCGAAGATTACAACAAGCCCAGTACCTGGA
The DNA here is from genome assembly GCA_964551335.1 of uncultured Roseivirgaceae bacterium. GTDB lineage: Bacteria > Bacteroidota > Bacteroidia > Cytophagales > Cyclobacteriaceae > Tunicatimonas. The sequence goes on from CAZKCO010000037.1 coordinate 51,019, forward strand.
ACTGAAGCAGCAAGGAATGATTCATTCCGGGATGATTCCTAAACTGGATAATGCCTTTCGGGCGATAGAAATGGGAGTAGAAGAGGTCCGGATCTTGCATCACCGTGATATTCACCGTTGGCAACCGGATGTGGATGCGGGAAAGGCTAATTTCGGCACCGTATTAATGATTGATGAGTAGTGATTTATTTATAATTGTGGTATTAAATTTCATCATCAGTCAATAATGATTATTTATTCACTTTATTGACCACTATCACTTTTCAACTAGAATATTATGAACGAAATAACAACCCCAACCCAATCGGCAGTAAAGCTTTTACAGGAGCTAATCTCTACTCAATCCTTTAGCCGTCAGGAAGGTCCTACGGCTGACATCATTGCCGATTATCTGGAAAAGGAAGGAAAGAAGGTACACCGTCTGCAAAATAATGTATGGGTCAGATCAACCGATTTTCGGGATGAATGGCCTACTCTGCTACTTAACTCTCACCACGATACAGTGAAGCCCGGAGACTCTTGGACTCGCGACCCGTTTAAAGCCGATATTGAGGAGGTTGATGGAGAAGATACCCTTTTTGGACTAGGTTCTAATGACGCTGGGGGGTGTCTAGTAGCATTACTACACACATTTCTTTATATGGATGAAGTAGCGGATCGAGGCTATAATCTGATCTTCGCAGCTTCAGCCGAGGAGGAAATTTCCGGTGAAAACGGCATATCGGCTCTACTGCCAGAACTGGGAAAGATTGATGTAGGAATCGTGGGTGAGCCCACCCGGATGAAAATGGCAGTAGCCGAAAAAGGGCTTCTGGTGCTGGACTGTACCACTACCGGAATTTCCGGCCACGCGGCTCGTCACGAAGGCGTAAATGCCATTTACGAAGCGATGCAGGATATTCGCTGGATCAAAAACTTCCGCTTTACCGATAAATCTGATTTGCTGGGCGAGACTACCGCGACGGTCACTCAAATCCATGCTGGAATTCAGCACAATATTGTACCTGATAAATGCACCTTTGTGGTGGATATACGCACCAATGAGCTGTACACTAATGAGCAGGTACTGGAAATTTTTGAGCATAATCTTTTATCCGATATCAAACCCCGATCGCTAAGGTTGCAATCTTCCTGTTTATCAATGGATCACCCTTTAGTTAAGCGTGGCACTGAATTGGGATGGGAGTTTTATGGTTCTCCAACCTTATCAGATCAGGCCCTATGTAGAGATTTTCCGACATTAAAGCTTGGTCCGGGAAGCTCTGGTCGGTCCCACATCGCCGATGAATACATTCGGTTAGCCGAGATTCAGGAAGGTATAGAGAAGTACATCCAACTATTAACTGGCCTGAAACTTTAACTATTTACTTTATTTGGTATTTTCTCATTACTACCAATGCAACCAACTATCGTACTACTCCAGGTGGAGCTTAATGATCTAAGTACACCTTTTACTGGAACTACCTTTCGCATAATCGACTGTCAGTAGCTTGGAGTAGATTGCAACGCACCATTTCAATAATTACCCTAAACTACCGTATACTACCTTGAAACTCTGGCAGAAAAGCACAACATCTATTGATAAACAAATTGAGCGTTTTACGATAGGACAAGACGCGGTACTCGACCTAGTACTGGCTCCCTACGACGTGTTAGGTACGCTGGCCCATATCACCATGCTGGAATCGGTGGGATTACTCACTAAATCGGACCTAAAGCAGTTGCATCCAGCACTGCTCCGGATTTACAAAAAGATTACCAATCAGGGATTTAGTATCGATGATGGCGTAGAAGATGTACACTCTCAGGTAGAGTTGATGCTAACCAAAGAGTTAGGCGATGTGGGTAAAAAGGTGCATAGTGGCCGCTCCCGGAACGATCAGGTATTGGTTGATTTACGGCTTTATTTTCGGGAAGAACTTCGTCAGACAGTTCTCTCTACCCAAACCCTCTTTCAGCGATTGCAGGAGCTTAGTGAACAGCATCAGGATGTGCTATTACCCGGCTATACCCATACCCAGGTAGCCATGCCATCCTCATTCGGATTATGGTTTGGTGCCTACGCCGAAAGTCTTGTAGATGATACTCATTTGTTACTCGCAGCCTATCGGGTTGTGAACCAAAACCCCCTGGGATCAGCGGCGGGATACGGTTCATCATTCCCTTTAAACCGCCAAATGACTACTGAATTGCTGGGGTTTAATGAGTTGAATTATAATTCAGTCTACGCTCAAATGGGGCGCGGAAAAACGGAGAGAATAGTAGCCTTTAGTTTATCATCTGTGGCAGCTACTTTAGGCAAGTTGGCCGATGATATCTGTTGGTATGTGAGTCAGAATTTTAAATTCATACGTTTTCCCGATCACCTTACCACCGGGTCGTCCATCATGCCCCACAAAAAGAATCCGGATGTATTCGAGCTAATCCGAGCTAAGTGTAATCAACTGGTTTCTTTGCCTAACCAGATTGCGCTGGTTACCACCAACATGACATCTGGTTACCACCGCGACTGGCAGGTGCTTAAAGAAGGTTTGTTTCCCGCTTTTGGGCAATTGAGAGATTGCTTAGATATACTGGACTTTGCCCTTCAGCACATTTCGGTTAATGAAAATATTCTGAATGACGAGAAATACCGTTACTTATTCACAGTTGAGCGCGTAAATGAAAAGGTACTGTCAGGCAAAACTTTTCGGGATGCCTACCGGGAGGTAGGAGAAGAAATTGCAAAGGGTACCTATCAACCCTCTACTCAAATTCATCATACCCACGAGGGAAGTATTGGTAACTTGCAGACTAAGGCAATAGCTAACAAATTTAGCACAATACTAAAGCAATTTGAGTTTGAACGTTATGAGCACGCAATTCAGAAACTCTTGAAAGGATAGAAGAAAATAATACAATTTTCTACTCATCCCGAAGGCTATCTGATGGGTTTTTTGTTGATACCCAGTAGATTTTTTGGCTAATCGAGAGCAATGCAATCAGTAATAGCACTAATCCAGGAAGGGCAAAATACCACCAGGTAACGTTGGTTTGATAGGCAAAATTCGTTAACCACTCAATAGCAAAGTAATTAGCAATAGGTATGGCTATGCACAAAGATATTAGTATCAGACGAATATAATTTTTCACCAACAAGGTGAATAACTCCGATACCGAAGCACCCATCACTTTACGGATACCCATTTCTTTAACCCGTTGAGAAGTAGAGTAGGAAGCTAATCCGAAAAGACCCAAACAGGCCACAATAACCGTTAGTGCAGAAAAGCCAGCAAAAAGAAAGCCTCGCTTTTCGTCTTTCTCATACTGGGTTTTAAACTGCTGGTCTAAAAAATGGAACGATAACGCAGTTTTCCCTACTACTTGATTCCAAGTATTTTGTATATCGGCTAACGTTTCTGATACATTAGCGAAGTTCGCTCGTATAAGCATCCAATCATCAGGAAATGAGTGTCGAATCACAATTGGCTCAATAACGTTATGCAGCGAAAGCATATGAAAGTCACTGACTACTCCAATGACCTCATCTTGCCACTCGTCTGAAGATAATTTACGACCAATGGCGTTATCAACAGTCCAGCCCATAGAACGTACTAGAGCCTGGTTCACCAAAACTCCTGCCCCGGTAGTATCTCCCGGTTCTCGTGGCGAAAAATTACGACCAGCTTCTAACCGAATATTCAGCGTTGGCAGAAATTCATGATCTACCCATAGCTGCTGAAAAATTCGATCTTGTTGTCCCTCATCGCTTTCCAGATGAAATGAATTAATTTCTGGTTTTTCTCCAGGATGGTACAGTGTAGTGGAAATTTCTTGAATATTAGGATGCTGGAGTAACGCCTCTTTCAGCGGAATAAACTTTCGTTGATCTTCATTACTCAAATTAATAGTGATTATTTGCTCCGGTGAAAAACCCAGAGATTGCTGATTGACAAATAACAATTGCCGAAAAATCACTAGTGTACTAATGAGCATAGTAACCGAGACTACAAACTGGAAAACTACCAAAGCTTGCCGTAGCGTGGAGCCAGTACCTGACTGGCCGAAAGTAACTCCTTTTAAAGCTTTCACTGAATTGAATCGGGATAGAACAAACGCCGGATATCCTCCGGCAATCAGTCCCAGAAGTATAAAAAATACTACTGCCCAAATTACGGTTGAGGGAGAGCTTAAAGCGCTTAGAAATATCGTTTTTCCGGTAAACTGCTGAAATATCGGGGACAAAAGGAGCATTAATCCAATACCCAATAGTACTGAAATACCGATGAGCAGGTAAGACTCGGTTAGAAACTGTCGAACTAATTGACTTTTGGTGGAGCCTAGGGCTTTTCTTACTCCTACTTCTTTTGCTCGGCGAAGGGAGCGGGCAGTAGCTAGATTGAGGTAATTAACGCTGGATACTAATATTAGCAAACCAGCGACGGACAGAAAAATGTAGATATAATCCATGTTACCGTCATTCACTCTCAGTTCAAAATCACGCTGGGAGTGAAAGTGGATATCGGTAAGAGGTTGGAGTACGAATGAAGCGCTTCCGTTCATTTCAGCTAAACGGGCCTCCAGATGATTCTGGTAAAGATTTCCTAAAGATTGCTGAACCCGGCTAAGTTCAGCATTTGGTGTGATCCGTACGTAATTAGCCCAGTTCCAGTCGTTCCAGGAGCTGATCTTTTCTCGATCCCAGATTGATACCAGCACCTGCGGAGTAAAATGCCCGTTGTACCGGATCTTCTCCATGACCCCGGTTACCAAGTAGGTTAGACTATCTTCTCCCAGCAGTATTTGCCCTACAGCTTCCTGATTCGGAAAATATCGTTCCGCAACCTGTTGGTCAATTACGATTGAATTTGGCATTTCCAAAGCGGTTTTCGGATCACCAGCCAGTAGAGGAAAAGTAAATACATTGAAGACAGAGGCACTGACGTAAAAAGCATCGGCCTGAGAAAAAGTCTGTCCATTCTGTACAACCTTAAAGTTGCTAATTGGACGAATTATGGCGTATTCTTCAACTTCAGAGTAGTTTGCCGATAGGGTAGGAGCGACTGCCGCGGGCGCCACCGCTACCTTTCGTTCTTCTTCACCCATCTGCACGTTCATGGCAATGCGGTAAGTTCGGTCAGCATGCTGGTGGTAACGGTCATAACTCAACTCATCAGTGACGTACAGCAATAACAGTAAGGCACAGCAAATACTGAGGGTCAATCCGATTACATTAATAATGCTGTAAGTCTTCTGCTTACGGAGGTTTCTGAGGGTTACAATCAGATAATTTTTTAACATACTGCTAGCAGCGCTTTTGGTGATGTTATCTAATGCAAAGAAAGCAGATAAACAATCCTAAATTTTGATTTGCAGTGAACGGCTACTTTTCTGCAGGCAATCAAATGTTTACCGATTAAACCCTCTTTTTTGAAACCAGTTACTTTCAGCATGAAACAATGGATGAGTATAGCCCTTAAAGCTGCGGCAGTATATAATGTTCTTTGGGGAGCCTGGGTGGTGTTGTTTCCGAACCACTTTTTTGAGCTGGTTGGCATGGAACCGCCACGACACCCAATGATCTGGCAGGGCATGGGAATGGTTATTGGCGTATACGGACTGGGCTACTGGTGGGCAAGTTTCGATCCGATTCGGCATTGGCCTATTGTTGCGGTGGGCTTTCTAGGTAAAATATTCGGACCCCTAGGTTTCATTTATAATTTTTGGCTTAATGCAGTGCCAGTAGCATTTGCGTATACGCTTATTACCAACGATTTCATCTGGTGGTTGCCTTTCTTTTTGATACTTCGAGAAACTCATCGGGCAGGATGGCCGTTGACTTCTACTAGTTCCGTTTTCCGGGCAAAAAAATAGCTGGGCTATGGTTCATCAACAAGGGTATTCAGCTTAAGAAAAACCCCGTTTGACCAACCAAAGCCATCTTGCACCGGATATTCTCCCCCTCCGGCTTCTAGAGTAATATCTCTCACGTTGTATTTTTCAACGAGCTTTCCCGTATTTTGATAAACCCGGATGTTGTTTTCTAACCATCGGTTGCTGATATCTTTGGCTAGCTTAGTGTAGCCATAGTTGGTTAGCCCTTTCACGGCTATCCATTGCAGCGGGGCCCAGCCATTAGGAGCGTCCCACTGCTGACCGCTATTGTTAAGTGTGGTCCTAAGACCGCCGGGTAATAAGAAATCTCGTTCCAAAACACGGGCCACCCTCCGGGCTTCACGCATCCGGGCAATCTTGAAAAAGAGCGGATAAGCTGCGGCCAGAGTGTATTGATCCGATGGCTGACTCAATACAAAATCATAGTCAAAGAAAAATCTTTGTTTGGGGTCCCAGCAATATTTCCTGATAGCTTTGGCCCGCTGCTTTGCCCGCTTTTCCAGTTGCTGTTGCCTTTTAGGTTGATTATTGCGAGCATAGGCTTCCGATAAGGTTATTTCCAAATGATAGAGTAGCGAGTTGAGGTCAACCGGAATTAGTTCGGTAGTGCGGATAGTATTCAGATTTTGCGCATCACGGAACCAGCGGCTGCTAAAATCCCAGCCTGACTCGCAGGCTGCCCGAATGTTTCGGTACATGATCTCTTTCGGAATATTTGGAACATCTTCAGCTACTTCAATATCCTCCTTGTAAGCTTCAGGCCGGGGTACAGGACGATCATCCCAGTAGCGATTTAATACGATACCATCAAGGTAAACTACCCGGCGGTAAGCACTATCCGTTTCGGTAAGCTGCTCCGAACCATCCATCCAAAACCGGTACTCTTTCTCCATCTGGGGCAGGTATCGAACCAGTAGACTATCACCTTGAATATCAGCCAGTAATTGAACCATCAGTGAGAAAAAGGGAGGCTGAGATCGGCTGGTGTAGTAAGCCCTATTACCATTGGGGATAAATCCTACCTTGTAAATAAGGTAAGCAAAATTATTGACCATATTTTCAATCAGGTCAATGCGGTTGTCTTCGGCTAACCCGAGCATCGTAAAGTAGCTATCCCAGTAGTATATTTCACGAAAACGTCCACCGGGTACTAGGTAAGGATGGGGTAGATTAATTAGTGTTCCACGGGTTTCGCTTCGGGGTTCTCTAGTTAGCACTGGCCAGAGCTCTTCAATATGCTCATCTATCGTATTCGACCTATCGGTTTGAAATCCAGAAGCAGGATTAAAAGGCAATTCAAAAAATTCTTCAACAAAATCGGCGATCTTGAAATTGGCTTGATTTTTTTGTTGTTGATAGGCACTTAAAATCTTTTGGGGAGACTGTTTAGGAATGCAATCAGGGAATGTTTTTGAGTCCTCGAAGACCGGAGCAAGTTGCACCGCTTCAAATAACTCTCCGTACAGAATATCCGGGCTGGTTTGCCCAAAGAGCAGGCTGCTGATACAAAGTAATGGCCCCAGAAAAATAGAAAAGTATCGTTTCATACTGAATGCAACGCTTAGGTAGTATCCCTAAATCTACTAAAATGTTTAGGAAAAGCTGCATTAGGCATACATTGTAGTACCAATGAGTCCAATGGCAAAGCCGGTGCACAAGCACCAAGCGAGAGTTCTTTTAAGTTACCGGGAAAAAGTGTAACATCGGAAGTTCATTCATTAGCGAGACAACTAAGATTCTATGAAGCTTATCTTCTTTCTACATACCCTATTTTTACTCAGCTGTGCAACCGCGCCGCAACACGAGACGGATAGCGATACTTCTAAACCCAATGTCGTTGTCATTTTAACCGACGATCAGGGCTGGGGTGATCTGGGCATTCATGGAAATCCGATTATCCAAACCCCGGTGTTAGATGAGTTTGCCCAAAATGGGGTTCAGTTCTCAAATTTTTACGTAAGCCCGCTATGCGCACCCACCCGGGCCAGTTTACTTACGGGGCGCTATCATCTACGTACTGGTACCCGTTGGGTATCTGATGGTTTGGAAAACATGAATCCTGAAGAAGTAACGTTGGCCGAGATGTTTAAGGAAGCGGGCTACGCCACCGGTTGTTTCGGGAAGTGGCATAATGGTGCCCATTACCCGTTTCATCCTAACCAGCAGGGCTTTGACGAATTTATAGGGTTTTGTGCCGGCCACTGGAATAATTATTTTAATACTACTCTACAGCGAAATGGGGAGGCTTATCCTACTGATGGCTACATCACCGATGTTTTAACTGATGAGGCTATCCGGTTTTTTAAAGAGCAAAAGGATCAACCGTTCTTTTGTTACCTTCCCTATAACGTTCCTCATGGCCCATTTCAGGTCCCAGACGCTTATTTTGATAAGTACTATAATCAGTTGGATACGATGCAGAATGAACAAGAGCGGAATAAACTGGCGGCGGTGTACGGCATGTGCGAAAATATGGATTATAATGTGGGCCGGGTATTAGCAGCGCTTGACGAACTTCAACTTAGAGAAAATACCATTGTGGTTTTTCTGACCGATAATGGTCCTAACGGCACTCGCTATAATGGCGGAATGCGCGGAGTGAAAGGTTCAACCCACGAAGGGGGAACGCGGGTTCCCTTGTTTGTACAGTGGCCGGAGGGCCTCCCTTCAGGTAATGTAGTGAATGGCCTGGCTGCTCACATTGATGTGTTGCCTACCCTGGCTGGACTTTGTGGCATCAAGTTACCCGACCGGGAGTTGGATGGTCAGGATTTATCTCAATTTATGCAATTGACGGATTCAACTATTCCTGACCGTACACTTTTTTTTCAGCAGTCGGGACGGGAGTTAACTCCCTACCGGGGTGCGTTACGTACTAACGATTATCGACTGGTTCATTATCCTTCCTATACTGGGTTGTACAACGTTCAGACTGATCCGGATGAATCGGAAGATCTCAGTACTGAACTCCCCCAACTACGGGACAGCCTGGTTGAAATGTATAACGAATGGTTTGAAGCGATGAAAGCGGCGACGGTTGATATGACTACCATTCCCATCGGGTTTCCTGAGCAGAATAAAGCGGTGCTTCCCGCCCACGAAAGTTATTTCAGCGGGAATATTACTTTTAAAGAAGGCCACGGTTGGGCCCATGACTGGCTAGTAAACTGGAGTAGTCTCAATGATCAAATTCACTGGGACGTAGTGGTTGAGTCCTCGGTCACCTACGAGGTTTATTTGTCTTACACTACACCGCAAACTGATGCCGGTTCTATTGTTCAACTTGAAGCTGGTGGAAACAGATTAACTGATACTCTTTCTACAGCTTTCGATCCGGAATATATTCCTAGCCCGGACCGAATTCCGCGAATCGAAGTTTACGAAAAAGATTGGGCACAAACTCTGCTGGGAGAACTGACTCTCCCTTCGGGGAGTCAAACAATCACGTTGAGTGCACAAAGCATTCCGGGTAAACAGGTAGCGGAAGTAAATGGCTTAATCCTGAGAAAGCGATCAAAGTAAGCAGGCTAAACCGATTTGGGATGAGTATTTAATTGATAAGCTTGTAGTAGCTCTCGCACAGCTTTTTTCCGCCGATGGAGTTGCATTGTCTTAAGAATTAGAACGTAGCTAGCTAATGAGATGACAATACCTAAGATAACATTGCCTACAACAAAGGCCTGAGTATAATCAGTCAGCAAAGTTATCCACGATTGATCAGCGCTATTCGTAGCAGTCTGTCCCAGTAGGGTGCAACCTAACCGATAACTGGCAAGATAAACCGGAATCTGTAGGAATGGATTCCAAACAGATATTGCCAGTACCATAGCAATTTTGTTGAGTGACTTGAAGAACAACAGGAGTGAAAAGCCAACGAAAATGCCAAAACCCGGCGTAGGCAGAATAGCGATTAAAGTACCTAAAGAAAAGCTCAAGGCTATTTCCGAACAAGTACTATCCGGTTGTGACAACCGGGAGACAAAATTTTGAAATTTCTCAGAAAAATTATGCTTCTTCAATACTATTTATCCTCCCTTCAATACTAACAATACCCCACCGATTTTTTTTTTGCTTTTTAACGAATACATAACTTGCGTGATGTTCAATAAGTTTAACTATGTACCATTATAAACCATTGGCTGAACGCCTACGACCTCAATCTTTAACCGATGTAGTAGGTCAATCTCACCTTACTGGACCAGAAGGGGTGCTACGAAAAATGCTGGAACGGAAAAACCTTACCTCTCTTATTCTTTGGGGACCTCCCGGCACCGGAAAAACCACCCTGGCCCGAATCATTTCTCAGGAAGCGGAGCGGGAGTTTTTCCAACTTAGCGCCATTCAGGCGGGAGTAAAAGATGTTCGGGAGGCTATCCAACGGGCACGAATGTACCAGGGAGCAATTTTATTTATTGATGAGATTCATCGCTTTAGCAAATCCCAACAGGATGCCTTGCTTCATGCGGTAGAAGACGGCACCATTACCCTGATCGGTGCAACGACCGAAAACCCATCCTTTGAAGTAAACCCCGCACTGCTGTCCCGCTGCCAGGTATATACCCTAAATCCGCTAGCCGAAGAAGACTTACTCAACTTGGTAGATCGTGCTTTTCGGGAGGACGAGCAGTTGAGGAACGTGCCCGTAGAAGTAAAGGAAAGTCAGGCTTTGCTTGATCTGTCAGGAGGAGATGCTCGTCGATTACTGAACTTGCTGGAATTACTCGTTTCATCTCGTTCAGCGCAGGACAAGCCGCTGCACATTACCAATGATCAGGTGACCAAGGTTGCTCAGACAAAACTGCTGCGTTACGATAAAGGAGGAGAATTTCACTACGACCTGATTTCTGCCTTTATTAAATCAGTAAGAGGAAGCGACCCTAATGCGGCGGTTTACTATATGACTCGCATGTTAGAAGGGGGAGAGAACCCGAAGTTCATTGCCCGAAGACTAATTATTCTGGCTTCTGAAGATATTGGTAATGCTAATCCCACCGGATTAGTACTGGCTACCAACTGTTTTCAGGCGGTAACCATGATTGGAATGCCCGAGGCGGCAATTGTATTAGCCCAATGCACTACTTATTTGGCCAGTTCACCCAAGAGCAATGCCAGTTACGCATCGTTAAAGCAAGCTCAGGCTGTAGTGAAAAAAACAGGCGACTTACCGGTTCCGTTGCATTTAAGAAATGCGCCCACTAAGCTGATGAAAAACTTGGACTACGGCAAGGATTATCGTTACGCCCATGATTATGAGCAAAATTTTGTAAAGCAGGAGTTTTTACCAAAGAGTATTTCCGGAACTACATTTTACCAACCAGGCCTGAACCCCCGGGAAAATGAACTCAGAAAACGTCTAAAGCAATTTTGGGGCAATCATTATGATTACTGAATCTATCAAAAAGAGAATACTAACATCTACTTAAAACCTTTTTTCACAAAAACATTTTCGCTAGAGAAGTAGTCGTATCGGATAATTTATACATATTCACATAAAAATGTACTTTTTATAGAAAAAGGATAAATTTTTCTTCTCGATTGAGTATCAATTTTGAATGAAGAGGGGAAATTGATATTCTATGGCTTCTCTTGCTCCTTTTTCTCATACGTTAGGTGTTAAACGGGCTGCTCACTTGTTACGACGGGCAACCTTCGGAGGTACCAAGTCCCAAATTGATCAGTTTGCTCAGTTAACTCCCGCTGAGGCAGTGAATCAGCTCTTTACCGAACCAGCTCAACGGGAAGCACCTCGTGACCCGGCAACCGGAGCTAATTGGGTAAGTCCCAAACCTACTGAAAACAACAGCGGCCAAGACGAATTGATTGCTCAAACTAAAGCCTGGTGGATTGATTCTTTTCTGCAATCCGACCCCTGTATTGCCACCAAAAGCAGTTTCTTCCTGCATACCCACTTCACTACAATCTCTACTCGCCTACGGTATGCACCTTCCATATACTATCAGATCCGGCTTTTTGATCAATTTGCGTTAGGTAATTTCAAGGAACTTACTAAATGTATTTGCCTGGACAATGCAATGATGCGCCATTTGGATGGGCAATTGAATCGTAAAGGAAGTCCGAATGAGAATTATGCCCGGGAATTTCTGGAATTATACTCCATTGGAAAAGGCCCTCAACGTGGCCCAGACGACTACACCACTTATACAGAACAAGATGTAGTAGAAGCAGCCAAGGTGTTTTCGGGCTACGATATTGACGAAGAGTTTACCAACATTGATCCTGTGTTAAATGTATCTCAGGCAAAAGTCCGAACTAATGACCAGGGATTAGCATCCCAACACGATAGTTCTACTAAAACATTTAGTGCTGCTTTCCAAGGAGCTACAATTGCACCTATTGAAACTGTGGGCAACTTAGCTACTGCCGAAGCAGCCATAGATGAAATTCAACAATTGGTAGAATTGGTGTTTGATCAGGAGGCAACAGCACTGCATATTTGCCGAAAGCTTTACCGCTTCTTTGTCTACTACGAAATCAGCGATGAAGTAGAGCAGGATATCATTGCGCCCCTAGCGACCATTTTTAAAAACAATAACTACGAATTACAGCCGGTTTTAGAAGCGCTGTTTACTAGCCAGCATTTCTACGACGAAGACAATTCAGTAAATGTCGACGATCACATTGGGGCCATCATCAAATCACCGCTGGATCTGGTTGTTGGGATTCACCGCTTCTTTGAAGTACCGATGCCAAATCATCAAGGAGAGCTAGCCAAATTTTACGATACGATGATCCAGGGAGTACTAAAACCACTTTCAGAACAGGGTATGTACTTCTACGAACCCTTTGAAGTAGCGGGCTATCCAGCCTACCACCAGAGTCCTACTTTTCATCGTAACTGGATAAGTTCCAACTATCTAGCCCGGCGCTATGAATATGCAAAAAAACTCATTGAAGGCATACGTGACCGAGACGGAAATGAATTGGTAAAACTGGATGTGATGGATTACGTGACTAATCCGGCTCATATTTCTGATCCGGCCAATGCCGAACAGCTCGTTCAGGAACTAGTGGACTATATACTTCCCGAAGAAATTAGTGAAGAACGGTTTGACTACTTCCTTCGGGCCATATTACTGGACGATCTCTCAGAAATTAACTGGCAGTTTGAATGGCAGAATTACGAAAGCACCGGCGATGATTCGGCAGTGCGAGTCCAGTTAGAAAAATTATTTAACACCATTCTGCAATCACCAGAATACCAACTTTCATAAGGTATGAATAGACGATCTTTTCTAAAGAAAGCTCCTGTTGCGGCGGGAGTACCCTTAATGCTTAACGGTCTCTCGTTACAGGCTATGGCCGAGCAGAGCCCATTACAGCGATTAGCCGCAAGCAGCAACAATGATCGGGTTTTAGTTATTATTCAATTACACGGAGGAAACGATGGGCTTAATGCCTTGATTCCCATCAATCAATACGGGCGTTACTACGACCTTCGTCCTAATATTGCCATTGCTGACAAAGGCAAGCGAGGCGTTATTCCGCTAGACAGCACTCTACCCGATGAGCAGCAATTGGGCCTCCATCCCGATATGCTGGGTATGAAAGAATTATACGATCAGGGATTGATGTCTATTGTGCAATCCGTAGCCTACGATAATATTAACGGGTCACACTTCCGCAGCCGGGATATCTGGTTCATGGGAGGCGATTACGATGAGTACACTGATTCCGGATGGATTGGCCGCTATCTTGATCAGCTATTCCCCGGCTATCCCGACAGTTATCCCAACGAAGAGATGCCTGATCCGCTAGGGATTGAAATTGGTAACTCGGTCTCATTAGGGTTTCACCGCGATAACGGTATTCCTACCTCGATTGCCATTAGTAATCCGCAGCAGTTTTATAACCTGATCAACAGTGTTGGGGTAGATCCACCGGAATCAGTAGCCGATACCTTCTACGGCCATGAATTGCAGTGGATTCTAGATATTGAACAAAAGTCGAATCAATATGCAGGGCGACTGCGGGAGTTGTACGAACGAGGGGGTAACAGTGGGGTGCAGTATCCAGAGAAATACCCACTTAGTGCTCCGGCTAACAGCCTTCGTAATGGTTTAGCCCCTCAGTTGCAGATGATTGCTCGCCTGCTGAGTGGTGGCATTCAAACCAAAGTCTTTCTGGCGCGAATTGGCGGGTTTGATACTCACGCATCTCAGGTAGAAGAGTACGATGCTTCTATGGGAGTGCATGCTGCTCTGTTATACCATATCTCCGAAGCCATGAAAGCCTTTCAAGCCGATTTGAGAGCTTTAGGGTTAGAAAATCGGGTAATGACCGTCACTATGTCGGAATTTGGCCGTCGGGCAAAGTCAAACGGAAGCTACGGTACTGACCACGGTACTGCGGCTCCTATGTTTGTCTTTGGCAGAAACGTGAAGCCCGGAGTAGTAGGCACTAATCCCGACTTGAATGACCTGAATCGAAACAACTTAAAGCACCAGTTTGATTATCGTCAGGTATTCGGAAGTTTAATCCAGGATTGGATGCAAGCGGACGATGCTACCATAGAGCGAACCAAGTTTGCGGATTTTCTGGCAACGGAAAGTAAAATTGAGCTAGTGGGTGATCCGGTCACTGCGGTGGATGCCATTCAGTTCAAGAATGAGCGTTATTACCTCAAACCTTGTTCGCCTAACCCTGCTGATGGGTTGACCCAAATCACCTATCGGATCAACTCCCGGGAGTGGGTAATGGTAGAAGTGATTGACACCATGGGTAACCAATTGAAAGTTTTAGCCAACGAAGAGCAGATTGCAGGAGAATACTCGCTAACCCTGGATGTTTCCGGATTAAAGACCGGCACCTATTTTATTCAAGCCAAAACTTCTGGTTGGCAGGATACTACTAAGCTTATCGTGGTCCGGTAGCAAACTCATAGGATTATTATCTATCAAGGTCAGGCTGGTAAAAAGTCTGACCTTTTTTTTTAATTTTTACCAAGATCGGTTTGCAAAACCTTTCTAATAGTGATAACGTAATAAAATCAAAGTAATATCATTTTAATATCACTACTCATGAACCAAGAGCATCAAATCAGCCCCCCTTCCGGCTACACTATGGCCGGGGTTACCTTTGTTGTAGCATTTATTGGATTCTTTTCCTTAAGCATCAGCAGCATTTCTCTTCTGGCTATCATAGCTCTCCCGGCGTTAATCTTGTTACTACGAGGTTTTATTATGATTCAGCCGAATGGATCGCTAGTGATGACTCTGTTCGGGGAATACAAAGGGACGGTTAAGAAAAATGGCTTCTTTTGGGTAAACCCATTTTTTAGTCGACAAAGGATTTCACTTAGAGCTCGGAATTTCGATAGCGAACGGGTGAAGGTAAACGATAAATTGGGAAACCCAATTATGATCAGCGTAATCTTGGTTTGGAAAGTAGAAGATACCTACAAGGCGGCCTTTGAGGTAGATAATTACGAAAACTTTGTAAAAGTGCAATCCGATGCGGCGGTGCGTAAATTAGCCAATTCCTATCCCTACGACAATTTTGATGATGAACACGAAATCACGCTGGTTTCAGGAGTAGATGATATAAATGAAGCCTTAGAAGGGCGGCTGAGCGATCGCTTGCAGATGGCTGGGATTAAGGTAATTGAAGCCCGAATTGGCTATCTGGCTTATTCATCCGAAATTGCCAGCGCCATGCTACGCAGGCAACAGGCTACCGCGATTGTGGCGGCCCGAGAAAAGATTGTAGAGGGTGCCGTGAGTATGGTAGAAATGGCACTGGAAGAATTATCCAAAAAAGAAATTATTGAAATGGATGAGGAAAAGAAAGCCAGTATGGTCAGTAATCTAATGGTGGTACTCTGTTCAGATAAGGATGCTACCCCGGTGGTGAATACCGGAACATTACACCAGTAAATTCCTTTTAATCAGTAGTGACAACTACGAGACGTACTTTTAATTAGTACTATGTCGAAGAAGAAAGCATTTGCCTTACGAGTGAGTCCGGAAATGATGGCTGCGGTTGAAAAATGGGCCGCTGATGAATTTCGTAGCACCAATGGGCAATTAGAGTGGATCATTGATCAGGCTTTGCAGAAGGCTGGGCGCAAAAAGAAAGTGAAAGAGGAAGAAAAGGACCCGGAAAAGAAAACCGGGTCTTGAAGAAAATAATCAAATTGTTTAATTAAAACCAAGCTGAAAACTCCTGTTTGGAAAGTTTAAATAGCGCGAGGCGCGAGAATTTTCCCGCCAAATAGGTTTCGGATACTACCGCTAAACCACCGTCACCAGTCACTATGAAATCACCTAAAAGGTAGGGGTTGGTCTGGCCTAAATAATTTACGCTGATAAGCTCCCCGCTGGCTTTGTCGTAAGCATAGAATACCATCTGGCGACGCTTGGTGTGCGTACCATAAAGAATAATTTCCTGTCCCAGATGGTTTATTTCCTTGATGATCACCCGGGCATTATCATCAATTTCATGGTAGGGTACAGTGGGTAAATCACTGCCCACGCTGATTGTCCGTTCCTGTACTGTAGCGTTAGATAAAAGGGCTCCATTTCCAAAATTAGTCTGGGCTACTGCATATTGCTGATTTCCCAGTGGCTGAATGGCACTCACCATACTCTCATCCCGATAACCGTGTAGCGTTCCTATAAATTCACCACTGCTTAGCTCGGCAAATACCAGAGAAAAGGAGTAGTTATAAAAGCCATTAAAAAACACGTAATTACCGTTAGTTCCGACGAAAAAAGGGAGGGATGCCCCCACTCCGGCAATATGATCAATTACGTGTTCTTCCACATCTTCCTGAACTTCGTAGGAGGCATTCCAGACTTCAGAAAAAGAAGCGGAAAATGTATGAATAGTACTACTCTGACTGTCTCGATCGTAACCTAAAAATATCCATTGGTTATCGGGAGTGCGATGCACAGCCAGGGGATATTTTACTGAGGCCAGGGTTTGTATTCGGTCGCTGGTACCTGCTTGAGGGTTTACCAGATACACTTCCAGACTTTGGGATAGCTCGTTCATCCCAAACATATAGAAGGCTGAATCCTGGGAGTACAGTTGGGGTAAAGGGTTCACGAAGGGTTCATCCAGGGTCTGAAGCCATTCGGTTTTTCCTTCATCATCTGATTTAAATAGGTGAGCCTTCCACTGTTCAGTGCGCGAAAGGGTAAGATAACCACTATCGGATGTTTGAACGACGGCTAAAGGCTGGTATTGATCGGTAAATTGCTGGGTTTCGTAAAGCCGCGTAAAGCTATTTCGGGGTTCAATCAACTCTTCGTCAGAACTACAACTGAAACTTGCTAAGATGATCAGCAGGTTGAATATCAAATGTTTGAAATATCTTTTCATAATTGAAAATTCAAATGGGAAAATGGAAAGTGGTGAGTCAACTGTCAATTTTTAACTATCAAACACTTACATGACAACTGGAGAAAAACTCTTTGTCAGGTATTTGAGAGGAAATACCAACTGAAAGGTAACTTCCTGTCCGGCCAGTCTGATATCATCTAGAACGTTACCCAACCCCTGAAAATCCCTTGTAGCTGAATAGCGAGTCTGATCGTTCACAATGTTTTGCAGACCATAATAGTAATTGACTTCAATTCCGGCCATGCATCCGGTAAAATGGTAATAAATACCCCCACCTGCTTTTGCCGCCCACTGACTCTGATTAAACAAGGTCAATGCATTGGTAGATTGTTTATCGGTTTCTAATGAAATGGGAGTTCCGGAAGTGTAATCGATGCCGGAAGATTGTAATTCTTTTGTGGCGTCAACTCTCAATTGATACTGTATGCCAGCCTGCACAAACGGCTTCCATCGTTTGGGTAGAAAAACGTAACGGGCAGTGAGGGGCAACTGTAAATAGTGTAGTTTATACTGATGCTGGTATTCCAACTCATAAGCATTGGTCTGGTTTTCAGCATCATTCCAGGCGTACTGAGTTCGATAGCCCCAACGCTGCTGGGAATACGACGGATTAATTGAGACCTGTAAGAAACGGGCGGGTGAAAATATGGTGACTAAACCCAACTGATAACCCATAGGTTGATCAGACGCAGCATAATCTTTTGTTTCCAATTCTTCTACATTCCACAAATCAATTTCCGAATGGCTTTGCTGTAGCTTTGGCTGCAGTTTATTGATACCGGTTGAAATACCTACGTACCACTGCGAAGAAGTAAATCCTCCGGCCCGGCGGATAGATTTTTGTGCCAACCCATCTACCGATAGACTAATGAGAAATAAAAGGAACCAGCAATATCTTAACATAGCTAAAACTATTTTAAAAGATAAATGCACGGATTATGCCAATGATATAATAACAATATTATATGTAACTTTTTTTATGAAAAAGTTTTGCTTAAGGTATATGAAGGCTAGACTGTACTGCCTGTTTCTCTATGACATTTACTAAATGAGATAATTCTCAGAATGACGAAGTAGTCAGTGTGATTTGAGGGTTATTGAGCTTCCTAAAAAGATACTGTAAAATGGCGGCTTCAAGTTTTACTTCAGTTTGATCCAGCTCTAATGATCGTTCTAAATGCATAAGTATTTGGTTTTCAATATTTTAGATGAGTTAAATTTTTTCGGTGATGGGTACTGCATGAAATACGATAGTGAAAATAGTATTTACAAGCGAGTGGTATAGTGATAAATAATATGTTGATATTGTGTATTTATTGTAAAAAGTGTGCCTAATAATTATCATTTTTTTAATTCATATACTGTTTTTAATTTCAAACTGACAAAATAGCGAAATTGAAAGCCAACTTGGTTTGATGGTCTAGTTTGTAATGTATAAAGTTGTATATCACATAATAGGGTGAGAAGTTCGATTTTAGAAAATGTCTTTAAAGAGAATTTTCAAAAAATGAGTAGTTTTTTTGCGATATACGAAACCATATCAAATCCTTCTACGTAAATCAGTACCTAAAAGGATATTTTATTAGTAAACTACAAAAATATTTTTTTGCAGCGATCAACACTAGGACAATACGATTTCAAGTAACTTGTGGTGTAATTGCTCTTTGAGTAAGAATTACGACTTACACTACTAACATAATCCATCAGACTCATCCGATAGGTCCTGGAAACAATCACTAATTTGCTTTAAGTAGATATGGGATTAAAGTATACCAATAGGCATACGTAAGCTGAAGGTATGTCCCACAGTGACTATCCTTAGAGTGCTATTTTTAACAATCCATATGGGTTGTGTGAGTTAATAGATTGCATGTTTAATGTAGTTAGTCGGCCGATT
>CAZKCO010000038.1:0-69729 GCA_964551335.1 uncultured Roseivirgaceae bacterium
TAAAATAGCAGTTGCTTGCTTTGCACTAACTTTATACCCTTGATTCGCATAAGATGATAGATTTTCATCGCAGTCATCAAGGAGACGTATCGACCATTTCACAATATGAATATATGCGAGATGAATTTATCAAGGAGCTTAATGACTTGATGAAAGATTTCAAACTAGATGTCCGATTAACAGAACATGCGGCCTAACGGGAGGAAGGCGACATACAACATTGTGTAAGCGCTATGCTTCGGCTGAGGCCTCGCACCAGCGCCTACACTAACCCTTAGCAAAAATAAAAAAGGCAGCCATTTTCAGACTACCTTTTCTCTACAATTGATGTTTAAGCACCGAATTAATTGGCGGTTAGATCAAAGCGATCCAGATTCATCACCTTGTTCCAAGCAGCAACGAAGTCCTTTAAAAACTTCTCCTGAGCATCGCTGCTGCCGTATACTTCGGATAGAGCACGAAGCTCGGAGTTAGAGCCGAAGATCAGATCGGCGCGGGTGCCGGTCCACTTCATTTCTCCGGTTTTGCGGTTGCGGCCTTCAAACTCATTATCATCGTCGGAAATAGCCGACCACTTGGTATTCAAATCCAGCACGTTCACGAAGAAATCATTGGTTAACGCTTCCGGATTATTGGTGAATACACCGTGCTTAGAACCGTCGTAGTTAGTGTTTAGCACGCGCATACCACCTACCAAAACCGTCATCTCCGGGGCGGTTAACGAAAGCAGTTGGGCCCGGTCTACCAGCAATTCTTCCGCCGAGGCTGAGAAGTTTTCTTGTTTGCGATAGTAGTTTCGGAAACCATCCGCATAGGGCTCCAGCGGAGCAAATGCTTCGGCATCAGTTTGATCCTGCGTAGCATCGGTACGTCCGGGAGTAAACGGCACGCTTACATCATGACCAGCGTTCTTGGCCGCTTTCTCTACTCCGGCGCATCCGGCCAGCACAATCAAATCAGCTAAAGAAATCTTCTTGCCCCCCGACTGAGCATCGTTAAAGTTCTGCTGAATACCTTCCAGGGTGTCTAACACCTTAGATAGTTGAGCAGGGTTGTTCACTTCCCAGTTCTTCTGAGGCTCGAGCCGGATACGAGCTCCGTTGGCACCCCCTCGCTTATCCGAGTTGCGGAAGGTGGAAGCCGAAGCCCAGGCGGTTGAAACTAACTGAGCAACCGATAATCCGGAATCCAGAATCTTACTTTTCAAATCAGCAATATCCTGATCGTTCACTAGTTCGTGGTCAACGGCCGGAACCGGGTCTTGCCAGATTAAATCTTCTTCCGGTACTTCCGGACCCATGTAGCGCGATTTGGGGCCCATATCGCGGTGAGTTAGCTTAAACCAGGCTCGCGCAAAGGCATCGGCAAACTCGTCGGGGTTTTCGTAGAAGCGTCGCGATATTTTCTCGTACTCAGGATCTACCTTCAGTGCAATATCGGTAGTAAGCATGAAGGGAGCGTGCTTTTTGGCCGGATCATGGGCATCGGGAATTAATCCTTCGCCAGCTCCGCCTTTCGGACGCCATTGATAAGCTCCGGCCGGACTCTTGGTTACCTCCCAGTCGTATTTAAACAGGTTTTCAAAGTAGAAGTTACTCCATTTGGTAGGAGTTTGGGTCCATGCGCCTTCGATACCGCTAGTAATAGTGTCGGCACCCATACCGCTACCGAAGGTGTTTTTCCAACCCATTCCCATTTCTTCAATGGCAGCCCCTTCAGGTTCGGCCCCCACGTACTCTATCGGGTCGGCGGCTCCGTGGGTTTTTCCGAAGGTGTGCCCCCCGGCAATTAGCGCTACCGTTTCTTCGTCGTTCATCGCCATACGTCCAAAGGTTTCACGTATGTCGCGAGCCGCACCTTCGGGATCAGGGTTGCCATTGGGTCCTTCCGGGTTTACGTAGATAAGTCCCATATGGGAAGCCCCCAGCGGGTTTTCTAGTGCCGCCTCGGCAGCGGTAGCACCATTGTAGCGCTGCTTGTTGCCGAGCCATTCACCTTCCGAACCCCAGTAGATATCTTCTTCTGGTTCCCACACATCTTCGCGGCCACCACCAAATCCAAAGGTCTTGAAATCCATTGATTCCAGCGCGCAGTTACCGGCCAGAATCAGCAAGTCCGCCCAGGAAAGTTTTTTGCCGTACTTCTGCTTAATGGGCCACAGCAGTAAACGGGCTTTATCCAGATTGGCATTGTCAGGCCAGCTATTCAGGGGAGCAAAGCGTTGAGTACCCGCTCCTCCACCTCCGCGACCGTCGCCAATTCGGTAGGTACCGGCGGCGTGCCACGACATCCGGATGAAGAATGGTCCGTAGTGTCCGTAATCAGCGGGCCACCACTCCTGAGAATCGGTCATCAGGTCGTAGAGATCCTGCTTTACGGCATTGTAATCGAGTTTCTTGAATTCTTCCGCGTAGTTGAAATCTTCGCCCATGGGGTTGGATAGGGAAGAGTGCTGACGAAGAATAGTCAGGTTAAGTTGATTAGGCCACCAGTCACGGTTAGAGGTACCACTACCGGCAGTAAACTTAGTGGGGCCGCCCATAAAAGGGCACTTGCTTGATTCATTAACTTCCCAAACCTTGTGGTTCGCATCAGGGGGGGTGTTTCTGTGTCCGTTGTTTTCCATTGGATGAGGATTAATAGATATTAAAAAAATAAGGTCATTAAAGATAGTTTTTGGCAGCTGATCCTCGTTTTTAGGGAAGGCTATACTGCGAAATAACTATCAGCAATACTACTGAATATTACTATATAGATCAAATTGATTATATTGATAAATCAATAGAAAATATCTATATGACGATTACCCAATTGGAGTATATTATTGCTCTGGATTTACACCGAAATTTTGCCAAAGCGGCCAGTCACTGTTTTGTAACTCAGCCTACCTTGAGCATGCAGATCAGAAAGTTGGAAGACGAGTTAGGGGTAGCTCTATTTGATAGGAACAAAAAGCCGGTTTCACCTACCGATGTGGGCACGCAAATAATAGAAGAGGCACATCGTACTCTAGCCAGTATGCAAAAAATTCGGGATGTTGTTCAGCAGCATACGGATGAGGTATCGGGCCGGATACGGATTGGCATGATTCCTACATTAAGTCCTTACCTGTTGCCCCGCCTGCTGCCACTGTTGGCGAAAAAGTATCCTAAAATCGATTTTGAGATTGAAGAGCTGGTTTCAGACCAGTTGGTTGAAAAGTTGCATAAGGAACAATTGGATATTGCGGTATGGGTAGTCAATAGAGTGGAAAGTAATCTGGTGCATACACCGCTATTCTACGAAAAATTCCTGATTTACCTTCCCGAAGGTCATCCTTATCCGGCCACTCCCATTAGCCTACAGGACTTGGATATGAACCATATCTGGTTACTGAAAGAGGGGCATTGTTTCCGGGATCAAGTAGAGAAGATTTGCGGGAATTTTGCCCGCACTCATCATCAGATCAACTTTTTAAGCGGCAGCCTGGAAACCCTGAAAAATATGGTTGACCAGCACTTTGGATTTACTCTGTTGCCCGAGTTGGCCGTGCGGGAATTGCCGGAACGCCAGCAGACCAATGTGCGGGAGTTTAAAAATATCCAACCGCTGAGAGAGATAAGCCTTACTTATCACAAACGATTTCCTCGGGAACAATTAATCAAAATTATTAAGCAGGAAATTCGGGAATGTGTTCCTCCTGAGTTCTTAGACGAACAACGAGGAAACGTTGTCCCCTGGAAGTAAGCGAGATTGAAAAACCAAACCTCACCATTTTTCATTACATAAACTCATCTTCTGCAACTAGTCCATAAGTAAAATCATCAAAACTATCTGCGAGATGAATATCCTCGTCACATTCCAGGTCCATCTATCTTACAGTCAGTGCCTATCTCCCGAAAGAAGAATTTGTCTTTCTGGTAAATCCCATTCCTTAATCTTGTATTCAGCGTTAAGAATATTTTGCCCGGTTTTAACGGATTTGTCAACAACGATTCCGAACATTTTGGTAAACGGTACGTGATCATTGGCTCAAGTTGTTTTTTGAGTCGTTGGAAAAGCAAATCCTTGAGTATATCCACCATTTTGAATTTTTAAAAGCTCGATGAGAAGTTCTGGCAACTTTACATTTAAACCCTTTTCAGCAAATTCAACCATTCCTTCGGTTAGAGGTGGATGGTCCTAGTAATTTACGCCCCAGAAATTAGCTTCATCAATGGCCATGTTTCTTCACTTTTATCACTACTGATTTGCTAGTGGGAGTGTTACTCTTTTCGGCAACCGATTTTATGGGTACTAACACATTTGCTTCAGGAAAATAGGTGGCTACACACTGACGAGGAATGGGGTAGGGGATTACCAGAAAATTACGGGCTATCCGTTCAGCACCATCCGTGTAGTTGTAAAGATCTACTGCCTCCAGTTTTTTTAAGTTACGCTGGTCCAGATCCAGTTTGTTCATCAGAATTACCCTTCGTTCGTTCTCAATGCCCCGGTAGCGATCGTTCAGTCCGTAAATGGTGGTATTGTACTGATCGTGGCTGCGGATGGTCATCATTAGCAACTCATCCTCCTGCAAAGGAATTTCCTCAGCGACCGAGACAGTAAAATTTGCTTTCTGCGTATCGGTTTTGAAAACCCCTGATCGGGCTGAGTTAGGCAGGTAAAAACCACCTGGCTGTCGCACCCTTCGATTATAGTCCTCAAACCCCGGAATGGTTCGTTCAATATCGTCACGAATATGGTCGTAGTGTTGTTCGTAAAGATCCCAGTTCACTTTAGATTTGTCGCCTAATACCGCTTTCGCTAGTCGGCAGACAATAACGGGTTCGCTGACCAAATCATCACTGACGGGTTTTAGCACTCCCTGACTGGACTGAATGACGCCCATAGAGTTTTCGCAGGATACAAACTGGGCTTCATTCTGCTGAATGTCCTGATCACTACGACCTAAGGTAGGTAGAATTAAGGCTTCCTTGCCGGTAATCAGGTGGCTGCGGTTCATTTTGGTGCTGACCTGTACTGTGAGGTCGCAGTTTTGCAAGGCTTCGGCGGTAAACCGGGTGTCGGGAGTGGCGCTTAAAAAGTTACCGCCCATTCCAAAGAATACTTTGGCTTTTCCGGCGTGCATGGCCTCAATGGAATCAACCACATCCCATCCGTATTCTCGGGGCGGAGTAAAGCCAAAGTTTTTTTCCAGATTATCCAGCAGCCAGTCCCAGGGCTTTTCGTAAATGCCCACCGTCCGATCGCCTTGCACGTTGCTGTGGCCACGAACCGGGCAAGTGCCGGCTCCCGGTTTGCCAATGCTCCCCTTCAGCAAAAGAAGGTTGACAACCTCTTTAATGGTATCAACTGAATTTTTGTGTTGGGTCAGCCCCATCGCCCAGCAAACGATGATTTTGCTTTTTTGCTTGAGTACCGAAACTACCTTATCAATCTGCGCGATGGAAATTCCGCATTGTTGGCTTAATGTTTTAATATCCTGCTGGAGAATATGATCCCGATATTCCACATATCCGTGGGTATGCTTCTGAATGAAAGATTGATCTAGCACGGTTCCCGGTATCTTTTCCTCCTCCTCAAAGAGTCGTTTAACGAGGGCTTGCAGCAGCGCCATATCGCCGTTGATCTTGACCGGAAGGTGCTCATTGCTGACGGGAGTACCTTGACCCAAAATGCCACTCAGGCTTTGAGGGTCAGCGAAGGCAGTCAGTCCGGTTTCAGGGAGGGGGTTGATTGACACGATGTAAGCCCCGTTTTCCCGAGCTTTTTTCAGGGCATTGAGCATCCGGGGATGGTTCGTGCCCGGATTTTGACCTAGTATTAGAATGGCCTCAGCTTCGTAGAAGTCTTCCAGTTTGACCGAACCTTTACCGATACCCAATGTCTCACCCAGGGCTACGCCACTGCTTTCGTGGCACATATTGCTGCAATCGGGCAGGTTATTGGTCCCAAATTCCCGAACGAATAGCTGGTACAAAAATGCGGCCTCGTTGCTGGTTCGGCCACTGGTATAAAATATAGCTTCGTTGGGAGAATCTAATCCGTGTAGGTGCTGAGCGATTAACTGAAAAGCATCATCCCAACTAATCGGCTGATAGTGAGAGGCCGCTTTCGGCAAGTACATGGGCTGAGCAATTCGCCCCTTTTTACCCAGTTCGTAGTCGTTCCAGGCGGCCATTTCAGCTACCGAGTGCCGGGTAAAAAAATCAGTTCGCAGGGCTTTGGTGGTAGCTTCCTCGGCAATCGCTTTCACTCCGTTCTCACAGTACTCCCCCAAAGACGAACGGTCATCATCCGGATCAGGCCAGGCACAACCCGGACAGTCGTACCCACCCTTCTGATTTACCTTATTCAGTGCCTTCCAGGCCCGGCCGGGACCCATTTCTTTAAGAAAGTGCTGCACGGAAGTAAGAACTGCTTTAGGGCCGGCGGCAGTTTCTTTTATCTCAGTAAGTTTGATGTCCTGAAGTTCTTCAGGGTTTTCGGGATTGGGTCGTTGAGTTGCCAAAGTATATTTAATTTGTGTTCAAATAGTAAGGTGTTAAAGTGTTATGGTATTATCGTTAGTTTATGTTACATAATGCTGGAAAGCATGTGCTTCTTTCGATTTGGTCAAACATTGTGGTGCTATTCTGTAAATGACTACCAAAACACCAAAGCATTCCATCATTTTTAAAGTTACAAAAGTATACTGATCGGTGAAGTCAGCAGACATCTTTTGGGTGATCGTACATATCGGACTGATCACCCCGACTACCGTCCAGGCATTTTAGGTCTTTTTCAATGAGTAGAAACAGCTTTTGGTCTGTGTTATTTTCGAGGTGCTCTTCAATGCCAATTTGGTCAGTACTGGTTATCAAATCTGCCTGCGACTGAGGAACAGTGATGATGATTTTACCCTGCTGAAAGGTAGCTTTCATATGTGACAGTCCGGCTTCACTACGCAGGGTGTAATGAAACGCTTCCTGACTAGAGAAAATAGTTTTTCCAGCTACTTGCTTTTGCTTTTTCAATTGGGCTACGTCGGTTTTTGATAGTCGTAAACGAATGCTATTATCACTAATTCTTATTTTCACGCATTGGTTGTTTAATTCGTTCTTGTCCACAATATATATTGGCCGAATGAGATTTTAGAAAACCGATCAATGTCATTCCGAATGATCGAGCAGTTTCTACGGCCATACTGCTGGGAGCACCGATAGCACATACCACCTGAATACCCGCCATAGCGGCCTTCTGGATTAATTCAAAGCTGGCCCGTCCACTTAATAACAGTATAAAAGCAGAAAGGTCTAGAACCTGTATATTTGTTTTCAGAAATTCTGCTCCAATGAGTTTGTCCAACGCATTATGCCGACCTACATCCTCTCGGAAACTATGCAAAGCGCCATCAGCCTCGAATAGGGCCGCAGCGTGAATTCCGCCGGTTTGTCTAAAAGTCTGCTGTTTTTCTCGCAAGCGCTCTGGCAGCATAAACAACATTTCCGGCTCAATTATCAGCATTGATCGACTAGGCCTGCTGGGGCATACTTGATGAATGGCTTCAATGCTTTCCTTACCGCAAACGCCGCAACTACTGGTAGTATAGAAATTACGTTGGAGCTTGCTGAGATCAACTAAAGCAGTCTCGGATATTCGAACCAATATTTTGTTTTCACCTAAAGGGTAGGTTGGGGGATCGGCTAACTGATGGCGAGTGGAAATAATGCCTTCGGTAAACATAAACCCGATGGCTAGTTCTTCATCATTTCCCGGAGTGCGCATGGTTACCGAGAGTGGGTGCATTTTGTATCCATCCGGTTTGTTCAACTGTAGTTGAATTTCCAGCGGTTCTTCTAAAGCCACTACATCTTGCTGATGCTGAAATTTTGAATTGTCTAGCTTAGTAAGTTGTATTTCCTGGGTCATTGCCTTTTAGTTTGAAGCTGCTGGTATTCTTCTAGTGTATTAACGTTTTTCAGGGCTTGTGGGTCTTGGCAGGATACCAGATTAGCATTCATGGACAGAATGAGCCTACGGATAGAATCGTTGCCCGACTGAAAAAAGTGCTTGATTTTTTTCATGGCTTCAGTTTCAAAAACAGCAATTAGGGGCTCGGGTTGATCATCCGTTTGGTAGCAGACTATATCGTACTCTGAACTACGACGATCAACCAGATATTTTAGGTGCTCTTTTCGTAGGAAAGGGTAATCACAAGCAAGCAGAAATATTGCTGTATCGGGATATTTTTTGCTCACCGAGAGCAACCCGGTCATGGGTCCGTGGTTTTGGAACGTTGGATGATCTACTACTAAAGTGTATTCATTCTCAATCTTCCACTGTTGTGCTTGGGTGGGATTTACGGAAATCACTACTTGCTGACAGAAGGATTGCAATAGTTCGTGAACTACTCTCCACTGTGGGCGACCGTGATACTCCAGCAATGCTTTATCCTGCTTCATTCGGGTACTTTTGCCACCACAAAGAACTACACCTATCATCGGAATTCAGGACGTTGGTTGCTAACTAATGTGCTACATTATTTACTAAAGTGCCGGTCTCGAATGAAATTTTCTGGTCCCAGGTGACTGTACTTCACAATGGCTACGAAAACCGTTCCACCAATAATATTGCCTAGGGTGGCCCATAGCTGAAAGTACAAATAATCGGAAAAAGTAACTTTAGAAGAAACGAGAAAGCCCGTGAAAACCTCAATTGATCCGACAATAGAGTGGTGCAAACCGGCCAAACCGATAGTAGCGGTGACCAGAATAATGACGAAGATTCGGCTGATGGTTTCCCGGGAAGAACTGTTCAGCCAGGAAAGCAGCCCCATGAGCCAGCCCGCAAAAATGGCACTGCCCAATGTGATCCACCAATTATATTTCAGCATTTTCTCCGCCAGATGCTCAAAGGCTTCAATACTAATGATCCCCATAGCTGGGGCCATCTTGGCAGTCAGAAAAGAAAAAACGTAGCCCCCTAGTAGGTTACCCACAAATATAACCGCCCATAATTCCAGCAGATTAATAATACGAACCGAACGATTCAACACGGGAAGCACGGCTAATGTGGTATGCTCAGTAAACAGTTGGGAACGACCCAGAATTACGAAAATAAATCCGATAGGGTAGGCTAAAGCCAGTGTAAACTCTAACCTTGGCTCGGTCATTTCACCGTGAAACATGGTATACAGCAACCCCATCAGCAACAAACTGAATCCGATCTCTAGCCCA
Source organism: uncultured Roseivirgaceae bacterium (assembly GCA_964551335.1). GTDB lineage: Bacteria > Bacteroidota > Bacteroidia > Cytophagales > Cyclobacteriaceae > Tunicatimonas. The sequence continues at coordinate 9,201 of CAZKCO010000038.1, forward strand.
CCCGAAATAGATGAGAAGAAAAGTGCTTTGTTGTGGCGGCGGTATTCGGTCAGCGCCATCTGAATCTGTTCATTCAGAATTTGGTCTCCCTCTTTCGGCTGATCTTGCCGGGTAACATCTTCCTTTACTTCTTCATCCAACCGCTCAACATCAGATGCCGCCATCCTGGTCTCCTTAGTTACTTCCGAAATTTTATCCTGATCCATAGGCAAAAAAACTCCTATTACGAGCTATAAAGCAGTTTATTGAGGCATTTGTTTAATGGCTCACTTCCTTAAAGTAACAATATAGAAGCAATACAGCATTTCAGTAGCAATCTGGCGGTTTCTCCGGTTGTACACTTCCGTTTCCTGGGGTAAGCTATCAGCATTTTTAGGATCCTCGTTGGGCAATGAAACGCGAATACTTGCCCCACGCACAATCGGACAGTCAGAATCAGCTTGTGAGCAAGTCATAATAGCAGCAAAATCACGGGAAGGATTAACCAGATCATCAAACTTCTTGGAAAAAGCAATCAGCGCTGGGGCATCAGGAGCATAGCTGATCCGGTATCTGGGGTTGTCGTTCTCTGTTAAGAGATCAGCCTTGAAACCTGATCATTGTAGCGCTTCCAAGGCTCGGGGATTAAACGCCGTAGCTTCGGTTCCCCCCGAAAAAGTATTGATACGCGATATATTGTAGTAGTTTGCCGCTGCACTAGCCCAAAGCTGTGCCATATGACTGCGCCGAGAGTTGTGAGTACAGATAAATACTAGTTTTATCTGCTGCTGCTTACTAACCAAGTCAGTTATATAATCAGTCAATTCCTTTAACTGGATCTTGCGCTGGGAAGATACATCCCCAAATTTAGAAATGCAGCTTTCGCAGTATTGCTTTAATGAAGTAAACATAAATATTCAGATAGCCTGCTGTTGATGTAGCAAATACGAAATATTTATCAGCTTAAGGAAAGAAAAATTCGTTAAGTTGATCGAGAATGCTTTCGGATTCTTGCCGGGACAACCGCTTTTGGAACCATTCGCTTGCCTTTACAATGGGGCCTCTTCTCTGTTCTCGTAAGTGTGCCTTTTCCAGTTTTTCAAAATAAAAGGCTAGTTCGCCAGGACGGTAAGAAATGGGAATAGTATCACTGAACTGAAAATCAGGAGACAGCAGAGTGGAATCAGCGTTAAGAAGTCGCCACTCACTATTGATGATAAACCGACCGATTGGTGATTGGTCGCCAACGCGCAGTAAACTATCCATCGGTAGAGCAATAGTCAACAGCGAATTACTGTCTGAATTATAGACCCAAAATGTATCAGGGCTTGCTCGGTGAAGTGCTGAGGTCCCAGATTTCGCGGAAAATGGATCTACTAGATTTCCTGTTTGGATAATGGAATTAAAAAGGCCTCGATGATAGTGAAACGGGTGAAATTGTTGTTTAAGCCAGGTTTTGTCTGCCAATGTAAGGGAATCCAAGTAGCGTAAATGAGCGGTATCGTTTTGGACGTAAAAATCTAAAATGCGTAAACTAGAATCCTCTTCTATCAGTGGTATACTATCAGATGCCTGCGGAAATAGTTTGGCTCGGATTGTTCTTACTTGGGCCGAACGTAGGTTTAAGTAGTGCAGTGCCGCGTTGTACTGGCTCATTAGTTCTAGCGTGTCCGAGTACCAGAATTTAGGGCTTTTGTAGGTCGATAAGCGGTGGTGATTCTTTTCACTCGATACATCCCAGCGGGCTTGTAGCAGTTGGGCTTGCTCATATTGGTCAATAATGGAGTCCTGACCAATGCGGTAAGCTAGCACCGAATAGTAATTAAACGGTTGTTCACTACCCTCAAAGGGTAGGCCCAGCAGTTGGTTCAGGGCTTTTTGCTGGAGGCTATCCCGTTCATCAGCTAACTGCCGGTTTCTGCTGCGGTTACTAAGGGCATTCCGTAGTGAATCGGTAATCTTCATTTCCTGCAGAAGAACCGAATCAATCAAAACTCCTTCGTAATAACTGATGAACTCATCGCGACCCACTTCTTTAAATGTCTGGGTAAGCAGGTCGTTGTGAAAGTGTACCTGAGATACTTCTTCACCGGTGAGTAGCGAGAAGAAGGTCTTCAGAGTTTCGGCTCCCTGCTGCTGGGCCTGAGCCAGTATATCGGCCCGATGGGCGTAAGCAATCAACTTATCGATACAGTGCTGTTTTACTCGTTGGGCATCTTTGAAATTAACTCGGCCGTGGTAGTCAATTACCTCGAAACCCGGAATGCCCCGTTGGGGAATAAACCAGGGGTTAATATCGGCATTCAGAATTTGGGGTTCTAGGCCGAAAAAGTGCAGCTCACCCGACTCCTTGTGGAAGTAGTAAGAATTTTCATCCAGCGACTGAAAATCAAATCCGGCCTTGACCCAGCCTCTACCTACCATTGTAAGCTTTTTCTTGCGTTCTACCCGCGATAGCCTGGAAACCTGATCGTCAAAAGCAAAAGACTGGTAATTGGCCGGAAAATCAAACCCATCGTCAAGATAGTTCTGGAAGGTTTCGGTTGAACTGCCCTGGTGGTTCTCAGCGACTTCATTATACGTTGTGAATAGTACCTCTTCCACTGTGCGCTTAGTGGGGCCCCAATTGTCTTTTTCGGCATTTCCGTACTTTTCTCGCCACAGAAACTCTACTACTTTACACAATTGTGAACTACAATCTTCATTGCCATTCGGTAAACTGCCCAATTGGCTGGCTAACAACCCCTGATACTCTAATTTTTCTAAAATATTCCTACGACGGACATCATGCTGGATCACCCTCCTCCAGTTATTTCCGGCTGATTTGTCATTAGCATCTCGGTTACGATATTCCTCCGTTCGTTCCTTGCGGGGAATTAGCTGATACTGATATAGATCGAAGAGTGCGTGTTTAATTTCGGAATAGTACCGATTGGCCTGCTGTTGAGTGCTATCTTCTTCAATCAGAACCAGCCGGGATTCGTCCAGGGACGATATTACCTCGCCGTAGTATTCAGCCGTGACTAGCTGGCCAATCTGATTGACTTCCGTCACCATATTGGAGGTAGTACCGAGGGATAAGCCGTTACCAAAGATGCCGAAAGGGTTTACTAAAAACACCAACACTACCAACCCGATTATTAGTAGGGCATCCACTACGAAGCGCCAGTTACTAAACAGTAGGCTAATCATCGGCTTCAGGTTCTAACGATAGATTTACTTTATCAATCAGCAGCTCATTGTTTCGGAAAGAAATATAGATTTCTTCGTAGCCCAGTGAGCGAAGTAACTGATAGAGCATGGTTTGACAGTGGTTTTGGGTAGTTTCCACAATACCCATGTACTCTAGATTATTCCGGATATCCAGTTCGGCTTCCCGGAAAAATGTTTCTTGGTCGGCCACACTGATGGAATTAAGAAAAGCCGAAGGGTCAGAAACCAGGGTGTCTTCCTGAAAGCTGGAAGGCGGATAGGAGAAATTAATAATCTTAATGGGAGGTAATTGCAGCGTAATTTTTTTTCCTTCAATCTGCACATCTTCTTCGGCGATGTCGGATAGGTCAATGCCGGCTTTAATTTTAGCCTGAGAGTAAGCCAGAAAGCGCGCTTCACTGAGCTTGATAAACCAAGCTATTTTCTTGGTTTTCGTTCCGTGCACAATTTTATCTACCGTAAACTCGGTAGTTGCCAGATCGCTGGCTCGCTGTAGCTTACCGACCACTAGTCCCCGCTCATCTTGATGGCAGCCAGCCAACATAAGGATGTAGGCAATTATTCCGGTGAAGTAGAGTCGTGGCATCATACCCTGAATTTCTGATGTATTTCCTGAATAATCAAGAACAAACAACGGGCAATACGACGTTGCCCCTGGGCACTTAGTAGAAATTCTGCTTCTAATCGATTGTCGTAAAACAGGTTTTCTACCAGGAAAGCCGGCCCTTTGGTTTTCCGTAGTACGTAGAAGGTGTCCCGCTCGTGCTCCATTTCCCGATCTTCATCACCATCGGTCATATCCTGCCGAAAGCGAAACTCGGGGAATTCGTGCTTGTACCACTTGGCGGCAACGGTAGCCAGATCATCGCTTCTGGTCTGACCCACACTGGTCCATACTTCAAAGCCCCTGGCACGTTCACCCTCCCCCGATATTTTATTGCTGGCGGCATTGCTGTGAATTGAAAGAAAATAATAATTAGGGTTTTGGGTGTAAAGCTTGTTGGCCTGGGTCACTCGATCCTCTAGCGAAATATCTTCCTCTTCCTTAACCGTTAGGTTATGGTAGGGAATATCCGCTTCCTCCAGCATATCAATGAGTTGTTGACCAATCTGACGGTTAATCACTCCTTCAAAGATTTTGGTGCCATCAGTAAACTTATATTGTTTCCCTTCAGTATTGTACTTCCCGTTGGTCATCCCGCCATGCCCGGCGTCAATGATTGGAATGTAGCCCGACGTAATTTCTGAATGGGTGACAGTGTATCGTTTACAGTATTTAAAGTAAGCCTCACGAAGCTTTAGATCGTAGCTATTACGCTTGTAGCCAGAACCATTATAGCCGTATGCGAAAGAGTCCCAGTCGTAGTTACCTCGATTTTCTTCAGAAATGAAATCTATTAGGCGAGTGCCCCGAACTTTTTTTGTTTTGATGAACGCCAGAAAATCCAGAAAATGATAGTATTCGGAGATAGACTGTTTTTGCTCAAAATCCTCCGCATTAGCGTACATCTCGCTATCAGCATTAGCATTCTTGTTCACTCGGGAAATCAGGTTGTGTTCCAGATTTTCCCCCAGCATCTGAAATAATCCCCAAGAGGTGGAGTAGATAGCCGATTTGGAATCTATCGTTCGGGCTAGTTCCAGCCGCTCATATTCCCGTTCGCCCCAGAGATAATGTTTGGTCGTCCAGCGAGGGTATAGAATACCGGGGAATTTGGCCTGAAGTCCTTTGAGGTATTCTTCAATTTCAGCTTCCGAATACTTTTCGTTTCTCTTTTTTTGTTGCAGCCAGTACCAAAATCGGTGTCCCTCAAACAGTATTTTTGGTTTACCATTTAGCAAATGGCCCTTACCCGATGATTCCACCTCAATGACTGCTTTCACTACCGGCATGGCTAGTTCAATGCCATCGCTTTCGGCCAGTACCGTTATTTGCTTCTCAATTTCCTCATCACTTAGCACTTTGCTGTAGAGGTTATCCCGTAGTTGGACAAAGCCGCCGAGAACCCTTTCGCCGGGGGCACTCAGTGCTTGAGTGGAAAGAGCTTTGCGCGTTTCGGTGATGGATTGGGGAGGAGTATCGGCTGATTCTTGGTCTTGGACCAAGTTTTGCATATCCAGGCTCCAATTGTCAAAGTCAATTTCGTTTTTGAGAGGAGGCTGCTTTTTCGGTTCTTCAGTATCGGTATCCGGAGTAGTTCTTTCCTCTCCCCAGCGATTTTGCAGGTATTTCAAGGATTTGTCACCAAAATAAAAGGCGATCATCATCAGAAATGCGGTTTCAAAAAACTCAAACTGCTGCCGGATAAGCGCCATTTGATCACCGGTATAGTATTCGTGACCGAAGCTAACGATTAGCAATGACAGCCCGCCTAAAAGTAAGGTGAAGGCAATCATGCCGCGCACGGTACCGGGGGGCAATCCAAACGTTTGGCTACGGTAGGGGTTTTTATCGGGCGCTTTTAGATCTTCTTCGTTAACGGGTTGACCTTCTTTGTACAGTCGTCGGGCTTCTTCTATTTTTTTCCAGTCTTCGTCCGTAAGTCCATAATTGATATTGTAGTGGTACACCGACCACATAAAGTAGCGAAGGAAAACAGCCACCCAGATTACCGATACTACTAACCCTAAAGCCTGAAAAAGATTCTGGTGCTGGAAGTATACGAATAATGCTCCGAGCAGTCCAGCTAGTGTAAGGATAACCGTAAGCAGACGAGTGTTGGAAAAAAAGAAGTTATGATGAAGATTATGGTGCGCCCGATCCCGCTCGCTTTTGGGAGTAAAGTGGCGGATAATCAGCCAGACAATAACCCCGGCAGCTACTACGATGGTCAGTCCCGAGATAAACTTTCGGGAATTCTGGCTCAAAGCCGGAACAAAAAACAAAATCAATACCAAAGCCATGAATATTGCCCCCCCAATTTGGATCAGCAGGGTCTTGTTTTCAGGATTTAGATTGAACCACGACTTTTTATCGGGCTCTGCTTTCTTGGGGTTGGTCATATCGGTTGTAGTTTGGCTTGTTCTATCCAGTTTTCGTCTAAGATGCGGATGCTCACTTTTTCACCCACCTGCAACAGGGCACTAATCTTTTGGTAGAACCGCTGAAATGCCCGGCGAGAGTCGGTAATCATTTTTTCGGGCGAAGTGGTGGTTACCCCGTCGGCAATCAAAATGCAGCCCTGGGTATCCTGATGGGTGTTGCCAATATGGACGTACACGTTATCAAATCCCTTTATATCCTCAATCTCCAAGTGATAAGTAAACCAGGGAAAACGCTTCTGGTAGTTTTTGGTAAGCGGAGTAAGCGTGGGATTGAACTTGAGTTGGTAGGTGCCCGCAGGAACCCGGGTTTGACCGGCTACTTTGTCTTCTCGGAAAGTATCTTCCAGGGTATAAGCAAAAAAGCGATTTTTTAAGAACAATAAACCCAGCGAGGTCTGCCCGTCATCGAGGTACCGAAGTACGGTGACCGTACTGCTACTCAGGGCTTCACCGGAAAGTGTTTCCCGTCGTAGTTTGTCTTCCAAGTGTCTGATCTGCTTTTCTAGTTCGTCTATGTTGGGAGTAGTGGGCTTAGAAGGAGCAGCTGGCTCAGCAGCAGGGAGGGGTGTTGCGGGAGTGGGTTGGCTCTGAAATGCCGAGGCTACTGCTTTGAAGCCTTTCTCCAGTATTACCACAATGTAGCCGATGAACCCCACAATCCATAGCCAAATATTCTCCAATAATTCAGGATTGGTAATAAACAGTAGCACCGCAATAGTTAGCAGCGCCAGAAAGAGTAGAGCCGCGACTTGTTTCAAGGTTGGTTGAGATAGTAGGTTGCCACTAAAGTTAGCATTTTCGCCAAGATGACACAGTAATTAATCGATATTTTTTCAATATGACATTACTCGGTCAGCTGATTTCAACGAGAATTTCCTCACAATGCTGATCTTGGCTGATTTAATCACTTACATTTAGTATTAGTTAAGGCCAAATAGTAACCCAGTAGTTAGGTCAGAATATACTTCAGCAGTATTGAAGACGAGTACAGAGGGTCTTTCACCCTATTTACTGATAATTCCCGTCCAGCGAATTAACTTAGGGAATGTATAGCTAGAAGAAATAGGGGGTATTATAGTATGCTGATAATGAGCGATATAGCCAGCCCATGCTTTCTTTATTTATTGGTGGATGATTCAGTTGAAGTGCTAACCGGGCTGTCTTCCAGTTCCTGGCGTTTATGCTCAAATCGCTCGTGTAGAGCTTTCCGGTTACTCTTCACTCCTGCACTAGTTAAAATTCCGCTAATGGCAATTTTTCCCCAATAGTTAAAGATTGAGCGGCTTTTGTCGCGCTCTATGAAAACCTGACCTTGTCGGTGAGGAAAGGGGTAATCGTTGTTTTTTCTTAAAACCAAAGAATTTGCCAAAAAGGATTCTATAGCGAGACCTACTCCTTGGTGGTCTTTCTGTTTTTTATTCAATATAGAAAGGTGGAGCTTACGGTACATAAAATCCATATTTCCGTAAGCAAAGTCATCGTTAGCCATGACTTTGAAATCCATTTCTCGCATCTTACCACTTTTGATTCGCACCGAAGCTACCGGTTCTACTATGGTATTCAGGTTGCGCAAATCCATCGGCCCCAAGTTCACTTCCGTATAAAAAGGGTAATTCAATTCATCTAGATCAAAATCTACGTGGACTTTTAGCAATCCTGCCTGTTGTAGTTGGGCAAAAGCATCCAGCCGCATTAGTTTATCCTGCTGAATTTCGGCTTCTATATTTGTAATATTGGTAATGATTGCCTCTACATTGGAAAAGCCTAGGCTTCCTTTTTCACTTCCGGTTTCAGGTTGTACCTCCGCCGAAACTTTACCGTTTGACAATTCTAAAGTATCAATGTGTAGAGGTTTGGAAAAATTAAGTAGTGCTTCGTGTAATAGGGGCGGATGGTGGTTTTCGGGAAATGGGAGGCGTTGATCCCGATACACTCGGACTCGAGGTTCCTCAACTAGGATGTTATCAATTTGGAATGAAGTACTCAGTACCTTATCCCAATTGATCCCCCTAATCCGACTGTGACCAGTTCCTACCGAAAGCCAGCTTTTCTGATGGGTTAAGTAGCTACTAAATTCTTCGGGACTTTGCCGGGGGGCAAACAATAGAGAATCCCATTGTAGCGGCGAGTTACGCGAAGCTAGCTGAAGTCCGTATACATCCACCCCGGTGGCTGGTGCCCCAAACGTACTTGAGACAGAATCTAGTTGAAGACTCCACCGTCCATCGACAAGTAAAGTCTCGGGGTGCAAAGGGGTTTGAGTATCCCACCGTAAACCCTGATAACGGAAATTCATACCACTAAGCTTGACCGAAGGCTGGCTGGGGTTTTCGGGTGATTTCACGGAAGCACCTAGTAAGTTGAATGTATTGATGGCGAGCGAGGAAACGGGGAGCTTATTCGTAGACTTTGGCGGGGTCTCGTCGGTAGTTGAAGCCTGACGGATTGAGTCCCAACTGAAAGAAATAATCGGTTGATCAATTGTCAATTCAGCAATTTCTAAGGCCTGATCAGGCTTCCAGTCTCTTAAATTGTTAGCTTTTACCAAAATCTGTTCAACGTTAGCCGAAACCGCTAGGTTTTTGATGGTTGGCGTGGAGGTTTGTAGCTCTAGCTGGCTATTCTCAATTTTCAACAGTTGCTGTTGGGTATTGGCTTTGATTGACCCCACGTTAAGTTGAGTGGTAGCGGTTTGCTGCTGAAAATCCTGGATGTCAACTGAAATATTTTGCTTAGCCAGCGAATTGATCGAAAACGGATATTTTAGTGTATATCCTTGTATCGTGGTATTCGTGCTAGCCCATTGACTGTCTTGATTTTTAACCGACCAGTTTGCTTGTTCAACTAAAACTGTATCAATCTCCAAGTTAAATCGAGAATTTTCCTGTTTGCTTTCACCTTCAAGCTTTGGTTTAGGTTTCACAAGTTGGGCTATATTAATACTGGGCTGACTAACCGTGATTTTATCGATTTTCCACGCTTCATCATTAGACCGTGGAAGCTCCCATTGACTAATTTTGAGCCATGGGACAGAAGCTTGAAAGTGTCCAGTAGTAGTATCTTCTGACTTAGTCAGAATGTTAAAAAGCGCTAGATTTCCTTGGTTTAAGGTTACCGAGTCTAACTGGGTGGATAGGGAAGGATTCTGTACGGATAAATTTTGCAGAGCTACTTTAGACTCTTTTACATCGATAGAGAGTGGAAAACCTGATTGTGGAGTTTGAATGTCGCGGATATCAACAAAAGCATTTTTGAATGATAAAAAGCCAGTTCCGGGTTGTTCTATATCCGCTTGTAATTGATCAATCTTGAGTTGGCGGATAGTTAACGGCTGGGGTTTGGTTGTATTTTTCTTCTTGGGAGCCGGGCTGTTTTCTGGCAATTTTATCCCAAAAGTACCGCTTCCAATTTCTAATTGAGTTAATTCGTTGGTTTCCAAGAAAGCAAGTACCCCTTGCAAAGCAATGCCCTTGAGATCAATAGTAGCATAACCATTTTTTGAAGTTGGTGCACTTTGCACCTGAATTTGTTTTGCCTGTAGTATATCGGAAACATTAGCGTACTGAGCATTGGATATTTTTACCCGGTAATCAGGTAACTGAAGCTGGGCATTTGCAAAGTAAACTTCCGTAGGGAAATTATAGATGCTTTGATTTTTTTCATTCAGAACCCAGTGGTTGCCCAGCAAATTCACATCTTCAAGGGTGAAAAAAGCAGGACCACTTTCGTGATACAACTCGATTTGGCCATTTTCTATTGCTAGTTGTTCTAGCTGAAAAGCATTAAAAAATTGCTGCAATACCAGAGAAACATTGACCGGTTTCTTCTCCGTAGAAGAATGTTGGCCAGGTAACACGAGTCCCACCTGAGGTTGGCTGATAATGATGCTTCCCCCGCGAAGACGTTGACGAAAAAATAAATCGGCAAAGTCCAGGTCAGTAATGGTGAACGAAGGAACTTCCAGGTACTTTAGCGGTTGAGTTTTAGCTTCCGGTACACTATCGTGAATTGGATAAAGAGTAACACCTTCCAGTCCAAATGATTGATCCACGATGGACCAGTTGAGCTTTTCAAATCCAAAATTGTAGTTGAGGTCAGCTAGCTTGGATTGATAATTCCTTAGCTGAAACTCCAGGTTTTCAACGCCCCAGGAAAAAGAAGAATCTACCTTAGGAGCATGTGAGACCTGATCGAGCATTAGGGCCGCACTATCCACTTTATACACATTAGTGGTTTCGCTTTCGGAGTGCTTTACTAAAATAGCACTGGGAATGACTTCTAGTCGTTTGACATGAATACTGTCTAAACCGTGGTTTTCACTATTGGATGCCGGGCCTACTACCGCCACCGATTGATCATCACTTACTTCAATATGCAAAACGGTTTCCCCAATAAGCACCGTATCAAGGAGGAGGTTATTATCCAGATAGAGCGCAAGAAAATCCAGCCCTTTAACCTGCAAGCTAGGTATTTGAACGCTATTTTCATCAAACTTAGAAGAAAAATCACCGTCAAGGCTGGAAGCAAAGAGGTGTAAGCTATCAATCAGAACCAGATCGGATCTGCTGGATATGTGTAATTTTTTGAAGCTCAGCGTGTGTCGTTCATCCGGTAGTAAAACTGACTCATTGTGTAGGGTAACTTCTACGTGGTCGGTAAGCGCCAACTCCGTCATGCCGGCTACATTCATCTGATCGGTTGTCAGATTAATATTCTCCATTCGAACACTTACATCTTGCAACTGGTAGCGAGGAATGCTTTCGGTTCCGATATTCCAGGAAAAAGAGCCGTGGTTTAATTCAAAGTGCTGAAGATTCAGCTGTTGCAAAAAACGTATGGTTTGCTGCTGCAGGTCACCCACTTCCTGACGAAGTACTACCGTATTTTGAGTATCGGGTAAATAGATGCTAACCGCCGGACGTTCTAACCTTATTTCCTCAATAGCCAGAGCTTGATTCCAGAGTAAACTGCCGACAGATAGCAAATCCAACGTAAAACCTGGCAGATTTAATTCGTACACTGACCGGCCTCTTTGAGCATCTTCATGATCAATTACAATCTCTACGTTTGTCAGATTAATGCTACGCTCCCCCCATTTTAGTTGGACATCTCCGATAGAATACACTACCTCGGTATCTTCCGTAGGGGAAAGCTGGTGGTGAAAATAATTAGTTACCAGATACTCTACTCCAATTTTCCCCACCCAACGGAGGATGATCGCTCCGATGATTAGAACTGAAATAATAATTAAAACTCTTCGGTTACGGCTGGAAAGTGGCATAGTAAAAGTAGCAATACGGGGTAGGCAAGGTTTCCCATTTAACAAACAACCGTTAAGTGAATTGGGCTAATCGTTACCCGATGTTTACATTTTACAGCAATATATAAAACAAAAAGGAGGATATTAGGAATTGTTTCAGTTTTATTATACTGATCATTCCGATATAATTGTTTGATAATCAATGGTTTGTAAATTTCGAGATTCAATAATTAACTGATGAGCGGCTAAATCGGTTAAGAAAGTTGTTGCGGCTTAGCTGCTTTCTAGTTAAATAGAACAATTGTCAATTTTCAATTTTACCTAAGCTTATGGCTTTATTAGAGTCGATGAATAAAGTAGTAAGAGTTTTACTGCTTGTATTAATTATTACTAACCCGACGTGGGCTCAGTATTCTAAATCAGAGCGAAAGATTGGGGCAACGGTATACCAAACCATAGAACAAACCCAGGGATTCTACGAAGACGAAGAATTACTAGCACTGGTGAAGGAGATTGGGCAATCGTTAGAGAAGCAACTGGATAAACCCTACAATTTTAAATATTTCCTGGTTGATAATACTGAGCCTAATGCTTTTGCTACTGCGGGCGGATACGTATTTGTGACTCGGGGTTTATTAGCTATTATTAACACTAAAGACGAACTGGCGGGGGTACTAGGCCATGAGTTTACCCACGTTACCGAACGACATACGACCAAGCAGATTCGGGCCAGTATTTTACCCTCACTACTAGAGTTGCCCGCTAACATCATCGGGCTGCTTACGGTAAAAGAAGTGGCTGATATTATTAACCTTCCTATCTCGGCCATCACCGGTCTGGCAACTAACGCTTACAGCCGCAGCCAAGAGAAGGTAGCTGACCAGAAAGGAATTGAACTAGCCCGAAAAGCAGGATATGACCCCTACGCCCTTCCGGAAGTGTTATTACGAATGAACAGTTACCTTACCCTAGCTACCGGGCAGCCGCCGAAGAAAAGCTTATTTAGTGATCACCCAATGACCGAAGACCGGGTGGTCTACCTTCGAGAACAATTAAATAACGAACAGGTGGAGAACTCGGCAACGTCCGGTGGAACTCCTTTGCGGGAATTAGACCAATTAATATTCGGACAGAACCCGGCTAATGGAGTAGTAAATTCAAATGTATTTGTGCATCAGGGTATTGATTTGTACTGTGAGTTTCCGACCGGATGGGAAGTTCAGAATCTACCCCAGGCGGTAACCGCAGTTAACCAGGCTACCGATGCTACTATAGTGATGTCGATAGAAGCTTCAGATGAAGCCTTAGAACAAGTGGCCCGGAAGTCTTTAGAATCGCTGGACAAGAAAACGATTGTTCGCGATCAAGAGCGCACTAACATCAACGGTTTGGTAGTTTATCGGGCTACGTTAGAGTACACCAAAAAAAAGCATGCCGGTCAGGTTTCGGAAATAATGTGGATGAAGCTACCAACCGGAGTGCTGTTGAAAGTGATTGGTATTGCCAGTAACGAATCACAGGTAGGGAGCATTACTGATAGTTTTGAGACTTTCAGATTGCTGGTGAAGGATGACCTGGCTCACACTCCTAAAGTATATGTATCTCTGAAAAGTCTGAACAGCGGCAGCAGCGTGGGTAATTTTCTGAACACCAATCAACAACTAGCTCCCCAAACCAAGCTATTGATGATTCTGAATGGCACTCGGCTGAGCGATACCATTCCGAAAGACCGTTACTTTAAAGTACTGGAAGCCTCATCGCTGTTGGAATAACACTTAAAGCTAACTATTAACTGTACTGACATGTCAAGTTAAGGGCAGAAGCGACATGCTCTTGCCGGATTTATTCCGGTGGCCGGCACCCGGCATCTCCTATTTAAAATGCGGGAGACCCCGTCGGGGCGCCGACCGGAATTCGCTGGGCGCCGAGTGCTATCGCTCATCCGGAGAGGGTGCCCCTAAGATACAATGTCATTACGATTAACGGCTAGCCACCATTTCGTCGTAATCCGAGATCAGAATGGAGGAGTAGTTGCCGATTTCCCACTTGCCATCGTATTTCTTGGCCACAACCTGAATCAGGTCTTCGCCCCGGATTACCTCGCCATCTTCTTTTCGCACCTCGTAGTCATTGGAAAAAACGAGAATAGCCAGTTGATTATCCCTTACCACTACTTCAAGTACATCTCTGACGGAAAATTGGAGTGAGGAAATGCCGGATTCGTTGACCAGATAATTCAGATACTCTGGAAAAGTACCGGAATTATTTCTCTCCACATCAACCCGATTGGCTAATGAAATCCGGACAGCATTCGTCGTGTAGCGATCATGAAAATGGTCTAGCACCGGTTGTATTTCTTTGGTCTGGAACATCTTGGATAACTCATTATTCAGATTAGTGATATGATCCACAAAGGCTCGTTCCTCGGCCGATAAAGCATCTGCATCGGTAGCTTCCTGCAAAGCGTGGTACAATGCTCCCAAGCTATCAGCCTGGTGAGAAGCTTCGTTCAGTTGAGCGGTTAAATACTGGTTCTCGTCCTGTAGTTGCTGAGTTAACGTTTGTAGGCTATCGTAACCGGCGGAGAAGGCGCCGGGCTCTTCGGGGGAAGAGGTACACCGAAATTGCGAGATGGCTAATAGGCTAATGAGAAAAATTACGGGAATGGATTTCATAGTAGTAGCTTTATGGATATAACATCACTGACAAATATAACCGTTGAAAGCTGAATACCAGAAAAAAAACGAATGAGCGAAGTACCCATTCGTTCTTTTCTGTACTGATAATTGTGTTTGAGTTATAGTTTTAGACGGATGCCAGCATTGGTAAAGAACGCTCTGCGTTGACCAATATCAAAGTCCTGCACACTGGAAAGATCAGTGAGCGACCATTCGTATTTCAAATCCAGAAAAAAGATAAACAAGTCGAGACCGGCTCCGGCAAACAAACCGAATTGAGTACTCTCAAAGTCATCACGATCAAACGGACCGGAATCAACCCCGGTTAAGAAATACGCCGATGGCCCTCCGAAGACCCGTAAGTCAATGGCTGATTCTTCATTTCCAATGATATGAAAACCTAGGGCTACGGGTAGTCTCAATCCGCGTAATTGAGTCTCGAAATCGAAGTCATCATCGGTACTGCTAAAGTCGGTAGTACTGTGCATGTAGAATAGCCCAGGCTCAATATAAAATTCGTTCCCTATCAGCACGCTTGCTCCAAATTGCCAGCCTATTTTTCCGGTAGCTTCTCCGGTGGCAGGATCTTGGGAAACGTTGGTGGAGTTGATTCCGATGGTGGGCTTAATTTCGGTTTGGGCGTAGGCCACTGAACTGAAAAAGAGGACTGCTAAAATAGTTGATAGCTTTTTCATGGATAAGAGGGTTAGGTTGATAATGAAATTAAACTAGGAATGGTAATTTATGTCTAACTTCTAACTACCAGAATAGTTTAATTAATACTAAATATTTTAGAATTGATAGGAAACCCCTACGCTACCAACTCCCTATACCCAAATCTTAACTCTCCCAAAACGGCTAAGGTCTTACTAACGCGAACCCCTGACCAAAATAACCGATGGGAAAAGCGAAACATGCGTAGGCAAAAAAAACTGGGTCAAATTGATCCTGATGAGAGTTATAAAAAAAGTCTTTTGTGTTTTGTTAAAAATTCCAGCTTAAGCTGATACTCGGTAGAAAACCAGCTTGCAGATTGAATTGTTTTTGACCGGAAATTTGCGGATTAAAACCCTGTTCAGAAGTAACCATTAATCGTCGGTAGAGCGCGTAGGCTAAATCTAATTCTACCGAAAAGTGATCGCTGATTTCTACCTGGGTGTCTAGTCCAATGGTTCCTTCAGAAAATAGTAAGTTTTCATCAACCGCTGAGTGGGGTAAACTAATATTATACCGGGTACCCAGATTGAATCGGCCGGCTAATTTAAAGTGTAACATGGGAGAGGCATTGTAGTGAAGTATGGCGTGGGTGGGAGCCTGAATATCCAGCAAAAACTTACTGCCCAAATACCAGTTCACGTACGGGGCCGGAATGAGTAACGGCTCACCAAAAACGTAGGTCAGCTCCGGGCCGATGCCCAAGTGCAATCGGGAGTTGACGGCGTACACCGCAAAAAGTCCCCCTGAAATCAGAAAATCATCAATCGTAATCCGTTCAAAATCAGAAAATAACCCTAGTGAGGCGACCGCAATCATCGACCAGCGGGAGTTAAACGAATGAGTACCGGCTACCGTATAATAAATTCCGTACACTGTTTCCGGTAGTTGATTAGCCAATTCGCCGTCCAGATTAAAGTGGTGATACCGAAAAGATATTTCGCTGGTAAGGTGGGTGACCGTATTCTTCTCCGTTTCGTTCTGGTGAAAAAGATTAAAATCGACCGATAACTGGTAGAGCTGATAGCCGGCTCTTCCCCGCTGAGATTCAAACTCAGCCCCAGCAACTTCAGTATACGGAGAAAAGTAGGCATCCAGATACACTCCCGGTTCATTAAGCGCTCTACCAAAGTCCGACTGCGCCCACGATAAATGGGGTAATGTAAACAATACCAAGGTGATAGCTCCGTAGAAAGCGATTGGTTTCATTGTCAAAAAGTATTGGTGTAGGGAGCGGTGGCAATGGTATGAAAACTTTGAAAGGTGGTCCGGTTTTCCTCAATGTCCAAGGTGAAGCTTTCCTGTTCGGTAGAGCCAGCGTATTGCAACTGAACCGGATGCGTACCCGGTGGCAGCGCAACCCGGGAGTAGTAAATGCTGTGAGGCATGGTTTGCCAGTTGCGCGTATCGGCCTTTTCGGTTATGGCGTTGAGTGCTCCTACCACGGCACCCCAGCCTTCGCTTTGGTTACGCACCGCGTATTCCTCCGCTTTTTTAATAGCCACCCGCAGTAGAGATTCTCCTAATTCAAGCAACATTCGCTCTTCCAGCGTCTTAAAAGATATTTTGTTGACATCCTCCACTAGTTGTAAGGGATGACGTTCGTCGCCCATTACTAACTCTGCGTTGGTGAACATGAGCGGGCGCTCTACGTACCGAGGAAACACTATTCTTACAAATTCCAGGTCGCCGAGACCGTCGCCCCCGCCATCATTCAGGAAAAAAGGAAAAGATAGACCCAGATCAGCATTCTCGAAAGTTACGGCACCGCCACTTCCGCGAATAATAGTAAACGTAATGCCCCACTCGGCTTTTACCGGGCCCAGACCGTTGTTCCAGATAAATACCAGGTCGCCGGTATTGTCTTTAGCTGGATTATACTTCATCTCAAATTCTCTTTCGTACTGATCTAGCTCGGTAGTTAGGCCAGTAAGATAGGCGGTTCGTAGTAGGTCTTTTTTGAGCTGCTCCGGGGCTGAAATCCCAAACAACCGGTCGTAGTCCCGCTGATAAATTTCCAGTGCATTGCGGTAGGCAATGAATGCGTTATTGTAATCCCTGGTGGCGTCGTAGATCAAACCTGATAATACATTCACAAAGGCATCTGCTTGGTATTTGTAGTCTGATTTATATTTATCACTCAACTGTTTCAGCGCGATATCCAATTGTCGGCATTCTACCAAAGCTTCCTCGTAGTCGCTCAGCATTACGTAATTCATCGCCGAATAATAGTGGATCAGTAGTACTTCGTGATCCTCCGGCTTATACTGGGTCATCATAGGATTAACCAAGAGAGAAAGGCCTGCATCGGTCACACTAGCTTTGTAATCTTGGGTATATTGGTAGGCTTTAGCTAGATACTCATTGCTTTTTTCGTACTCCCCCAGCATGGAGGCTACTACCCCAAAATTGACAAAATACAGAAATCGGTCTTTGCCTGATTCCATGTCGGGGGAGTTAGCCAGGTCCTGCTCGGCCTGGGGAATATTTCCGGCTTCAAAATTGGTATTAAATTGAGCATTTTTTTGGTAGTAGGTAGCACAGGAGGTGCAGAACAGTGACCCCAACAGAAATACACCGAAAATCAAGGAAGAATTTTTTAGGTTCAAAACGGAAGATTGTTTTCACCAGAAATTTACCGAAATATAAATAGGAATATTTCAGCTAGTTTAGAATTAATTTTCGACTAATAACAATTTGATAGAATCAACTGGCATGAAGTTAGGTATTTTTTCTTGCATTCTAACCCAACTTTGACTAGTATTGTTTAAAACAAAACCCATGAAGTTAAACATCTCTGTCGTTTCTTTTCTGTTTGGTTTTACCATTATTATGAGCCACTGTGCTCCCAAGACTGTTACCCGCGTTGATACCAACTCGGATATTGACCTATCGGGTCGGTGGAACGATGCGGACTCGCGCCGAGTGGCCGAAACCCTTTCCGAAAGCGTCCTGTCTAGTAGATGGGTAGATGAATTTAATAGGCAGGAGGGACGTAAACCCGTAGTAATTGTTGGAATGATAAAGAATACGACTCACGAGCATATTCAGCCGGAGACTTTTATTAAAGATATCGAAAAGGAGATGATCCGAACCGGTTTAGTACGGGTGGTTCAGCACGATGAATTTCGGGAAAAGCTAAGAGAAGAACGCGGAAACCAGCAGGAATTCGCCTCTCCTGAAACCCAGAAGCAGTGGGGCAAGGAATTAGGTGCTGATTATATGTTATTCGGTACTATTAGTTCTATCGTAGATACTGAAGGCAAGCGACAAGTGATATTTTACCAAACCGATCTGGAATTAGCCGATTTGGAAACCAACGAAATTGTCTGGCTGGATGGTGAAAAGATTAAAAAGTACGTTGTTGGATGATTTAAAATTTTAATTACAAAGCGGCTGATCCTATTTTTTACCTGAATTGATCGAGGTAAAATTATATCCACAATGATTGCCTATTTTCCCAATATCTTCGCTTTATTGTATTCCCAGTTCATCCGATCAATATTTGCGACCGATATTTCCTGCGGACATTCTACCTCACATGCGAGGGTATTAGAACAATGCCCGAACTCTTCCTTGTCCATCTGGGCCACCATATTTAGCACCCGTTGCCGGGCTTCTACTTTTCCCTGAGGCAATTTCGCCAGATGAGCTATTTTCGCAGCGGTAAATAGCGCGGCACTACCATTTTTGCAGGTGGCTACGCAGGCTCCACAGCCAATACAGGCCGCCGAGTCAAAGGCCGACTCCGCCTGATCATGGGTAATTGGAATGGCGTTCGCTTCCGGGGCATCGCCCACCGGAGTGGAAATGAAACCACCGGCGGTAATTATCCGATCCAAGGCCGAACGGTCTACCCTTAGATCACGAACTACGCGGAAGGAGCCACCTCGGAACGGTTCGATGTAAATCGTATCTCCGTCTTTAAAGCTACGTAAATGCAACTGACAGGTACTGGTACCGGCCAGCGGGCCGTGGGCTCGGCCATTGATAAACAAGCCGCAGCTTCCACAAATGCCTTCCCGGCAGTCATGATCAAACTCTACCGGACTTTCTCCCTTCAAAATAAGGGTTTCGTTGAGTTGATCCAACATCTCCAGAAAAGACATATCGGGATATAATCCGTCAACCGAATAATCAACCAGCTTGCCCGGGGCCTTCTCGTTCGGCTGCCGCCATATTTTTAATTGCAGTTTCATCGCTTATAATTTCTTGTGGTCAATTTGGTCTCCTCAAACACCAGGGGTTCTTTAATTAAATTTGGCTCCAACCCTTCACCGGGATAATCCCAACAGGAAATGAAACAGTAGTTGTTGTCATCTCGCTTAGCTTCCCCATCTTCGGTCTGATATTCTTCCCGAAAGTGCGCTCCACAGGATTCATTACGGGTGAGCGCGTCCCAGCACATCAGTTCTCCCAGTTCCAGATAGTCCGCCACCCTACCAGCCTTTTCCAACTCAGAATTTACTTCTTTAGGTGATCCCGGTACCTTTAGTTCCTGCCAGAACTCCGCCCGCAGCGTTTTTATCTGTTCAATGGCTGTTTTCAGCCCAGCCTCATTGCGGGATACTCCGCAGTAGTCCCAGATTATTTTGCCCAATGTCTTGTGGAAATAGTCGGTCGTCTTGCTTCCGTTGATGGACGTAAGTTTAGCTAGCATCTGGGCGGCAGAAGCTTCTGCTTCATCAAATTCGGGCGTTTGGGTGTTGATAGGACCCGTCTTGATCTCATCGGCCAGGAAATTCCCAATGGTATAGGGGATGATAAAGTACCCGTCTACACAAGCTTGGAGCAGCGAGTTAGCTCCCAGTCGGTTTGCCCCGTGATCGGAGAAATTACATTCGCCGAGTGCATACAATCCGGGAATAGTGGTACTTAGTTCATAATCCACCCACAACCCACCCATAGAAAAGTGCGCGGCTGGGGCTATCTTCATGGGTTCCTTATAGGCATTGGTTCCAACAATTTTTTCGTACATCCGAAACAGGTTTCCGTAGCGTTCCCGGATTTTTTCCTCACCGTGTTCCTGAATAGCGGTCTTAAAGTCTAAATATACCGCATTTTTCATTGGGCCAACCCCATGACCGGCGTCTATCCTTTCTTTAGCGGCTCGGGAAGATATATCCCGTGGGGCCAGATTGCCGAAGGCCGGATAACGTCTTTCCAGGTAGTAATCCCGTTCTTCTTCGGGAATCTCATTCGGATGTCGAACGTCACCGGCTTGCTTGGGCACCCAAATCCTTCCGTCGTTCCGCAATGACTCTGACATCAACGTCAATTTCGATTGGTGCTCACCCGATTGGGGTAGGGAAGTAGGGTGAATCTGCGTCCAACTGGGGCTGGCCATGTAGGCACCTTTCTTATGGGCTCGCCAGATAGCCGAACCATTACATCCCATCGCGAGGGTGGAGAGGTAGAATATTTTCCCGAAGCCGCCGGTAGCTAACACTACTGCGTGGGCTCCGTGCCGTTCCATCTCGCCCGTATCCAGGTTGCGGGTAATAATTCCGCGGGCTTTGCCGTTAACCACCACTAATTCCAGCATCTCGTGACGCGGAAAAAGCTGTACCTTTTTCAGGTGGACCTGCCGCATCAAAGAAGAGTACGCCCCCATTAAGAGTTGCTGGCCGGTCTGTCCCCGGGCGTAGAACGTTCTTCGTACCTGAACTCCCCCAAACGAACGATTAGACAGGTATCCGCCGTACTCACGGGCAAAGGGCACTCCCTGGGCTACCGCCTGATCGATCAGTTGGGTGGAGCATTCGGCCAGGCGGTAGACGTTGGCTTCTCGGGCCCTAAAATCCCCTCCTTTCAGGGTGTCGTAAAACATCCTGAATATATTATCCCCGTCGTTTTGGTAGTTTTTAGCGGCATTTACCCCACCCTGGGCAGCTACCGAGTGGGCTCGCCGGGCTGAATCCTGAAAACAGAAGGATTTGACGTTGTAGCCGCCTTCGGCAAAGGAAGCCGCAGCGGCTGACCCGGCTAATCCAGTACCCACTACGATGATATCCAATTTCTTTTTATTGGTGAAACTCACCAATCGGCAGGTAGCCCGGTACCGGCTCCATTTTTCCGCTAATGGTCCGTCCGGAATTTTCGCTTCAAGGATATTTGCATCAGGTTCATAAACGGACGTTTCCATTAGATATGATAGTTAAAAAATACAAACAAGGGAATAATAATAAATCCAGCGGTAAGAATCAGGGTTAGCCCCATACCTCCGTAATAAATGATAGGTGAGAGCCTAGCAGGAAACAAGCCCAATGTTTTAAAGGCACTAGTAAAGCCGTGCAGTAAGTGAAAACCTAACGCTATCATTGAGACCACGTAGAGAAGCACGTACCACCACTGCCCGAAGGCAGTAACCACGATAGTAAACATGTCTTTATTTCCTTCCGCATCCATAGGTAAGTTACCAAACCTATATTGGTACCAAAAATCCCTCATATGAATGATTAAAAACACCAAAATAATGGTGCCCAAAATACCCATATTACGTGAAAACCATCGACTGCTTGCTTTGCGTCGGTCGTAAGCATAGCGTCTCCCCGCCGCCTTCTGATTCTTGATAGTAATTACGACGGAAACCACAATGTGAGCAATAAAAGAAGCATAAAGAAGATATGAGATAGCCTTGATAAGCGGGTTGACAGTCATGAATTTAGAATAAATATTAAATTGTATTTCCGCTCGTTCCTTAGTCAGCAGCAACTGAAAATTTCCTGCTAGATGTACAATTAGAAAGACTATTAAAAATAGGCCTGTAAGGGCCATCAAGTTCTTACGGATTAGAGTGGTAGTGTTCATGTGAATTACTCAAATTCGCTCTCTGCAAATGTAAAGTCAGAGAGAGTTTTTTACTAAGAAATGGAAGTTAATTATGGATAAAAGAAGTATTAATTTTGTGCAATAACTAAACTTATGTAAAACAAATTATTCTTTTTGTTAACAGAATCACTGAGTCATCTTTGCTATTTGCCCGGAGTAGAGGCAGTCTATTCTAGGCGGGTGTTTCTCAAACTCGGCTGGTACATGAAGTACTTTATTGATGAGATGGTTGGGGCGGTTAGCTATTCCTTTGGAAGCCTCCAGAACTCGGACCATTGAGGGGAAAAGTTTCGCTCATTACCGTTGGTAAGGGAACGATGCTGGCTAATGTTGGGCTGAATCATCCACAGGTTAGTTTGCTGCTGGTCTTAACAAGTGTCCATAAAACTTCGTTCAAAAACTATTTGCTCACCATTGGGAATGAATTGAGGGGGCACAAGCTTACTCCAGATCGAAAACGTTCATCGACAGAAAGTTAAGTCAAAGCAAACTTCTACTATTCTAGTTTCAATAGCCATCGGCTACTCAAAAAGAATACCTGTGAAATTTATCAGTTCGCAATAACTTGCTCGTTTCGCAGTATGGGTTGCCATTTGCCCGTCACGGCCATTCTCCAAATCCATTCCAGGGGGCCGGTTAGAAAGTAACGGAGCCAAAGATGGCTGACCGCTATTTGTAAAGCAAAGAAAACCAAAGCGATAGGTAGGATGACCGAAGGACCAATTTTTCCCAGTAGTCCTAGTCCCAAGCCATTAAAGAGCAAAACGGCAACTACTGATTGGAGAATGTAGTTTGTTAGTGTCATCTTACCCACCGGAACAAAAATCTCTAAATAATTGCGCAAGGTAGCCAGTCGATAAAGTAAGATGAATCCACACAGATAAACCACAAATAGACCCACTGCATTCATTCGATAGCCAAAGGAGTGTACGATCTGATAGGCAACCGGAGATTCATCTTTGGGAAAAGGGCTATAATAAAACATGATACTCCCCACGAAAAATACCACTGTTCCAATTAACAATCCGTTCCGAATTTTCGGCAGGTACTCTTCGATATTTTTAAATAAATCTACTTTTCCGGCCCATAGTCCAAGGAAGAAAAACCCCAGAATGTTGGAAACATATCCCACAAAATACCAAGGGTTAGCGTAATGCAGGTGCTCAATCGCTGCGTTCATCTTTATTGTTTCCCAGTAAGAACCACTCAGAAAGGCCGCTTGAACCTGCTCCACAGTAAGTTTCCCTGGGATATTATGAGATAGTAACATGTCCAGGATACTCTCGGTAGCTGGTATTACAAACGCTAGAATAAAGCTTATACCAAGAATAGTTCGGCTATCCAGTCGATACAATACCAGTAGAAATAATCCAGCTACAAAGTACCAGCGTAAAATATCTCCCCACTGGATTAAGTAAGCGTGAATTAATCCGATAGCCAGCATTACAAATAAACGTTTAATAAAATTCTTACGAAAAGAGATTCCTAAACGCTCCGCTTTTTTTATCTGAAAATAGAAGCCCAGCCCAAATAAAAAGGAGAATAACAGCCGGGATTTTAGCTTAAAAAGTAACAGACTAATTTTTGATATAAAATTATCAAGCTCAGGAAAAGGCAATGCCGCAAGTTGCTGCTCAAGAAAAAGGTCTGGGTACCCAGAGAATGCAGTAATAAAATGAGTCAGTAGTACGGTCAAGAGGGCAAACCCCCGCAAACCATCTACCACGGAAATTCGCTTGGATTTAGTGTGAGATAATGTCTGATCTGCCATTTGGCTAAAAGTATAGGTTGTGGTCTAAAGTTTAGTAGTCTTCAATCACTACTTTGCTTAAAAAAGCATACAAAAATTTTACAAATAGTGCCGAACTAAGTAAAAAAAATTAAAAAAATACAGAACTAATTTAGTTCCGTTTAGAGAAAAATTTTTTACAAATTATTTCTTATGTCTGATGGAGGCTTGTCCTAATCAGTTGTGGAAAAAGAATAGAGATATAAATACAAAAAGTATAATGAATCCAGTTGATCGCGAATTTCAGAAACAAAAAATAGGTAATTGAATCTATTGATAGCATTTTTTCGTAAATTAGATCGGTTTATAGAAAATAATTAGATTAGTCTAAAAATAAATGGATCAATCAAATCTTTGGGTAGCCTTTGGATTAACACTGTTTGCGGGATTATCTACCGGAATTGGAAGTGCGCTGGCATTTTTTACCAAAAACCAAAGTGCTCGTTTTTTATCAATATCAATGGGCTTGTCGGCGGGAGTAATGATTTACATTTCATTTGTAGAATTACTAGCGGGTGCTCAAGTTTCTTTAGTGGGCGAATATGGCCCAAAGTGGGGAAATTGGTATACAGTACTCGCTTTTTTTGGAGGAATTGGGCTGATTGGTGTTATTGATAAGTTTGTTCCTAATTACGAGAACCCTCACGAATTTCCGGAAGAAGAACCCGCTTTGCAGCTAGAACTCAAGCATCTTAAAAACCAGAAGCTCTTGCGGGTTGGTTTGTTTACCGCTCTAGCATTGGGTATCCATAATTTTCCCGAGGGGGTTGCTACTTTCCTGAGTGCTATGAAAGATGTATCACTCGGTATCCCGATTGCCATTGCGGTGGCCATTCATAATATTCCGGAGGGTATAGCCGTATCGGTACCAGTGTATTACGCCACCGGAGACAAAAAGCGAGCCTTTGTGTACTCCTTTGCTTCTGGCTTAGCCGAACCAGTGGGAGCCCTGATTGGCTATTTGGTACTAATGCCGTTTATCAGTGAAACGATTTTTGGGATTTTGTTTGCGGGTATTGCCGGAATTATGGTATTTATTTCCTTGGACCAGCTCTTGCCAGCCGCTCACGCTTACGGCAAGCACCACCATGCCATCTACGGCCTCATCGCCGGTATGGCGATTATGGCCGTAAGCCTATTATTGTTTATTTAGTCTTCAAATGATAATGTGATACAGTGCCTGGGATAAGTTTTAGTTACGTTTTTCAGAAAAAATATCGTTTTTACCTAAGTACCCAGTGCTTAATTTCATTCAGCTCGGGTAACCACTACGCTTTTTATAAACTGAATAGCTCGCGACTCTGACCAAAAATTGCTGCCAGCAGTGTAACGTCGTGGCATGAATCCGCAGTGCCCCCCAGCGTATGGGGCCTGAAAGTAGAGCCACGCACTGGTCTCTTCTTCATCGGTTAAATAACATTCTTCCGCTAGAAACGGATCGTTTTTGGCATTAACAACCAACGTAGGAACCCGAATTGACTGAAGAAAACGAATACTACTACACTGCTGATAGTAATCAGCAGCATTTCTAAAACCGTGTAGGGGAGCCGTATAATAGTCGTCAAAATCTTCCAGCGTTCGGATATTGGGTAAAAATTCAGCGCTAATCTTGTCGGGCATAATTGCCTCTTTGGATTTTATCTTTTTTTTCAAGTTCCGTAAAAACCGCTTACTGTAGATAAAATTCTGAGGTTGGGCAATCTTGCGAGAGCAGGCCTGTAAGTCAAGCGGTACGGAAAATACCACTGCGGCGGAAATAGTATCTTGCGCAGCTTCTCCTTGTTCACCCAGATACTTGAGCGTTAAGTTGCCGCCCAGACTAAATCCGATCAAGATGATGGACCGGTATTCAGAATGGTTACAGATGTGGTTGACTAAAAAGTGTAAATCCGGAGTAGCCCCGCTGTGGTAGAAGCGGTAAGTCTGGTTTACTTCACCACCGCAGCCCCGGAAATTCCAGGCGAGGGCATCAAAACCTTCCCGATTAAATGCACGAACCATCCCCAGGATGTAGGAGCGGTAACTATCACCCTCCAAGCCGTGAGAGACCACCACCAGGGTATCCGAGCCAACCTTTGACCAGTCCAGCAATAAAAAATCACCATCCTCGGTCGGAAGGCGCTGCCGCTGATAGTCCACTCCGGTAACTCTGCGGAACAGAGAAGGAATAATGGTCTGGAAGTGACCATTAAACAGATAGGAGGGGGGATAATAGTCAGAACTTTGTATTAAAGGCATTTACTTTGAGGGTTGTAGCTGTGAAACTAATACATCTCTGAGAAGAAGCTTTTCAAAATCTTCTATATTTGACATGACGATTTTTGAAAATGAAAGACTATATCACGAAGCTAAGGGAATTGTTAATTCAGATAAATCAAAGTGATCCATTTTTATGGGCATTATTTCTTTTCATTCTAAGTATATTAATAGGGTTTCTTCTCCGTTTTGCTTTTTATCACTTTTTAAAGTCATACGCTAAACGTGAAAAGTCTAAATTCGTCAAATCGGCCTTATTTCATTTGGATAAAAGAACCATGTTGTTCTTTCCAATACTGGTGTTTTGGGCGCTGCAGACAGCAATTGATTTACCCGAGCCTTACGATACAATATTATACAAGATAACCCAAGCCGTTTTGTTGCTGAATTTCGGATGGTTACTTCTTAAACTTTTAGACGTAATAGAGGATTTAGCGCACGAATACTATCAGGAAGAACTTCATGATTACATCAAAGAGCGTAAAGTTCGAACCCAGATTGAATTTTTCAAACGAGTAACGGGAGTGCTAATAGTATTAATTGTCATTGCTTCAGTTCTAATGACTTTTGATGGGGTACGCAAGATTGGAACCACCTTGCTGACTTCAGCCGGTGTGGCCGGTATTATTATTGGCGTAGCAGCTCAGAAAACATTGGCTAATGTAATTGCCGGAATACAAATCGGATTTACCCAACCGATCAAAATAGACGATTCAGTTATTGTAGAGAACGAATGGGGGACTATTGAAGAAATTACCCTGACTTACGTTGTAGTGCGGGTGTGGGATAAAAGAAGGATCGTGTTACCTATTACTTATTTTGTTGAACGGCCATTTCAGAATTGGACTCGTTCTTCGGCTGAGCTGTTAGGTACTATCATGTTATACGTGGATTATAGCCTACCTATTGACAGCCTAAGAGATCAACTAAGTAAAATTCTGGCTGAGGAGCAGTTATGGGATCAGCAGGCCAGTGTCGTTCAAGTAATAGATACTACGGAGCGAACTATGGTGCTGCGTGTGCTGATAAGTTCCGACAGTGCTCCGAATACCTGGAACCTACGGTGCTCGGTTCGTGAAAAACTGATAAATTACATTCAAGATCATCATCCGGAGGCTTTGCCTAAAAATCGTCTAATCCTCTCAAATCCTACTGAAAACAACCTACAATAGATTGAGAGAAAACAGCTTACAGGTTCCATGATTTCTAAAGATAAGTTATACCGTATAATATTTGAGTCCGACACTCCGTCAGGGAAAGCCTTCGACGTGGCTTTACTAATTGCCATTCTGTTGAGTATCTTACTGGTGATGCTGGAAAGTGTACAGCAGTATAGCGAGCGTTACGGAAATTTTATCAAACATGGTGAATATGTATTTACTGCCCTATTTACTATTGAATACATTGTCCGAATCTACTGTGCTCGCCGCCGCTGGAAATACATTACCAGTTTTTATGGTATTATTGATCTGGTATCTATTTTACCTACATTTCTAAGCATATTGGTAGAGGGGTCTCAATATGCCTTGGTAATCCGGGGGTTGCGGCTGCTGCGGGTATTTAGAGTATTGAAACTGACCCATTTCCTGGGTGAAGCCGAAGTGCTGCGAAGGGCACTTAGACAGAGTTTTGCAAAAATAATCGTATTTATTGGGGCCGTTATCGTACTTATTTTCATTGTAGGTTCTTCCATGTATCTGATTGAAGGGCCTGAAAATGGATTTACGAGTATTCCGGTTAGCGTATATTGGGCGATTGTGACACTCACCACGGTGGGTTACGGTGATATTGCTCCCCAAACGGTGGCCGGCCAAACTCTGGCGTCAATCGTAATGATACTGGGTTACGGGATTATTGCGGTACCTACCGGTATCGTTTCAGTAGAGCTCTCCCGAGCCGATACTGACCATTTGGCCCACGGCGAGCGAGTGAGGAAAGAGACAGCTGACTGGTTATCGTCAGGACGAAAAAAGAAGCACTGTGCCACCCAGCCAATGCAGTGGGAGCGAGTAGAAGGAGCGAATCTCAATAAGCCAGGAGTGAAAATTCAAAATTAGGGCTTAAAGCTATTTTTTTAGGGGGTTCCTACTGGTTTCTTGATTTAGAAGAAATTCTTTTCTTATTTTAGCGGTTTATTCGATAGTTATGACAACTCATTATCTTTTCTTGCTTCCTGAGCGTCGGAATAGGCCTGGATTTTTCAGGCGCAGCTTCGTCTAATTCCCCCAATAACCCCTATTTCTGTCGTAACTTTTCACTCCCCACTTTCATGAAATTTACCATTACCGTGGCCACTCTGGCTCACGAACAATACGCCGAAGAAATTAGTACATTAATTCAAGAAGCGGCAGTTGCTCGAGGAACCGGTATCGCCAAACGTCCTCCCGAATACATTCGTCGTAAAATGCAAGAAGGAAAGGCGATCATTGCGCTTCAGGGCGATCAGGTGGCGGGCTTTTGTTATATTGAAACCTGGGGGCATCGTAAATTTATTGCTAATTCCGGATTGATCGTCCATCCTGATTTTCGGAAACACGGGCTAGCCAAGCAAATAAAAAAGGAAGCTTTCAAGCTGTCAAGAATGAAATATCCGAATGCCAAACTATTTGGAATAACTACCAGTTTGGCCGTGATGAAAATTAACTCTGACCTCGGTTACCGACCGGTAACATTCTCTGAACTAACCACCGACGAAGATTTTTGGAAAGGTTGCCAAAGTTGTCCGAATTACGATATTTTGATGCGTAACGAACGCCGCAATTGTTTATGTACGGGCATGCTATACGATCCTAAAGAAAAGGAGAGTAAGAAATGGAATGTTCGTAGCCAGATAAAAAAGTACGAACGCTGGCTGCGTTTGAAACGGGAAGCTTTCCTAAAAAAGAAACAACCGATAGTGAAATTTAACCTATTTACAAGATCATGAGCAACGAACAGGGGGATCAGCAACCTAGCGTAGTGCTCGCCTTCAGTGGCGGACTGGATACTTCGTATTGTGTAGTTTATTTGCGGGAGCAAGGCTACCGAGTACATGCCGTTACGGTAAATACGGGTGGTTTTGATGAAGAACAATTGGTTGACTTGAAGAAGCGAGCGCTGGAGCTGGGCGCTGAACAGTTTGTGGTACTGGACGAGACGAAACGCTTCTACAAAAAGTGTCTGCGCTATCTGATCTACGGCAATGTGCTACGTAACCATACTTATCCGCTTTCGGTAAGTGCCGAACGAGTTTTTCAGGCTTTGGCCATCGTGCAGTATTCTCAAGATAATGGAGCCGACTACGTGGCCCATGGCAGTACCGGAGCAGGAAACGATCAGGTTAGATTTGATTTAGCCTTCCGTATTTTAGCCCCTAATATTGGAATAATTACTCCTATCCGCGACCAGCAGTTGAGTCGGCAGCAGGAAGTGGAGTTTCTAAAGGATCACGGAATTGACTGGTCGTGGGAAAAGGCTAAATATTCTATTAACCAAGGTATTTGGGGAACTTCAGTGGGTGGACAGGAAACGCTAACTTCCGGACAAGCTCTACCGGAAGAAGCCTATCCCAGCCAGTTGAAAGAAACCGAATCCAAGAAAATTAGCCTGGGTTTTGAAAAGGGTGAGTTGGAAACACTGAATGGCATTAGCTACGATCATCCCATTGAAATAATTCAGGAGCTACAAAATCTATCCGCACCTTACGCTATCGGACGAGATATTCACGTGGGAGATACTATTGTAGGCATAAAAGGACGGGTTGGGTTTGAAGCCGCTGCTCCGCTGATTATCATTCATGCGCATCAACTACTGGAAAAACACCTACTTACTAAGTGGCAACTATACTGGAAAGACCAATTGGCTACCTGGTACGGAATGATGGTTCACGAAGGACAGTTTCTCGATCCGGTGATGCGCAACCTGGAGACCTTCTTGAAAGATACTCAGAAACTAGTTACCGGAGAAGTATACATACAACTTCATCCTTACCGCTACGAACTGTTGGGAATTAAGTCCCAACATGATCTAATGTCTTCTAAATTTGGCGACTACGGTGAGGCCAACAAAGCCTGGACTGGCGAGGATGTAAAAGGGTTCACCAACATAGCTGCCAATGCTACCAAGATTTGGTACGCTGTAAATCGTAAGTAAAGTGACTAAAGCTACCATCGGAATTGTAGGCGGTGCTGGATATACCGCCGGAGAGTTACTACGAATTCTCATCAATCACCCAAATGCTGAGATTGGCTGGGTGCATAGCCAGAGCCAGACGGAAAAACCTATTGCATTCGTACACCAGGACCTGCTGGGAGAAACTGAACTAGCGTTCACCAGTACGCTGAATTGGTCGGCCATTGATATTTTGTTTTTGTGTGGCGGTCACGGTGCTTCTCAAACTTTTCTACAACAGCACGATGTACCCGAATCTATCAAAATCATAGATCTGAGTCAGGATTTCCGAATGGAAAGCCCGACCCATAGTTTTGTCTACGGATTGCCGGAACTAAATAAAAACCAGATAAGAGAGGCTAACAAAATTGCGAATCCGGGTTGTTTTGCCACCTGTATTCAACTAGGCCTATTGCCACTGGCGCAGGCCGGGCTACTTACTGACGACATACACGTTCACGCAATTACTGGTTCTACCGGAGCGGGGCAGCAACCTACGGCTACGTCTCATTTTAGCTGGCGCAATAATAACATTTCTATCTATAAAGCCTTTCGCCATCAACACCTGCGGGAGATTCGTCAGAGTTTAATAGGATTGCAGCCCAATTATTCGGCCAAACTGAATTTTTTGCCCGTTCGGGGCAACTTTACCCGGGGCATATTCGCCAGTTTATACACCATAGTTGAGGCTTCTTTGTCCCAAACTCAAGAGATTTACCAACAGTTTTACCAGGATTCACCCTTTGTGCATCTGACCGATACCAACCCCCATCTGAAACAGGTAGTGAATACCAATAAGGGGATCGTTTATCTGGAGAAACACGATGACACACTGTTGGTGATCAGTATGATTGACAACCTTCTCAAAGGTGCATCCGGTCAGGCCGTACAAAATCTGAACCTAATGATGGGGTGGGAGGAAACTGCCGGTCTTAATCTCAAGAGCAGCCTGTTCTAAAGTTGATCAAAGCAATTAGGCAATTACTTTTTGATTAGGTCGTAGTATTATCCACCCAATGACGGTCAACGGCCAAGCGGTAAAACCTACTAGTGCTGTCACTAGCAAACTCATAGTTCCGCTAAGACCTCGCTTTTTGGCATCACGGTACACCCAAATGAGACTTCCTACCCAAAGTATAGCAGCAATTCCCAGTAAAACTAATACAGCTATTCCGGCATCTTCGTAAAATTCCATAGTCGAAAAAATTAAAATCAAAAAATGAATCTTCTTATTGTTAACCACGCTAAATCTAACTTGTTTAGAAGACAGAGATACACCATTTAAACGGGATTTTTCGTTATATATAGCAACTTTCTACTTTGATGAAAAACTCTTTTAGTGTATGGATTTTCTCAGTATTATGGCTCGTAGCCTGTGACGAAGAGCCTGCTTCTCGCTCGGTTTGCACTTTCAATGAATGTGATGATCGGCGTCCCACCCTGAAGTTTATTGAGAATCAGGTGGGTGTGCTTGGTGCGGATAATATCAATGGAAATCTTTTCTATTCCATAACCGAATTAGACAGTAACGGAGAACGTAGGCAGTCCTATTTATTGTGTGAATACCGTAGGAGACCCTGGCCAACTGCTGAGTTAACGATCTTTGGCCGACGCTACGAAACCGGTACCCACGTGGTTTTTAGTAGCCGGGTAATGGATAACTGCGATAAGCCGATCTTTAATGTAGCGAACGAAGAAGTATTCTATACCCGAATCAGTGATATTCGCCCCCGCTTCTGCCAAAACGAATTCACTGTAGACCCAGAACGTACCGAGCCACTCACCCGCCAGTGGGAGCTGGTGGGTATCGAAGAACAAGGAAGTATTCGTTTTCCGCCCTGTGAGGCGATTAATCCCTGGATTGAGTTTACTACCGAACCCTACCATCACGATAGTACCGGCACTCAGCAAACAGTTTCAGGATACAGCACAGTAAACGAGTTCAACGGGGCTTACACGCTATCTAACAATGCTACCCTTCGGTTTTTTGAAACTTATACCACTTTAGCCGGAAGCACTACGGCCAACATGGATTATGAAGAAGATTTTTATGCGCTGCTCTTCGCCAGCAACCAATATGAAATTAACCACAATTTGTTAACACTGCGAGACTCAGTGCGAACAGAAACTTTGCTGTTTCAAGCAACTGATGAATAATCAATCAGTACTAATAATTGGTTACTGGAAACAGAGTTGATGTTAACCAAAGTGTGAAGATATGCTGCTATGTAACCCAATTTTCTTTTATTCAACTTTATACTTAACCTTTATTATCATGATAGACCAACTTACCATTTTTGTTTTCACTACTGATACAAATATCCGTCAATGGAAAGTAGTAGATGATGTAGTGATGGGAGGAAGGTCCAGCGGAGAGATCAAACTCAGCGCTAAAGGTAGCGGGCTATTTCAGGGCGATGTATCATTAGAAAACAATGGCGGCTTCTCATCGGTGCGCCACAGTTTTCCATCTACCGATATATCCGAGTATAGAAAGTTTGTTCTGCGGCTGAAAGGCGATGGAAAGCGATACCAGTTTCGGGTAAAAGAAAATCAAAGCGATTACTATTCTTATATTAGCTACATTCAGACCGATAATGATTGGACTGAATACGAAATTGAGTTCTCGCAGATGTACCCTACATTTAGAGGCCGGAAATTAGAAATGCCGAACTTTGCGGGGAAAACTGTAGAAGAAATTGGGTTTTTAATTGCTAATAAAAAACCCGAGAGCTTTGTGCTGGAGATAGATAAAATTGAAATTCGTTAGGTCACTAAGCCTTATAGTTTCACCTCACTATATCTCAACCTCAACTTATCCTCACTATGCAAAATTCCAAGTACAGTTACTTATCCATTCTCCTGATTTTTCTGTACGTTTTAGCCTGCTCCTCTCAACCAGACTCAGATGGCTCTCTAACTGAAGAGATTGAGGCGGTAGAAAATGGCTTGCAACCTTCCGTTGTCACTACGGCAGATTCAGCAAAAACGTATAGTATTTCCAAGCGGATGGAACACTACCGTGTGCCCGGAGTAAGTATTGCGGTAGTAACCGATGGGGAGTTGCGTTGGGCCAAAGGTTACGGAATTGCGAATACCCAAACCGGTAGCCAGGTAGACGAAAATACGCTCTTTCAGGCCGGTTCTATCAGCAAACCCCTTGCGGCCCTGGCAGTACTAAAATTAGCAGAAGAAGGAAAGTTAGATTTGGATACGGATGTGAATACGTACCTGGCTGATTGGAAAATTGAAGACAGCGAGTATACGCAGGATGAAAAAGTGACTTTAAGGAAGTTGCTCACACATTCGGCCGGGGTTACTGTACACGGGTTTCCCGGTTACGCCCAAACCGATTCTTTTCCTTCGGTAGTAACCGTACTGAACGGCAGTGGTAATACTCCCAAAATTGAGGTAGATACCGTACCGGGGGCCATGTGGCGCTATTCCGGCGGTGGATACACTATCGCCCAGAAAGTGGTAGAGGATATAAGCGTAATGACATTTGCCCAGTATGTTGACGAATTTGTACTTGATCCGCTGGGGATGACTAACAGTACCTACGAACAGCCTTTGCCCGAGCAATATCACGCGGTGGCCAGTGCTGCCTACGATAGGGAAGGAAAACTAATTGAAGGGCTGTGGCATAATTATCCTGAGCTGGCGGCCGCTGGACTTTGGACTACTCCCACCGATCTTGCTAAGTACTGTATGGCAATGCAAGAAATCGCTGCCGGACAAACGGGCGGGGTTCTTAGTCAGGCTACGGTAGAAAAAATGCTGACTAAACACCAAAACAATTGGGGATTAGGACCGGGCCTCTGGGGTGACGGCGATTCTCTGATGTTTGGCCACGGTGGCAAAAATGCCGGATTCACCAACAATATGGTAGCCTCGGTAAACCAGGGAGAGGCCATTATTATAATGACTAATGCAGACAATGGTGGCCAGCTTATCGGGGAAATTTTCCGTTCGATGGCTCAGCAATACGATATTAACCTGAATATATCGGAACCAAGGGTAGTAGAAACGACTGACCTTAGCGATGAGCAGCTTCAGGGTTTTGCCGGAACCTATCACTCGACCCAGCCGCTCTTTGGGGTTACCAACTATCCAATTATGGCAGAAGTTGCCGATAATATGCTAATCATCACCGATCCGGATGATGGCGAACGCTTTGATCTGACTCCACTCGTAGATTCTACTTTCCTGGATTTTCAGCGCAACGTAGAAGTGGTTTTTCAGACTAAAAACGATTCACTGATCATGACCATCAAAAACTACAACTTCAGTTTTTACCGAGTAGAGGAGTGAGTATTCTGTCGCAAAGGGAAAATAGATTGATGAAGGATAATGGAATATCCTAGTCTGTTGCCGGATGAACAAGTGAATTTGGAATGCTGGAAGAGGTTTACTCCCATTGCTTCACCATAGCTGCCTTTAAACTGGTGATTTGGTAAATTGTACAATCTATCCAGGACTTTATAAAAACATGAGGCAACCTCCAGACTTTTAGGCAGTTAATTATTGTAACCTATTTTTTAACCATTAACATTTTTTTCTTATGCAACACCAAAAGTTAATTAACAAATTGGCCGATTGTATTGCTGCTTGTCAGCATTGTGCCGACGCTTGTTTATCGGAAGATGACATCAAACGTATGGTTGATTGTATTCGCACCGATCGGGATTGTGCCGATGCCTGCGCTCTTGCAATGAACTTTGTTGCTCGAGATAGCTCACATGCTAGAAAGGCTGTAGAGTTTTGCCGGGATTTATGTCAACAGTGTGCTGAAGAGTGCGGAAAGCACGACATGGATCATTGTCAGCAGTGCGCGCAAGCTTGCCGTGAATGTGAGCAGGCCTGTGCTGAATATATCGGTTAACGAATTATTTTAGTAGGCACACCATTTTACCACTTTGGGTAGTTTATGTGCCTATTTTCTTAAAACTTTCTTGTGAATTAAGGGGAACTTCGGTTTGTTGATAAAGAGGAAGAGAAAATACTATGGCTAACGGTACACTAACATATACGACTCACTACAAAGTAGAAAAGTCAGCTGATCAGCCGACTGTTCGCAAGACCTTCCCCGTTACGGGAATGAGTTGTGCGGGCTGCGCAACTAGCGTAGAATCCATGCTGCAAAATACGGAAGGGGTGAATAAGGCAACCGTCAACTTTGCCAACAGCTCTGTACTGGTAGAATACGATACCAAACTTTCCCCCAGCGAATTACAGAACGCCATTCGCTCTATCGGTTACGATCTGATTATTGAGGAAGAAAACGCACAAGAAACCCATCAGCAGCTTCAGGAGGAATACTATGAGCAGACCCGGAGGGATACTATCGGAGCGGCATTATTAACCGTTCCGATTTTTGTTTTGGGCATGCTTTTTATGGATTGGTTGCCGGGCCGGTGGATTTCACTAGTATTGAGCATTCCGGTGCTTTTCTGGTTTGGCCGAAGATTTTACCTAAATGCCGCCAAACAGGCTCAGCACGGCAAAGCCAATATGGATACGCTAGTGGCGCTCAGCACCGGTATTGCGTTTCTATTTAGTTTGTTCAATACCTTATTTCCTGAATTTTGGCTTCAGCAAGGGTTAGAGCCTCACGTTTACTACGAAGCGGCAACCGTCATTATCACTTTTATTTTGCTAGGCCGGCTTTTGGAGGAACGAGCGAAGTCACGTACCTCGTCAGCAATTAAAAAGTTGATGGGCCTGCAACCCAAGGAATCCCTGGTGATCCGGGATGGTAAGGAACAAACCGTACCGATTGCTTCGGTCAAGATTGGGGATACTGTCGTGGTGCGGCCAGGCGAGAAAATTCCGGTGGATGGGGTAATCACGCAAGAAACTTCTTTTGTGGATGAAAGTATGCTTACGGGTGAGCCAGTAGCAGTAGAAAAAACTGCGGGAGACCAGGTGTTTGCTGGAACGATCAACCAACAGGGGAGCTTTCGCTTTGAAGCCCAAAAAGTAGGAAGTAATACTTTGCTTAATCAGATTATCCAGCAGGTACAGGAAGCCCAGGGAAGCAAAGCCCCGGTGCAGAAGTTGGTCGATAAAATTGCCGGGGTATTCGTTCCGGTTGTATTGGGTATTGCCGTTATAACTTTTCTGGTTTGGCTATTGGTTGGTGGAGACGATGCCTTCACCCACGCGTTGCTCACCTCCATTTCGGTGTTAGTAATTGCCTGCCCTTGTGCGCTGGGATTAGCTACCCCTACCGCCATTATGGTCGGGGTTGGCCGGGGGGCAGAGAATAATATATTGATTAAAGATGCAGAAAGTCTAGAGCTGGCGCACCAAGTAAATACGATAGTTTTAGATAAAACCGGAACTGTCACCCAAGGTAAACCAGCCGTCACTGATCTACACTGGCTAGCTGAATCGGACACAAAATACTATCAATCCGTACTGAAATCAATCGAGGTAAAATCGGAGCACCCTTTAGCTGCCGCGGTAGCCGCTTATTTGGCGAATAAAGACGTTGAATCTATACCACTGCAAAACTTCGAAAGCCTGACTGGACGAGGAGTACAAGCTTCTACTAAAGACGGGCTGACTTATTTGGTGGGCAACCGAAGGTTGATCGAGGAGCATTCGGTTAAAATTGATCAGAAAACTCAGCAGATTGCACAGTTGCTGAGTGAGCAGGCCAAAACCGTAGTGTTTTTCGCCAGCACTCAGCGAGTTTTGGCAGTAATTGCAATTGCCGATACCATCAAAGAAAGTTCTAAGGAAGCTATTCAGACACTTCATTCCCAGTCCATCACTGTGCATATGCTGACGGGTGATAATCAGGAAACCGCTCGGGCAGTAGCTCGTCAAGTAGGGTTAAAGAGTTTTCAGGCGGAAGTATTGCCTTCCGATAAAGCCAATTTCGTGAAGCAACTACAAAATGAAGGTAAAGTAGTAGCCATGGTAGGCGATGGTATCAATGATTCCCAGGCTTTGGCGCAGGCCAATGTGAGTATCGCGATGGGACAAGGATCGGATATTGCGATGGACGTAGCCAAGATGACGATCACCACCTCCGACTTGCGGGCTATCCCGAAAGCCCTAAATTTGTCGCGAAAAACGGTGCGGGGTATTCGACAGAATCTGTTCTGGGCGTTTATTTATAACCTAATTGGGATTCCCATTGCTGCCGGAGTACTATATCCGATTAATGGTTTTTTGCTCGATCCCATGATTGCCGGAGGGGCTATGGCGCTCAGTTCTGTCTCGGTAGTAATGAACAGTTTACGACTTCGAACCACCAAAATCTAAACCAGATGAAGACCTATAAATTCAAAACCAACATCAATTGTGGGGGCTGCGTGAGAGCGGTTACGCCCCAGTTGGATCAACTTGAAGAAGTAGAAAGCTGGCAGGTAGACACGGATCATCCGGATAAAATTTTAAAGGTAACTACCGAATTTGGTAACCAGCAGCTGTTGATTGAAGCGGTCGAGCGCGCTGGCTTTAAAGCCGAGAGCATCCCTGAGCACCATTAGTTTTCGCTAGTTCTATCATTTTTTTCACTACGGATAATCTCAGGAGACTTATTGAAGGCCTTCGGTAGTATTTCTTTAACTTTTTCTGATGAAGAGAGATTTTTTTCAACTTTGGGGTGAAGCTGCTTACACCTCAGTCGGATTTTTTTGGAGTGCGCTCTGGGCGTTTGCATTGGGCTACATCGTTAGTAGCATCATTCAGGTATTCGTTACCCAGAAGCGGATGAAACGTTCGCTAGGCGATACCAATGTTAAGTCAGTAGGAAAGGCGGCCTTTTTCGGTTTCATCTCCAGTTCCTGTAGTTTCGCTGCCTTGGCAACCACTCGCTCCCTGTTCCAGAAAGGCGCGGGTTTTATTCCGTCTATGGCGTTTCTGCTAGCCTCCACCAATTTGGTGATTGAATTGGGAATTATTATTTCGGTCTTTTTAACCTGGCACTTTGTAGTAGGAGAGTACGTGGGGGGATTGATGCTCATTCTCATTTCGTGGGCGTTCATTCGGATTGCCCAACCGAAAAAATTAATCAAGCGAGCCAAGAAACGAGTGGGTCAGGACGAAGATGATGGTGATATACCCAATTGGAAAGAATTGATTAAAAGCTGGGCCGGCTGGAAAGGGGTAGGAATGCGCTACCAGATGGAGTGGGACATGGTCTGGAAAGATGTGACGGTTGGATTTACGATTGCCGGAATCGTCGCGGCATTCGTGCCCCGTTCATTCTTCGAAACACTTTTTCTCGGAGTCGGAAGTGGAGAAGCTTTTTCGTTTGGTCAGATTGTGGAACACGTTGTAGTGGGGCCGGTAGCTGCTTTTTTTACGTTTATTGGTTCTATGGGGAATATTCCCTTAGCAGCCTTGCTTTACCAGAACGGAGTGAGCTTTGCTGGAGTAATGGCGTTTATTTTTAGCGATTTGGTGGTATTTCCGGTGCTTCGGATTAACGCAACCTATTACGGGTGGCGAATGTCGTTATTTATTTTGCTAACCCTTTTTGTTGCATTGGTAGGCACCGCTTTAAGCTTACACTATGGATTTTCAGTACTGGGTATTTTACCAGAAACAGTTGATGCCAGCAGCCAGCAGCGAGATTTTTTTTCTTTTGATTATACCTTTTTCCTTAACCTGATCTTTTTGGCTGTCTCTGGCTTTTTGGTCTGGTTGGGGTTTTTCAAGAATGTAGAGGGCGATGTACCAATGGGCGGTCACGAAATGGCCAGTAAGGGTATCATTGATACGATTCTACGCTACCTGGCTATTACTTCCTACCTTTGGTTGGTAGTAGGTTTGATATTAAGATATTATACCTGAAAAGACATTTATGACCGCAAACAAAAAAAGGCAGCAGAGGCTGAATTGAAATATTACTAGGATTGGGAAGTATAAAGTGAAGGCTGATGCAGCTGCTAGCTCACATCAACCCTCTATAAATTCAGACAATTTTTTGCTTCACTCAAAATCCGTATCCTACGGTTAATTTGAAAAATGAAGGTTGCTCGTAATTACTCTTTTCAACTTGTTCATCTGATCGTAAGTCGCCACCCGTAATGAAGCGAGCAAACGCTCCCCCGTTAGGGTCAGCAAATTTAATGTATGGTCCAATGGAGGTGTAAAATGAGTATGCAGGGTCTTCGGGGGCATTGTTTCCACCGGTATAGCTTAACTGTTCAAAATGCAGACCGAGCGAGAAAAAGGAGTTTATTCTGTATCCCATGGTAAGCCAATAATGCAAATAATTATTGGTTGAGGGATTTCCGTGATCAAATCCAGTATAATAGCCTCCGTAGAATTCTCCTTCCAGTGCGTCGGTGCCTAGTCCTATTGTTAGATTTGGTACTAAACCCTCGGCTAATACTGGTGTGCCCAAGCCCGATGTAAGTCCTCCGCTTAACAATCCGATCTGGGGGTTAACATATAAAGCATCTCCAACCGGAAACCCAATACCTACTCCAAATTCAGTCCAGTTACCCCAGGAACCACCAGCGGCACCACCCGACCAAAGAATTCCGTAGAATGTGAAATCAATGGGGCCGGTGCCGTAAGAACCGGCAAAAAACGGGTAAAATCCAAAGAAAATATCAGAGTTTAAAGACACATTCATACTGAATGGGTCTTCTTCTTCCTGAGCAAATCCGTTGAAGCTCAATAAAAACAATACTAATACACCGCAGATTTTTTTCATTTTGGAAAAATTTAGGGGTTTATAATATAGATTACTAAATATTTCACTAGCTATTTTAAATAATTAGTAATGCAATATTAAAGCTATTTTATAAAATAGCAATACTATTAACAAAAATAATTTTATTAGACAGAAGAAAAGCAAAACTTTATTCTGTGAATGGGCATTCTAGAATTCCGAATGGAGGGTTTTGTGGTCTTTATTGCTAAGAACCTACTGATAAACTACCGGGTAAAGCCATAAACAGAATCTAATACTGAGAATATTGAGTCAGGTAGCCCGGATAAATATTCTGTTAGGAAGCATTGGGTTTTGCAACATACAAGAAACAATGTACTAGGCACCGGAATATTTTTGGGTTTTGCGAAATCTTTTCTCCCGTCAAGCACGTTGAGATTATTGACTAGTCTTCTGACATGCGTAAGTACATTTCCATCATATTGCTATTTTCGATTGGAGCTAGCTCTTCCGGGTTTACTCTATCCAAGCATTTTTGCGGAGATGATTTGGCTGATGTCCAACTTAATCAGGTGGTGAATAGCTGTTGCAGCGACCCTGGCGAGATGCCTGATGACTGCTGCCATAATGAATTAGACCAAGCGCTGTTGGATAGCTACAGCCTGGATGTGAATATCCAGATCATCCCCGTTTTCTTTTTACTGGCTGACAACCTGTTGGCCGATGGTCTTTTCTTTTATCTGACAGAAGCGAACAATTCTGATTTTCAAACTGCTTATCATTCCCCACCCGTACCCAATCCTGATGTATATCTTTGGGTGCAGTCTTTCCTAATTTAGCCTTAGCATACTGATACACTAGTTGTCAGACAACCTGTCTGTGCAACGCTGCTATTCATCTATTTACTGAATAGAAATTCATCGTATGCTAAATGCTATCATCAAATTTTTTCTAGAAAATAAACCGGTAACCGTCCTACTCATCACTGGATTTGTAGGTTGGGGCATAGCCGTAGCTCCCTTCAATTGGTCTTTGGAGTGGTTACCTCGTAATCCTGTGCCGGTAGATGCCATACCTGATATCGGAGAAAACCAGCAGATTGTGTTTACCGAGTGGATGGGGCGCTCCCCTCAGGATATTGAGGATCAAATCAGCTACCCGCTGACTTCGGCTTTGTTGGGCGTTCCGGGAGTGAAAACTATCCGGAGCAGTTCTATTTTCGGTTTGTCCAGTATCTATATCATTTTTGAAGAAGATATTGAATTTTACTGGAGCCGTTCGCGCATTCTGGAAAAGCTAAACTCACTACCTGCTGGAACTTTGCCTGAAGGGGTACAGCCTGCCCTAGGCCCGGATGCTACCGCGCTAGGACAAATCTTCTGGTATACCCTGGAAGGCCGTAATCCCGATACCGGTGAGCCTACGGGCGGCTGGGACCCCCAGGAGCTGCGTTCCATTCAGGATTTTTACATCAAATACGGGCTAGCTACCGCTGAGGGAGTAGCGGAAGTAGCCTCTATCGGGGGCTACGTAAAGGAGTATCAGGTGGATATTGATCCGGTGGCGATGAAGAGTTACGGGGTTAATATTGGGCAAATCATGCAGGCTGTACAGGAAAGCAATCTGGATGTAGGAGCTCGTACCATTGAATTCAACCGGGCGGAGTACCTGGTAAGGGGACTAGGCTATATCGAAAGTCTGGAAGACTTGGAGGAATCGGTGGTTACGGTAAATGAGAATACCCCGGTTAGAATAAAAGATGTCGCTAGGGTTCAATTAGGACCGGCTACCCGTCGGGGTGGTTTGGATAAGGGAGGAGCGGAAGCCACTGGGGCAGTAGTGGTGGCTCGCTACGGTGCCAACCCGAAGCAGGTCATTCAGAATGTGAAAGTCAAGATTGATGAGATTTCCCTGGGCTTGCCGAGCAAAACCCTGGCCGATGGTACGGTATCCAAAGTAACTATTGTTCCCTTCTACGACCGCAGCGGGTTGATTCAAGAAACATTAGGCACGCTGGAAGAGGCGCTTAGCCTGCAAATCCTGATTAGTATCATCGTCATTATTGTGCTGGTGCTCAATCTTCGCGCTTCGGTACTGATCTCCGGTTTGCTACCTATTGGGGTGTTGATGACGTTTATTGTGATGAAGTACGCGGAGGTAGACGCCAATATTGTGGCCTTATCCGGTATTGCTATTGCGATTGGGGTAATGGTGGACGTGGGAATAATTTTCACCGAAAACATTATCCGCCATTTGGAAATACCGGAAAATTTGGATCGCCCCAAAGTAAAGGTAATTTACGAAGGAGCTACTGAAGTGGCAACCGCGGTGGTTACGGCTCTGGCTACTACGATCATCAGCTTTATTCCGGTTTTTGCTTTACAGGCCCAGGAAGGAAAATTATTCCGCCCTCTGGCCTTCACCAAAACCTTTGCCCTGTTGGCGGCCCTTGTGGTGGGAATTGTAGTAATTCCGGCTCTAGCCCATACCCTTTTTTCCCTGAACCTAGGTAAAGACCGAACCCGCCGGATGTGGAACAGCCTACTGGTAGGAGCAGGAATAGTACTATTATTTTATGTTCCTTGGGCCGGAATGGTGCTAATGTTAGTAGGCAGCTACCGTCTGCTGGAACGCTGGATGCCCGAAAAGGTGCGAAACTACTCAAACTACTTAATCATCGGCATAGTCCTTCTCGGGGTACTGTACGTGCTAACCCAGGCCTGGCTACCGCTTGGAGCAGGAAATAGCTACCTGGCTAATTTTGTTTTTGTGCTGGGGGTGATTGCCTTGATACTGACTTCTCTGCTTTTAGTTGTCCGCTACTACTCCCAACTTCTACGCTGGTGTCTAGCAAATAAAGCTACCTTTTTGACAATTCCTCTCTTCACAGTGCTGTTAGGCTTGCTAGCCTGGCAAGGGTTCAATACAGTCTTTAGCTTTTTGGGCCGGGGGTTGGAAAGTATCGGACTCAATGTTCGACAAACGGAAGGTTGGAGAGCACTCAGTGCCACCTTCCCAGGTTTGGGTAAAGAATTTATGCCTCCCCTTGATGAAGGCTCGTATTTGCTAATGCCCACCACCATGCCTCACTCGGGAGTAGAAGAAAACCTGGAAACGATCCGCTTACTGGACCAGCGGGTGACGGCTATTCCCGAGGTGGAGATGACTGTCGGTAAGTGGGGGCGGGCGGCATCTGCCCTGGATCCCGCGCCAATCTCAATGTTCGAGAATGTGGTCAACTATAAACCGGAATATGTGCTGGATGCCGACGGGCACCGGAGACGATTTAAAGTAGACGAAGAAGGGAGATATATGTTGATTGTACGAGGAGATACGCTATGGTATGATAAAGAGAAGTTAGAAGCTGGAGGTTGGAAACTGTCTGCTGCACAGTTAGAAAAAAATGATTCCCTAACCTTACAACGGGCTACCTCTAACTTCCAGCCTCCAACATCTAACTTCCAGCATCTAACCTCTGACATCACCAAATTCCTGGTACCCGATAAAAACGGTGCGTACTTTCGTCAGTGGCGCGACCATATTCAATCACCGGACGATATCTGGGAAGAGATTGTGGCAACTACCAACATTCCGGGAATGACCTCCGCTCCGAAATTACAACCCATTGCCACCCGCCTGGTTATGCTCTCTACCGGCATGCGAGCGCCGATGGGAGTAAAGGTCTACGGCCCGGACCTACCCACCCTGGAACAGGTAGGGCTGCGGTTGGAAGAACTGCTGGCAGAGGTGCCAGGTATCAAAGCTTCCTCAGTTTTTGCCGATCGGGTGGTAGGAAAACCCTACCTGGAAATTGATTTGAATCGGCGATCGCTAGCCCGTTATGGGCTCTCGGTACAAGACATGCAGATGTTTATTAGTGTGGCCATTGGCGGCAATCAGCTAACAACGACCGTTGAAGGACGCGAGCGCTATCCGGTACGGGTTCGGTATGCTCGGGAGTTTCGGGATAACCCCGAGGCCATCAAGAACATTTTAATTCCTACCCCGGCAGGTGCCCAGGTACCTTTGGGTGAGTTGGCCGAACTAAACTACGTACGAGGACCGCAGAATATTAAAAGTGAGGACACCTTTTTGGTGAGTTATGTCATCTTTGATAAGGAAGATGGCTACGCTGAAGTAGATGTAGTTGAACAGGCACAAGACTACCTTAATGAAAAGGTAGCTACTGGAGAGTTTAAGGTTCCTCCCGGGGTTAACTATCGTTTTGCCGGAAACTACGAAAACCAGCTTCGGGCTACTACAACTTTATCGGTGGTTATCCCCCTGAGCCTGCTAGCCATCCTGCTAATTCTC
Organism: uncultured Roseivirgaceae bacterium; assembly: GCA_964551335.1. GTDB lineage: Bacteria > Bacteroidota > Bacteroidia > Cytophagales > Cyclobacteriaceae > Tunicatimonas. The sequence goes on from CAZKCO010000038.1 coordinate 53,069, forward strand.
TACTTTCAGTTCAAGGATTTTAGCACTACGCTGATAGTCTTCTCCGGGGTGTTCGTAGCCTTCTCGGGAGGCTTCATGCTGCTGTGGTTCTACGGGCAGGATTGGTTCCTGAATTTTAATCTCTTCGGCGAGGCATTGCGCGACTTATTTCAGATACATACCATCAATTTAAGCGTGGCGGTATGGGTAGGCTTTATTGCGCTATTCGGGGTAGCTACCGACGATGGGGTGTTGATGGGTACCTACCTCAAGCAGGTATTCTCCAGCGAAAAACCGCAGAGGATTGCTGGAATACGGAAGGCAGTGTTGCAAGCGGGACAGAAACGGGTACGTCCGGCTATGATGACTACCGCCACAACTATTATCGCCTTGCTGCCCGTGCTGACCTCCACCGGAAAGGGATCAGATATTATGGCACCCATGGCGATTCCTACGGTAGGAGGAATGCTCATCCAGGTGATGACCATATTTGTAGTACCCGTACTATACTGTTGGTGGCAAGAAAAGAAGGTAGAGGTTAGAGGCAAGAAGTTGGAAGTTAGATGAATCAATATCATAGAGATGATTAAAAGTTTTCGGGATTTAGAAGTTTATCAAAGAGCATATCAGTTGGCAATGGATGTATTTACTACTGCCAAAAGGTTTCCTAAGGAGGAAACCTATTCATTGACTTCACAGATCATCAGATCCTCTCGTTCTATAGCTGCTAATCTGTCTGAAGGTTGGGCGAGAAGAACCTACGAGAATGTATACAAACAGTTCATTATTACCGCCCTAGGTTCGGCCAGCGAGACGCAAACCTGGCTGGATTTTGCTGTGGATTGCCAATACATCACTAAAGAAGAACATCAACGTTTAAGCCGAGAGCTGGCATCTATTGGAAAAATGCTGACTCAGTTGCACAAAAAATGGAAAACATTATGAAATGCATGAATTCTCGGGTACAGATAGATTTGATAATAATAATTTTTCTAACCTCTATCCTCCAGCCTCTAACCTCTAAAGGCCAAAGTACGCTAGATCAATACCTCCAAACCGCTGCTGAAAAAAACCCTCAACTCAAAGCTATATTCAATCAGTATTTAGCTGCTCTTGAGGAAGTGCCTCAGGTCGGTAGTTTACCCGATCCACAGTTGTCTTTTGGAGTGTTCGTTCAACCTATTGAAACTCGGGTAGGGGCTCAGAGAGCTAATTTCTCGATTAGTCAGATGTTTCCCTGGTTCGGTACCCTTACGGCTCAGAAAGAGGTAGCTGCACTGCGGGCAAAAGCCAGGTTCCAACAGTTTGAAGCAGCCAAGTTGGAACTCCATAAACAAGTCAGTATCACCTATAATGAGTTGTACTACGTCCACCAGGCTATTAAGATTACCCAAGAAAATCTCACTCTACTGGCTTCGCTCAAGGAACTATCCCGGGTTAATTTTGAGGGTGGACAGGCCGGATTCGCCGATGTTTTGCAGGTCGAAATTCAGGAAGAAACGCTACGAAACCAACTTCAATACCTGAAAGAGAGTCTTGAGCCACTGACTGTCCAATTCAAGCAGTTACTGAATACTGATGTTTCTGAGGAGTTAATCTTTTCCGATTCGCTGGGGCAGGAGGTACTATTGCTTCCGAAGGATAGTATTTTTCAAACCATTCTGACCCAAAATCCGCGTTTGGAAGAACTACAATACCAAGGTCAGGCCTTTGCAAATCAGGCCTTAGTAGCCAATAAAGCGGGAGCACCAGCTTTTACGGTAGGGGGGAGTTACACGCTGATCAGCGATCGTACTGATATGGAAATTCCCAACAACGGACGCGACGCTATCCTCTTTCCTCAGGTGGGTATTCGATTGCCGCTCTACCGCAAAAAATACACCGCTATGGAAAAGCAGGCCCAACTACAGCAAGAAGCCACTAGGTTTGCCCAGGAAAGCGCTCAGGATCAGCTTCGGGCTGAATTGGAAAAGTTATATACTGAATATCAGGATGCCCAGCGGCGGGTCACCTTAAATCGGCGATTGGCCGATTTAGCCGAACGAACCCTGAATCTTCTACAAACTGAATTTTCCGCTGGAGACACTCAATTTGTTGAGCTACTTCAAATTGAACGACAGCTACTAAATTATCGCTTGGAACGGGAAAAGGCCCGGACTGAGCAAAATAATTATGTCTACAGTATTTACTATTTAATGGGGCAACTACCATGAACAATTTTATCACTAGACAATCAATCTTGATGGGGGTCGGTTTTCTCATGCTGGGTTTACTACTCGGGGGAATATTCTTCGGTGGAAAATCTGATCGTGGCGAAACTACTTCTACCGAGCATACCCATGATGCCGAAGATCATGAGGAAGGTGAGGTGTGGACCTGTTCCATGCACCCCCAAATCCGACAAGATGGCCCCGGGCAGTGCCCTATCTGCGGTATGGACCTGATTCCCGTGGCCGGCACTCCGGTGACGGATGCCGGACCCGATATTGCGCTGGAAGGAGCGGTGCAGATGACTCTCACTGCCATGAAGATTGCCAATATTCAAACAGTGACAGTGCAACGGGCGAAAGCTGAAAAGGAGATTTACCTGAATGGGCGGGTAGAAGTTGACGAACGTCGGGTTTCGGAAATTACAGCCCACTTCAATGGAAGGATCGAGAAGCTATTCGTCAATTTTACCGGTCAGGAAGTAACCAGAGGGCAAGTACTGGCCAGCGTTTATTCACCCCAGTTGGTTACGGCTCAGAAAGAGCTCTTTGAAGCTGCCCGCTTTCGGGATACCAACCCCTCATTTTTTGAAGCGGCCATCAATAAACTGAAACTCTGGGATTTAACCGATCAACAAATTGAAAAAATACTGGAGAGTGGAGAAGTAAGGTACAACTTCAATATATTGTCACCACGGTCGGGAACCATTGTAGCGCGCAACGTGAATGCGGGTGACCATATCTACGAAGGACAATCAATGTTCGAGGTAGCCGGCTTGGATCAGCTTTGGGTGGTGTTTGATGCTTATGAGAGCGATCTGACCTGGCTTGAAGAAGGAGATGAAATCAGTTTTACCGTTCAGTCCTTACCCGGTCAGACTTTCCTGAGTGAAGTTACTTTTATTGATCCAGTGATCAGTCCGGAAAAACGGGTTGCCGAGGTGCGAACTGAGGTGAAAAACAGTGATAGAACACTTAAACCTCAGATGTTTGCCCAGGGTATTTTGCGGGCTCAACTGGCTCCAGCGGAAAACGAGCTGCTCATTCCCAAGTCGGCGGTGCTTTGGACGGGTAAACGGGCGGTGGTATACGTGAAAGAACCTGAGTTTGAAGAGCCTACCTTTGCGTACCGCGAAGTGGTTTTAGGCCCCGAAGCCGGCGGGCAATACGTAGTGAGTGAAGGCTTGCAAGAAGGGGAAGAGATTGTCGCCAACGGGGTATTCAAAATTGATGCGGCAGCGCAGTTGCAGGGTAAAGTCAGCATGATGAATCCTCCACTCAATGGAGTGGATAGTAATACGGGTACTGCCAGATTTAGCTCCGGAAAGACTCTAAACGAAGTTTCAGCTGAATTTCAGCAGCAATTAGCATCTACTTTGGACCCCTATCTGGAGCTTAAGAATGCCCTGGTAGCCTCTAATGCCCAAGGAGCGGCCGAAGCGGCCCGACAAACCGAGCAAGCTTTAGAAGAAGTAGAAATGTCTTTAATATCGGGGGGCGCGCATCAACAGTGGATGGTAAATCTGAAGGTGATGCAGGAAGCGCTGATCAGTATAAGATCTAATGTTTCGCTTGAATCCCAGCGCGCCGCTTTTGCGCCTTTAAGTGAAGCACTGTTCCGTAGCATTCAACATTTCAACGTAACGGGCCTGAAATTGTATTATCAATACTGTCCGATGGCCGATCGTGATCAGGGAGCCTACTGGCTGAGTGAAGTACCGGAAATAAACAATCCCTACTTCGGGGAAGCCATGTTACGCTGCGGTGAAACCCGAGAAACACTAGAATAACAACTACCTATGAAACGACTGGAGCTACATATCAAAGGCATGGTCTGCACCCGCTGCGAAACCATTATAAGGCAAGAAATTTCCAAGCTAAATGGAAGAGTGCTGAAGATTAAACCGGGTTACGCTGAAGTAGAAATTCCTGAAGGTACCGATAAACAAGCCATTGCTCAACGGTTGCAATCCCACCGTTTTGAACTGCTGGAAGATGCGGGGAAGCAGTTAGTACAGCAAATCAAAACAGCAACGATGGAATACGTGAAACATCAGGAAGAAGCGGCGGCAAATAAACAAAAACCGCTAGCATTATCGGAATTTGTCGCCAAGCACATTGGTCGGGATTATTCCGCACTCAGCAAACTTTTCTCCCGGGAAGAAGGTCAAACACTAGAGCACTATTACATATTACTTCGGATTGAACGGGTGAAGGAGCTACTGGATTATGATGAACTTAACGTCAGCGAAATTGCCGATAAGTTGGGTTACAGCAGTGTGCACTATTTATCGACACAATTCAAAAAAATTACCGGAATTTCGGTTACTACCTACCGCAAAAACATTGAGTGTTTAGGAAGAAACTACCTCAACGAACTTTAAATTTTTCCAATCTCATTCTAAGTTTTGATTGATAAAGCTTTTCCATCGTTAAAAAATGAGAGCCTGATCTCGTCATACTTCAGGAAACTTCTTTAGTTTGTACTTTAGTTGTAATGCTATGCACTGGAGAACCCGTTTACGTAAAAAGGTAAAATACGCCGTCCTTTATCGTTTTATTCTCTCAATCTTATGGCTGGCCGGCCATCTGCCTCGTCGCTGGACACTTTACTTTTACGAAGGTTTAGGAATGCTGGCTTACCGCCTTTATCCCAAAGTGCAGCAGCAAATTCACAAGAATCTTAAGCATGCGCTGGGTACAGAGGCATCAGAAATAAACCAGGAAGAATTTACCCGAAAGTTATTTAGTAATCTATCCAAAAATGTAGCTGATATCTTTATTTCTCATTCTCTCCCGGCTTGGGAAAAGCTTTTAAAGAATATCAAGGTGGAAGGGCTGGAATATTTTGATGAGGCCTACCAGCGAGGAAACGGAGTGATTATGCTGGGTCCGCACTTAGGGGCATTTGAAATGGTAGGAACGTATCTTAGTGATCAGGGATATAAAGTGAATCTGGTTGGAAGAAAGCTCAAAAATGACACGCTGGATGCATTATTGGTAAAGCACCGTTCCCGCTATGGGGCCAAAACAATTTATAGTCAGGAGAGTGTGCTGACCTTGGTACGAGCCCTCAAAAAAGGAGAAGCTGTTGCCGTATTAATTGATCAGGACGTTAGCTGGGCCAAGGGGGTTTTTGTTAACTTCTTCGGAAAGCCCACTTACACCCCTATCGGGGCCGCCTGGCTGGCGCAGAGCACCAATACCGCCGTAGTCCCGATGGCTATTCATCGGCTTCCGAACGAAGAGCATCAAATCACCTTTTTACCCGAACTGGATATTACCAAGACCGGCAATACCGAAAACGATCTTCAGACCAATACCCAGCTTTTCTCTAATGTGCTGGAAAAACTCATCCGTCAGGATCTCACTCAGTGGGTTTGGATGCACGAACGCTGGAAAACCCAACCGGATAGTAATGTAATGATGACGAATGATTAAGGAATAATGATTGTCACAACCTTATTAATCATTCGACATTAAATTTCGTAGCATAATATTTCTAAAGTCAATAGGTTGTCCCTCGCTTTGCAGTGCGATGTACCCTTCGGTAAGTGGCTTACCATCCTGCTTGTAAGCGGGGTTAAAGCCTTCCACCACACCACCGCCAATTTGGGGTTGGCTGTACTGTAGCACAGTATCGCCGTTGATGATATGAGTGACCAGAGAATCACCCAATACAATCAGTTCGGCTTGCACCCATTGGTCACCTTCGTAAGTATCGGAGGAAGAACTGATACAGTGGCGGGGATCAATTTCGCCCTGATAAACCACATCGGTGCCCGGTGAACACATATTCCCGGTGGGCCTCGGGTTACCGTCACCCAGTCCGCCCAAAAACTGCATTTCAACCGAAATGGGCCAGTTCTGTTCCTTCAGCATAGTTCTCGGATCTTGAGAGTGGAACATCACCCCGCTATTCCGCAACGTGTAGCTGGGAGCGCCGGGATGTAGCTCACCCACAAAACGGTACTCCAGCATTAAATGAAAATGGGAGTAGGGTTGCTGGTAGTACAGATGCCCAAAGCGGTCGTTAAAATCGCCTTCGTACTCATCGTACCGCACCTGAATGATCTCGTCTTCAACTCTGAAAGTTCGTCCGTAATTATCGCCCTCTTCGTAATGGTGGATCTTTACCATCCAATCATCCAGATTTTCTCCATTAAACAGAGAAATCCATTCTGGTTGAGATGAAGCAGGGGCGGCCTCAGACTTATCTGAACTTTCCCGGTTGGTACAACTTAGGAGTACCGATAAAAGAAGCGTAATAATGATCTGTAATGAAGGGTTTAAGAGAGGCATCAATAGAAAAGTAAGTGAGATTGAACTTTGATTCAATAGAAAATGAAACACGTTGCTGTTAACTAATACGCTTCCAGGCGGTCGCCACCAAACCAAGGCCCAAAAATAAGGCGGCCAAAATGAATGGCTCATCGCTTACCGGTGGCGGTGGTGCTGGTATTGTGGCCCGTTCCTCTTCGCTCTTAGCCCTTCTTCGGGCAAGCTCCAGCTCCAGGCTTTTCTTGCCCTGCGCCATAGCCCAGTAGTGGTTGGCCGAAAATAGGGGTTTAAGGAGAAAGGACATATAGCGCAGTAAAGGTTTTTCTGCCCGAATCCTCCAATCGTAGGTCACGTCTACGAAATCATGGGCCGGAATAAACCTCCATACACCAGTACCAATAAAATCCCCCTGGGCTTCCAGAGAAAGTTTTTGGTGAGGGTTTTTCTCCGTGGTGTGAAACTCCCAGCGCAGTTGATAGGGTAGCCAGCCTTTGGTTAGCAAAGTGTAGCGATTGGCTTTTTTCTGCTCGTCGTATCCGGTTACCTCTACCTGTTGATAGACCGATGGCCACCAGCGTACCAGCTCCTGGGGTTTATCCAGAATGTTGTAGACTTCCTCCGGTGAGGCATGGAGTCTCCAGTGGGTTACAAAATGGTACTCGTGGGAATGCTTCATAACTAGGTGAGGTTGCGTTGCAGTTGGGGAAACACTTGGGAGACTTTAGCAAGTAGATACTCACTGTAGGTGCCTTCAAACGCATGGATATTAGACTTATCCCAGCGTTCCAAATAGTCATGATCAGAAATATCGGTTTGGGACAAATCTACCGGAGCAACGGGGGCATCAAAGTTGGGATCAAAGAAGAAAGGGTAGGAGTAGCGACTTTGCCCCGAGCGATTTAGTACCCGGTGGGGCGTAGAGCGATATAGTCCCCGGGTAATTCTATCCAGCATATCTCCAATATTACAGACGAATGAGTTCTTCAGCGGTGGGGCATCAATCCAGCCGGTTTTGGTTTTTACCTGCAATCCACCAATTTGGTCCTGCTTCAAGATGGTGAGCAGCCCATAGTCGGTATGTTCCCCTACCCCCCAGTTTTCCGGGTTTGCCTCTGGGAAAGGAGGGTAGTGAAAGATACGAAACAGCACCAACGGATTGGTGGTGTAGTATTGAGCGAAGTAATCAGCCTCTAATCCTAAACTAAGCGAAATGCCCCGCATCAATGTATGCCCCAACTGGGTTAAAGCCGCGATATAATTCAGCACTGTTTCTCTAAAGGCGGGCATTCCTTCGGGGAACAAGTTAGCTCCGTGCAAGGGTAGGCCAGCCTGAACCCGAGGATCCTCTGAGCCAAGTTCCGAACCAAAGTAGAGACCTTCTTTTAAATCGGGTTTACCGGAGGTTAATTCATCGCCTACCGGAAAGTACCCCCGCCAGGCTCTTCCCCCTTGCTGCATACTAATTTTCAGTTTGGTGGCTTCGTCCTGCTGAAAAAACAGTTGGCTCACCTTCTCTAACTGCTGTTGTAATACTTCTGAAACCCCGTGATTCACCACGTAGAAGAATCCCACATCCCGGCAAGCTTCGTTTATTTCCTGGGCAACAATAGCTTGCTGTTCCGACTCTTCAATAAGAGAGCTAATGTCAATGATGGGTACTAAATGTGATTTCAAAGACATATCTGGATCTAGTTGAAAGTTGATAATTGAAAGTTAATAGTGAAAACTCATCCATCATTTATCAATTTTCCCTTTTCAATTGAATTAGTATTGATGAAACGCCTGGGATACAAAATGGAGTACTGTCGGAAGCGCCTCCCGCCAGTAGGACCAAGAGTGGCGACCGTCGCGTACCCGGTACTCGTGGGGAATCTCCTTCTTAGTCATCGCAATATGCACCAGCGAATTCCCTTCGTAGAGAAAATCATCGTCGCCACAATCAATGTACCAACGTACGGCGTCCTTTTGATCTTCCGGCATATTCTCGATCAGCGTTAAGGCATTATGCTGATTGTAGTAGGGTTTCATATCCGTCTCCGATAAGTCAGGGTATCGCGAAGTCATGCGTTCCTTAAATCGGTCAAAGCTCACTTCCCCCACGTAGGCACTGAGGGGGCAAGCAGAAGAAAACATTTCAGGATGATGTAGGGCGTACATAAAAGAACCCCCGCCTCCCATAGATAAGCCGGCTACTGCCCGATAGCGCTTTTCCCCCTTGATACGGTAGGTACTTTCAACGTAGGGGATAAACTCCTCAAAGAAGAAATCTTCGTAACGCCACTTTCCCGTGGGATCATTAAAGTAACCCCGTTGCCCGGTATCGGCATCGGGCATCACAATAATCATCGGAGTGGCGTTTCCCTCGGAAATTGCTTTATCGGTGATATGCAATACTTCGCCAAATTGTACCCATCCGGTCTGATCATCCCCAGCCCCGTGAAGTAGGTACAGTACCGGATAGCTTCGCTCGCTGCTTTCGTAGTCCGGAGGAAGGTAAACAGCGTATTTTCGATCTCCATCCAGTATCGTGCTGGGAAGCGAAAGGTTATCGTATACCTTCCCGGTCTGCGCCTGCAGAATACTGGGAATGATAATAGTTATTACGAGTAGTAAAACGAAAGGCTTTTTAGTCATAATCAGTTAGTCAGGTAATTAGTAATTTGTTGCAATGAGTTCGGATAAGCCAACAAAGGCCTGGTAGGCCATAAACAAGGAAAACAGTAAAGTAACTGCCGTCAAAATATTAATCAGTCTCGTACTTTTATACTTACCCACCACCGTTTCTTTATTAGCCAGGATGAGTAAAAATACGACCAATAACGGTAAAAAGATGGCCTGTAGTGCTAATGACATAATTTGCAATACCACTGGTTTGCCGCCGGTGAGCGCTGCTACCAAACCGGCCGCACAAAACGGTAGGGCGATCAACCGGAAGTGTAGTGTTTGGGAGTTGCGGGATAAACCAAAGAAGTCGGTCACACTCCAGGTTGAAACCAGCGCGTTGGTAAAGGCTGAAGAAACTCCGGCCGATACAATACCTATTACAAACAAGGTAGCTGCGAACCTGCCCATCAACGGAACCAGGGTGTAGGCCATATCGATAGCGTTTTCAATGTGCAGTCCCTCCACGTGTAAGGTGGCCGCGGCGCAGGCCATAATAATGGCCGATACCACGAAGATCATCACACCCGATAGACGGGAATCACGCTCAGCGTGTTTCAAATCAGCCAATGTCCAGCCCTTGTCGTGCACCACGTAAGAGCGCATTACCACCACGCTGGCCGCCAGGGTAGTTCCCACCATCGCGGCAGCTACCACCGCCCCACCAGTAGGAATGTTGGGCACTAGTCCGAGTACAATACTTTCGGCAGATGGATGGGCCAGAAACATATTGACAATGAAGCTGAGCCCTAGAACCGTCACAAAGAAGATGAGTACCCGCTCAAAGGTAGCGTACTTGCCGAAGGCGATTAGTACGAAGATTAGTCCGCTCCAGAAAGCACTAACGGCTAGTGTATTCAACTGAAGCCAGGAGGCAAAGGCTTCGGATACAATGCCCAACACCCCAATATTGGAAGCGAACTGGCTAATGACCACGGCCAAAACGATGTAGGCGGCCCCGGCTTTACCGAAGTGCTTTTTGGCTAAGCCCACAAAGGTTTCGCCCGCAGCGAAGGTTAATCGGCTTACCGAGCTGATCAGTACCCAGAAGAATACACAGGACAGCAACAGTGCCCAGAGCAGGCTCATGCCGTATTCGGCTCCCGACCAGACCAGTGAGGAGACACTGCCCGTACCGATAATCGCTCCAATAATAAAAATAGCCGGCCCGTAAGAAGAAATTAATGTTTGCACCCGAGAAAATACCGAAGTAGAGGATACTTTATCTGGGGTAGGCATAGGTTCGGGTGGTAGTTGTTGAACGTATTGGTATCCAACAAAGATTCCGATTTTAGGCCAGAAAAGAAAGTGAATAGTCGACAGTCTACAGTCCACAGGAAATACTAAGAAAAGTGTACGTAGCAGTGGACTATCGACTGTCGACCGTGGACTTAAAGTTACTGCAAGTTATCGGGCAGCTTGGCATTAGGATCATCGGGGGCCGTCATGTTTACCGCTCGCACATCGGTTACTTCGGGTACCTGTCGCTTGATGGTTTCTTCAATGCCCGCTTTCATAGTCATCACCGACATGGGACAGTGCCCGCAGGAGCCCAGCAGTTCAAGCAGTACCACATTGTTATCATCTACCCCCAGCACTTTTACGTTACCACCGTCCGTTTCCAGGTAGGGACGGATTTCATCCAGGGCTTTTTCTATTCGGGGAATTAATGTTGTTTGATCGCTCATAATTTTAGCGTTCAGTCTTCAGTCCACGGCCGCCGCAGAACGGTCCACAGAAAATAAGAATAAACTAATAATTTACTGTGGATCGGGTACCGAGCGCTGTCGACCATCAACTGTGGACTATCAGTTAAAAGTTTTCATCTCTACCGGTTTGGTCTTATCCAGCTTATCGTTGCGGATGGCCACCTGCCGGGCAAACTCCTGGGCCAGTGCCGCAAAAGCCTCCCACTCAGTGGTATCTTCCGACTGTATGGCGGCCGGATACCCCACATCGCCACTTTCCCGGATGCTTTGCACCAGCGGTATCTCGCCCAAAAACGGAACCTCCGCCTTTTCGGCCAACTTCTTACCTCCGGCTTCCCCAAAGATATAATATTTGTTATCAGGTAGCTCCGCCGGGGTGAAGTACGCCATATTTTCTACCAATCCCAACACCGGCACGTTAATTTGTGGCTGGCGGAACATCGCCAGTGCCTTACGGGCATCCGCCAGGGCTACCTTCTGAGGAGTAGTCACTATCACCGAGCCGGTGACCGGCACGGATTGAACCAGGGTTAAATGAATATCACTGGTACCGGGAGGAAGATCAATGATCAGATAATCCAATGCGCCCCAGTCTACATCGCTCAAAAATTGTTGCAGGGCCTTGCTGGCCATCGGGCCGCGCCACACTATCGCTTCGTCGGCACTCATTAGAAAGCCGATGGAGATCAACTTCACCCCGTATTGCTCCAGCGGGATAATAATATTTTTACCGTCTACTTGCTTCACTTGCGGCTTCTCAAACTCTACGTTAAACATAGTAGGGATAGACGGTCCGAAGATGTCAGCGTCTACCAACCCCACTTTAGCGCCCATCTGGGCCAGGGTGACGGCCAGGTTGGCTGCTACGGTAGATTTGCCCACTCCGCCTTTGCCCGAAGCCACCGCGATAATGTTTTTTACATCAGGGAGCAGCGGGGTATTTTGCCGTCGGGTGGTGGTCACGTTCGACGACATATTGATGTCTATCTTCACCTCGGGAGATATGTGTTTATGAATAGCCGCCTCACAATCGCGGCGGATGATCTCTTTCAGGGGGCAGGCGGGAGTGGTGAGTTCTACGGTGAAGCTAACCCTCTTATCTTCAATAGAAACATCCTTGATCATGTTTAGCGTGACCAGGTCGCGCTTCAGGTCAGGATCGTTTACGGTGCGGAGGGCGTCTAGTACTTGTGCTTGGGTAATATTCATCAGTCTTGCGTTCTACGAAGGGTTCTACTTCTAATACCCCTAAAGTATAAAAAGGTTCGGTAAAGATATCAAAGTTAGGAGTCCGAAGTCCGAAGTCCGAAGTCCGAAAATACTTTCGCTTGTGGTAACCCGCAACTCGTCAAGTACAATTTTCCCATCTTCCATCATTCCCCTTCTATCCCGGCTGGGAACCGCTTCCGATTTCGGACTAAACCTGGATCTTCTTAACTTCGTAGAAAATCAACCAAACCATAATAAAATATGAAGACAATACGATTAATCTTGGCCCTATCAATAATGGCAGTGCTTACTTGCTACGGCCAACATCGGGAACTTAAGCAAGCCTTAACCTTCTACGCGCCTTTCAATGGCGATGCCCAAGCCCAGGTAGCTACTGGTGATGCCAATATCTACTCGGCTCCGGAGCGTGAGGAAGCTCCCAATGCCCAACCGGCTTTGCCCGCCCATGTGGCCCTAGCATCGGGTGAAGGGCTATCCGGTGATGCCCTTGAGTTCAAAGCCAAAGTGGAAGATGTGGTGTTTTATAAAGCCGAAGGTAACATCGCCTACGACAATCAGGATTGGACCGGAACGGTATCGTTCTGGTTAAAATTAACTCCGGAAGAGGATTTAGAGCCGGGTTATTGTGACCCGATTCAGATAACGGATGTAGGGTATAACGATGCTGCCATCTGGGTTGATTTTACCGAAAACAATCCCCGTAACTTTCGTCTGGGCGTAATTGGCGATCTGCAATCCTGGAACCCGGATGATATCGGCCCCAGCGAGAATCCTGAGTTTGAGAAGCGCCTGGTGACGGTTGAAAACCACCCCTTCACCCGAGATGAGTGGACCCACGTGCTGATCACTTACAATTCGCTGGGCAGCGGAGCGGGTAGCACCTCACTTTACCTAAACGGCGAATTGCAGGGCTCTAAGGATCAAGTGGTTGATCCCTTTAACTGGGAACTGGATATGGCCAATATCTACCTAGGATTGAACTACATAGGCCTGATGGATGAACTGGCGATATTTAACCGGCCGCTATCGGTAGAGGAGATACAAACGGTCTACGAACTGAAAAATGGTCTGGAAGAAATTTTATAACCCGGATGTTATACCAATATAGTCCGATTGGTGCGCATTTGTAAGATGTATTTCTTTTTATTCTCACCTATGCGTTAACAGGTATCTAATTCCCCCCCTCACAACCCCCCGAGGGGGGACAGGAGAGAATAAGGAGTAGTAGCTTATCGAAAAGTGTACACCTTAAGTATCCAATACTATCCCACTTGGGGGGGGGTACGGGGGGGAAGATCAGTCTAAAGCGCAATAATGAATCAATAGTAGTATAAAATGAAATTGGAAAACCAGCGAATCGCTAAGGACCCGCTGTTGGGCTAATAGCTGGGTAAAATAAGCGACTATCTCGCGAAAGCTTACTCCGGCATTCTATAACCCTATCCTCATCCCTAATTCCTGCACCAGGGTTGATATCAGTAACTCGTACTGTCTGGGCAAGACTGAGCCTGGCCGGGCGTGCTTGTTACTAGCCTACTATTCCACCGGCTTTTAGACACTACAAATCCCTACAATAATAGCAATGTGGTAGTCATCACCCACTGAGTAGTGCAAAAAAACACTGAATTCATCATTTTTATCTGCTGGGCAGTGGCCGAAATGATCGATTGCCTGACTACTTACCTGCTGTTGACTGACGTAAACCGGAGTAAGTAAGACTGGTAAGCCGCTTAAAATGATCTAACCGGTTGATTTCGGGAGTGGTAAGCCGCTACTATAGGGCATCATCGAAAAATAAGTGAGGTAGAAGGTCGGACAATAGGTGAAGAAAACCGCGCTTTGCTTAAAATCTGCTAAGTGTTACACTACTAGAAAATGTAGGATTGGTGTTCTAAATCCGGGCGATTTCGCTAAGTCTGGGAAAAAAGATGAGTTAGTGCTCTAAATCTTATGGAGTAGTGTATCCCCATCAATTTACCCAGTATTGCCTGAGTAGGCGCTTTACCTTTGCCAGAAAAAAAAGTAGAACCATGCGAATTGAACAATTACTCAGAAACTCAGGCAAAGCGATTAACGGCATACTAGGCAACAGCGACTGGCAAAAGAAAATGAACCCCCTGGGGTTTAACGCTACTGAACTACAAACGGGCCTGGCAACGCGTAGTGAGTTGCAGTTATTAGCCGCAGCCCAGCAGCAGGAATACGGCGAGCAGTATTCGGCCACCGATGCCCTTTACCAGGCCAAGCAAGCGGCCTGGAAAATCTACAAGCACCACCTTCAAGTAGCCCGTCTGGCGGTAGGCGACGATCGGGGGCAGTACAAAGCCCTGCAACTAAACGGTGCCCGGGAGTACAGCATACTAAAGTGGATTGAGCAAGCCCGCACGTTTTATTCTAACGCCCGCAAGATTGCCGACCAGCTAAAAACCTACGGCATCAAAGCCGAAGACTTAGCCCAGGGGGAAGCGGCCATTGAAGCGGTATACCTGGCTTACGACCAGCGCGACAAGGAGCGGGACGAAGCCCGCCAAAGCACCCAGACCCGTAAGCAGAAAGAAGCCGAACTCACCCGCTGGATGCGCCGCTACGTCCGCGCGCTTTACTTCGCCTTTGAGGACCAACCCGAAGTACTAAAAGAACTGGGGTTGAAGGTGAAAGAAGAAGCTTAGTTGCTCGAGCCCCTTTTTTATCCGGCGCTGACCGATCTATATTCTCCGGGTCAATTGTAGCCTACCAGGAAAAATGGTAGGCTATTATGGCTTTTTATTGACTGGATACATCGAAATCTATTTTCGTATATTCACCGGCTGGCGTTAGCCTAGCAAGAAACAATAAGTCATGGGCAAACGACTGCAAATGTTTTTAAACGTTTAATTCATTTGAAATAAATAGTGTTATCGTGCTTAGCAAAGTGATATTAAAAATTAGTTTCGCTATATACTTAAGTATAAATCAATCAAAAAAGCAGTAGGTATAGGAGAAATAACGGAGACTAGTCTCCGATACACAGTTGTTAGCCCTCATTCGAAATCAAAACACTATGAAGACTAAAATTAGATTTATACTATTCATTTTTCTCATTAGCTCTTCGTGCACAAATAGCGTGGAAAAGAAAGAAACTAGTGATATTGACAACAGTCAAAGAAAAGTTGAAAAAGATAGCGTAAGCAGCAAAAAGCTAGAACTAAATACTAAAAACAATCAGACGGAGTCGAAAATTGAATTCATTGAGGGTTTTTACAAAGCGTATATTGCTGAATTATCTGAAATGGATCTTGATAGAATTGACTCTTTAAAAAGGAAGTTTTTGACAGTAGAACTGCGCAAGAAACTCAAAGAGCAAGATTTACATTACGATCCATTTTTAAATGCACAAGACTTTGATGATGATATTCTAGAAAAATTGGCATATAACGAACATCCAGAAAAAAAAGATGTAGTGAAAGTGTCTTATATAGATGATTACACAAGTTCAACGGTTACAATTTTATTGGAAGTCGTTGAAATAGCAAATGGATATAGAATCAGTTCTGTTTTAGACAACTAAAAGAATAGAAACGAGGGCTAACATCACCTAGCCCCAACCGGGCGGAAAAGTGAACTTGAAAGTTCTCGTCTCCAATCACGAAAATTGTAACTTGAAAGGAAAACGCTTCCAAGGCCCGGTATGATGGCTAGCCTTGGCGTTAGCGCCAATACAAGAATGAAATTAATACTGATTAGCTTTTTGATTTTACTTTCTGCAAATGCATGGTCACAAGGGCTTGTATCGGGCATGATCAATCAAGCAAAGGAGGACATAGAAAGTGGAGAATATGCCAAAGCCCTGATTTCACTGGACGAAATTATTTCGCTCGATTCAAACCATTTAGAAGCTAGATATTGGCGAGCAAGATTATATAACGATTGGCAACAACCGGAAAAGGCTAAAATTGACTTGGATTTCATTATTAAAAGGATTCAAACCTTTGCAGATGCTTATTTTGAGCGAGGAATCACACTAATTGAATTGGATAATTTTGACAATGCTCTAAGTGATTTCACAAAAGTCATTGAATTAAAACCCGAATATGGACCTGCTTATCTTCAACGAGGATTTTGCCATTATGCTCTTGGGGAGTTAGAACTAAGCGACAAAGATTTGACCAGTTCCATTAAATACGATCCAACACTTCCTCATGCTTATAATGTTCGGGGATATATAAGAATAGATTTAGAACAAGATGAAAAAGCTATTGAAGATTTTAATAAATGTTTGGAGCTAGATCCATCGTTTCATGATTCGTATTATGGAAGGGCTTTGGCCTATTACAATTTAGGGAATGATGAAAGAGCTTGTAAAGATTTTGATACAGCATATCAAAATGGAATACTTGATGCTAAAGACTTTTTAAACGAATGTAGATAAAAGTACTAGGCGCTAACAAAAAGCAGCTGCTACGCCTCTGAAGCTGAGCTAGAAAGCTAGTTGTTCCAAGCAGTAAAATTGATAACTTGAAAGATAAACGCCACCAACCCGGCCCAGCAGCTCGCTTTGGCCGTTGGTGGCAAGTACAAGTAGAAGAAAATGCCTATATTAGTCGATAGACTAAAT
>CAZKCO010000039.1:0-63925 GCA_964551335.1 uncultured Roseivirgaceae bacterium
GCGCTCTACTCCAAACACGCTACGAATGTCATTTTACTTATCTACTCGGCCGAGGTCTGAGAATTGCTGCATCAAATCCAGGATACGGGAGCAAACAGCAACCTATATCCGTTGCTTAAATTATATCGCCCCTTTCCGGGCGACTATTCCATAGTGGCCCACGGTTTTTTTTAGGCTCTCGGGAGAAGGGAGTGAAGTTGATAGTAAATAAAAGCAAAAAATTTAATCAATTTTGCCTGATAGAAGTTCTCTTACTAAAAGAGATGTTAGGATTATGTTCATCCTTATTTTTTTCATGCTGTTTTTTTCAATCGGTATTTTTTTATCGTATCTGAACAAGCCCTACTGGTATGTCCGCATGTTTGACTTTCCCCTGCTCTGGGAAACGATAGTTCTCATTCTCTGCACCGCCACGTACCTGGTGCTGGAAAACCAGTACGATGGCTGGAATATTGCGTGGTTAGTGATCAGCGGTATGGCCATCCTTGCGGCGGTATACAAACTGTACCGGTACGTTCCCGGCCTAGCCTCTAAGTCGCTGAAGCCAGAATACGACGATCCTCAGCGGCAGGTCAGCCTGCTCAACGCCAATGTCCGCCAGAAAAACCGGGCGATCGACTGCCTTCGCCACGTGGTGGAACGGGTGAATCCCGATATCCTCCTCCTGTACGAAACCGACCAATGGTGGGCCGAACAGACCGCTTACCTGAAAGAGAAGTATCCCTACCATGTATTACTCCCTCAAGATAATACGTACGGGATGCTGTTATATTCAAAACTGCGGCTGGTCGACCATTCAGTCAACTATCTTTGTCTGGACAGGGTACCTTCTATTCACGCGCTGGTGGAGCTCCGAAACAAAACCCGCTTTGAACTGTACGCTATTCACCCCAAACCTCCCCGTATGTACCAGTCGACCGACGCCCGGGATTCCGAAATTGTGAAAGTAGGAAGAAGGATCCGGCAAACCAGAACGCCTACTATTCTAGCGGGCGACCTCAACGATGTTCCCTGGTCAAAAACCCTGCGGCTGTTCCGCAAGATGAGTAACACCATTGATCCGCGCCGGGGACGGGGATTTTACAATACGTTCAATGCCCATGTTCCCTGTTGCCGCTATCCGCTGGATTTCTTTCAGTTCAACAGTGAATTTCGGGTCGTGGAGTTTCACCGGGAAGAAAAGATAGGCTCCGACCATTTTCCGTTGTACATCAAGCTAGACATGGAGCCGGATAATCGGAATACGGATAACCCCTATACACTAGATGGGGAAGCCCGTCACGATGCTGAGGAAATCATTCAGCAGGAGAACCGCAGCATCTTTCCGGAATTTGGTATGTGAACGTAGCGCTTTGTCACCGTATCAGTCATGAGATGGTCCCCAGTGTGTCATATTCACTACGGAAGATAGGTTGTATAATAGCGCCGCTAGGACGGATTATCGCTCCGGGTCAGCCGCTACGTTCTTTGTCTCGTAGTGATAAAGTTTATCGTATGGAGGAAACTGAACTTATTACAGATCAACCCCTGATCGATCAGCTAGCGCAGGCCCTCCATGCTAATTAGGTAAATCAACGCCAAAAAAAAAGAGATAACCCGGAAGAAAATGCAGCGCTAATGCCCTGGGAGCCACAGCATGAAGACCTGAAACAAGCAATATAGGCAGTGTGGAGACCATTCCTCGAAGGCTACAATTGATAGGCTATGAGATTCATCCGGTTCAACCGGGAGAAATCCTCCCTTGCTACACTTAACTGAGAATGAAATAGAACAAATAGCCCAGTGGGAACATACCCGTTGGAGTTGGGAGAAAAGGTTTCAGGGGTGGGTCTATGAAGAGAGTGAAAGAGACTTGGAAAAGAAGACATCTCCCTATCTGCTCCCCTGGTGCCAGCTACCCGATGATATTAAAAACTGTGACTATGAACCAACCCTCTTGATCCCTCAATTACTGCATCAGGCAGGATATAAGGCCATGAAGCGGAAAGCTTGACATTGGAATGCTTGAATTTTTTGAAACATTTGCTTACGGTAATTGAGTTTTTCACAACAGTTTCCACTCAAAAGTAGTTTTATTTTCTAATGAAAGTACCACAGAAATTTATCAGTGGCCTCGTAGGTGCTCTTGCGCTTACTGCCTCTCACGAAATACTAAGAAAGACTCAACCTAACGCTCCCCGTATGGATCAATTAGGAAAACAGAGTCTGATCAAAATAGCCAATAACTTAAATCTGTCATTAACCCGAAAACCTTCTACACTGCACAACATCACGTTGGCGGGAGATGTACTGGGTAATGCGTTGTATTACAGTATCATAACGAGGTCTTCTGGAAAGCAAATATGGAACAGAAGTGTCCTCTTGGGGCTATTGGCCGGCATAGGGGCTATTGTACTGCCAAAACCTCTAGGGTTAAATCCCCAGGCTAGCAATCGCTCGACTAAAACACGGTGGTTAACCTTAGCTTTGTACTTAGAAGGCGCGCTTGTTACCGGTTTCACCTATCAAAAACTAACTACAACAAAGTAGACACCTTTACTTATTCAATTATGAGCGACACCTTGCTATTTGTTGTTAGCACTATAGTAATCCTACTTCTGGTGCTGGTATTAGTCTACTTCTTGCGAAGAAATGCGGACATCACCATCGAGGGAAGCATGTTAGTTTTGAGGAAACCTTTTGGCAGTCAGCAAAAGATTGATTTGGAAGAAGAACTGGACCGCTGGAGCGTTCAGAAGTATCGGCTTATCCTTTGGCGGCGAACGATCCATGGGATCACTATGAGAATGAAGAGTGGTAAACAACTTACTGTGAACTCCAGATTCAATTACGAAAGTTACCAGCATCTTTACCAATTACTTGAAAGTAAGTTTCAAGACAGACAACATCCAGCACCTTGACCACTCTCCAAACCAGAGCTGATCAGGGCGGCCGCTAAAAATAGATAAAAGTAGTCCTGACGATCAGGACTTCACAAGATGAACTGCCTTGCAATCAGCATTTACGGTTTCCTGCTCAACCTCTACCAAATCTGCCAGGGTAGGTTTCCCGGCTCTCCCGACAAAAGCAGCCACTACCCCTCCCAATAACAATGCTACTAATAAATGCTCAATTGGTGCTAAGCTAATTTGGGTAGAATAGTCTTACATCAATCCGCTGGACGGAAAAAACCTGAACCGAGTGTTTCCCGGACAAAAAGAAGGCAGTATCACCGAACAGATCGCTTTTCAGATTACCCAACAACTCATTTCCCGAGCGGACTATTTCCTGGATATGCACGCCGGAGACGCCCCTGAGGATTTACGTCCGTCCGTAGGCTACTATCAGGCGAATCGCTTCGCTGAAGCATCTAATCAGGGAAAACAAATGGCGCTGGCGATGGGGTTTGATCATATTCTGGTATTTAACGTGGCTGATGAGCGGCTCGATCAGCCGAGTCAATATTGCTCCCAGGAAGCCTTTCACCGGGGTATTCCTGTGGTGGATATTGAGTGTGGTGGGTTAGGAACAGCTGCACCGCAGGCAGTCAATAAAATTACGGATGGCGTGTTGAGCTTACTCCGTCACCTTGATATGCTTGATGGTGAACCTATCCGTACCGAATCTCCTATTATCATATCGGAACGAACCAGTGTGCTCAGTGAGGTAGACGGCATTTTTTACCCTACCAAAAAAGGGGGTGATTACGTAAACGGAGGCATGAAGGTGGGCCAGATCACTGACTTCTTTGGCCGACACCTAACTGATGTACGAGCCAACGCCTCTGGCATTATTCTCTACATCATGGGCACCCCACCAATTCAAAAAGGCGAGACGATTCTTCGGATTGGTTTGACTGTTGCGCAATAGGAAGTGCCACACTAGCCGATGTGATAGTGCTTCTGACCAGGCAAGCCAAGCAGCATCCCCCGGTCGGCGGTGGTCACTACTCAGGGCCCCCTTGCTACAGTCGCTTAGTGGGTCAATTTGCTGCCTATTCCCTGTAATAGCGTGAAAAAGTTTGGAAGCTAAGTGCCACCAATCTGATTTTTTCATCAGGGCCTATTTTCTAGTGAATATCAACTAGAGCCTTGGCAAAATTTAATAATTACATAATCTACTATTCTTTTTGCCCTGCCATTAGTTACCCTACTTTTGTTTTCCCTGGTAACTTATTGATAACCTATGATGAAATATAAACTTCACTACGCTCTCCTCTTATCCGTTTTAATCTTATTGTCAGTATCAGAGATTATTGGACAAGAAATTATCGTAGAGCCTTATCTGCAGGATGCTACTCCTGGCAGTATTCACATTATGTGGGAAACAACGGAAGGAGGTAAATGCCAAGTACGGTGGGGGACAACCGAAGAACTAGCTAATCAATCCGAAAGAGTCTTTTCGATTATCAACGAACGACCCTCACAAATACACCGGGTCAAGTTAGACAGCCTGTCCCCTTCCACTACCTATTATTACCAGGTAATGACTGGCAACACTGCATCAAAAATCTACCATTTTACTACTCCACCACTACCCGAGGAAGAAAAAACTTTCCAATTGGTTGCCCTGAGTGATATGCAGCGGGATGACGAGCATCCTAACAAATTTAAAGAGATTGTTGAAGAAGGGGTATTAGCCTATCTATCTCAGGAAAATGATGCAGAAGATATGTTTCAGAAGCTGGGAATGGTAATTATTCCCGGCGATTTGACTAAAGATGGATTAGTATATACCGATTGGACCAATGACTTTTTTCGTCAGTCAAAAAAGCTACTCCCCTATGTTCCGGTTTACCCGGTATTAGGCAACCACGAAAACAATAGCGATTTCTATTTCAATTATTTTCATTTACCGGACAATGGCACTCCCGGATACCTCGAACATTGGTACTATAAGGATTACGGAAATATTAGAATCATCGGGCTCAACTCCAACGTCAACTACCGAATTCAAGAGCAGCTGGACTGGTTGGAGGAGGTATTGGATGATGCTGAGCAAAATAACGATATCGATTTTGTGTTTGCCCAACTTCACCATCCTCATAAGTCGGAATTATGGATTGACGGGGAAACGGATTATACCGGGGATGTAATCTTCCAATTAGAAAAATTCTCGGCCCGATCCGGTAAGCCCTCGATTCATTTCTATGGTCATACGCACGGTTACTCCCGAGGACAATCTAAAGATCATACCCATTTGTGGGTTAATGTGGCTACGGCCGGAGGCAAGATTGATGGGTGGGGCGAATATGCCCAAACCAATTACGATGAGTTTTCCGTGAGCCACAGCGATTATGGATTTGTAGTAATGGAAGTTGCGGGTGGTGAAGATCCCAAGTTTAAGTTAGTTCGTTTAAGCCGGGGCGATGTTGCTAATCCTAAGGACAATGAAGTAAGCGATGTTATAGAGGTTAAGCGTTACAGTACCAAGCCCGAAACTCCCCGGTGTCTCTCCCCCATTGAAGAAGCAACTGTGAATACTGATGACGTACTATTAACCGCTTCTGAATTTAACACCTCCGATGGTAGTGAACACGGCGAAACCCAGTGGCAGGTAAGCAGAACGCATAATTTTGCAAATCCTGATGTTGACATCTGGAAGAGCCACGAAGACTGGTACGGCAACCAGGATTTGAATAAAGGAATTAATTTAACCCAACAGCGAATTACTTCCCTGAAGGAAAAAACAACCTACTACTGGCGGGTGCGCTACCGAACCAAAGGGTTAACCTGGAGTGAATGGTCAGAGTCGCAAAAATTTGTTGTTGAATAACTGTTTATCGAGCAGCTCTGCCCCGAGTGTGATGTTTAATGAGTGGCGATGTACCGGGAGCTGTTAGGGCTAGTAGGACTGGCGATAGCCTATTTGGATTAGAATGTATTACCACTACAGCTTAACGGCATTGAGGATACGCAACAAGATTATGTGGGATTAAGACACAAGAGTTAGTAATTATTGATAAATTACTAGTGTGAACTCAGCACTATTGGGAATAAATCTGTTATTCGGTATTTGAGAACCACATAAAATAGAAAATACTTCATAGGCACATACAACTAACTTTAAAGCAGACGATGAAACCGACGCTCAGACATTTAGCTTCAGCAATAATATTATTTTGCGCTTGTTTTACACTCAAGAGCATTGCTTGTACCCGGGTGGTTTATCAAGGTTCAAACGGTACTACCATTACGGCTCGTTCTATGGACTGGAAAAGTGATATACCCGCCAATCTTTGGGTTTTTCCCCGAGGGATGGAACGAAATGGTGCGGTGGGTTCTACTTCCGTACAGTGGAAGTCAAAGTACGGCAGCGTCATTACCAGCTCTTGGGATATTGCTACTTCAGACGGTATGAACGAACAGGGCCTCGTCGGTAATTTACTCTGGTTAGCTGAGTCGGAGTATCCCAAATTTGAAAAAGATGCAGGCACCCCGGGTCTGGCTATCTCATTGTGGCTGCAATACGTTTTAGACAATTTTTCTTCGGTACAGGAAGCGGTTTCCGCATTGAGTAAAGAAGAGTTTGTTGTGGTTTCGGCCAATATTCCGGGTACGGATAGATTCGCAACAGTGCATTTATCTATCTCGGATAAGACTGGTGACAACGCCATATTTGAGTACATAGACGGTAAGTTAGTCATTCATCATGATCGCGCTTACGTGACAATGACTAACTCGCCGACATTTGAAGAACAGTTAGCTATCAACTCTTACTGGAAGAGTATTCCCGGTACCATTATGTTACCCGGCACCAATAGAGCGGCCGACAGGTTTGTAAGAGCGTCTTATTACATTGATGCCATACCCAAAACTGATAATACCAGAGTGGCTATCTCAAGCGTATTTAGTGTTATCCGAAATTGTTCGGTTCCTCTGGGGATATCATCTCCCACTGAACCAAACATTTCTTCTACCCGCTGGAGAACCGTAGCCGACCAGAAAAACTTAGTATACTACTTCGATAATGTTCTCAACCCCAATGTAGTATGGGTAGAGTTCAGCAACCTCGACTTTAATGAATCGGGTAAGGTAAGAAAGCTATCTCTGGATAAAAACCAAAACTATTCCGGGGAATCTTCTACGAGTTTTGAAAATGCTCAACCCTTTACGTTTGCAGGATTGTAGTATCCAATGACCACATCTTGTGCTACTCTTCATAAACCTCAGCCTCCTCGAATATATAATTGCAAAAATTAATATCGTCCTGGTTGAGCCGCAACTTGCCCAGGATGGTCACAGTCTGATCCATGTTGAACTTTGGATGACCGGGTTTGAGCTTCAACTCCACAATGGATTCCGGACCGCTAGCACCGCAGAAAAAGCAGGACGCAAAGGGACAGCGGATGCAGAACGGTTACGGTGGATTTGAGTTTTTGATTCCGGCTTTCACCACCTAGCAGGGCGGAGGGTTTGCCCTGGTAGAGTACGCCAATTCGCCGGTTAAACCACGTTGGCAATTCAACGCGGGCTTGCGCTTGGATGGCGGACAGCACGAAATCCTCGAGCACCTGCAACCCCTCTATGATGAGTCACTTCAGCCTACCGGTGAGTTTGAGCAGTGAAATGCAGATCTCACCCGTCAGTTTGCTGATGTAAGTGGAGCGGTGGGCGGACAGTGGCAACCTTCTTCTACCTGGCAAATGAAGCTCAACCTAGGTACCAGTTTTCGGATGCCTCCGGCCATAGAACTAGCTTCAAATGCGTTCACCACGGAACGTTCCGTCATGAGTTAGGCAACCCCGAACTGCAATCGGAGCGGGGGTATCAGCTCGATTATTCGTTCACTTACCAAAAAGGAAAACTCAGCAGTACGCTCACCCCGTTTGCGACTTACTACGACCAATACATCTATCTGGCTCCCACCTCATCCTTTAGCCGGTTGCCCTCGGGCAGTCAGAAAACCTGGGAGTTTCGGCAGGCGAATGCCTCCTTCTGGGGAGGTGAGTGGGTTACCAGCTACCAACCGGTTGCGGCGCTGAAGTGGATGATGTGGTGCAACTGAATGGTACCAGCCATACCATCAATCAGACCATTCGTTACGATGACCGTGACTATCTGGCGGGTCCGTATCATGTGATACTCCACGCGGTGGATGCCGCTGGTAATACCACCTCCTTTTCTGATGGCTCGAGTGTTATACGCAGCGTGTACTTCAAGCGTCCTTACATGCCCCTGATCGCTTTGACAGATGCCCCGGACGAAACGCTAGAACAGCTATCCGGTACGGAGGGAAATGCTTTGGCTTTTGAAGGGTACCTGGAACAGCGACGAGCAGATCATGATTTCGCCATCACTTTTATTCGTCTCTCGCTGGTAGAAGACACCAATCGCGACGATAATACCGATTGGCAGGGTGATACCAGCTACGAAGCCCTCTGGGGCGAATCTCAGTTTCTGCGAGACAATTCCGGGGCACTGCTAGCGGGGGAAGAAATTCCGGATTTTACCAACAATCAGCTACCGTTGGCGACTTTATGGGAAAATCAGCCCTACATGCTGACTGCCAATGACCACGAACGGTTACTACGGATCGAGGTAGAGGACGAAGGGGGAAATCTAGCGGTAAGGGAGTTTACCGTACTGGTTGACTAACGTTTTACAACTTACGGTTTAAGAAGATGACTCAGCGGAAGCTTCATCAGTCATGCGCTGGTGTTCGTCCTGCATAGTTTGGTTCCTGCATCATCATCTCGTGCTCCTGCTCCATTTGCTGATGCTCGTCGCGCATGGTGCTGAATTGGTTATCCAGTTCCTCTGTAAAATTGCTTATTTCGGGATCTTCCAGCAGTGCTCAGTGCTTGTCAATCACCTCGGCATGCTCATCAATGATAGCCTGATGTTTGTCCATCATGGCGCGGTGCTGTTGCTGGATACTCATAAAAAGGGAGTCGTCTTCGCCCGAGAAAACCGCTTGGTAGTCTTGTACCCACTGCTACTGCTCTTGCTCAATGCTATTGTGCCGGGCTTCCATCTGCTGGTGGGATTCTTCCATCTCGTGAACTAAGGACGCGCAAATTTGTTGCGTTTATTGAGATGTGGTTTTTTGAATTGGAGTCCGCACCGTAGCTAGGCAAGAAAGGCATGAAGCTTGAAAGCTGCAGAATCCTTAATTATTACAGGCTTTGCAGGTACCACTGAGCGTGTAGATCGTCCGGTCTACCGAAAACTCATCGGAGACGGCTACCTTAGGCACCTTCACATCTTCCAGGCAGTAGGTTTCGTGGCACTGGTCGCAATGCAAATAAAATGGGCTGCTGATCAGCGTGCTGTTTATCGGGACAGTGTTGCCCTCACAGGGCGTATTTAATGCCTCGCTCATCTTCCGAAGAACGGTGTAATATACCATGTTCTTCAAATGAGTTCAACGCCCGGTATACCGTGACCCGATCCAGCCGTAATTTCATCTTCGAGATAATATCGCTAGCCGCTAAGGCCGTATCATGCTCGAAGAAAAGGGCTAACATTTCAGTACGGATGGGCGTCCTTCTTAATTCGGGGGTGTGTAGTAGATTTGATATGAACTTTTGTTTATTCAGACGGTAGATACTAGTAATTTTTATGCAGCTTTCCAAAAGCTAAACATTACTCATTGTTTTTCTTTAACACCTTCTACTAAGGTATACATAATAGATAACGAAAAAAGGGAAATCTAATTCCGTTTTTCGTAATTAATTGTGAGGCTTTAGTATTGTTCTAGCTGAAGTAATATTCTTCTCTGTTACCTGTAAAGACCGAAACATCACATCTCAATGCCCCTTGTCTACTCAATTTATTTTAGTGTTTTTTACCTTGCTTTGTAGCTTGTATTTTTCTTTATTATAAAAGAGTTCAACCGAACTAAATAAAATTTGCCTAGTACATGGTCTAACTGAAATATAGGCTGCATAACTTATTGAAAATCAACATTTAAAGAAACTGGATATTCGTTCAGTCATCCCGGCTTCTTAAAGTACAAAAGTCGACAAAACCCTTTAAATCATTACGGTTAAAAGGGTTTTGCTTTTTTCGGCAGACTAACCATCCACCTTTCTTTCACGCCTATACTATCAAGAAAAACGTTTCTATATAATGGCCACCGAGCGTCGGTCACCCCGGCGGAGTCTATTTTGTAATGTTGCGCTTATCATATCCGATCCGGTGACAATCACCTCTAGTAGCACTTGATCTGACAGAATTAGTCTTATGACCAGTGATCCTATGTTTGAGATGCTTACCGGTTCGCTCGCTCGGTAATCCACCCGTACAGTTCCTCTACATCCTCTTTGTTGCAAAGTTGCGTATCTTCCGTCATCACCGCCGCAGTACCACAGGCGACTCCATAACGAACAGCATCAATAAGTGAATTACCCTGTGCTAAACGCATAACCATACCGGCTACCATGCTATCACCCGCTCCTACCGTACTCTTTTTATGTACAGTAGGAGCCGTGATATATTCTATGCTACCGTCGGTTACCAACATTGCGCCTTTGGGTCCGAGCGAAACTACCAACACTTCAGTCATTCCCTGATCAATCATTTGTTGGGCCAAGCGCTCTTGGTCAGGTCCGGTTACTGCCTCTTTGGATGTTAGCGAGCTTAGCTCTCCTAAGTTGGGT
Source organism: uncultured Roseivirgaceae bacterium (assembly GCA_964551335.1). Lineage (GTDB taxonomy): Bacteria > Bacteroidota > Bacteroidia > Cytophagales > Cyclobacteriaceae > Tunicatimonas. The sequence continues at coordinate 10,583 of CAZKCO010000039.1, forward strand.
TTCAGCAGGTATACTCCGGCATTGGCAGCGTGCTTAAGTGCTTCACCTGAGGTATCCACAATAATTTTCCCTCCCTTCTCTTTTACGGCTTCAGATACCTTAGCGTAATAATCAGTTGGCACCCCCTTAGGTAAACTACCGCTAGCTACTACAAAGTCACCTTCATTCAATAAGGAGGTTACTTCGATGATGCTTTGCTGCCATTCTTCGTTCGATACAGTGGGCCCTTCCATAATCAATCGATACTGCTGCTGGGTGACATCATCTACTATCATAATATTTTCCCTGGTGGGCTCTTTGATAGGCACCCGATGAGAAGTGATTTGCTCAGAATCTAGTAAGCTCTGAAGTAAATCCCCCGTTGAACCTCCGGCGAGGTAGACGCAGATAGACTGTCCTCCCAGTTTATGAATGGCTCTTGATACATTGATACCTCCTCCGCCCGGTTCGGCTATCGCGTGACTACACCGGAGTTTACTGTCTGGACGCAATCCGCTGATATGCGTATTTTTGTCAACCGCAGGATTTATAGTAAGAGTGATAACCTTTTTCATTGTCAATACGATTTATTGAAACGGCTAATTAGTTGGTGATTTCTTAATTATAATTCAGACCGACTAGATACTCAAAAAAAATGCAATCTATTTTCGTGGTAACCACGCTGCTAGTCTCTCACCTCAGTAGCGTTCTGATTAATATATTTTCCCACCACCACGGCCGTAATAATGACAATATACATCTGTCCCATGAGTCCGATCAGTACGGATGTAGTACGAGCCAGTTTGGTCAGGGGTACAATGTCACCGTAACCGATGGTCAAGAGAGTAATGTAACTGTAATAGTTTAGTTCTATGCTCAATAGGTTAGGATCAGCACTTAGCCCGCGAAAAGATCCGGGATTAGTAATTTCAATACCGTTACAAATAAATGAGCCAATCAAGCCTAACGAAAGATAGCCACTGATCAAGCCGAGTATCACGTTTCCGTTTACAGAAACTGCACCCCACACCTGCTTAATAATTTCCAGGCCGACGATGGCATAGAATACCAAAGCGGTTCCCATTCTTACGAAATCGGACGTCCTTTCGTCCAGGTCTTCTAGCAGAGAAAAACCAACGACTGCTACCGCCACCGTCAATAAAGATAGTAAGAACCAAAAGACGCGGCGTTTTTTAGCGGTGAAAAGAATACCCGCCCCCAAATTGATGAGTAGTAGCAACGGGGAAACTATTGCCTCGTGTAAAGTAGCCGGAACCACCAGTGAACTAAAAAGTAGTGATACCTGACTAAAGAAAAAAGCTTTAAAACGATAGGGATACAGTTTATCAAGCATAATTCTGCTCTAAAGGGGTCAGGTTAAAAAAATAATAAAGTAGTGGATGGAAAAAATACGGAATTGTATTAAGGATGAAAAAGGTTAATCATCAAGTTGGATATAAAGAATACTATTAAAGTATTTAGCTCAACTGCTATATTTAGGTTTGGCCGAATTGATAAATCTAATTCCAAAAAATTGAAATTTTTATGACATATATCATGGTGGCTTCTAAATGATGTCATCATTTACCCGGAGCATTTACCTTACATTTACAAAGCAGGCCAGGCATACGGAGCCAGCTTGTGTTCCTGCTTAACCGAAATTTTCAATTATTGAATTCAATCCGTATCTACGGAACCACTGAGTAAATTGAGCATGAAAACCATATTATTTCCAACAGACTTCTCAGAGAGAGCCCAACGAGCCTTAACTCAAGCCATTGAAGTAGCCGAAAAAGCCCAGGCCCGGCTCATTCTCTACCATGTATACCACCGCCCTATAATGCAGGGGGAAACGAATGAACAGACCGCTACCTGGTTAAAGCAATTGGAAGAGGGGATTGATGTGCGGTTCCAAAAATTAGTCCATCAATTTCCCAAATTAAAAGAATTAGATTGTGAATTCCGCAAGGAACTGGGCATATCGGTAGAAAGTATTGCGCATATCCCTCAGGATGAGGAGATCCACTTAATCATTATGGCTACCGAAGGTGCTACCGGATTGGGTGAGCTGTGGGGAACCAAAACCGCCCAGATCATAAAAAGCGTAAAAGTACCCGTACTGGTGATACCAGATGATTCTGAGCTGGATGGGGTGAAAAATGTTGGTTTGATTTGCGACTATAGTGGAAAAACCCATTACCAAACCCTCGATTTCCTGCTGAAATTCATTGAATTATTTCAGCTAAATGTTGATGTAATTACGCTCAACCGTGATGAAAAAACCATGACCCAGCAGGAAGAAGCCAACCGGGAACTGGTGCGAAAGAAGCTTGAGAACGCTTCCCCCACCTTTCACTTCACCTACCATCAGGAGGTAGAGGAGGGAATTATCGACTACGTTCAGTCCCATGATATCGGAATGATTGCTATATTACCTAAAAGCTATAGTTTTATAGAAAGACTTTTCCGGGAGAGCCTGACGGAGAAAATGGTCTTTCACAGCCAACTGCCACTGCTAGTATTAAAATAACTGCTACTCTATGAAGGAGCTTAACAACCTTGACCAGTTAGCCGACAAAATCTACCAGGAGGGGATTGAGAAAGCCCAACGAGAATCTAAATCCATTCTGTCATCGGCGGCCGCCGAACGGGCTAAGATGCTCGAAGCCGCCCGGGAGGAAGCCAAAAAGATTGTTGGTGATGCCCAACGGGAAGCCTCCCGTATTGCCCGCAGTACCGAACAGGAACTCATTCGAAAAGGCAAGCAACTGATCAGTGATCTGAAAGTAGAGATACACCGGTTGTTAGGTGACAAAATACTGGCGAAAAATACCCAGGCAGCGTTAGTGGATGTTTCCTTTCTTCAAACCGCGATTCTGGAAGCGATTCGTTGCTGGGAGGCCACCGACAGTCTGGAGCTGGTGCTGCCTTCCGAACTAGAAGATAAACTGGGAGAAGCCTTTCAGCAAAGCGTTCGTGAACACGCCCAGAATCTCACCATTACCTTTAATAATCGCCTGAGAAGTGGCTTTAGGATTACCGAAAAAGAGCAGGCGTACCAAATCTCATTTACCGAAAGCGATTTTATAGCCTTGTTTACTCCCTACCTGGAGGAACAGACAGCTAAACTCTTTTTCCCTACTGAGACGTGAATTACTACTACCTCATATCCGGATTACCTGACCTGAGTCTGGACGAAGATGCCCCGATTATTGACGGGGAAGAAGTGGTAGATACAATTCGCCGCAACCTCACTCCTTCCGACGAAACATTATTTCAGTATCTGCTGTACCCCAACGATAATCGCAATTTTCTTAAGGTACTTTTCTATAAGTACCACAACCTCCCCCAACCCACTTACAGTACTCCGGCCACACTGTCTGAACCCGACTTACAAAACTATCTCCGTCAACAGAGTGTGTTTCCTTCCTATCTCAGTGAGTTCATTCAATCTTATGAAGATCAGTTTACATCTCTCAGCCCCCAGCGTTTAGAAGAAAGCCTCTGGACGTTATTTTACGAAGAAACTGAACAACAGGACGTTTTCCTTGCTAATTACTTCCGGTTTGATCGGCAACTAAAAGAACTAGCCGCTATTTATAATTCGACCAGTTACAGTTTTCTTACCGAACCTGTTACCACCGAAGAGAGAGAAGTAAGGGCCATCGGTGGCGGGCGAACCATACCGGCCGCCTGGCTTCGTGACTACCCTTACATTGAAAGTTTGGAAGAAGCAATGGCTACCTCTCGCCCCGACCGTATCGAGCGATTTATGGACCGGATACGTTGGGAGTATTTAGAGGAAATTAGTGGGTTTTTTGGCCGGGAGCAAGTATATGCCTACACGCTAAAACTCTTTATCGTGACTCGCTGGCAACAGTTGGCGCAGCAACCACCCTCCTCCTACTTCGAAGATCTTATGTCGGCTATTCAACAGCCCTTGCAGAAACCTAAAACCTCAACATGATGACCAAAGGAAAAGTAACCGGAATAATCTCCAATCTCATTTCCATTGAAGCGCAGGGTTCGGTCACCCAAAATGAGATATGCCTTATCCAGAGCGAGGGCAAAGAACTTAAAGCCGAAGTGATTCGGGTCAATGGCTCTTTGGCTTCGGCCCAGCTGTTTGAGTCGAGCCGGATGATTAATATCGGCAGCGAAGTGGTGTTCACCGGAAAGATGCTGGAAGTTGAATTGGGGCCAGGGATCCTCTCCAAAAAGTACGACGGACTGCAAAATGACCTGGCAAAAATGGCCGGAACATTCATCAACACCGGGGAGATAACCGCCCCTCTGGACGATGACGTTCTGTATTCTTTTACCCCTATCGCCAAAAGGGGTGACCGGGTACAAGCCGGCGACTGGCTGGGTAGCGTACAGGAAAACTGGGTAGACCACAAAATTATGGTACCGTTTGCTATGGAAGGGGAGTACCGCGTGCAGTCTATTGTTGGGCCTAATGATTACCGAATCTCTAAAACCATTGCCACACTGCTTAATGATCAGGGAGAAGAATTTCCGGTTAGCATGCGCCAAAAATGGCCGGTAAAGAAAGCAGTTAGTGCCTTTAAGCAAAAAATCCGGCCGCACAATATTTTGCAAACCGGCCTGAGGGTCATGGATACCTTCAATCCTATCGCTGAAGGCGGGACCGGTTACATCCCCGGGCCCTTTGGTACCGGCAAAACGGTTTTGCAGCAATCTATCGCTAAGAATAGTGAAGCGGATATCGTTATTCTGGTAGCTTGCGGGGAGCGGGCCAACGAAGTGGTAGAGATTTTCACCGAATTTCCCCAACTCACCGACCCGGCTACCGGAAGAAAACTGGATGAGAAGATCACCATTATTTGTAATACCTCCAACATGCCGGTTGCCGCCCGCGAAGCCTCAGTTTACGTAGGAATGACCCTGGCCGAGTACTACCGCAACATGGGCTTAAAAGTACTGATGCTGGCCGATTCCACCTCCCGCTGGGCGCAAGCGCTGCGGGAAATGTCGAACCGCATGGAAGAATTACCCGGGCAGGATGCTTTTCCGGTGGAGTTACCGGCTACCATTGCTAACTTCTACAGCCGGGCGGGATTAACCGAATTGCATAACGGCAAGCAAGGCTCGGTCACCTTTCTCGGCACCGTGTCTCCTGCTGGGGGAAACTTTAAAGAGCCGGTCACGGAGTCAACCAGTAAGGTAGCCCGCTGTTTTTATGCCCTATCGCAGAAACGAGCCGATGCCAAGCGCTATCCGGCTATCGACTCACTAGCCTCTTACTCCAAGTATCTTGACTACCCGGAATTTATTGCTGATACCGAAAGTACGGTTCAGCCCGGTTGGGTGTCAATGGTAAAGCGTGCCAAGGATCTGGTGAGGGATGGGCTGGAAGCCCGGGATCAGATCAGCATACTGGGCGATGATGCGGTTCCAATATCCTACCACGTGAGTTTCTGGAAGAGCGAATTAATCGACTTCACCCTCATTCAGCAGGACTCCTTCGATGAGGTAGATATGAATTCACCCCTGCAACGGCAGAAGTACATGCTGAATAAAGTGATGAAGATTGTAGAAACCGACTTCTCGTTTACCGAATTTGAAGAGGTAGGCACCTACTTTAAGAAATTGATAAACTTATTAAAGCAGATGAATTACTCTGAGTTTGAGTCAAAACGGTTTAAGCGGTTTGAGGCTGAACTGGATGAAGAACTTCGGAAAATGGATTTAACGGCTTTAACTCCCGAGCGCTCTAATCACCGCAACCAACCCCAGCTATGAAAACCAAGGCATTTCAACGCATATACACCAAACTCACCAAGATTACCAAGGCCACCTGCGAGGTGCGTGCCCAAGGGGTTCGCTACGGTGAATTGGGCTGGGTCAATGACCAACCTGCTCAGGCGGTTAGTGTGATGGGCGATGTAGTGACCCTCCAGGTTTTTTCCGGTACCGAAGGGGTGGCCTCCGAAGCGGAAGTAGTTTTTTCGGGCTTACCTCCTACCTTGCACGTTAGCGATCTGCTAGCGGGACGTTACCTGAATGCCTTCGGCGATCCCATTGACGGCGGGCCGGCATTGGTGGGCGAAAAGAGGTTTATCAACGGCAGTACGGTAAACCCAGTGAAACGGGCTAAGCCTTCTACCCTACTGGCTACTGGCATTGCCGGCATTGATCTGAATAACACCCTCGTTACCGGACAGAAAATTCCGTTTTTCGCCGACCCAGACCAGCCCTATAATCAGGTCTTAGCCGAAGTGGCCATGCGGGCCGAAGCTGATAAAATTATTCTGGGAGGTATGGGGCTGTCTAACGATGACTACCTCTTCTTCAAAAATACCTTTGCCCAGGCCCGGGTGATGGATAAGATTGTATCCTTCATCAATACGGCGGAAGACCCACCTTTGGAACGGCTGCTCATTCCTGACATGGCCTGTACTGCGGCCGAGTACTTTGCGAACGACCAGCAACAGAACGTGCTGGTACTACTCACCGATATGACCCTTTACGCGGATGCCTTGGCCATTGTAGCCAATAAAATGGATCAAATCCCATCTAAAGACGCCATGCCGGGTTCCCTCTACAGTGATTTGGCCGGCATTTACGAAAAGTCGGTGCAGTTCGTACACGGGGGCTCCATCACTATTGTGGCCGTCACCACCCTCAACGAAGGCGACATCACCCACGCTATTCCTGATAATACTGGCTATATCACTGAGGGACAGCTATTTCTGAAGCATAATACCGATATCGGAAAGGTGATTGTAGATCCCTTCCGCAGCTTATCCCGGCTTAAGCAAAACGTAATTGGGAAGAAAACCCGCGAAGACCACCCGCAGGTCATGAACGCCCTGATTCGTCTCTACGCTGATGCGATGGAAGCCAAAACCAAACGCGAAAACGGTTTTGATCTGAACGAATACGATAAAAAGTGTCTGGCCTTCGCCAAAGAATACGCGTTGCGGCTGCTGGCCATTGATATTAATATTCCCATTGACGAAATGCTGGATACCGGTTGGTACCTGATGGCCAAATATTTTGAAAAATTTGAGGTAGGCATCAAGGAAGAATTCATGGAGAAGTACTGGAAGCCGCAGGAAAAACCCGCTGAATTGGTAGCTGAAACATCTCCCGCATGAAATTCCAGTACAACAAATCGGCTATCCAAGACTTTACCCGACAGTTAGCTATCCGGGAAAAAGCCTTGCCCATTTTGAAGAACAAAGAAACCGTTTTGCGGCAGGAAGAAAAAAAAGCGGCCAATGCCCTGGAAGAACTGATGAACGAACGGGCTCAGATACGCCAAGAACTACAAGCGTTTGAGCCGTTCTGGAGTGAGTTTCCCCCCATCGTTGAAATGAAAGATTCGGGAGTTTACGAGAAAAAAGTGGTAGGCGTTCGGGTACCCGAAATACGGGAGGTAAGCTTCCGCCTGGCCGATATTGCCTGGTGGCAATATCCCGCCTGGGTACCTGCCGGTATTCAGATGATGCAACGGGCGATTACCATCGATCTGATGATCAGCACTAAAGAAAAGCAACGCCAGCTGCTGAGTGCCGCCCGCAAGAAGATGACCCAAAAGGTAAACCTCTACGAGAAAGTGCAGATACCAGCTTACGAAGAGGCGATCCGTAAAATCAAGCGTTTTCTGGAGGATAAAGAGAACATTGCCAAGGCGGCTCAGAAAATTGTTAAGAAGATAAAAGCCCGAAGGACCGCATGAAAGCCGCATTTAAGAAAATAAGCCTACTAACCTACCACCGCGAACGGGAGAAAATCACCTCAGTGCTTCAGGAATTGGGAGTAATTCACTTGGAAGTTGATCCTACTTTTATGAATGACAAGGTAGAAGCACTCCTGCTAAAGAAGAGTAAAATTGAAAAGGCGATTGATGTCGTCCAGGACAGTGCCGACATCCACGGTGAGATTCCGGATGCTACTGCCTTAGCAGAAAGAGTGACTGACCAGGTGTTGGATCAAATTCTCGCTCTCCGGCACCGAAAAGATGCCTTGGTTCAGGAAAGAGAAGTGCTGCTTAAAAACAAACAAAAATTAGAACCCTGGGGCGATTTCCACCTCGAAAAACTGAGCCGACTTTCTCAAGCCGGAGTGAATGTCACCTTTTGCGTAGCCGACCACGACACATTCAATGAGTTTGATTTCGACCAAATAACCTACCAGGTAATCCATCGCGGACCCGATCAAACCTTCTTCGTGGTACTATCCATCGGTGAGCAACCGGTACTGCCCTTTGAGACTATTCGGTTACCTAACCTGGCGTTAGCAGAAGCAAAAACGCAAGAATCTGCTTTGGATCAAAAGCGAAAGAAGATCAACCAACAAATTCGCTCTTATATCCCCTACCTGGCACCACTTAAAAAAGCACTTAACCTGGTTGAAGACGATTGGATGCTACAAATGGTCAACGGCAGTTACCAGCCATATGGCGAGGGTACCATTTTGTTCCTGACCGGATGGTATCCGGCCACCATGGAGGAGCGACTGCTGCACTATCTTAAACGAGAGAAATTACCCTACACCATCGCGGAACCAACCTCGGAAGATACGGTGCCGGTGTTACTCAAAAACCCCAAATACCCCAAGCTTTTTGAGCCAATTACGAAGATTTTTCAGCTACCGGGTTACTACGAAATGGATTTAACGCCCTTTATTGCGGTATTTTACCCTATCCTCTTTGCCTACTGTCTGGGTGATGCCGGCTACGGCCTGGTTCTACTGCTAGCGGCCCTGATTGGTTGGTTTACCTTTTTGAAAGACGGCAGAAATACTGCCACCTTAGGCATTATCCTGGGGCTGTTCACCACGGTGATGGGCATCGTGAAGTCGGGCAGTGTGTTTGGTATTCCGATTGTAGACCCCGAGGCTAGTCCCTTCCTGCAGTATCTGGCCCGCTACGTGGTGATTCCGGATGACCGGGGAGTGGTGTTCAACGCCTTCAATGTGGCCTTGATGATTGGAGTGGTGCAAATACTCACCGGAATCATTGTGTCCATTACCAACAAAATACGCTACCATGGCCTCTTGGCTAGTCTTTCTCAAATAGGCAAGCTCCTGATGGTAGTCAGTCTGATCTGGATCTTCCTGGCCGATATGCAAGGTAACCCCGCTCTACAACCCTTTGAAAACCTTCGAAAAATTGGACTTGCTTTAGGGATACTCCTGGTACTGTTCTTTCACAACTTGAAGTCACCTCTACTGGCCCGGATTGGTAGTGGGATTCTGCCCCTGTTTTTTATCCTGACCGGCATACTCGGAGATGTGCTTTCCTACGTACGCTTGTTTGCTTTGGGAGTAGCTTCTTCAGTTTTGGGGCTAGTAGTGAATCAGATCGGGATGCAGATCATGGGTGATACTTGGTGGGGTTTGGTAATAGGAGTTATTTTCTTGATACTGGGCCACAGCCTCAATTTTGCCTTGGCCGCATTAGGGGCTTTTGTCCACCCCCTACGACTAACTTTTGTAGAATTTTATAACAACGCTCAGTTTGAGGGCGGAGGAGTAGCCTATCGCCCCTTTAGAAAAAATCAATGACGTTAAAACTTTAACCAAATCAAACTATGGAAACGATGCCTCTGACCCTTGCTTTTATTGGAATTGGTTTGCTGGTAGGACTATCCGGTTGCGGTAGTGCCATGGGCACCGCCATCGGGGCCATGTCTACCGTGGGAGCCCTGAAAAAACGCCCCGAAGCATTCGGCTCGTTCATCGTGCTAAGTGCTTTACCCGGTACCCAGGGACTGTACGGATTTGCTGGATTCTTCATTCTTCAGGACTTAATTGGTCCGGATATGACCCTCCTTCAGGGGGCCGGCGTACTAGGCGGCGGGCTGGCTTTGGGATTGGCGGGCTTGCTATCGGGCTTGTTCCAGGGCCGGGTATGTGCCAATAGTATTGATAGCATCGGATCAGGCAATGACGTATTTGGCCGAGCCCTGATTCTGGCGGTCTTTCCCGAATTGTACGCAATTATTGCGTTTGCATCTTTGTTTTTAATAAGAGGAATATTGTAATCTCTAATACCAAAGCCGTGAAAACTACCAACGATGATCCTTTTCGACATGTACTGGTAGCGCTTGACCTTACCGAAATGGATGAGGTACTCATTCGCTACGCGGATATGCTGGCTAAACTATTGCCCATTGAACGAGTGTTTTTTGTATACGTAGCTAAAGACCTAGAACTACCGGCTGATATTCTGAAAGAATACCCAGATTTGATGGCTCCCTTGGACGAAAGTATCCAGGGTGATCTTGAAAAAAAAGTCAATGATCTCTTTTCTGCTTCTTCTGTTGATGTAAGCTGTATTGTAGAGGAAGGAAACGCTATCGAGAAAGTTCTGAAGCTCTGCAAGATCAAACATATTGACCTGATACTGATGGGGCGTAAAAAAAACCTGAAAGGGTCAGGTATTGTATCCAGTAAAATTGCCAGAAGGTGCCCCTGCTCCCTGCTGTTAGTGACCGAAGATTTTAATCCGACAATCCAGAAGGTGCTGGTACCCGTCGATTTTTCTAAACATGCCACCCATGCTATGCGACGGGCATTAGAGTTTACAGAACCGGCTTCAGCTGAGCTGATGATGATGCATATCTACAGTGTGCCGGTCGGTTACTACAAAACCGGTAAGACTCACGAAGAATTTGCTCAAATCATGCAGTCTCACGCTGAAAAAGATTGTCAAAAATTTTTGGCCAAAAACAAGTTTCCATCCGACCTATCCTGCGAATACGAAGTAAGTGATGATGGAAAGGCGGCCGATATGATCTTCACCCATGCTGAAGAATCTGGAGTAGATTTGATTGTCGTCGGCTCGAAAGGCCGAACCGCCCTATCTGCTATTTTAATGGGATCAGTAGCCGAAAAACTGGTCTACCGCGATAGTAGCATACCGGTTTTAATTGTAAAGAATAAAGGCGAAAATATGGGATTCATTAATGCCCTTATGAAGATATAATAATCGAACCTAGAGGAACAAATTTTTATTCTCCAAGCATTTTCATCCGCTCATTCTTCATAAAACCTTTAAAATGAACTACTTGATATTCATCAATTAAAGCTTTACTTCCTATTTAAGCTCTAATTCTTGGGTACTACTAAACTCACTGCCTCGGATTTCTTCAAAGGTAGTTACCATTTCCTGTAACTTTTCTGGATTAGATTCAGCCAGATTCTTCTGCTGACCTTGGTCTTCATTAAGATGAAAAAGCTGATACTCATCGGCATTGCCCAGTTCAATGTTTACTTGTTCAGCAACAGCTGGTCCCTCGTAGGGTGGAATCATGGCCCATTCGCCCTTTCGCAATGCTGTTCGACTACTAGCTTCTAAAATAAGCGCGTCTCTTCCTTCGTCAGATTTTCCCATTAGCACATCCAGAAGTGGCTGACTATCGGTGCCAGTTACCTTGCCTCCCACCAAATCTGCCAGTGAAGCCAGTAAGTCCATCTGGCAGATGAGCGCATCCGATACTTTGGGGGCAATGGCACCCTTCCAGTAAGAAATAAACGGCACCTTGGTACCCGCTTCAAACAAGCTGTATTTGCCGCCTCGTAGTCCACCGGAAGGGTCATGGTCGCCGAGCTTTTCCACAGCATCATCGTAGTAGCCATCGTTAAGTACCGGGCCATTATCACTAGAAAGTATGATCAGCGTATTTTCAAGTAACCCTTCTTCATCCAGTGTTTTCACAAATTCACCAATGCACCAGTCCGCTTCTACAATCGCATCGCCTCGAGGTCCCATCCCGGATTGCCCTACAAAGCGGGGATGCGGGGTGCGTGGCACATGGGGCTGCTGCAAGGCGTAGTATAAGAAAAAAGGTTCTTCGCCCCGGTTCTTTACATAGTCCTGGGCTTGCGCCAGAAAGTGATCGGCCATATCTACATCGCTCCATTTAGCAGCCTCCCCCCCCTTCATAAAACCGATACGAGGAATACCGTTGACAATGCTACTGTTGTGGCCGTGATGCCACTTCATGGTAAGCAGCTCAGGATTATCTTTTCCCGTGGGTTCTCCTTCAAAATTATTCTGATAATCTACCTGAATCGGATCACTGGGATCTAGGCCCACCACGTCTCCATTCTCAATATAAACGGTTGGCACCCGGTCCTGGGTGGCGGCCATGATGAAGGCATAGTCAAAGCCTACTTCATTGGGGCCAGGAGTTACTTTCTCATTCCAGTCCACATTGCCTGCCCCTAAACCAAGATGCCATTTACCAACAATTCCGGTTTGGTAGCCCACTTGCTTCAGCATTTTGGGTATTGTCTGCTGATCAGTATTTATCAGCAAGGGTGCCGTCCCAGATAATATTTTGGCATTTTCGTTTCGCCAGGGGTAAACGCCGGTTAGCAGGGCGTAGCGGCTGGGAGTGCAGGTAGCTGACGAAGCGTACCCATTAGTAAACCGTACCCCGCCCTCGGCGAGTGCATCAATATTCGGAGTACTTATTTCAGTAGCTCCGTAGCTGCTCACGTCTCCGTAGCCTAGATCATCTAAGTAAATGACTACAATATTCGGCTTGCTGCTGGTTTTGCTTTCAGTTGTTTGCTCTGTATTGGCTGGTTGACAGCTAAATAGTGCGGTAATTATTAATAAAGTAAATCCGCTAAAAAATATCTTTACCATATCCTTGGATTAGTTATGTTCAAAATAACCGAATACTTATCAAGCTAACAAATTGAGGAGTTTCTAAATCATTGATCTATTAGGACCACACGGTGATTGCCAGTATCAGCAATAGCGATAGTATCATTCTCTACTGCTACCGAAAAGGGCCAGTATAATGCATTTTCGGTACCGTGAATAGTTTCTAGATTCTCACTACCGGTAGAAAAATCTGTCGGCCCGATCACCTCGTCCGCAGGGAAATTTGATGTTGCTGGAATCTGCGTAAATCGTAAGATCCGGCTATTCCCGGTGTCGACGACCCACAAGCCGTTTTCGTCAAAACAACTATCGTAGCACCAATTTAAAGTATTGGCTTCAGGTGTGTACCGGAACTGATTCTGCCCATTGGACTGAAAATCAGGCTGACCGATGATGACCTTGGCACTTTGCTCAAAGGCATTTCGCCAATGATTCCAAAGCAGGACCCGGTAGTATTGGGTATCGGTGATAGCTAATTGTCTCTTCGGACCAAGTTTGACCGAATATGGCCAGATTGCGTGCTGATGATCATAATCCCGTTCGGTAAAGTTGTTCTTACCAATTAGCTTATCGGCTGCAGCATAGTTAGTGGTCGGGAACTTGTCGAAATACAATACCCGGCGGTTCCCCGTATCGGCAATCCAGAGGTGTTCTCCGTCAGAGGTAAGTCCGTAGGGCCAGTAGAGGCTTCGCTCGGAAGGAGACGCCCCCACTCCCTGAAGATTGGGTTGGTTAACCGAGAAATCAGCCTGACCAACGACTACATCCGCCGGTTGTCCGGACTGAGTAGGAAAGGTGTGCCAGATTAATACCCGGTGGTTCCAGGCATCGGCCACCATCAGTTTTTCCCCGTTTGACCATAAGCCTGAAGGATATTGCAGCGTGGAAGCATTTACCCCTCCCCCCTGATTACGTCCGGTAGCTCCCATTTCAGTCTGGCCCAGTACTACATCCGCTTGTAAGTACTCTTCATTAGGTACATTATTCCAGATAAACACTCGGTTGTGACCCGTATCTGACACCAGTAATTTGTTCCCACTCAGAAATACACCACGAGGGGCCAGGAACGGGCTATCCGGTGCTCCTTTAAAGACTCTTAGTTTTGCCTTAGGATTGGGTATATGGATGGGCATATTGATCTTAACAGATGCGGGGTAGTTGCTCACCGGCCAGCATGTTTACCACCCGGCGGCCTCCAATGCCACTGGTTAGTACTACTTTTCGAGGATGTTCGTTCGTTACTTCTCCGATCACTGCTGCCTCTGTTAGTCTCTGGTTATTCTTCAATAGCTTCACAACATCTTGGTGGATATCATCAGCTACAATAGCCAAAAATATTCCTTCGTTAGCTACGTAAAGTGGATCAAGCCCCAGCAGTTCGCAGGCTCCAGCTACTGATTCGTTCACCGGAATATTGGCCTGACGCAGATCAACGCCAACATTAGCGCCACGGGCTATCTCGTTCAGTACGGTACCTACCCCTCCGCGGGTGGGATCACGAAGTAAATGTACCCCCCTGCCAAATTCATCCAGCAAGGCTTTCACCGGCTGGTGAAGGGGAGCCGTATCACTTTTGATTTCGGTTTCAAATTCTAATCCCTCCCGTACCGACATAATCGCCATGCCGTGGGTGGCCAGCGGACCGCTAACAATTATCTTATCTCCGGGTTGTACCTGACTTATCCCGATTTGAGCCTGAGGGTGAAGCCGGCCGATTCCGGTAGTATTTATAAATAGTTTATCGCCTTTACCGCGCTCAACCACTTTGGTATCACCGGTTACTACCTGTACTCCCGCCTGATTGCAAGAAGCCTGAATCGTCAGTAGCACCTCCCATAGTTCAGCCATTGGTAAGCCTTCTTCAATAATAAGGCTTAACGAAAGGTATTCGGGTAACGCCCCACACATCGCCAGATCGTTCACGGTACCGTTTACGGCTAAATCACCGATATTTCCTCCGGGGAAAAATAAGGGAGAAACCACAAAACTATCGGTAGTAAAAGCAGATTTACCTTCCAGGTTTAGAAATGCTCCGTCGTGCCGCTCGGTCTCGGCTTCAGTAGAAAAGAGGTTTAGGATAACTTCGTCTAGTAGCTTATTAGTTAGTAGCCCCCCGCTCCCGTGGCCCATGGTGATAATGTCGAAATCAAGTTCAGGCAGCGGGCAGTTTAGTTGCATCTTAAATTGACTCATAGCCGGACTTTAGGCTTCCTGATAGTGAAAATACGCAGCGCAGGCACCCTCAGATGAAACCATCGGTGCTCCTAAGGGCGTAGACGGAGTGCAGGCTTTGCCAAACTGTGAACACTGATAGGGTTTTTTTAAACCCTTGAGTACCTGTCCGGCAATACATTCCTTACACTCGGCTACCTCGGTAATGTTAACCGAAAATTTCACATTTGCATCGTAGGCCGCCAGGGCATCTCGTACTTCGTAACCGCTCTGGGGAATAGTGCCAATTCCCCGCCACTCCCGGTCGGCTACCTTAAATACCTCCGTTATAGCCTTTTGAGCAGCCAGGTTACCTTCGGGCCGCACCACTCGTTTATACTGGTTTTCCAATTCATGCTGCCCTCGCTCCAGTTGACGCACAGTCATCAAAATTCCCTGGAGCAAATCAACCGGTTCAAAACCCGTTACCACAATGGGTACCCGGTATTTCTCGGCAATCGGGTAGTAAGCATCAATGCCCATAATGGTGCAAACGTGGCCGGCGGCCAGAAAACCCTGAATGACATTCTCATCATCCGACAAAACCGCCTCCATAGCGGGGGGAACTAATACATGAGAGGCTAGAATGGAATAGTTAGTCAGTCCGGCCCGTTGGGCGTGGAGCACGGATAAGGCATTGGCCGGAGCGGTAGTTTCAAAGCCCACCGCAAAAAACACCACTTCCCGGTCAGGGTTTTCTTTGGCTAATTTTACTGCTTCCAGGGGCGAATAAAGAATGCGAACATCGGCTCCCCGGGCTTTGGCCTGCAACAGGCTACGCTCCGAACCAGGTACCCGCAGCATATCTCCGAACGAACAGAGTATCACTCCTTTCTCTTCGGCGAGGTATACGGCTTTGTCGATCAAATTGAGTGGGGTAACACAGACCGGGCAACCGGGACCGTGCACCATGGTTATTTCATCCGGCAGTAACCCCAGTAGGCCGTTTTTTACCAGGCTGTGGGTTTGCCCACCGCAGACCTCCATGATCGTCCACGGGCGGGTAACGGTCTTTTTTATTTGATCCAGATAGGATGCCGCCAACTCGGGATCGCGGTATTCGGATAGGAATTTCATAGGTAGATATTTTGGTAGTGATGCTCCAAGGGACTAGTGAGTACCCAAGTAGAGGTTTCGCTTGGAATCAAGTTGGACAATTCGCCGGTTAATCTCACGGTTTCGCTGGAGGATGATCCATAAACGGCTAATCCAATTTTTCTCCGGTTTGAGTTTGGCTCGGTATTTCGCTCGGACATTTTTCTTGATCTCGGATATTTTTTGTTGGTAAGCTTCGGTTTCTTGCCACCACTTTCGGCCCTCGGCGGAAATACCGGTGCTGAAAAAGTTGATCTCCATGTCAATCATTTACACTTCCGGATTTAGCTCGTCTAATTCGCCAATTTCTTTGAGGTACCGAAAGGTGGTCTTCGCCTCCTCTTCGTCTACCACACTGATGGCTACCCCCACGTGCACCAGTACGTAGTCACCTTCTTTCGCGTGAGGAACCATCTCTAGCGTGGCTTCCTTCGTAATGCCTCCGAACTGAATCTGAGCCATACGGATGGCACCACCGTACTGCTTTTCAATCGACTTAATCTTTCCAGGAATTGCTAAACACATAGGTATTATAATAAAGTGAGTACTAACAAATTAAATCATTTAGAGCGGAAAACATAATCATACTGCCGAGACTGATTCAGGCTTTTTTATCCTGAACTGTTTTGCTCTTCGTTGTAGCCGATAGTGCACCAACTGCCCGAAGGAAATATTCTCGTCGTTTGGAGAAAGTTCCTGATGAAAATGAAGCGTAAAGTCATTCGCCATCTGAGCCTGAATCAAGTCTATCAGTAATGCATTCTGAAATACCCCGCCGCTAAAGGCGACTCTTTTTACATCAAGTTTATCAGCAACATCCAAGATAATGTGAGCCAGGGTCAAGTGAAAGCGGGCGGCAACCAACCCGACAGAAGATTTCGCCTGATCCGAAGCAACTGCGCCGATTATCTTCTGAGTTGGAACTGATTTGCTCGTTGTAATTGCATAACTTCTGAGGTGGTCGTATCCGTATTGTTGAATATAGTCGGCAGCGGATGTTTCTAACCGCAACGCTGCTTCTCCTTCGTAACTGGCTTTATCAATCAAGCCCAGTAAACTGGCTACTGCATCAAACAGGCGACCTACGCTGGAAGTCTGCAGTCCATTCGCTTGCTGCAACTGCTTAGTGTAATGCCGCCATTCAACTGAGGTGAATTTTTCGCGCAGTATTTTCTCCAGCACCTTATTTCCCAAGGCCAGAGATAAAGCCGATAACCGAGGCTCCTGAGCCATTTTATCGCCCATCAGCTGCGGAAAGTAGTCGAAATGGTTTACTCTGCGGAAATGGTAGTTGTGGTAAATGAAGAACTCCCCGCCCCAAATCTGGCCGTCGGTTCCCAACCCAGTGCCATCCCATACCACGCCCAAAATGGGCTCCTGGGTATTTATCAACTGATTCTCGCCCAGCACGGCCGCAAAATGAGCTTCATGGTGCTGAGCTTTGTAAAGTGGAACAGCCCACTTTTCCGCCAATTCCTCACCCAACTGAGCCGAAAAATAGCCGGGATGCTGATCCGCAATTATTGCCTCGGGCTGCGATCCAAACATACCAAGCAAATGATTCAAAACCTGCTGATAGCTCTGCTGGGCATCAAAGCTACCTAAATCACCCAAGTACTGGCTAACGTACTGGTTTCCGCCGTGGGTATAGGCGAAGGTGCTCTTTAGATCAGCTCCCATTGCCAATAAGCATTGGTTAGAACTCCCCTGTTCGGTTAGTACCAAGGTGGGGGCCAGGCCCCGGGAGCGACGTAATACTATTCTTTGTCGAGAGTCTGGACTAAACCGGACTACCGAATCATCCTGAGAGACGACAATCTCCCGGTTATAATCCATACGAAAGTCTACCAGAGCAGATAGCTGCTGTTGAGCCGCCTCCTCAGTATAAATGATGGGCGACCCGCTAATGTTGCCACTGGTCGCCACGATTGGCCGACCCAGGTAATTCATCAGAACAGCAAACAGCGGTGCATACGGTAGCATTACTCCCACTTGCATAAGATTGGGAGCGATTTCCTGGTAGACAATCCGCTTTTTTAGTTGATCAGTTAGGGGAAGTAGTACAATAGGCGCAACAATTCCGGTAAGTAATTCTCGAGTTTTGGGGTCTACTAACGTATCCTGCGTGAGTTGATCCAGCGACGGGTACATCACTGCCAACGGTTTAGTAGGCCGGTGTTTTCTATGGCGAAGGGTTCGGATAGCCTGAGCATTAGCAGCATCACAAACCAGCAGGTATCCTCCCACCCCTTTGATGGCCCCAATGGCTCCTTGGTTAATGCGTTCCGCTACTACCTTTAAGATTTCTACCTGATCATCAGAAAGTAGCTGTTGTTCTTCATCGTAAAGCGATAAGGTTATGGCACAATTCAGGCAGCTATTGGCCTGGGCGTAGTAGCGACGGTCGAGGGGATTTTCGTATTCTTCTGAACAAGCTTCACAAAGCTCGAAAGGAGCCATAGCCGTAGTAGCCCGGTCGTAGGGCAGCGACATTATAATCGAGTAGCGCGGGCCGCAGTGAGTACAGTTGGTAAAAGCGTACTGGTAACGGCGATGATCCCTATCGCTAAGCTCAGCCCGACAGGTCGGACATAGGCCTAAATCGGGAGTAAGCAGAACGTTGGTATGCTCGCTGCGCTGGCTATGGACAATTCCAAACTCATCAAATGACTGCTGAGCAACCTCCTCCAGGGAATAGGCGGTGATACGAGCTACCTTGGGATGATTGTGATGAATATCTTCCAGAAACGATTTGATCACAGAACGCTCCCCATTCACTAAAATTCGTACACCGTCGGTGCGATTACTCACCTGGCCTGCTAAGCCGTAGTGCTGGGCCAATTGGTACACAAAGGGGCGAAAGCCCACTCCCTGTACCTGTCCCTGAATATGGATCTGATAGGTTTTCAAGGGGAGTTAGACCGTTGCCGTCTGAGCTTGAAGCTCACGCTTCTCCCGCACTTTTTCCAGCACCCACTGGCACCAGGCTTCTATCCCCTCGCCACTAGTACTGGAAATTTGCAATACTTCGATATCCGGATTCACTTCCCGGGCGTCTTTGGTCACAGCATCTACCGAGAAGGGTAGATACGGTAGCAGATCAGCTTTGGAAACCAGCATCAGATCGCTGGTCAGAAACATCCGAGGATACTTCTTGGGTTTATCGTCGCCTTCGGTAGTGGCCATAAGGGTTACCCGGTAGTCTTCGCCCAGATCGAAGGAAGCCGGACAAACCAGGTTACCCACATTTTCTACAATGAGTAGTTCTACTCCCTTCAGATCGATCTGCTCCATAGCTTGCCACACCATCTGCGCCTCCAGGTGGCAGATGCCGCCGGTTACAATCTGCAGAGCGTCAATACCCGTTTCTCGAATGCGGGCGGCATCCCGCTCAGTCTCCAGATCGCCAACCAGCACTTTCATCTTCACCTGATCGGCTATGCGCCGGGCTGTTTCCTGCAACAAGGTGGTCTTACCGCTTCCGGCCGAAGACGTAATGTTGAGCATCAGAATATTTCGGCGTTTCATTTCCTTTCGGATATTGTCGGCCACAAAGTCGTTGGCTTTCAGTAAATTAAGGGAGGTATTCTCGCACTGAACGCTGCCCCGGGCTCCCTTGCTTGATTTCTCTATTGCCATACTTTAAAGTTTAAAATTGACCCCGGAATTTATCCGGGGTTGACAGTGGATAATTGAAAAGTGGTTTTCCTTTAAGTTACTCATTTTCTTTGTTTTGTGAGCATTTTTTACCACTCAGTTCTCGCTAAAGTGCACCTGGTGGATAAGCAGTTCGGTACCCTCCACCACATTGTTGTTCAATTGCCCGCAGTGAGCACACACAAATTTATACTGCTGTACCTCAGAAGTTCGCTGACAGACATCGCAGTAGATTTTCACCGGCACCGTTTCAATTTCTAAGGAAACCTCCTGATACTTAGTCTCCGTTTCAGTTAATGCCTGAAAGGCGTTTTGCATCAACACTGGCTCAACATTAGACAGCAAACCTACCCGCAAATTTACCTGAACCAATCGGTTCATCTTATCCGCCGAAAATTCTTCTTCCAGCGTTCGGAAAATGCTACGAACTAAGGATACTTCATGCATAGCCTTCACTTTTCACGGTGATAAGCAACTGAGACAATCGCTCCAATTGCCCTTCTGATTCGCTCACCAAATCCGGGGCGTCAACCAGGGTTTTCACTTCCTGGGCCTTAGCCACCATATCATCGTAGCGTTGTTGATTAAAACCATCTTCCCCGTTGTCTACGTGCCAACTGGCTTCCAGAAAATTGAGCAATGTAAGCGCCCGTTCGTAAGGGTAAGCCGCAGTTCGAACCGAGAGAGCCTCCTCGTAAAACTCCAGGGCTTTTTCGTAGTTGTCGGTTCTTAGGGCCGTAGGATATTTGGTTAGAGCATTGGCGTAGTTGTTACAGACTAAGCCGTATTCGTAGGTATGCTCATCTTTCGTAAAAAAGCGTAATGCCTCCTGAAAGGAAGTAGCCGAAACCGCCGCCCAAATATTTTTTTTCTGCTGCATCGCCGCCATTTCAGCGTAGAGCACTCCCAGGTGTAAATGAATTTGGGCAAAGGTATCCGGAGCTTCTTCCCGCTTAAACAGCTTGAGTGCTTCCTGGTAGGTATCAATAGCCGGTTTATAAAACTGAGGGTTGCCGTTCTGGGCCCAGGTGTAAAGCAATACCCCTTTGCGCAACAGACTACTACCGAATAGCTCCGGCAACTCCTGCTGGCGGAAAATATCCAAAGCCCGGTTGATGTACCCTAGTGATTCGGAGTAGCTTTCTGATATATTAGCTATTTCGGAGGCATCAACTAATAATAGCCCCACTTCGGCTTCGTGTCTTTCCCGTTCGTGGTAGCTCAACGTCTCCCACAGCATACCCTTGAGCAGTTCCAGTTTTTCCGAATCGTAGGGCACCACTAGAGTATCCATCCAACAGCGAATCAACACCGACTTTAGAGCAAACGCAGCTTCCTCGGAGAGTTCCCGAGTGAGGTGTTGTTGAAGAAGTTGTTGAGCTTCTTCATACTGCTGAGTATCGAGTAAAAGAGTTGCGTACTGCTTTAGTGTAAAGGCAAGATATTCATCATCTGGGGCAGTAGCCAACGCCTTTTGATATCGCTGCTGAACTTCGGGAAGCGTGACTGCTTCAGGCCACAGTCCGTACTGCATTAGTAAAGCAGTGTTGTGATCGAAACGATATGAATTTTCATTTGATCTGTTTCCTTCCAGAGTTTGGACTAATTCAAGGGGAAATACCCTGTTTTGTAGAAAGTAATGATAGGCAGTGAATTCAGCATTTAGCTCAGGATACTCCTTAAAATAATGCAGCGCCTGTTCAAGATTGCCCAGTTCACTAAAAATCACCCCGAGTAGCGCATCCGGCTGAAACGAGAGCTTCTGAGGCTTCAAAAAGGGTGGTAGTTTGCTATCCCAGGATAATGGAACTACAATACCGTGGTCATCAATAATCACGTTATACTGCCCCTGCTGTTCATTTTCTTTTTCAGTAAGGGTTACCAATTCGGAAAGGCGAGGCACCTGCTCAATGGTCTTGAGTACTCTGTCTTTTTGGTCTATCGTCGTTTGAATGCTGATCATAGCTCAGAGGGTAATTTTAAGAATCTTGGTACTTTCCTGAATGGAGTAGTCTAACTCCCGGTCCTGATTATCCAGATCGTGATCGATCAAAATCTCGTGCAGGGCAATGGTTTTATCTCCTTGCAGATTCCGGGTTTTCAGCATATGCTGGCTGGGTTGGTGCATTTTGGAGAACCACTGGCTGGAAGCAGGGGCAGCTAAAAGTGTTGACCGCTCCGGTTGGTAGGCTAGGTACACCCGCGATTCTTCCCCAAAGACCTGGCTAGCCACCTCGCTGGGAATATACAGATGGGCTGATTTTAGGGCGATGGTGTGCATGCTACCTCCTCCAAAATATGTTCCACCACTTTTTCTCCCGCACTTACTACCGTCTCTGACATACCTACTTCCAAGCGGGTATCCTCGATAGCCACTAGATAAACCTGAATATCTTCGGGATACTCGTCCTGAAGAATTTTCTTAGCGTAGGATAGTGCCTGATCCCACTTCAGACTGTGCAGAAAAACCATCGGATCATCCTGAGGCGTTCGGCGAACCTCTTCGGCCGGAACCCGGTAAAGCGTTCCTACCGGGTCTCCGGTATTGACTACCGCATCTACCAGAATAATCTGCTGATGGCCTTTAAGTTGAAAGAGCACCTCAAAAGCCGAAGTGCCCATATCAAACAGGCTAACGTCCTCCCTACTGGAAAGCCGGTTATTTAACTGCTGAATTACGTAAGGCCCCACTGCATCATCGCTTCTGACCGGGTTCCCAAAACCCAGTATAGCGATGCGGTGAGACGTATTTTCCTTCGCTTTCATACGCGATACTTCTTCCGAGGAAGGAAACCTCCGCTCAATTTTGTCCTATAATTTAAACCGGGACAGTTCTTTACCGTCCTTGGCATCATGAGCGTGCACGGTACACACCAAGCAGGAATCAAATGAACGGGCCACCATACCTACCTCTACCGGATCGTGGGCATCTTCAATCTCAATGCCCTCCAGGGCGGCCTCGATAGGACCGGGCTTACCTTCGCCATCGTTCGGACCTACGTTCCAGGTGGTGGGGGCTACTACCTGGTAGTTTTTGATAACCCCGTTCTCAATCTCAATCCAGTGAGCTAAGGCGCCTCTAGCGGCTTCAGTCGCTCCCCAACCTTTACCGTCTTTTTCCTCCGGCTTGATGTAAAACTCACCGTCTAGGTCAATCTGGCCTAGCCACTCGTTTATGTATTCGTAGATACGCGGGGCTTCGTGCATCCGGCCTAAGGTGCGGGTAAATACGCTGGGGCCTTTCTCCTTCATAATATCACCAAACAAGGGATCACGAATCTGATGCTCCAGGTTAGCCGGATTAGAAGCCATGATTACTCTGGCCAACGGTCCGGCTTCCGCCGCTTGCTCCATATACCGGGGCGACTTAGACCAACTGTACTTTCCAGTGAAATCAGTCTCACCCAATACGGTAGAAGTTTCTACTGGAGTAGGAATAGGCTCTTTCCAGGGGTGAGCTGGCTCATGGTCTTTAAACCAGGTATGCTCTACGTGCTCGGCAATCTGCATGTGATCCAGCGCGTGGTAGTTCTCACCATCGTAAAAACCACCGGGGCTAATCACCGCATCATTACGGGCTTCAATAGTGGGGTGATTGTAGCGGTCTTTATGGAGGTAAGTACCGTAGGCCACAAACTTACCCACTCCTTGGCCGAACAAATCAAGCCCAAACTCTAGTGAAGCCCGGATAAATAGTCCCAAATCGCTGTTTCTTTGAGATTCATTCTCTTCCACCCAAGCCATCAAATCATCCCAGCTCTGGATTTGCAGGTATCTTTCAACAGAACAACCTAACCAAACCGATTCCAGCCAGTCGTTACGGAACTGGTTCATGATAGAATGAGCCCGGGTAATGTCTTTTAAAGTAGGAGCACACATCACGCCACCCGGCACCATGTAACTGGAATGCGGCCACTGCCCACCAAACAAGGCGTACACCTCAACCGGTCGCCCGCTGGCGGTAACTCCCGTCTGAAAAGAAGTACCGGTGTAGGCGGCAAACCGTTTGGCTACCTCCTCGTACAACGGATGATGTTTAAATTTTTTGTTCGCCATATCCGTGGCAAAAATAGCGTAGAACCAACGCGGTATGCTTTGAATAGTTTCGGTAGCCTGTCCAATCGCTCTCAGTAATAAAGCATTGGGAGTCAATTGAGTTTTCCAGGCAGTATCCAGGGCGGAAGAAGCACAATAGAGATGAGAACCACCGCAGATTCCGCAGATACGCGGGGTTACGATCAAGCCGGATTGAGGGTCTTTCCCTTGCATGATTTTCTCGAAACCCCGAAACATGGCCGCCTGAGTATGGGCCTTGGTGACCACCCCATTTTCCATGTAGACTTTTACGTCTAGGTCGCCCTCTACCCTACCTACGGGTGATATATTTAATTCTTGAGTTTCCATAGTTAGCAGTAGTATTGGTTATTTAGACGTTTCGGTTAGTGCTTTATTGGTAGGTAGTATTTTTTCCCAACCCGCCCGGGTGTAGTACAAGAGCTTAGACTGTCCGGTGGGCACATCTTTGGGGAAAACTCCTAGATGTTTTAAGGTTTTGAAAACGCTTCCTTTCTCCAAATCGTGGTGGGGGAAACCAGGTTCGGTACAGCCTAAACAAGGGTGGTTCACCCGGGTTTTACTCGACTGCCGATTCCACAAGATACGATTGCAACTGGCGTGGGTCATTGGCCCCCGGCACCCTACCTCGTAGAATAAACAACCCCCACGCTTACCAAAGTGTCCGTCAATTTTCTGAGCAAAGTTGTTGACGTTAGGACAACCCGTCTGCACAAAATCGGTGAAGAAAGTCTTAGGACGGTGATAGCTATCCAACAGAATATCTTTGGCTCTACCGGTAGAAATGCCTACCAGTATCTGGGTGATCCAATCGGGGTGAGCCGGGCAACCGGGAATATTGATCACCGGAAAACCGGCCTGCGATTTATAGTCGGCGCCTAAGAAGCCTCCTTTGGTTTTCTTTAAAAACTGCATGCCGGTAGATTCACTCGGATTAGGCGGAACGGCAGGTATACCACCCCAGGTGGCACAATCACCGATAGCTACCACAAACTGAGCCACTTCCGAAAGTTCCTTTACCCAGTCTTTCATCGGCCGGTCAGCAAAGTAATTCATCGTTCCGGTGCCGTTGGGGCCCTGCACGATGGAGCCCTCAAAAACCAGGATGTCTAACTGAACCTTTTTTGAGAGACAATCCTCTAGTAGATCAGAAACCTGTTCGCCAATCTCAAGGCCAATAGAAGGGTGCCAGAGAATGTTGATACCGAAGTCGGTAACTAATTCTACCACGGTGGGCTCTTCGGCATTTAGGAATGACATGGTGTTGCCGCTACAGGCACCACCCTGAAGCCATAATACATTTATCATAAGAAAGCAGGTTGGTTGATGAGAAAACTTTAGTAGTAAGAGCTATTATTCATCTAATATTAATGCACTGTTAATATAAATGAAACTAAATGTTAAAGAAAATAATATCAAAATTATTTCGGTTAACTTAGTAGTAACCACCAAAAATAATATTCTTTATTGACAATTTTGCAGTATTTTTATGTGGTAGAAGGTTTAAATTCAATAAAATACTACGGTTGGGCATGACATTTCTAACTTAGAGAAAATCAATTACTCCTTCAGTCTAAAAACTTTAATCCAAGCCTACAATTTGCGGTTTAAAGGGGCTAATATTTTCAAAAAGGATTGGTAGGCTAAGCGAGACTTCAAAGGACCAAGAATCACTACCGGGTAGTGTATTAGGAAAATAAGTAGCTTTAACTTCTAAGGTTCGGAATACCAAGCTCTCGTTTCTTACTCTAAACCCACCACCTACACCAACAACTGTATGGCGATAATTTCTCTCTTCTCGGCTACCCCGATCTTCTTCCACAATACCAAAATAGAACGTTGCCAATGGCGCAAACTTAAAGCCGTAGAAGTACCAGGGGGTAAACCACACACTTTCCAGGTGTAGCGACATAAAATTGTTGCCGTAGGCTCGCTGACCATTGATCCCTTGAATAAAGTTACCCAGAAACAGGCTTTCGGGAGCCACCAGATTCCGGGTGACCGCATATTCCAGATTAGCAAAGTTTCTCAGGCGGGTCTTCCCCATTCTGATTAATGGGCTAAAGTAGCCCAGGCGCAGTTTGGCAATGGCACTTTTGAACTGCTGTCCATTCCAAAACCCACCTACCTCAGATGCCACTAACACGTATCCCAGAGAAGCATAGTACTGAGCCAGCTCTAAATTTCCGCCCCAGTAGTTTCTATCCTCAAACTCAGCGTAGTCATGACCGTACTGCAAACCGAAGGAATATCCCACGGGCACATCTTCGGTAATTCCGTAGGATAAAATGTAGCGAGTCTTCATGAAGTTAAGTTTCTGATACGAAACCGAACTCAGCCAAAAGTGCCGGTTATGATAACGGTCGTTACTATCCAGCTTTACTTCCGGTCGTTCCAGAAAATCATGGTGCAGGTAGCGTAATCCAACCCGAATAGTTCTTCGGTTATTTTCGCCCGCAAGGGCAAAGGCTCTCCCTACCCAGACATCCTGGAATTGGTAGTTGATCCAGTTTTCGTGCAGTGAGTCCAGAAAAGCCTGTTGAACCCGCCGGGATTCTTCACCAATGATAATTTCTCCTCCGTATTTAATTTCGGGGCTAATAAATTCTTTGGTAACTCTCCCAATTCGCTTTCTGCCCCGCCAGTTGTTGGCCAGTTCAAAACCTACCTGGGTGAAGGTATTGCCAATAAAGCGGCTAGTAAACTCAATGTCATAGCCATGATTAGGTTGCTCCTGCTGATTATAGACCCAACCGCCTCGTAACTGATTACCAGTGCCCAGTATATTCCGATTGGTCAAATACAAATCAAAACGGGAAAGACTACCATAGTTAGCGCTAACTCCCCAGGGGAGCCGATCCTTGATTACAATAGTGACGGCAACCGAAGTTACATCTTCTGGATCGGTGAGCAGATAAATCCGAGCGTCCTCAACGAAATCCAGTGAACGCAGTATCCTTTCACTATCGGCTAACTGAAAGGCATCAACAGATGCACCTTCTTCGAACAGTACGCTTTTTCGTACCAATGAAGCCTGGGTACTGGTGGAAACATGGTCTAATAATTCTCCTAATCGCGTTCTATCCAACAGCGTAGTATCCCAAACGGTACCATCCAGTAAGGGCACGTGGAATACCTTTATTGATCGGATAGTCTTTCCGACATAAGGTTCGAAGTACTGTTCGCTATTGACAACATCGTCCGATTCGTAAACTTCTGGTGCGGGGGGGCGCACTAACATTTTATACAATTCCCGGGTAATGCGGTTGCGCTGAGCTTTGTGCCTCAGGCTATCGTAAAAAATTTCGGATTTAAAGTAGGGGTTTTCTTTGATTTTGTACTCTACAGTATCAGCGAGCAAAAACACGGTATCCTGAAGGGGGACATAGATGGTATCGGAAAATACAAGCACCTGATCGATATTTACCCGCACAGTATCCAGGGACTGGCCCTTCATGATCAGGGGCAAGCCAGCTAACAACAGGAAAACACTGGCTAATTTATATCCAAACCCATTCAACATGCAATGGTTACGATCACTTTTCGGTAATCAACAATATAACCAAAACTAACTTTTTCAAGAACAAAAAAATATGGAGAGTAATCGCCGATAACTATTTTATAAACCCAAGCCTTATTCAATGAGTCCGCCCATCCAAAACTACTGAAATTGCCGCAGTTCCGCCCGGAACGGTTATACGGTTATTTTCACCTCTTAACAACCTTATACTTTCTCCATGCCATCAGTGAGAACTTTTTAGCATTTTCAATGCAATGGCAATCAGGGTAATTGCTCCCGGAATGATCAGGTGATGCCAAGTGAGATGATCTAGGTCCCTTACAACCTGAATAGCGAAGACCACCACCAGGGTAGTGAGAATAGCCTCCCAAAGCACGTGTTTGAGTTCAGAAAAATTCTGGGGCTCTAACCAGGGAATCTGAATGTTTTTAAGAAATTGTAGTTCTGGCACGAATAACTTTCCAAAACCGATCGCAAAAATCAGGAACACAATGGCTAGCAAAAAGCCATCCAATGATTCAACTAGTTCCGCACCCGGATTTTCTTCCATATGACCCTGAATTAGAATAAGATAGGTATGCAGGCTGCGATAGGTCGAGATTCCTACAAACACCAGTGCATTCAGAAAAGTAACGGCACAAATGAGTAAGATGATAATCCGTAAAAGTATCTTCATTGGTGTATGCTTCGTTTATTGATCATTTAGCTCGCGTTGTCCGAGTCTATCGTATGAGGCAGAGCTAAAGTAATTTATCAAGTTCTTTGTGCAGCTTTTTCCATTGATCTTCTGTCACCTCTGCTAACAACACTTCTCGCAGATCAAGGTAAGCATAGCTCAAACCTGTCTTAAAATCAAGGTAGGACTCACCCAACATAGCTAATTCCTGTTGAGTAACGCCACGGTCTTTAATAAGCTCCAGGGTGCTGAGGATCATATCTTGTTCTTGGTATAAAATATTCGCCAGCTGATTTTCAAAATTGTTTACAGCGGCAAACACCGCGTGGTAATGGTCTTCCTCTTCTAAAACCATCAATATACCACCTCTGAAATCGACCATTTTTTTGCTTTGTTTAACTGCGGCTTTTATCTGATCTTTTTCCTGTTTAGCTACTTCTTTAACTGGTATGTTCATGGCTTCACCCATGGCAGCTTCCCACTCCTGGTCAGTCATGAGGTCCATTACTTCCAACCTAATAGGAATCAATTTTTCATCTAAGAATTTCTGCCTTTCACGGTAGGCTTCTATTTTATCTTCTAAGTCCTGTATAGAAGTCAATGGGTTGGCACTGGCTTTTTTAAAGTCTTTTTGAAATGACTTCTGGAACTTCTGAAAGTCTTTCCAATGTCGTTTGTAGACTTTTATCAGTGCTTTAGCCTCAGCCTTCCGTGCTTTATCCGAAATTTCTGATAAAATGATTTTATCTGCATTGGGTACGACATAGGGGCTTTCTGCCCCACCACCCAACAAAACTGCAAGCAATGTGAATAATCCGATTAGCATGATTATCTGTTTTTATTGTTCTAAATTTAAATTCCAAGCGAGGATATGTGTTAAGGCCTTAAAAACCGAAAGCATATACAAGCTGGAACATCAGGGACTGTTTTTCCTGAAGAAAACCATATTCTCCTCTGATCTGCCAGTGTTCATTGAAAGTGTAAGAGCCACCCAGGACCATATTCAAATCATACTGTAGTTTTTTGTCGAACTCATAATGAACCGTGGTATCGGATACCCGATCTATTCCATTTCTAAGGACATTGTAAGCCGTTTGTTGCCTTACTTTTTCAGCCGGCGGCAGTGCCTCCCATTCAGGACTCATGGTGTATTCTTCCCAGCGCAAATCCAGCTCCGCGATATTTTCAGGAGTGATATTCAAGGCTTCGTCCAATCCAATTTTCCCGGATGTCTGACTAGCCAGGTTCTGGAATTGGGCTCCGCCCCAAATTGCTAAGGTCTTAGAAGGGTTCGTTTTGTTGACAAACCTTTTGATTAAGCGCATACCACTCACCTTCACCAGGACTGGTTGATCCAATCGCCGGTTGGTAGTCCACGACCATGAATAGTCAGCTTGAAGGACCAGAGGTCCTACCGGAACAAAGGCGACCCCGTTAAAGCCAAAGTATTCTCCATCTATATCGGTGACGGAGGTGATCTCAATCGGCTCCACCAGAGAAATCGTCTGCTCACCCCATACTCTCCCTCCGTACACACCCACCGAAAGAAATGGTAATATCCATGACTCCAGCCTGAAAAAGGCAGTATTAATTCTTCCCACAGATGGACCGAAAACAAT
Organism: uncultured Roseivirgaceae bacterium; assembly: GCA_964551335.1. Taxonomy (GTDB): domain Bacteria; phylum Bacteroidota; class Bacteroidia; order Cytophagales; family Cyclobacteriaceae; genus Tunicatimonas. The sequence continues at coordinate 40,066 of CAZKCO010000039.1, forward strand.
TAGGTCTGCGATAGGCTGAAGCCGGTCAAAATCAGGAATTTCATCACCCTGGGTGAAAGCCATGGAGAAATTTTCCAAAACGATGGGTTGCTTGTTATAGATAGTTCCAAAAGAAGCGGCAAAAGGAAGAGGTAGTTTAATTCCTCGTTTATATGCTTTATTGCCCCAAATTGGCAAAACGTAAGGGTATTCGCCCCGGCTCTTATTCACCGCAGTGTCAGCAGCCATCACAGTTCCTAAATTCTCATCTTGTGCTATTGTCGGCAGGGACGAGCAAGCAACTAAGAATAGAAGCAAATATTTCCTCATAAGTACTCGATAAAATTTAAGTGTAAGTTTTCCAGTAGTTGTCTGATCCTCAAAGTTGAGAATGAATACTGCGCCAAACTCAGCTAGTATTCGGGCGACAGCCTGCTTAAAATTTTCAAACGTGAGATAATCTTCCGCTCCCTGCCAGCTATAGTTGACTTGTTTCCATACGCGCTCAATTCGGTCCAGGTGCGAACTATATTTGGGCAAAAATAACACGTAAAAGCTTTTGAGCCAGCCATCCCGTGATTCAAACAGGTCCGCACCCGGACTTTCTTCTAATGATCATTTAGTTCGCGTGGAAGAACTGGCCATGCCTTCCCAGTTGCTTCCTGGTTTATTGCGGGTTTACTTTTTGGTTCACTTTATTCCGAACCTCGGCTTTTTCTTCAACTCCCAGGGATGCCGATCCATAGCCGTACCTTCGGGTCATGGCGATCAGTTTGCTGGCCGGGATAGAGATCCTTTTCAGGGCTGATGAACGGAAGAGCCTCACTTCCCCGGCTTTGGCATCGGGAGGTTCGGGAAAAAAGACGGTGCTGTACCCATCGGCATGCTGCTCCACCTCTATGCCGAACTTCCAACCATCGTCGTCCCCGATCAGTACCGAGTTCCAACCTTCCTCGGTATCTCCCAGGGCTTCGTAGGCTTGGGATTTCAGCAGGGTATATCCTGGAATAAATACCAGCAGGTTATCTTCCACAAAGGGCAGGAATGACCGGAGCTTCTTTTGTTCGGCCCTCCGTCCGGCAAAATAGCAGATCAGCAAAATCACCACCGCACTTGCCAGGGGAAGCAAACCGAACCCAAAGAGGCCCTTTTCCGGCAAAGAAGCCCAGATAGATTGGATCAGGCCCCGAACCAGAACGAAGGCCTTTTCCAGTAAAAAGAGGATCAGTGTGATGGGCAACAAAAACGTGACGATGCCTTTCAGAATTCTCTTGATGGCAATCAAGTACCATTTCATGGGTGGATGTTTTTGATGTAGTTTTTCCGGGTTGGATCAAAAAGAAGCAGTCACTTGCTATGCTCAAGAAAGCGACTGCTTTGAATCACCAATAGCTGTTTTAGCCACTACCCCGGTATTTGTTACATCACAGGGTAGTAGGCAGCTACATACTACCGACCTGTTCAATGACCGGGATGTTTTCCAAAATTTCGGTGCGTATCTTACTCAGGATATACCCTTCAATCTGATAGAACTGGGCGGCGGTTCCCACTCCGAGCTCTTTCTTGATCTTTTTGGCATAGCTGGCGATCAGTTTGTCGTTCTGGCTCTGAAGGTCCATCATGCCTTTCAACAGTGATTCGGTAGTTGCTTCATCCAGGTTAGGGTAACTTTCCGCAAATTTCTCTAACAGTTGGATACGCTCTTTGCCCAGATCCTTACGTTTGGCTTCGTATTCGTAGTATAATCTCCAGAAGGCGTCGCTCTGACCGGCTTCCAGTTGCATAAACTCGGTCACAAAAGCTTTCTTTTCCATGCCGAATAGTGCCTGGACCATATCCATTTCCTCCTGGCTGGTTTGAGCCGTTGCTACGGAGGCGAGGGAAACCAGACTGATGATAAACATTACTTTTTTCATAGGTATAGGTGAATTTATTAGGTGATACAATTTCTTCAATGATTGTTACTCGTTCTTCAGGTTGTCTTTTGAAACCAGAATCAGTTTCAAAATTTCGTGTTCAAGGCTCCGTTGCAACTCTTCGTATTCTTCCAGCTTAACTTGGTAATCGCCGGACTCTGATTTCAACTCCAGAATTTGGCTGGCACAAAGCATATAGTCAGCACAAAGCTCCCGAAAGCTTGAATCGTACATGAACAGGTACTCAATTTTTTCCTCATGATCAGGAAATATTCGAACAATGGAATTGATGCTCTTCTGCATAAGCTTTTCCCCGGTTAATCATTCATGTAAATGTATACTTGTCCTTCACAAGAAATAAGTAATACACGGTTACTTAACCGTAAAATGTATTCTGATAGTACGCACTGAACTTCCTTGTCTTTACGGGTTAGCGTTAGGCAATAGTAGTTGATAATCAGGACGTTAATAGCAATACCCTTTTCTGCGAACCCTGTTCTATAAGAAAAGCTGTTTTCCCCGGATGAGCGATAGCGAATTCAGGTGGACGCCACGGGGCACATTTATGGAATACTATTTAAAGAAAATGGTATTAGAAGGGGCTTCTGCCTAGATACGGTTGAGACCCTAAGTAGGAAGGCGGGTAGAACCTTGCGGTATCAAGGAATGATCTGATGATTAGGAGGGTGGTAGCCCAGCCTTTTTCGCCCCTTCCAAAATACTTTCCACCAAGGTTACGTCCATCAGAAACGTGTTCAGATACATCTTCAAATCAGCCACGATCTTAGGAAATTTTTTCGTAAATACTTTCATCTCCGCCTGAGCTTCGGAGCCTAAACCCAGTTGCCCTTTAGCGGCAATTTTGGTCAAAGGGTCAAGAAAAACATCCGTAGTAACTATTTGATTAGCATGCCCCAGGGCTTTTTCGTATTGCCGGTTCTGGTAATACACCAGAAAAAAACCCAGATGAAACCACCAGGGACAATGCGGATTAAGATCTATTGCCTGGGTAAGCAAGGCATGCGCCCATTGATATTCCCCGGTACAGGCCATGCCAAACCCGGCACTTCCCGTCATAGAAACGGAAGAAGGGTTTAGTTCTATACCATATTCCAGAGCCTTTACGGCCGCTTCTTTTCTTTTCAAATGAACATTAGCCCATCCAAATATTAAATAGCCATGCTGGCATTGAGGGTCTATTTCAACCGCCTTTTTTGCCAGGTGGTAACTCTTGTTGACCGGATCTTCTACGGTAGGATAGCCCAGCGAATAGGCATCCAAATACAATTCGGCCAGCATGGCTGAGCCCGTAGCAAAGTCAGGGTCACGTTCCAGGGCCTGTTCCAGGGCCTGTCGGGTTTTCAGGTAGGTCTCCTGAGAAAAATTCATATGGAAATAATAATTCCATAAGACAGCATCAAAAAATTGCAGATCAGAAATGTTTTTTTTTTGCTCGTAGCCCATGCTATTGCGAATGAGGAGTCCATAGTAGCCCCCTAGAATGGAGAAAACATCCTCTACTATCTGATCCTGGATGTCAATCAGGTTATCAATACCCAAGGCATGGTTGTAGGATTTAGACCAGATTTGGGTACTGTTCATCGTTTCGGCCAGTCCTACATTAATCCGGATCTCCTTATAGGTACGCATGACCGTGCCGGTGATCAGGTAATGCACCCCTAAATCAGATCCAATGATACGCATATCAGTTTGTTCGGTGGCGTACCTGCGGGTGGAGTAATGAGCGATGATGGAAATGTCCTGAGAGCGGCTAAAGATACGGGTAACTTCTTCTCCTAATCCGTCGGCAAAATATTGATAGGTATTATCTGGACATAAATTACGGAACGGTAAAACGGCAAGTGTCAGTTTTGAACGGGGATGAAGGAGAGAACTCTCATTTCCACCTACTCCGTCGCTAGGTTTCCTCTCGTTGTCTTCGGCCGCATGACTGCTACCGTTCTTATTCATTTCCAATTCTTTGATGATCTGGGCCCGAAATACCGGAACATAGGTGCCTTTTACTACTTCAATCCGGATGGGGTCGGTCAGGCCCGGCCCGGTATAATATTCGTTTAACAGGCGTCTGAGCCGGCCGGCATGAATCCTGACAATCGCATCGATCTGCGGGTTGAAATCGGCCGGTTTCCCCAACGCATCCACGGCAATCGTGTATTCCTTTAATCCGTGGGCGTTACCCTCCAGCGTTTCTTTGACGATAAACTTCAGAAAACTGGACAACACCGCACTACCCGAAAACAAATCACTGGATAAAATGCAGTGCAACTGCTTAAGCACATCTTTCTCGAGGTAACCTAATGGCGGGTAATCTTCTCGTTGTTCTGATACCATGGCAGGTGGGATTAGGTGGGTAGCTTTAGTAAATAATTTTACTTATAAAATCTAAGTAATAAAGGAGAATACAATAAGCAAAAGTTACTATACATTACTCAAATGTAACGATTTATTTTATACTTACTATGACTTAGATCATTACCTAGGTTTTTTGCATAAAGAAGTGTAAGAGCCTGAAAAATCAATATATATTAAGAGTTCATCTTCTCAAAAATATTATCCATATGTAGTTGAAAGTCTAATAGTTTTGGGATTGATGCGCTTCACCTATAGGCTGCTAAGAAATCACCGCCTGAATAGTCTGATCTGAAGGCTGCTTGACAGATTGACGCTTTGAGCTCGATAGACGCTGTTTTCAATCGCAATCATTCTAACAGGTCGCAATAGCCAACATCTTTCTTATTCTTGCGCTTTCTATGGTTCCAAACTGAAGTACATTCCTAGGGCACTCGATGAAGAGTAGCTGGGATTTTCGGCAAAAAATTCTGATCACTTGCCCAAAAAACGGGTATCCTCCATCATACACTGTCAAAGTCACATTCATTTCGTTGGGTATCCGATTAGGGAAGATGTAGTAAAAGAAATCAAATTGGTACACTTTCCATCATTTACTTAGCTAGATAAGCAGCCTATTTAACGGTTAAGTAACGGTATTACACTTATTTAGTCCTTGTAAGGTGCCTACTTTTATCAGGTAAGTTTTTTTATCAAAACCAACTTTAATGCGCTATGAAAAACCATTTTATCATCGTTATAGGCCTCTTGAGCTTCCTGTTGTTCGGGTGCTATCCTGACGGGCCGGAGTATACTGAGGACTTCGACTTGGTTCTCACCAATTACGAAGAGGATTATAATTTCCCCGACCAGAACACCTACGCCATGCCGAATCGAATTGTCAAGATCACCGGAAGCGTGCTGGAAGGCGAAGAGCCGGAATTTATGCCCGAAGCTACCGCTACATTGGTTCTGGCCACCATTGCCGCGAACATGCAGCGGAAGGGCTGGCAACGAGTTGACATCAGCGAGAATCCGGACGTGCTTCTCACTCCGGCATCCCTGGAAGTGACTACGATTACGTATTGGTACGACTACTGGTCCTGGTGGTGGGGCGGTTATTATCCGGGCTGGGGATACCCTCCGTATTATGTAACCTCTTATACCACCGGTACGCTGCTGATGTCGTTGATAGACCCTGCCGTGGAAAGTGCCAGCGGAAACCCGATTTTTCAATGGACCGGTGCTATCAACGGCATTTTAACCGGTTCGTACGATGCCAGCCGGGTCAACACGGCCATTGACCAGGCCTTTGCCCAGTCTCCCTATCTGACGATTAACTAAGCCTTTTAAACTTCACTAGCATGAAAAAGATATTATTTATTATTCTGGCCTTTTCCGTTTCATCGGCCATCGCCCAAAACAACATGACGATTCTTCAGTATTCCATCGGATTTGGCTCGGGAGATCTGGGTGATTATATCAGTAAGGCCAGCTTTCGAGGGTTTGCTATTGACTACCGAAACTTGGTACAGCCTAACGTTGGGGTTGGGGTAGACCTGGGGTGGAACGTGTTTTATGACGAACGACCCTACGATACCTATACCATTGAAACGTTGTCTTACTCGGGAAAGCAGTACCGCTACACCAACGTACTACCTATCCTGCTGGCAGCAGATTATTATTTTCAGCCGGGCGAGAGTATCAATCCTTTTGCCGGTCTCGGCATCGGTACCATGTATTCGCGGCGGGAAACGGATATGGGAGTATTTTCCATTGAGCAGGATGGCTGGCTTTTCGCCCTGCGACCGGAGATCGGCATTCTGTTTGAACCCGAACCTGGCGTAGGCTTTAAGGTATCATCCAAATACTACTATGGTTTCGAAGGAGGCAACCTTCCGGAACAAGGGTACTTCACCCTGAATTTTGGATTCGTGCTTGGCTATTAAGTGCCTTTGGAAATTTAATCTTTTCCGATTGTTCATTTAAGTCTTACACCATGAGCGCCCGATTAGTTATTTTCTTCACCTTAGTCCTTAGGCTTTGTCTGGGTACATTACCGACAAACGCTCAGGCACCTTCGGATCATACCTGGAAATTTTTGGTGGAACCTTACCTGATGTTTCCCTATATGAATGGGAGTACGGGGATTGGCGACCTGCCTGATGTTTCCGTAGACGCGGATGCCGGGGATATATTCAGCAACTTACGCCTGGGGGCCATGCTGTATGGGGAAGCTTCTACCGAGCGCTGGGCCATCGGCACCGATATCCTATACATGAATCTGAAACAGGATGTGAGTACGGGATTGGTGATCAACGACGGATCGGTTCAAGCCAAGCAATTTGCCTGGGAGGTAAGCGGATTACGAAAACTGTTGCCCTGGCTGGATGTAGGAGTAGGTGGACGATTTAATAGCTTGAAGGCAGGGGCAGACCTGATTACAAACACGACAGATCGCAGCAGAAGCACATCAGAAAGCTGGTTTGATCCGATCCTCATTGCGCGGATAAAAAATCCAACCGAAGAAAAGTTACTGTATCAGTTGCGTAGTGACATCGGTGGTTTTGGGGTGGGGGCAGATCTTAGCTGGCAAATACAGGCCTATGTGGGGTACCGGTTTTCCCCTTTATTTCAGCTGAGTGCCGGTTACCGCATTATTAGTATCGACTACGAAAAAGGGCAGGGAGAAAATCGTTTTAAATACGACATCAATACATCGGGACCGGTCGTCAGATTTGGGTTCAATCTCTAAGTTTTACGAATTCTACTATACGATTTAAACGTAATTGAGAAATAGCTGGTGTATCCTTTTATGTTTCGGTTTTGGTACCTCATTTGGTCAATCATCCGGTACTCAGGTATGGGGAAATTATATACTCAACTATCCCTTTGCTAATATATATACCATGGAATACGACGGGAAATACAGTACGGTGTTTGGAGGGCCAAAGTGGTGGGCTTTTGATAACCGGCTGTCGGTGAAACGATCCATGAGTGCCAGAGTGGATGTGAGTCTGTCGGCTTTGCGCTCTTATACGGTACAAACCGAGGCCTACAGTACCCTGGAATGGCGGCCTACCCTGGGAGTCCGGTACCATATAACGCCCCATAGACGTATCCTCTCTCGAGTTTTGCTGCGGTACGAACTGCGGCTTCTGAAAGACCTGACAAATGATGACTGGACCCGGACTAACCGCCTGCGCATTCGTCCGGAGCTGTTGATTCCCATCAACCGGGAGTCGTTGTATGCGGATGGCTTGTGGTACGGAATTGTGGATGCCGAATGGTTTGCTACCCTGGATGAAGACCAGGAAGAGCGTTTTGCTAACCGCTTACGTACCCGGTTGGGTATGGGCTACCGGTTTAATTATACCTCGCGAATTGAAGTGATCCAGCTTTTGCAGCGATCCAGAAATACCCTGGAAGAGGAGTTCACCTACTCGGACTACATTATTCAAATCCGATGGAAGCATTATCTAAGAAAAAGTAAACCCATAAAAAACACCCTCGATGGTGCCCACTAAACCGATGATGATGAAGCTATCATTACCGATCCTTACCGCCTGTTCGCAGTATATATATTGCCTGTATGGCAATCATGAGTGGGGACCTGAGGTATCAAAATATGCTCAGATTTATGATTCGCATAGCCGGTTTACCAAGACGTTAAAATGACTAAAAACGAACAATTACAAAGCATAAAAAGAAAATAACTATGAAAACAAAGTATTTAGTTTTACCCCTCTTTTTGGCTCTTCTGTACTTTTCTCCGGCGAAAGCCCAGGAGAACATCAATCGGGAGATTCTCCCCATTGTGCCACCGGAACCCAAAACCTACACTGAACTGGATGTGCGCAACACCACCCCCCCACCCCGCTTCGAGGTGGTAGCACCGGAAGGTGCCCCCAACGTAGTCATCGTATTGATCGACGACCTCGGCTTTGGGGCTACTACCACCTACGGAGGACCTATCCGGACTCCTACCATGGACCGGTTGGCCAATAATGGTTTGCGCTATAATAATTTCCACACCACCGCCCTGTGTTCACCTTCCCGAATGGCCATCAAAACCGGTAGAAATCATCATACCGCCAATACCGGTTCTATTATGGAAACCGCTACGGCCTATCCCGGCAATACCGGATCGCTTCCCAATCGGGTAGCCCCCCTGGCTGAAATGCTCCGACTAAACGGCTACAGCACCGGGGCCTTTGGCAAGTGGCACGAAACGGCTGCCTGGGAAACCTCGGTATCGGGTCCCTTTGACCGCTGGCCAACCCACCAGGGTTTCGATAAATTTTACGGCTTTATTGGCGGAGAGACTGACCAGTGGGCACCGCTGATCTATGATGGCGTAAAAAAAGTGAACCCACCCAAAATGGATAATTATCACTTTACCACGGATATGACCAACCAGGCCATCAACTGGGTAAAAGCCCAGCAGTCGATGACCCCCGACAAACCCTTCTTCGTATATTTTGCCACCGGGGCGGTGCATGCCCCCCACCATGTTTCCAAAGAATGGTCGGATAAATACAAGGGTCAGTTTGATAAAGGATGGGATGTGATCCGGGAAGAAACCGTTGCGAGAATGAAAGAAATGGGCATCATCCCGGAAAACACCAATTTGGCCCCTAAACCGGAAGACATCAAAGACTGGGATGCCCTAACTGATAATGAACGGAAACTTTTTGCCCGTCAGGCCGAGGTATTTGCCGGCTTCATGGAAATGACCGATTATGAAGTGGGGAGATTGCTGGATGCCATTGCCGAGATTGACGAACTGGATAATACGCTCTTCTTTTTCGTAGCCGGCGATAATGGTACCAGTGCGGAAGGCGGCATGGTGGGCATGTACAATGAAATGACCTACTTCAATGGGGTGGAAGAAAAGGTGGAAGATCTGCTGCCGCTGATGGATGAATGGGGCAGCGAAGGAACTTTCCCGCATATGGCGGCCGGCTGGGCCGTTTCTTTTGATGCTCCTTTTAAATGGACCAAGCAGGTAGCTTCCGATTTCGGCGGTACCCGCAACGGCATGATTGTTCATTATCCCCAAGGCGTGGAAGAGAAAAACGGAATACGCACCCAATTCTCCCATGTCATTGATATTGCCCCCACCGTGTTAGAGGTAGCGGGATTACCCGAACCCAAGGTTGTGCACGGCGTGCCTCAAACCCCAATTGAAGGTACCAGTCTAGCCTATTCTTTCAATAATGCGGATGCGGCTGAGCGCCATACCATACAATATTTTGAAATGTTCGGTAACCGGGCGATTTATCATAACGGATGGTTTGCCCGCACCATTCACCGGGCACCCTGGCAAACGCGTAATTTACCCCCGCTGGATTCCGACGTATGGGAGCTATACAATGCGAAAGAAGATTTTAGCCTTAGTAATAACCTGGCATCAGAATATCCTGAAAAGTTAGAAGAAATGAAGAAGTTGTTCATGTGGCAGGCACAAATACATCATGTACTCCCTCTTGATGACCGAACGATTGAACGAGCTAATCCAGCGATCGCCGGCCGTCCCGATATTTTAGGTGACAGAACCTCCCTTACCCTATACGAAGGCATGGAAGGCATGATGGAGAACACCTTTATTAATATCAAGAACAAGTCATTTTCCGTGACCGCTGAACTGGATATTCCGCAGGGAGGCGCTGAAGGGGTTGTTCTGACGCAAGGCGGACGTTTTGGCGGCTGGTCATTGTATATGAAGGATGGCAAACCGGCCTTTACCTACAATTTCTTGGGGCTTGACCGATATACGGTTGAAGGCGACAAAAAGCTTCCGGAAGGCCCGGCTACGGTAAAATTGGATTTTGACTACGATGGGGATGGATTAGGTAAAGGAGGTAAGGCTACCATTTATGTAGATGACAAAGCTGTAGGGAATGCGCGGGTGGAGAAAACCCAACCTAATATCTTCTCTGCCGATGAAACTGCGGATGTAGGGCTGGACAACCAGACTCCGGTAGCTGAAGGGATTGGGTATGGCCCGGAAGAAACCACTTTTACCGGGAAGATCAATAAAGTTACGGTGGAAGTAGAGTAAAGAGTACAGAATAATAAATGTATAGAGGGCATCTTTTTGCCCTTTATTCCAACCATTTCGGAACATCTGTATTAAAAATAGCCAAACCTAATTCACATAATAATTCTTAGAACAATGAAAAAATTAGCATTATCATTATTGCTATTGTCCTTCATGATGGGATGTTCATCCCAAGGGGATCAATCAGAAGAAAACCTGGCTCTGATTGAAAAATATGTACAGGCCGTGGAGAATTTGGATCACGACACAATGGAATCCTTGCTGGATGAGAATTATTTAGGCTTAGGTCCCTCTTATGGAGATTCTATTGGAAAAGTACAAGCGGTAGAGAACTGGAAAATGAATGTAGATAATTTGTACGAGAAGATAGATTACACCCGATCCAAAAATGCAGCCATTATCATCACCTCTGGAGAAAACCAGGGAGAGTGGGTCTCTAACTGGGCGGAGCTATTTATCAAGTATAAAGGCGATAAAGGCACCGTGGCCATCTGGGCCAATTCCATTTATCAGATTGAAAATGATAAGATCATAAAAAGCTATACTTTTTACAACGAAGCCGACGCACTAGAGCAATTGGGTTACGTCTTTATCAACCCAAGCGATTTATAAAATATCAACTACTTCCACCATGAAAAAACTAATAATTTCCCTAATAGCCTTAGTGTTCGCTTTTACGGCTGAAGCGCAAACCACTTCTATTGCCAAAAGCCTGGATCTGTTCGTATTTCCTACTAACGAACAAGATAAGAAAACCCAGGATGCAGATGAAGCGGCCTGCTTTAAGTGGGCCAAGGAGCAAACCGGCTATGATCCTTTAAACCCTACCCAGGTACAAGCCGAACATGTAGACCGCTCGGCCGATGGAACAGCCATTGTAGGAGCAGCCGGAGGTGCTGCGGCCGGAGCTGCCATTGGAGCCATCGCCGGGGATACCGGTAAAGGGGCTGCTATCGGAGCCGTAGTGGGAGGGCTAAGAGGAAGAAGAGCTAAAGTAGTGGGAGATGAGGTACAGCAACAACAAAGCAACCAGGCCGCCGCCGCCCAGGAGCAAGCCTTAATGGAAGAATATAAAAAAGCTTTTTCTGCTTGTATGGAAGGAAAAGGATACACTGTAAAATAAAAAAAATGGCTGTGATGGAAAAATAAAAAGAATATGAAATAAGCTTTAGCTAACAGAAAAAAATATGCGTGAAAGCAAAACAATCGGTCAGGCCGGATTGATAGGAATATGGTAAACCATTATCAAATCTCGTCCTACGGCCTGAAAATATTCTTACTGTACTGGTGGGGCCTTTTCCCCGGGCTTACCAATGCTCAGCAAACAACCACCGATACCATCTGCATTCAAAAAGATTTAACCGATGTAATCCGGGTGGCGTTGAACAAGCCGCCCAAGGATTTTGCTGATAGCGCAGGGGCTGTGCTGCTGGTACCCATCATCGGCTCCAATCCAGCGACCGGTTTTATGCTCGGCGTGGGGGGGCAGTATGCCTTCAAATTGTCTGGAGCGGATACCCGTTATTCCATGCTATCGGGGAGCGTGCAGTTCACCACGAAGAACCAACAGCTCTTTCTCCTGAAGAATAATATCTACACCAAAAACAACAACATCTTTCTTTCCGGCGATTGGCGCTACCTGATCTTTTCGCAGCCCACCTACGGCCTGGGTACTAACGCGCCGGACGGAGGTATCTTGGATTATCAATTAAGTTTAGGGGGCCAAGAAACGGATACCGACTCATTGGCCCAGCGGTTAAACTTTAACTTCCTGCGTATTTATCAGTCCGTTTCTTTCAGAGTAAGCCGGTCATTCTTCATAGGCGTTGGGTATTTCCTCGATTCCTATTTCAATATTGAAGATGAAACACTTCGGTTGAACCCGGGCGACACCCTGATTACCAGCCACTACGGGTACAGTAAGTACTACGGGTTCAATGAACGTAGCTATTCTTCTTCAGCTTTGGGCATTAATCTCGTTTACGATACCCGCGATAATATGATTAATCCGTACCAAGGACACTTTGCCACCGTCAGTTGGAACGGCTCTTTGGAATTGCTGGGCAGTGCCAAATCCTCCCAATACTTTTCTTTAGAGTGGAGGAGTTTTCATCCCATGTCCAAAAGAAACCCCAGGCACCTAATGGCATTCTGGGTGCTATCGGACCTGAAACCGGCAGGCGAAGTGCCGTATCTTATCCTGCCGGCAACCGCTTACGACCAACGAAGCCGGAGTGGAAGGGGCTACGCCCAGGGTCGCTTTCGGGGAAACAATTTGGTGTATGGCGAAGCGGAGTACCGCTTCCCTATATCCCCCTGCGGAGGAGTGTGGGGTGGTGTGTTGTTTTTGAATGCCACCACGGCCAGCAATCCCATGCAGAAACTGGATTTATTTGAGTCAATAAAGCCCGGTTATGGTTTCGGCTTCCGGCTGATGATTGATAAGCAATCGCGCACCAATCTGGCGCTTGACTTTGGATTCGGAGAGCAATCCTTCGGCTTTTATCTCGCCGCCTCGGAAACGTTCTGACACTGTGAACCGACCAACCACATAATGATTATCACGAATGATTTTGTAAGTAGAATGTTGGTGATCGAATGATCTCAATAAATTACCCTTCGTTGAGAAATAATTAATCATGTTCCTACCCAGCGATGTCATTTTGACCTATACATATTTATTCGCAATAATGTATAATAATCACTTTAAAAACGTACATCAAATAGCTCAATCTAAAAACCAATCCCATGAAAACGTACAGTAAGCTTACCGGAACCTTGTTGTGGCCTTGCTACTGGCTCACCGATCATTTTAGCAGGTAACTAGTGATTATAATAAAAACGCCAATTTTTCCCAATACCAAACCTACTCCTTTGCCGGCTGGCAGCACGACAGTGACGAAATATTGAACGAGTTTGACAAAAAACGGATTCTCGACGCCTTGCAGGCAGAATTTGAAAAAAGGGGGGTACAATTGGTAGATAGCGAAGGGGATGCTGCCATTACTCTATTTATCGTGGTATCGGGCAAAACTAATACCACGGCCTCCACTAATTATCTGGGCGGCATGGGTTATCGGGGTGCCTGGGGTTGGGGCAGCGGGGCTACCACCACCACCTATTCGGAAGACGATTATCTGGAAGGCACCCTGGTGGTGGATATGTACGATGAAGATACCAAGCAACTGGTATGGCAGGGAGTGATCCAAACTGTGGTGCAGGAAAACCCACAAAAAAGGGAAAAAACCATCCCTAAGAAAATGAAAAAGCTGATGAAAAAATACCCAGCCTAACCAATAGGTTCATGCTGATCGCTACTAATGAATCAGACAAGGCACCCTAAATAAGATACGAATAATCATGGAAAGAGCCGAGTTAGCCAGCCGATCGCATAAATTCCACAGCCCGTTAACCCGGTTCAACTCTTTCTTAATTCGATACTACGACTCTCGCTCTTCTTCCAGCTCTTTGAGAAAAGGAATATTTTCCTGAATCTCCATCCTAATGGCAGCATCAAAGTACTTCTCTAGTTGCATAAACTCGGTAGCCTTCAGGGCTCCAATGGCTTTGCTCATCTTTTTGTAATACTGCTGTTGTAGCTTTTCCCGGCTAATATTGGATTTGAAAACTGCATTAGTTAACTGGTTGGCTTTCTCGGGGGTCATGTTTTCATAATTGTTGGCATAATCCATAATTAAATCTACTCGTTTTGCCCCGAGCTCTTTGAGCTTGGAAGAGTACTCTCCGTAAATTGGCCAGAACGCAGTTGACTCAGTTTCGCTCAACCCCATATATTCATTCACTAAAGCCTGTTTCTCCATACCCCAGATACTCTGTAGCAACTCAGTTTCCTGCCGGTGAGACTGAGCAAATAATTGAGCGTGGGCCAAGATACCCAATACTAAAGCTAATGTAGCTCCTTTCAGTTGTTTTGTGTAGTTCATCTTTCTCAAAGTTTAAGGTTTATTCAAATTTAATCGTTAATCCGGTAACAATACCATAATCGAAATTTTGATCACCTCCGCTGGGCGGCTGGCTATCGTAGTTAGTATAGAAGGTAAGAGTCAATGAAAAATCCTTGATAAACTCCCAGGAGAGATTAATATCTCCGTCAAGCCGGTAACGCCCCCGCTGAGATAAACTCACGTAAGCTACCTCCTGGAATGATAATTGGATATCAGGATTGGCAAAGTTGAAGTAATCAAACTTAAACATAAAGGGTGTTTCTACCAGCACTTGACTACTTTGCTCGTCAGTTCCCAACTCCTGGTTAACTACTATTCCGCTGGCCAGATCGGCCTGCATATGACGGCGAACCAAAAAGCGCTTTCCAACTCCCCCACCCTGTTGCCATCTTCTCAAAAGCCCAAGCTGAAGGTTCCTTTGATAACTAATCAAACCGAAAGCAAACCAACTGGAATTGGTGTACAAGTAGGACGTAAGGTCAAGGTTCTCCCGGTCTCTTGATAAAGAATCTTCCTGCTGAGTAATAATGGTGGAGGCATTCAGATTAACGTCAGCTCTTTCTCCCTGATACTTTACTAGTCCATCAAAGTTAAATCGACCAATATTGCTGGATCGAGTATAGTTATAGCCTAAAGTAACATTACCAACAAGACGTCTGAGAAATTTCCTTCGGATGAATATCAAGCGGTTAATATTCTCCAGGCGCGTCAGTAATCGGAAGTCAGGGGTTTGCACGTAGATATCGCCATCTTTTTCCGCCCGTTCCAAAGTTCCCAAATATTGTTTTCGATTCGTTGTTTCAATCCGGTACACATTAGATGTTGCCGATACACCGGCAATTCTATCTAATTTAATATTGACCACAGCTACACCATCGGCATCGAACCTCATTCGCCCCAAGTTGATTTCCCGCAACTCGCCAATTAAAACCTGCTCATTCTTCATAAAAAGAGTGTCTTTTACCTGAGCGGGAAGACAATACGGAAGAGACATCCCCATCAAAAGCAGAATTAGTATTTTACCAGCCAAGCCAATGTGATAAATCTTCAAATTGTCTTTTAAAGACAGAGGGTTAGTAGTTTGGGCCTGAGTCAGATCATTTTTTCCCTTTTCAACCGGCTGACAATCACTTGAGCAAACTCTTCGGCAAATTTGTCCAGGTTTGCCGGATTATAGGTTCTCGACTGCGCCGACCAAAGCAATTCTTCAGTTTCGGCATCGTAGAGGTTAGTCTCGAGGAAATAGGTTTTATCCTGAGTGTAGTAGCCCGGATCGTAGACCATTGGATAGCGGTAGTCGTAATAATTGTAGAAACCACCGTAGAAGCCGTAGCTGACGGTAGGGGCATAGTTTGAAGTCCCAGGCACGTAGCGAGTTTCGGTTTGTTCGTCCAGTAAAGCCACTGTCAGAATAGCATCGCTACCATTTTGACGAATTTTCTCCAGCAGCATATCCCGGTTTTTTTCCATATCCCTGGTTTCGCTGGGATTGAACAGCCTTCCACTGTTGGTCACTTTTACACCAGCCTCCTGTAAAGCTACTGCCAGTTCTCCTTCCACAGTAGACTTAGCCTCCAGGTTACGGGTTAAAGCTGCCACCAGTACATGCTGATAGTCAGGATCTTCGGCTTCCTCGTTGTGCCAAGAGGCAGTGATTTGGGTAGATGGGCTACAGCCTAACACGATTATTCCAAAAAGTAAAATTGGTAAACAAGTACGCATAGTGTAATTTTTTTAGGTATAAGTTATAGGTTGTTAAAGATAGGAATATCTTTCGTTACAGTATCAGCAAACAGCGTTTCAGTTACTGCTAGTGATAATTTTTTTTCCGGAGGCTGCGGCATAGTTCTTTAGCGATCGGTAGGAAGAATAGTACTTGTAAATATTGCTGACGTACTGTACCGTTTCGCGGCCAACATCGTTAGCCACTACCATCTCCACGCTATCAAACCAGCGGTTTTGATCCAGGCCTTGTTGCTGGGCTTTCTTCCGAAGGCGATTGATCCGAGCCGGGCCCGCATTATACGCCGCCAGTGCAAATAGTCCCCGGTTTAGTACATCAATACTATCATCGGTAAAATAGCGATCGATTAAAAAGCGAAGGTACTTGGTGCCAGCGTGAATATTATTCTCTACCTGGTCTACTCCCTGAATATTGATGGGTGAGCCCGCAGCCGTTTCGGGTCTAACCTGCATGATGCCTACTGCCCCGGCGTGACTCTTAATATCCTGCCGTAAGCCCGACTCCTGATAAGCCAGTGCCGCCAGCAGCAGCCAGTCAAATTCGTACATCTCACTGTATTTTACGAACAATGGCTGAACATTATTCAGTCGTTGGAGCGAGTTTTGGGCTAATGAATTTTTTACATAGGTATCATTTTTCAGGTAGCGATTATATAAAATGTTGCCGATAAGTGTACCTTTTCGGTTCTCCTGAATAAACTGGTTGATCTTAGCAGCTAGCTGAGGACTCTGTTGCCGGAAAGCCCAGGCGTAGGAGGTGTTGGCGTTGATCACGATGTCAGAATGCACTTTCAGGCTATCCAGCACCTCAGCCCAATGGTAGGCAATATTCTCTTCCACCACGGTAAACGGAATAACGCCGGCACTAACCATCTGGAGGGCATCTTCGGTTTCCAGATATTCAGCCAGCGGCTCAATTTGGATAGCCTCTTGTCCGGCCTTAATCAAGGAGTCGCTCAAGCTTTGCAACCCCTGGCGGAAACTACTGGTGGGGTGGACAAATACGCGCTGCCCGGCCAGATCAGCCCGACTATTAACGGATGGTGATGCCGGACCACTGATCAGTATCTCACTGATGCCCGACATAGTAGGCACCGAGAAATCGATAATTTGTTTCCGATCATCGGTAACCGTAAGGCCGGAGACCGCCAGATCACCGTATCCGTTTTTGAGGAGCGGTATGATACGATCGTGACTAGTAGGAATGAAAATAATCCTCACCTTAGGAGTGCCCTCAATGGTCCCTAATTCTTTGTTCAGCGATTTTTCAAACATATTTAAAGCTTCGTAGGCCAGCCCCCGACGCTCACTCCCATCGATAAAATAATAGGTGTGGTTGTAGGGAACTAAAGCTCTGATTCTACGCCGGTCAATCATACTGTCCAAATCGCCAAACATGGGTTTACCCAGGCCGATAATCTCATCCTGCGGATCGTGGGGTGGTGGCTCGTCGTAGCTAGCCGTCTCGGCCAGGGAGTCCTCAGCTGATGTTCCTGCCTGATCTGAACCATCTTCACCCGATGAAGTAGTGGAGGAGGAATCAGGGTTAGTAGAACAGCTAAGTAAAATACCACCTACCAATACACTTGCAGCCAAATATTGAAAGAAAACCGTCATCGTTTTTATTTGATCAAACTAATTCTTGGAAACTGGCATCCACCGTACGTTGACGCTCCAGTAGTTTGTCTCCTTTTCTTAATTTTAGGCCGACTGCCACCAGCACAATGCCGGCTATGAGGGCGCAAAAACCAATAATCCACATCAGTGATCCGTAGCCAATGATTGGCCGGGCGAATATCAGTAACCCGAACAGTACCGAAAGCACTCCGCCCAGAATTAGCCACCCTTCTCCCCTGATTTCCTTTCGCAACTGAATAGCCATCGCGATTCGAGCAATCCCGCTAAAAATAAACCAGAATGCAATGGTAAAGGAAATCACCAGTAGCGTAACCCCCGGCATAAAGAACAGTAACAATCCTAGTAACAGGCTGATGCCCCCTTCGGCCAGCAATAGCCACTTATCTTCGCGCTGCTGCCAGCTTTGAATGGCCGCTGCGATGGTAAAGACACCATCGGCAATGATGAGTATTGAGAACCAGATGGCCAGCGTGGCGGCTGTAAGAGTAGGATTAACAAAAGCTAGTATGGCGAAAACGATGAGCAAAGCTCCTTTCAGTACTAGCATCCACCAGTTTTTAAGTAGGGTCTGTAGCATAAGGCAGTTTTAATTTATAGTGACTAATTAAATACTTTCCGAATATACTATTTTTAGTGCAACTGATATTTTAGCTGATAGGATGCAACCCGGCTGGTATCTATACTCACGCTATCTTGTTCAGGAAAAGAAAACTCCCATTGAACAGAGTCTAAATCCTCCTGCGCCAGAAAACCAGAGATAGCTTGCTGCCTTTGGTTCCATAACTCTTCTTCTACCGAATCTATTCGGGAATTTATGATGAGTTGTTGACAACTGGTTAGTAGATTTTGACTGTTGATAGTATCTACTGAAGGTAGTGCATTTTGCAAATACCGGACAAAGGAAGTATCATTAGCATCCAGACTGGTTTGCACCAGCCAGGATGAATCCTGACTGGCAATACCCTGACTAAACCAGTAATCCTTTTTGGCCTCCGCCAAGGCAATCGTCTGTTTAGCTCGTTCCCCGGAAGGCTGTCGCTCCAGGTATACTTTTAATTCGGGTTTTCGCTCCAGTAGATTGGCAACATACTTTAATTTTCGCTGTTGCTGACCCACTAGTTCGTAAGACAAAGCATCAAACTGTACACTTTTAAAATCTTCTTCTTCCCCACCCACCAGATTGGCCATTAACCGGTAAGGCGAGGTAGCTGCTTTTACTAGCACATTAGTGATTACCTTTAGAATGATGCGACCCAGGTAGTAATCAGGATCGCTCAGATCACCATTGATAGGCACATCTAGGTCAACGTTGCCTTTGGTATCCCGCAGCAAAGCTACGGCTAGCTTCATGGGCACTCGGTATTCAGCATTTTGATTGGTTTTATCGCCCACCTCAATTTTCCCTACAAACAGTTTGTTTTCACTGTCGAGGTAGTAATCTTTGATACTATTATTACTAATGAAGAATAAATCGCCGTTTAGAAAAGGATGCCCCATATAATGGGTAGTATAAGCATTTAGATCGCCCACCGAAAGGTTTTGAATCTGTACATTGAGCTCCATATTCCTGATACCACTACGACTAATTTGTAAATCTCCGGTCAAATCACCCGTTCGGTTAACGGTTGACGTTATATCAAAGTCAGCAAACTCATCTTTCTCGCTAATATCAGTGGCCAAGGCAGAAAGGTCGCTTAAATACATACTGAAAGGGTCACTCAGGGTGCGATCTTGGTACTCCAATACGCCTCCTTCCACCGATATGGTATCGGCTACGTAACTGGTTGAGAGATAGGCCTGCGTTAGTTCGTAGAGGTACAGGGCCAGGTACTCAAAAGGACTGGTAAACTCAATAGAGTCTTTTATTTCCAGTTGTACTAAGCTGTCGGCCTGGGACTGCTTCAAAGCACGGGTAAAATTATCTCCTTCCGGAGTCAACTCAAAGAGCAGATAAGGTTTATCCAGCTTAATATTGCCAAAATCATAGTGCTGCGAAGCGGTGTTAGCACTGTCAATCGTAATACTAAGTTCATTCCAGGCCAGCAGGCTATCTTTCTCTAGATTCGTCATCCGAAAATCCTGTAATCGGAAAGTGCCCTTCAGGGCAATGCTATCGCTTTGGGTGTAGCTACCCGCCAAGGAAAAACGTGCTCCCAGTCTACTGGCAAAATCGGATAAACTAATGTGGGGTACTACGTAAGGGGTGAACGGCTCTAAAGACCAATCGGTAATTTCGGAACGAAGGGCGTAGCTTTCCCGCTGAAAGTCAATAAGTACTTCATTGTCCCAGGTACCTTCGCCGGATCGAAAGCTCGCCCAAATGGGAACTTGAGTGAGCTGGTCGGAAAACGCCGGAACAGCTACCATCAATGAGTCGATAACCAATCGGCTGCCTATTAACTGATCTACGTAAATGATCTTGCCCTGATCAATACTCACGGTATCAATCTGCCAGTTTAGGTTAGTTGAACGAGTGGCGGAGTCTTCCGGGCTACTTGTACTTGCCGTTAATTGCAAAAGATCATCAAAGTTAAAAGTATTCCCTTCCTGAATAATGTGGGTGGAAGGTGTATTCAGGCTTATTTCTTTCAAATGGAGCCGATCTCGGAATAACTTAGTCCAAGCGAGTTGAGCTCCCAGATGTTGGGCATGAAAAAAAGTATCAATCGCATTGGGTTCGTAGATGGTGAAGTCGTCCAGTCCGAATTTTCCGCTAAAGAGGTTAAGGTCAATATCGGCCAGAGTTATTTCTCGCCCAATGAGTTCCTGATCATGTTTTTCTACGTACCACTTTAAACCCAAAGGCAGCGAAATGACTACCGCCAGTACGGCTAGCAAAAAGATACCGATGATCCATATCCACTTTTGCATCGTAAACTACTATTCTATTCTGGCAACCATAATACTCTGTTCAATTTAATCAGTTTTTCTGACTTTTCAGCCAGTTGAATTTCCAGGCAGGGATGCTTCATCAGTAGTACAGTATCAATGGGCTGACCTTTCAGCTACTCTCACATCCATATATCGTTGAGGGTTAGTCGGGGATCATTTTGCTGATCAAGTATCTTCACTAATGTATACTGTATTGAAAAACTATCAGCAGGAACTAAATCAGCGACAGTATTTCAGCTTCTTATGCTATTCAAAGCTTGGGCTATGCTGAAGGTTACTCCACCAGATCCTTGCCTTCTTCATTCTAAAGCATTTATCAGACACCGCCTAGTAAGAGTTGACCG
This sequence comes from uncultured Roseivirgaceae bacterium, assembly GCA_964551335.1. Taxonomy (GTDB): domain Bacteria; phylum Bacteroidota; class Bacteroidia; order Cytophagales; family Cyclobacteriaceae; genus Tunicatimonas. The sequence continues at coordinate 60,956 of CAZKCO010000039.1, forward strand.
ATAGTTTACTTACTAAGATCAAATATTATCCAGTAAGCGAGAACCATTTCTATCTAATGAAATTAATGTCCCTAAAGCAACTTCATTGATCACTTCACTACGTTCCAAATCTTCCATCAACTCAAATACTTGATTTTTCTCAAGTTGGTTGCTAAGTATTTCGTTAAACTCGGACCGAGCCTCCTCTCCTTTTACCTCCATCAGAGAAGTGAAAGGTGATCCCGAAAGGGCTATATCCCCTATTTGTTCAGCAGAGAGTTCCTGTACTGTCCACAGCCCCGTCTTTCGGGTAGATTTTAGGGTTGCGTCTACCGAAGAAGCCACTGCTTTAGCAAGCTTTTTCTTAGCTGGGCTTTTATCCATCAATGGAATGCTCACACTGCTGCCCTTGGTTTGAGCCACCGCCTTTCGCAGTGCATTCTCTACCATCTCGGCCTCTTGGGCATAAACGGTTACTGAAAATAAGGTAAGGAAAGAGCTTATTAATATGTTAAAAAAAAATCTCATGAGAATAGGAGGTTCAAAAAATTGTGTGAAATAATAACCAATTGTAAGTACGTTGCTCAAACTTATTAGTTCCTAACGTAAGCAAAGAAATTAGAGAAGAAAGAAGCAATATGTATGCTTCTTTCCTCCTTTAAAACTAATTAACTGCCGAGCATCTCTAATTTATCGCTCAAAGAATCCCGGCTGCTGGCAAAGGCATCAGTAAGCATGGAAGGGTCTAACCCCTTTACTAGAGAACTAAGCAGCCCCCCTACATCCGAAATACTACTCACATTAGTCAATTGCTTGAGTAAATCCTTTTTACCTACCCCGGCTAGGGCACTACCTTTCAGCCCTTTGAGCAAACCGCCCACCTGACTGGTTACTGATGATAGATCGGATGCATCCATAGAGGAGACTTTATCCTTCCACTCATCCTTGTTTTTGTTAAACTTCCCGCTGAAGGCTTCCGGCTTAATGCCATCGGCGATTTGGGTAAGCACATTACCTAAGTCCTGCATCTGAGCCTCCGCAACGGGAGCTACCAAAAACAAAAAAACAATCACTGAAATCATGGTTTTCATAGCTTGAAAATTTATTGGTTAAAAATAGTTGACATAAACATAGATTCAGATAAACCCTTCCTTCTGCAAACGGGCTACTATAATATCGCTAAACTCCTCGGCGAAACTGTCCAGGTTATTTGGGTTGTAAGTCCGAGATTGAGCCGACCAAAGCAGTTCTTCGGTTTGAGCATGATACAGATTGGTTTCTAAAAAGTAGGTTTTATCCTGAGTGTAGTAACCCGGGTCGTAAACAGTCGGGTAGTGGTAGTTGTAGTAGTTATAAAACCCACCGTAAAATCCATAACTAACGGTTGGAGCGTAGTAGGATGAACCTGACACGTAGCGGGTTTCCGTTTGCTGATCTAATAGCGCAATAGTTAATATGGCATCGCTCCCATTCTCCCGGATTTTGCCCAGCAGCATAGCTTTGTTTTTAGAAATATCATCCAGTTCATTGGGGGCAAACAGTTTCCCGCTGTTCATCACCTGCACTCCGGCAGTTTGCAGGTCGTAGGCAAGCTCGCCTTCTACCGTTGATTTAGCTTCCAGGTCGTGAGTAAGTGCAGCCACAAAAAAATTATCATAGGTAGCCTCGGCTCCTTCTTTATGCCAACTGGCGGTGATCTCAGTAGAAGGTGCACAAGCAGAAAGCAGGCTTATCAGAGGCAGCAATACCGACAAAAAACGCAATTGTAAAACTAGGTTAGTTTGATTTATCATATGCATATAAAGAAAATGGATTAATTCAAATGTATGTTAATAATCCGTTCTAAGTACAGGACAAAACGGAGCAATTAGTACTAAGTGCTAACTTTGTAATTGCGAAAAAACGAAGTTTCACTACCCTAATTGCTCACAATGAAAGATAGTAAAGAAATGCTAAAGCAAGAAATACAGCCCCACTTCCCAGTAGATGCACGTCGGATAGATTTGTTGGCTCGCTTGATCGTAGCCCTGCTTCAGGTTTGTACGGTAAACTACGCCCAATTAGCTTTGGCGTTGAACGATCAGGTAAAAGTAGCCTCTAATTTCAAACGGCTACAACGCTTCTTCCGGCAGTTCCACTTTGCTCGGCGGGCATATGCTCAGTTTGTTTGGAAACATTTTGCTGACCAAAAAACGGTGTTAGCCATCGATCGTACACACTGGAAGTTCGGTGGTCATCATATTAATGTATTACTGATCAGCATTGTCTATCGGGGTACGGCTATTCCTGTAGTATGGAAGCTTTTAGGTAAAGCGGGCGACTCTTCCCAGCATGAGCGCATCGCTTTGACCAGAGCACTACTCTGGTTCCTTACAGATGAGCAAAAAGCTACGATACAAGCACTGACAGCAGATCGGGAATTTATAGGACATCGGTGGCTGGCCTATTTACGGGATCAGCAGCTTAATTTTGTGATCCGTATCCGAAAAGATGCCTTAGTTAGTCATAGGCATCGGACTACACACGCTCATCATGTGTTCAATACCCCTAAACTACGTATTCTTCGCAAAAAACGTAGCGTGTTCGGGTTATCACTTTATATGAGTGGACAGCAACTCAGTGATTCAGAATATCTCATCCTGATCAGTACATTGAAGGGCAGGCAAATGGTGGCACTGTACCAACAACGCTGGAAGATAGAACTGTTGTTTGGTTGCTTAAAAAGCCGAGGGTTTAGCTTCGAGGATACTCACCTCAAACACGATGAACGTATTAGCACCATGATTTTTGTTTTAGCCCTGACCTTTTGTTGGGCGATCAAAACGGGTCAATGGGTCCTTGAACAAGGATATAAGATTCCGATCAAGCAACTTCAAGAAAGGAGGGCGAACCTACATAGTCTGTTCCGTATTGGACTCGATCAATTAAAAGTACATATGCTACACCATCTTAATTTTAAACACCTTGTTTTACTTTTGTCCTGTACTTAGT
>CAZKCO010000040.1:0-62102 GCA_964551335.1 uncultured Roseivirgaceae bacterium
TAAAATAGCAGTTGCTTGCTTTGCACTAACTTTATACCCTTGATTCGCATAAGATCGTACTTAACTAGCTGATCGTTTATCAAATCATTCAGAAGGAAGAAAGAACCTGCCACTATGAAAGGCCAACCATTTCGGATGTCTTTCAGGAAGAAAGCTAGAGCTATTGTGCTACAAATGTACTGAGCTGTGGTTGAGGCTGTGCCAAACCGGTAAAAAGTTTCTGGACCCTCAATTTTGAATTGAGGAACAAAACTAATCAGGGTGAAAAATAGCGCAATACCCATAAACAAAATCGTAGTACGTAACAGAAAGGCCGCGTGCAACCTTCTTTTTTTCTTCACGACGAATCCCAGAAGTATCAACAGCCCTAACTCCAGCGTTACCGTCACATTCTGCACAATCAAGAAATCACCGCGCCCCGATACCAACCCCTTATGGGCCGAGTGAACCGATAACAGAGTAGTTGTAGCAACCAGAAGCGGGCCGATGAACGCAATTGAAAGTCCGATCTTTCTATGGTTCAGGAAATTCTTTTTGTCAATTAACCATAGTTGGTAAAGCAGTAGAAACAGCCAAGTGAAACTGGTGATGACGTGCAGGTTTTGGTAGGGCGTTGGGGTGGCATCTGCTCCTAGGTAGATGTTCCAAAACCCAGCCACGCTCAGTAGTATTACCGCTACGACCAGTGTGTATTCGGCAACATAGTGGGCTTTTAGGCTTTTCATTTTATCCGATAGGTTAGGTAGTAGTAGGCACTAGAATGGTAGCCATTATTGGCTATAATTTAGGTATTTTCGTCTGAAGTTTCTAACCGTGGCTATCGAAGCAAGCTAAGTATTTAAGGTAGCCTCCCGGCCCAGCGAATGGCGTTTTCTAGCATTTCAATGTGGTAGGGCTCCTTGAAGGCCGCTGCTTGATGACCCAATGCGGAATAAAACGCTCGTCCCTCGCCCAAGGTGCGGTACCACACAATGGGATGATCATCGCCCATACCCCAATCTTTATCCGTCACCAAAAAGCCAATGTTTCCGCTGGGATTAATCGGGGATTCGTCTAGCGTATACAATACCTTGGCTTCGCTATCGCGGGGGTTGGTGGCGAAGACGTACCACTCTTCTTTCCGCTCCCAGCGGCCCGGTAAATCCGCTGCTAACTCGTGATCGGCCTGATCGGGTTCCACATACAACATTGACTTTTGAATCTGGGGATTGAGCGGATGATGGGAGAATTTTGCGCCAATCACTTGCTGCTGGTACCAGTCCCAGTGGTGGGAATCGTCACCGGCGGCGTGGATGCCTACAAACCCACCTCCGCCTTCCAGATACGCCCGAAAAGCTTGGCGCTGTTCTTCTTTCAGCACCTTACCGCTGGTATTATTCCAGACCACCACGCTAAAGCGGGCGAGTTGTTCGGGATTGAATACTGCCCCGTTGTCGGTAACAAATATCGGCCAGCCATTTTCTTCGGCCATCTGCCGAAAAACAGGTAAGGAGGCTTCAATCGCCCCATCGTGGCGGTAGCCGTTGGTTTTAGAAAAGATCAGTACTCCGTTTTCGGTTAGGCTAGCCGGAAGCTCAGGTGGGGTGCTCTCGTAGAAGTTAAATCCATAGCGGACTTTGTAGAAGAATAAACCAATTCCGATCGCAGCTACGAGCACCAGTGCGGCCAGGGATATACCGACGATCTTTAAAAATTTTCTCATGCTAAATGGCTGCTGATTGATTCATAAATTCTATTCATTTTACTACGGCCATCAGGGTTTCTTCATCATCTCGTTCAGGTTTTGGGTAAGCAGCACCTTTAAAGCGGTTTTCTTCGGGCATCACCTCCGAGTAGGCCTTACTGTAATCTACCGGAGTGCCCGCCCCAATGGCGTACTTAATACCCCCGGCCAGATGCTTAAGAAACAGCGGGTCGGAGTAGGACTCTACGGTGTGGCCCAGCCCGGTGAAGAACATGCGTCCTCCGTCGTACTCTTTGTACCAGGAGATTGGGTGGTTCTCACCGTTAGTGCCGCCTTCGTAGGTAGATTCATCCAGATTGATGAGCACGTTATTTTCTTCGTTGATAGCCTTGTAGTTGTACCACTCGTCGGAGCGGGTCCAGTCTTTCGGCAACGAATCGGTAGCGGCGTGATTAGAATTTAGCACCCGTAGGGTAGCTTCCCGCACATTGGGGTTGTTCGGATGACCATCGAAGTAAGCACCTACCAGCTTTCCGTACCAGGGCCAGGCGTATTCGGTATCGGCCGCGGCATGTACGCCTACAAAGCCGCCCCCGGCCTGAATAAAGCGTTCCATCTGCACCTGCTGCTCGGGATTGAGAATATCCTGGGTGGTGTTAAGGAATATGATGACGTGAAAATCCTTCAGCTTTTCTTCGTTGAAAACGCTGGCATCTTCCGTGGCTTCCACCCGAAAGTTATGTTGCTCACCCAGTTTCTTAACCGCTTCAATACCCGGCTCGATCGACTCATGGCGGAAGCCCTCGGTTTTGCTGAAGACCAGTACGTTGATTTCGTTTTTGCTGCTAGAAAATACGGTGAAGTATACCAGCAACGCGGCGGCTACGCCCAGCACCATGAATGTGATTTTCTTTTTCATAAATGGGTTGTGTTACGTCTCAAAAGTCTACCTACTTGTACAAATTTTAAACATGGCATCTACAATTCTATCCGGCAAATCAGTGCCTGATCATTTTCAGCAGCCTCGTAGAAAGCTCTGTTAATGGTATGGATATGCTCCATAATGAATGTCCAGTCTTCCTGCATGGTGAACCGATTGCTGCGGTACACTTTCGCTTTCAGCATCTTTTCCTTGTTCCACTTTGCCTTTAGGTCCTGCTCGGTAATCTTTTGCAACTCCTGACAGATCATTTCTACATCGTTTGCTCTTAAGTAACGAGGGCTGCTGGTTTTATGCGCACCCTCCTCAAAAAAGTTAGCTTCTCTAATAACTTTCCTTAGAATTTTCGTAGCTGAGGTATCGCATTCGTTGAGAAGGAACTGAGCCACATCCCAGCCACTGTCCAAACCGTAGATACGGGTTTCAACATTATCATCGTGTATCCACTTACTAAATTGATTAATCCAGTTATCAGCTTCCTGGGGCAGGTCAATAAGCAGGTCGATCCACTTACCTTCAACGCGATAATAGGCGCAGATAACACTCAATGTTGGCTTGGTTTATATGAACTCTAGTTACAAATCAATAGAAACCTCCTGGTTGCCCTGTTCAATAGACTGATAAATCGCCTCGATGATTTTCATATCACGTAGTCCCATTTCACCATCTGTTTTTATAGCTTCATCCTGCATAATGCATTCGGCAAAGCGGTCCATATGCACGGCTTGCTCCCGAATCTGGGGGAAATCCATCGGCCCTTCGCTGGTTTCACCAGCTAGTGGACCATAGTCGTAGGCCGGTGATAGTTCAAACCAGCCATTTTCGGCATCGGCGTGTAGCTTGTTGTAATTTTTGTTGTAGCTCGTCTGGCAATTGGCTTTCAAGCCACTGGGGAAAGTCAGGGTGAAATGAACAGTTTCATCTACCTCGCTGAACTTCTCCATATCGGTCTTAAACTCTTCGGCTACTACCGACACCGGTTCTTCGCCGCTGGTGTAGCAAGCTGCCTGAATGGTGTAGATCCCCACGTCCATGAGCGCGCCGCCGCCTGCACGTTCGTAATCCAGTCGCCATTGAGTAGGATCACCGATAGTGAAGCCGAAGGCATTTTCAATGCCGGTTAACGGTCCAAATACTTGTTCTTCGGCCAAGCGCATAATTTCCTGGTTGAAAGGTTCGTAGTGTAGCCGGTATCCTACCGCCAGTTTCACATTGTTTTCGTTGCAGGCATCAATCATCTGCTGGCATTCCTCTACCGAAATCGCCATTGGTTTTTCGGTAATGACGTGCTTACCGGCTTGGGCCGCCCGGATGGTGTATTCAGCGTGCATAGAGTTGGGTAGCACCACGTAGATGATATCAATATCATCGTTATTTGCAATCTCGTCGTAATTATCGTAGTTGTAGATATTGCCTTCGGGAATGTTGTACTTCTGCTTCCACTCCTCGGCCTTGGCGGGGGTACCAGTAACAATACCGGCCAGGTAGCATTTTTCGGTTTGCTCCAACGCCGGGGCTAGTTGCCCGTTGCTGTAGTTGCCCAGACCAACTAGAGCTAAACCCAATCGGTCTTTCTGGGGGGAGGCTTCACTACTTTCGGTAGCGGTTTTGGACGATTGTTGGTTCGAGGAACAGGCCGAACCGATTAGCCCCATAGAAGTTGGCAAAAATAATCCGGCCCCGGCTCCTTGAGAAATTCGCTTCACAAATTTGCGGCGGGTAGGGTAGTAGGTGGGTTTTTTCATGGTGGTTAGTATAGTTATACGAACTAATATAAAGAATTACCAACATTTTTATCGCTAACAGCCCGCATTTACTCGCTTGTTGGGGCACTAATACTTACTGAATTGCTAAATTCCTTATCTTTATCCAACACTTAACCTTTCCAATAGTAAAGCAATGGCCGATCGAGTTTTGACAAAACATCCTCAGGGGAAACAGGGTGTCAACATTGAAAAAAGCAAGTACGAACAGGTGAAAGCTGCTATCTTAGATTCCCTCCAAGGTAAACCCCTTACTCATACTGACCTAACTAACGAAGTGTCGGAGTTGCTAAGAGGTTCATTTGACGGTTCAATTGCCTGGTACACCGAAACCGTGAAACTGGATTTGGAAGCCCGCCGTCTGATTGAACGAGATACCACATTAAGCCCCGCTCGTTATATGATTGGCTCAGTAGCTTAGTATTTCATTAACACTTTGGTGTTGATGCAGATTTAAGCGGTTACCTTGGCGCTTACCAACTTTTTCTTTCGAGCAAAGTACCGTCGGCGTAGCACCGAAACCAACGGAATACCAATAACGGTGGGTAGCAACCAAGCAATAAATTCAGGGTTGGTTTGCACATTACTTACCAGAAAAGCAGTAACTGCGGCAATGTACGCCCCTGAGATGCGACCGATGTGGTAGCGAATCCAGTTTTTGTTAGTCATGGTCTTTCGGCCACTGAATAGCCAAATATCCGATAGTAGGTCAACTGCTAGTAAACTTCCGAATACACTCACCAAAATTAGTATACCCGTGCTGCCGATACCAAAGCGAGTAATCGTTTGCCAAACGGTAAAAATTAGGCCTAATCCTACTGAAATTAAGAGTGCCCAATCGCGTCGTTGCCCCCGCGTGGCCCGTTGGCGCTTTAGCTGAAGGCCGCGGTAGCCAGTCATGGTAGCGTATAGCGTCAGTAGCCCCACCATCAGCAGAAAAGGACTGAATCGGTAGGTGGCCAACCCAAAAGCGGAAACTGCTACAAAGATCATGGCGTAGTAAAAAACTTTACCGGTGGTGTTGTGTAGTTTACCGCCTTTTTTGGCGATAAAAGGGATAAATCCTACCGTAAGGGCGGTAAATCCGGCCATAACATGAAGTGCTAAGGTAATATCGCGAGCGGTTTCCATAAGAAGTTGATTTTTGACTAAAGGTAGGTTGGGGGAGGAAGTTATACGAACCGAAGTTACCGAGTGGTTAATACTGCCGGATGAATCGTTAGAATGAAGAACTCAATCGTTCGGTTGCTCCAGCCAAATTGACTATTTTGGCTATCCAAATCGTAATCGTTCACTTTTTGACCTTTGTTTCTTATGGAAGAATGGATTTTTTCTTCGGCCGATCAATTGCTCACCACGCTAGTTTCGTCCGGGCTGATTTACGCGATAGTTATTCTCTATACCCGTATTTTCGGGCTGCGCAGTTTCTCTAAAATGTCTATCTTTGATTTCGCTATGACGGTGGCCGTAGGTACCATGCTGGCGTCGACCATCGTTAATAAAAGCCCTAGCGTGTTCAGAGCGGGATTGCTCTGCTAAGCTTGTATTTTCTCCAACTGATAGTAGCTGTACTGCGGCAACGAGTGGGGTGGTTTAATCAGGCAGTAGATAATCAGCCTCTTCTGCTGATGGACGGGCCAAAAATACTGCACGAAAATCTGAAGAAAGCCCAACTTACGGTAGCCGACTTACACAGCAAACTGCGAGAGGCTAATGTGTTTAATTATAATCAAGTGAAAGCAGTAGTTTTTGAAACCACTGGTGATGTTTCTGTGCCGCACTCTGACCGTGATACGGAACTTGATCCCGATATTCTGCGGGGAGTGCAAGGCGTACCTCACTTGCGGTGAAAAAGGTATAAACCGTTGTCAATAGCTAATTGATATATGAACAAAAGCTACCCTAAGCTGTTTCTAACACTTTACTACTAATCGTATCATCCTATGCGCCCGCTCATCGTAAAGGTTTCTAAAGGCCAAGGTCAAACCGTACTGGAAAAGGTGCAGCAGTTTGAAGGTAAGAACAGCGTGCTGCTACCGGGCCAGGATGCAAACGACCCTATTGAAGTAGTCATCACCGCTATTTCTAACCGAAAGGTAGAGGGCTTTGTTGATGCGCTGGAAGAACTGCAAGCCCAAATCACTTTATTTCCGCAGGGCATCATGCCCATGTACCCGCCTACTGACCAAGCTCCCGAACAGGTAACCGATGTAGAAGTACGAAGCCCTATTGAGGTATTTCTTGCCGGACTCCAGAGCATAGGATCGTGGAAGGGTTTTATCGGCTATGCCTTTGTGGCCAGCGTGGTGGTATGGATTGGCCTGTTCACCAATAATAGTTTTCTGTTAGTAGCGGCTATGCTTATTGCCCCGTTTGCCGGGCCCGCCATGAACACGGCGATTGCCACTGCGCGGGGTGACTGGGAACTGCTACGCCAGGGGCTGATCCGCTACTTTATTGCCTTGTTTATCAGCGTTGCCGGTACTTGCTTGCTAAGTCTTCTACTGGGGCAGGAGATAGCCACGGCCATGATGGTCGATCAAAGCCAGATTTCAGCTACGGCTGTACTTCTTCCGATTGCGGCCGGGGTAGCTGGGGCACTAAATCTCGTTCAGTCGGAACGGGATAGTTTAGTATCCGGGGCCGCCACTGGTATGTTAGTCGCTGCTTCTCTTGCCCCTCCCACCGGGGTGGTCGGCATGTCGGTTGCCCTGGGCGAATGGCAAATGGCTAAGGGAGCCTTGTTTCTGTTGTTTCTTCAATTAGTGGGCATTAACCTGTCCGGCAGCCTAGTATTCAGGTTATTTGGGCTTACTCCGCAGGGGGCCCGGTATCACCGAGGCAAGAAAAAAATTGTAGGGCTTAGTGGTGTTATTAGCCTGATTGTACTGGTGCTGTTGTTGGTCTGGCAGTTTGGCCAAACTCCTAATTTGCAAAGATCCAGTGTTGCCCAGAGAGCCGCCGCCGACATACAGAAGATTGTTGACGACCAGCCCTATGCATTACTGGTAGAATCAGATATAAAATTTACCCGAGCGAACATATCCGGGCAGAATACCCTGTTGTGTACGATCTACGTCCAAAAGCCCCAGTCGGCAGAGCTTACTTCCGAAGCTATTAAAGCCGAACTTACAACCATTATCCAACGAGAACTTCTAGAACAAAACCAGGACATTACCCCGCTAGTGGCGGTCACTGTACTGGAACCCCCTTTTTAGAGGAGTATTAGCTCTCTTATCGATGAGAGTCTTCATCTTCTAGCATACTGAGATAGTTATAGTAGCGGCTTTCGGCTATCTCGCCCGCTTCCACTGCTTCGCGCACGGCACAGCCGGGTTCGTGGGTATGGGTGCAATCGTAAAATCGGCATTCGCCCAGCATAGCCCGCATTTCGGGAAAGTAATCGCGCAGTTCACCCTCATTGATATCCATTAAGCCCAGCTCCTTAATTCCGGGAGTGTCAATTACGAAGCTGTTTTCACCAATTTGAAACATCTCGGCGTAGGTGGTGGTGTGCACTCCTTTGTTAGCAAAAGTGGAGACCGCCGATGTCTTTTGGTCAATGGTAGGATCTACCTGATTTAACAGGGTGGATTTACCCACCCCCGAATGCCCGGAGAACAGGCTTACCTTACCATCCAGATGTTCTTTAAGTTGCTTCACGCTGTTAGCGTCCAATGCCGACAGGTTTATGCAGCGATAGCCCACTCGTTCGTATAAATCCATAATGGCCGCCTGCAATTCCTGCTGCTCATCGTCCAGCAAATCGGATTTATTAAACACCAACAGTGCCGGGATTCGAAATGACTCAGCTGACACCAGAAAGCGGTCAATGAAGCCTAGCGAAGTACGGGGAAATACCAGGGTAGCAATTAAAATGGCCTGGTCAATGTTGGTAGCCAGAATGTGGCCGTGGTGGGCTTTGCGGGTTGACTTGCGGATGATGTAGTTTTCGCGGGGCAGAATTTCGGTGATGACGGCGGTGTTCTCCAGTTCATCTTCCGGTTCAACTATTACTCTATCGCCTACCGCTACCGGATTAGTTACTTTCAGCCCTTTAATTTTAAACTTACCCCGCAACCGACTCGGATACACTTGTCCTTCATCGGTAAGCACACTGTACCAGGAACCGGTCGATTTCATCACTAGCCCCTTCATGACAGAAAGCGTTCCAGATAACTCATTACTTTTTTAGTTGCTCCGGTATGGGTTCGTACGTACTCCTGGCAAATTTCAGCCACTTTCTGCTGCTTTTCTTCATCGTTCCATATCGTCAAAAATTTGTATCGCAGGTCTTTAGTGTCGTTTACCGTCACGGCCCCTTTTAGTTTGAGTAAATCGGTAGCTTCACGCACGTGTTGATAACTACGGTTACCGAAGAACAACGGCATACCGAAAGTAGCCGGTTCCAGAATATTATGCAGACTCTTCCCGAATGCCCCTCCCACGTAGGCAAAATCGCCGTAGCGATAGAGCGAAGTGAGCATTCCTACATTGTCAATAAGCAGCACCCGATAGTTGGATACCGTGTTGGTTTTGGCTTGCGAATAACGAACCGTTTTGTAGGGTAGGGTCTTCTCAATACGAACCAGGTGTTCTTCTTCAATATTATGCGGAGCAATAATGAATTTCAACTGCTCCTCAAATTCCTGAATAAAGGGCAACAACACCTCCGTATCGGGCAACCAGTTGCTTCCCACCACCATCACTTTTTCATTCTGCTTAAATTCTTCTACCAGTTCAATGCTTTCGGCCTGATGACAAAGGGCCGCCACCCGGTCGAAGCGGGTATCGCCGGCTAGGGTGGTAGACCGGATGCCGATGCCCTCCAGCAGCTTTCCAGTAAGCTCATCTTGCACAAAGTAGTGAGTAATCATCCTCAACATTTGCCGGTAAAAGCCCCCGTACCATCTAAAGGGTACGGCATCGGGACGGAGCACAGTGGATACGGAAATACTAGGAATATCCCGTTGCTTAAGTGCTCGCAGATATCCGTACCAGAATTCGTATTTGATAAACAAAGCCACCGTTGGCCGTACTAATGTTATGAAGCGATGGGCATTTATGCTACCATCTAAAGGCAGGTAACAGACCAGATCGGCGAGCGGATAATCCCGGCGTACATTATAGCCGGAGGGAGAAAAAAAGGTTATGATGATACAGGCATCGGGGTACTTCTCCTTCAGCGCCTCAATCACCGGGCGGCCCTGCTCAAACTCGCCCAGCGAGGCACAGTGGAACCACAAGCAGGGTTCGTCCTGCCGTTTTTTTGAAAATTCTTTTAACTGCCTAAACAGGCCTTTGCGCCCCGCCAGAAACTCCTGGTTTTTACGGGAGAAGGGAACTGAAGCGTAGAGCCCCGTCTTAAGCAGGGTGATGCCAATTTGATATAACCACATAAATGAGTTAAAAAAGTATATATTCCTCTAACAAACTTTTAGCTAATATGTCCGCAAAAGAAATGAAGATTAGGCAAAATGCCCTACTTTTTCCGGTAAAAGAGGTATAATTGCTAAGCTTTATTTGCTGAAGAAGAGATTTTACCAGGCTTGCTAACTTTTTAAACAACCTTCCTGCGAAATATAGCATCTCGTAAAGAGAAAACTTCTCACTATGCACTATCTTTATTTCTGGATTATATTTCTTTCTACTTCAATTTCCTCCTTTGCACAGGGGGTGCAGGGAACCATCCGTACCGAACAAGGTGAACCGCTAGCTTACGCTACCATTTATATTCCGCAACTGGAAACCGGCACCACCACCAACGACCAGGGCTACTACGAGATAAAGTTAGAACCTGGTACCTACGATTTGGTATTTCAGTATCTGGGTTATGCTTCTCAATCCCGCTCCGCTACGGTGACCAATGCATTTGTAGAACTGAATATTACGCTGCCGGTACAGACCATTCAATTAAAAGAGGTGATTGTGCAAGCCGGTTCGGAAGACCCGGCCTATACCATTATGCGCAAAGCCATCGCCAAGAGCAAATTCCACCAGCTACAAGTACAGCATTATACCGCTCAGGTATACGTAAAGGGAGGGGGACGGGTGAAAAAAGCACCCTTTTATCTGCGAAGACTGCTGGAAAAAGAAGGAGTAGATAGCTCAACGGTGTTTGTATCGGAATCGATCAGCGAGATTACGTTTGAGCAGCCCAACACCATGAAGGAGCGGGTCATTTCGGTTCGGACTTCGGGCGAAGATAATGATACCAGTCCGAACGGATTTATTTACGGTAGCTTCTACGAGCCGGAGATTGCGGGAGCAATCTCACCGCTTTCGCCCCGGGCGTTTGCCTACTACCGCTTTCGCTACGAGGGGAGCTTTTATGACCGTGGGCAGGAGATCAACAAAATCCGAGTGATTCCCCGTTCGAAGGGAGACGATGTGTTTACGGGCTTTATCTATATTGTGGATGATCTCTGGAGCATCCACAGCCTGAACTTATTTACCTACAAGCAAGGATTTAAGATTCTAGCCAAGCAAATCTACGCCCCCATTCAGGAGGCCGTGTGGCTACCGGTTACCTACAATATCGATGTAACCGGCAAAATTCTCGGCTTCGACCTGGAGTACAAGTATCTGGCCACGGTAAGTGATTACGACATCACGCTTAATCCTGACCTGAACGTGGAGGTAGAAGTAGTAGACGAAAAAATTGATAAAGAACTGGCGGCGGCGCTTATTCAGGAAGAAAAACTGCAAGCTCAGGCTGATACCGCCAGTAGTCCGGAAATGGAAAAACTCTTTCAGCAGGAACAGAAACTCACGCGTAAGCAACTTCGGAAGATGCTGCGGGAATACGAAGATGACCTGGAAGAAGAAACCGAGACCGAAGATATTGTTTCCATCACCAGCATGACGGTTGACTCTACCGCCGCCAAATCGGATTCAGCCTATTGGGCGAGGGTGCGTCCCGTGCCACTGAGCCAAATGGAGCAAAGCAGCTACCGCAAACTGGATAGTCTGGCGGTGGTAGAGCGGGAGGAGGAAGAAAAAGAGCGGGAAGAAGAGGAGCGAAAGAACGAAGGCAAGTCCAGTAATGGCTTTGATCTAGGTAACCGCTTTCAGTTGGGAAAAAACGTTTCGTTCTGGTTTAATTTTCCGCTGCCGTACTACAATACGGTGGAGGGATTCAACATCACGCTGCCGATTAACTTTAAGATAAAACTGAGCGACTCTACCTCGATTGAACCTCAACTGCTGCCTCGTTACGCTTTCGCCCGAGAGAAGTTTAGCGGGAAAGGAATTGTTCCTTATTCTTTCAATAAGAAGTGGAAAGTTACTGCTGAAGGTGGGCGGTTTGTCAGTCAGTTTAACGAAGACGAGCCGATTAGTCCGTTACTTAACACAGTGTTTACGCTGTTGGGTAAGCAGAACTTTATGAAGATTTACGAAAAGTCCTACGGTAAACTAGCAGTTCGTCACCGTCCGAACGACAAGCTGGAATGGAGATCATCATTAGAGTGGGCGGAACGCTACCAATTGTTTAATAATACCGATTACGCACTGTTTGACCGCAGCCGGGAGTACACTCCCAATTCTCCGCCCAATGCGGAAACCGAGGTAGACTTTCCGCTGCATCAGGCGCTCGTCTTTAGCCTATCGGGTGAGTACGAGCCGTTTCTGAAGTACCGCATCCGCAACGGCCGAAAGCGTGTGATAGATAATTCTTCCCCCCAGTTCCGGTTTACTTACCGTAAGGGTTTTTCGTCGGTACTATCCAGTGATGTGGATTATGATTTTCTGGAGATTGGCGCCAAACATCAGTTTGATATTGGCGCCCGAGGCCGCCTATTCGCGAACATTTACGCCGGAAGCTTCCTAAACAACCGGCAGACCTACTTTATGGATTTTCGGCACTTTCCCGGTAACCGTATTTTTATTCAGGAGTCGGATCCGGTAGGCAGCTATCGTTTGCTGGATTATTATCTGTACAGCACCGAACGGAACTACTTTGCCAGCCATCTGTACTACCAACTGCGCAAATTCTTACTGACCCAGATTTTTGAAGTTAGGATGCTGGGCTTAAAGGAAAACATCTTCGTCAATTATCTAAAAACCAGCGCATCCCCCCACTACACCGAAGTTGGTTACAGCCTGGATAACATCTTCCGCTTCTTCCGGGTAGAGGCCGTCGCCAGTTTTAACGATACCAACTACGTAGATTTCGGCGTCCGCATCGGAATCTCTACCAGTTTGGAGAATATGTTTGATTAAAGATGGTGTTATTGTGTTTTGGTATTATAGTACAGCACTTCCAAGTTTATCAGAAGTAGAATGGATATTCTAATGTTTTCTGCTCTACATTCAGAACCAAACACTACGCACCATAACACTAAAACACTCCTTTATTCATCCCACAAGTTTTCCATGGTGTAGGAGTTACCTTCGTGTATCCAAAGAGCTCCGTCGATGTAGCGACGGTGTTTGTCAAGCTTCGCTATTTGCTGCATATCGTCTTCGGTGAGCGAGACTTCGGCGGAATCTAGGTTTTGCTTGATGCGTTTAGGGTTTACCGATTTGGGGATGACGATGGTGCCTCGTTCAACTCCCCAGCTGAGCAACACTTGGGCAGCAGTACAGCTGTGAGCTTCGGCAATCCGATTAATGGTAGGCTCTTCCAGTAGGTTGATATCGTCTTCTTTCTTTAATCGCTCCGGCCGGTCGTTAGAACCTAGTGGTGAGTAGGCAGTGATATGGATATTTTCGCCTTTACAGTATTCTACCAAATCAGGCTGTTGCAGCAGCGGGTGCATCTCTACCTGATTCATTTCCGGTTGATGTTTGGCCTGTCTTTTTAGATCCTTAAGTTTCTTGACACTGAAGTTGGAAACGCCAATGTGTTTGGCTAATCCCTGATCTTTCAAAGCTTCCATCGCCTGCCAGGTATCAATAATGGGGGCTTCTTCCAGGCTCAAAAAGTCTTCTCCCGATTGGGGATATACTGTACCCGGTTTCAGCGCTACCGGCCAGTGCATCAGGTATAAGTCCAGGTACTCTAGTTGCAGGTCGTTCAACGTTTTTTCTATTGCAGGTTTTACATCTTCGGGCATATGGGCACTATTCCAGAGTTTGGAAGTAATCCACAGCTCTTCCCGCTTCACAATTCCGTCGGAAAAAACCTTACTAAGAGCTTCCCCAATCTCGGCCTCATTTCCGTAGATAGCCGCACAGTCAATATGGCGATAGCCGACGTTTATGGCTTCAATTACCGCGTCATGCACATCGCCAGGGTCTGATTTCCAGGTTCCTAGTCCAATGGTGGGCACCGTATCTCCGTTGCTGAATGTTAATTGTTTCATGGGTGGTTAGTATTATGATGTTAGAGTGTTTAAGTGTTCGTGTGCTTAGGTTTTAGTAGAATTATTTTGTACAGAAATCAACTTTAACACTATAACACACTAACACTTCTTTGGTTAATGACCGATTAGACGCTGGAATGTTTTTCTTTTCAAAGATTGGATCAGAAACGCTTATTACGAAATTATTCGTAATTATCTTGACATCCTGAATTCTTTTCATTACGATTGTATTACGAAACAATTCGTAATGTTATGAACAAACTGAAATTTCCCAAGCCATCGGAGAACGAACTGGCCATTTTGCAGATACTCTGGGAGCAGGAACCGGCTACCGTAAAGGAAGTAAACGAGGTGCTGAATCGGCAGAAACCTACCGGCTACACTACCACCCTAAAGCTGATGCAGATTATGCACGAGAAGGGGCTAGTCACCCGAACTACCGAAGGGGCTAAGGGCAAATCACATTTGTATTCATCTGCGGTAACCGAAAAGCAGGTTAACGGGCAACTGCTCGATCAGTTTATTCAGCGGGTTTTTCGCGGTTCAGCCAGCTCTATGGTAATGCGGGCCATTGGCCGCTCCGATATTACCACGGAGGAGATTGAGGAAATACGAAAGTTTTTAGATGACATAGATAACAATCCTTCGTCATGAATTTTTTGGCTGAATCCATCCATTTTTCGCTAGTAGGAGAGGCTTTGGGTATGACCATTCTCCACTCGCTCTGGCAAGGTGTTGCACTGATGTTTCTACTAGCACTGTTTCTACGGCTAGGCAAGTCTGTATCATCGAGTAAACGATTCGCGGTAGCCTTTGCCAGTCTGCTTATTTTTTTGCTGGCCTTTGCCATCACCTTTTATCAGCAGTGGGAAGGTCGAACTTCGGTTTCGGTCATTACGCTTCCGGCTGAGCTTCCGATGGAGGACATTGTCATTGCCCCAACCGAGGTAGAAAGCATTCCAACCGAACAAAATATTGAAGTAGAAACCAGCCAGTGGGAAGTCTGGCGTACCCAACTAAGCCGTCTGGCCCCCTGGCTGGCCTGGCTTTGGATAGCCGGTAGTATTGTGTTTGGGTTGCGCCTGATCAACGGACTGGTGCAGAGCCAACGGTTACGGTACCGTACTCAGCCAATTCCGGCTGACTGGCAGCAGCGAGCCGAGAAATTGATCCGGCAGTTAGGTATCAGTCAGTCAGTATCCCTCGCCAGTTCTGACCGAAGCAGTACACCTCTTACCCTGGGCTGGCTCAAACCTATCGTGCTTATTCCGACTAGTCTGCTGGTAATGATGCCGGCGGATCAACTGGAAGCAATCTTAATCCACGAACTGGCCCATATCAAGCGCCGCGATTATCTGTGGAACCTGATACAATCGGTAGTAGAAGTGGTGCTGTTTTACCATCCGGCCTACTGGTATATTGCATCGGTGCTGGAGCGCGAGCGGGAACTGGCCTGCGATGCGCTTACGGTTACCGTTACTCGTCAGCCGCGCATCTACGCCCAGGCATTATTGCAGGTAGCTGCGCACTCGGCTCAGGTGCCGCTACCCAGCGTAGCCGCCTCCGGTAAGCGAGGGTTATCGGATCGTATTCAGCGGATCATTTATCCCGGAAAGGTGCAGCGAGGTATCTCAGTGCTTCCGTTTGTGCTCCTACTTAGCCTGATCAGTCTGTCGCTAGCTGCTTTCTCCTGGTACCAACCTAACTTGAATCGGCAAGATGATAGCCTTACCAATAATGCATTGTATGAACCGGTTTTTACTACTCAGGACGGATACGGCACGATGGACTCACTTTTTCTTAAACCACTAAGTCAACCGGATGCAGGCCCTATAGACTACGGTCCAACTTTCCAGGAAGTAATGAACGGGTTATCCGATGAGTTTCTGGATACCACCAATCTGACGGTAGACGAAATGTACCAACAAGCAGTTACTATCGACCAAGCGCTCAACCAGCTATCGCGCAGTGCGGCTCGATTTCGGGGTGATAGCTTAGCCGAAAGCCCCGTCAACTATTCAGCCCCGTTGGTGGTCTACTTGCTAGATAATGAAATAGTTGATCCTAAACTGGTAAAAAGGTTCTCAGTGAAAGGTCTGGAAGTGTTCCGTGCCCCTTTCCCTCCCGACTCACAAAATTTGGTTGATCGTGAATACTCGGTAATTGTGCGGGCTACTTCAAGAAAAAGCAAGCTGAATAACGCCCAGGGAAACCTTGGCCGCCCTGATTACATCGGCCACGGGTATTTTGCTTCCCAAACGATGCCGCTATTCCGACATCTGTATTTTATCTCCAACGATGGCTATTTGGTTGGTCAGAACGATTTCAGTCAAAGAGATATTGATCCGAATAAATTCTTCCGAAACTCTACACTGTACCTGCTCGATGGTGAAGTGGTGGATGATCCTAACAACATTCGGCTCAACGCCGTTCGGCGATTTGAAGTGTACTACGCTCCGCTGCCAACATCATTACAAAAACTAGCCGATAAGGAATATTCAGCGGTAGTGCGAGCCTTTTCCCGAGAATATCAGCAGACTGACCTACGGCCTTTCAGCACGGGCGGTCAGATTACCACACGACAGGATGGTCAATACCAGCCGGTATCAGGTATCAAAGTAGAAGTAAAAGAAACCGGCCAGCAAGCCCTAACCAACGACGTGGGTAAGTTTCAGCTATCTGCTGCACCCGAAGAGACACTCATCTTCCATTTACCGGAACAAACTCCGATGGAATTAGCCATTGACGGACGAGAGTTTTTTCATATCGTCACTCATATCCCCTCTCCACCGACTAAACGGTACCAGCATCTTCAGGAACGCTTGATACAACGAATGAGTAAAAACGCACTGGAAAAGGATAGGGAGGCGATACAGCAGAAGATCAACACTTTGGATAAAGCGATTAACTCCCTACAGCGAAGTGATACTATAAATACTTTAATTAAAACGATAACTGGTCGGGTAATGGATGCTTTTGCTAATCAGGGTATTGAAGGGGTAATGATCAGGGCTACGGATGGCACTACTGCAGTTACCGATGAAAAAGGGTACTACAAAATATTCCTGCCCATTCACACTACCGATACGGAGTTCGAGTTTACGCATCCTGACTACCCTGCCCAACAGATGGAAGTTGATGCTGGCCAGCAAAAAGCGGTATATCTCAGTCTTCTTAAAGAACAAGATCGGCTAATCATTCATGGTGAACGTTTTAAAGAGGAAGAAACTATCAGAGGCAGAATTATAGAGGAACGATCAAGAGAAGGGATTGCTGGAGTAAAGATAAGAGCTACTAACGGCTCTACTGCCAAAACAGATAGCGAAGGCTACTATCAGATTCAATTGCCCGCGAATACTCGAAAAACCATCTTTGAATTTACGCACCCTGACTACCCAGGGGGAAGAATAGAAGCCAAAATCACTGGCGAAAAGCTGAATGATATTCTCTTTATTGAACCCGAGCATTATCAAGAAAAAAGAGATTCCATTGCCCAGATATCAGAAGCTCATCCAGTTAAGTTCTCCCAACTTCAACAGCTTGATTCTACTTTACATCCACCTCTTTATATCATTGATGGTGTTTTTGTAGATGATCCCTTAGAGAATCTAGACCCAAGAAGTATAATGAATATTGATGTAGTAAAAAGCCCCGAAGCTGAAAGGCGCTACGGAAAAAAAGCCATCGGTGGGGCCGTTTTGATTACTACGAAGAACCCGCTCCCTTCGAGAACTATAGAAGGAAAAGTAACATCTGCAGAAGGAGGTGAACCATTGCCTGGAGTAACCATCATCGTTGAAGGCACAAATATTGGTGCCGTTACAGATCGGGATGGAGAATATAGTATTCAAGTACCTAAAGGTGCTTCCAACTTAGTGTTCTCATCAGCTAGCTCAGATCAAAAGACTGTTTCTGTCAGAGGTAAAAGAATAGTGAATGTGGATCTGACCTTTCTCTCACTCGATGATCCGGAGCATACCCTGTTTGTTGTAAATGGTCAGGTTCGTGAAGATATCAATACGCTAGATGGTCTCGATGTAAATTACTACGAGATACGTCAGGAGATACCAAGATTGTCTTTACCCAAGAAATATCGCGATCAAGGCTACACTAAAGTGGTAAGAGTAGTTACGAATGATTTTCAGGCTTATTTAGGAGACCGAACTGTGTTAGGAAAATTAGTAGACACTGACAGCGGAAGTCCGTTAGCAGGTGTTGAAGTAAGATGGGCAAAGGATGGCAAAAAGACCGTATTGGCTCGTACCGATGAGCAAGGCAAGTATCAGGTAACTCTACCAGAAGAGGCTAAAATCATAGAATACTTTCGTCCGGGCTATACCCCTCTCGTGATTACTGATCGGTTCGTGATAGAATCATTTCCTATGCGTTTAACTTTATCACTAGAAAAGAATCAGCTTGATAAAGCTGCTTTTAAAAATAAGCTTAAAGTATATCCTAATCCAGGAAGTCAAAAAGCAATACGAGTAAAGTTTACGCTAGAAAGCGCAGCATATATCAATTTCTACTTTTACAGTAAAGAGGGAAGGTTAGTACACGAATTCAAGCCACTCTATTTACTAGCAGGAGATCAAAATGTAGACTTACCAACCACTCAGTTTCCTTCAGATGAGTACCTATTGGTCATGAAGATCAACGATGGAGCTACGTTCACCCACCGGGTTATTCTAGAATAGTAAACTTCGTATTTTTAGAAGTCTCAATTTTCTCTTAGTTCTCTATCCCATGATAAGCCACGTTCATTTCTACCGGACCGGCCCAGTCTTGAGGAACGGGCATATCCAGTACCCAGTGAACGGCGTTGATGACCAATCGCTGAAAGGGCTCCCGATCAAAATCGTAAGGGTGGCCCAGAGTAGTCGTAAATATCCTGCTGCCGAAGGAGTTGGTGCCCGTCCAGGCTACCGGATGGTCAATGGCTTCTTTGTTGGGGTTGACCGCGTGCCCCATCAGCAGCCACTCCGAGTTATCGGTAGGGTAATCGGGTAAAGTGGTGTAGAGCCAGGAGGCGGCATCAAAATTTCCATCCACTCCCGTTAAAATCGGGTGATTGGAAGCTTCATCGATTACGCTCACTTCGGTAGTGGATTCGTGGCCATAGTGGGTGTGATTGTGGTCGCCACCCCAGCCAGGAGGGGCATTCAGGGCAAATTCACCGAAGGCGTTCCAGGTTTCTAACTCGTGCCCTTCCGGGTAATTGAACGCATGGGTAGAAGTACGGAATCCGATGACGGGCTTGCCGGTCTTTAGATAATCTTCAATGTACTGCACCTGATCAGCGGGTAATCGCCGCCAGCGCAGGAAAAATACCGCTAAATCGGCCCCCTGTAGGGCATCCAGTCCCGGAATATTCTCTTCGGCATTATGGTCCGGTGAGGATTTCAGTACTACCGTTTTCATACCGTAATTCTCTTCTAATTCTGCGGCCAATTTAGGCATAGTGCCCTCGCTGCTGTACTCATGGTCACCAACTACGAAAACTACGGTGGGTTGTTCTTCTTCTGTTTCTCTGACTTCTTCAGTTTGGCTGGCAGTTCCCTCACTGCTGTTGGTAGATGGTCCGCAACCAAGAAGCAAGGCAGAAGCTAAAAAACAGAGTAAAGTGGAGCTTTTGGTAAATGATAGGTAAGGCATGAGTTAGGTCTTTGATAGTTTAAAATTAGTTCTCAAGAGGATGTTCCTTTAGCAATTCTTCGGGAGAATAAAAACCAGTTTTGCTTTCGGTAGCGGCCCGTACTTCCTTCACCTTTTCGGGCGAGATGGCCGAAGCCTGATTACCGAAGGAGTTTCGTACGTAAGTTAGCACGGCCGCCAGTTCTTCATCATTGAGTAATCCACCAAAAGGAGTCATTGGCACCTGACCAGGATATTCCTTATCCAGCACCTTAATCGGACCCATCAATCCCTTTAGCGTGAGTTTGATCAGGCGCTCTTCACTACCTAATACCCACTGGGTACCGGCTAGCGGCGGAAATTGCGAAGCACTCAATCCGCCCCCGTCGGGCTGGTGGCAAGTGGCACAATAGCCCTCCCGACTATAGATTTCTTTTCCCTGAATAAATAGCTCCCGCTCGGCTCCAGTGAGCTGGGTACTGATGGTCTCATCCTTTTGTTCTTGTACCGAGCGCCCATTCAAATGCGCCAGTGCCGTTTGGTAGGTCGATTGCATCCAGTCATCAACCGGCTTTTCGCCAGCAGCTTCTACAATCGGCAACCCTTGCTCTTTATCCAGCCAGGAAGCCGCCACGATAGCCTCCATGCGTACCCGGCCGTGCTCATCTTGCGCCATCTGCATCAGCAAATCAGCCTGGTCTTCTACCTGATGGCCGGTATAGCGTAGTACCCGCGTAGCGGCCGCCCGCACCCGATGGTCTTCGGATTGTAGCAGTCGGCGTAGTAAGTCCTGGTTCACCTGATTAAGCCCCCAGCTTACCCACAGTCCTTCCAGCAGATGATGCTCGTAACGAGGATCATTTTCGTCCAGATTTTCTACCCAGCTTTCCAGCTTGGAAGATAGCTCAGGGGAGTTGCGCCCTCGCAGTTCGCGACGGGTACGGTAGCGGGCACGATATTCAGGTAATTTTAGATTCTCCAACAATTGTTCAATACTGGCTCCGGCAACCTCCGTCGGTTCTACTAGCGGACGATTGGGATAGGTAATTCTATAAATACGGCCGTGCACGTGGTCGCGGTAAGGGTCCCGGGCATTGTGTTGCATGTGGCCGACCAGCATGTTGTGCCAGTCTACCAGATAGAGCGAGCCATCGGGGGCAAATTCCATATCGACTGGGCGGAAATTAGGGTCGGAGCTTTGCACTAAATCCTGCCGGTGGCGGCTTTTGTACCCTGTTCCATCATCAACCATCGTGTGCTGCTTGGTTCCTAAAAAGCCAATGGTATTATTAATCAGTAAATCACCCTGCACCTCGTCGGGGAAGTGACGGCTGGAGACAAACTCCAGGCCCGAAGTGGGCCGCACCCGGTGGGCATCTTCAATCAGGTTGCGCGATTCGGTAGTAGCCACTCCGTAACGTGGGTTTACCTCCCCGGGCATCATCCACTGCACATCCGGCCCCGAGGTATCGGCGTAGAAATCCTGCCCCCATTCATCAAAGGCAATTCCCCAGGGATTGGGAATCGGAAGCTGAGCTACCCGTTCCAAGCGGCGCCGCTGCGGACTATAGCGATAGAAACCACCGTTAGTCGCTCGTACTGGTCCGTAGGGAGTTTCCACGTTCGTATGTAAAAACACTCCCTCGCCCATATAGATGGCTCCCGAAGGGTCACCGGTGTAGGCACTGTGCATGTGGTGGGTATCGTGATCGTCGAAACCGCTCAGCAGAATTTCGCGAACGTCTGCTTGGTCATCGCCATCGGTGTCTTTGAATAATAGCAGGTCTTGGGGTTGCGAGACATAGACTCCTTCGGGGGCAATCTCAAAGCCTACCGGCAAGTGCAGGCTGTCGGCAAAAGTAATCTGCTTATCGGCCTTTCCGTCGTTGTCAGTATCCTCCAGAATAATAATTTTATCATTCGGTCTACCGTCACCGGGCTTGTAGTGCGGATAGCTGGGCATGGTAGCCACCCAAAGCCGCCCTTGGTTATCAAACGATAGTTGTACCGGATTGGCTAAATCTTCAAACTCCTGTTCCGAAGCAAATAGCTCGATTTTATAGCCGGGGGCCATCGTGAATTTATTCAGCGCGTCCTGACCATACAGGTATTCCTGGCTACCGCTACCGTCTTCCGACTCAAAGTTAGATTCTACCGGGGGAAGCTCGCTGGTTTGAGCATCGGCGGCAGCAATGTCCATCGTTTCACCCTGGGTTGCCTGCCAGATAGCTTCATCGCGAATGGCGGTCATCTCCCGGAGTTTCTTGATCTCAGCGGGGTAATTATCCGGGCCGAAGGGTTCGTAACGACGGCCGTACACGTGCACCCCATTGGGTATTTTGTAGTCATTAAGCCACATCCAGTTCTTCTCCATCACCGCGTTGTGTACCAAATTGCGGTACTGTTCAATCTCCGGTTCCTTCTCGCCAAAAGTTTTGTCGGCTAGTAAATCGGCGAACTGCCGATAGCCTGCGTCGGTTAGTTGAAAGCCATCAATCGTCAATGGCTCTTCGCTTTCGCTGAACCAATTCTGGGTAGGCTGAAAGACATCTACGAAATGCACATTGTTCTCAGCGGCTACCTCCTGCATGGCCTGCGTATAAAGCGCTAGGTTTTGGTTCTCTTGTTGCCCATCGGGTAAGTCGTACTGATCGGATAGATCTTCAAAGGCAATTGGTGAGACAATCGCTAGCTGCACGGCTCGCGTGGAGTCACCATTATAGTTTTGGCTGAGCGTGTGATCGATAAAGGCATCCAGTTCGGCTCGGAAGTTTTCCAATCCTTCCTCGCCCTGGAAAGATTCGTTATACCCAAAAAAGGCCAGGATGATATCGGCTTTCAAACTAGTCAGCCATTCATCGGGGGTAGGATAGTGGCCTTCGCTGCCCGAATCATGCGCCAATTCATCCTGAAACTGTTCCGCTCCCGGAAACGCCCAGGGTGAATTGCGGCTAGAATGGGGGCGAAAACCCGGAGTATTACCTGGGTCGGCCATGTTACGGATATAAAGCTGATGATCGGGATACCGCAGGTGCATTTCGGTTTCAAAGTGGCCGAAGTTCGCCATACGAGAGGCGAGGTTGTTACCAATCAGCACAATGTGGGAGCCAGGTTCCACTTCTAAACCCGATGAGTCGGAAGAACAACTGGTAAATCCGAATGCCAGCGCAATTACTGTGGCTACTACGGATAAAGCGGAAAGGAATGTCTTAGGATAGGCGGTCATCTATGGAGGTTGTAAATCAGGTTGAACTATGCCACTTGCCTCTTTGGCCGATGGCAACCTACAATATACAACAGTTCAGCGAAGCATGAAAAAAGCGGAAAAAAAATCTGATACGGGTTAGTAGGGAAAACTTCCGAAGTCTAATCTTCCTTAATCTTTAGCACGCTTTGCCGCTCCCGATTCACGGTTAGTTGAGTAACGTCGGGGCGGGAATAATGCCCCGAAGGATCAAAGTTTTGGCGCTCTTCCCGAATTTTCTGGTGATCTAGCGTAACGGTATATAATCCTTCTTTACCCACCTGCGGTTCTAGCAGCCACTGTCCGTCGGGAGCAGCTACGCAGGAGCCTCCGTCAGCCAGATACTCGTCGCTACTTTCTCTGATTAGTTGGGCTTGAGGCATCTCATCGGGAATGTCGGATTTACGCATTAGTCCAGATACGGAAATGACGTAGGAGCGAGCTTCCTGCGCAATGAAGCGGGTGATGTCCTGGGTATTTCGTTCCGCCCCGGGCCAGACGGCTACGTGTACGTCTTCGCCCTGGGCGTAGAGCGCCGCCCGCGGTAGCGGCATTCAGTTTTCCCAGCAGTTCAGTCCGCCTACGGTAAATGCCCCTAACGGATGTACCTGCAATCCGTGACCATCGCCCGGCGACCAGGCCAATCGTTCATCGTAGGTTGGCTGTAGCTTACGGTGCACCGAACCGATCTCACCGGCAGGGTCAATATAGACTAAGAAACAATAAACGCTGTGCCCACCCCGGTCGAGGGCTCGCTCGATGCAACCCAGGTATACAGCAATCTGCTTCTGTTGCGCCAGTTTCTGTAGTTTGCCCAAATGTTCATCTACTACTACCGCTTCCTGAAGATACTTGGCGTGCAATTCTTTTTGTACGGGCGAATTGAATCGTGCCCCATCGGTACGTTCCAGCCAAAACGGATAACCCGGTACTAAAGCCTCCCCAAACACCACCAACTGACAATGTTGTTTTGCTGCTTGGCTTACGTAATCAGCTACTTTCTTCAGCGTCTCTTTCCGGTTCAACCAAACCGGAGCTATCTGGGCTAAACCAACGGTGAGTTGTTCTTGCATGGGTAGCAATTTTATCTCGGTGGGTACTTTCCAGTTTTAACGAGTATTTCCCGCTCTAGAACTCTTTCTCTGATATTGAACTTTAGTATCCGACTAGTGACTTCGCCAATATCAGTTTTGGGTTCAATAATTAAATCATGTAAAACAAAGTGTTCATTCCATTTATCTAAGCGAGGATTATAGAATCGGCAAGGCTCTCCAGTATCCTGAGTGATTGAGGCAATATCACTTCCCTTATAACGATTACAAAATGTGCAAGCATACGCTAGATTTGATTCCGTAGTCAGCCCCCCATGTTTGACACTAATAATATGGTCGACCTGACATCCTAAAAATGTATCTGATTCAGCTATTAAACAATACTCGCATTTATAATTGGCTCGTCTGGCAACGAGTTTTCTCAATGAGTTACTGATGGGATCAGCCATATCATGATTGTAATTGGGCTTTAGCCTTCACCATGCGTATGACATGCTCTAAGTGTAGATAATGATCTAATTCTGATTTTTCTTCGGTTGTTAATTCCTCTGTCTTCTCCCGATGGATGAGATCAGCTAACCTCTGCTTAGTTTCTTCGGTAGGTTGGAAGGCCGCCAGTTTCTCCGAAGGGAGTTCGGTAGCCAAAAAATGGATTAATTCTTCGTAAACCGCCATAAAGATATTTTTTACCTATATAATAAAACGGAAACGGAGCTAATTTGGTGTCATAATCTACTTCACACCTCAGTAGCTTTGTTTTTGTAGTGCACATCGGGCAGGTTACGTAGCTGTTCGGCAGCCATTTCAGGGGTAATGTCCCGTTGAGGGTCGCCGAGCATTTCGTAGCCGACTCTAAACTTTTTCACGGTAGCCGAGCGTAGCAACGGGGGGTAGAAGTGATGGTGGAAGTGCCACTCCAGATGATCCATACCATCAGTAGGGGCCTGGTGGATGCCGGCTGAGTAAGGAAAAGAGGTTTCGAACAGATTATCGTAGCGGGTGGTCAGTTGCTGGAGTATCTTGGCGTAAGCCGTTTTTTCATCAGCGGTAAACTGTAAAATATTCTGAATATGGCGCTTACTGATGATCATGGTTTCGTAGGGCCAGAACGCCCAGAAGGGCACCAGCGCTACAAAGTAGTCGTTCTCCAGCACAATCCGCTCCTGCTGTTTTAGCTCTAGCTCCAAGTAATCGGCGAGGAGGCTGCTCTGGTAGCTTTGGTAGTAGTCGCCCTGATGTCGCCCTTCAGTAGCAGCCTCATTGGGCAACGTACTTTGCGACCAGATTTGCCCGTGTGGGTGCGGATTGCTGCAGCCCATCATTTTGCCTTTATTCTCAAAAATCTGCACGTGGTTAATCTGCGGATTCTCGCCTAGCGTGCGGTACTCATCTTGCCACAGTTCGATCACTTTTTCAATATCCGATACGGTGAGCTCGGGCAAAGTGAGATCATGACGAGGTGAGAAGCACAGAACCCGACAAATGCCTATTTCGCTATCGGCGCGTAGCAGCCCCCCTTCTTCGTAAGTTCCAGAGGGGTTATCGGGAGTGAGCGCAGCAAAGTCGTTGGTAAATACGAAGGTGCTGTCGTAATCGGGATTTTTCTCGTTACCCGCCCGCTCGTTACCGGGGCAGAGATAACAGGTAGGATCGTACTCCGGGCGCTTTTCTTCCTCCAGTTTTTCTACCTGCCCCTGCCAGGGACGTTTAGTACGATGAGGCGATACCAACACGTAATCTCCCTTTAGTGGGTTATAGCGGCGATGCGGATGTTCGGATAAGTTGAAGTTCATAGTAGTGATGATTAATGAGTAATGATGAACAAGCGATGATTAATGAAGTCAGCATTATCCGTTCATCATCAAGCATTGCTCATTATTTCTGTTCCATCCACAATATCAGCGATGTATACCTCCAAGTCAATGGCAAACTGATTTTTGTAGGCATGGAACAACTGATCGCTAAATCGCTCAATCGCCGCCTCTTCTATCAGGTTGATGGTACAGCCACCGAATCCCCCGCCCATCTGCCTTCCACCGAGCACGGCCGGTTCGTTTCGGGTCTGATCTACCAGGAATTCAGTCTCAGGAACAGTGATTTCGTACTCCTGCTGCATCCCCTGCTGCGACTCGTACAGCTTTTGGCCGAATGTGGCCAGATCCTGATTCGCTAACGCCCGGCAGGCATCCGCTACTCGCTGATTCTCACGCACGATGTAGGCGCATCGTTGGTAGACGATTGGGCTTAGTTTATCCTGGTACTTATTCAACATGGCGAGCGTAACATCCCGCAAACTCTCTACCCCTTCGCCCTGCTGCTGAAGTATAGCTACGCCTTCCTCGCACTGGCTGCGGCGTACATTGTATTCTGAATCTACCAGTGAATGCTTCACTCCGCTGTTAAAAAGTACGATTTTGTATCCGGCAATATCGGCCGGATAATACTGATACTCCAGTGAGCGGCAATCCAGCTTGAGGGCCTGCCGGGCTTTACCGAATACACTGGCGAACTGATCCATGATGCCACAGTTCATTCCCACAAATTCATTCTCCGCTCGCTGCGATAGTTTGACCAGTTCAATTTTATCAATGCCTAAATTGAATAATTCATTAAGGCCGACGGCCAGACCGCACTCCAGCGCGGCAGAAGACGACATACCGGCACCCTGCGGAATATTCCCACCAAATGCACAGTTAAAGGCCGGAATAGTGTATCCGCGCTGCCGAAACTGATCCACCACTCCCAAGCCGTAGTTCGCCCAGTTCTTTTCTGACTTAGAAAAGTTCTGCGGATCAAAGCTAATCTGGTCGTTTAAATCCACCGCGTGCAGTTGTGCCTGATCATCGGAACTGGGAGCTAGCGCGAAAAAAATTTCCTTATCAACCGCGGCCGGAAGCACAAAGCCCAGGTTGTAGTCGGTATGCTCGCCAATCAGGTTTACCCGCCCGGGCGAGCGTACTATTAACTTCGGATCACCGTACTGACGCTGAAATGCTTCTTTAACTGCTTTTTGATCCATACCCTAAAGCTTAAAAATATCTGGCTTCCCTACCAGAAAATTGTGTACAAAAATGCCAGAATAACCAGTACCGCTGCCGCCCCAGCGTTAAAGGCCGGACCGGTTTTGAACAGGCTTCGGGTTAGGTTTAATCCCTTGGGGTCGTCTTTGCCCTGATTATCAAAGTAGCTGACTACCACAATAATCAGCATGGAAAATATCAATACTAACCCCACCTGATCCATCCAGGGCAGTACCGGAAATAAGCCTTCCAGTGCCGAACCTTCGGCCCAGCCGTTTCTGCCAACCTTCAAGTACAGGGCAATCGGCACGGATGAGATAGCGCCCCAGATGGCTCCTTTGTTAGTTGTCTTCTTATAGAACAGCCCCAGCATAAACACCGCCAGAATGCCCGGGCTCACCAAGCCCGTATATTCCTGAATGTACTGAAAGGCCTGTTTGATATTTCCTAGCAAAGGGGCTACGAAAATAGCAATGACCAGAGCAACGGCGGCGCTAATCCGTCCGATACCCACAATCTGAGTATCCGATACATTCGGATTGATATTGGGCTTGTAAATGTCCATGGTAAAGATGGTAGCGGTAGAGTTAAGCATGGAAGCCAGCGAGGATACGATAGCTGCGGTCAATGCTGCCAGCACTAACCCTTTCAGCCCAATCGGAATAAATTCATCAATCAGCCAGGGGAACGCCCGGTCATTATCAATACCAATACCGGTAGCCGACAGGAAGGCGGGGTCAACGGTCTCAGCACTGATGTTCCCTTCAGGGCCAGCGTTCAATACAAAGGCCACAATACCGGGGATCACTACGATGAATGGAATTAAGAGCTTCAGAAAAGCCGCAAACACAATTCCCCGCTGCGACTCTCGCAGGCTCTTAGCCGCTAGCGTCCGCTGGATAATGTACTGGTTGAAGCCCCAGTAATAAAGGTTCGCTACCCACATTCCGCCGATCAGCACCGACAAGCCGGGTAAATCCCAGTAGGCGTCATCGCCGTTAGGGGTTATGATTTCACCTCTGCTTAAGATCATGGAAAACTTCTCCGGCACCCGGTCCATCAGCACTCCGAAACCTTCCAATACCCCATCGTTCGGAGCCAAATGTTTCAGGGCGATTACTGAGGTAATAACTCCGCCCAATACCAGCATGATCACCTGCACTACGTCCGTCCAGGCGACGGCCTTTAATCCACCCCACAGCGAGTAGGTGGCCGCGAAAACAGCCAGACCAATCGTTCCCGGAATAATGAGCGAACCGTCGCCCGTACCCAGAATAGTATCTAATGCCTTAGCTCCCAGGTACAGCACCGAGGTGAGGTTGACGAAGACAAACAGGGCAATCCAGAATATGGCCAGAATGGATTTGAGGCTGGTGCTGTAGCGTTGCTCCAGAAACTCAGGAATGGTGTAGAGCTTCTTTTCCATGAAGATGGGCAGGAAGAATTTTCCTACCACAATTAGGGTAGCGGCAGCCATCCACTCGTAGGTAGAAATGGCCAGCCCGATGGCGAAGCCGGAACCGGACATCCCGATGTACTGCTCGGCGGAGATATTAGCCGCAATAAGGGAAGCTCCTACGGCCCACCAGGGAAGCGCTTTACTCGCTAAAAAGTAATCTTTCGCATCTTTCTTATGCCCCTTCTTCTCCCGCGACACCCAGAGTCCGAGGGCAACAATAAAGAGGCAATAGCCGATAAACACGACATAATCTAAGGTAGCAAATCCCATAGTCAGGCTGGTTAGGTTATTGTTAGTCTTGCAAGTATACTAATTCTTCCACGTATCCTTGCTTTACGGCTACTTTTGTCACAACATTTCCGTTTATCTAACTCTACAGATAAGTAAGAATGAAATTGAAAAAATTCTTTATGGAACTTGATAATAACGATACTATAATTCGTTTCGTCGGTGTAACTGCACGGACGAAAGAAGATGCCCTTCATTTGGTACAAGAAGGTATCTTCAACATGAGCCAAACGCCCAATGTGAAAAACATGAAAGAGATTGTTTCGATTAATGAACTGGATCAGAATCACGTCTTACCGAATATGGGGGAATTCGTGTCCCGAGGAATTTGGTTTCCAGTAGGATACGCAAACAGAAAATGAGAAATAGTAGCAAAATACGGATCCCCGACTCTAGGTCGGTTACGTGTACATTTCTTATCACACTCGTCTTCTGCCTTAATTTTGCTTTTGGCCAAACGACTACTACCAGAGAGTATTACGAAGACAGTACGCTGAAAGCCGAAGGTCAGGTGAGTGATCAGGGGAAGGAAGGCGCGTGGACATTCTATTATCCTAACCGAAAAATTAATTCAATCGAGGAGTACCGCCACGATACCCTGCACGGCCAGGTGCTATACTACGATTTTGACGAAAACTTGATTGGCGAAGAAAACTGGGAACAGGGCTTACTGGAAGATTCAGCCCACTACTACTACACCAATGGCTCAGTCGAGAAGCTAGGAGTCTACGAGAATGGGTTGTACCAAGGCGAGTGGCGATTTTACTACGAAGGTGGTCAACTGAAGCGCGTTGGTAACTATCAGCAGGGCTTGCCTCACGGCGAGTGGACATTCTACCACGAGAACGGCGAACTCTGGCAAACGGGCTCCTTCGCTAACGGAAAGGAAACCGGCGACTGGAAGTTCTACACTCCCGAAGGAAAGCTGGAATACACCGGTCAGTTTGAGGGAGGCGAGCGGGTAGGCGATTGGTACCGCTACAATGCGCGCGGAAAGCGGAAAAAGGTGAAGAATCCTGACCGGTAGCTGCTGCGGAAATTGATGCTCTCACGATTTCTCCGTAATATGTCTGATCTACTTTATACAACAACCTATGGGCACTTTCTTTCGCAATCTTCTCACCCTTTCAAGCCTAATCTACTTCCCTTTTTGCGGCGCTGCTCAATCGGCTGAGCCGGAAAACAACACTGCATTGAACCAGGCAGCGACGAATGGCAAATTAGTTAATGAGGGTTTGGAAAGATGCCGTCAATTCGTGGCGGGCTGGCTCGAGCAGGCTGATCCCGAAACCGGGCTGATTCCCCGCAACTTGGAAGAAAGTGTCGATATCTGGAACGCTAAAGACGCCGCTGCCGATAACTATCCCTTCATGGTGCTAACCACCGCCCTTACCGACCAGTCTATGTTTGAAGGAAGGATGAGAGAGATGTTGCGCACCGAAACCGAACTGACTTCCCGCTGGGATGCGCTGCCCGATACCTACTCCTTCGTGAAAAATGATTTTGTCACCGAACAGATGGATACCGCCGATATTATGTTCGGGGCTTCGGAATATATCAAAGACGGTTTGCTACCGCTTACTGAGTGGTTGGGCGCTAGTCCCTGGTCGGAACGGATGATCAGCATGCTGGATGATATGTGGAAGAACGCTCCGGTGGAAACGCCCTACGGAAATTTAGTGTCTACCAACGTAGAGGTAAACGGGGAGATGCTTCAGACGCTAGCTCGCATCTACTGGATGACCGGTGACCAGAAATACCTGGACTGGGCCATCCGGTTGGGTGATTACTACCTCTTGGGAGAGCATCACCCCACCCAAAATTTTGAGTCGCTGCGGCTGCGTGACCACGGTTGTGAGATTGTATCCGGCTTGTGCGAACTCTACGCTACCGTGCACTTTGCGGTGCCGGAAAAGAAGCAGGTTTATCAGGAGCCGCTGCACACCATGCTCGACCGGATTCTGGAAGTGGGCCGTAACGAGCACGGCTTGTTCTACAACGTAGTGAACCCGCAAAACGGGGAGATATTGAATGAAGGCATTGCGGACAATTTTGGCTATACGCTCAACGGATTTTATACCGTTTATCAGCTCGATTCGGTAGAAGCCTACCGGGAAGCAACGCTAAAAGCCCTAAACGCACTGAACCAGCACTATCGTAATTTTGATTGGGAAAACGGTTCTTCGGATGGTTACGCTGATGCTATTGAAGGCGCCCTTAACCTCTACAACCGCGAGCCGGTGGCTTCGGTGGCTCAGTGGCTGGATAGCGAAACCCAGGTGATGTGGGCTATGCAGCAGGAGAGCGGCATCATTGAAGGCTGGCACGGCGACGGCAACTTTGCCCGTACTACCATTATGTACTGTCTCTGGAAATCGCAGGGAGTAACGGCGGCCCCCTGGCGTAGTGATATTAAGCTGGGAGCAGTACGCGAAGGGGATAATTTGTTGTTAAGCCTAGCCGCCGACCAGCCTTGGGAAGGAAAGCTGGTGTTTGATGCGCCCCGCCACCAAACCGTGATGAATCTACCTACCGACTGGCCCCGCATCAACCAATTTCCCGAATGGTTCACCGCGAAAGAAGATCAGCGGTACGAAGTAGTAAACGTCAACCAAGATACAAAAGAGATCTATACTGGCGTGCAGTTACAAAATGGAATTCCGTTTAGTGCCGAGCCAGGTGAGCATCGGTTTTTGGTGAGAGAGCTTGAATAGGGGTTGGAAGCCGGAAGCCCGGAGTCCGAAGTTGGAAGACAAAATTGGGTTAGAGATTAGAAGGACGAGGGCCATTGTTTTCGCTATCTCTGTTTTGGCTATGACTGAGGTTTAGACTATAGACCGTCGACTATGGACTAATCAAAATCATTAGCCCGAAAAACAGATTGAGGCAGAGGCCGGAAATAAAGTTCAGACGCATGGTATGGTGAAAATCGGCCAGTGAGCGGTTCTTCCTTACCTGAAAGTACCAGTAGAAAAAATAGCCTAGTACCGGCAGTAGAAAAATGGGGTACAGCCAAGCCTGAAGATTGCTGAAGTAGAAAAGATAGTAGAGCCAGAAACCTAGCGTAGCCAGTCCGAAGACGAGAGCCGTAAAGTGAAACGTGCCCAGAATGCCCAATCGGTAGCTGAGCGTAATGTCGCCGCGCTTGCTATCCTCTTCGTGCTGGTAAATCTGCGTCATCGGGTACGAACCCCACAGCATAATCGACGAAAGTGCGGCTCCTATCCACATCCGGGGCTGATCAATCTGAAACAGTGAGATTTCGTTCGCTGCTACATAAACCATCAGAAAAGTAAAGAAGCCCTGGAAGAAGCCCGCGATAAACCAGCTACCGATAGCGTACTTCTTTAAGCGTATGGCCGGATGACTGTAGGCCTTGGAAGCCAGCCCGTAAATAAACAGCATAATCGTAAATTCAATGCTGATAATCAGTCCCAAAACAATGGCAGCTACATCCAGCAGCAGGGCCGTACGGTACAATTCTAACTGTACCGGCGGCGGGTGCTTCAGCCCGCCAATACTGCCTTCATCTTTATCGAAGTAGCTATTGTAGCCGTTGCTGGCCGGGTAGAGCAAAAAGTGGATGATGAAAAAGGCCAGCAGAGCATTAAAGACCGAAAAATCTTCCGAAACGCTAAGGGCAAACAGGTAAATCGGAAGCAGAAAAAACGAGAACGGAATCCGCAAATGAAGCCAGGTAGCGCGGGTGATCATGGGGGAGCTATTTTACTAAAAATATTTTTCTACAAACGCACAACCTTTTTTTACAAAAGCAGTATATCCATTCAATTTAACCTAATTTTTTCAGCTATGAGTAGTTTATTGTATGTCATTGCGGTCATCCTGATTATTGGATGGCTGCTCGGATTTTTTGTGTATAGCGCCGGTAGTCTGATCCACATTTTGTTGGTGATTGCCGTTATAGCCATCCTAGTGAGGCTTATTCAGGGAAGGCGCCCGATCTAGTCAGTTTAATATATAGCACCGTCCCTTAGTTAAGAGGCGGTGCTTTTTTTGCTTCGTTCCAGTATTCTTCCATCTCGTCTAACGTCATATCCTTTACATTTTTATCCTGCTCATAAGCTCGTCGCTCAATATGCTGAAAGCGCTGGATAAATTTTCGGTTCGTTCGTTCCAGGGCCTCTTCCGGGTTAATTCCGGCGAAGCGGGCGTAGTTGATTAAGGCAAACAGCAGATCGCCGAACTCATCCTCAGCTTCGGCCAGGTTGCCCGCTGCTTCGGCTTCCCGGAATTCCTGCGTTTCTTCCCGCACCTTTTCCCACACTTCGGTCTTTTCACTCCAGTCAAACCCCACCCCCCGGGCTTTCTCCTGCATCCGGAAGGCTTTCAGCAGTGCCGGTAAAGATGATGGTACTCCACTCAGGGCTGACTTTCGAATTTCGCTAGCGCCTGCTCCTTCTTTTTCTTTCAGTTTTATCTGCTCCCA
Organism: uncultured Roseivirgaceae bacterium; assembly: GCA_964551335.1. Taxonomy (GTDB): domain Bacteria; phylum Bacteroidota; class Bacteroidia; order Cytophagales; family Cyclobacteriaceae; genus Tunicatimonas. The sequence continues at coordinate 32,837 of CAZKCO010000040.1, forward strand.
ATTCTGCTCTACGGTGCGGGCATCGTTGGCTTCGGTATCGCCGTACACATGGGGGTGCCGCCGGATCAGCTTATCACAAATCCCGTTTAGTACATCACCGATGTCGAAGGCTTCTTGTTCACTGGCTATTTTCGCGTAGAAGACCAGATGCAGTGCCAGGTCGCCCAGTTCCTTGCGCACTTCGCTCAGGTTGCCGCTCAAAATAGCATCCGAAAGCTCGTAGGTTTCTTCAATGGTCAGGTGACGGATACTTTCTATGGTTTGTTTCCGGTCCCAGGGGCACTTCACCCGCAGTTCTTCCATAATGGTCAGTAGCCGGTCAAAGGCATCCAGGGCAATCTTACGCCGCTCGTTTATTGGTTCTTCCATGTTCAAAAGTATGAAATATAAGGGCCACAGTCTACGGTCGATAGCGCTCGGTGCCCGATTCACAGATGAATTCCAAAATAGTAAATTACTGATAATGGACTGTAAGCTGTGGACTATAAACTAACAACATTAAACAATTCTCCCGGAAACTTTGCGTCCGGCCCACTCGTTTTAACCAGTAATGCTATCTTTGCACCAAAGACTGAAGTTATGACCACATTATTCTTAGCTATAGGGTTTATTGCACTTTTTTTCGTACTGATGAGCGTGCGGCTGATTTTCCTGAAAGATGGGGAATTTAAAGGCACTTGTGCGTCTCAGAGTCCGTTTCTGAATAAAGAAGGAGCTACCTGCGGCTACTGCGGTAAAGAAGTAGGCAAAGGCGAAGCCTGCGGCAATCCTGACTCGGAAGTAAACAAAGTGTTGGCTAAGTTCGACTGATTTTCTTACTTCGCGCGCTCTTATTGTTTCTTTAGTACTGTCTCAAACCACATTTTATCTTTGGCACTTATTACATCGATTTCCGGCATTCGGGGAACCATTGGCGGCTCAGTTGGCGAAGGGCTCACTCCCATTGATACCGTAAAATTCACCTCCGCTTTCGGTACCTATTTAAAGCAGCAACACAAAAAGGTAACCGTAGTTATTGGCCGCGATGCCCGTATTTCGGGCAGTATGGTTTCCCGCTTGGTAAGTGCCACGTTGCAGGGCTTAGGAATTCATGTGCTGGATGTTGATCTGGCTTCTACTCCCACCGTGGAGATGGCCGTAGTTAGCGAAAAGGCTCAGGGAGGTATTATCATTACCGCCAGCCATAATCCGGGGCAGTGGAATGCACTGAAGCTGCTAAATGAGGCCGGTGAGTTTATCCCGGCCGAAGCTGGAAAGACCGTGCTTGCCTTGGCCGAATCAGCCGACTTTGACTTTGCCACCGTTAATAAGTTAGGCTCGTATCAGCGGGTTGAGGGAGCCACCGAAAAACACATTGAAGCCATACTGGCTTTACCGGAAGTAAATGTGGAAGCGATTCGCAAGCGTAACTTCAAGGTAGCTATTGATTGTATCAATTCCGTAGGTAGCATAGCCGTACCCATGCTGCTGGAAAAATTGGGAGTAACCCAAATAGAAAAGTTTTACTGCGAACCTAACGGTTCGTTTGCCCACAATCCCGAACCCGTGCCCGAGAACTTAAACCACATCTGTGGGAAATTGGAGCAGGGTTCGTTCGATCTGGGTATTGTGGTGGACCCCGATGTAGACCGCCTGGTGCTGATTCAGGAGAATGGTGACCCGTTTGGGGAGGAATACACGCTAGTGGCAGTAGCCGACTATATTTTAGGATTGAACGGAGGCGGCAATACGGTTTCCAATTTATCTTCCTCATTGGCATTGCAGGATGTTACACTTAAGCACGGAGGCAATTATACTGCGGCAGCCGTCGGCGAAGTAAATGTAGTACAGGCTATGAAGAAGACTGATGCTATTATCGGGGGTGAAGGCAACGGTGGGGTAATCTATCCCAAACTGCACTATGGCCGCGATGCCCTAGTGGGAATTGCGCTCTTCTTATCGCATCTAGCGAAATTTAACAAACCAATTTCTCAACTGAAGGCTAAATACCCGCAGTACCATATCTCTAAGAATAAGATTGAACTGACCCCCGATATCGATATGGAATCTGTCTTGAATACGTTAGCCGAACGCTATTCCAACCAACCGGTAAATACTACGGATGGGGTAAAGATTAGCTTCGACCGGGAGTGGGTACATCTACGCAAATCCAATACTGAACCGATTATCCGCATTATCTCGGAGTCCAACTCCCGCGCCACCGCTGATCATTTGGCGAATAAGTTGATCACCGATATCCGGGAGATCATTAATACCAACCATTAAGACAGGTTGGCCTATTTGCATCGGAGTTTGCAAACCCGCCTGTTCTTGGCGTATTTTGTAAAATTACGACCTAACTGTTAAAGTCTATGCAAGTCTATTTGGATAATGCCGCTACTACCGCGCTCGATCCAGCTGTATTGGAGGCCATGCTGCCCTATATGACCGATTACTACGGTAACCCTTCCTCTACCCACGCCCACGGACGACAGACTCGTTCGGCCATTGAACAGGCTCGTAAGAAAGTAGCCGAACTACTTAACGTTACCCCCTCCGAGATTTTTTTCACTTCGGGAGGTACCGAAGCAGATAATACGGCCCTTCGTTGTACGGTTGATTCGCTGGATATTCAGCGGGTGATCACTTCGCGCATAGAACACCACGCCGTACTGCATACGGTAGAGGAATTAGAAAAGCACCACAATCTTGAGGTAGATTATGTGGATTTGAACAATCAGGGAGCCATCAACTTTGATCATCTGGAACAGTTACTGAAGAAGCCGGGAGCGGCGCTAGTATCGCTGATGCACGGGAACAATGAAATCGGAAATATTACAGATATTCAGCGAGTAGGTGAATTGTGCCGGGAGTACGATGCGGTTTTTCATTCGGATACGGTACAAACGATGGCTCATTATCCGCTTGATCTAAAGCAAATCCCCGTGCACTGTATTGCCGGATCGGCCCATAAATTTCACGGACCGAAGGGGGTTGGAGTATTATATCTGGCAAAAGGACATAAAATTTGTCCGTTGATGTACGGCGGCGGGCAGGAGCGCAACATGCGGGGTGGCACCGAAAACTTATACGGAATCGTCGGACTCGCCAAAGCCCTGGAACTAAGCTATACTCAGTTGGACGAACACACCCGGCACATTCAGACCCTGAAGCAACGAATGATCGATGGCCTGCGGGAGCAGATTCCTGGGGTGCAGTTTAATGGCCTGTCCGGCGATCTGCATAACAGTTTGAACACCGTACTGAACGTAAGCTTACCACCTTCCGAAGACAATAGCATGCTACTGTTTAATCTCGATCTTCACCAGATATCCGCTTCGGGTGGTTCGGCCTGCTCTAGCGGAGCACAACTGGGCTCGCACGTACTCCGGGAGCTAAACAGCGATCCCGGCCGGGGAGCGATACGGTTTTCGTTTAGCCGACACAACACTACCGATGAGATTGATTACACCGTAAAAACAGTAGCCTCGCTCTATCCGGTAAATGCGTAAACTTATCCGACTGCTTTCGTTGTTATTAACCAGCACCTAAACCGTATTCTATGAAGCTTCTGAGTTTTGCCGCCTTTTTTACTGTTTGCCTATTAGCCTCAATTTCATCATTTGGGCAGGATGCCACGGACGATAACGTCTGGAAGGCGCTGGCTTCAGTTACCTATAAAATAACCGAAGACGAATACGGTGAACTCTACGTACCCGAATTTAGTGATAAAGCTCAGGAGTTGGAAGGGAAGGTCGTTACCGTGCCAGGGTACATTATCCCCTTCGACGGATTATTCAAGCCTGAACACGTGATTGTATCTTCATTACCGCTAGCTTCTTGTTTTTTCTGTGGCTCCGGTGGACCCGAAACTGTAATGGAAGTGTTTCTCACCAGCCCCATTGAGTACACTGAGTCGATGGTGGCCTTTCGGGGAAAGCTTAAACTGAACGACGAAAACTACGAGCAGCTCATGTACATTCTGGAAGATGCCGAACTGGTAGGCCCGGTAGGTAACTAACTCCAGAAACTGTTAGATCGAATACCGCCACCAAATTGGGCTCAGCCGTTATAGGCATAGTGTTCCAAATGTCTTTAATGAGTCTTTCACACCAACATCTTCGCAGCTATACCAGAGCTAGTGTTTTGTCAAGGTTTAATCGACGGATTGGTGAGCGGTTGGCAGTTGGCAAGGCACTGACTGTTTCCTGCCAACTGCCAACAAAAATATATCAACCCGTCAATTTATACTTGGTGCAGAACTAGTCAGGTAGGGATAATCAGTATCAGCGCAGACATTCATTGTTTTCTTGTATAAAAAAATATAGGTTTGATACTGAGAACTAGGGCAGGTGGGTGGCAACGTTCCATCGAGCAGTTTAAACCTCGCCCCATTCTCTGCCTTAATTTTTTACTAAATACGCAGCTAGCCTTTCGGCAGCGTTAACCACCAAAGCAAAAGTATACTATGGAAGTATTAGGACTAGACGTAGGCGGCTCCGGCATTAAAGGAGCCGTAGTAGATACCGATAAAGGTGAACTCGTTACCGAGCGATTCAGATTAGACACTCCCAAACCTTCTACCCCCAAAGCAGTAGCCAAGGTCGTGGCCAAAATAGTTGATCATTTCGATTGGAAAGGGATTGTGGGCTGTAGTTTTCCCGCCGTGATCATTCACGGAAAATCCATGACGGCCGGAAATATCAGCCACAAGTGGATCGGCACTCAGGCCGACGAGCTGTTTAGTCATCATTGTCACGGCTTGAAGTTCTATTTGGCTAACGACGCCGACCTGGCCGGTGTGGCCGAAATGGAATTAGGAGCCGGAAAAGGTCTCGTGGAAAAAGTACTAATGATTACCATCGGTACCGGATTGGGCACCGGGCTGTTTTACGACGGACAACTGATTCCTAATATGGAGTTCGGACGTATACTGTACAAAGACGGCGAACCTATTGAGTACTACGCGGCTGACTCGGCCCGTAAGAAAGAAGATCTATCAATGAAGGAGTGGGCCAAACGGTTTGACTACTACCTGCATCACATCATCCGAATTGTTTCGCCCGACCATTTTATTCTGGGAGGAGGTATTAGCAAAAAATACCATAAGTTCATGGATTACCTAACCGTTAATGTTCCTATTGAAGTAGCAAGGTTCAGAAATAACGCGGGAATTATCGGAGCGGCTATTTACGCTAAAAATATGGACGAGCTAGCCCAGCGGAAAGGATAATCGGCAGCAAGCACCCTGCGTTAGAGATCAGCCGCGATCAACGTATACAAGTTCGACCGTAACCAGTAACCAACTGTGCCTAGTCATTCACTGGCTAACAGTTGGTGTTCTTTTTTCACCTGAACACTTCGTATCTTTCCGTTATCCGAACTCAACTGCCCGCTGGCAATACACATTGCAGGAAAGTGATACAACTCATACAGGAACATTTTAAGCTGGAAGCCCCCGAAATCAAAAAGCTGAATGGCTACGACAATGTCAACTACCTGGTAAAGAACCACCCCGATAAGTACGTCTTTAAAACCTATCCGTATCAAGAAGAACTGTTAGCCATACTTCGGGCTGAAACTAAAGTGCTGCGGTATCTACAGCCGGACGGTGGAAATCAGTACCCGATCCCGGTTCCGTTCGCCGATGGAGCGTACACCAAGGTGATAGAGATTGACGGAAAGCCAACCATTTGCCGGATGCTCTCCTACCTGGAAGGCGAGTTCTTGGGGGATACCCAACCCACTCCCGAGCTTATTCGCTCGCTGGGAGCCTTTCTGGCTCGTACTGACCTCCGTCTGCAAAGCTTAGTGAACTACACGCTTAAAGCTCGGCAGTGGGAGTGGGATCTTCAGTACCTACACTTGAACAAAAAATACCTGGATGATATAGCGGATGTACATCGCCGAAATATTGTCCGCTACTTCATGCAGCAGTTTGCGGAAAACGTAGCTCCCGTTTTACCCGAACTCCGCCAACAAATCATCCATAACGATGCTAACGAATGGAACGTACTGGTTTCCGATGGAATAGTGTCCGGTATCATCGACTTTGGTGATTTGACTTACTCTTCTTTGATCAATGAAGTGGCAATAGCCGCAACCTACGTTGGCTACAACCAAGAAAACCCGCTGGAGTGGATTCCTCCTTTGATAGAAGGATACCATGAAGTGCTGCCGTTGGAAGAAAAGGAAATTCACCTACTCTACTACCTGATTGCCGCCCGGCTGTGTACCAGCGTAAGCAATGCCGCTTATGCTCGGAAAACCAACCCTGACAATGCCTACGCCACCCTAAGCGAAGCATCGGCCTGGCGAACGTTGCTAAAGTGGCTCGCGATTAACCCAATCGGAGCCGAAAACCGGTTCAGAAAAGCGGTGGGTTTTCCGGTGAAGCCAGTGCCAACCATTCCGAAAAGAATTGATCGGCGGCACCGGGTTATCAGCCCAATTCTTTCTTTGAGCTACCAGCAGCCTGTAGCCATGGAGCGGGCAGCATTTCAGTACATGTATGATGCGGAAGGTCACACTTTTCTGGATGCTTACAACAACATTCCCCACGTAGGCCACGCTCACCCTAAGGTAGTGGCCGCCGGGCAAAGGCAGATGGCCATACTGAATACCAATACCCGCTACCTGTACGATTTACTGCCCGCCTACGCGGAAAAGCTACTGGCAAAATTTCCGGCTTCGCTCAATAAAGTGTATTTCGTCAACTCCGGCAGTGCCGCCAGCGACTTAGCTTTACGACTAGCTCATACCCACAGCCATCACAGAAATGTTATGGTGATGGAACACGGCTACCATGGCAACACCCAACTATCCATAGATATCAGCGACTACAAGTTTAGCAATGCCAAGGGCATCGGGAAAAAAGATTACATTCTAAAAACCCCCATCCCGGATACCTATCGCGGAAAGTATACCAATAACGACGGAAGTGCCGGAAGGTCTTACGCTCGGGAAGCCATCGAGCAAGTTGAACAGTCGCCAGCCGGTATTGCGGCTTTTATTAGCGAGCCTATTGTTGGCTGCGGCGGGCAGGTTCCGCTGGCCAGCGGGTACCTGAAGGAAATTTATCCGGCCATCAGGCAGCAGGGGGGAGTATGTATCAGCGATGAGGTACAGACTGGCTTTGGCCGTTTGGGAGACTACTTCTGGGGTTTTGAAGCTCAGGAAGTTATTCCCGACATTGTAGTGTTAGGAAAACCCATGGGCAACGGTCATCCGCTGGGCGCGGTGGTGTGCACCACCGAAGTGGCTGAGTCCTTTAGTAAGGGTGTAGAGTTCTTTAGTTCTTTTGGCGGCAATCCGGTCTCCTGTGCTATCGGCTTAGCGGTGCTGGAGGTGATTGAAGAAGAGAATCTGCAAGAACAGGCCAAAGACGTAGGCGGTCACTACCGGTCGCTTCTCAATGATCTCAAAGCGAACTTTCCGAGTATTGGTGATGTACGGGGCTCCGGGCTATTCATCGGAGTGGAACTGATAAAGAACGATCAGCTAGAACCTGACACCGAACTAGCTCAGTACATCAAAAATCAACTTCGGCAGCGGCACATCCTCATCAGCACCGACGGCCCCTACGACAGTGTGCTAAAAACCAAGCCGCCTCTCTGCTTTACCCGGCAAAATGCCGAGCAAGTAGTAGAGAATATGCGGGAAGTACTACGAAGATATTATGAGCAATAAAAGAAGCCGGGTTAATGAACATTTTGATCTATTTTACCGCTGTTAGGAGTTTTTTGCAAGGACACTCCTAACGTATTTATGAATTCAGGGACTTAGTCCCGCCAGAGTGCCGACCATTGAGACATTGATCAAGTTCCGGCATGTACTTCAAGTCAAGACTTTTTATGACACTTCTGAAAGTAGAGGTGGCAAAGGTCGGGACTAAGTCCCTCTTTGCCATAAGTACATGGGAGTGTCCTTGCAGAACACTCCCATGAGCCTTGGTGGTGAAAACTTATTAAACTCGGCGTATCAATGCTAATTCTGGGGAGCAGACTCAAACTCAAAGTATTCGTCGCTGAGTTCAACTTCGTAGGTGGCAGCCTTTCGTTTGTCTTTGAGCACCTGTTTCAGCTCTTTCTTTTCTTCCACCAGATTTTCTTTCAACTGAGCTTTGGCGGTGGGCAGGTCGTAGGAGATTTTGTAATCATCTACCGTGCCTCGGGCCTTCAGAAATAATTTAGTGGGCGCAGCATCGTCGGGGGCTACTTCACCAAAGTGCTGCTTGCGCCGGGCTGTTCGCTCGCGAGCTTTGGCCGACCGCAGATGAATGCTGCGCATGGGCACATCGAAGTGGTAATCAATGTGATTATCAAAAGTGTGGGTGCCGCTCACCCGAATGTCAGATAAATTGCTGTGTACTAGCATCCGCGGAATATGAATCTGCTGGTCGCGAATAAGGATATGATTCTGAATATCGCCGAAGCGCAGATGATCCAGTTGCTCTTCATCCACAAAGCGAGCAATACGCTGCATAGGTTCAAAGTTATTCAATTCTCCCTTCCGCAGCGTAGCGAAGGTTTCCGCCGATAGCGAAGGGTATCGCACCTCTAGGTTACGATTCAGGCTCATTCGCCAGTCGGAGGTAGCGTATACTTCTCCTTTCAGATGGCGGGCGGTTAGAAAGTCCTGCTGAAAGTCTTCAAATACGTAAAAAACACTATCCACGTGCACCCCATCTAACCGGGTTTGCCCCTGGGTACGGATTACCTCCCGCTGGGCATTCACCAACGCCGAAGCGTAGGCCGTTCCTCCGGCCGTCTGTACCGATAAATCCTGAATGTGGGCGATCTGATTATGCAACTTCAGCTTTCCGCGGATGTTCTGCCCCCGGAAGCGGCGAAACTTCAGCCGTTTCACATCACAGGAAAAATCCAGCGTTAGCCTCGGACTAACTTCCAACCGGTACGCCTGCTTATCGGCCACGGTACGCCAATCCTGAGCCATACTCTTAGGTAGATCATCTGTAGTGAGCGAGTTGCTTAACTGACCGGAAAGTAGTTCGTCCAAGTCCATGAAGTCCGAACGAAACGAAGCATCAATCTGCACCGGATGAGTTTTAGTGAGCGCAAAGGCCACGGCGTTATTAAACTGACCATCTACCGCCAGGTGGCTATGCCCCCAGTAGCCCGACGCCCGCTGGATGTTCAGGTGATTGTCTTCAATAGTGAACCTACCGGAGATCTGCTGAAAAGGCAGTTGGCTATCGTGCAGCGCAAACGCCAGCTGATCTACCTGGATGGTACCCGCAGAGTGAGTTTGGCGACGGCGGTACAACTGGCTGCTCTTAAGATCGCTCAGCTTGCCCGCCAGTTGTACATCAGCATCAATCCGCCCCTCGGCCCACTTTAGCTGGGGTAGGGGGTAAAATGCCAATAGCGATTGTAAGTTAAACTTCCCCCGGAAAGCGGTTTCCAAGTATAAATCCTGGAAGTTGCGCAGCCGCAGGTGGCCATTTAGCGGTTTTCCGTCCAGCGTAGCGCGAATGTCGTTTAGTTGCAGATCGGCGGTGCGGGAATTTTGCTCAGCCCCATTGCTAAAGGAACCGGAGAGGTAAATGTTTTCCAGCTTCTTGCGGTAGTCGGGGTGGAAGAAAGAAGCGTTTTGGCAGCCGAAACTAAGCTGGATACCCGGCTGACGGGCTAGTCCTTTGATCTGCCCCGCCAGGTGCACATCGCCCTCGGTGCGGTAGTGCCGCCAGGGTTTGGCTAAGGCTGGAGGCAGTACGCTCAGCAGGGTTTGAAAATCAGACTGAGTAGCCTCAGTTTTTAGGTCTAGCAGCATTTCTTCGGAGTGGTCTACCAGCCCCTGTACGCTAATCTGTGTTTGGTGCAGGCTCACCAGCGAGGGTTCAATCAGCAGGCGATCCTGATCATCGTAGTAGATAAGCCGGGCGTCTACTACCAGCGGTTGCTCGGCGAAGTAATGATCCGTCCCCACCGCAATGTACTTACTCGCCAATTCCCCTTCGGTACGGATTTTATACACCGGCCCGTCCACTCGTAGCGCGGCGGTAATTTTATCCGCGTGAGCCACAATATCCTGCTCCCGGCCTAAGTCGAGGTACCGAACCTGCACATTACGCAGGCGAACCTGCTCGAGATGAAACGCCAGAGCGCGAGCGGGCTGCTGCTGGGTTGAATCCTGCTGCCGGAAGACGTTGTAGTTAGCCCGCCGCTGCTCATCAATGAGTACAGTGACCGAGCCATCGGTAAGCGTAATTTGCTGTAGCTCGTAACTACCCTGGAGTAGGGCCAGCAGGTCAAAGGCGAAGTCAATTCGGTCAATATCAGCTAGGGGGTGAGCTGCCGTGAGTACCGAATCGGCATTGCCGGGGATAGATACTTCCTTGAAGGAGACCGCCAGTTGCGGGAAGCTGCGCCAGGCAGAAACCTTAATACTTTTTACCTGCACCGGCGTAGCTACGTACTGATTGAGGGACTGAACCAGTTGCTCAACAATCTGATCCTGATACACGTAAGCAATACCGAGCGTACCGGCCCCTCCCAGTAATAGGGCGCCCAGGCACCCCACGATCATCTTTTTGAGTAACTTACCTATCATTCTACTATTCTGAACGAAGGAAGTATGTCAAATATGATACCCTCCAGGCTAACAATTCGTGGTAACTATGCCCGAAAAGGTACCTGCCTACATTGGGGGTACCGGCGGATACAAAATTTTTCTGCCGGACATTGGCAATTGTAAGCAAGAGTATTACCTTTGCAAAACGTTTTTCCAGGGTTCTTGAGTTAGTATAAGTGACCTGCAGAAACTTGGAAAAGGAATTGGGTTCTTAGCTCTGCGGTCGTCGCACGGAACGTTGGTTCCCAATCGGCTTAGGGCACCTGCCTTACAAGCAGAAAGAACAAAATGGGTTCTTAGCTCAGTTGGTTTAGAGCACCTGCCTTACAAGCAGGGGGTCGTAGGTTCGAATCCTACAGGACCCACACTATTAAGGGAAATGATTATTAAGCACTTACAAATCACTTTGTAAGTGCTTTTTTTATGACAAACCTCCGTTTTTGCCGCCTTCGTTTGGGATAGGGCAGTAGAGACATTTTTTCGGCCATTTTCAGAAACAGCAGGTAGGAAATTTATTCCGGCTAGTCGCCCTAGCTCTCACCATCGCAGTGCAGGACGTGGGCAAAATTCCAGACTTTTTGAATTAACGATGAGTTAGTTATAGGATAATGTCGTTTATCTCGTTAATCAGTAGGTTAGGCAAGGAAAGGTTTGTAAAAAAATAAGGGTAAATTTCGGTAAATCTTGTAACAGAATAAGGGTAAAACGCAGAAAGATTGTCCCAATATCCTTCATTCGGCAGTTGCCGTTGCTTTCCCAAACAGTAGCATTATTTTCGGTAGTCGGCTCATGACGTATAACTGGTAATTCCCGGACTGGCCGGACTTTACTTACAGTATAGACGAACTTGACAGCAAGCTTTTTGACTTTGCTCAGAGAGTAGATCGTGTTGGTGGGCTATTGGCCGGGTTGCCCTATAAGGCCCAGACCGAAGCGGTGATTGAACTGATGGTTGCTGAAGCGGTGAAGACGTCCGTGATATGCAGAAATTGGCAGAAAAAAATGTGTTTGTGCCATTTGGTGGCGGTGGGCGTAGTACTTGGTACGACCTGAATTTGGAATAAAAAAAAGACGGCAAATCCATGATCTGCCGTCTGCTTTGATGCTGAAGCGGTGCTTTTTAGTATCCCGGATTTTGTACCAGGAAACCTTCTACGTTGGAAGCACCGTCGATGGCATTCTGGGGAATAGGGAATAATCGTTTGTTGACGTTGTCACCCTCCTTTTCGGTCCAGGAACCTTCGTATTTACCGAAGCGAATCTGGTCACCTCTTCGGAAACCTTCCCAGTACAACTCAAAGCCGCGTTCCCGGAACAGAATATCCAGATCAATAGTAGCCAAGGGGGCGGGAGTTTGATCCGGTCGGGCATTGCGGGAGGTTCTTACGGTATTAACGTCCGCCAGAGCCCCGGCCGCATCGCCACTGCGTAGCTTGGCCTCGGCTCGCATGAGGTAAATCTCGGCTAAGCGCATCAGCACTAAATCGACACTACTGAAATTATTACCGTTGGGGGAAGTGCGGCTAAACTGGTACTTAGATACTCTATAACCGGTGTTGTGTAGCCTTCCCTCATTGGTAAAGTCTACTCTGAGCACATGGTCTACGTACCCAATATCCCGATCCGGGCCATTTCCCTTAATTTGCTTTACCGGATAAATTCTTACCCCGTCGTCACAGGTAAGGAATTCACCATCGGGCCCCTTCCTCGGTCCCCACTGCACGCCGCGAAGAATTCCCCGGTCCATTTCAAACTCCAGTGGAGCCACACAGTAATAGTGGTCCTCATCATTTTCGGTGTTCAGGCCGGTAAGATCCAGCAATTCTTCCGGAACCATGGTGTTCTGTTGGTAAAATCGAGCGTCGGCCTCCGCCGGATCAACATCACCGTACGCCTCAGTCCAGGTTTGGTAGAAATCGGAGGTGATGGCCGGTCCGTCGGTACCATCGGCACTGGTAAACTCCGGCCGGGGAAACATAGAGCCCGCAATAGACCAGTACGCCCAACGGCTGTGTTCTCTATTCAATACTCCCCGTTGATCCAACGAGAAGATGATCTCGGGATTACTGATGTTATCGTCATTGAACAGGTCAAAGTATTCGGACGATAAGGAATATTGGCCGGAGTTTATAATGTTATCTGTATATTCTATCACCCGGTTCATGTCTTCGGCAGTAAAATCTGGCGTGCCGTAGGGATCGCGGTATACGGCCGAATTCAGGTACAGCCGGGCCAGAAAGCCCCAAACCGCGCTTTGAGTAATTCTTCCCGGTCCCAGATCGGTATTAATTACGTCCACCACCGCCAACAGGTCTTCCTCAATATAGTCAATAGCGTCTTGCCCTCGCAGCACCTCGGAAATCTCGTCGGAGGTTTCCTTGGCAAAAACGACCCCCCAGCTCTCCAGCATCAGCATGTTAAGGTAGGCACGTAGGGCCCGCATCTCATACAGGGCCCCACTGGCTGCTTGGTCGCCCGCTTCGGATAGGGGGCGAAGTACCTCTATGGCCAGGATGGCTCGGGACAGATTTTTGGTGAGTTCATTCCAGGAATCACCGATCAGATCATTGCCAGACGTCATCTGGTGCTGGTGCACCGCCATGAACTTACCCCCGTCAAACCAATCCGTTCCGCCCCGATAGGGTAGTATGGCCTCGTCGGCAGCCAGTAGCTGTAAACCGTAGTAGTTGGTATGTCGCCATACCCAGGAAATCTGGCCGTAGGCCGGGGCAATAGACCCGCTGATAAGTTCCGCCTGTCCGGAACCGGTAAGTGATTCGTCTAGTACTTCTTCTTCCAGGTCAGTACACCCCCAGTTGATCATCGAGGGTAGAATAAGCGTGATTAAGATTAGAATGCTATTTTTCATTTTTTTAAAGGTTGTTTGGTAGGAGGGGAAACCACGGTAAGTGGCTTCAACCCATGTGATATTTTAGTATTACCTAAATGCTGATTAGAATGATACATTAATACCCAGTTGAATTGTTCGGGCCGATGGGTAGGTGAAACGGTCGATGCCGAAGGTCTGCACCCCACCAAGAGAACTTCCGGTGTTGACCTCCGGATCAAAGCCCGTATAGTTGGTGATGACGAACAGGTTCTGGCCCGTTAATGAGAAACGAACACTATTGATCCAGTCTCCCAGCCCCATGTTAGCGGTGGGGAGCGTATAGGCTAGGGTAGCATTGTTCAGTCTGAAGTAGTCTCCGTTCTCCAGATACCTTGTAGATACTTCGTTGGAGTTCGTGATATCCTCGTTGGGATACTGAATGGCGAAGTCAGTGGTATTAAACGAAGAGGCAAGGTTTGCTCGGTTGAAAAGAGACATCCGGGTATGGTTGTAAATCTGATTACCGGAAACCCCGTTAAAGTTGGCCCCAAATTCAAAGCCTTTGTATCGAAGGTTGAGGTTAAAGGCGTACAGAAGGTCGGGCAGCGCCGAACCTACCACCGCGCGGTCATTTTCCAGCACCTGATCATCGCCGTTGATATCCCGGAATTGGTTCAGTCCGTCCGGGCCGATACCAATAAATTCCTTCATGTAAAATGCCCCGATAGGCTCGCCGTTGATGTAACCATTGATGGTAGCGCCCGTTTGTCCGGCCCCGGTGGCGGTACCAGTCGTTAATACAGCAAAAGGTGAGTTTATCACTTTGTTGTTAATATAGGTCATGTTACCACCGATGGTGTAGGAGAAACCAGAAGGAGTATCGTTGTTGTACTCCAGCGCCAACTCGATCCCTTCGTTTCTGATTTCCATGTCCGGTACATTGGTCCAGTAAGTAGCCGTAGGCTGAATAGGATCAGCCGGAACCACTTCCAGTAGAATATTTTCTGATACCTTATTGAAATAATCTATCGTACCGGTCAGGTGATAATCAAACAACCCAAAGTCGATACCGATATTAGTTTGGGTAGAAACTTCCCACTGAATATCGGGATTGGCCAGACGGGTAAAGATGGTTCCGAAGGGATAATCATCCAGAGTATTAGCGGCTGGATCTAGCGGGTAGGTATCGTTTTCAGACTTACTTTCTAAGAAGCTGGCTTGGGTGATTTTAGACGGAATCTCCTGATTACCGGTTTGTCCCCAACTAGCCCGAAGCTTGAGGTTACTAAACGGACCGTTAGCCATGAAATCTTCCCGGCTGATATTCCAGCCGGCCGCAAAGGATGGGAAATAGCCGTACCTATTGTTCTCTCCAAATTTAGAGGAACCGTCGGCCCGCATGGTGGCGGTCAGCAAATATTTACTGTCGAACGTATAGTTTACTCTGCCGAAAAAGGATTGTAATTCATCTTTTCGGGCAAAAGAAGTAAGAGTAGTGGGCTGTTCCTGAGTACTGGTCTGATCCTGGTATTTGGGCTCCACATCATTATTAGCAAAGCTGGAAAGGTCGAATCTCTTTTCGTGCACAAATGTGCGTTGATAAGAATGCCCGGCCAAGACAGTAAGGTTGTGGGAGTTTTGTTCCAAAACGTAGGTCAGCGTATTTTCCACCAATTGGTTTTCATTGGTGGTAGTAACGTTTCTTAATTCACCAAATTCAAAGCCTTCCAGTAAGGCGTAGGGCTTAGTTTGGATATCCCGGTTGGTAGTAGAATAGTCAATACCCAGGTTCAGTTTGTAGGTCAAGCCTGGAATAATCTCCAGGGATGGGGCAATGTTCGCTAAGAGGCGATTGTTTTCGGCTTCATCACTGTAGAGCTCGTTGCGCACCACGGGGTTTAGCATGTCATCCAGCAACGTAGGTTGACCGTCGGTATAAATTGGCAGCGTGGGGTTGAGTTGTAACATATCTACGATGATACCCTCATTATCCGGTCTGATATTTTCGGTTCGAGCACCGGTGAAGTTATAATCTACGTTGAGGCGACCGTTTAGGCCAGTCTGGTTTAAATTGGCTCGCCCCGAATAGCGTCGGAGTCGGCTGTTCACTAAAATACCTTCCTGATCCTCGTATCCACCCGAGATAAAGTAGGAGAACTTTTCGCTACCCGCTCCACTCAACGATAGGTTAATGTTTTGGGAGATACCGGTTTGGGTCAGCTCATCCTGCCAGTCGGTATTGCCGCCCGCATCAAATAGGTTACCGCCAATGGCTACTACCTGCCGCCGAAATTCATCGGCACTGAATACATCAATTTTATTCGCGATGGTAGAACGAGCGGTTGATACGGATAAGTTAATGTCGGTTCGGCCGACTTTTCCTTCTTTAGTGGTGATCACTATTACGCCGTTAGCCGCCCGGGCCCCGTAAATGGCGGCTGCCGAGGCATCTTTCAGCACATCAATGCTTTCAATATCCTGGGGATTAATGAAGTTTAGCGGGTTAGTAGCCACTCCGGTGGAAGCATTATCCAGCACAAACCCATCCACTACGTACAATGGGGTAGTACCCGAACGCAAACTGCCGATACCGCGGATAATCACATTCTGGGCGGCACCGGGTTCCCCACTCACGTTGGAGACGTTTACCCCGGCCACTTTACCTTGCAAAAGCTGTCCGGGATTAACCACTACTCCCTTGTTGAAATCTTCTACGTTGGCCGAAGCAATCGCTCCGGTTACGTCCGACCTCTTCTGGGTTCCGTAGGCTACTACTACAATATCTTCTAACTGGGTTGAGTCAGGTAGTAGTTGTATGGTAAAATTAGTCTGGCTGCCTACGGAGACTTCTTTGGTAGTATACCCCACAAAGGATACCAGCAATATGTCGTCCTCTTCGGCATCAATGGTAAATCTACCTTCGGTGTCGGTAATCGTACCTCGGGTAGTGCCCTTAATACTTACGGTGGCTCCGGTGAGGGGCTCACCATTTTCGTCGGTGATGGTACCGGTTACTTCTTCGAGGGTAGAAGCTTTTAGGGGAGCTGTCTTGGTAATGGATAGTTCGCCAGCGTACGTCTCGAGTAGATCAATTTTCGGTACGGAATAAGCTTCATAACAGCACGTTATGAATAAGGTCAGGAGTAAGAATACTTTAAAATTTGACTTCATGTTTAGGTTGGTATTAGAAGTGAGGGAGTACACCCAGGCCTACACCGCCCTGAGCAATGCTCGGTTTAGTTGGTATATTAATTAGTTGAAGTGTAGTTGCAGTGTTCTGGCGAACTCTTTCGTCAGTGAGAGTTTTGCCGAGTAGTTCTGATCACAGTTAGCTATCCTTTCGTTTTCACAAGAATACCCCGTATTGTCGGCATTAGATAAGTTAGTATATTATCTTTATTTTAAAAAATTGTTAACCTAAAGTTTTCCTAGGCTCAAATTAGAAAATTGCTGCTTCTAGACGGTTGGAGGGGGTAATTCTAGCTATTTAACTAAATATGCTTATGACATTTTATACCCGTGCTTCCTCGTTACTCCCAACCGGTTGCCGGAAAAAGTCAGCTAAGTGGTGGCGGCCGTAGCGGGGGGCAATATTATCTTGTCCCATCATGGTCAGGAAAAATTCAATGGGGCCGTAGGTTTGGGAGGAGGTGAAGGTTCTTAGCAACACGATGACAGTTTTCCTTACCCAGTCGGGAATGTGGGTAATCTTCGCCGGTTGGGATTGGGCTTCCAGCGCTAGTTCGCCAATCTCGTTTTGGGTAAGTATATCCGGACCACCTACGCTGATCTCCGGCTGATCGGCCTCAATAGCTTGCAAGCAGACCTCAGCTAAGTCTTCTCCGTGAATAGGGTTTAGTTTGTAATCGCCGTTGCCGAACAAGTACACCCGACCACCTCTAGCCATATCCAGAAAATCCTGCATATCGGAAAAGAAGCCGTTGGGGCGTAGTACGGTATACTCCAGACCCGAGGCCTGTAAGGCGTCCACGAATTTCTCCTTGGCTTCCATAATCTTCAAATGCCGGAACTGCTGACCGTTAACCGCCGAAACGTAGATGAACTTACGTACTCCGGCCCTTAAAGCTTCGTTTAGCAAATTCATATTGGCCTGATAGTCTACATCCATATAGGTGAGTCTGTCCTTCTGCCGGGTAATGCCTACGGTAGAGATCACTGTATCTACGCCCTCAAACACGCCAGTCAGCGTATCAGGGTCGGTAACCTGCACTTCAGCTAGCTGCGATTCGGCCAGGCCCAGTGCCTGAAGTTTGCTAACGTTGCGGGCCAGGGCTACGAAGTCGTACTGATTGAGTAATAATTGATGTATAATGTGGCGGCCCAGGTAGCCAGTAGCTCCGGCCAGCACAATTTTCTTATTCGTTTTCATAGCATTGCTAGCTGTTTCGCTTGTCGTATTTTTTTAGCTCCGAGAGTACCTTGACCAGAAACACTATGTGCCCTTTCTTAAAATCCGTTTGGTTGAAGGAGCCGGTCAGGTAGGTGTCCAACTCCGGGCAGTAGTACATAAATGAGGCGGTAGAACCGGAGTGGCCGATCAGGGTTAGTTTGGGCAGGGTCGGGAATAGTTCGCGTAGCTCCCACTTGCGCAACCCGTAGCCATAGTAGGTACCCTGACTCTCTTCCGTCCACTGCTGCATCTTCTCCCAGGTGGCCGGTTGTACCAATTGCCCTTCCCGAAGTGCTTTCATAAAGTGGTACAAATCTTCGGATGTACTCAGCAAGCCACCCCCGGCCCAGTCGGCACTTAAACTCTTCAGCCCACTGATCTCGTAGGTTTCGGCGTACAGTTCAGCCATTGTGTAATCTGGAGTTTCCATTGGCTCCGACCGCAGGTGCATGCTGCTGAGCGTCAGGTGCAGCGGTTGGAAGATTCGTTCGGCAAATACCTGGTGCAAAGGCTTAGCTTCCAGTTGTTCAATGATCAGCCCCAGTAGGATGTATTCGGTATCGGTATAGTGATAATCGGTACCGGGTTCAAATTTAGCTTGGAAATGTTGCTTGGTGAACTGGATTAATTCTTCCGGCTCCCAGTAGCGCTCCGGTTCGGAGAAAAGTAGGCTCATCATGTTTTCCCCCGATGTGGGTTCATCCTCAAAGTAATCGGGTAAGCCTGAGCGGTGCTGCAACAATTGGGCAATCGTAATCTGAGGGCCGTAATCCACTCCGTCAATGATGTGCAGGTTTTGCATGATTTCAGTAGGCGAATAGTTATATGCCGGATCATCAAAATTCAACTTTCCTTCGTCGGCCAGCAGGGCGATGGTGGTAGCCGTGAAGGTTTTGCCCACACTGGTGGTATGGAAGGGTGTTCGGGCGGTAACTATCTCACCATCAGCGAATTGCCCACTAATCCACTGCTCGTGAATACCTAGCCGGTCGGAATGTAACGAGAAAAACCCGCTGTGAATACTCTCCTCCTTCAGCACCTTATCGAGCTGCTTCTTTACTTTGCCAATCGGTTGAGAACGGCTTTCCGGAGAGAGAAGAGTATTTAGCATAATTGAGAGGATAAAGGCAGTGAGTAGCGTTTTCATGTTGATCAAGTTTGATACTTGAAGTTAGTCAACTATTAGTGGAAAATCTGGAAAAAAGAGAGGCTGGATTACAACCTCTCGGTACAAAAATTAAAACTTAAAATTAACGCCAAGCTGAACGTGATGGGTAGAAGAAGACAGAGTCTGACTCGTTTCTAAATCCTGGTAGGCAAAGTGGTACTGGGCGGCTAAACCGATCCACCGGCGAAGTTCGTACTCGGCGGTTACTCGCACTTCGGGGGCTACGTAGTTACCTAAGCTCTGCCAGTCACCGTTTTTCATACGGAATAATAAATCGTCGACTTCCATTCCCTCGGTAAAATCTGCGTAGGGTGGGCGAGCGGTATACATGAACAGCGGTAAGCTCACTTGGCCGGTAAAATTCCAGCGGTCCATCTGGTAGTTGGCTCGGCCAGTAGCCGACAGGCCGTGGGTGCTTACATACGTGTAAGAAGAACCGGAATTTTCCGAAGTAGTAACCTGCGAACCAATGCTGTACTCGGGGCCGAGGTGAAATTGCCAGTGGGTGGTTTCATTCAGTTTCCATAACCAGGCAGATTGCAGTTCAAAACCAATCATTTCGCTTTCCGGCTGACCGCCCTCCTCGGGAGTGAGCTTAGCGGCAATGCTCTGGGTTTCCAGTACAAAGATATGGCCGTGCCGGGTGGATCGTTCCCAGCCAAACTGCCAAAGTGCGCTGCTTACATCGTAGCTGAGAGGTGAATAAAACTGGTCTTGCCATTGCCCGCCTCCAAAGCCAGCCATCAGCGTGATCTGGTTGCGGGGTTGATTGGTTTGCGCCTGAACATTCAGGGCAAAGAGGGCGAAAATTATAAATACTAGAGCTTTCATCTTTTGATTGGTTAAATGTGAATGTTTGGGTTAAAATTTCTCATCAGGCTTCAACAGGCTAATCCGGATTAGCTGCTTCCGTTAGGATGATGAAACAAAGATGCGGGATGGTGAAAGGATAATCGTTCCGGATTATGATTTCGGACGAATGGATGAGATTTAGGACTTTTCACCTACTTCAATCAGCGACTACTATTTCTTAGCTCGCTGTTGCTTCAGCCACTGACTGGGCGTGGTTCCGGTAGATTTTTTGAAAAAATGGTTAAACACCGACTTGGAATTAAAACCGCTTTCGTAGGCAATGCCCAACAGGCTAAGATGCTGGTTGGCCGGGTCTAAGGCGCGGGCCTGAAAAGCTTGAACTCGATATTCATTGACAAAATCATTAAAGTTCTTGCTAACCTTCTCGTTCAGAAGCCAGGAAAGCTTATTAGGGTGTAGCTCGATAGCATCCGCGAGTGATCTAAGCGTGAGGTTGGAATTTAGATAGAATTGTTCCTCGCTCATCACCTTTTTCAATGAATCAACAAAGGTGGTAACCTCTTCATCTGTCAGTCTAGGTTGAGTGGCCGCCTCTTCTTCTACTACAATTTTGGTATCCGGTTGGAAGGAAAAGGTCGAATCGCATAGTGCCTCATACTCAGCATTTCCCTTCAATGTGTGAAGCATAGGGTCGTGCATGAAGTTGATATACTGCCCTAAGCGATGATCTATCCCATTTCTAAGAGCAGCCACTGCTTTTTGAGTATCGCCTAAGTAGAGCGGAATGTATACCTCCCAAGGGAAATAGCCCGTATGATCGCGAAGAAAGTCAGCTTCCTGGGCTTCTTTCCCTTCATTGCGAATTTCAAAGAGCAGCACAAAGTCAGATTTATTATCAATATCCGGGTGCTTGTCCAGTATGTCGTAAAGAGCATCTTTGTCATGCATGAGAATGGTACAACAGGCTTTCACTTGCCAGGCCAAATCCCACTTAGGGTCAATCGCTAAGGCCTTATTCATCCAATTGGTAGCCTGATCGTATTGACCGCTCAAATAATAGATATTTCCCCTGGTATAATGATGATTGGCTGATAACGGATTATTCTCCAGTGCCTGGTTGATGCAGTTCATTGCCTCGTCAAAACGACCAACGGC
The DNA here is from genome assembly GCA_964551335.1 of uncultured Roseivirgaceae bacterium. Lineage (GTDB taxonomy): Bacteria > Bacteroidota > Bacteroidia > Cytophagales > Cyclobacteriaceae > Tunicatimonas. The sequence continues at coordinate 53,786 of CAZKCO010000040.1, forward strand.
GGTATAGCATTCAGCGCAGGACTCCAGGGCTTCCGTATCGTGAGGTGAAACGCGAAGGGCATTACGCAAATGAGCTAACGCTTGCTCAACCTGCCAATTGATCCAGAAGCTTTGGGTAGCTAGGGCAAAAAAGGCTTCGGGGCTGTCGGCTTTTATCGCCATACCCTGATCCAGGTATTTTCCGGCTTCCTTCAGGGCTTCATCTTTATCCATAAAATTCCAGGAAGCCAGAATACCGTAGCACTGCACTAGCCCAAAATAAGGCTGGTAGTACGCCGGATCGAGCCGAATGCTTAGTTTGTAAAAATCAATAGCTCGGTAAAAATCCTCCAGTTTCCAGTTGAGTTGATAGAATCTGCCCTTCAAAAATTGCTGATAGGCTTCTACATTGCTGGTAGGTTGATCTACTAGTCGGTCTTTAATTTCTATGTGCCCGAAATTCTCCCGTATCTGATCAGCAATTAATAAGCTGATCTCATCCTGCAAGGCAAAAATATCCGCCAGTTCGCGGTCGAAGTTTTGTGCCCACAGATGGAAGCCGTCGCTAGCCTGAATAAGTTGGGCGGTAATTCTGACTCGCTTGCCAGCCTTCCGAACACTCCCCTCCAGCACATTAGCAACCCCTAACGTTTGGGCGATTTTCCGTATGTCCTGGTCTTTCCCTTTAAACGCAAATGAAGAGGTGCGGGCAGTGACTTTCAGGTTTTCTACTTTGGTCAGCGCATTGATAATCTCTTCGGTAATGCCATCGCTGAAGTACTCATTTTCCGGATCAGCACTGAGGTTGATAAAGGGTAGTACGGCAATGGATTTAGGCTGAACCACAAGGAGTGTGTTGAGATTGCAGCACCAAGATAAATAACAAAAGGTAAAAATGAGTGCGCGGGTAGCGATGAATACGGTATTGCCCTCACTTTATCAACCAAAAACATACTTTTATACTTTCTTTTAACCAATAGCCAATACCAAGCAACACAGCGACATCAATAGCGTCAGCGTACCAAAGCCATATTTCTCAACAGGGCTTTTTGCCGTCAAATTTCCCAGCGTATTGAGTAAGAAAAATGCGAAGAGTACCCACATGCTGCCATTAACAACTGCCGGGTAATGTAGAAAAGATAGGTATTCCATGCGTAGTGCTACCAAAAGAATAGCCAGGGCCAATACTACCAAAGAAATAGATTCCATTCGGAGTAACTGGGTACGGTTGTTAATTTTACCGGCCCACACGATATTATAAGGGACAATACCCGCGATAACTAGCAGATGGAAGATGAAGAGCAAGCTCAACAGAATGAGTAGGATGTTACCAGCGAGACTAGGATTGAATAGCGATTCCATGATAGTGTTGGTTGATTAGGTTTACAATGTGAGTATTATCGGCCGCCGACGGAACGTGGCGGGAGTCTTCTAGCAAGATCGTATTTTTTAGCGATGGAAAGAGCCGATGCGCTCTTCGTATCATCTTTTCTCCTGGAAAAAGTATGTCCCGGTCGGCCCCAACGATGTGTAGCGGGGTTTTAATCTGTTGAGCTTCTTGCTGACTAATCAGCGGGATGGGTGAGAAATCCTGATCAAAATGAAGAAGTACTTGTGAGAGAAACTCGCGCGCAAAATCGTCTTCTTCGGTAAATAGCTCCCGCAGAAAATCGCGGACGTAGGACTGCTTTCTTCGCCACTGATACAGTTTTATGGGTAGAAACACTTTCCGTAAGGCTGTCAATGCATTACCGTTGACGATTCCGGCCGGTACAATAAGGTAGGCTTGAGCAATCCGCTTTTCGTCGTACACCAACGCTTTCCAGCTAATAAACCCACCCAGCGAAATACCGACCAATACCGCATCTCGGATACTGAACCGGGAAAGTAGTTCGTACATCCACTGGCCGTAAGAGCGATCTTTCATAGAGGGGCGAATGCCCGCACTTAGGTTAGGTTGCCCAATCACATCGATAGCGTAAATGCGGAAGGTTTTTTCCAACCCCTTCAGTGCTTCAAGGGCGATGGGCGCACAACCGTTGGAGCCGTGAAGTAAGACCAGCGGCGGATTGTCTTTCTCCCCCGTTAGAATCACGTGGGTATCTCCGAAGCTTGTTTCTACTTTTATACTTTCGTAGAAAAGGTTCAGTTCATCTAATTTTTGGTAGTAGAGATCCTCCACTATTTTTTTTGCTTCCAAGGAATCAAAAAATGTTGACATAAATAAAGTGGTTAATGCGTTCTGAAATCGTACCTAAGACGAAAGGTCGTTGCAGCTAATTGGGAAGACGGGTTCAGTTTTTACTACTACCGGGTTACTTACTCCCTGGGACAATAGATATAAGCAGCTTTTCATTTAGAACTTTATACCGAAGTAAAGATTGGGTTCAAAGAGGAAGTAATTCTTCCATTTATCATCCAGCTGTTTAAACCCTTCTGGTGTATTGGTATCAAACACCCAAAATTGAGAATGAACTTGAGGTTCTATGAAAAAACGTTTGTTCTTACCAAAAGCAAAATGGTACCCCAAATGAAAAGAATTGTACAGTTTGAACCCATTTTGGATCTTTGAACCACTCTCATCCAAATAGGTCTTGAACTGGGGCAAAACTTCAACCGTAGCAAATAGCCCTTTCCACAACATGCGTTGATACGTTATTCCCACTCCTGTTTCTCGCACATGTCCGGGGTAGAATTCGCTGCCAGAATCTACCTTATCCAAAAGCCCGTCCCACCAAAGAATCCCCATCGGTTGAAATAATCGCCAGGTGGCAAATTTTATCCCAATGATGTTCTTATCGTCTAAATTACGTTTAACATGAAATTCTATGTGCTGCGTATGGGTTCTATCGTTCCAAGAATCTTCTACTAACTGAGGCAAAATAATCACCGGGAAACTAACCCGATACTTATGGGCTACTTCGGCTTCTTTACTTAGCTGTTGGTTACTCTGAGCCAAAGCACTGAGCGTGACCATCGTTAAAATGACAATTAATAACTTTTTCATTGTTGAAAATTTTTAGTGGTGAAATAAATGGTTACAGAAATTCATAGCGGGAAAATGAATTATCATTTAGGGTTTAGATGAAGTGTTTTCCCGATGCGTTTATGCAAAGGTGGGGTGGAAAAGTAGCGGAATCGTCCTGAAATGAAATTACGGACGTTTTTGCGCTAGCCTCTGCAAAAATTGTTGTAGAACAGCCTTCTTTCCTAGTGGTAAGCTCTCTTGGGTAACGTTAGTAGTTCGGGTTTATAAATCCGAACCTCTTCCTCATAATCCGAACGAATACCATTCTCCGGTCTGCTTTCTTTGTCATGAACTTAAATTCTATAAGCCATGACCGACACCATGAAAGCAGTGGTAGCCACCGGATACGGATCACCGGAAGTGCTACAACTTCAGGAGGTAAACAAACCTCAACCAAAAACCAATGAGGTTTTAATCAAGATACACGCTACCTCGGTAACTGCCAGCGATGTCCTTATTCGTAGCTTAAATGCCCCTGTCATATATAAGCTAATTGTTCAACTAGCATTTGGCTTCGGTAAGCCCAGAAACCCAATCATGGGCATGGTGGTGTCCGGTACTATTGTGGATAAAGGAAAAAATGTCACCAAGTTTAATTTAGGCGACGAGGTGTTTGCGTACTGTTCCATGTCGCCCACGAAACATCGTTTTGGCGCTTATGCGGAGTACATCTGTTTACCGCAAAATTGGAACCTTGCTCTGAAACCAGCCAACATCAACTTTGAAGAGGCCGCGGCAATTCCCTACGGGGGCTTATTAGCGGCTCATTTGATGAAGAAGACCATTATCAAAAAAGGCGATAAAGTGCTGGTTTACGGAGCGTCGGGAAGTATTGGCACGATGGCTTTACAAATGGCAAAAAACGCAGGAGCTATTGTCACCAGTGTATGCAGCCGTAGGAACTTTGAGTTGGTGAAGTCGCTGGGCAGTGATAAGGTGATTGATTATACGGCAAAGGATGCTGTATCCCAATTGGAGACGTACAAGTACGTGATAGACGCCGTGGGCAACAGCAAATCATCAGTGCTCAAAGCAAAGAGTAAACGGGCGATCGATAGAAAGGGAAAATATCTTTCTATTGACCATGGCACTCCCCGAACACCCCAAGCAGCATTTTTAAAGCTGAAAGAATTAGTTGAAAAGGGGAAGCTCAAACCGGTTGTAGACCGAGTGTATTCACTGGAAGAAATGGCCGAAGCCCACCGATACGTTGAAAGAGGCCACAAAAGAGGAAATGTAGTCATTCTAACCGCTTAAATTCTTACAACTATGAAAAATAAACAAGTATCCGGAATCTTATTAGGGCTAGTCATTGGAACTATCCTGGGAATCGCCCTAGACAATTTAGGTCTGTGGCTGAGTCTTGGAGTAGCCATCGGGGTAGCACTCGAGTATGCCAAGAAAGATGAAGCCACTACAAAAAGGAGAACCAAGAATGAGAGTGAGTAACAGCTTTTTAATTAACAATATTAAAAATGAAAAAGAAAACTTATCGACTGACCGGATTCCTGTACCTACTTATCATCGTTTGTGCGGGATTCAGTCAGGGATACATCCGGGGAAGCATCGTCGTACCAGGAAATGCGCTGGCAACCGCCGATAATATCTTACAGAACGAAGTCTTGTTTCGGTTAGGGTTATCGCTCGACTTGGTGGCGTTCATCATCGATGCTATTGTTTCGGTGCTTCTCTATCAAATGTTTAAGCCCTTTGGTAAAACCTTGGCGATGGTATCCGCCGCCATCCGGCTGATTGCCCACCCGGCGATTGGTAGCCTGAATCTGCTCAATCACTATCTGGCCTACCACGTCTTAGGTGATGCTGAGTTTCTGACCGTCTTTGATGAAGCCCAACGTCAATCGTTTAGCTTGCTTTTGATGGATGCTCACCACTACGGTTATCTTATTGCCGGAGGTTTCTTCGGGCTGCACTGCCTTCTGCTGGGCGTACTGATTTACAGATCCACAACTATCCCCAATATTTTCGGAGGGTTTTTAATCGGTTCGGGGGTAGGCTACCTCATCGAAACATTTGGTAACTTTAGCGTGCCGGGCTACGAAGAATATACCGCTTTAATTGTCGGTATCGCTGCGGCGATTGGCGAACTATCATTCACTTTTTACTTACTAATCAAAGGGAGAAGACCGGCTTAGATTTTAACCATCACCGACCTAAATCATAAAAAATCCTAATCCAATGAACAAGCAACGAAACAAACAAATATTCAGAGTTGTACTGCTGGTCGGAACTGTAATCTCAATGTTCTTTGTACCATGGCTATTGGTAAAAGCATGGATACTTCCGCTGCCGGATACGATTCAGGAACAGTTAGATGAGGCAATTGGTCATGGGTTTGACGGAATGGTTGTTTATGTTGACCAGGCTGGTCAACCACCTCAGTATTTTGCTTCCGGTTGGCATAATAGGGAATCAAAGATACCGGCCAAATCCGACGCACTATTTAAGATTGCCAGTATTGGCAAGCTATATGATGCGGTAGCTGTTACCAAATTGGTAAGTGACGGACGGCTCTCTCTGGATAAAACCATCGCTGATTATTTACCGGAACTTGCGGGAAGAATAGAAAACGCTGAGAGAATCACTTTGAGATTGATGATACAGCATAGAAGTGGCATTCCCAATTATACGGACGCTCCGAATTTTTGGGCAGCTCCCATAGGCTATGAAGAAAGCCTCGCCTTGATCCTGGACAAACCCGCTAATTTTGAACCCGGTGAAGACTATGAATATTGTAATACGAATTATCTTCTCCTGGGCACGATCATGAATGATGCACTGGGTTATGATAAATTTCAGTTCGTGCAGGAAAGAATTCTAGCCCCGCTAAATCTAAACAATACCTTTAGTTCGCTAAACGAAGTAAATTTAGATGATGTGATGAGTGGCTATCATGTAGGGCATCCCCATGATTTAAAAACTGACGAATATGGCATGTTAGCCACCGCCGAAGATGTGGGCACTTTCCTGAGGGCTTTGAACGATGGATCATTGTTTGAGCCGGGAGAACAGGAAATATACGCTTCCATTTATGAGTATGAACATGCCGGTTGGGTTCCGGGATACCAGAGTTTTGCCAAATACCACCAAGACCTTGATGCGGTGATCATTGAGTTTTACAGCACAACCGATCCTAAACTGTACAACTGGAACTTGTCAGAAATCATAAATAATAGAATTGTTAAAATTCTGAAAAGGCAATAAAACTCATAACAGTGTATAAGAGGCATTAAAATGTCCATTATACTAACTTTAGCATCAAATTGACACTGCAATATTAGAATCTTCTTCACTTTTGAGGCCCTATCGTTTTTCGTATACTCTCGCTTACTTATAAGCATATAAAAACTTTTGTTTGTTATCAACTAATAATTAAAGCATGGAAATAAGAAAGATTATTGGAATAGTGTTCTTAGTAGTATCACTTATTACTTTCAGTATTTTCATTACCCGAACTGAATTTAGTATTCAACTCCAAGCGTGGACTAGCTTTAAATATTACATGCAGTTTGCTCCACATGTTATTAGCATTATGCTTTTTTATAGTGGAGTATATTTAATTAGAAAGAATCCAAAATCGAATTTCGCAATGGCAATTTTTGGGTATACGATTCTCGAATTGGTTACTTTGGATTGGATAGGAATATTGCCCAATAACCTAGGCACTATTACAACGATAATGTTTGGATGTTGTGCCATTGTAGCTCTGTGGGTTGCTCATGCAAATTCATTTAGTCTAAAAAGATTGTCTTGGGCGGAAGTCCTGATAAGCATTTTTATCGGAGCAATAGAGAGTCTGCTACTATATTATTTACAGCTTAGTTAATTAAACTGAATTAAGCTGTTAACATTTGCTAAAAATCCATGCCCTTATGGGCCACCTGGCAAATGGCATTTGAAACTGATACTCTTGAGATCTTTGAAAAGCTAAGCCGACAGAGTTTAGTTGTGTAAGCTTACAGTTGAACATTACTTGCAAGCACAAAAAATAAAAGAAGTGTGACAAATTGATTGTTGTTGCGAATAATGTAACAAACAGTATTCAATTTGAGCGAAAGAGAAAAAATATTCCTATCAATTCTTGAAAGCCATAAAGGTATCATATACAAGGTGGCTAGCACGTATTGTTTCGATAGATTTGACCGAGATGACTTAATTCAAGAGATCACTTTACAGATTTGGAGATCTATTGAAAGCTATAATAACGAGTATAAATGGTCAACTTGGATTTATAGGATCGCTTTGAACACTTCAATTTCGTTTTATCGAAAAAATAGAACGCATAAGGAGAAAACAGTAGACCTTGACCAAGTAATTCAAATCCCAGATGCTTATGAAGAACCTTCTGACAACGACAATTTTGTCTTACTCAGAAGATTCGTAAGAGAACTCAAAGAGATAGATAGGGCTTTAATACTGTTACATCTTGAAGGATTGAGCAGTAAAGAAATTGCGAGTATTATGGCTACAACTCAAACCAACATTACAACCAAAATATCCAGAATCAAGAAGAAACTCAAACTCAAATTTCAACAACATAAAAAGTAAATAAAATGGATAACATTGAATTGCAACATATTTGGAAGTCCTACGACCAAAAGATTCAAAGCGTGCTCACCGTAAATAAAGAAATAGCTTTAAATCTTTCAAGGCAGAAACTGGATAAACAGATTCGTAAACTAAACCGTCCGAAATGGACTGGGGTCCTAATTGGGCTACCTTACACTATTTTTTTAATTGGCATTACGATAACTGCAGCAATTTCCAACGCCTACTTTGTCGCAATTGGTTTTGGAGCTATATCTCTTATTATGGCGATAGTGCTTGGGAATTATTTCTACCAGTTACATTTGATTAGTGAAATTAGAAGTAGCGACGACGTTCTCTTCACTCAAGAACAATTGTCAAAACTGAGAATTTCAAGTTTCAGAAGTTTAAATTTTGCAGTCTTCCAATTACCTTTTTGGTCGGTATGCTGGATAAGTATAGAAGCCCTAAAAGCAAGTCCATTTGTTTATGGAGGAATAAACTTAATTGTATTCTTAATTCTCACTTTTATTTCATTCTGGTTATTCAGAAAGCTAAGTTATAAACATAAAGAATCTAAGATTAGAGATTTTTTTCTATCAGGAAGTGAATGGGAACCAATTGCTAAGTCAGCAGAAATATTGGAACAGATAAAAGAATATGAAAAATAAAACCAGCAACATTCAATTAAAACTTTAGTAATAGTTGCAAACATACTACTGGACATGTGCTAAGAAATAAAATAAAAACAGCAATTCAATCATT
>CAZKCO010000041.1:0-60307 GCA_964551335.1 uncultured Roseivirgaceae bacterium
TTGATGATCAACCAATTACTGAAGAACTTATCCTTAAATTTGATTGACTACTTACCTCGTAGTTTAACGATAGAAATTGGTGCGGAATCCAAAACTCAGTTTTTCGTGTCTCTATCTTAGCAATTTCTGTCAACTAGAAACCGACCATTTGCGTCAATTTTTCTTCGGTTTCTGCATAAACAATGACCAAACAGTCAGGTTAAACAAGCATTAAACAACTATTTTTTACAAACTATAATTTTTTTAGCTTATGAAATTTATACGGTTCGCGCTTCTGGCTCCGGTAGCTCTGTTGCTTACTGCGAGTTCAGTATCAGCGCAAGATGTACAACTGCCTCTAACCGAGGTGGTGGCAACCCCCCAATTTCTGGTGAGTATTCTGGCTGGAGTATTACTAGCCATTGGTTTTCAGGTACTACTTACTTCCCTGTCGGTAGCTATTGGTTTTTCGGCTATCGGGAATGTAGAAAAGCAAGCTAACTCATCCAATTCCAAGTCGGATAAAAATTCGTCTGATGATTCCGGCAGTACTCCGGTGGGAGTGAAAATCAGCTCTGGAGTGGGTATCTGGACGTTACTGACCTCCAGTATTGCGTTATTCTGTGCCGCTCTGCTAGCGGTAAAGCTAAGCTTGGTAGGAAACATCGTAACCGGTATTATCTTAGGATTGGTTATCTGGGCTACCTTTTTTACCGCCCTGGCTTATCTGGAGGGGAAAGCGGTAAGTACCCTATTGGGTTCGTTGATTAATACTGTCACTTCCGGACTGCGAGGGGCGGCTTCAGCCGTACAAGGTGCTTTTTCTTCATCGCAGAAGAAGGAGATTGAGAACATCGCCGATCACACTATTGAGAAGGTACGCCGGGAGATGGAAGATTCCATGGATTTAAATCAGTTGAAGCGGAAGGTTGACGAGTACGTAGAGCGTACGGAACAAGCCGCTACTAGTGGTCCTGACTACGAACAGGTAAAGCAGGATTTCATCAACTTACTAAAGGATGTAAGAATTGAAGAGCGGGTAGATACTGACGGTGACGGTGCATTAGACACTGAAATGTTCGTTAAGCTAGCTTCGGAGCAGCCTAATTTGACCAAAGAAGATGTAAAAAAATTAAAGGGTACTTTCCAGGAAGCTCGAGCGGCCGTAAAAGCAGGAGATACCAACGAGGAGAAAGCTAAGAAAGTAGCTGCTCAGTTTGGTTCTGCCAGTGAAGAAGAAATTGATAACTACGTAGCACAGATTGAAAGTTACCTGCGGGAAACCGAACGGGCTGAACTGAATCCCGATGCTATTCGCGAGGATATTGAGCGAATTGTAAACAATCCTAAGCACGCCCAGGCAATTATGAGTGAACGCATCAACCAAATGGATCGCGGTACGCTGGTAGCGCTGCTGGAAACGCATCAGAAAATGGATCACGCCAAAGCCGAAAAGGTGGTTTCTTACGTAGAGGAAGCCATCGACTGGGTGGCTAACAAAACTTCGCAAGCGGAAAGTACTGCTCAGCAGAAGAGAGCTCAGGCTGACCATCAGACCAGCAGCATGCAGGTAGAAGCCGACGGAAAAATCTCTGATGCTAGTTCTACTCGTAAAGGTGGTTTTGAAGATCGTATGCGCCAGTATTTGAATGGACTAAACCGTCCCGAACTGCAGTACGATAGTTTGAAGTGGGATATAGAGAAGATTATGAACGATCCGAAAACGGCACCTAGTGTACTAAAGCACCGGTTGAGCCAGTTTGACAAGGAAACGTTTATGGCACTGCTTACTTCTAACGATAGAATTTCCCGCCACGATATAAACAAGATTGGCGATAAGGTAGACGAGACCCGTCAGCAGGTACTTAGTAAAGTAGATCAGATTGAGCGGGAAGCTAGTCGTCGGACTGAGCAGGCTAAGCAAATGGCCTTCCATCAGGCAGAAAATGCACGAAAAACCGCAGCTTCTGCGGCTTGGTGGTTGTTTGCTACTGCCCTGGTATCGGGCGCTGCCGCTGCCTTGGGCGGATTGGTAGCCATCTAGAATATTTAACCGAATATTTGTAAAATAGCAGGCCCACTCGGGTTTGCTATTTTTTATTTGCTACTACTATGGTACTCACTATTTTTCTTGTCGTTATCGGTGTTGGTTTAGTTGGTTTTGCCCTCTACGACTTTGCCGTCACCGCCTACATTCCTTCGGGCGAGGGCCCCATATCGGAACGTATTAATCACGGAGTATACGATTTGTTCTTCTGGATGGCGGGGCACAAGGGCCGGAATCCCCGCCTGGCCTACGTCGGGTTGGCAATTATCTTTGCCTTAAGCTTTACCTGGATCACAATGATCTGGACGGGCTTTGTCTGTATTTACGCGGCCTTTCCCGAATCGGTACTGCAAGGACAAAACAAAACCCCTACCGATCTTTTTGAGAAAATCTACCACGTGGGTTACACCCTATCTACGCTGGGTATTGGCGATTACGTACCGGGAAATAATCTATGGCGAGTAGTAACGGCAATCACTTCCTTTGTGGGGTTAGTCACCATTACCATGTCAATTACCTACCTGGTGCCGGTAATCTCTAACGCTATTCAGAAAAGAACGCTGAGCCTGCATATTGCCGGATTAGGCGAGTCGCCGGAGCAGATTGTTATTAACAGTTACAATGGGGAAAACTTTCAGGGAATCAGTGGTCAGTTGTCTGATTTAGCCGCCATGATCTTCACTTACGCCCAGAATCATTTGGCCTATCCCATTCTCCATCACATGCACAACTGCAATCCTTCGGAGAACATTGTGCTAAAGTTAACCGCCTTAGACGAAGCACTCACGATTCTGGTATTCCACGTCCCCGAACATCTCCGACCTAATCGCTTAGAGGTACAGTTGGTACGCCGAGCCATAACCACGTATCTCAAGACCGTAACCCACATCACTGAGGCGGATAGTTCTCCGCCTTGCGCCAAATTTCATTTGGTAGAGCAGTATACCGGGGTAAAATTACTTAATACCGAGAGCGAGGCCCGAGACAGATTATATGCTTCCTTAGACCCCCGCCGCAAGCTGCTGAAGGGCAATATACTTGCCGATGGTTGGGAGTGGAAAGATATTCGGGGGGAAAAGTTTATTTCTGATTTGGAGGTAGATGCCGAAATGATTGAAGTACGGTCATGAATGAATGGTTTTTTGATAGTGCCCAAAACATACTTCGGGTAGGTCTTTCCTGTCTGATTTTCTACTTTTTTGTATTAGTCGTCAGTAAAATAGCCGGACTCCGAAGTTTTACTACTTTCTCGGGTTTCGATTTTCTGATTACACTGGCAATGGGCGCGCTGCTAGCTACTACTATTACCAGCCAGGAAGTTAGCATCGTGGAAGGAGTTGTGGCGATTGCTGTTTTATATTTGTTTCAGATGATCGTTGCCTGGGCCAGACAGCATTGGGGGTTTGTGAAAAAGTGGGTAGATAACGCACCGGTGCTGTTGATGCTTGACGGTGAGTTGCTTCATAAAAATCTAAATCGGGTAAGAATTACCGAAGACGAACTGAAAGCTAAATTACGGCAGGAAGGTATTGGCAACTACCGGCAGGTAAAAACGATGGTGCTGGAATCTTCCGGAAATATTTCAGTAATTAAAGATGCTGAAGCCAGCAGCGCCTTTGATCCGGGTATGCTGGACGGAGTAATCAAAGACACTTCCGCATAAAAAAAATCTGCCAGAAAATTAATTTCCAGCAGATTTTAACGCTTTTAAAACAGCTGTTTCTATCCGTTGTAGTAAATGTCTTCACCCTGATAACTACGCCAATCTTCTTGAATGGCTATAGCATCATTCTCATCGCGAGGAGTAATTCCAATTACAATATTGCCATCTTTAATATGCTTTTCATAGCGTTCGGCTCGTTCTTTCGGAATTCCCGCTCCAATCAGTGCTCCGATAATACCACCGGTAAGTCCTCCGGCTCCTGCTCCAATTAAGCCGCCAGCCAATGGGCCCGCTAAAACTAAGCCTAACCCGGGAAGCGCTACAGACACTCCAGTAGCGACTATCGCTCCTAGAATTGCCCCAGCGGTACCGCCAATAGCTGAGCCGGTTCCGGCTCCTTCCATAGCTTTATTACCCAAGTCACTATCACGGTGCTTAGCATCGTGCCGATCAGTGTTGTCATCAAAATGGGTATCTCGGGTCTTGTCCGACATTAAAACCGTAATTTCATCTTGTTGATATCCTTTTTGGATAAGAGAATCATAGGCTCGCTCGGCATTTTCACGGGTCGAAAAAACTCCCGTTACTAATCCCACTTTTTTTTCAGTTGCAGTATTCATAAAAAAATAAGTTAAAATGATGTAAAAAATAGTTAACTATTCCAGATCTAAAACAGTGCCGAATATTTATGGTGTAGTGTAACTATACGAAATTGGTAGACTTATACTATAAAAGTAGTGTTATTTAACTATAAGTATTTGAAAAACAATAAGTTGTGCGCGAGATGTTTTGCTACAAATGGTGAAAAAACTGCCCGCAAAATATAGCAAAAAAGCTTCCATTCTATGTTTTCAGCCTTGGCATGGCTTTATCACTTATGACCATAATAAGAGGGCGTTGAAAAATTCTATTTGGTCATTTATCCAAGCGCTTCAAAATTAATTGGCAGTTCTGCCATAACACCTACGTTTCTGCGCTTTGGGTCTTTTTTATGCGGCTTTTGCCTTTTTACTTCGTTGAGGTTTGGCTACCGCCGAGTAGACCGAAGCTGGCATCTTTACAATCCAGGGCTGGTGCTGGCGGGTTTGGCGTTCTTCCCGCACGTTGGCGGCAATCACCCTCAGCAGAAACCGTCCGGAGGCACCGCCCGGCTCATGCACTCGTCCCAAGCGGAACATAGCGTGTAGCCCGAACAGAAAAGAAAGCAGAAACAGAAAATCCCAATGTCGCAAACTTACGAGAGTAATAACTTCCTCAGCGGCCGGAATATTCCAAGACCAGTCCCAATTGATGGTGTACTCAGCCAAAGCCCCGGCTATGATAGGAGCAGTACCCGAGGCTAATGCATTGGTCAAACTCAGTACCGACAGGTAGGCCACCGAATTTTCGCGGGGAGCCAGAGCTAACCCAATGCTGCTGGAAGCCAGCCCCGTACCAGCGGTGGCTACCCCCGCCACCAGGAAAAGTACAATCAGCCAGGGAAAAGTGAAAACGTGAATGTCAGGCAGGGTAGCGAACACCGTTCCGGCTAACGTTAGCAGGTACAGCGGGGCACTTACCCGCAAAATGGTTTTATTACTAAACCGGTCGGCGTAGTAACCCCAAAACCGAAAGAAAGCGATATTGCCCAACTGGCTTAGCGTCATCAGCCCGATAACGTAGGTCATAGACAACCCCACTGTTTGCAGCAGGTATACGGTCAGAAACGGGGCGGCCATATTTACCGCAAAGTTCCAAGAGGCCATGTAGGTCATCAGCCGACGAAAGTTCTGGTGCCGAAAGGGAAGACTAATCAACGATAGCAACGGCTGGGGAGTACTGCTTTGGGTTGGTTCGGGAGTCTTCGCCAGTAAAATTGAGCCGATGATACCCGCTAGTGAACCCAGCATAAATAAGCTGGCGTAAATAAACAGCTCTCGCCCGGGATAGTAAATATTCAGTTGATCCAGTAGCACGGCTACCCCCAAGCTCAATACTACTGAAATAATCTGGGTGCAAACCAATCGGTAGGATAAAAAGCGTCCGCGCTGCTTGTCGGGAATCAGGTCGCGCATCCAGGAACTCCAACTTCCGTTAGAAACCGCTCCCATACCGTGCTGTACTGCCAGAGCCAACATCATCAAATATAAGCGGTAATCCTCGGCGGGAAACAGCGGCAGCAGGGCAATCCCCGCGTAGGCACTTCTCCCAATCATCGTCCCAATTACCACCACCCGCTTGCGGCTCTGCCAGCGGCGTACTAGCTCGATAGAAAGAATTTGTAAGACGTTGGAGTACAGCGGAATAGAGCTGATAATTCCGATTTGCAGCGGGCTGGCTCCTAATTCCAGCGCAAACGCTACCAGGAAAGCCCCGCTGGTCAGGATGATCATACTTTGAGTGGCCAGCCCTTCGCGAAGCACCAGCCCCAGGCCGCGGTCTACTTCCTGCGGGCTAAGTGAGGTTGAGGGAGTTTGCATATACGGGTTTTTCTCTTCTGTTGCGAATAGACCACCAAAAGTTTTGGTTTACCGAGTTTTGCGCCGATGTCTCTTACCTATGTACCATTTGGCGAGGAAATTCACGGCTGTTTAGTGGGCGGCGAACTATTGCGGTCTTTGGCGTACTGCTGAATGGTTTGAAATAAAGATGAGGGTAGTTTTATTAAGGAACGGGCACCGGTAACACTCGACAGATTTTTAATCTCTCGTTGAATTTCCAGTACAATTTCCTGCAAAAGCACTTTTTCTTCCACATCGCCTTCTTCTCTTACATATCCTAAGCGGTACAAGGCCAGTAAGCCCAGCAGAAAGGCAAAAGCAAAGAAAAAATCTAATTGCTGCAAGTTTAACGCCTGTACCACCACATTCCGGGTTTCGTTTCGCCAGGTCAGACTGAGCGCAAATTCCTGGGAAGTAAAGAAATCAGCCAATAGCCCACCGATAATGGGGGCGGCTCCGGCCGACAGGGCGTTGGTCATGCTGATAACGGATAGGTAAGCCACGGACTGTTCCTTCGGAGCAATCTTTAATCCGATACTGCTGGCGGCCAGACTGGTGCCGCCGGTAGCTAATCCCATCGTCAGGTGAATCAGAATTAGCAATGGCAGCGTGAACGTATGCGGGTCAGGTAGCGTAGTGAACGTCCAGCCCAGTAATCCTACCAGATAGAGCGGAGCGCAAATGCCCAGGATCGTTTTGTAGCTGTAACGGTCAGCGTACCTGCCCCACAACCGTAAGCTCAGAATAGTAGCAATCTGGCTGATCACCGTGAGCACAATAACCGTAGAAACTCCGTAGCCTAGTCGGCGCAATAAATATACGGTGAAAAAAGGCGCTGCCAGGTTAGTAGCAAAGTTCCACAGCCCATTATACCAGATCAGATTGCGAAAGGGCGCATGGCGAAACGGAAGCTGAAGCAGTTTGCGGAACTGAAGGTAGCTGCGCACCGGCCGCGGTTCGGGGGTTTGGCTTAGTAAAAAAATGCTAATGTATCCCGTGAAGCCGCCCATCAGAAACAGCAGAGCATAAGCCATTATCTCCTGAGAAGGATACTGCTGTTTAATGTAATCCAGGGCAAAGGCAATTACCAGGCTAAGTACCGCCCCTACGGCCTGAGAAATCCGTAGCCGCCGGGAGAAGTAAGTACCGAGCCGATCAGAAGGAATCAAATCCTGCATCCAGGAATTCCAGCAACCCGCAGAAACGGCGGCAAAGGTCTGAATGACTACGGTAGCGGCAATTAGCAGAAATACGGGATAAGAAACAGCCAGGAAAGGAATGAGCGCAATAACGAATAGTGTGGTGCGGCTAACGAACAATGTAATTACTATAATCTTACGACGATTGGCAAACCATTCTACCAGCCGGATAGACAGCAATTGAAACACATTAGCTAACGTAGGAATCGCGGCCAACAGGCCAATTTGAGCGTTAGTAGCTCCCAACTGCAAAGCGTAGGCCACCAGAAAAGCACCGCCCGTTAGGGTAAGAATGGTTTGGGCCGCTACCCCGTCCCACAGCACCCACTGCAATCCTCGCTGCCGCTCGGCAGTGCTCAACGCTCTCTTTGGCTGTAACGAAAACATTTTGGTAAGATTAGCGATCTATCCTCTAAATTGCTACGCTATTAACCGGATTAATTTATGAAATCAGCCAGTGTGATCACTCTCGTCCGCGGCCGTGAGCAGCATCTGAAAAATATGATTTTAGGTTTGCTAGAATCCACTCAACTGCCGTCTGAGTTGGTAATTGTTCACATGAACGAAGCGGCTGACTATCCGTTGCCGGAAACCTCTTTTCCAGTACACCGCGTTTTGGTTACTTCTTCGGTTTCCATAATTCCACTAGCTGCGGCCCGTAACCGGGGGGCTGAGGCGGCTCATGAGGAGCTGCTGATATTCTTGGATGTGGATTGTATTCCGGAATCTACCCTGGTAAGCGATTACCTTCAGGCTCAATCGGAATTTAACGGGCTACTGATGGGCGATATCCGGTATTTGCCGCCGAGAGTTACCACGAAGAACTGGACGATGGAGGAATTGCGGAAAAAAGGAGTGCCTCATCCTAAGCGGCCCACCGTAAAGAATTTGGTAGAACCCAGTAATGGTTACGAGCTGTTCTGGTCGTTGACTTTTGCCATCAGTAAGGCAGGTTTTAAGCAAATTGGTGGGTTCGATACCCGCTATCAGGGATACGGAGCCGAGGATACTGATTTTGCTTTTACTGCTAGAGAACTGGACATTCCGTTCGCCCTGAACCGTAGTATCTGCTACCACCAGCACCATCCGGTATACCGGCCGCCGCTACAGCACTTTAATGATATCATTGCTAATGCTCGCCGTTTTTATACTAAATGGGACCATTGGGCTATGGAGGGTTGGCTTGAAGAGTTTGCCGCACGCGGCTATATTGATTATAAACCTACCGATTCGGAAATTCAGATAATACGGCAACCAACTGAGGCCGAAGTACAGGCGGCTTATTACGAAGCACCTGCCGGATTCTAGTGATGAAGCATTTTTACCGGGTCAGTCGAATACTGCCGGGCAACCTCTTCAATATGCTCCGCTGCTCGCTGAGCGGCATCCTCCACAATCACCGAATGCAATGCTTCCGGATCAGTACCGAACACCTGGCTTAGGTGGTGCTGCCAGTCGGCTGGTTCCGGCCACCGGGGTAATACCAGCGCGGCGTTTTTATGGGCCAGGATACGAGCCTTGCTTAGCTGCTCGTCAAAGGGACGGGCTTCGGGAATGCAGATGTAGCGTGCTTTCAGTTGCGCCAGTTCCATAACCGTATTATTTCCCGCGGAGGCTACTACCACATCGGCTCCCTTCAGAAAATGACCGGGATTGTCGACCACACCGACAAAACGTAGGTTGTCGGGAGAATTGAGTAGTTCGGGTACCGGTCCTAACACCCACCACTGCCACTGTGGGTTCTGACGGGCGGTTTCGGCTAATTCGCTGTATTCCCCGCTCGTTCCTCCGAAGCCTGCCATCACCACTACGTGTTGCTGATGAGCGTCCATATTTGCCAGGGTGCGAGCCTCAAATCTGGTAAGCATCTGCTGTTCAAACCGGCTGAAACCACCGGCATAAAATGTCTTTTCCTGCACCCAGTTAGGCGTTTCCGGTTCTTCCCAGTCTAGCGGAAAAGGAGCCAGCAGCGAAGCGGCATTTTTAAAAGCAGTCTGATGCGCCTCATCATTGCGGTAGCCGTGCTGCCGCGAATAAATAGTGGGCATCCCGCACAGGCGGGCTAACATGGCCGCTTCTACCGATACATCAACCACCAGCAGATCAAGACTACATTCAGCAAAGCAACGCGCCATGGTGTACATCCGTTGCCGGATACCCGCAATGCCTAGCGGAGCGTAGTGCACTACCGGAGCCCAATCCTCGTCATGTTTTGTGTGCTCATCAACATCCGAAGCGAGGGGCTGAAGTATTACCTGGGAATCCTGACTGCCTTCCAGCAGCGACAAATCTGAGCCAAAGACAAATATTTCTCCTGACAGGTGTTTAATAATTTCCCGGGTGCGATTGGCGTGCCCTCGTCCGTGATGGTGTACGTAGAATCCTATACGGCTTGCTGACATACCATTTCAATTGGCTTCATCAAATTAGTGTATAAATCCACGTATTGATCTACCATACGGTGCATAGAGCAAAAGTCTTCCGCCCGTTGCCGGCAGGCGCGGCGATCCAGTGCAGCCGCTTCGGTAGCAGCCTGGGCCAGTGCATTTATGTCGTTGGGAGTAGCCAGTCGGCCTACTTCTTCGCTAATCAGTTCGGGCATGGCTCCCCGGCGGAAAGCGGCTACCGGGGTGCCACAAGCCAATGCTTCAGCTACTACCAATCCGTAGGGTTCTTCCCAGCAGGGAGTACATAGGAATACACTCGCGGTACCAATTACATCAATCAACTCATCGTGAGAGAGATGACCGAGGTAGCGATCTTGAGAACTTAACTGTGGTTGTACGTGCCTGTCGTAATACTCCTGATCGCAGATGGGGCCAGCCAGCCATAATCGCAATCCGGCCTGATGAGCGGCCTGTATAGCCAAGTGGGTGCCCTTTTCGGGAGTGATGCGCCCAAACCAAACCGCCAGCCCCTCTTCAGCCCGGGGACTGAATCGCCACTTATCCAGGTTAATACCGTTCATAATAATCTGATTTACAGTCAATAGCGATTGCCAGGATTTGGCATTTTGCTGAGAAACCGTCACGTAGTGGACTTTGCCGCGTCTTTGCTCACAGGTTACGGCACTCTGCAGCCAGGAAAAGGGTGGAGTATGTAGCGTAGTAACCATGGGGGTATTCAGGGTATGAGCCATAGATAGCGGAACGTAGTTCAGTGAATTGTTCTGAATAACGTCAAAGTCTGTGTTGGCTAATCTTAACATCAAGTCCATATAAGCATGGTGTTCCTGCACAAACTGCTGGCTAAAATAATCCGGGTTAGGTTCAAAGTCCGGAAATGATTCAAAGTCCAGAGTACTGAGATTCATCGGCCCGATATTCAGGCATTCGTCCGAATCGGCCGGAGCAAATACCTGCACCTGGTGACCCCGCTGAATGAGTCCGTCGGCCAGGGCGTAGGTATGCATCTCCAATCCTCCCGCAAAAGGCTCTTTAATAGGATATTTTAAATGAGATATGATCCCGATTTTCATAGTCTAAAAAATAGATTGATACGTTTGAAAAAATGGTAAAATATGAGATTAAATAGATGACCATTATTTCAATTTTTTGTTTTTAAATGTTAAACAAAATATTAATAGTGCTTTTAAAACTTCCGATTGGTATCTTGGTAAATAAAACCAGGAAAAAATAGGAATTAGGTTGCTCGAAAACTGTATCCTGGAAACTTCGTAACAAGTTTTTGAAACCAATCCGGATTATGATTTTTGCGGCTGTTACTGAAATCCCAATGCTAACTGATATTGCCATTCTTTTTGGAGTGGCGGTAGTCATTGTCATGCTGTGCAACCTGCTAAAAATACCCTATATCATCGGTTATCTATTGACGGGTATTCTGGTGGGGCCTAGCACGCTCAATTTGCTTAAAAACACTCACGATGTTGAGATCTTCGCCGAGATTGGGGTAATACTGCTGCTGTTCACCGTGGGGCTGGAGTTTTCATTTAGCAATCTGATGAAAATTAAACGTTATGTGCTTTTAGGGGGGTTACTGCAAGTAGTTTTTACTATCGGGATTACGGCAATTTTGATGATGGTGATGGACCGGGAATTACCCGAAGCGGTATTCTGGGGCTTTGTGACGGCACTCAGTAGCACCGCCATTGTAATCAAGTTGTTGCAAGACCGTTTAGAGATTAATACGCCCCACGGTAAGGCTATTTTGGCGATGTTGTTATTTCAGGATATTGCCATTGTGCCGCTGATGCTGTTCACGCCTATTATTGCGGGTAAAAGCGAAGGCGGACTAATGACAATTTTACTGCTGTTTGCGAAGCTGGGGGGTATTGCTCTGGTGGCTTGGGTACTGGCCCGGTTTATTATTCCTCGCTTTTTTAAGGAAGTGATGCGAGCCCGCAATCAGGAGGTTTTTTTGATCGCTACCATTCTGGTGGTACTGTGTATTACGTTGCTTACCCAGCAAATGGGACTTTCGCTGGCACTGGGAGCGTTTATTGCCGGACTTATTATTGCCGAAACCGATTATAATCATTTGGCTATTTCCTGCATCCTGCCCTTCCGCTACGTGTTTATCAGTTTTTTCTTTATCTCCATGGGCATGTTGTTAGATTACCGGGTGTTTCTGACCGAGCCGGGAGCTATCGCGTTTTGGTTTGTGTTTATTGTGCTAGTAAAAATCGTAGGTGGGTTTCTGGCCTCCCGGGCGTTGCAGCTTTCTCTACGTACTTCGCTCATGGTAGGGTTTGGGCTAGCTCAGATTGGGGAGTTTTCTTTTATTCTGGCTAAAACTGGGCTGGATAACGAACTGATTACTAATAATAATTATCAGATATTTTTAGCCGTATCTATTTTAACAATGGCTGCCGCGCCCTTTATTATTGCGAATGCAGGTCGGTTAGCCGGAGCATTTCCTACGCTTAAAAAAGTGGCGCAATGAACGACTCACAACCCGTGCTATACGGCACCGACTGGTGCCTCAAAACCAGCGGCTTTAAAAATTTTTTACAGCGGGAGTGGGTAGATTTTACTTACCGCAATGTAGAGGAAGACGAGGAGGCTGCTCAGCGGGTGCGGGAGCAGTACGACGGAAAACTAAAGTTTCCGGTGCTGGAGATTGGTGATACCTGGCTGAAGAACCCCGGTATGGGTGAACTTCGGGATACGCTTAAGGAAAAGAAGTTGCTCTAAAAGCTAGGCTCCCCGCTTC
This sequence comes from uncultured Roseivirgaceae bacterium, assembly GCA_964551335.1. Lineage (GTDB taxonomy): Bacteria > Bacteroidota > Bacteroidia > Cytophagales > Cyclobacteriaceae > Tunicatimonas. The sequence continues at coordinate 12,541 of CAZKCO010000041.1, forward strand.
ACAAAGGTAATAGGAACATAATCATCAGTGGGCATACCAATGTAGTATAACTGCCAAGCCTTATCGTAGTTATTCAGAATTTCCCGGATGCATTCGGCTCGGTTATGACGGTGATAACAATCTTTCCAGTAGAAAACCTCCATGCGGTAGTTTTGCTTCTGTAGTTCGCCATTAACGCGAATGTCGACCTCAATGTCTTGGTGGCCTGAGGCATTTGGAAGGGGTATAGCAATTGATCCCATAATGTGTTGTTTGGGGTTCGGAAAATGTTGTTGATGTTTAAAATACTACTTTCCGTTAAAAACGTTATCAATTTCACCCGAAAAAATTACGAAAAATAGCAGTACCTCCCCATATCATTGTATTTTTGTTCGAAAGCGCACAGCGTGGACAGTGTACGCAGCAAACAATGAGCAGGGGTTGCCCCGCAATGTGTAGTGAGTGATGACTGAAACTATGACTAGTGACTAATTATAATTATCCATGCGAGTTAATATTTTACTAAGCTTTCTTTTGATTGCGTGGATCGCATTTTCAACCTACTACTGGAATTGCCATATCTGGGAAAACTGTAATGCTGATACTGACCGTCCCGAGGTACTGGAGAGTCGACTGTCTACCCGTCCTCGGGGGAGGTTGGTAATTGAAGGCCGAGAAGCCAATATTCGGGCTAATGATAACATCCGCTTTGCCCGCAATAGTGCTGAGCTGACGTTACCCCCGTCTGCCCAGTCAGCCTTAGAAGACGTAGTGATCTATCTGGATCAGCACCCGGATGATATATTAAGAATAATTGGCTGGTACGATGACTCGGAGAAAAATCCAACCTTATTAAGTAACCTGGGGCTGGCTCGCAGCGAAGCAGTACGGTACTGGTTAACCCAGCAGGGAGTAGACCGTCTGCAACTGGAAACTGCTGCCGTTCCCTCCATCAATCTTACTTTTGTGCGGGATACGCTGGTAGATGGAATGACTTTCCGCATGGTGCGGGAGCGGTTAAATCCTCGCATTAGGGAAGATAGTTTACAAGCGATTGAGCAACGCCTTAAGGCCAAAGCCGAGGCTCTATATTTTGAGACCGGCTCTACCCGCCTACAAGTCTCTGATTCACTACGGCAATACTTTCAGCAATTAAAACTATATTTAAATCAGTATCCCGAACGGGATATTACGCTGGTAGGGCATACCGACAATGTGGGGGAAGCTAAACTAAATATTCAGTACGGGCAGGAGCGAGCCGATTTTTTGAAGGAAGTACTGGCGCAATCGGGTATCTCGCCGGCGCAGATACGAACGGCTTCGGAAGGGGAAACCCAGCCAGTAGCCTCTAATGAAACCCCCGAAGGACGGCAGCAAAACCGTCGGGTAGAAATCATTGTTAATCAGTAAAGGGTTAAGTGTTATAGTACCAAAGTGTTAAAGTGTTAAGGCTTCTTTATATGTAAATCTCTGCTAGAGGACGGAAATAACTGTTATACTTTGAGTTGTTAAGCTGCAACTCACTATAACACCAATGAACTAAACTAATCAATAACTTATGATTGACTTAATCAAAATTCTCATTTTTTTGACTGGCTCAGCGGCTCTGGGATTTTTCTTAGGACGTCGTTCCCGTAACTCTGATATAGCTGTTCGCGATCATCAGGTGGAAGAGCAGAGAAGAGCTTACGTAGAAGTGAAGAATAAACTGGACCGATGTACTGCCAAGCGGGCTGGTTTAGAACGGGATATGGCTCAGCTTCAGCAGGCGAAGCCCCCTGGAAAGGAAACAATCGCCAAATCTTCTACTGCTACCCGCCCGGCTAAAACCGCCCCACCGAAAGCTAAAGAGTCGCCGAAGTCACCAACTAAGCCTTCAGCGAAGCCCACTGCACCAACCTCCTCCAAATCGGACTCGAGACCCAAAACGGAGGCAAAAGCCAAGGCCCCGGTACCTCCTCAGCCCAAAGCCAAGAAAGAAACCAAATCGGCCTCAGCTAAGCAAAATGAAGCGATTGCTCGAGTAAAGGCAAAGGCGGAGCAGATAGATTTCAACCGAATCGGAAAAGCTTCGGAAGTTGAAAAAGACGATTTGAAAAAAATAAAAGGGGTGGGGCCCTTTCTGGAAAAGAAATTAAACGCCCTGGGTATCTACACTTTTGCCCAAATTGCTAATTTCACTGACCAGGACAAAGAAGTGGTAAACGATGCAATCGAGTTCTTTCCGGGACGTATCTCTCGCGACGACTGGGTAGGGCAAGCAAAAAATCTCCAGCAAAAAACTTAGAAAGTTTTAGTACACTATAACACATTAACACTTTTCTATCCTATGGCAGGATTTCGATTTAATGATAACTTACCCTTTGTGAAAGAGAACGCGAGAGGGGTGTGGTACGAAGATGGTCAGTTCATTCACGCGAAGTTTGCCAGCAATACTGCCAACTTTAGCGAGATACTCCGTTGGCAACTTACTCCCAATCCGCAAAAAAAAGAAAAAAAAGCGGATGACTTTCGGGTCAAGTGCATCTACGACCCTTCGTTTCTGAGCAGCACGGATGATATGGTTGTGTGGCTCGGCCACGCCTCATTTTTTATTCGCATCGGCGGTATTACGCTGCTTACCGATCCTTGTCTTACCGACTTACCGCTAATCAAACGGTTAGTAGTGCCTCCTTGTCCCATTCCGGCCCTTAACAATATCAACTATTTGTTGCTATCGCACGGACACCGTGATCATTTTGATGAGAAGGTTATTCGGCAACTGATCAGTCAGAACCCGTCCATGTCGTTTCTGCTTCCGCTGGAGATTAGCCAGCTATTGGGGAAACAGCGTAACTCAGTACTGTTTCAGGAAGCCGCCTGGTGGCAGCAGTTTGCCGTGAAAGACGATCTGGAAATTACTTTTCTGCCAGCCAAACACTGGAACCGCCGCTATCTAAACGATTTAAACCGCCAGTTGTGGGGGAGCTTCTGGATAAAGTATCGGGGGACTACTATTTACTTTGGCGGAGACTCTGCTTACGATACGCACTTTTCGGAAATCCGGGAGGTCATGGGTGAGCCGGATATCTGTCTGCTGCCCATTGGTGCGTACCGGCCTTCCTACATTATGAAGCCCGCCCATATGAATCCGGCAGAAGCCGCTCAGGCTTTCCAGGACCTAGGTGGTAAAATCATGGTGCCTATGCACTACGGTACCTACGATCTTTCGGATGAGCCTTTGGGTGAGCCGCTACAGCTATTGCTGGAAATTGATAAGATGAATCGTCTGTCAGGCGAACTGAAGGCATTGGCCGTGGGAGAAGTACTACCCCTGAAAACAACAAAAAGCTGAAAGGATCTCTCCCAGCTCTTTGCGAACGTCCATTATGAAAATCAAATCTACTGATACAAATGTAGGGGAGAGAAAGGAGAGTTGTGTTACCTCAATGTTAAGTATTCATCAAATCAATGTTACTCATTCCGCTGATTTAGAAACTGTTGTAATTCAGCCAGTTGGTCGGTATTGATCAAATCTACTCCAGCATCCAGCAATGTCTGCCAGACCAATTGATTCTCCGGAGTGGCCCATAACCGCACCTTTTTTCCTTCCTGATGCGCTTGCTCCGTTAATTTTTCTAACGCTTTTCGTTGCTTTCTGGAAAGAGGGTCTTTCCCAGCCCAGTCAATAATGGCCCGATAATGCTGACTGATGACCGGCATAAATTCAGCCGAATAGCCTTTTCTCAGATCATCGGGCCGCCCGTCGATGCTAACCAATCTGTCGGATTCCTGCTGTACCCGCTCAATCGGACGATTACCCGACAGAAACACCGTGACTGCTCCGGGCTCATAAGTACCATCTTCGGTTTTACTAAGCATTGATTGATAAGGTGAAAGCACCTCTTTCAGTCGGGCGTAGGTAGGTTGAGCTTCGGTTTTAATATCAATCATCAGATAAAACGGGCCACCGTAGCCTGAATAAATCTGCCCGTTATGCTGATTAACTCGTTGTTGAAGTGGCTCAAGGTAAGTATCCTGTAACGTAGGTAACTGATGTGGTCCTTCGGGCATATCATGACCTACGTACAGTTCGCCATCAATCAGTAGCACATCGGCCTCAACACTGGTGAAGCCGTGGTCTAAAGCATCCAGCAAAGGCCGTTCGTGTCGGTAATCATTATGGGCGTGGGCGTTAGGAAGAGGCGCGACCTGGGCGAAGGCAGTGGGAGATACTGAAAGTAGCAGCCAGGCTGCCAGCAGGTGGTTGAGTTTATGCATTGGGACAATCAGATTAAAACGAAGATAGCAGCTTTTTTTCGATCGATTCGCTCCACTTAAGCACAAAATCTTTATCTACTTCTGCATTCTTCTCCTCCAAGACTTTCCCCGTTGGAACGGAGCAGTGAGACGAGCGGAAAAGGAAAGCGGCCTACTTGACGCTTTATTTCTCCGCTTTCAGAATCGGTTTCAGGTGGTCTTTACTACCCGTTAATTGCCAGTGGCCGAGGGAAATGGGGATGTTACCAATGGAATTTACCTGGTCAAAAAATGACTTCATCTGAAATTCTTCACCTTTTACTTCCTGCACTCGCGCGTAGTCGGCCATAGCGCTTTCTACCAGGTATTTTCCGGTGATGTAGCTGGTGCCGTAACCCGGTTGGCGCAAATACAGGTGCTGTTCAAAAATCAGTAAATCCTTTTCAGTCTTCATCCAGCCCCGGGGGGTCCAGTTGGAGTGAATACTACCGGCTTCTTCCATGGTCATTTCGTTAGCATGAGCGTAAAGCGAGCCCAGTCCCCGAGCGGCCCGTTGGGCAATCAGGATATAGACGATTTCCCTGCTGCGCGGACTATCGTCGTACAAACCAGCCTGCATAAACATCTCCTCTACGGCGGTAGCCATTCCTTCGTTGCGAGAATCAAAGATATTGTACAGCAGTGGACCCCGACGGATTTCGCTGGCGTGGGGTTCGTTGTCCATCCGGGCCAGTTCAAACCAGTGGTAGAAGTGGGAGTACAGTGGGCGAGGATCGTAGTGCGCGGTAATCCAGAAGAAGTTACGGGTTTCTTTAGGCACGTACTGCCCCAGGTGGGCGTACAGGGCCGGTTCAAAATATTCTTTCACGGTCACCATATCATTCTGATCCAGAAAATTTAGCAGGCTTTGGGCTGACTGCTCGGCTAGCTTATCGTAGGCTTCGGGCGAGTTGGCATCGGCAAGTTCGGGTAAGTCGCGGTTGCGGTGCTCTTCCAGCTTTAGCGACGACCAGGCCCGGGCTAACTCTCGCTTCAGCAGTAGCACTTCATCTTCCCAGGTCATAGGCACCAGGTGAACGTTTTGCAGATACCAGGTGTAGTTGTCTTTCCCAATACCCGAAGGGCCGGTTTTAGATTCTGCTTCCTTTTCCAGCCAGCTTACCAGATCATCGGTAGAAGCCACTGCCGCGTCAATAGCTTCCGTCAGGTCGGAGTCATCGGCTACACCGGGTTGGTCTAGTATAGCTTTCAGATCTTCACTTTGGGTTTGAATGTCGCGGATACCCGCCACCCAGAGGTCGCGAGCGTTGCCGGTCAGGTTGAGTTTAGCCTGCTCGTTCAGCGGGGGAATAACCCGCAGGTCGCTTAGTAAGCGTTCCTTCTCCTCCGAACTTAACGGAAACTCATACGTCCATATCTCGGTGGTTCTGTGGTGGGTAGGGCCTTCGTGGGCGGGTACGTCACTTCGGGCAGTCCAAAGGGATTTATAGTAGGCTGGGTCGCGCACCCAGGGCTTTAGCACCCGATGATTGAACTCATAGCCGTTCATTTCGGCCCACACAATATACCAGTCTACCTGTTGGTCGATGGGCCATCCGGCAGTGTCCATCGCACTGAGCTCAGCTCGCAATTCTTCAAACCGGGGTTGTCTTTGTTCAAAGGTTTCAGCAGTGTAATCGGGGGCACCGTCCCGCAGGGGAGGTTGCTCAAAGGCGCGCCACTCTTTAAATAGCGCTACCAAGTCTTGGTAGTCAGAGGGGGCTTCAGTAGCGGGATAGAAACTAAATAGAGGAGATAGTAAGCAGATAAGTAGAAAAGAGAAAATTGATTTCATGTAGTGTAGTTATTTTCGCGAACGGCCAATATAAGCGATAGTAGGTTTACCGCCAAGCAGGCTGGATTTGGATAAGTGATTTTTTGCCGTAGGTGAGACGTGAAGAAAAGGAATACCTTTCCGCTGAATACGTAACCGATGATTATAAGTAATTATTCGGATGTAAACAGTTGAATGGTATAATCCAGTAGTTCGGTGCCGCCGGGTTGGCCGTGGCCGGGAATTACAATCTGGGTATCGGGATATTTTTCTTTTAGTTGAGCGATAGTAGTTGGCCAGGCTACTACGTTGGCATCTTCCAGGTTTCCTTTTCCTGCATCCACCTCCTTTACCAGACAGCCGCCAAACATGGCCTTCTTCGACGGAAAATAGCCGATTACGTTGTCGGTAGTGTGACCCTCTCCTACAAAATCAATCAATACTTCGGTAGAACCTAGCGGTAGCGTAAGTAGATCGGTGAACGGGTTTTCAGGAATGGTCTTGCCTTGAGTCTTAGCTAAGGCAATAGTGCGTTCGCTGGCGTAAGAGGGTATATTTCGTTGGTGGAATACATTCAGGCCAGCGAGGCAGTCGGCATGAAAATGGGTGGGGATAATCGCTTTAATTTCGCAACCCAGTTCGTTTTCTACCCAGTCAATTAATTCTGAGGTACTGGCATCGTCGGTAGGGGTATCAAAGATGATCGCTTCGTTTTGGTCCACCACAATCATCCCGTTGCAACCTACCTTCCCGAAGCTTTCGGTATCCAGAAAGGAAAGATGCCAGTAAACATGATCCGCTACCTGATGAATCTCCAGTGTTTCCGATTGGTAGCTGACTGCTTTTTGCTCGGAACTACAACCTAATAAGAAATAGCTGATAATCAGCACTATAAAGTATTTAGCCATGGTGAGAGTTAGCGTAGAAAATTGAGGCTAAAATAATAAACCCTGGCAATTCATCTAGAAATAGGTAAGATGATAATCGGGAATACTATTTTATCGGAGTTGTTGTTTTATGGAGTAAGCCTTTAGTTTATTTAACGAATGGAGTGGGACTTGTACTTTAACACTTCCAAGCAGTGCTCCAGCACCAGCCCCCAGTGCCGCCAAAGGAATACCAGCCGCTATTGCTTTTTCTGTGGCAGTAAATGTAAAGTTAAAGCCAGGTCCCCGGCTACCCGGATCGTCTCCAGATATTACTCCTATCAAAATTCCGACAGCAAGCCCACTGGCTGCTCCGAACAAAGCCGCTCTTCCGCTTTTGTTCTTTCTTCTAATTTTGATCTTTTCTATGTTGGAAACATTGATTTCTACTTTTTTGAATAGTTCGTCAGAATAATCCTGATTGGTTACTGAATTTACGAGTACAATAGAAAATGCTTTTACTTCATATAGGATACCGGAGGTTTTCAGGGGAATAGTATCCGTGGTGATCCAGGTTCTGTATTCTTTAATCTTCCGGTTGGCGTTCTGGGCGTATCCATAGTTGAGGGAGTACAGGGTCATTAGCGCAATTGCAACTAGGTTTTTCATAGTACTCCGGTTAGGTGAATAAAAAAGGTATATACACTATTTGGAGTGCATTGTCAATATGATTAGGAAAAACTAGATCCGGTAGTAATTATGAGTTACCAAGGGTTAAAATGCCCTCTGTCATACTGTAGAAGAAAGCAGAGGTTCTAAAGTCCTGGTCAACACCTCTAATGCTAGCGAAGGGCTGGAGGTGAAACTCAGCGAATCTAACATATCAATCGGTGGACAGTTCAAACAGAAACTTATATAAAAAAAATACGATGGCTAAAGATACCTTACCCGTTAAAGAGAAGATTGCAGTTGTGTTTGATTTCGACGAAACTCTGGCACCACCCACTCACGAACTGCTGCTAAAAAAGGCCAACATAGATGCTGAAAAACGAGAATCTTACGTTCAAGATTTGCTTGATGATGGTTGGGAAAAAATTATGGCTCGGGGATATTCTCTGATTAAGTCTTCTCAGGAATCAGAACAAAAAATAACCCGGCAGTTATTTAAGTCGGTGGGAGAAGAGTTAGAATTGTTTGATGGGGTAGATACCTTATTTGACCGATTGCGTGGCTTTTGTCAGCACAATGATATTGACATGGAGTTTTACCTGCTTACCGCTGGTTTCGTAGAAATTCCTACCGCCACCACCATTGCCGATGAGTTTACTGAAATTTGGGGAGGAGCATACGCCTTTAATGAGCAGGATGAACTGGTTTTTATTAAACGAGTGATTACCCACGAAGAAAAACGGGAATACATTCAGCAGCTGGCGAAAGGTACGGGTATTGAGGGCCCCAATGCGCCCGCTGATTCTCATCGGCACGTTGAAGAAGAAGATATGAATGTGCCTTTTTCCCAGATTATTTACGTAGGTGACGGCTCTAGTGATCGTCCGGTTTTCTCCCTTTTGCACGAGAAGGGGGGTATCGCTATAGGTTTGGCCAAGGAGAATGCAGCTTATTGGAAGGAAGATGAAGATCTGAAAGAGAAGCAGAGGGTAGATAACTTACTGAAAGTGGACTATACCGAAGGTTCTGAATTAATGCAGTGCCTACAACTGGCCATAGAGAGTGTTTGTAAACGAATTATGCTACGAAAAATAGGTTAGCCCCTCGCTAATCCAGTCAAATGCTGCTTCTAGCTATCTATTAAGAGCACCTAGAACTTCAACGTAGTCCTATTTACCCGATCGCTGGAAATTATTACAATTATCAAAGTAGCTGGTAATTATAGTTTGTACCCTACCGCAAGTTGGAAAACTCGGTTCTTCCAGGTAGCGCCCGTGGTGATATCAGTTTCTCTAACGGTAGACAATCCGTGTACGTACCGGAACGTTAACAGCCCCTTTTTTATGATTTCATAGTTAAGACCTGTAGTCAGCGAAATTTCTAGGTCTTGGTTGTAAACGTTACTGGCATCAACCGTTCCGTAGGGCGATTTATCTTTGGCTGCCAGCAAATAGCCCACCTCAGGGCCCATTAATAACGTGAATCTATTCAATGGTTGATAGCCTGCCAAGACAGGTAGGCTTAGGTAATAGAGGCGGGTATTACCTTCTTCGTTATTATCTAACTGTACTTTACTGCCTTTTTCTGAAAAGAGTAACTCTGGGTTAACGGAGAAGCCGTTGGGTAATGAAAGTTGACCAAATACACCCCCGTGGTAGGCTACTTTGGCTTCGTACCGATCTCGGTAGGCTTGTGATGCATTAGGGCCTACCCAAATACCCGCAGTGTTGAGTCCGGCTTTAACTCCTACCTCAAACTGGGCTAATAGTTGATAGGAAGAAAAAATGACCGTTATGAACAGGAAGATTGTTTTATACAGGTATTTAATCTGTTTTAGCATTGGTATGACTCTAGGGGGATTTGAGCAAATGCATTTTTGTCCTGTTAAAATACAAAGCGAGAAATTGCCAGCAGACTCCGGTTTATTTATTTGAGAAATAACAAGCGACTAGTCGGTGATCTCTAATCATTGAATTGTACGGACGAAAAGACCTTTAGGACGGTGGGTTCATTTTTACTCTTTCCGTACATCGTAAATCGGTTGATACTGTCTACTTGCACAAAAACTCCGATTATATCCTTTCCCTTACGGTGGGGAATAATTACTAAAGCTTCACGGCCGTCAATCGTCGTTTCAAGGCGAGCGTGGGTTTCTGATGAAATATCGCTAAAATCTGCGGAGAACCATCCGTAATCGTAGGTTAAGGAGTCTTTTCCGTTGGTGATACCTCCTACTTGAGAATCGTATCCAGCTAAGAAAAAGCTATTCCAGCTAGCCGGAACTACCATCCGAAAAGTGCCTTCATCAATGATTTTATCGTTTTGAAAGTCTTCCTGGCAACTCGTCAGAAGAAGAACAACCAATAGGAACCGTAGACTTAGTAATTTTTTCATCGAGGTAACTATCTATCTTTTACTCTAAGACACCCGGAGTTGCCTATTGGTTGGTCATGCTAGCTTGCTAATAGTAGTCAATGATGCTGTAATTTCTTTACAGAACAATGAGCATAACGAAATGCAGGTTATCCTTTTTTCAAGAAGTAGCCCAGGTAAAGTTGGAAGACCCGGTTTCTTATTGCTCCGTTAGTGGCCTGACCGTTTTCATCATATATGATAAGATCGCCAATTACGTTGGAGAAACCGTAATAATAGCGGGCGCCGGTAATAAGCCTTTCATTAATGGTGTACTCCGAACCCAGGTTGAGTCCAACATCAACGGGGTTGTTGTAGAGGGTGGAGGTATCAAACCAATTGTCCTCTATGGTAGCACTGGCAGCGAGTAAGAAGCCTACCTCCGGGCCAATGCCTACGGTAAGCTTATCGACCAACTCGTAGTTCAGCATAAGTGGAATGCTGAGGTACTGAAATCGCTCGTAGAAGTATAAATCAGGATACTGATACCCCTCGTTATAATTACGGTACCCCTTATTGGAATAAAGCAGATCAGCACCTATTGATATCCTCTCCGACAGTGGCAAACTACCGAAGACACCCGCGTGATACGCCAGTTGCACGTCCGAATTAAAGGTATCAGGCATTTTGTGCATAGCAACGTTGGTAAAACTTGTTCCGGCTTTTAGGCCGAACCTTACCTGAGAAAAACTGCTGTAGCCAATTAAAAGACTAAGCACGATTACGAGAAAAACTGTTTTCATATTTTTTGGTTGTTTAGATGTAAGAGATTGATTTCGCCGAGAACGGATGAAGATGTATCCACTCGTATCCAGCAAATTCAGAAACTATCATTGAAAATACAGCACCATTTGAGTTCCTTCCGACGAATCCCAGGTACTGTAATGGCGTAGTTGTCCTAGATTGTAGTAGGTGGTAGTAATCCGTAGGGTATTGTCACCGGGAAAGGAAAAATCGTGGGTGCCACTTCCCTCACATTGACACCCCACGCAGCAGGTCATCAAATGAGTTACTCCTCGCTGGGCAATTACTGCCTGAAGATCATCAGCTAGCGAGCTAGGAGGTTCTACATCGTCTTCACAGCCTAGCAGGAAAACGGAAAGAAACAACGAGAAAAAATACTGTTTCATTAATGGGATTTAGTGTGACGAGATATACGCAAATCCCCAAAAATAGATTGAGTTTTAGCCCTTCTGATGAAAATATTCTTCTGACTAGATTACCAGCAGTTAAATCATCATTATTGCTGCCGAAAAACGCTGTTAACTAGAATCGAAACTACTTTGATCTTTGCTCAGATTCTTAACTTTAGCGGCCAATTTTCTCGCCCATTCTCACCAGAGTTTCCAGTTGGTCGCGGGTGTTCTTCAGAATGTCCTGGTCGATTTTCACGTTGTCTTTATCAATCAGCATGAGAATGGACGAGCCCCCGAAGGCGAAGTAGCCCATTTCATCTCCTTTCTTCACTGGCTGGTCAGGGGTGTAGGTTTCAACAATACTGCCCACCATTGTAGCACCGACGGGCGCCAGCAAAATATCACCTTTATCTTCGGTGTTAAGAATGCAATAGTCGCGTTTGTTCTCAGAAAACACTTTAGTGAAGTTGTTGGCTACTGCAATGGGCGAAACCGAATAGTAGCTACCCTCGATCGTTACAGCTTCCGCGGGTACGCCATCGTAGGGAAAGTGAAAACGATGGTAATCGTTGGGAGCCAAGCGGAGAATGAGCAGCGAGGCATTTTCGTATTCTTGGGCTAGCGGTTCGTCATCCAGAAATTCAGGCAGGGTGAATTTGTTTCCCTTTACAAAGAAGTTTTCTAGCTCAGCTACACTTTCAAAGGCAATCAACCGACCGTCTCCGGGTGATACCAACCCCTCACCGATAGGCCGTACTCCTGGCTTTAACTCACGATAGAAGAAATCATTGAAGGAAGTAAACTCGGATATGGGTTTCAGTGATTCGCTCATATCAATATCCAACTGATCCGCAAAATCCTGAATTCTCTTCACGGACGACGGCTTGTCCATATTTTTGCCATACCATTCGGAAATAAACTTTCGCTTGGCGATGGGCAGAATAGCGGCTTTCCCAAAGGGATTGTAGTACAAAAATTTTAGTAAGCCCTGGGCGGGTGGGTTTTCGGTTTTTACTTCTCCGGTTTGTCTATCTACGTACTTTATGGTCATTAAAAAATAAGTTGTTGTTATCTATTAACCGCTTTAGGCCGGGCAAGTTATATTTTCTGTCCAGAACAAACAATTGGCCAATAAGTATTGGGAAACGGTTCAATTATCGTCAACAAGCAGTAGCGGCATTTCTTCACTGTCCTGCGGTCGGGCTCTTACGAAAGCCTGAGTTGGTTCATTGGTTCTAATCTGTTCCAGCCAGAACACCCCGTCGTAGGGTACACTATTACCGCGGGTGGAGAGGAAATCAACATCTCCGTCCTTATCCAGGTCGATGCTGATAAACTTGTCGAACATGCCCCGTTTTCGGCGGGAGATATCGTGTCTGATCCATGACTCATTTGGATTGGCAGGCTGTTCAAACCATGCAATTCGGCCGAGAGACATATCAATCGTTTGATTATCCTCTCTCCTGCTGCCACTGCTGTAACCTCCGGTAATCACATCCTGCTTCCCGTCGCTGTTAATATCGGCTACGGCCAGGCCAATCACCCGGTCGGGAGCCACGGAGCCAACTTGGTGTAAAACCCATTCCTTTGTCCAGTCGGAAGGCTGCTCCAGCCAGTGTATATACTCAGAGATAGCAAGGTCATTAATGGTTTCGGTAAGGAATATATCCAAGCGGCCATCCTGGTTTACATCCCAAAAGTCCATATTGATTCCGCTTACTTCGGGTGTTTTGGTTTGAGAAGTTTCTGCTTCTTGGTCGGGTAGGGAAGCTCGGTGAATACGGATGGGGTGTTGCTCAAAACGGATGGCTGAATCGCTTACGTTCTCAAAGAGTATAATACGGTTCTCGCCCCGGGAACCGGCAATTATGTCCAGATCGCCGTCTCCGTCCATATCCACCGGCTGGGAGTTGATGGGAATTTTTACGCGGATCAGTTCGGTTTCTACCCAGGCACTGTCCTCCAGTGGGTTTCCATTAAGCTCAAAGTAGGAAATGGCATTGAATTCGGTCACTTCGCTATCCTTTTTCCCTGAACCTAACTGATCGCCCTTATTAGCCGCTACTATCTCGGGCTGGCCGTCCTGGTTGAAGTCCGCGGCAAATACCCGAATGAATGAGCCTCGCCCCTTTGTTACCGAAGGAATAATCCGGGGCCAGCGGGCTGATCTGATTTCGGTAGCCGGGTTCTGAAAGTAGATAAGGTGCGCCAGTTCGCAGGCCGCTACTATATCCGCATAACCATCGCCGTTGATATCCTCAATGGCTACATCTTCCGCGGCCGCGGCTTCCGCTCCCTGGGCTAAGGTGATCAACTCCCACTGATCGGGGTCGGCGGAACCAAAAGCGATTCTGATGTGGCCTTCTAGGGTTTCGTCGTATTCGGTATCCGATTCGTGTACCGACACTATGTCCGGGAAACCGTCATTATCCAGATCGCCCACCGATAGCCCGTCGCTACCGCTGAGCTCAACTCCCCCAATCTCAGCATCATCAATAATATGTTCTTGCCAGGAGATGTACTGCCCCTCAGGTGTCTGGGCTCGGGATAGCTGCTCGGCCACCGGCAAATCAGCATTGGTAGACGACCTGGTGGATGATGAAAGAAGATACGCCAGAAATAGATAGTGTATTAGCTTCATGGTTTCCCGTAATGCTTTAAGTCTATTCTGTAAGTTAGGAAGATGCTTTAAAAAACCATCCATTTATCGATCATCGTCTTCAGTTAGGTTTCGATTTTATCAAACTGATTAACCTCTAAATAGATAAACAATAACTTTTCAAAAAGGACATCTTTAGGTTTATAAATCCATCAGTTTTATAGTTCGAGTATATCGGTCAAGTTCTTCCTGGTCTGGAAAACTGAAGCTAAGGATACAGATAGTATGAACCGCTTTCAGGTCAAAATTCCAATCTCCCTTGGGTGCTTGCTCCTGAATTGGAAAGGTTGAATCCAAAGTCAGTAAATAGGTCAATGTATTTGCTGTTTATATTTATAGGCTGAATGTAGAAAACACAGCAAAATTATTTTTCTTATCCATTTCCCGCGGTGTTTGATGGTATAGTGTAGTGCAGGTTTCCAAGATTATGATCTATCAGCTCCAACTACTTTTTATTTACATACATGTAGTATGCACCTAAAATTGGTTCTCCATTTTCATCATCAAACCAACTTTGAATTTCAATATCTCCTTTTTCCAGATTGAAGGTGAAGTTCGCCGCAACATCATTCTCGGAGATTTTCACTGACTTTTCTTCAGTTCCAGCTTTCAAACGCGCTGAATGTATCGGAATGCTGATGCCTTTAACAAAAGTGCCGTCTGTAACTTTTTTTTCAGGAATTCCTTGTCGAAGAGTGAACCCGGATTCTTGAGGCCAGCGTCTCAACTCAAGTTCATATACTCCGGTTTCGGCTACAACTAAATGCCAGACCCCATTCTTTCTTGGCCCACGACGAACCTGAATTTGCTGGTCAACAAAAACATCGAGCCATTCGCACGCCGAGACTAACATTGGATTTTCGTATTCACTTCCGATAATGACCCGTTGTGGCTCATCCACTTCATCTTTTGCGTTTTCCCACCAATGGTCGAGATGGGCTCGCATTTTTGCCACAACCTCCGGATTTTCGGCGGCGACATCAATATCCTGATGTGGATCAGCAGCAATATCATACAACTCCCGATTTTCCAGCAATCGCCATTTTTTCCATAATACTCCGGCACCATCTTTCGTAGGGGTGGCCGGGTTTTCGGTTGTATATGTTACCTCGAACATGGGCATTCGACTATAATTTATCACCAACATTCTGTCGTCCAGCTTTGCTTTCTCTCCCGTAAGCAGTGGAGATAAATCCAGGCCGTCCAAGTTTTCCGGAATATCCGTGATTCCTGCCAGGGAAGCCAGTGTAGGAAATAGGTCCTGGACATGGCATAGCTCGTCGATCTCTGATGGTTGTTTTGACAGGCCTTGAGGAGTTTTTATTAATAGAGGAACACGGTGTCCGCCTTCCCAGAGGGTCGTTTTTCCTCCTTTCATGCCCGCATTAAAATAGTCTTTTCCGAATGTGCTCCCGTTGTCGGTCAGAAAGACTACAATTGTATTTTCATCAAGCCCCGATTCACTTAAAAAGTTGAGAAGCTTTCCCATATTGTCATCAATATTGGCACCCATAGCTAAAAAGCTCACCAATTCTCTCCGTTTTCCTTCATCCATATTATTAAATAAACCGGGGTTCTTTTCCATTGCTTTTCTGACAGTATCCCGATGGCGATCGGGAACAAAATGGGGCCAGTGTGCCGCATTCAGCGCGATATAGGTGAAGAACGATTTTTCTGATTCGGCTTTTTCCTGCATCCATTTTATACTTTCATTAAAAAACACATCCGTACAATACCCTTTAAACTTTTCCCTTTTCCCATTGTGGATATAGGTGTCGTCGAAATAGTCGTTGTCCCAATAGTCGGGCAAGCTATTTACATGGGAAGATGGGAACCAGATGGCCTTTTCAAAACCCCGATCTTCAGGTCGAAAAGGATAATTGTCGCCCAGATGCCATTTCCCGAAAATACCCGTCGCATACCCATTTTCTTTAAAAATATCAGCTATCGTTTTTAATTCGGGACGCAATAAGGTTCTTCCACTGCTAACATTGATAGCACCATTTCTAAAAGCATCCATTCCGGTCAGTAGTTGCCCTCTGGTGGGCGTACACATGGGTGCCACATGAAAATCGGTAAATTGAGTTCCTTGCTTAGCTAACCTGTCAATATTAGGTGTATTTGACACAGGATTTCCATTAAAAGAAAACTCACCATAACCCTGATCGTCGGTCATCACAACGATAACATTAGGGGGCACACTACTCGATTCTTGAGGGAAACTGCAGGCAGATAAGACAATGCAGGCAATACCAATTACGAATTTGATTTCTTTCATATCATTTCAATAAAGTTTTCACAAAACCCCTTCATGCAATTGGGTTCGATGCAGGAATTGGTACCAATAATTTTGTAACAGCAACTAGTCGCCGTTATTTCGCATATACCTACTGCGTTGCTGATTGATTTATGGGTAAAAATATCACAAGAGCAATTCTGTTTATTACTTTATTTGTTGCTTTCATTTTTACAAATAGTTGAAAATGTTTGCTGCCGTTTGTAAACGAGTAAACTGCTACTCACTTTAGTACTCTACCACTTCATTCACCCGTTGGCGAGGTATAAGGAACAATTCCTTCTGTCGGCCATCGATGTAGCGGACAGTTTCACCGTCGAAGAAGGCGTCTTCCTCCATCATCATCCGCACTTCCTTATCCCACTCGGGAATAAATACGGCGGCGTTTAGTTCAATAGAGTAGGCGGAGTTGGCGTACATGGGGTAGTCGCCCTTTACGGGCACGCCGCCCTGCTGATCCCACAGCCCGATGGTAGGGCCGGAGCCGTGCCCGTAGTAGCCGATGGGGTGAGTGTAAATGGTAGGCTTAATACCTTCGGCTTGGGCCTGTTCAATAGAGGCTAGCAAAATCTCGTTGCCGGTACGTCCTACCTTGAAATTGTCCGTCAGAATGTCCATCAGGCGCAAGGCGGTCTGGTGAGCTGCCCGCAAGTAGGCGGGAGGCTCGGTTTCGCCGGGCTTGAGCACGTAGGCGTTTTCCTGGGTGTCGGTGTTCATATCCAGGTAGGTAATGCCAAAATCTACATGTACCAAATCGCCGGGCATAATTACCTGTTTTTCGGGACGTTTAGAAAAGCTGCGTTGGCTCTCCTGGTTTTCCGGTGAGGCCCGCTGTACATCTACCGTAGGGTGAAACCAGGTATCTAGCCCCAATTCGTTTACCCGGTTGCGGTACCACCACACTACATCTTCGGTGGTGGTAATGCCCGGATGAATCACTTTCTCGGAAAAGCCCTCGGCGATGATGTGGTGGGCAATACGGGCAATTTGTTCGTACAGAATCACCTCGCGCTCGGTGCGGGTTTCCAGCCAGCCAATCGCCAGCTTCTCGGCCGATACCACTTTCTTGCTTTGGGCATTAGATAGCGCTTCCATCAAATGCAGGTAATCAGTATGGGCTAGCCCGTCGGCCTGGGCAAAGTGCTCGGAAGTATTGATGCCAATCTGTTTCGGATCGCGCTCGGCAATAATTTTCGCCAAGCGCTTCCACTGGTCGGGTTCCTCTTCGGGGTTCCAGGCTTTTTTAAACAAACTGCCCACATCGTAGCGGGCTACGGCCAGACATTCCACTGAGTCGGCTCCTTCGGGATGATACATTACCAGCATGGTAGTGCGTCGGGCCGAGAGCCAGGTGGGCGGAAGGAGGGTTTTTAGCACCGGATCTTCGTTGTATTCGCGGGAGATCAACAGCCAGAGGTCGATGCCCGATCGTTCCATCAGTTCGGGCAACAGCGTTTGAATACGTTCTTCCAGAATTTCTTCTTCCACTTGCGCCCGCGCCTGTAAATCCAGAATCTTGGGCAGGGCCGACTGGGCAAATAAGGAAGTGTTGATTAGCAGGCCAATAGCAAAAGCAATCAGGTAATTCAATTTCATAGGTAAGGATAGGTTTCGGTCAACCTCAAAACTACGAAACGAACGCTAGGCTTCCTATAAAAAATGGATGATGAGTGATGATTAATAGTGATTGATGAGCAATGCATGATAGCAAAGGAGACAATTAATCATTACTCATTAATTATCCTTCATTATTCAGTTTCGGTTTCGCTGGTAAAGGAAGACTGGCTCGGAGAAATTCAGGTTTTTGACCAAATCCATATTCTCAAATCCGTTCTTTTCGGCCACTCGTTTAGCTCCTTCATTATCAGGTAAGATAAAAGCGTTTAACTTCTGAAAGGGTAAGTTCTCGAAGGCGTAGCGGGTGAGTTCAGCCACAATTTCGGTAGCGTATCCCTTTCCCCAAAATGGGTGGGCAATGGCGTAAAACAGCTCCGCTTCCTCTTCGTCCAGGGAGTTGTACCCACCCCCTCCAAGCAATTGGCCCGAACTTTTATCTTCCACCGCAAAAATCAGGATAGGATGTTCCGAATCGTAAAAAGAAAGAATAAGCTCCAGCAGGCTTTTTGCTCCTCGCTCAGTGGTGGTTTCATCATCAAAGGCTAGGGTAGCGGTCACCCGGCGGTCGCCTAACAGGGCCACAAAATCATCTTTATCAGCTTCAGTGAGGCGGCGAATACGGGTGCGGGGAGTTTCTATGGTCTGAAAAGCGCGCATGCAGTGAGTAGGTAGTGGTAGCGGAAAGTTAGCAATTTTTTTCTTCCCGTAATTTCTACTTTTCCGGGTAGCGTATAGTCCAGCTCAACTGGGAGCGATCACCCTGCCGCAGTTGGTCAAACAATGCTGGAGCATCCGTGAAATCTACGGTAGCGGTCAAAAAATCATCCCAGCTATCATCCTGGAGCAAATCCAGCACGGTTTGTTTACGGCGACGGTAATCCCAGCGGGCTTGCTGGTGAGCCGGGAGCTGAGAAACCTGCGAACTGATAATCTGCTTGCGCTGCTGGTGAAAACTGCCCCCGAGTTTCACCTCGACCGAGCGGGTGCCGTACCAGCTTAGCTCAATTACTCGCCCTTCGTAGTCCACTGCGTCAATAGCGGTTTGCAGTCCGGCACTGCTACCGCTGCTGTGAAAAGCTACATCAAAGGGGGTATCCGCTATGTTGTACAGTGAAAATCCCTGCTGGCGGGCCAATGCCTGTCGAGCTGAGTCAGTCTCAGCTATTCTCACTTGGGTTGCCGGAAACTGACTGGCTAGCTTAGCCACCAGCGAACCAATTAATCCCATTCCGACGACCAGCACCCGGTCACCGGCCGAAAGGCGGCTGTCCCAAACGGCATTTAGGGCCGTTTCTAAGTTGCTAGCTAGTACCGCTCGCTGGGGCGGAATGTCTGCGGGAATAATGGTTATATCAGTTTCTTTCACTACGCAGTGCTGCTGATGTGGATGTAGCAGATGCACATACTTACCTACTAAGTTCTCGGTGCCTTCCGCAACTTTACCCACCAGTGAGTAACCGTACTTCACGGGAAAAGAAAAGTCGCCCTCCATGTAGGGCACCCGCATAGAATTGTGAAGCTCGGTGGGAACTTGTCCGTTAGCTACTAAAGTTTCGGTGCCGCTGCTCAGTAGTGAGAACCGGGATTCTATCCGGCACTCGCCGGTTTTTGGGAGCGGGAGCGGTTGGTTGCGAATACTGCTTTCCCGTTCGGAAAGATGCCAGAGGGCGGTAGTGTTAGTCATGGTGCATTTCGCCCACAAACATAAAAGTATCGCCGATGGGCTTAAAGTAAAAGCGGTCGAACTGCACGGCTTCGTCTACCGAAGCAATTTCGGGTAGGGTGAAGCTGTCCAGCCCCGAACCAAAAATGAGCGGGGCAATGTGCAGTTGCAACACATCAATAGACTTTTGCGCTAAAAAGCTGGAAGTGGTGGCTGAGCCGCCCTCTACGTATACCGTATACAATCCTTTCTCAAACAGCAATGCAAGTATGTCGGAGCAGGCCATTTTTCCGTTTTTATCAGTAGTGAGCTGCACATATTCAGTATTTTCCAGACAGGGATCATCGCCGCTACCAATCACCAGCACCGGGTTATCACTGCTACTTTGCAGGCTACTGAAGTCACTTTCGGTAGAGCAAAGCACTACCCGGCGGGGGTTGCTGCCCGCTACCAGCCGAACGGTAAGGGAAGGATGATCGTAGTTCAGGGTATGAGAGCCGATGAGAATACTGGAGCATAACGCCCGCATGCGGTGAGCGTGAATCAGATTATCTTCGTTGCCAATCCACTTGGAATCACCATCGTTGGTAGCAATTTTTCCGTCCAGCGACTGGGCAAAGTGGGTGATGGCGACGGCCCGCTTACGCTGTTTGGCTTGTAGGGGCAGGAAGCAGTAAGGCATGTAGGTCGCCAGAAAATCAATGGTTTCCTCGTCCAGTTCGTACACATAGTCCAGCACCAAAATAGTATTATCCAGCAAAAAGGCAGTTGCCTTATGATGCTGAATATCGGCCTCGGTATCTACTACCACCAACACCAACGAGCTTTGCGGGTCGGGTACCGGTAGGCGGTTGATGTATACCTCGCACTTTTTTCCAAAGTTGATGAAGCAGAACCGTACCTCTTCCGAAGTATTAGCAATGGTTTCCTTAAGTAAAAGTAAGCCTTGCCAATAGTTCTCAAGCGTCATAAAAGTTAGTGGTTGTTGTTAGTGGGTAAATCAATCATATGGCCCATCAGCTTCTGTTTGGTTTGCAGATACTGATAGTTCTCCTGCTGCGGCTTAATTTCCAACGGAACCCGATCGATCAGTTTGATTCCGGAATTAACAAAGCTATCTACCTTTTCCGGGTTATTGGTCATGAGTTTGATGGATTTCACTCCCAGGTCTTTCAGCATCCGGATAGCAATATCGTAATCGCGGGCGTCAATCTCAAACCCCAAATGTAAATTAGCTTCGGCGGTATTTAAGCCCTCATCTTGCAGGTTATACGCCTTCATTTTATTAATCAGGCCAATGCCGCGGCCTTCCTGCCGCAGGTAAATTACAATGCCGCCCCCCTTCCCAATTTTCCGCATGGCTTCGTGTAGTTGCTCCCCGCAGTCGCAGCGTAGTGAACCAAACACATCGCCTGTCATGCACTCCGAGTGAATGCGGACCAGTACGGGTTTGGATACATCAGTTTTATCGCTAACCATCACAATGTGGGGCATAGGATTATTCTCCTGATCGGCGTAGGCAATAATGCGAAACGTTCCGTATGGAGTAGGAAGCGGGGTTTCAGCCTGTCGTTGTAAGGACACCATAATTATCTTCTCCAGCAGTCAAGCTTGGCCGACTACAATTTATTCAAATATCAATCAGTAAACATACGGAGTATCCGAATGAATTCCCAACAGTGCAAGGAATGTGAATGTTATGTAAGACAGCACTTATTCCCGAGAAAGCAAGTTGTATCTCGTTGAGATTAGGCAAAATTCCTTAACTTTCTGCTTCAA
This sequence comes from uncultured Roseivirgaceae bacterium, assembly GCA_964551335.1. GTDB lineage: Bacteria > Bacteroidota > Bacteroidia > Cytophagales > Cyclobacteriaceae > Tunicatimonas. Next base: position 33,669 of record CAZKCO010000041.1, read on the forward strand.
CCAATCGCTACCACAACCTTATCATGAACCAATCTATTGTCGTTATCGGAAGCTCAAATATTGATATGATTGCTCAGGTATCCCACTTTCCTAAACCGGGCGAAACCGTGGGAGATGCTACCTACAGTCAGGCTTACGGCGGAAAGGGTGCCAACCAGGCGGTAGCGGCTGCCCGGGCCGGGGGGCAGGTTACGTTTATCTCCAGTGTGGGCAACGATCTGTTCGGTAAAACCATGCTGAATAATTTTTCCGATGAGGGCATCAATACCGATTATATCATCCAATCGGACCATTATCCCAGCGGTACCGCCCTGATTCTGGTGAACGAAGAAGGGGAAAACTGCATTGCGGTTGCTCCGGGGGCGAATGGCCAACTTTCTTCTCAGTTAATTGATCAGGCCCGGATTGCCATTTCGGGAGCGGAGATTATATTGCTTCAACTGGAGATTCCGCTGAAAACAGTTTCTTACGTGGTAGAATTGGCCAGTGGTTTAGGCAAAAAGGTGATGCTGAACCCCGCTCCGGCCCAGCGGCTAGAAGATAGTCTGCTAAAGCGCTTACACCTATTAGTGCTGAACGAAACCGAGGCTGAGTTGCTGGTAGGCCATCCGGTACAAAGCGATGAGCAGATAGCCAAGGCTGCTCAGCAGCTTTTGGATAAACGAGTAGAGGTAGTTATCATCACTTTAGGGGCTCGAGGATCGTACTACGCCACCCGCAAGGAGCAAAAGATGGTTTCGGCTTACCGGGTGCAACCGGTAGATACCACCGGTGCTGGCGATACTTTTTGCGGGGCTCTTGCTGCTGCATTATCCCGGAAGCAGAAGTTAAATGAGGCGGTATCTTTTGCTAACGCTGCTGCCGCATTGGCTACCACTAAACTGGGAGCGCAACCATCGGCTCCTTATGAAGCGGATGTTCTGGCACTCACCAAAGAACAAAGTTTCCAGCAGAATATGGATTTTTAGTCATAGACTTTATCAGAGATAAAATATCACTATATAGAGTATTTTTTCCCTAAATCGTGGCAAGTTTCCTCAGATTTCATTTTACTAAGTTATAGGGCACTGGAAAAAACCGCATTTATCTGTGTTTTTGGCCACTTTTATGATTAGCGAATTGATGGCATAAAATTTTCATAAGTGATGATTAAATGGTATAATTTAAATTTTTATCCTCATGAAAAGATATGCAATCCTCTTGCCTGCCCTAGCCCTCATGTTTGGCTGCCAGCACAAAGAATTAGAGAACCAAATAGCAGCCTTAGAAGCTGAACGCCAACAGATGTTGGCCGCTGTAGAGCATAAAGACGCTGCCCTTACCGAATTTATGGAATCGCTCGCTACCGTAGAAGATAATCTTCAGCAAATCCGGGAGCGCGAACTGAACATTGAGATTACCCAAAAAGAAGAAGGCGCGAGCACTCAGGAAACCGAAAAGCAGATTGTAGCCGACATACAAGCTATTGATGCACTACTGATTGAGAACCGGGAGAAGATTCAGGAATTGAACAAGAAATTAGCCGGTGCCTACGGTACAAATAACAAATTGCGGAAGTCGCTTACCAAACTGAAAGACGAACTGACTGAGCAGATTAAAGAACGGGAAACCGAGATTGGTACGCTGAAGGACCAGTTAGTAGCAATGGAAATGAAGATCGATACCCTGAACACGAATGTGGCTGGTCTGGAAAAAGTCAACCTGGCGAAAGATTCCGTTATTGAGCAGCGCGTTACCGAACTCCACGAAGCTTTCTTTGTAGCCGGAACCTCTAAAGAGCTTCAAGAAAAGTCAGTGATTGATAAGAAGGGGGGAGTACTGGGCCTAGGACGCACCACCACCCTGGCTGACCGTTACGATGCTAAGCAATTTACCAAGATTGATATTCGTGAGCAGCTAAGCTTCCCGTTGCCCAGCGAAAATATTAAACTGGCTACCAGCCATCCGGTGGATTCTTACCAGATCAAAACCGACGAAGATTCGGAAACTGCCGAACTGGTGATCGCCAACCCCGAGAAATTTTGGGAGTCCTCCAAGTACCTGGTGATGGTCGTAAAATAATTCGGTCAATTTTTTTCCTCATATGTCCGAACTACGGGAGCCATCCGGGCTTCCGTAGTTTTTTTATTACTGCTGATATACTATTTCTCCTCCCACTACGGTCATCATCACTTGAGCGTCTGCAATGTCTTCGGGATCGATCTTTAGCAAATTTTGATCAATGACCGTAAAATCGGCCAGTTTTCCTACTTCTAGTGTACCTTTGATATTTTCCTCAAACGAAGCGTAAGCGGCATCAATCGTATAGGCTTGCAGCGCTTCTTCTACCGTAACTTTCTGATTAGGTATCCAGCCTTCAGGGTTTTGCCCATCCAGGGTGCGGCGCGTCACGGCCGCATAAATTCCTTCCAGTGGGGTAGGAGGGGCTACAAACCAGTCGCTGCCGAAGACTACGCGGGCGTTAGCATCTAGTAGTGAGCGAAAGGCGTAAGTAGTCTGGCTGCGTTCGGAGCCAATAACCTTTTCGGCCCAGCGGCCATCGTCAATAGCGTGGTAGGGCTGCATGCTGGCAATTACCCCTAATTCAGTAAAGCGGGGTAAGTCATCGGGAGCGATGTGCTGGGCGTGTTCAATCCGGAAACGGCGGTTCTTTTTTTCGTTTTCCTGAATTACCTGTTCGTAAATGTTCAGTAGTAGATGAATAGCCCGGTCGCCAATAGCGTGGATCATTGGCTGTAATCCGGCACTATCAGCCTGCTTAATCCACTCGTACATCTGTTCTGGTTCGGTCACCAGCAGTCCGGATTCGGTAGGCGTATCGGTGTAGGGTTCCCGAAAGGCTGCGGTATGCGAGCCTAGCGAGCCATCCATAAATCCCTTCAGTGAGCCAATACGCAGCCACTTATCGCCGCGCCCTTGTTCCTTAACTTTCTCGGCTAAAGTATTCCACTGGCTAATGGGCATGCCCGCATAAATACGGGTTTTCAGTCGACCTTCGTCCCGAAATTGTTCCAGCACATCCAGATAGCCACTCATTTGGTGCACCGAAGTTACTCCTTGTTCGGCTACGTACCGCATAGCGGCTTCCAGTGCCCGTTCCGTTAGCTGATCGGTAGGCTCAGGAACATGCTGATCTATTAGCGACATAGCGTTGTCTTTCAGCACTCCGGTTAGCTCTCCGTCAGCATCACGTATTATCTCTCCCCCCTCGACTTCTTTCACGGATTGATTTATTCCCGCTAACTGTAAAGCTAGGGAGTTGGCTAAGGCCATATGACCGTCTAGACGGTTAATCCATACTGGATGATCCTGAGTTACGGAGTCAATCCAGCTTCGCTGCGGGAGCTCACCGCCCCAGTTTTCGTGATCCCAGTCGCCCCCGGTAATCCAGGTGCCTGGTTCTACCGTAGTGGCAAAATCCTTAATTCGCCGGATAAATTCTTCAGGAGTAGTAGCGTCACGCAACTGTACTGACGAAAGTCGGAATCCTCCGGTAACAAAGTGGACGTGGGAATCAATAAAGCCCGGAGTAACGAATTGTTTGTTTAAATCCAGCACGATGGTGCTATCATCAATGTATTTTTCAACTTCGGACCGATTGCCGATGGCTAAAATCGTATCTCCGGCTACTGCTAATGCTCTGGCCGATGGTTGGCTAGGGTTGCCTGTCCAGAGGACTGCGTTGGTGATGACAAGGTCAGCTGACATATTGGGGTCGGTTTGGCAGTGCAGCAATAGGTTGGTGCTCAGCAGGAGAAGTAATAAGCGAATACTTTTCATATTTCCCTAAAAGATACAAAAAACAATGAAATAGTAAGGCAGTTGAAAAGATAGTAGCTTTTGCACTATTTTCGGCTAATAGATATTTTTTCACTTAGTAACCACTACCATGAACCGACGAGACTTTACCCGTACTTTAACTGCCGGAGCCAGCTTAACTGCACTCCCTTATGCCAATTCTTTCGCCAAAATACCTTTCCAGGAAAAGAAGCTAGGAGTAGCCTTAGTAGGGTTGGGGGGCTACAGTACCGGGCAACTAGGGCCTGCACTGCAAGAAACGGAAAACTGTTATTTAGCCGGAGTGGTGACTGGCACTCCCGCCAAGGAGAAAATCTGGGCCGATAAGTACGGCATATCCGAAAAGAACATCTACAACTACGATACCTACGATCAGATTGCCGATAATGAAGACATTGACATTATTTACGTGGTACTGCCCAACTCCATGCACGCTGAGTACACTATTCGAGCCGCCGAAGCCGGTAAGCATGTGATCTGCGAAAAGCCGATGGCAATGAATGTAGAGGAGTGTCGGCAGATGATTGATGCCTGTGAGAAAGCCGGAGTAAAACTATCCATCGGCTACCGTCTTCATTTTGAGCCTCATAATAAAAAAGTGATGGAGATGGCAGAAACGGATGCGCTCGGTGAAATCAATTTGGTGCGTTGCGGGGCCGGTTATAAAATGGGCGACAACTGGGATCAGTGGCGCTTAAAAAAGGAATTAGCCGGAACTGGCGCTTTAGGCAATATGGGCGTATATGCCATTCAGGGAGCGTTGTATGCGGTTGGTGAGAATCCTATTTACGTGCGAGCCCAGGAATTTAAAACGATGCCGGAGAAGTTCGATGAGGTAGATGAAACCGTCACCTTCCAGTTTGAGTTTCCGAGTGGCGCTGTTGCTAATTGTGAAACCAGCCATAATGCTAGTGTAAACTATCTTCACGTTTCTGCCAATCAGGGGTGGGTTCATTTAGATCCATTTTCACCCTACGGCGGCATTAAAGGAGCTACAAACGAAGGTCCGTTGACTTTCCCTCAGGTTAATCAACAAGCTCGGCAGATGGACGACTTTGCCGCCTGCATTATGAATGATACGCAGACCCCGGTACCTGGCGAAATGGGCATGCGCGATATGCAGATCATCGATGGAATACTTCGCTCCATTGAGTCCGGCGGGGAGAAAGTACAACTGGAGAATCTGGCGTTTTAGGAAAATTACAGTTTTTCTAACCGATCAGAAAAATACTCTCGCCAGGATTGAGGCAGATAAGGATTTTCAGCTGCGGTCTTAATACCTTCTTGATCGGTTTTATCAAAAGCGTAGAGCCGCACAATATCCACTACGGTTAGTTGGGAGTTAGACCTTTGTAGCAGGGTTAAATCGTCTCCCGCTTTAATCAGGCCCTCTTTCGTTACTGAAAAGTAAACGCCGGGTTGCCGACGCTCCAGAAAGTACTTGACCATTTTCGGGTCGCCAAAACGGATACCTAATTTAAAGCAGGGCAAACGGGGTTGGGTAACTTGCAACTCACACTCGCCTGCCCGAAAGCGATCACCAATGTGAGTTTCGCTTTCGTTCAAACCCGCTACGGTCAGGTTTTCACCAAAAGCCCCCAACGGGAAATCAAATTGCGGAAAGTCTTTCTTCCAGCCAGCGTAGTGTTGGTGAGGGTAAGCATAGACGGCCTTTTCCGGCCCGCCGTGTACCCGTAAATCAGCCTGCCGGTCGCCATCCAGATTGGTGCGGCGAACCATGGTAGGTTCGGAAACCGGGGCTTTAAAAATGCTAGTACTAACTTCTTTACCCTGATGAACTACCGTTTGGGGTAATCCTACATTGACCGAGATAATTTGCATGCGCGAGAAGTGAAGGCAAAAAGGGTGGTTGGATCAGAATAGGCTGGCTTCGCGAGCAAGACCCTTTGGGTTCTCAATGCGAATTTTACGGCCTTTGGTGGTCAGCAAACCATCTTCCTTAAACTCGTGCAGCAATCGGATCAATGTTTCGGTGGCGGTGCCAACCATATTGGCTAGATCTTCGCGGGTGAGGTTGATCTCAATAGGCCCCTCCTCCGCATAATCCATACCGTAAGTATCTTTTAACTTAAGCAGTGTAATGGCTAATCGCTCGCGTACAGTTCGCTGAGCCTGCTGGGTAAGGTTTTCGTTCATCACGCCCAGTTCGTGACACACCTGCTTGAGTATGCGCTGGCTCAACTCTGCCGATTGGTTCATGGCTTCCAGAAAGCTTTGACGAGGCAAGAAGCAAATAGTACAATCTTCCAGCGTCTCGGCTGAAACACTGTAGGGTTCTTCGGCAATTAGGGCTTTATAACCTAACAAACCACCCTTCCCGGTTACATGCACGATTTGCTCCTTACCATCGTAGCCCAGCTTGTAGACCTTGACTTTACCGGCATTAATGCAAAATACCCCCAGTGGGCGGGTTCCTTCGTGAAACAGTATTTGTCCTTTTCGGTAAAGGGTACAGGATTTACTGTCGGATATTTCGCCCAGTTGAGCTTTGCAGAGAGTTCCAAACATTGAATTTTCCCGTGCTTTGCAAGCTTCGCAGCTAAATTCGGGATGTAGTTTAGTACGCGGCATGATTAGTAGTCGTCGGTTTAATTACAAAATCTTCAATTTGTTCGAAAGATACAAGTAGCTTCCCACTTAAAACGATTAGGGTCGTTAGCTAGTTCAATAAATAAGTTGACCCAAATTTTTTGTGATGATGCGTAAAACATATTTTTTTTCTCTCCTTTTTTTTCTGTTGCTAGTTGGTTATACCGCTTCGGCTCAGTGGAGATTTAATCTGGAGTCGGGGGTAGTTTTTAGTGGATACAACGACGTGCAAGTACCCGGTGACGAAGGTACTTTCTTTGCCCTCGAGGGGGACTTATCATCCCGTAGCCAAGTGTATTATCGTCTGCGCTTACAATATACCCTCAACAATAAACATACCTTTAGTGCGCTGTTTGCCCCACTGAACATAAACTATGAGGGAGAGTTCGATCGTGAGGTTTTGTTTTTTAACCAAACGTTTCTTCCAAACACTCCCATTGAAGCCAATTATCAGTTCAACTCCTACCGGTTCACCTACCGCTACGAGTTTCCCCGAAAAGGGCGCTTCCGCTGGGGTATCGGGGCTACCGCCAAGATTCGCGATGCGGCTATTCGCTTGGAAAGTGACACCCAAATGGAAGAGAAGACCAATGTGGGTTTTGTCCCGCTAATTAATTTCCGCGCTGAGTGGTTTGCCAAGGAACAGCTCTCTATTGTGTTAGTGGGCGACGCACTGGCTTCACCCCAGGGGCGGGCCGAAGATGTGCTGCTAGCTGCTTACCTTTACCCTAACCGTTGGGTAACCCTAAAGGCGGGGTACCGTCTACTAGAAGGAGGGGCCGATAACGATGAAGTCTATAACTTCTCGCTGCTGCACTACGCCGTGATTGGCGCTATTATCAATTTTTAGAAGTTGCTAAGGATGCTAAACTTATCCTGCTTGTTACCCTGTTTAAAACAAAAAAAAGTAAACTATGCTAGTTACCACTACATCCACCCTACAAGATAAAACTATAACCGAACACCTCGGGTTGGTTTCGGGCGAAGCTATTATCGGAGCCAATGTATTCCGGGACTTCTTTGCCGGTATCCGCGACATTGTGGGCGGACGGTCTGGTTCGTACGAGCGGGCCTTGCGAAATGCCAAAGACATTGCGCTGCGCGAAATGCAGGAAGAAGCTGAGAAAATGGGCGCCAATGCCGTAATTGGAGTAGACCTAGACTACGAAACCGTTGGCAAAGAATCCAGTATGCTGATGGTGACCGCCAGCGGTACCGCGGTAATTTTTCAATAAGTTAATTCTTCTTCGCTACAGTGTCGGAGCAGTGCAGTGCAGCAAACACCAAGCTTTCTACGTATCGGTAGACCTGATCGTGCAGGCCCTCCTGATTTCTATCCACCTCAGTGAGGGAGGGCAGATGCAGGGCAAAGTATGCCTGCTGATGCGAAGTTTCCAGCACGGTGCTAATCAAGGCGTGGGGATAAGAATACTCCGGGTTCACTTCGCTGGCAATAGCCGCAATACGCTTACATAAATCTTTGTATCCCCGGAAAAGGCCCTCTTTGTTGTCTTCGTCTACCTGCTTAGTTAAATAGGTTTTATTAGACTCGGATACCACGATTCGGTATAAAGCAGTTTCGTCAATGTTAGCAAAAGCCGGGTCAAATTCGGCCTCGTCGCAGATCGCTTTCAGAGCCACTTTCAGTTTCTCTTCCGGATCTTGTAAGTGATTAGTACGATAGTCGATCAGATACTCCATCCATTTCCAGTACCAGGCAATCAGGTAAATCAGCAGTTTATGCTTGTTCTCAAAATAACGATAGATAGAAGCCTCGGTAGAACTAATCTCATTAGCGAGTTTTTTGAACGTAAATTGCTCAAACCCCAGTTTGTCAATCATTTTAATACTGTTGCTAATGATTTTTGAACCTAATTCAGTATGCTGAGGATCGCGGGTGAAGTACCGATCATTAAGACGTAGTGTGACCATATTTTATAGATGTGGCGCAAAGGTAATAAATAAGCAATACTTCCAAAATTAAAAGTGGTGGGTCGCTGCATGGTAGCGACTGGCCGAGAGCCAAGGCAGAAGTTATAGGGCCGAGGGAGTAAAAGTTAAGGGTTGTGAAAGTTTCTGTCCTCGCTAAAGGCGATCCGAATAGATCTGCTTTTGGAATGTCCGATAGTTTATCTAACACTCCGAGAACCCGGTTGTATCAAAGTGCTCTAGCTGCCTAACGGTCTGAGGTGCCTCCATAATCACTGCAAGGAAAGAAGTAGCTAAAACAAATTGAACAAAACAATTGTTAGACTAGTCTAAATTATTAAATTTGTTATTCTAAAATTAGTGTGTGGGTTCATGCTAATTCTGTCTTATGAAAGATCTAATTATAACAATATGTATTTCCTTCTGCTTAGCTACGTCGGTTTTCGGACAAACCGCTAGCGTTTCGGGTAAGGTTGTCTCCCGCGGCGAGCCAGTACCCTTTGCCAATATAGAAGTGCTAGGAACTACTCGGGGAGTTTCTGCCAATGGTGAAGGCTATTACCGAATTGACGGATTGGAAGAAGGTGCCTATCAATTGCGGGTCACTGCCGTGGGTTATGAACCCACTGTTCAGCGAATACAGTTAACGGATGGGCAAGTTCGCACAGTTGACTTGACTATCGTAGAGGGAACCGGCGCCTTGGACGAGGTAGTGGTAACGGGTACGCTACAGGAAGTATCTAAGCTGGAAAGCGCAGTGCCGGTAGAAGTTTATAGCAAAACTTTTTTTAAAGCCAACCCCACCCCCAGTGTATTTGAGTCGTTGCAGAACGTAAACGGAGTTCGGCCTCAACTCAACTGCAATGTTTGCAACACCGGCGATATTCACATTAACGGATTGGAAGGGCCTTACACTATGGTGCTCATTGACGGTATGCCTATTGTAAGTGGACTCTCCACGGTTTACGGCCTTACCGGGATTCCTCAGTCGTTGATTGAACGAGTAGAAATTGTGAAGGGGCCCGCCTCCACCTTGTACGGCTCAGAAGCGGTTGGCGGATTAGTGAATGTTATCACCAAAAAACCATCCAGCGGACCGCAAACGGCGGTAGATGTTTTCGCGACGGGTTGGGGTGAAATAAACACGGATGTAGGACTCAAGTATAACATCGGTGATAAAGCGCAGTCGCTGCTGGGAGTGAACTACTTCAACTATCAGAATCCTATTGATAACAATAATGACGGCTTTACTGATCTGACGTTACAGAACCGTATCTCAGTGTTCAATAAAATCAGCTTTGATCGTAAAGATGACCGGGTATTCTCCATTGCTGGCCGCTACGTGTACGAAGACCGCTGGGGCGGAGAAATGGACTGGACCAGCGAATACCGCGGTGGCGAGCAAATCTACGGCGAAAGTATCTACACCAGCCGTTGGGAGGCTTTTGGCGTCTATCAACTGCCGGTGCAAGAGAAGATCAACTTCCAGTTCAGTGCCAACGGACATCAGCAAAACTCAGTCTACGGCAATACGATTTATAATGCCGATCAGTACATTGGCTTTGGTCAGCTAACCTGGTACAAAAATGCCGGAGCGCATAATTTGCTCGTAGGAGCGGCTTATCGCTACACCTACTACGACGACAATACACCAGCCACCTTCAGCTCGGAAGAAGATGAGAATGCTCCCTCGGTTATACATTTGCCGGGAGTGTTTGTGCAGGATGAAATCAGCCTTAACACAACGAACAAACTGTTACTGGGTGCCCGCTACGACTTCAATAGCCTGCACGGAGCGATTTTAACGCCGCGCATTAATTATAAGTGGAGTACGCCGAATAAGCGAAATGTGCTGCGCATCAGTGCGGGGAATGGTTACCGGGTGGCTAATGTGTTTACGGAAGATCACGCCGCGCTTACCGGGGCGCGGGATGTGGTATTTGATGGTGAACTAGATCCTGAAACTTCCTGGAACGCCAACGTCAATTTTGGGAAGCAGATTTACAGCAGTAGTGGCACGTTTATTGGCCTGGATGCCAGCGCATTTTATACCTACTTTACCAACCGTATTCTGCCCGATTACGAAACCGATCCTAATAAGATTATCTACAGCAACCTGGAGGGCTCTTCCGTGTCGCAGGGGGTTTCGCTTAATCTGGACATCGCCTGGGCCAGTGGCCTGAAGTTGCTGGCGGGAGTTACGCTGATGGATGTGTCGGTAGAGGAGAACGGGGAGCGCTTTCGCCAACTGCTAACTGAATCAGTACAGGGAGTGTGGAGTGCCGGATATACATTCACCGGAATAGGGCTTACAATTGACTACACCGGCAATGTATACGGCCCTATGCGTCTGCCACTGCTAGGCGAACTGGACGACCGTCCGGAATACTCACCCTGGTTTAGCATTCAGAATATTCAGCTAACTAAAACACTGGGTAAGCAGTGGGAATTATACGGCGGAGTGAAAAATCTACTGGACTTCACACCGGCGGCCAACAGCATTGCTCGCCCCTTCGATCCCTTCGACGAAAACGTAGTATTTGGTAACGATGGACAGGTAGTGCCTACGCCCGATAATCCCAACGCGCTAACCTTTGACCCTAGCTACGTATACGCGGCCAATCAGGGTATTAGGGGGTTCCTGGGCTTTCGGTACGTACTGCAATAAATTGGATGATGGTTCGGTTATTAGGCCTTCTTATATTGATTTCGTTCGCCGCACCCCGAAATGGCTACGGCCAACTGGAGCGTGCGCTGACTTTTCAGCAGTTGGATAGCCTTCAGAAGGTGGAAAAGAAGCCGGTGGTGGTATTTATTCATACCGACTGGTGCCGCTACTGCCGGGCCATGGAGAATACCACCCTTCAGCATGAAGTGGTAACCACCTGGCTGGACAGTGCCTACTACCTGGTGAGTCTGGATGCCGAAAGCAAGAAAGAGATCAGCGTACAAGGCCAGACTTTTCGCTACCAACCCACCGGGCAGGATACCGGACTGCACGAGTTAGCCCAGGCATTAGGCACCGTAGATGGTACACTCAATTTTCCTACGCTGTGCTTTCTAAATACCGACTACGAAATCGTTCACCAGCAGGTGGGTTTTATAGAGGCCGCCCCATTAGCCGAAATATTGCGCGTACTCAGTAACCATAGGTAAACGCTCAAATTGCTACCGGCTTAAGACACTCAGAGTTATCGCTACGTAGAAGTTTTAGTTTTCCAAGCAAGACTCTTTGAGTGAAACGGGCGGGAGCAAGTTGCGATACCAAGCAGTGATACTCTGACTATAAACGGTTATTAACAATAGAATTGTAGATAGACCCGAAAGTATACACAATCCCGAAGCGTAGTTCAAAGCGGAAGCTGGTAGCCAGGGCTTTCCGTTGGAGCAGCACTTCTTCCAGACTGGCATCTCCCTGCGGCAAAAATATCTGATCGTTTACCAAATCGGCTTCAGCTCCAATGCGAACAAAAAGTCCTTTAAAAACCCGAAGTGAGGCTCGGGTATCCAGTTCCAGTCGGTTCTTACTCAAGTCGTAGAAGAAATGCGAACCTTCCAACCGGGCATCAAAAGCCCCCCATACTTTGCGGAGTTCAAAGTTTACCCGCAGCGACTGAGCCACCCGGGTTTCTTTTAGTTGATTAAAAATGGTGGGCTCCAGATAATCAAAGTAGCGAGGACCAACGAGGTAGGCAAAGGTGAATTCTTTGGTAGCGGATAGCCGGTAAGGAAACACATTGTATTCCAGGGCACCCTGCAAGCGCAGGCTACGCTGGATGTTATTGTAAGTATTAGAAAAAAGCCCGACAAAAACGCCGGTTGACCATTGGCTATTCAAACTTTTTACTGCGGAAGATTCCACACCTAGCCGCCGAAGGCTGGAGGTAAGCGACTGGCTATCTTGCCGTACCTGGGTGACTTCGTAGTCGATATAGCCTTCATTGCGGATGCGCCAGCGGTGGGTAACTCGCCGGATGTCAATTTCACCCTCCATATCGTAGTCGCGCTGGTTGCTCTCCCGTTCCCAGTCGAGCGAAGCGGCAATCTCAAACAGCCAGAAGTCCCAGGGATCATCAGCTATCGTGGGGCTGGGTAGTCCTTCTTCGGTTTCTTCTCGTTCCGCTACCAGGTTTAGCGGGGTGCGATTGATGATGTAGGGTAATAAGCCAGCCCGGATGGTCTGGGTAAGCTTACGGTTGGCCGACAATTCGGAATCGGTACGGTAGGTGATTACCTCCAGGTCGTAGTCCAGTGGGTAGTCGTCGGTAAGGCCAATAAACCGAAGCAGATACTGCCGACCGCCACTGGCAATAAACTGACGGGTAATCAGCAAATGAATATCAGCTACCTGCCGGTCGCGAACGAAGTCCACAAAGTCTATATTTTGCCGGATGTAGTTATCAGGACAGGAATTACAGTCTAGATATACCTTGGCAGTAGCTTGAGGCGGGGCCTGGGCCTGGGCGGTGGTATAGAACAGTAGTAATAGGAAATAACAATAGTAGATTTGGCGACACATACGATATATAAAATACTGCTACTCGCTCGAATGTTTGCTTCTCTACGCAGATCGACGGTTTATTCGCCGCAATTGTAACAATAGCTCCCAAGTATTGCTTAACTTTAGTTGATGAACCGGCTAAACCCCCGAAGTGCTGAATTATACCTGGTCCGCTTCAAGCAGTTGTGCCGGGAGAAGGAGCACATAGAAACTATGTGGCAGCAAGATAACCGACGTATTGCGCGGCTCCACGCCCGCTGTTTAACCCTGGCTCGAAGCATGGATACCCGCCCGGCCCGGATGTTTCTACGAAAATGGCCCGAAGATGCCGACCGTTGTGAGATTATCGGGAAGATTGCCTACGCTGGCATCCACGGCGACGAGCGAGCGCAAGCCATTGATTATCTGGAAGATCTGACCAATATCATCCGCCATATTGACCAACAGCGAACCAAAGAAAGCAAACCTTAGTACGGGTGCAAGATGGCGCAGTTACCGAAATTATGGACAAACCCCAAAAAGGTGATATGTCCCCGGATGAGCAACGCGAATTCCGGGGTCTCCTGTATACTAAGGGGGAGATGCCGGAACAGGTCCGGCAAGGTGATATGCATTTTTGTCGTACACCCGATGGTACCTCGTACTAAGCGCGGGAAGGCACGGAAATACCTACGCTTTCCAGCAACTGCGGCTCGTCGCGCAGGGCAAAGCGGGCGGCGTAGCGGAAGTCGTTCATCCAGGCTTTCAGTTCATTCAGGGCCTGGTTGCGTTGCTGGGTGCCGTGCTGGGCTTTTCCCTTGTGGGCAATTTGCCGACTTCGGGCATCTACCAGGGCTTGCACCATGGCGTGCATTTGCTCAATCTCTTCCTGGCTCACCCCGTAGGTAGTAATCACAGCGCTGTCTTTTACCAGCGTACCGTAAAAAGCCTCGGCCCGGTCGATAAAGCCGGTGATAGAGCTGGTGTCGTCCTTCAGCCTCAGTTTGAGGGTCATAGAACGGTTGCCTTCGTAAGCAATCAGGGCCAGCTTGCGGTGCTTACGGTAGTGGGCTTTCACTTGAGCTAGTTCCCCGTAAAACGCATCGGTGCTATCGTAGTAGGCGCCGTACTGATCTTCCTGGGCGGTATCGAGTAGGCGGAATTTCTCCAGCAGGCCGTTGCCCTCCTGCATGCGTTTCGGGTTAAATCCAAAGCTGCTCATGCGCTTCTGAATTTCGTCGTTAGCTAACGTATTGGTAATAGCCACTCGGGCCTCGGCGTATTGTTCTTGAATAGTCATGGGGGTATACATTATACATTATCACGAATAAATAGGTATGGGTCAAAACGACATCGCTGGGTAGGGACATGATTAATCATGTCTCTACAAAGGGTAATTTTTTGAGATCATTCGATCACCAACATTCTTCTTACAAAATCATTCGTGATAATCATTATTAATAAGGGGGTAAAATTAATGAGTGTACGGGCTATAAACGAACCCACTGCCACCGCTACGGTACATATGTAGGGTATTAACCGCTTCTGTAGCGGACGGGGGTGAGTAGAAAAGAACTGCTGACTATCCCATAATTTGGGAGATGAAACTAATAGTAACTACCGGTGCAATAAGGTACGCGAAAGTCACGTCAAAAGGGCAAATAAATCCATTACCTTACCCAAAAATCACTTGCGAAGTAACTTCAACTGTATTCTCCTACACCAGACTTACCTCGGAAGGCCCTAAAAATGTATTTTCGGTATGAAAAATCGATTGTGCTTCTTACGCTGCGCGGGATTTGTAAGCAAGTGCTTCCTCGCAGGTGGATCATATATCTTCTGGTTATTTTCTTTCGGATAACATATCCAAAAGAGCAAAGAGGCGAGTTATTGTCAATTACGTTACTTTTCATATATTTAAATTCAGACAAACATGCTAATACAACTAATCATACTATTATGGATTTCAAAGATGAAATAATCCAGCTCGGAGAGCGAGTGGAAAAAATGCGTCCTAATCTGTCTACAGAAGAAGCTACGAAGAACGCTCTAATTATGCCGTTTATTAATTGCTTAGGGTATGACGTTTTTAACCCAATGGAAGTAGTACCTGAATTTGTTGCAGACATTGGCATCAAAAAGGGTGAGAAAGTAGACTACGCAATTATGCGGAATACACAACCTATAATACTAGTTGAATGTAAGACTATTGACACTAAGCTAGACCCTCACAGTACTCAGCTTTTTAGATATTTTCATACTACAAAAGCAAAATTTGCAATTCTGACAGATGGTAAAGAATATAAATTCTATACCGATTTGGTAGATGCCAATAAGATGGATGAAAAGCCTTTCTTGGTATTTGATATAACAAAAATTAAAGACAGTACTATTGAGGAACTAAAAAAATTTCACAAATCATATTTTGATGTTGAAGAAATCGTAAGTACCGCAAGCGAGCTTAAATACACTAATGAACTCAAGGCTTTGATGAGTTCGGAATTAAAAAACCCCTCTGAATTATTCGTAAAATATTTTGTATCGCAGATTTATTCTGGCAGAGCAACAGAAAAAGTGATTAATCAGTTTACAGGCATCGTTAAGAAGTCACTTAACCAATGGGTTAACGAGATAATCAGTGACAAATTTCAATCAGCTTTAGACAAGGAGAAAAGTGAAGTCGAGATTCAGGAAGAAGTTGTTGAAGTAGCTCCCCCGGAAAATGGAAACGATGTTCAAACTACTGAGGAGGAAATGGAAGGCTTCTATATCGTTAAGGCTATTTTACGTGAGAAGGTAGACGTTAATAGAATTCACTATCGAGATACTAAAAGCTATTTTGGTGTTTTATTAGACAATAATAATCGTAAGCCTCTATGTAGACTGAGGTTTAATGCTCAAAGTGTGAAGTATATTGGTATCCTCGACAAAGACAAAAATGAGAATAAAGAGGAGATTGAAACAGTAGATGATATTTATCAATTTCGGGATAGACTACACGAAACCCTGAGTAGTTACCTAAACGATGAGTCGTGAATTTTTTTCATGGAGCGTAGGCTGTCCACGAATGGTGCGACACTGCTGTGGCTAGTGGGTAGGAAAGCCCTGGCACGCATTGGCTTGTGCGAAGTCGCGGAAGCAGTGTTTCATTCGTGGCATCCTTTTCTTTTCGTACTTTTCTTTTGGATGGGCAAAAGAAAAGGACAGAGCATGGATAGATGCATCGCGAAGTACAAACCATCTTCGCCTTGATGCCTCATAACAGCAAATCTGTTCTTCCTCGCAGGTGGATTACAAATCCACTAGTATTCAGCTTCCAAATAACATACGCTTCGGCAGCCGGTCCGAAAGAACAATGGGAAGAGGTAAAGAAACTTAACTTCTACTTGACCAGCTGCGAAGAAACTTCAGCCGCTAGTTGGGCTACATCGGCATTCCGTTTCATCCCCTGTAATTGATACACTTCCGTTTCGGACTGCATTAGGTAGTGCTCATCGCGCATTCGATGAAACCTAACCGGATTAGACTTATTGAATAAATACCTGTCGGTTAATTTCGCCATGTTGGAAACTCTCATCTTAGACACCACCGTAGGAAGCTGAAAGTCCCACATCTTGACAAACCCGGTTAGCTCATGGTCTTCGCTTTCTGCTATGTACGTGAAAATATCGCCCTCCAGTAAAATCCGGTCAATTAGCTCGGGCTCAGCGAATGTATAAATTAAGCTGTCTTTTAAAGCTTCAAATTCATTGGTCAGGATATTAAACCGCAGCGCCAGATGAGAAACTTCGGTAAAGCCATTGTAGTACACCGTTCCCACAATAAACTCATCGTAGAGGTAAGGAGAGCCGCGCACTACGTCTATCTGGGAAAGCTTACTATCGTCGACAAAGGCTGCGTAAGGTAATCGATTCTGGGCTCCTAAAATATTACCGGAATAAGGCTGGAGTGTTTGCGCGAAAGAAGTAGCTGATACCAGACCCAAGATTAGCAGAGAAAAAGTTGCAATTGCGTGGCGCATAAGGGAAAAGTTTAAGCTCTTAGTGGTAAGATAATGATTTTGATGTGATTTTCACAACAACTGTTTAGTGTACTTAACTGGTACAACAACGACATATTTCGAAAGGGCTTGGGGAGATAGTCAGTTAAAAATTTATCTTTGGGCAATCTACTGATAACAACCAGGTTACCATGCTCTATCTCGTACAGTTTTTACTTATACTTCTCTGGTTATTTTCGTCACTAACCACTCTGGGACAAACCTACCAAAAGATTAGCGCCGAAGAACTGAAAGATAAAATTCACGGCTACTGGATCGGTCAACTGGCGGGTAACTACCTGGGATTCCCTTTTGAGAATCTTTACACCGATGAGCCTATTCCCCGGCTGATTGACCGCTACTACAACTTCCGGGATGCCGACAGTCTGGAGCTTATGATGAATCTGGACGACCGCCGGGCGTATATCAACATTATGGCCGAGGCCATGGGCGGGGCCTGGAGTGACGACGATACCGATATTGAGTTTGTAACCCTGCACGCGGTAGAAGAGCACGGTCTGGACCTGACTTACGAAGAGATTACCCAAAAGTGGAAGCAGCATATCAACCGTTTCATTTGGTCGGCCAACCGCGAGGCTCGCGACCTGATGGATGAAGGCTATCTTCCGCCCGAAACCGGCAGCAAGGCCCACAATGACTACTGGTATCGGATCACCTCTCAGCTAGTAAATGAGATTTGGGGAGTGTTTTATCCGGGCATGCTCCGGGAGGCTGCTGCTCGCTCGGAGTGGGGCGCCCGGATTATGTGCGATGATTGGGCTACCCACGCTACCGTAGCCTACGGAGTGATGTACAGCGCCGCCTTCTTTGAGGATGATCCGCAAGAATTAGTGCAACAAGCTATTAGCTATCTGCCGGACGATAGCCCCTATCGGCAGGGTATGCAACAGGTGGTGCAGTGGCATCAGCAACACCCCGACTGGCGGGAAACCCGTCAACTGATTCACGATAGTTACTTTCATGAGGTGGATGGATTTACGATTCCCTTTCCGGTAGGCGGAGCGGTGGTGAATGGGCTAAGTGGCATTATGGCACTGCTGTACGGCGCAGGAGATTTTACCCGCACGGTAGCCATTGCCACCTCCGCCGGCTACGATTGCGATAACCAGGCCGCTACGGTGGGCGGACTGATAGGAGTGATGCAGGGGGGAAGTGCTATTCCGGACAGGTTTACCAAGGAACTGCCCAGCCGGGGTCGCTGGGAGCAGCCCTTCAATAATCAATACATTAACTACTCTCGCGACGGGCTACCCAACTACAACGAGATCAGCAATATTGTAGAACGAATCAGCGCCATCACCGAGCAGGCCATTTTAAACCAAGGGGGGCAAAAGGTGAATGAAAGCGGAGAGACGGTATACGAAGTTCCTACTACTATGAAATAACAAATAGCTACGCAGGTAATCCCACGCAGCTATCAGTACAACATTCAATATATTTTTAAAGCGCCACCGTTACATCTTCGGCGTAGGTCTGGGGAAGCAGAGAGTGCCAGCTTCCAACAATGCCGGTCACGGTATAAGTACCCTTGGGTAGTGGCTTTTGACTAAAATCGGCTGCGGCGTGGGCGCCTACTGTCCAGAACTGCTGGCCATCCGTCATCCGGTGCCGTCCCTGCCAGGTTCGCTGGCCATCCGCTTCGGGAAAGGAGATGTTTCGTATTTGCACTCGTTTGCTTTCGTAGTTGCCGGTAGCAAGTTGCTCCAGCGTAATCACCTCCGGCGCAACCACCAGACCACGCTCCAACGTAATACCCAACCAATCGGCTACGCCCCACAAAGCTCGTTGATCATTCACTATTTCTCCCTCGGCCCCTTTAAGGTTTATCTGCACCTTGTCGCCCATCTGAAACTTCGGAGGTAACGACATCACCAGCATAATGCCTGCGGTGCTATCCTGGATATAGACTACTTTATCTGAAGCCACGTTATTTCCCGATGTGATAATGCCCTCGATGTAGTAATCGTCGGGTAGGTACCAGGCTCCGGAATGGGTGTCGAATTTGCTGCGGAGGTCAGCGATAGAGTGCATCAGCTCCGGATTTACGATGTCATCTTCCTCAATCGTAACTACCAGCGTATCCCGCTCACCGATTTTCAATCCGTCAGTAGCGGAGGCAATAACAAAAGTAACATTAAAGCTTCCGGATCGCAGTCGATCGTCTACGGGAATAACTCTAAACGATACACCCTGATGATCGGGAATGAAGTCAAAATTCAAGCTGTTCAGTACCGGGAGGTGATCGATTAGAAAATCCGTAGCGTACTCGAAGCCTTTCTCCGGTATAACGGACACTGTTACCCGCTCAGTACGGGAAAGAGAACCCTGCATCTGCATCCAGACTGCTATGCCTTCGTGACTGTTTTCAGAAACCCGAAGGGTATCTTCCTGAAAAGCAACTGTAGCGGTGTCGGGAGCGGGAGTGGGTTCTTTATCCTTAACGATCAGTTCTAAGGTGCTAGTGGCTTTGCCTCCTACACTAAAGCCTGCTGAAGGATTTTCCAGGGTCAAGAAGATAGGCTTATTCGTATCGGGTTGCTGGCTACCAGCTGGAATCAAGGTGAAAGAAAGTGTAGTCTGTCCTTTCTCGATGAAGAGCGTTACCACTTCATCCTGAGCGTTGGGTAGAGTACTGTAGTGCAGCCCGTACTCTGCATCGCCGGATAAGCGAACTGCCACCGAACCGGGTGATTTTACTGCTTGACTAAGTGTAAGATCAATCTTTTGCAAAGCGCTTGAAACTGGTAGTTCCTGATGCTCAAGGGCAAAGTTAATTACCGTGGTCGGAGTAGGTTTTTGAGGATGTTGGGTTATCTCTTCGTCTTCGGTGCACTGCCAAACGCTCAGGCTCAGCAACAGCACGCCTATTAGTTTTAATTGGTGAGTCATGTTGATTTGAATTATTGGGTTAATGTTGAGCGCAGCGGTTCAATTGAAATGCCAATTCATAAAAAAGCCTCAACTTCAATAATTTGAGGCTAGGGCAAAAAAAGATTCTGTACGTAAGTGAAATGAGACTGTCCAATAACGAACAGCTGCTTAGCCATATGGTGAGTTATGGCTACTAGAAATGTGAGTTCTTGAGACTACGACGGCTACGAGTCAGTAAGAGTGTTACCAGTTATCTCGGGGTGACACCTGGTTGCGCCAGCTCTTCAATACCTGCTTCTTGTTTGGCTTGATCTACGATCTTTTTTACATCGGCCAGAAGCTGAGGGGCATCGTAGATGATACCGTCTTTGATGGTGTACTTCACTCCGCCTACGCGGGTCACTTCGTTGTTCTCATTCAGCTTGATTGCACCGGTGCCGTAGAGCACCTTTAAATTTGCCAGCGGGTTTTCCTCTACTAAAATCATATCGGCCAGTTTGCCTACTTCAACGGAGCCAATCTCCTGTTCCATGCCTAATGCTTCGGCTCCCTTCAGCGTAGCCGCCCGAATTACCTCCAAGGGATGAAAGCCCGCTTCGCGTAGTAGTTCCAGTTCGCGAATGTAGGCAAAGCCGTAGAGTTGATAAATAAAGCCGGAGTCAGAGCCGGTAGTGACGCGGCCACCGCGGTTCTTGTACTCGTTTACAAACTGCATCCAGCGCCGGTAATTCTGCTTCCAGTTTACTTCCTCTTCGGTACCCCAGTCGTGCCAGTGTGAACCGTGGGAGACGCGACTAGGTTCGTAAAATTTCCAGAGCGAAGGAAGGGTGTAATCGGCGTGCCACTCAGCGGTGCGGGCCCGCATCAGGTCGCGGTTGGCTTCGTAAATATTGAAGGTCGGATCAATGGTGAAGTCCAGTTCGATCAGCTCGTCCATTACCGCATTCCAGCGTTCTGAACCGGGCTCAGCGGCCTGGAGCCACAGCCGTCCGGCCTCGCCAAAGCGGTGTTGCTCGTTCTGGTAGTTATAGTCTAGCGGGTAGTCTTGAATGGTGCGTTCGGTAAACAGGGCTTCGGGCAAACCGTACCAGTGCTCCATGCTGGTAAGCCCCATACGAGCCGTGTTAAGCACATTGAGCCAGGCTACATTGAGTTGGGCGTGGTGGCAGGCCGAACGCAGGTTATACTTTTTGGCTTCGTCCAGGGCAGCTTCCATGATATCGGGCCGGGCTCCGAAAAATTTGATGCCGTCGGCCCCTTGTTCGGCGATGCTTTGCACCCAACTACGGGCTTCTTCGGGGTTGTTCACTCCGTTCTCTAGTCCCTGCCCAAAGAAAGTATAAGCTTTAATCCGGGGAGCGGTAATGGTGTTGCTGGCACTTTTCTCTCTTTGATCTAACGTCCACTCCAGCCCGTTACCACTGCCGGGGTCGCGTACCGTAGTGATGCCGTGGGCCATCCAGAGTTTAAAAACATATTCGGCCGGAGTACCCTGACCTTTTCCCCCGATGTGGCCGTGCATATCGATGAGCCCTGGTAATAAGTACATGCCCGAGGCATCAATTTCTTTTCCTCCTTCTTGCAATTCCGGCCGACCTTCGGCCTTGATCGGAACCCCCGGATAACCTACCGTTTTGATAGCGGTGATCCGGTTATTTTCTACCACTACATCTACCGGACCAATGGGTGGCGAACCAGCACCATTGATGAGCGTAGCCCCCCGAATGATTAACTGAGGATACGGGCCTTCGCCCTCGCTGCGTTCCGGGGCTCGAGGTACTTCATCGTTCTGGGCATGAGCCAGTAGATTTACCAAGAATAGCAGGGTGAGAGTCAGGTATCGGTTCATATAGCTCTTACTAAGTTATGATGTGTTCGTGCCGTCCGCCTTAGGCGGATGTTCAAGTGTTCATGAATACGTGAGCACTGAATACACTTTTACAATGTCAGAAGCGATAATACGGTAAAGCGGTAGATTTGCCAAACGGGCAATAAAGAAAAAGAGCTACCTCATACGAAGTAGCTCTTAGCTGGGTATTTCAAAAACCACTGATAGCGTTTGGATAGCTTAGCAGATAATTTTTGGATGCTAAAACTTTGATACAAGAAATAGCAATTAACCCTTTAGTAGGAAGAAATGATAAGAACCTAAAGCTAGACTTTTGACAGTGATGTCTGTAAGTCGTCGATAAGCTTTTGAGAAACCAAACGAGGCTTGTCTTTTTTAGCTTCTTTCAGCATACCTACCGCTTTCTCACCGTACTCTTTTAGTCCGGCTGGATTTTTATCGTGGTTGTAGCTACCAACACACCATTCCAGTTTTTCTTTGATATCGGTGTATTTGTCATCGTTCATTTTTTCGAACTTAGCAGCTGCTTCCTGGCAGGTCTTAGCTAGCTTTTCAGCCGGATTGGTACCGGCGGCTTTGCTAGTAGATTTTGCCTTAGGGGCAGCTTTCGCTTTAGAAGTAGTCTTCGGCGAAGCCTTCGCAGCCGTTTTGGCTGCTGGCTTAGTAGTAGACTTGGGAGCAGCTTTTGCTCCATTGGTTTTCGCAGTACTTGATTTAGTAGTAGCTGCTTTAGTGGTTTTTGTCGTCTTTGCCATAACTCAAATCGTTTTTAGTTACAGAATTTAGAAATACGTGATTTATTAAAAAAAGAAAAAGAATACGTGGAATAGCTTCTTGCCTTTGGTATATCTAATTGAAATTCAGGCAAATTGTTTGGGGGAGTGGAAGTGTAATAATTACCGGACAAAGGTAAAGAAGGATTTTTGGTATACGCAACCATGCTGTTTTATTTATACAGTATTTTTATTATTCGTCGGGATATTTTAAAAAATCTTAAACTCAACCCGAAATGTGCGTCGGTTTTGGCGATAATGCACCGGAAAAAAGTAAAACAAGTTAATGAACCAGTGCGCTAAAAAACTGAATAAATGTTTATTACTTTCTCAATACTTAAGAGTTCCTTCAAAAAACCGAGAGACCTGTTCTCGTACCTGTTACAAAAAACTATAAATTACGGCTCAAATTTAACGAAAATTCAGTGACATTGAATAATGTTGCCTATTTTTATCAAGTTTACTAAATACGCTGCTTATAAGAATGTTTACTTCTAACCTACCTATTACATGACCCCCAGTACCACTGTTACAACCATTGAAAAACCCAGATTAAGCTTCTGGCAAATCTGGAATATGAATTTTGGCTTTCTGGGAATACAATTCGGTTTTGCTTTACAGAACGCCAATACTAGCCGCATCTTCGAGACGCTGGGCGCAAGTGTAGACGATATTCCTATCCTGTGGATTGCGGCGCCTACTACCGGACTATTGGTGCAACCCATTGTCGGATACTTTAGTGATCGTACCTGGCATCCCAAACTCGGTCGGCGCCGTCCGTTCTTTTTGATTGGAGCTATCCTGGCGAGTATTGCTCTGGTTATTATGCCTAACTCCCCAGTGTTATGGATTGCGGCTGGCACGCTCTGGATTATGGATGCTTCTATCAATATTTCAATGGAACCGTTTCGAGCTTTGGTAGCCGATATGCTACCTTCCAAACAGCGAACGTTGGGCTTTGCAGTGCAGACATTTTTTATCGGAGTAGGAGCGGTAATAGCTTCGGCCTTACCCTATATGCTGGCCAATTGGTTGGGGGTAGCCAATACTGCTCCCGAAGGTCAGATTCCCGACTCGGTGAAGTGGTCGTTTTACCTGGGTGGGTTCGCCTTTTTTACAGCAGTACTTTGGTCGGTGCTGCGGACAAGGGAATACCCGCCGGAGGAATTCCGCCGCTACAACGGTGAGGAGGGTACCGAACTGCAGGACGAAGGTATCGGACAGATATTCAAAGATTTTTTAACGATGCCCAAGACGATGGTGCAACTGGCGGTGGTACAATTCTTTACCTGGTTTGCGCTGTTCTGTATGTGGCTCTACACTACTTCGGCGGTAACCAGCCACGTGTACGGCACTACCGATGCTACTTCCGAACTCTACAACGAAGGAGCTAACTGGGTAGGAGTTTGCTTTGCGGTGTACAACGGTTTCTCGGCCGTGCTGGCGTTTATGCTACCGGTGCTGGCGGAGAAGCTGGGAAGAAAACGAGTGCATTTGATTGGGTTATGTATTGGCGGATTAAGTTTGATCTCTATTTACTTCATTAGCGATCCAAATTTACTGCTGGTTTCCATGCTAGGGGTGGGCTTCGCTTGGGCGAGCATACTGACGATGCCCTACGCTATTCTTTCCGGCTCGCTGCCTCCCTCCAAGATGGGAATCTACATGGGCATCTTTAACTTCTTTATTGTGATTCCGCAGATTATTGCTTCGGGGACGCTGGGCTTTATCTCGCGTACTTTCTTCGATAACCAGGCGATCTACGTACTGATGCTAGGTGGGGCCGCCATGATTCTAGCCGGTTTTCTGGTGCCCTTGGTAGATGATATGGATGATGAAGCAGTAGAGTCTTAATCGGGCAAGTTGCTAATCCAATCCTCAATTAGTGCTACGCCTTCCTTGTGTACAAGTTGGCGGCCTAACTCGGGCATACGCACTCCAGGATCGGTAGAAGATAGTCGGTGCCAGAGAATAGACTCTTGGGGATTGCCCGGAACAATATCGTAGGCGTGCCCGCCCGAGCCTCGACCGGCGGCCACCGGCGGCTTACGGATGCCCAGTGCGGTGGGGTTCTCCTGGTAAAAATCAAGTAATAATCCCGAGGTGTTAGCCGGAGCTTCGGAGCGGTGACAGTGGGCGCAGTTAATGTCCAGGTAAGCCCGGGCTCGTTCTTCCAGCGAACCGCTGGCCGGATCATCCCATACGGCTACCTGGGGTAAGTTTTCAGTAGAGGGTAGGTTGGTGAGAATATCTGCTTCCTGCCAGTGCACGAGTTGGTTTTGAGAGCCTTGTTGGTAAGGATATTCTTTGTTAAGCTGCCGGGCCGTAGGACCAATAGGCTGAATCTCCTGATTACGGACGTGGCAACCTTTGCACTGGTTCATATTGGGGATAGAGTAGGCCAGCTTCATTTTCTTACCGTCGGGCTGACGCCAGTTCACTTGTTTAGTGCCTCCGGCTACTTCCAAAAAGGCTTCGGTTTGTTCGTCGTTCCAGATATAAGGCAGGGCGTACCAGCCGTCGGCTTCATGCAGCAACACCCGGGTTTCCAGTAATCTGCGGCCCTTCTCGGGTTTACGAAAATCATTTGGGTAGTAAAACGTCTTGATCAGTACAGAACCTACAGGAAAATCCAGCACTTCCCGTTCCTGGTAGTTCGCCGTTGCTCCGTCAGGAATCTGCACGAAGCGGAGCTTCTGAGCGTAATCGGAGAAGAGAGGAGTATTAAGATCGTAGGGTAGCACCCCATCGGCCGGGGTTTGGTTGGCTATCGTGCCCTGAAAGAAACCGTACTCCGAAAGCTTCATTTTAGCCCGTTCGGGTAGCTTTATCGATTCTCGAGAGGGGTACAAACTGCTGAGGGCTACCAGCAGAAAAACAATAAAACTGGAAGTGATCCAAACTTTCATACACTATTCATCTAAGGCTAATTTGGCCGGGTCTAACGACTGAAGGGTGCAGTCGTACTTGCTCATATCCTGATCAATATTTTTGAAGTCGCCTTCGGCGTCCAGGTTAGCAAACGTAGCGTTGGTGTTATTGCGTATACATAGTCGGTATTCGTTTTTTATTTCCCCGTTGCTGTCAAACGCTTCTTCGGGCAGAATACCATCGTAGGTAATGTGGGGCACATCTTTGCCAAACTTTAGCTTGAAGCGGTACATTTTTCCCATACGAGTTTGGGAGGTAGCCCGTACCCGTTCCCGCTCGTAGTGGTTATCATGAATAAAGATACGTTTAGGATAAGGATCATATTCCGGATCATCAATCGGCTCTTCGGTCATATGGTAACTAATTACCGCGGTGCCTACCGTTCGGTTGTTCACGATTTTGTTGTCGAACACTTCTACATCACTCGCCGCAAGAATCAGCACTCCGGTACCGGGAGGTACTCCGGCCACAATATTACCTTTGGGGGCAAAGTTCTTTAGGTTATTTTCCCGAATTTCATTATTGAATACTCGCACGTTGCCGCCATTCTTCTTTACCAAATTGGGTAAATCAAACACCAGTATTCCCCCAGTATTATTGTGGGTTATGTTATCGTATACGTCGGCCATGCGGGAGTTTTCAATCTCAATGCCGGTTACGTTGTGGTGCGCCAAACTATTGCGAACAATAATATTTTCGGATTGCCCTACATAAATACCAGCGTCGGAAGCGCCTACGCTCACACAGCTATCGATCATTACGTTCTGGCACATGACCGGGTAGAGACCGTAGGCACCATTAGTCTTTTTGGGCTTGCCCGTCCATTCAGTCTTCACCCGTTGGAAGGTAATACCGTCTACGTCCTGAGTTTTAATAGCATCTCCTTTGGCATCCTGTACTGTTAAGTCTTCAATAATAATACGCTTTCCGCCGGTCACTTTGATGCCTTCAGCCCCCTCAATTTGGCCGGCAAAGGAGAGAACGGTTTCATCCATTCCAGCTCCGCGGATGGTGACGTTTTCTCCCCCATCGAGCCACAGGGTTTTGGTGATGTTATAATTGCCGGCAGGTACATTGATCACCTCACCGGCTTCGGCCATGACAAATTTGGTTTGCAAATCTCGCTCAAAATCAGCCTGGCCAAAAGCGGGAAGGTGCGCGGCAAGGATTACGAAAAATAAAAGCAAGGTGAGTCGGGTCATGGTAGTTAGGTTGTTTATTGGGAATTTTTAAATGTACAAAAATTCGGAGAAAAGGCTTGAGTAGGTAAAGCCGCTATGGATCCTTTAGGTTTGTAGCATATAAATATTTTAAGAAGCTGTTACTATTGCTAAAATG
>CAZKCO010000042.1:0-42126 GCA_964551335.1 uncultured Roseivirgaceae bacterium
CGTTATAGTAGTAGCTTTATTCAAATATTTACATGTTGCTAATCTAAAGGGGAACCGCACGCGCCCAGCGTGGGGCAGGGTCTCCCACATAGAATGAGAGAGACCCCGGAATTCGCACAACCTCATCCGAGGAAGTTCGAGAAAACTTTTATCCGCTCACATACTTTTAAAGTAGAGTCAAGCAAGCCATCAAACACTATTCTTTAGGCCCTTTTACTGCTCTACCACGTGCACCAGGTGATTGGTTTGGTTGATCACTCCGGGGCGGATGTGGCCCTTTAGCGGACTACAGTCGCGGTAATCCAGGCCATCGGCTATTTTGAGGTGGTGCTCATCGGCCACCCGGTTGTTGGTAGGGTCGAAGCCCACCCAGCCCATATTGGGCACAAATACTTCCAGCCAGGCGTGGGTCTGAGCCGAGCCCATCATCTCCTGCCCCTGGTTAAGGTAGCCCGAAACGTAGCGGCAGGGTATCTGCTGTTGCCGCAGTATGCCCAGCATCAGGTGAGCGTAGTCTTGGCAAACCCCCCGGGGGTGGGCCAGTATCTGTTCCGCCGGCGTGGTGAAGGTAGTCACGCCCGGCCGGTACTCCATCATTCCATAAATGGCCTGGTTTAAAGAGTTAAGGTAATTGAATAGCGGCTGATCGTGCCGGTAAATCAACGGCTCAGGAATATGCTCCCGCACCAGCTCCGTGAGCGAGGTAGGCATAATATGAAGGTAATGGTCTACCAAAAAGGCTTCCGAACTCAGCACCCGCTGCTCTTCTTCTACTCCCAGGCTTTCCTGTATCGAATGGAGAACATTCTCCTGCTTTTCCACGGTGCAGGCGGCGGTAAAACCCAGGTGCTTAAAAGGTTCACTCACCCGAAAGCAGAGCGCCTCGTAGCCGAAAGGGTTGCGAGCCAGAAATACCGGGCGGTTTAGCGAATTTTCTACCACCACCTCTTTCACAACCTGGGTGGTATCTTCGCAGGGTAAAACCAAAAATTCAAACAAAGCCTCCTGCACCACGTGCTGGTAGTGGTTTTCGGCCTTGTAGCGAATATGATACGTTATCATGTAGTTTAAAAAATAAAGTACTGCCGTTCTAGCCCGGCTCCTATTTCATAAAGCTCCTGCTTTAGCATAGTCAGAAAGTTTTCATCTTCCTCCATAATCTCCTCAATGGTAAGGTACTGAATATGGCTGGAGAGCTTTCCGGCTTTAAACTCTACGGAATCGGAGGTAATTGGTTGACCGTTACTGATCGTCTTTAGGTGACTTCTTAATTTTTCCAGGTTATACAGTATAGACTTAGGAAATTTACGGTTAAGGATAAAAAAGTCGGTTACCAGTTCGCGGGTAGGGTGGGTACCGTAGTAGTTGCGACTCATATCCAGCCCCCCGGCACTCCGCAGTAGCGAGGCCCAGTGGTAATTGTTTATCGCCGCATTCATCTGCGAACCAGGTATACTACGCACATCTTCCAATTTCGCCAACAGTATCTGCGCAATTTGCATGGCTCGCTCCAGATGAGTCCCGGTGTAGATAAGCGACCAGGCGTAGTTTCGCAGTAGGGTGTTGTCAATCACCCCTTTGATGATGCTGGTGTTATCTATGCAGTGCTTGCAGAAGTCGTAGGGCCCTTTCTTGGCCATCTCCTGCGGAGAAAACGACTGGGTGGTATGGTAAAAACGGTTGGTAGCTTCCCAAACGTCAGTAGAGATACTGCTACGAACTCCGCGGGCGTTCTCCCGCAGCATACCGATGTAGTTTTTGATCGAATAGGCATACTGCTCATCAATCGTTAGGAAGGTAATAACTTCCTGGTCGGTGAGCGCTCCTCCTCGCTCCTGGAAAGCCTCAGTAGCCTGGGCCATAAACAGCAGCGACTGTAGTACTACTTTTTTATCTAGGGAAGGCGGCAGGTCGGAAGAAGACAGATACTGGGCAGAAACGTAGCGGGCGATATGTCCGATCCGTTCAGTGTAGCGTCCCATCCAGTAGAGG
The DNA here is from genome assembly GCA_964551335.1 of uncultured Roseivirgaceae bacterium. Lineage (GTDB taxonomy): Bacteria > Bacteroidota > Bacteroidia > Cytophagales > Cyclobacteriaceae > Tunicatimonas. Next base: position 1,993 of record CAZKCO010000042.1, read on the forward strand.
CTGTTAGCCGTTCGTGCAAGCATCATAAATGTATATAGTGTTAGAGTAATAAAGTGTTATAGTGTTAGTGTGTTACAGTGTTAAGGTTTTAGTACTTAGCAGGCAACTATAACACCAAAACACAATAACACCAATATTACTATTGGCTTTGAGTTTGAGAAGATTCTTTGGATGTGCTGTTCTCACTTTCAGCTTCTTCTCTCTTTTCCGAAGCATTCTGCGAAGCATCCTGTAGCACCCAGGTATCTTTTGAACCACCTCCCTGCGAGGAATTCACTACCAGGTTACCCCGGCGCAGCGCTACCCGGGTTAGGCCGCCCTGGCAAACATATTCCATCTCGTGCCCGGTAAGCGCAAAAGTGCGTAAATCAATATGGCGGGGCTCAAACTGCCGGTCTTCTTCAATATAGGTGGTATGCACCGACAGTGCCATAGTAGGTTGCCCGATGTACTTCCGGCGATTGCTTTTAAGCACCTCTTTAAAGTCAGCTATCTCCTGCTGGCTGGCTTTGTTGCCGATAAATATCCCGTAGCCCCCCGATTCGTCCACCGGCTTCACCACCAACTCGTGCAAGTGCTCCAGCACGTACTGAAAATCGTCGTCTTTCTCGCAGCGGTAGGTATGCACGTTTTTCAGTAGCGGTTCTTCGCTGAGGTAGTAGCGAATGATGTCGGGCACGTAGGTGTACACTGCCTTATCGTCGGCTACGCCGGTACCCGGAGCATTCGCCAGGCTCACGTTCCCCTCCCGGAAAGCATGAATAATACCCGGCACGCCCAGCACCGAATCGGGACGAAAAACTAACGGATCCAGAAAATCATCGTCGATACGACGGTACACCACGTCCACCTTTTTGGGGCCGTGCATGGTTTTCATGTAGAGGAAATTGTTATCCACGTACAGATCGCGCGGCTCTACCAACTGTACGCCCATTTGTAGCGCCAGAAACGAGTGCTCGTAGTAGGCTGAGTTGTACACTCCGGGGGTAAGCAGCACGCACAGCGGTTTGTCTGCTCCCGGGGGGGCCACACTTTTGATTACATCCAGCAAAGCTTCGGGATAATTCACCACCGGCTGCACCTGACTATTGAAGAACAGCTTGGGCAAAATGCGCTTGGTGGCCATGCGGTTAGAGAGTACGTAGCTCACGCCGGAGGGGCAGCGCAGGTTATCTTCCAAAATGTAGAACTCACCATCCTTATGGCGGATCACATCGGTACCGGAAATATGCACGTAGACTTCGCCGTAGGGCACAAAGTCCATCATGGCCTTACAGTAGTTTTTGGAGGAGAAGATCAGTTCTTTCGGCACTACCTGATCCTTGAGAATCTTCTTTTCGTTGTAAATGTCCTTCAGAAACATGTTGAGCGCCCGGTTGCGCTGTACCAACCCTGTCTCCAAGGTATGCCATTCCTTAGCGGAGATCACCCGGGGAAACAGATCAAAGGGGAAGATGCGCTCTACGCCCTGAGAGGAATCGGAATAGACATTGAAGGTAATGCCCTGATCGAAAGAAGATTTCTTGGCGTAATCGAAAAGATCGCGAAAATCAGACAACGGTAGCTGAGAGAAGTGATCGTAGATACCACGGTACTGGCTTCGGATGCTACCGGAACTATCAAAGACTTCATCTAAAAAATCCTTGTTGCGGGGGTAGCTTTCAAATAGAGCGGCCAGATTAGATTTATCCATATAGGTAGCGTTTAGTAGCCAGCAAATTAAGAAGAAACCTGTTATTCCCGAATATTATCGGGTATTTTTGCTGGTACCCAGAATGTAGGAATAAATCTGATATTTTGAAAACTACCTGCTCGACTAAACCCAGTGACTGATCGTAGAAAGTGCTGACTTATTCGCTGCGTAAGCTTTTTACGGGGTTATCGGTAGCCGTCTGTAGCGTTTGAATGATCACCGCAGTTCCGGCCAGCAGCAGCACAATTTCGGCGGCCATCGCGAAAATCCAGATCTTAAGTTCAATCTGGTAGGCGAAATTTTGTAGCCACTGCTGCATTAACCCACCCCGCTACGGGAATAGCCACCACCAACGCCAGAAGCACCAAGCGGTCGTGGCTCAGCTCAAAGTAGTTGCGTAACATAAGCAGGTGGGCTAGGGGGCTATCCTATTCAGGTCAATTTATATGCCACGCCCTAGATTAGTCCCTGCTCCCCTATTTGGGCCATTCAGCTTAATATGCTTCATTCGAATCCGCGCAAAAGTGTTTAAATGCGTACGCTTGGGTTAGTAACAGCAAACAAAAACTAACCTAAGCCACTTGTTGAAATATGAAGGAAAAACTAATGCAACTTACCGACGAAGAGCTCCGCCTGTACTTCCGGAAGCATTCTATCCGGGGAATGATCATCTCACTACTGCTACTGGCTGGGTTTTTATTATTGTACTTCTTTGCCGACAGCAGCAACACGGTGGTCCTCGGGGCTACCCTCGCTATAGCCATTGCTTCGGTACTGCTGGCCATCTGGTACCACGCCCGCAAGCGGCAAATTTTCAACGAGTTCAAACGGCGCAATACTTCTCTCCAGGAGTAAAACAGGTTAAAACAAAAAACAGGCAGCTTCCTCCCGCCTATGTCGGAGTCCACTGCCTGTCGGTCCCCACTGAGGGTTAGCCTCCTGACTGGGCCAGAAGGTTCCCCCAGCTTACTTCACCACTACATTATCCTCGCTTGGTATTAATTACAATGGCTCCGTTTCCTCCTCTTCCTCCGTACATCACCGGAGCCAGTCCTTTATGTACCTCAATGGTTGCCACATCGTTGGGATTCATCATATTCACGGCCGTTGCGTCTACCGGCATTCCGTCAATCACGTAGAGTGGGCTACGGAAGCCTCCGCGAATAGAGACGTAGGTGTTCCAGCCATAGCGGGTTACCCACACGCCCGGTACCCGACCTTGCAGGGCATCCAGCACGTTAAAGTTTGCCGCGGCCGCCGGTAGTTCGTCCATTACCAAAATATGATCGGCAAAGGGCGCTGACCGGGAAATATCCTTTAAATCTACCTGGTAAGTATTCTTTAGCTGGTTAGGGTTATATACTCCCATACCTGCTTTAGGGCTGGCTACAGCCGAAGCCATAGTAGCTACCATCAACAATAAACCTGCTATATATATTTTGAATGTTTTCATAACGCTTCAGTGGTTAGTGATCTAACTTCTTTTTATCCTTTCCCCTCATTCACTTACTCAACAGAAGCATATATTTCAAGATTCCGAGATATTGTTAAATAATGTTAAGAGAACTTAACAATTAGTAATGAGCAATGAACAGTGAACAATGAGTGGCTAATAGGCGGGATGGGCGCATCGATAATTAGTTTTACTGGTACGTCTATCGGGGTAACTCTGGCTAGTAATTTGTGAACTGATAAGTAATCACTTTTACTAATTACATCTTATGAAGAAGCTCTTTTTTCTGGCCATCGCTTTATCCTCGCTTTCAGTAGCGTCATTCGCTCAGGAAAACCCTTATTTGGGTCAGAACCGCTCTTTTTTGGGTGGAGGCATATCGCTAATTATTTCTGAAAATGAAGAGCCGGGCACTGATTTCATCACCGGGCGAAGTATCAAAAACAATTCGTTTGGTATCTCACCCACTTACGGCAGATTTTTTAACGACCGCTGGGCGGTTGGCGTAACATTAAGGACAGGCTTTAACAATTCTAATGAGATCACTACGGGAAATGGTTTTTCAGATGAGACCACTCGCGAGAGTACCAATGTTGGTATAACTCCTTTCCTCCGTCGCTTCATACCCATCTCCGAGCGTTTTGGCGCGTACTTGCAACCGGAGCTATCCTACGTTTACGCAGAATCTAATGCAGAAGAAAGATTCCGAGATACCAATAGCCCAATCAATGATCAGCTCCAAACCTTTGAAAGTACCTATCATACCGGAGGAGTAGGCCTGCAAGGTGGGCTTTACTACTTTATTACGCCTCACTTTTCGATAGAAACCAGCCTACTGAGATTAGATATGTCGTATAGGAGCGAAGACCGCTTACGTACCGACTCTAACGCCCAACCGGAAGATAATACCCGGTTGACAAGAACCGATATCCGACTGAACCTGATTAGCCAGCTTTCCTTCGACCAGATACTGACACTGTACTATTATTTTTGATCAGCAAGGGTTCCAACCAAAGTGGCTTCTTAGGGGTCATGAGAGAAATTAAATGATCGCTATGAGAACTTGGCTACACCTGGTTATGGTAGCGCTGCTGCTAAGCTGTGACGAAGACCTCGAGAGCCTGGTAATTCCGGATGATGCCTCGGTTACCTCGCTGAACGGAACCTGGCGAGTAATGGCTTACCAAGACTATCGACAGGGCGGGATGATTACCCAAACCGAAGAAAATTCCTGGGGGCGCGATGTTGTCATCACCTTTGATGATACTACTGACCCCTTCAGTATCAGCGGGCAAAATACTACCAATAGCGTATTCGGTAGCTTCAGCTATAGCAGCCGGCGCTCAATTCTGGTTCCGGCTTTGGGAAGTACGAAAGTGGGCCAACCGGAGTGGGGAAATTTATTTACCAGAATAATGCGGGATGAGCTGACCTTCCGCATTAATTCATCGCGCCTCAGACTCCACAATGAATCTGAAGAGCTGGCCACTTTTCTCGAGAAACAATAACTGGATAGCTTCTTTCTTTTTTTGGTTTTCTGTCGCTTGTACTTTTTGCCTGATTTCAGCAATGCAATCGTAGCTTGCTCAGTACAACTTTGTGCTTTTCAGATGTATCACCTTAAAACAAATGTAGAATGGATTACTATTTAGTAGACAATCCTCTGACTCCCGACCCCACTGATTTTCGGGGAGTAGCATTGACCCGAGGTTCTAAAACCCGGGAGGACATTGTGAAGGCCATTGCTAAAGACAACGTAGGGATTTCCGAATCGGAGCTGAAGGCGGTGTTTGAAGCCGAGAAGAAGATTGTGAGCCAGTTTGCGGAAGAAGGCTACAGCATTAGTACCGAACTGTATTCGCTCAGCCCCAAAATTAGAGGGGTATTTAACGATATCCGGGAGAACTTTACACCTGGTAAGCACGAGTTGCGGTTCAACTTTACTCCCAGTAAGATTTTACGGGAGGTAGCCCAGCGGGTAATTCTACGGAAGATTGCCCCCGTGGTAAACGAGCCGCAGGTTACGGTGGTAGAAGATGTAGTAAGCGGCACGAATAATGAGCAGATTACTCCGGGCAAATCAGTGCGTATTTTCGGCAATAAGCTGGCCTTCGACGCTCAGGATGCCGAGCAGGGAGTGTTTTTTGTTAGCGGTAAAAACAAAGCTACCCGCGCTACCGAGTACATTGAGTTAGGCAGCAAGCGAATCTACGCCGGGGTACCCGACGGCCTTACGGCAGGCGAATATACGCTACAGGTGCGTACCAAAACCCAGGCGGGTGAAATCCGCAGCGGTCAACTGAGCACCCCACTGCTGGTAGCCTAAACTACCCACCGGATTTTCTGGTATTTACCAGTTCAAATAAGAGGCGTTTGCTCCCCGGCAAACGCTTTTTTTATCTTCTCCTTTGAGCAAGCATATTTTGGGTCGTTTCTGATAACGGACGCTCGGGAGTGCGAATGAGCGTGGCACTCTCGTAGCATAGTGCAGATCTCCCTCGTGGGGCGGCGGTTGCACCCGGGAGCGATCACCGCGCCACCGGGGTGGTATTCCCTTAGCACGAGGGTGCGGTTAGCTTACTGCCGAGGTGGTAAGGCAATGCCACCTTCTTGGCTTTTCAGTTTTACGTAGGGGCTACCAAGGTCGCACGCCGAGACCGTGACCATCGCCCGTTGGCAAGATTGGGAAAGTGGCCACTAGGCAAGCCCATCAATTCAGCAGGTGGGCTATGTAAGGTTTAAGGGGTTGAGCGTTGATTATCAGTCTACTGTGTCTATATAAAAGGATTCTGCTTACACCAGATTTAACTAACCAACCGCTCGTTAGGATCATAATAGCCCGGCAACGGCCTACTCATGTATTAACTAAATAACTTCAAATAATCGTCTCGCCGATTTGCCATTTATAGGGTTGGTTAATATTTTGTAGAAACAAGGCAGTATACTAACTGCTGTTCTTACGCGTCCATTCCCAGTAGGCAGACTTCCTGAAGATTTTGTGTTGTACCTTACTCAACCTGGTATCTATGGTACGTGCTGACGTATTTTCTCCGCAGACTGACACTGATTTGTCGGGTTCTTAATTCAATAAACCGTTGATTATCAACTTTGTGCCTCTCAGTAAATGCTCAATTCTCACCTCAAGCTATTAAGCGAGAAGGAGTTCCTTACTACATGGCCAGTTATGTCAAGTTCAAACTGGGAAAACCATCAGGGCCGAGATATCATCTACGAGCACTATCAGCCGACCGACCGAGCAATAGGGTCACAAACCATTACTTTTGACTTCATGACTGGCCCGTGGGATCACGTGGCTTATTTTCTGCTGGAAGAAGGACCCAGCGCATTGACCTGGGAAGTATCTCCGAGAGACGCCGAGTGGCGTACGGCATTTATTGAACAAGAAGGTAGCTTGGAAGAAGCCCAAAAAATTTGGGAGCAATTCAGCGACCTGATATTGGAAAGACAGACAGAGGTTGTGATGAGAAGGGCGGAGCCAATGTGAATGTTACTTTTTAAAGCTATGGATTGATGAGATTCATAGCTTTTTCATTGCTCCCTCTTAAAAAATTACCACTCCTAATCTAGCTCCGATACGGTACGTTACACCGTCGAAGCCGTGATCATAAATACCATCGTGGGTTAGGCGAGTTAAAGTATGGGCAAAAATTGGAGATTTTTGGTGAATAAAATGTCACTCGAGCCCGGTCGGATCATCGCAACTCATGAGCGAATCAAGACATGGCCTTATCCGGAGTGATAGGGAGGTCGCGTATCCGCTTGCCGGTAGCATGATACACCGCATTGCCTATGGCTGCCGCTACTCCTACCAGACCGATTTCCCCTAATCCTTTTACTCCAATCGGACTAGCAATAGTATCATGTTCTTCCACAAAAATGATATCTATATCCTGTATGTCCGCATTGACGGCTACGTGATACTCAGCCAGATCGTGATTTATGAATCGACCAAAATTATGATCCATAAAAGAGTCCTCTTCCAAAGCCATTGATATACCCCAAACTACCCCGCCCAGAATTTGGCTATGAGCCGTCTTGGCATTTAAGATACGCCCTCCTGCCACGGCACTCACCACCCGGGTTACTTTAATAGTACCTAAATCTTCGTCTACTTTTACCTCCACAAATACCGCCGAGTGCGAATTGCGGGCGTATTTGTTTTGCTTCAGCATATTTGGCAAAGCAGTAGTTTTCTTTTTAATAGCACTAATATTCCGCTTTATCATCACATTCTTAATAGGCACCGATACCGAAGGGTCTTTTTTAGACTTAATGCATCCATCTTCAAAGATCACATCCTTCATTCCCGCTCCACTAAAAGGAGAGCCTTCCATTCTTCCTGCCTCCTTCAGCAGTTTTTTTGCTATTTTATCGCAGACATTTTTTACAGCTGTACCCACCGAGGCCGCAGTAGCCGATCCGCCCTCTATAAAAGCAAGCGGCATCTTTGAGTCGCCTAACTTAGCCGTGACATTTTCCATCGGAATACCCAGGGTTTCGGCAGCAATCTGGGTCATGATGGTATAGGTACCGGTACCAATATCGGCGGTTGCCGTACTGACTTCCAGTGTTCCATCGACCGTAAAAATAGCTTTAGCCCGCGTTGGCATTTGCATAGCATCCCAGATGCCGGTAGCCATGCCCCAACCCACTAAATTGTGGCCTTCTTTCGTAGAGCGAGGCACTGGGTTGCGCTGATACCAGCCAAAACGTTCGGCCCCTTGCTTATAACAGTCTCGTAGAGCCTTACTAGAAAAAGGTTTACCCTGACTTTTATCTTCTTCGGCGTAATTTTTTAGCCGCAGTTCCATCGGGTCCATTTTCAGTTCATAGGCCAGTTCGTCAATAGCACTTTCCAAGGCATATACTCCGGTGGCCCCGCCGGGAGCCCGCATGTCTAGGGGGGTGTACATATCTAATTGCACCACTCGGTAAACTTCTTCTACGTTATCGCTATCGTAAAGCTTGCCGGTCCAGTTTACTACATTTTCGATATACTTCTCAAACTGCGAGGTTTCGGAGTATGCTGAGTGGCGCATGGCTTTGATTTTACCGTCAGGTGACGCTCCGAGCATTAGCCTTTGTAAGGTAACCGGGCGGTGGCCAAAAGAAAACATTTGTGGTCGGGTAAGCTCTACCTTCACCGACCGCTTCAGCTCCAAAGCGGCCATTACTGCTAAAAACAGCTGGTATTGAGGACGCAGTGCTGAGCCAAACGCTCCGCCTACAAATGGGGACAGCACCCGTACTTTCTTCCGTTTCAACCCAAATATTGTACAAACATAATGATGGCTGTTCAGTACTCCCTGGGTTTTGTCGTAGATGGTGAGTCCGCCGTCTTCTTCATACCTTACTACCGAAGCATGCATCTCCATCGGGTTATGATGTTCAGCCCCGTGAAAGTACTCCACATCCAACTGCACATCGGACCCCTGATAAGCTTCCTCAAAATTACCTCGGGAAGAGGGAGGTTCAAAACTTACTCTGATTCCTTTACCTTCTATACTATCATCCAAATGATCATTTAATTTGGTACGATGTGGCTCTACTTCATACTCCACTTTAACCAGCATAGCCGCGTAGCGAGCCAGCTCTAAGGTGTTAGCAACCACTAGTCCAATGGGCTGCATGTTGAACTGAATTTCATTGTCGTGCAGCGGGCGAAACGGTGAGCCAGGCGGTGAGTCCATATCTTTGTAACTCAAGTCCAGCCAGGCCTGCTTTGAGGTATTTTCATGAGTAAGTACCTGGATTACTCCATCTACCGCAAGTGCTTTGCTGGTATCAATACGTTTTATTTTTCCTTTAGCAATAGTGCTAGACAGCACCACGCCGTAGGTTAAATCAGACGTATGAAACTCAGCCGCATACTTGGCTTTTCCGGTTACTTTATCGCGGCCGTCTACCCGGTTTTTCGGTTTTCCTATGAAAGCTGTTGACATATTAGTGATCAAGGTTAGCTGCTTGCATCAATGCCCGTACTACGGAGCGCTTAGCAAGTTCGATTTTAAATTCATTGTATTCGTACCCCTTAGCCCCTTCCACGATTGCATCGGCTACCGGCAGGAAATTCTCCCGACTTGCCGCTTTATCCTTCAGCATCGCTTCTGCTTCCTGATTACGCCAAGGCTTATGAGCAACTCCACCCAAAGCAATACGGGCATTTCGGATCGTGTCGCCTTCCATCTCAAGTCCTACCGCCACTGATACCAGCGCGAAAGAATAGGAGGCTCGGTCGCGGTTTTTTAAGTACGTAAAATGGTCGGCAAACCCTTGGGGCGGCAGATCAATGGCCGTAATGATTTCATCTGCTTTCAGATTAGAATCTTTCTCGGGGGTATCACCTGGCAGACGGTGAAAGTCAGCGAGCGGAATAGCACGATCGCCATCAGGGCCAGTCACGTGTACTACAGCTTCCAGCGCTGCCAGGGCCACACACATATCCGATGGATGCGTAGCGATACAGTGTTCACTAGCGCCTAAGATGGCATGGATTCGATTGAAACCATCAATCGCTGAGCAGCCGGAGCCGGGCTCCCGCTTGTTGCAGGGAGTAGACTGGTCGTAGAAATAGTAACAGCGAGTCCGTTGGAGCAGGTTGCCGCCGTTCGTTGCCTTATTACGCAACTGGGGGGAGGCACCCGCTAAAATAGCGTGGGCCAGTAATGGATAACGTTTTTCTACCTCCGGATGGTAGGCTGTATCGGCATTTGTCACCAGGGCTCCCAGGCGCAGTCCGCCTCCCTCGTTCTCTTCAATAGTATTTAGGGCCAGTTGAGTGATATCCACCAGGTGGTGAGGGTGCATCACATCAATCTTCATTAGATCTAGCAGATTAGTGCCTCCGGCAATGAACTTGGCGTCATCTTTTTCCGATACTTCGCTTAGCGCATCGGATACTTCTTGGGCTCGATGATAAGAAAACCTTCTCATGATGCTTGATTATTTCTTTCAATAGCTTCTTCCACCACTTTCACAATGTTACTGTAGGCTCCACAGCGACAGATATTCCCGCTCATCAAATCTCGTATTTCATCCAGGGTTTTGGCTTTCCCCTCATTGATCAGCCCAATCGTAGAACATATCTGTCCGGGGGTGCAGTAACCGCACTGAAAAGCATCATGTTCGATAAAAGCTTGCTGCACCGGGTGTAGTTCTTCGCCCTGCGCTAACCCCTCAATCGTGGTGATCTCAGAACCATCGTGCATGACAGCCAGCGATAAGCAGGAGTTGATCCGTTTGCCGTTAAGCAAAATAGTGCAGGCCCCACACTGTCCGTGGTTACAGCCTATTTTAGTTCCGGTTAAGTGGAGGTGCTCTCGCAACAGATCTAGCAAAGAGGTCCAGGTGGCTACTTCCAGATGTTGCTTTGAGCCGTTGATAGTTAGTGTGATTTTTTCCGTGGGAACTGCTTCCCGAACATCTATCTCGGGTGATAATACTGGTGTGTTTTCTTCCATAACTACGTAGGTTAGATAAGTATTTATTTCTCTAAAAAATATATTCAGCCAATAGGCATGATAGAAAATGACCTAGCCAGAGCCAGACCGCCTAAAAAATAAGTGCTATGAGTATATGGAATTTTCAACCATTGGGCATGCAATGGTTATAACTTTAGGTAGAACCGCTAGAGGGTTGAATAAATAATGAACTACTGTTAGTGAAGAAGGTTTGCAAAAAAATATTTTACTTTTTGGGTAGTTAATAATGTAACAAAAACTCTTCTTTCTTTTAAGTAAGGCTTACGAACGATAGAAGAAAAGACTAACAGCTACAGATTATAAAAGCAAAGATCTGGCGCAGCGCCGTTTAAAGGTGCTGTGGGTACTACTACCCTAAAAAATCACCACTCCTAATCCGGCTCCCAGGCGAAAGGTAACTCCGTCGTAGCCGTGATCGTTGTTATTCTCGTGAGCGAGTGGTGAGGCAGATTCCGTACTAATCCAGCTTTGCTTAAATACCGGGCCTGCGAACAAATCCAGGAACAGCACATCACCGCGAAAAAATACTTTAGCTCCAAACAGGCCGATAATCTCCAACCGGTCAATGGTTTCTTTCTGTTCAACAAAATCGTAACGAAAGAGCGTGGCACCATCTTCCTCAAAGGGTATCGGCTCAAAGTTAAGATAATCAAGCCCGATGCGGTGGTATCCCACTCCAAAAGCGAGATAAAAATTGGATAACTCTTTGGTAGAATAATGGAGTACATACTTATCCAGCACTTCCAGGCCAAAGCCGCTTACCTGTGTATCCCCGTATTCCTGCGGGAAGGTACCGCTCAAAGGAATACCTTCGAAAGTATAGCGATCGGTAGTGCCGGAGTACCAGTAGGGCGATAGCGTAAGCCGGTGCACGTGATGGCCCTTGGTGATCGGCTTTTCCCAGTCAATACGGATAGCCTGCTGGGCCAGATACTGCGGCACAAAAGCAATGGACGAACGCCGGTAGCGCAGACTGTCCCGCTCCTGCGCCATTCCACTAGAAATAATCAGGACGGTAGCGGCTAAAACCAGAACGCTCCTTTTCATAAAGCGGGTACAAACGGTAGCTGACTGGCCAGTACGATAGTATCTTCCGAATAGCGGTACTGGTACAGTCCATCGCTGCCAATCACCATCAGGTAGTCGCGGTAAGGAATTACATCGTTGGCCTCGATACGGAAGTGGTACTTCTGTACCAAACTATCTACGTTGCTGATATCAAATACCTTCAGTCCGTCGTCGCACACAAACAGTTCATTATCATCTACTCCTAATCCCTTAGGGTGGGTCATCGGGTAGGTACGGTGCAGAAAGGGATCACTAAGATTGCTGATGTCCACAATATCCAGTTGGTCGGTAAAGCGACCACACACATTCTCGATAGAACGCAAAGTAACGTAGGCGTAGCGCTCGTCAGCCACCACCGGGTCGCAACTGACCACGTGGATGTAACTAGACAGAAACTGCGGCTGAGTAGGCTCCGCAATACTGTAGATAAACATGCCGCCTTGCGAGCCGATAAACAGATTTTCCAAACGGGGAAAGATCGTTTCAATTTGCGCCCCTACCGAAACCTGGTTTACCTTCCGGGGCTGATTCACATCACTGATATCATACACGTGCAGATCATTGCGATCTACGGTATAAAGATGATCACCCCGGATGGCGAAGCGGGCCAGTGAGCCACCCTGCCCGGTTCCGTCCGGTCCAAAATCTGCCGCATCGTTACCTTCGGTGCAGGAAATAAGCAAGCCAGTGATGGCGATCAAAGAGAGATAAAGAAATCGGTTCATGGTTCGCATTATTTCCTCCATTCTACAATAATTAAATTCTCATCGCGGTTGCGATATACTTCCGGTAGCTCTCCTAAATCGGGCGGTAGCAGTACCGGGAAGGCATGGCGTACTCGCGAAATTTCCCGCACACTGTTCGGGTCAGTTACATCCAGACCGATCAGATCAGTAGCATTATCCGCAAACAGGGTAGTGCCCTTTACCGCTACATCCACACAGCCCGGAATACGGATAAACCCTATATTCACCGGACGGTCGGGGTTCTCATTATTGATTACGTGCACTCCCTTAAATTTCTCAGTGATAAAGAGGTATTGGTTGTACGCGTAGATCTTAGCTGGGTCGCTGATTTCTCGAGCCGATTGTTGCTCGATGGACTGTTCCATCTGGCTCCGCTCCATCATGATGGGAGAGTACTCAGTATAGAAATCTGGCGGCGGCGGATCACCCCCATCATCGGTGGGATAAAAACAGCCGCTAAGTAGAAACAGCAGACTAAAATTGAGTAGTTTGGCCATGGTGCTGATTGTTTACTTCTTTGATGACCCAAGAATTTCCTAGGTAGTTGTAAAAGATAGTAAACTTTTCGGATGAAATTGTCTACTTGATAATTGATTATTTTTCCCAGTGCCCCAAAAATTCCTCAGATGTAAATAGTCAGCAACGATGCAATAAAGCTGAGCAGTATACCTAGAAGAAGCCCAATATCAGGCTTATCACCACCAAGCTTCACTTCATAACTATCTGTTTACCAGCAAACTAAAAATTAGTTTTTCCCAACCGTTTCGATCAGTTGCGGCGTCCAAAGACCAAATCATAACCAATTACAAACATGGAACTATTAGAAAACAAAGTAGCCGCGGTCTTTGCCGCCAACGGAGCCATTGCTCAAGCAATATCTCACGCCCTTGCCCAGAACGGTGCCACCAGTGCACCGAACTGGCCGGAATTTTTAACCCTAAGCAAACGCAGCGAGAAGAGTTACTGAGAATCAAGATGGTGGCAGAGGCTGAAAGAAGTGGCAAACGAAGGCTGTATGAGTTACGATTGCAATTAGCCGCTGAAATCGATCCGCTACGCTCGAAGGGAGCCGATATGCAAAATGTTCTTATGCAGTGCACCCGTCAGGCTATTGGCGAAATAGAATCACTGAACTGACTTTTTTTCAAGCTCTCAAATACCTATTTTGGCAGTTTAGAAGAAAGTTAATCAACAGCCTAATGTCTATTTTCAGCGAAAGCCGATCCATACTCAGTCTTCTGTGCGTTGCGTCCTTTTTGTTCTTAGCTTCTCTGAACGTATCCGAAAAGAATAGCCCCAAAGACCAGAAGCCTAATGTGGTTTTGATCTTTCTGGATGATGGTGCTTTTGACGATTTTGCTCCGTTTGGAACCCCCCGTTACCCTACCCCCCACGTAGAAACGCTGGCGCGGGAAGGACGAAGCTTTTACAGCTTTTATGTGCCTCAGGCGGTGTGCTCCGCTTCCCGAGCGGCTCTGCTGTCGGGCTGTTATCCGGGGCGAACCAAGGTGTTTGGTGCTCACGGACCCCAGGCCCGGGGGCTGGACCCAAAGTTTGCCACGATGGGTGAAGTGTTACAGCAGAATGGTTATAAGACCGCCGTTTTTGGCAAATGGCACATTGGCGATCAGGAAGATACCCGGCCTCCGGCCCGGGGCTTTGATGAATCATGCGGACTGATGTACTCCAACGATATGTGGCTGCACCATCCGGAAAACCCTGATTACTGGGGGCAATGGCCGCTACAGTACTGGGAGAATGGCAAGGTGACGATTGACACCGTACAGATTGAAGACCAGAAGATGCTAACCACCTGGTACACTGAGCAGGCCGTTGATTTTATTAAGCGAAGCAAAGATGAGCCCTTCTTTGTGTATGTCCCCCACTCCATGCCCCACGCCCCCATCTTTTGCAGTGATAAGTTTGAGGGAAAATCCGGTACCGGACTCTACGGTGATGTGATGATGGAAATAGACTGGTCGGTGGGCCAGATTCACCGGGCGATTAAAGAGCAAGGGCTGGAGGATAATACGCTGTTTATCTTTATTGCCTCCGATAATGGTCCCTGGCTAAGCTACGGCGACCACGCCGGCATCACCCGCTTCCGGGAAGGCAAAGGCACTACCTTTGATGGCGGGCTGCGCAACCCCTGCATCATCAAGTATCCCGGCAGCATTGACCCCAATACGATCTCCCACCATACATTTAGCTCTATTGATTTGCTGCCTACCGTCTGCTACCTGACCGGCACAGCTTTACCGGAAAATGACATTGATGGCAAGAATGTATGGGGGCTAATCACCCATCAGTACGGAGCCGAAAACCCGCACGACTACTACCCCTTCACCAATGGTTCGGAATTTCAGGGAGTTATTTCCGGCGACGGCAAGTGGAAACTACACTTACCCCACCAGTACCGCACCGTAGCCAAAGGCGGCAAAGGTGGAATGCCCGGAAAATACGTACAAGCAAACATTGACACGGCCCTGTTTGACATGGTGCACGACCCCTACGAGAAGAGCAATGCGCTGGAGATCTACCCCGACGTAGCCCAGCAGATGATTGAGTACGCCGAAAAGCATAAGGCGACGTTTTTTGCGGAATAACTATTGTAAACTAAACCGATTGGATAAACAATCAGCTTTGATTTGGGGTAATAAAGATATAGCTTGATCTGCCTTATGAAACGAAGACCCATTTTCTCACCTACCCCTCGCCGAGAGAAGTTTAGCTGGTGGCAGGGTGCTCTCTTCCTGATTGCTACCGGTATACTCGGACGCCTGAGTGGGGGCGATCCCCGACGGTCGGACGAACAATACCAGGCACAGCGTACTCCGCCCTGGTCGCCACCCTCCTGGCTGTTTGGAGTGGCCTGGCCGCTCAACAATCTTGCTTTGGTGTGGGCTGCCATTCGGTTGCTCAATGCTCGTAAGCAATTTCCTCATCGTCAGTCGCTGCTGCGATTACAGGGGGTGCACTGGCTTATTTTTGTCACCTTTGGGTGGGTATACTTTCGTAAGCGTAGCCCTTGGCTAGCGGCACTATGGACACAAGGTGATGCGCTAGTCGCTTTGCGTAGTTATCAACTAGCCCGTAAAGGAGAGAAGCGACTCGCTCGCGCCTATTTGCCGCTCAACCTCTGGACGTGGTACGCTTCTACCGTTGCCTGGTACCAGGCTCTCTACAATCCTGATCCATTCTTGGATACTCCCGCGATATTGGAAGAATAGCGTTCTAACTATTAAGATGCCGCTTCATATAGACATTGCACCAAACTGGCTGACATGCCGTATACTACTTACTGATAACTGATAAAAATAGGTCAAACTACGAGTAACAAGCTACTGCCCTATGTCATAATCTAATATTTTATAGACCTGCAAGCAGCTTACAAGTCAAGAAAATCTTAGAATATACAAATTTACACTGCTCAGTAGTGGTGAAATCGAGCGGAAATGTGACTATTCAGCGGGCGAGTAGTGGCATGTTCTTGAAAAAACGTCACTACTAAGCGGGGCAGAATAGCGGTAATTGTTACTCGTATAGCCTAAAAAGCAACCTTCCATTATTATCTTGCCGTGAATCTAAGGCAAATAGCCTGCTGTCGCCTGACGGATATTGCGGTAACTACGCACCCAAGTTTAGTTTGTTGTGCGTTGCATTAGGTGATAAGAAAGACAAGGTTTTATTTTTATTAGCAAATTAATCGAATCTACAGCAGGTACAGGAGAGATAATGGAGACTAATTTCCGTTACACTGTTGTTAGCGCTTATAGAATGAAGAAATATACCCTGCTCACTTTCTATTTGGTTTCTTCAGTAGCAGCTTATGGTCAGGCAGGTGTTTCTGAATGTGATGATTTAACAGCAGATATACAGATTCAGAAAAATTTATCGAATCCCATTGAAGCGTTTGTGGATAAGCACAGAAAAATAGGATCAATAGAAAATTCAAAATCAGAGTTTGAGATACGCTATTATTTTTCACCAAGTTTAACGAATGGCGGAAGTGTAGTCATTATAAACTGTTTGCAAGGAGAGTTAGTAGCACGAAAAGTATATTATTGGTTCAATTCTAAAAAATCTATGGATAAAAGAAAGGTGAAAAAGGTAAAAGTAGTTGCAGTACAACCAACTAGCTCGTGGACTTCATTTATAAATTCCTTAAGAGATTTAGAATTTTTTACTCTTCCAACTATGAGCGAAATACGACCAAAAATGAAAAAGCATATGGCACTTGCTGACGGTAGAACGGTTGAAAAAAGAGTCGCAATTATGGATGGAGCACTTTTCACCTATCAGATTAAAGTTGGTGACAAAATTAGAATGTTTAGTTACCATTCACCTATGGCTTGGTACAGAACATATGATCACGTTGAGGAATTGAGGTTAGCAGGAGACATTAAAGACCATTTCGCTCAAAACCTAGTTGAAGTTGAATAATACAAGCGCTAACATTTGCAAGCCCGACCTCGCTTCGCTACGGCCGAGGCCCGTACTTACCGTTCTCCAAATAAACCTACCTAACCACCCAATGAAATTCGCCTTTTTACTATTCGCTATCAGTTGCCAGTTTGTATTCGTAAGCTATGCCCAACCGACTGAAGCACAGCACCAGAAAATTGACAGTCTGTTTATCGGGTGGAACCAGCCTAACCATCCGGGTGGGGTAGTCGGTATTCAACAGAAGGGGAAAACAGTATTTCTGAAAGCCTACGGGCTGGCTAGCCTGGAGTATCTGGTGCCTAATACCACCGGAACTATGTTCAATACTGCCTCGGTATCCAAGCAGTTCACGGCTATAGGCATTGTGTTGCTGCACCAGGAGGGCAAATTGTCGGTAGACGATGACATCCGTAAGCACATACCCGAGCTTCCTGACTTTGGTCATACTATCACCATTAGGCATATGTTGCACCATACCAGCGGGCTGAGAAGCCTGCACGCTCTGCTGGGGCTGGCCGGCTGGCGGAGTGACGATCTTCGTACCAACGAAGACTTGTACCGGCTCATGGAGCAACAGCAAGACCTGAATTTCACCCCCGGCGATGAGTACCTTTACTGTAACACTGGCTTTATGTACATGGCCAAGATCATTGAAACGGTTACCGGGGAAAAGTTTACCAACTGGATGCAGCAGTCCATCTTTACCCCCCTCGGCATGACGGATACTTACGTGGAAGATCAGTATAACCGGGTAGTACCCCAGAATGCCACCTCCTACGATGGCTCCGCCGACCAAGGCTTTACTCGCGCCGTAGAATACTGGGACTACGTAGGGTCGGGGAATATGCACTCTACTGCCCGCGATTTGCTAACCTGGCTGTCCAACTTCGCTAATCCGTCTCCCGGTTGGGAGGAACACTTTGCAATGCTGCAGACCCTGGATAATTTCAACGATGGTACGCCTAACTCCTACGCCTTTGGTGTTAATATCGGGGATTTGAACGGCAAACGACTGGTAGCTCACGGCGGCTCCATTGGTGGCTTCCGGTCTAATTTAGTCACCTTCCCCGATGAGGAATTGAGCATCGTTATTTTAACTAATTTCTCCTCGGCCAATCTGGGTCAGAAAACCCGGGAGATTGCTGGGATACTATTAGGAGCGGAGGAATCCAGGCCCGCTACCAATAGCCCGGTAGAGACCATTCAGCTTTCGGAAAAAGCACTGACTAGTTACGAAGGAGAATACTGGAATGACCGGGGGAAGTATACCCGGAAGATTTACCTAAAGGACGATACCCTACGGTACTCCCGTTCTGAGAACAACGAAAATGCGCTTGTGCCCCTGAGCAAAAACGAGTTTATGATGCTCGGAGCATCCAGTGCCCTTAAAATTCATTTTAAAGAGGAGAAGGGTACTATGCGTATGTCGGTGGCTGCCGAGAACGAATCCCCTTCTTCATTTTATCGCTACGAAGCTACTGAACCTACCTCGGATGAACTCAACAGCTACAGCGGCACCTTTTACAGCCCCGAACTGGAAACCAGCTACCGAATAACGCTGGACGGCGAGGAGCTGGCAGCCCATCATCCCCGGCACGGAAAACTGCCGATGAAGAGAATAAAGAAAGACGTTCTGGAAGGCGAGTGGCCCCTGGGTGTAGTAGAGTATGAGCGAGATGATGGCGGAAACGTTGCGGGAATACGTGTCTCGAACGGAAGGGTACGCAACCTTTGGCTCGAGAAGCAGGAATAGCTATACTGCATTCGTATTTTCATGGTCTACTCTCACTCTGGAGCAATGTCAGGCATTAATATGCTGAGATTACGGGCAGATAATATAATTTAACGGTATTTGGTATATTAAGATGAAAGCCGATTTTGTGTTTCTCACTAAATAGCAATGATATTAGTAAGTTCACGTAATACACTTCTTCGTTCTCATAGTAGTCTTAATACTTACTTGCGCCAGAACGAAAACAGTATGAGAATATAAATCCTGAATAAACAATTTATGCCTTTCCATCATACTTATACCGTTAGACTCGGTGATAATGTTACTAACATCGGGCAGCGATTTGGATTCTCTAACCCAGGACCTATTGTATCGTATCCTCTAAACTCAAGCCGTTTTCGTAATAGGTCACCTCACCTTATTCATCCTGATGAGAAATTGCTTGTACCTTGGCGCAGAGACCATCTACAAAAATATATCGCAACCTGTAGGCATTTAACAATTGAGATAGCTCGCTCAGCAAAGGCGTTAATCGATGAACAGATGAAGAGCAAAAAAGAAATTGACCAGTTTTTATATAAAATTGACGCTATTAATTTTCTGGCAAATATCGGGGTAGGTATAGGGGCACTTACGGTTCAAGGTGCAAAAGGAGTTGAGATGAGCTCAAAAGAGGCATTAATCTGGCTGTTGGAAAGCAGAGCTACCGTTGCTTCAAATATTGCTACACTAGCAATTCCTGCACCTCAGGCTCCCAGAAAAGACTTCAAATTCTTCATTCGCCACACGCTGGGTCCCTGGAATCCTTCATTTTGGGCATCAGTATATGCTGCGGTAGAAGAAGGTGATATTGACCTATACCTATATGGGAGCGATGCCGTTGCTTACAAAGCCTCTTTAAAAATAAAGCAACAAGCCGAAACTGACATACGGAGGTTAAGAAGAAAGATCGAGGAAGCAGAACGCCAGGTATCTGAGCCATTTTATAATCATATTCTCCGCTAGTAGATATCAGGATATATCATTATTCCGGTTGGATAACAAAACCTTTTGAAGATCAACTATCCTATCTTTCTTTTCTAGAAGAGTTAGCAACTAATATTGCTTATTCCATTCGGCAAAGGTATTATAGAGTTAATCAAACCTTTTATCCTTTATTGCGAGTATAAGTTACGAACTACAAAAAATGGAGCGCCTGACTGCAATTTGGCAAGAGCTAACGGCAAAGTATACTAATAACACCTCACTAGCCGACAAGCTATGGGAGAAGATTGAAGCAAATTATTCGGCCGAAAACAGACACTATCATAACTTATCTCACCTAGACTATATGGCAGACCAAGCAATGAGGTACCAAAATAACTTGTCTGACCTGGATACAATTCTACTCAGTATTTTTTACCACGATATTATTTACAATGTAATACGCAAAGACAATGAGATAAAGAGCGCCGATATTGCTCGCGAGCAGTTATCTCAACTCGGAGTACCCACCGATAAAATTGCTAAATGCCACACCCAGATACTCGCTACCCAAAAACACGCGCTCAGCAGCAATGCTGATACCAACTACCTGCTAGACTTCGACCTAGCAATATTGGGCGAAAGACCATCCGACTATGAGGAATACACTAGAAAGATCAGAAAGGAGTACGCCGTGTACCCCGACTTTCTGTACCGAAGAGGGAGAAAGAAAGTACTTCAGCATTTTCTCGCCATGAACCGCATCTTCAAGACCGACGCATTTTACGAAAGGTACGAGCAAACCGCCCGAGATAATCTAAAGATTGAGCTGCTGACATATTGAGTACCAAATTTTGGAAACAATCTTCTGAGTGACGTCAACTACCCCCAATTCAATTATTAATAGCAACTTGTCTAATATTGACAATATTCTTCCCGATATGTACCAAAACGGCAATTATGATAAGCAGTATAATACAATATAAGCTAATCAAAGAAAATTTAAAAACATTAAAAAATATAGCTACTAAGATTTAGGGTAAACAGTTGAAAACATAGGTGAATGTTGTTTGTACCTCCTCAGAGGGTTTCCTCTGGGGCGGTATTGTTCGATAGCGATGATTCAAATCTATCCAGTCCGAAATCACCGTGACAATTTTCGTTCGTTACCCGAACGGTTCTAAAGCTAAACCTTTATACGCCCGCCGCTCGTAAGTATCCGTAGTGAATATACTCAATCCAACGATTCCGTTACTATGAAAGTAATCATCACTGGCGCTACCGGTATGATCGGCAAAGGCGTGTTACTCGAGTGTCTGGATCACGAAGCCATTAGCGAAGTGCTGGTTATTGGCCGGAACCCGGTGGGAATAGACCACCCTAAACTCACGGAGCAGCTTCATCAGGACTTCGCTGATTTTACCCCGCTGACCGAAAGCCTGGTTGGCTACGATGCCTGCTATTTCTGTCTGGGCATTAGTGCAGCCGGACTGAGTGAAGAGCAGTATCGTAAAATCACCTACGACTATACGATGGCTCTGGCGGAAGTACTTTATAAGAATAATCCGGAGATGACCTTCCTCTACGTTTCGGGCCAGGGTACCGATTCGGCCGAGAAGAGTAGCATGATGTGGGCCCGGGTGAAGGGAAAAACCGAAAACGATCTGCTGAGTATGGGCTTCCGGCAAGCATTTATGTTCCGGCCCGGCTTTATCATTCCGCTGCGCGGTATCAAGTCCCGCACCAAGGCTTACCAATTCATGTACGATTACTTTATGTGGCTGGTCAGAGCCGTGAAAGCTATTGCGCCCAACTCCGTAGTAAATACCACCCAAATTGGCCTGGCTATGATTCAGGCTACCCTCGATGGTTACGAGAAAAATATTATTACCGCTAAAGATGTGATTGTACTAGCGGAGCGTCAGTTGGCTAAAAGTTGATCTGATTTCGCCAGCTGCTTAGTTATCCCTCAGTATTCAGCAAATACTCTCCTACAATGCCCCGATGGTCGGAACCGGAAGCGGGTAGGGCTTTAAATTTACGGCAGTGAAACTCGGGGGAATGAAAAATATAGTCGATCGGTACTCCCATTCCCCGCAATTTTGAGGGAAAGGTGGGCTGCCAGCCGGTATGACTGTGCTGTAGTTCGGTAGCCTGGGTAAGCTCCTGAATGATTGGGTTCCAGGGTACCACATTGTAATCTCCTATGGCTAGCACCGGGCGGTCAATGGTATTAATGTAGCGGGCGATACGACGAATATGCTGATTCCGTCGCTGGTAGCGCCCGAGGTTTCGGGGCGATTGGGTATGAGAGGCAATGAAATGAACCGCTTCATTCTGCACCAATAAATCTCCGGCAATATTGGGCATCCCGTCCCAATAAATGGTCTGGATATCCTCCAGTGGGTATTTTGAAAATACTGCTAACCCCCGGCTCACGTGCTGCTCATCAGTCACAATATGGTAGTACGGATATTCCTGAGCTAACAGCTGTTCCAGCTTGTTGCCCCAATCCGCACTCACTTCTTGAAACGAAAGTAAATCCGCCCGAGTAGCCCGGGCCGAATCAGCCATTTTCTGAAACTGACGGTTACTGCAAAGTACATTAAAGTGAGCTACCCGAACCACTGTATCTTCCGGGTAAACTTTGCTAGCTGTCATTGCAGTGGGAGAAGATTGAGCCACGTACAAGCTTCCCGCTATCAGCAGCGAGGCTCCCAAAGAAGCAGCTACGGTAAGCATATTCCGATAAAAGCTGGCCAATAATCCTATTAATCCATAGCCAATGATAGCCTGCACGGCAAACGAGTGCAGTATATCGTGTAGAAAGCTTTGGGGAGGAAGCACAAATATGAGTGATATGGCGGAGTATAATACGAGTCCTATTCTTCGTTTCATTCTTCTTTCTTTTTGTCGTAAGAACATGATTAATCATGTTCTTACTCGTAGGCCAGATTTATCGCCACCCGTTCATCGGCATAGTTCCAAGAGCGCCAATCCTGTCGGGCTTCGGTGTAGTGAAAACGGTCAATCTTACGGGCGATATACCCACGAGTACTAGTCGCCACGTAGTAATCAGGATTTTTAAGCGCCGCTTCAAGCAGATCCAGATTATGATCGGAAAGACGGCTGAGATAATGGAAGTCAATTTGAGCAGCGGGTAGATTGGCCAGGTTGTACTTCGTAATCAAGCGGGGCCAGTTCACCAGGGTCATACCGACCAGTACCGCATAAAATATCCAGCTGGTATAGCGCAGCAAGAAGGCGTTGGTCCTTATGTTTCGCACCTTCACGTAGGTGACGAACAGCCCTACCAATGTTAGCAATAAGTACATGCACACTCCCAGTCGCTTTTGGGTAAGTCCGTAGGCATCAATGTACAGGCTGTTTTTGTAGGCGGTAGCCAGCACCAGCAGCCCATTTTGCGTAATCCAGGCGTAGGTAACCAATTTCAACTGTCGACTACGGTGATAGAAATTCAGGTTGCCCCGAAAGAAGTACATCACAATACTGATAGCCAATACAATGGAGATGATCAGTGCATTCACTCCCTGATGGACGTATTCGGAGTAAGTAACTCCTTCCGGCAACTGACCTGTCCACAGATGGTATACGTCTACCGCGTTGAATAGCAGCAGCAAGCTATTAAGCAGAATAAACAGTAGCCAGCCGCTTCGGTATTCATGCTTCAGCCCTATGGGGTTAATGATTCGCGGCTTTTTTCTTGCCCGTCGGCGCAGCAGCAAGTTCGGGGTACGTTGATCCAGCCTAATTAACGCATCAATCCCGGTGGGATAGAAAAACGCCAGCAGCCCGTACGCACTAATCAGCGTGAAGATGATACGACCCGGTGAGATAAACTCAAATTTGCTTTGGGTGAGTAGCGCGGCAAAAGCCGGGTTGCCACCCATATACAGTAGCAGAAATAAGACCGTCACGAATATGGGTATTACCCAGGATACCATGCGGGCAGTGGTAAAGCCGTTGCGAGCACCCTCTTTCCTTTTGAGCCACTCCGCTCGCCAGAAAGTTACCCAGGTAGCGTAGAGGCCATTGGGAAAGGCTACACCTAGAGAAGTGCGCGGATAAGCACAGAATCCAGCTAACGCCAGGAAAGAAAATAAGTACAGCAGTATTGCCAGCCAACTATGGTGCCACACCACTCCCAGGGCAGTGAGTAAGTAACCCGAAACAATCAGCCAACCCGAAGTTGACTGCCGCAGGGCCGGATATAAGCTCAGACTAATTGCAGTAAATACCCCACTAAACAGCAGGAAATTCAGGCCAATGCCCTGCTCGTAGAACAGGAAACTACTCAGCAGCGCCGTTCCAATCCAGAGCCAGGTTTTAATCAGATTTAGTTTCATATATAGAAAGTACTTTGTATTTCAAAGTGATTGGATAAATTTTTTTATTGAATCTGTTTTCGGGTTTTTAGCAGGGCTTCCAGAGCATCCAGGTGGGCGCTGAAGGCTTTCTTTCCGTTCTGGGTAGCCTCGTATTGGGTGTTGGGCTTTCGCCCCACAAATTGCTTCTGCACGTCGATATAATCTACTTTTTCCAGGGCTTTCAGATGACTGGCCAGGTTTCCGTCGGTTACTCCCAGCAATTCCTTCAGTGCGTTAAAATCCAGCGAGTCGTTTACCACCAGGGCCGACATAATGCCCAGCCGTACTTTATTTTCAAATGCTTTATCAAACTGATGTAGTAGATGCTTCACCGTTCGTATTTATAATACATAGATGCGCCATACACAATGTGCAATCCACCAAATCCCAGCGTCCAGAATAACAACCCATAGCCAATAACCACCGTCGCCAGTAACCCTATTGCTACTTCAGCTAATCCCAGATACATAACATCGGTGAGCGTGTATTTACTGGCATTAATCAGGGCCAATCCATAGAAGATTAACATGCTAGGAGCGACAATGCCGGTATAGCCCTGCCCTACCAGAATTAAAGAAAAGATACCGCCCACGGCCAGGGGAATCATCAGATGCATAGCCAAACGACGGGCCGAAGGGTCCCATATTTTTTGTCCCTGCTGCCGGGCCCGCCGGGTAGTGAGCCAGATGCCGGTTCCAATCGCCAACAGCAGTACTACTCCCGCAATCAGGAAGAGATAACTAACTACCGTTCGGTAAGAATCTATCTCTCCGGTCCGGTACAACGTAATGCACCAGTGTGCTAACCCGGCTCCTACCAAAGCGTATATCCCGGCCATCACCCCGGATAACCCGCTTAAGGAGATGAAACGCGAAGAGCGCTCCATCATAGAGCGGATCTCGCTAATATCCTGTAAATAATCAGTTTCCTGCATACTAAAAGTACTTTGAAAAACAAAGTAAATCAAGCTTAATCGATTTTCCAAGCTTTATATAAATATTTTAATAATATTTTTCTCTCATCTTATTTCTCAACAAGCACTCAGCATGAACAGCTTACCGAAGTTTTCCTTTACTTTAGGCAGTATGAAAGCGCTGGATGAATACTACGAAAAACAACCAGAGCCCAATGGTAGCTGCCTGCTTACGCTACGGAAAATCATTCTGAGCTACGACGCGCAGATTAGAGAAACCTGGAAGTATCAGACGCCTTTTTTCCTCTTTGATGGTAAGATGCTTTGCTACCTTTCGGTTGACCGGTCCACCCGCGTACCCTATGTGGGCCTGGTAGAAGGACGCTACCTGGATCATCCCTGCCTGGAAAGTGGGGGGCGCAAACAGATTAAGGTGCTAGCGGTCAACCCCACCGAAGACATTCCTATTGATACTATGCAAGAAGTGCTGGAGCAGGCTGTTGCGCTTTACCGCTCGTAGGCAATACGGCCATATCTCTTCAACTGTGATCGCTCCCTAGCCTTCGCTACCTTCTGAATGCCGCTAATTTCAAAAAATTTTCGGTAGGGTGTAATAATCGCTTACTTCAGCCACTAAACAGGAAAAGATTATAATTATGACACTAAAAAATGCGCTTAACTATTTTAAAAGCCTAGTATCTGAGACGCGTAAGAAGTCTGAAATTAAGGTTTACCAGGACTTCATTCAAATAATAAGCAGTCTGGAGAAAAGAGAGTTATCCGAAACTGAAATTCAAGCTATAGAGACCGAACTTGATGCGCTTGATTTAAATTCAGCAACTGCCCCCAATAAAAGATATTATAAAAAAGCACTTCAGCAGTTTAAAAAATATTTAAAGAATGCTTTTTCCTTGACGACTAAAGGGTATTATACCAACATGGGTGTTGGTTTAGGAACATTATTTGGCGTTCTCTTTGGAGTTGTGTTTTTGGGAAGTTTTGAGAGGTCTATGGGTATTTCACTCGGGATGCTAATGGGTCTTTTAATAGGCCGCCATTTGGATGCGCAAGCTGAAGCTTCAGGCATGGTGGTATAATTAATCGTTGATTCAGTACTTAAAAAAGAAGTGTGAGTAGCGATTTTTACACATTGTCCATTTTACCCTACGCGGGAATCATCATCAAAATATGCCGGGCTTACACCAGTACCCAGGAAGATTTTGAGGATTACTACCAGGAGGTATGCTTACAAATCTGGCGCAGCAAAGACAACTTCCGCCAGCAGTCGCAGTGGTCTACCTGGATTTACCGCCTAACCCTGAATGTGTGCCTAACGCTACTTAAAAAGAAGAAGAACAATCACCAGCACTTTGCCTCCGACTATCTCCCGGCGGAAGTAGCCGAAGACAGTCGGGCATTCGCCGATGAATCGCTCAATCAATTATACGATGCTATCCGGCAACTGTCGGAAGTAGACCGCGGGGTGATTCTGCTTTATCTGGAAGAAAAATCCTACCAGGAAATTGCGGATATCATGGGCACCAATGCCAATAATATTGGGGTGCGCATTAACCGAATCAAAGAACGTTTAAAAAAAATACTCAATGGAAAAGTCAATTGAAACAATTTGGAAAGAAGGTTTTTTGAAGACCAATGCACTAATAGCCCCTCAACTGAACGATCTCTACAATCAGAAGTCCGGGCATCTGGTAGATAAAATGATGAGAATGTTTAGGCTCAACGGAATTTACGTGATTGGCTTATCCGCTTTTCTTCTGTTCATCTCTATTCTGAGTGGGGTTCCGGTAGCGGGAATAGTGATGATGATGCTGTTTCTTCCCCTGATTATTTACGGACAGCAGCAACTGAAAGTAGTCAAATCCATTGACAAAGGGGCAAGTAGTTATCAGTACCTTAAGTCTTTTGATGAGTGGCTGAAATCCGCTATCGCCGGTTACACCAGAATATATCGGTTCTTCTATCCCCTGTTTATTCTGACCCTGTTTTTTGGCTACTGGTTCGCCTCCCCTACTCAGCCAATTAGCCGTAAGCTTACTGAGAAGTTCCCCAATGCCTTTCACCTGGTTCACGGAGTGCCCATTTACTGGCTGGCCGGAGCAGTAGTGTTGGCTATTTTGTCGGCAATCTTCGCCGGAAGAATCTACCGCTGGGATATGAATACCATCTACGGCCGGGTATTCAAGAAACTAGATGAAATAATCTGTGATATGGAAGAACTGAGAAGTTGATTGTATCAACCCCAAAACCGGGCTGCATAAAAAACCACTGCATATGAATGATGCAGTGGTTTTTGTACACACTAATTGATTTAGGCGGTACTATCTTGACTCATAACCAGGATTTTGCACTTCCAGGTTAGGATTGTTTAGCATCTCCTGAATCGGAATGGGGAATAGCAAGTTTCTCTCCTGCAGCGCCTGATTAGAATTTAAGTTCACATGACCGACAAAATCATCAAAACCACCGGTTTGCTCATTAAACACCTGGCGCAGACGAATCATATCAAACCAGGTTTTTCCTTCGTAGGCCAGCTCGTGCCAACGCTCTTTCCAGATCAACTCTCTAAAGCTTTGCTGGGTCAGGGCACTCACTGGCGGAGTATCTAATCCTGCTCGGGTACGTACTCTCGCTACCGCATCCCGGGCTTCCTGGGTTGGGCCATTTACCTCGTTAGATGCTTCGGCAAAGTTCAGTAGCACCTCGGCAAACCGGATCACCGGTACGTTCAGGTTATCCTGCGCGGTACCCTCTACCCCCTGCGTTCCGTTCGCAATTACGTTAAAGTGCTTGAAAATATAAGGTGCTCCTAAATCAAATCGCTCACCGCTGCCATTCTCAAAGTAAGTAGTATAGAAGTAACCTTCCTGGTCTACCGTGCGGAGATCACCGTCTTCATACGACTCGTAGAACGAGAAAGTAGGTACGGTGCTTCCGGTACCCGAAGGCCCCCGGTAAGAAACCGGTTTAAAGTTGGGAAACATATTGCCCATCGGGTTGCTGGCTACCAGGTTATTATACTGAATCATAAAAATGTGTTCTACTTGGTTACCCAAGCGTTCGTCGTGCACTTCCATGTAGGTATCAAACAGATCAATCGGGCCGGGATTGTCAATAATCTCCTTAGATTTATTCGCTGCCAACTGATAGTACTCAGCGCCCAGATTCAGCGGAAATCCGGCCATGGTAAGATACACCTTAGACAGCATGGCCTTCGCCGCTGCCTGAGAAACTCTACCACTTTGGTCGGTGAAGGGCAAACCCGCACTTTCGGCATCCTGAAGGTCATTAACGATCTGGTCGTACACTTCTCGCTGAGGAGTGCGCGTCGGAAGGAAGTTTTCCGAAGAAGCAGTTTGTGGTTCCAGAATCAGCGGCACGTCACCCCAGAGCCGAACTGCGTAAAAGTAAGCCCAAGCCCTCAGAAATTTAGCCTCGCCTAATATCCGAGCCTTCTGCGCTTCATCCATAGGAGAAATATCCGGAACCCTATCCAATACCAGGTTAGCATTAGCCACTAACTGATATATTCCTCGCCACCAGTTGCGAATATGACCGGTGTTCCCGTCCCAGGTCAACGAATACAGGTTATTCAAATCCGAGTTCTGAGCAGTTTCGGTGGTAGCAGTACCGGTAGGGGCTTCCAGTAACTGCCAGTTCGAGGAGAAAATTCCTGCACCATCACCGTAAAAGCGGGTATCGTCGTACACGGCGGCAATAGCGGCTTCAGCGTGGTCAGGTATAGTATAGAAGCTTTCCGGAGTAAGGTTTGATGGGTCCTCTTCATCCAAAAAATCAGAACAACCCGTAGCTATTAAGATGAACCCGCTAAGGAACAGCTTACCAATAGTATTTATTATATGAAATTTCATCATCAGTGATTTTTTAGTTATTACCAGGAATTATAGGCCTACTCTTAACCCAACGGTGTAGGTGGTAGTCTTTGGATACTCATGCCACTTCATCCCTTGGGAGAATACGTTGTTGCTTACGCCTCCCCGAATAGGAGTAATCTCCGGATCACCGATCACCTCGTCATCTACCAGCAGGAAGAAGTTTTGTACTGAAGCATACAGTCGAAGGTTATCCAGGAAGATTCTCTCGGTTAGCGCTCGCGGGAAAGTATATCCCAGTACCACATTTCTGCCTCTTAAGAACGAACCATCCTGTACCCAATGGGAGTCAACATTGGTTACGTAACCCGCGCGAGTATCCCGTATCTGGGCAATCATGGTGTTCTGATTCTCCGGTGTCCAGGCGTTTAATACGGTAGTATAGCTATTGGCTAGTGCCTGACGGTCCTCGCTAGAGTGCAGGTTCATATCCATGATATCGTTTCCGTAGGAGAACTGGAGGTCCAGTAATAAATCGAAGTTTCCGAATCGGAAATTATTGATAAAAGCTCCCCAAAATTCGGGACTACCGTCACCAATAATCATCCGGTCAGCATCGGTAATGGCTTTATCACCGTTTACATCTTCGTACTTGATATCCCCCGGCAAAATAGTTAATCCGTTGCGGTAGCTGGTAAATTCAGCGGCCTCAGCGGCTTCATCAGTACCCCATACACCCAGGCGGTTTAGTCCCCAGAACGAGCTGGCCGATTCGCCTTCGGTGATGATACTGGTTTCGTTGGTAATACCCGGCCCGCCTACACCGAAAATTGGTGCGCGAGTAGCTAGCTCCAGTACTCTGTTCCGGTTGAAAGAAATATTGAAGTTAGAACGCCACTCAAATTTATCTCGGGCAATATTGACGGTATTCAGCGCTATTTCTACTCCCTTATTCTCCATAGAACCTACATTACGACGAATGGTAGCGTAACCACTGGTCTGAGGCACCGGCGCGTCCAGTAGCATATCGGTGGTTTTGCGATAGTAGTAATCCGCTTCCAGGGAGACTCTGCCTTCAAACAACCCTAGTTCAATACCAACATCCGTTTGAGCGGTTTTTTCCCATCTCAAATCGGGGTTAGCTAAACGAAGTATACCGGTTCCCGCTACTCTCGATTCGTTGATTACTGCTGCGTATCCGGAGCTTAACAAAGACAGCGACGAATAAGGAGGTATCTCCGAATTACCAGTAAGACCGTAGCTGGTACGAAGCTTCAGATTGGAGATTAGTCGGTTGTTGCTTAGGAAGCCTTCTTCGGATACTCTCCAGGCTAAAGCAGCCGAAGGGAAGAAAGCGTACTTGTTATTATCGCCAAACTTGGAAGATCCGTCCATCCGTCCGGTGAAGGTTACCAAATACTTATCCATCAATCGGTAGTTGAATCGACCAAAATAAGAGTTCAATGCCTCGCGACTGGCTCCGGAGCCTACTCCCAGGTTATTACTGCCGGCACCTATGTTGTTGAACAGGAAATAATCGGTAGCGAAGGTTCTGGACTCAGCCGACATGCCAAAGAAGTTTGACTCCTGCCAGGATAGCCCCAGCATACCCTCAAAGGCATGAATATCCGAAAACGTTTTGGTGTACGTCAGGTAGTTCTCAAACGACCAGAAAGTATCTCTATCATCGGTTAACCAGGCCCGGCCCTGAGCACCCTCCTGGATGGTGCGGCCTTCGTAACGGTTGGTTTCCTGGGTGATAACATTCGTACCTAGTACCGTTCTGAAAATTAAATCGTCGGTTAGTTTGATATTGGCGTTTACTGAACCAATAAACGTTTGCGTATTTAAGATAAAGTCTCGCTCCAGCAGATTGTGTACCGAGCTACGAGTACCTTCAGCAAACGGATAATCCCGGTTATCGGCGTAGGTTCCGTCCGAATAGTACACCGGTAAAAACGGAAAGTCTTCTACCATCCGTCTAGGAATCTGGTCGTTATAGTCCACATTGTTTTCCGACTGGTAATTATAATTAAGGGTAGTACCTATGGTAAGCCAGTCTTTTACATCAGTTTGTACCGCCACTCTGCCGGAGTAGCGGGTCAGGAAATTGGTGAGATAAAGTCCTTGAATATCCTGGTATCCCAGAGAAAGGGAGTAGGTGGTTTTTTCGCTTCCGCCACTAAAGTTTAATTGGTGGTTCTGGGATAGTTTACTTTGCGTGGTCTCATCAATCCAGTTGGTATCGAAGTAAGGGTTCCCGTTGCTGTCAAATATTTCGGGGTCGGTTCGCTTCAACGCTGGGTTCAGATAAGCCCACTTGCCCTCGGCCCAGCCTACCGGATCAAACTTCTCCATATTTCTCCAGGCCAGTTCTTCTACCGCCAGGTACTGCTCAGTATTTAGCACTTCCGGTTTGTTAGGGCCGTAGGTAACAGTGCTGAGATCTACGTTATAGGTTATTTTCCCTTCACCCGATCTACCTTGTTTGGTAGTGATAAGTATTACCCCATTGGCTCCTCTGGCTCCGTAAATAGCGGTGGAAGAAGCATCTTTTAAGACTTCTACCGATACTATGTCATTGGGGTTGATATAATCAATAGCCTGGCTACGCTGAGCCTGGGTGGTCATTGGCAATTGCACCCCGTCTATCACATAAAGTGGGTTATTAGAAGAGTTAATTGAGCTAAACCCCCGGATACGAATGTTAGCTTTCCCGCCGGGACGTCCGGAGTTCACATTTACCTGCACTCCCGGTATCCTACCGGCCAGAGACTGATTGAGAGAAACTACGGGACGCTCCTGAAGTTGCTCTACATCGACCGAGCCTACTGCACCGGTAAGGTCAGATCTCTTTTGGGTTCCGTAGCCA
The DNA here is from genome assembly GCA_964551335.1 of uncultured Roseivirgaceae bacterium. Taxonomy (GTDB): domain Bacteria; phylum Bacteroidota; class Bacteroidia; order Cytophagales; family Cyclobacteriaceae; genus Tunicatimonas. The sequence goes on from CAZKCO010000042.1 coordinate 33,620, forward strand.
ATGACTACAATTTCTTCTAGTGCCTGCACATCTTCTGCCATAGTAACATCAATGGTAGACCTACCATTTACGGGCACTTCCTGAGAAACGAATCCTATAGAAGAAAATACTAAAATGTCGTCTTCCTCAGCATTGATACTGTACTTTCCATCAACATCGGTGACGGTTCCCTGCGTAGTGCCTTTTACCAGAACATTCACGCCGGGCAGCCCTTCGTTACTGTCGGGGGAAGTTACTGTGCCCGATACTACAATAAGCGGGCTATTACTAGCAAAGAGAAGGGTATTAAAACAAAAAAAGAATAAAGTGAAAAAAAGAGCATAGTTCCCCAGTCCGGGGAATTTCGGTATTGATTCCGGTTTCATAGATTGAAGTGTTAAGGTTGAAGGATTATTAGTTTGATGCAACGTACGAAGCTACTATCCGAGCATTTACATCAGGGGATAGTCAGTTACCTTCCTGGAAGGTACTGTTTGAAGTAGTTTGTTAGTTGGGTGTTACAATAGACAAGGTTGGTTTAGTTAGGAATTGAAATAGTATCGGGATATAGTATTAATGAAGATGAATGGTGAGAGGTATAAAGCTTAAATTGTATAGCTGATTCGTATGTCTAAAGATAAGTTCATCAATATTTGAACTGGACGAGTGGCTGAAAGGTAATAACTAAATGTTAACTACAAATTAATTTATAAAAAATTATTAGAAGTGGCCTCTATTTTATGGATTAAATTTGCCTGAAAAAGCAATAATTAAGCCTTTTTTAAGGAAAATAAATAACTTAATAAAATGATAATACTTAGAATAGCGTTATTTATTATTACCATATTACAAATACCTGGTTTTGCTCAGGAAACTGCCCGGCAGTGGCAGGACATACCCTACGTAAACGACTCATTGGTTGGCCACCGGATGGATATTTATCTGCCCGAAACCGCTGAGGCACCATTTCCGGTAGCGGTCGTTATCTACGGCAGCGCCTGGTTTGGCAATGATCGTAAGGAAAGGAGCTACGAGTTATTCGGACCTTCTTTGCTAAATGCCGGATTTGCGGTGGTAGCGATCAATCATCGCTCTAGCCGGGAAGCAATATTTCCCGCTCAGGTTCATGATGTAAAAGCGGCGATTCGCTTCCTTCAGGGAAACGCTACTACATATTCGCTGGACACTTCGTTCATAGCGGCAGTAGGCAACTCATCGGGTGGGCATCTTTCGGCATTTCTGGGTACTTCAGCGGGTATTAGCCAGCATACTATCGGCGATGAAGCCGCTTTGATAGAAGGTTCGCTGGGTGATTATACTGAAATGAGTAGTGCGGTTGACGCAGTAGTAGACTGGTACGGGCCTACCAATTTTCTGGCGATGGACTCCTGCGGAAGCCGCATGAACCACAACGCGGCCGACTCACCGGAATCTACTTTGATAGGTGGCCCCATTCAGGAAAATAAAGATCGCTGCGCCCTGGCCAATCCCGCTACTTACATTAATGCCGATGATCCCCCTTTTTTAATTCTGCACGGCACGGCCGACCCACTGGTGCCACCCTGTCAAAGTGAAATTCTGCATCAGGCTCTTCAAAAGCAGGGAGCTGACAGTGAACTCATCATCGTAGAAGGAGCCAAGCACGGCCCCGGACTACACGAACCGGAGTACTTCAGGAAGATGGCTGACTTTTTGTTAGAAACTCGAGAAGCAAAGCAGGCTAGTAGGTAGCGTAGGTAAACTACCCTTTCATTTCGCGGATGTCGTCTACGTTGGCAGTTTTGTAGAAGTTATAGACTTTCAGCACAATAGCCATAGCTACAGCGGCTTCGGCGGCGGCTACCACAATCACGAATAGGGCAAAAATCTGCCCTTGTAACAAGGAAGCATCGTGACGACTAAAGGCTACTAAGTTGATGTTGGCTGCATTCAAAATCAATTCAATACCAATGAGTATAACAATGGCGTTACGCTTGGTCACGATAATGGCTAGCCCTACACATAGCAGAAAGGCACTAAGCAACACGTAATGTTCTAAAGGCACCATATTTCAAGGGGAGAAGGTAGAGGGTGAATGGTAGATGATACAGGAAGTATTTATAGCCCTCTACCTTTTACCGTCCACCCTCCACCATTGTTTAGTTGAAATAGCCAAATTTAAAATTTAGAAAAAAGTTCATACCACTTAGATCCCCGTCGCTAATACCTCGGGTGTCGGAACCACTAGCTAGTCGATAGGTCAGTCCACCATTTATGCGAAAGAAGTCAGTAATATTTAGTTCTACGCCTGCGCCAGGTTCAGCTACAAAGAAACTGCTACCCGTATTTTCAAAATCAGGCTCACCTTCCAAGTCTTGCGATACTCCTCCGCCACCAATTAGCAGGTGAGCGGTCAGGTGCAGCATCTGATCAGAGCGTAGAATGTATTCCGTGATAAAACCACCGTAGCCAATATCGTAGTGTAGATTGGGTCTTCCGCCAACGGCTGCGGTGGGAGGAACATCTAATTGGGTAATCATACCGTAACCACCTCCGCCGAACATCCATTTCTTATTTAGAAACCAGCCGCCGTAGCCGCCAAAGAACAAAGCAAAATCGCCACCAACCGAACCAGTCCGTAGCGATAAGCCGCCGTAACCTCCAGAGTTGGTAACACTAAAGCCCTTCACCAGCGTCTCCTGACTTCCTTGATTATCCTGAGCAAAAACCAGGGCGGTGCAGCAAATAAACGTGAGAGAGATATATAGCTTTTTCATGAATGGTTAGGTTAAAAAGTTATAGTCATAGAGCAGGAAAGCTGTATTGAAGTTGGCGAGAAGTAATTTGGTGTATAATTGCTAGCACTTGTCAACGATAAATTTACAACAATATTCTTAATCCAAATTGTAATTTTCGTATGGTATTATATCCAATAATTACGTTCCAATTTGTGCTGATTATATAGCCAGCATTTAGTCCAACTCCTGCAATTGTTTCTCTTTCTGTGATTAAATGATATCCCCCTCCGTTGAATCTGTTATCAATAAAATTGATATAGGAATTCATAGAACCAATAGATATCTCACCATCGATTGTTATAACATCCTTAAGAATCCTGCCATATCCTAAATCTAAAGTCATAAAGTATTCTCCAGTTCCGTCAACTGTTCTCCCGTAATTTGGTAGTTGCTCGTCAACCAGCTTTCCTTTGGTGTCTGCAATTTCTAAAGAAAACCCCAATTTGAGAGAGTTGTTGTTGTTTAGATATTGAAGTTCACCATTGAAAGCATTAGAAGTTGCATAGGCGATCCCAATTCCAAATTTCTGTGCCTTAGATTGAAAACCAACAAGAGAGAGCAAAAATATCAAGGTAAAGATTCTTGTTCTTATGAGAGGGGTATTTGCTTTTAACTTCCTCATATAATACAGAATAAAAAAGTTATGATCGCAAGTAAAGAAAAAAAGTCCATAGTTGATAGTCGATAGTCCACAGTCGACAGTCCACAGATATTTGTCCTCAGAACGTTAGAAGTGGTGTTAATTTAGATTGCCCACTATAGACTTGTCAGCTCTCGCCTGTGAACTGTGGACTGTGGACTGTGGACTGTGAACTGTGGACTGTGGACTGTGGACTGTGGACTGTGGACTAAAGATCTAAAACTCTATGCGGTAGGTGAGCACCGGAATTAGCCCGAGTTGGTACTTGGTCACTACCTGCTGTTGCACGGTGTCGTAGTACTGAAAGGCGATGTTCTGCCGGCTTAGTACGTTTTGTATGTCCAGCGACCATACGCTGGTAAAACGCTCGGTATTGCGGCGTAAGCTAATTCGCAGATCAATTTTGAAGTAGTCGGGCAACTGCTGAGTGTACGCCAGATCATCCTGAAACACGGTAGTTTGCTGCTCTCGGGAGGCTTCCTCGTCAATGGGAGTGGTGCGTAGTCCGCCCAGGTAGTTTCCTCGTAGATTCACGCCCACTACCCGCTGCTTACCCTTCTTTTCCCAGGGAAACTCCTTGCCCAGCGTAGCGCTAAACGCATAGTTGCCGTTAAACCGCGTATCCCGTTCCACGCCATCGGCGGCAGTGTACTTTGATTCGTAGAGCGAGCCGCTGAGCAAAAAATAGTAGTTCTCCAGAAAACTTTTCTCCAGCGACATCTCCAGCCCGTAGTTTCGTCCGTTTCCTTCGATCACCAGCGCTTCGTCTACAAAACCCTCAAACAGGTTAAGCGCCGAAAATGTACTATTCGGATCAGTAGAGACAGGAACGTTGAAGAGGTACTGGTAGTAGGCTTCCGCCCGCAGGCGCAGTGCCTCACCCAACTGACGGGTATAGCTTAACACAAAGTGCTGGGCCTTAGTCAGGTCTAAATTTCGATTAAGTTGCAACGGAGGCGCTCCGACTATATCGTTGGCTACGGTAGAAAAGTACACTCCCGGCTGCTGCTGCTGACTGTGCAGTCCGTAGGCCAACGTAAGCAATTGCTGATCGCTGATTGCCCACTGTAACTGTGCCCGGGGTTCCAAAGCATGCGATTGACTTAGTGCAAAGTAAGTGTAATGCAAACCAACCTGACTACTAAGCTGATCGCTTATCTGATATTTACTCTGTACATAAGGCTGAAATAGCACTCCGTTTCCTCCACCAGCTGTTGTAGTCTGTACCGTGCCGTCAAGGGTACGCTCACTACTGCTTAGTTCATAATCCAACTGGTTCAGGAAAAAACCGCCGCTTAGAATGTGCCGATCCGACAGGCGGTGGGTAATTGAGGAGGTAGCCGACAGGCGGGATTCCTGGTACCGGTCTTCTTCTAATCGTTGTGGTTCATAGCTCTCGTTAATGATATCACCAAACCGGTTGCTGCTTAGAGCCGACGAAGCTACTACCGACCTAATCAATGTTCGCTCATTGAGCGGCAGCGTATGGGTTAGGCCTACGGCTCCCATATCGTTGGTAAAGTTCACATCGTAGCGGTCCTCCTGGGTTTCCCATTCGGCAGAGTCGCGGGGAGCGGCAAATACGTTCTTTCCGGTCCCTCCTACTCCAAAGAAGGTGATCGTTCCGGCTTTCTTCGTAGGGAAAGTCAGGTTGAACGACAAGTCTTGAAAAGCAATATTCTCACCGCTAAAGTCCAGCCCAATCACATTGGTAAGCAACCCTACGGTAGAATAGCGGTAGTTGGCCAGATAAGAGCTCGTGCCACCTTCTTTGAGCGGGCCCTCAGCGGCGAACTCCAGCCCGATAAAACCCGCCTGCACTGTATACTCGTGGTGCTGGTTATTACCCGTTCGCAGTTTCATATCAAAGGCCCCACCCACCGTATTACCGTAGGGAGCAGGAAAAGCGCCACTAAAAAACCGGGAATTATCCAGCACCTGCGTACTGAACACACTTTGACTGCCTCCACTGGCTGCTCTTCGATCGCTGAACGTACCGGCATTCGATAGGTGATTAGGATTGACAATATCAACCCCCTCCAATCGCCATAACATGCTGTTGGGGGAATTACCTCGCACCGAGATATGATTGGCTTGATCGTTTACTCCCACCACACCCGGAAAGGAGGTAGCCAGACGAGCCGGATCGAAGAAGGTAGCCGCGTAGCGGCGGGTTTCCTCTACGGTAAATCCCCGACTACTCACCAGCTCCATAGCTTCTACTGAAGTGGGGCGGCTTTCGGTAACTACCACTTCGCTCAGGTTGTACGCTGAGGGTGATAAGCTAATCTCCAACACGGTTTCCTTTCCCGCTTGCACCAGCACGGCGGGAAGCGTGCGGGTTTGGTAACCCACGTAACTGGCCCCCACCACGTACCGCCCAATGGGCACATCATCTATCAGAAAATTTCCCCGAACGTCGGTACTGCTACCTAGTTCAGTATCGAGTAAGTACACCGAAGCACCTGCCAACGGTTGCAGCGTTTCCTGATCAACCACCGTACCGCGTACCGTTTGGGTTAGGGACTGGGCCCAGGAAATTTGAGTGATTGCCCAGATTGTCAACAGAAACCAGAATTTTTTAAAAGGCATACGCAATTGTTCTCCTTAATGCCAAAGATACTATCCCTCTGATATTCCCCAAGATTATCAACCATTGCAATAAACATATTAAACTGCTGGAATACCCTCAGGCATTAATGATATCTTGTAGGGTGTATTTATAAATAAATACGCTTTAGTATTCAATTTTCTTCCTACTTTCGGTGTTTTTGGTAAAGAACTATCCGTAGATCCATGACCCAGCAAATATTACGCAATCGCACTCAGGTGTTCGTCGTTTCGTACACCCTTCTGATCGTAATTGGTGTACTAGACTACATTAGCGGCCACGAGATTTCCTCTTCCATTCTGTATCTGATCCCCATTTACGTGGTAGCAGCGCAGCCCCGAACCTCTAAATTGAGTACGTTGCTGATTGCCGGAATTAGTAGTGCGATGTGGCTACTCATTAGTATTGTTACGGGACACCCTCACTCGAGCTACTATGTACTAGCATGGAACGCGTTAGTAAGAGCTATTATCTTTTTTTCTGTTAGCTGGCTAATATACCGAGCCAATCTTGAGCATCAGATCATCATAGAAAAAAATAAACAGTTGGTCCGGCTTAACGATGAAAAGAACAAGTTTATTGGGGTAGCCGCTCACGATATTAGAACCCCGCTGGGCAGCATCTTTAATCTTACCAACCTATTGCTGGATGGACGATACGCCGGAAACTTCACCGAAGAACAGAAGATAGAATTTATCAGTATGATCCGCCGGGTGAGTGCTAACTGCCTGGAACTGCTAAACAACATGCTTGACATTACTCAGATTGAGTCGGGCACCCTCCGGCTCAAAAAAGGAGAAAGAGATTACGTGAATTTTCTACGGGCTGTAATTGCGGCCAATGAACCACTCGCCCGTCAAAAAGATCAGCAAATTACGTTGGAGAGTTCGGTAGCCGAATTGTTATTCTCCTTTGATAGTACCTATATCAATCAGGTGCTGACTAATTTATTAACTAACGCCATCAAGTACTCCCAAGCGCATCGCCTCATTCGCGTAGTATTGCGGGTTGAGGGCGATCAGGTACGAACCGAAGTTATAGATCAGGGCCTGGGTATTCGGCAACAGGACCAAGATAAAATTTTCAGAGCTTTTGAGAGAACCCAAAACTTGCCTACGGCGGGTGAAAGTTCTAACGGACTAGGGTTGGCTATTGTGAAAAAAGTAATTGAAACCCACGGAGGCAGTATAGGCTTTGGCAGCGAATACGGGAAGGGAAGTACTTTTTACTTTACGCTACCGCTTGGAAAAGAGAAATTGGATAGCCAGTTGATGTCCGAAGACCTAGATTTTAACGATGATGCTACGACGGTACATAATCCAGACGGGAATAAAGCACAGCAGCAGATATAAAATAGCCCAAACAAAGGAAGCCAGTTCCGGCGCTAAGCCTAGATTAACCAATCCCTGAAAACTGCTACCTCTCAGCGTTTCCCCAGCTTCGTTCACCGGAATATGAAAGGCATCAATCAGCGTGCCGTGCAGTACGTAGGCCGTAATGGCGTTCATACCGAAAGCAACAAAGAAGGGTATCCAGCTACGATAGTGCTTCACGTCAATAAACCAGTACAGTGTACCCAGCAACAGCAGCGCCATACCGGAAGAAACCAGCACGTAGGAGCTACTCCACAGATTCTTATTAACCGGAAAGAACTGATGCCACAGATAGCCCAGCAGGCAGGCCAGCACACCCGCTACCATCATCCCGATAATCTTTCGCTCTACGGTTTGGGAAGAACGTAGCCAGTAACCGGTAAGCACCCCGGTAAAGCCAGTCACGATGGCCGGGAAGGTGCTTAGAAAGCCTTCGGGGTCCCAGTTGCCGCGGTATAAACGCCCGGGTACCAGCAGTTCATCCAGCCAGGCAGCCAGGTTGGTTCCGGGCTCCAGATTAGCTGGACCCACTCCGGGCACCGGAATCAGCACCATTGCTAACCAGTAAGCGACCAGCGTAATGCCGCTTAGCCAGGCAATGCCGCGCCAGGATAATTTCAGAAATAATAGGCTACAGACCAGATACACCACCGCAATACGGGGCAGCACCCCTACATAGCGCAAATTCTCAAAGTTAAAAGCCGGGAACAGCGCCAGAAATAAGCCGAGAGCGTAAATGATGAAGAAGCGCTTCACAATTTTAGTGACTACTCCCTTCAGCGGCACCCCCGATCTGGTCGGGGGCAGGCCCCATTTTTCTACCCGCCGCCCTAAAGCCAGCGTAATAGAGATCCCCACCATAAACAGGAAGAACGGAAATACCAGATCGGTAGGAGTGAGCCCGTGCCACTCGGCGTGCTGCAGAGGTGGATACACGTAGCTCCAGGAACCGGGAGTATTTACCACGATCATCCCGATGATGGTGATACCCCGCAACACATCCAACGAGAGCAATCGCTTTTTGGTAGTTTCCGAATCTTTAAGATGAGTGGGAGAGGGAGCGGTAGTTACAGTTTCGGCCATAAGTAATTAGTGCTAAAGAAGGTGAAATATACGGCAATTCAATG
>CAZKCO010000042.1:42226-48086 GCA_964551335.1 uncultured Roseivirgaceae bacterium
TGCAATGTGCAATGTGCAATGTGCAATGTGCAATGTGCAATGTGCAATGTGCAATGTGCAATTAGAAAGATATGCTTTTTTTATCAGAGGGTTACATTAATTGTTCATTGTAACTGGATTGGTTGCACCATCGCGCCGTTGGTGGCTACATCCCAGGCGGCGAAGCGTACCCATTTCTTGCCCTGAGCATCAAACGGAATTTCAAACCGCTTTTTGCCGAAGGGAGGCAAATCTGTGGTGGAAATAACCTGCCGGTCGGTGGTTTCACCGTCGCCCCACACCACTTCTACCATTTCCAGTGGAAAGGTCCATTCTACCTCGGCTACAATAGTTCGCTGGTTTCCTTCGCCTTGCACTTCGTAATGCGGAATCAGTACCTCGCCGGAGGTCACAAAGTAATCACCCCGCTTTAGCGTGTTGATGATCGAGCTCATATCATCTACCGACGGTACGGAGTCCAGTTTTAGATAATTGACCGGTGACATGCCGTAGCTATCGTCGTAGGGCGGCTTTCCCCGGTGGCCTAAATCTGAGCGGGATTCGGAAATGGCTAGCGCAAACTTCGGTGGCAAATCACGGGCCGCCATCCAGTTATTGGCTTCGTCCCAAAGCGTCAGGAAGCGGTACTCCCCCAGCCGGGTTTCCGAGGCATCAATGCCCATGCCCCAGCGGTAGCCTAAGCCGAAGTAGTGCGGGTGCAAAAACTGCGGTTCGTCTTTAATAGCGTTCAGAAAGCCGGTAGACCGCTTGGCCCGGGGGTGAGGCATAGAAATCAGTACGTTTTCCCGTTCAGCCATCTCCATCATGTCCATCGGCTCACCCAGATTGTAGACGGTTCCGTACTTGGGGTGCGGCTCTGACAGAGGCTGACCTTCCAGCCGCTGGGGTCGCCAGTAGATGGGTTTGGAAGGGATAATATCGTAGTGCCCACCCAGAAAAGGCCGACGCCCACCGGTACTGTTTTCGTCGCTGGGCATCACCAGGAAGTTTTTATCCGATTGACGACGGGCCGCTTCGTAGTAGTTCGCTAAACCTGCCAGATACTTTTCCCCTTTGTCGTGACGGCCTGGCCCGCGCTCCCCGTCAATTACTCCGTAGATGTCAACTCCAATCCCCTTCATGGTAGCAATGTCGTTCAACCGCTGGTCAAATCCACCCTTCTCCTGAAGCCGGGGTACCAGCCCCACGTGGTAGTGGTGGCCCATCACCTTGTAGCCGGGTAGCGGACGAAAGCGATCTCCGTGGGTAAAGGCCAGCGCCTGGTTGATGGCATCCTGTCCATTTTCGGGACTAACGTACAAAAACAACGGCATCTGCTGCCAGGTACCCGGGCGGGCGTTGTAGAGGGCGAAATTGTGGTAAAACTCCGGGTCTTCCTCTCCTTCCGCCTGACGGATACCGAAAGAAAAAGAATCAGTGCTATCCTTGCGGTACCAGCCGTAGCCCAGATTTTGTTCGGTCTCCCGCGCCCAGTAAAAGCTATGGGGTGGCGGAAAAGCCGCGACTGCTCCTTCGACCAATTCAGCCGCCATGAGCCGGTTACTACTGCGCACGATGGTCGCCTGATCGGTTGCTGGGCCACCCAACTCGTACTGCTGCCAGCGGTTTACCAGGTCGCGCCACACCACTTTAGACGAAGATTGAATTGGCAACCCCTTGAGTCCGGCATCGTACTTAAAGGCCGCCGAAGGATGATCGGTTTGAGCTACCAGCATCTGCCGAATCAGGTTACTACCCTTGAATACGTCGTACTGCAAGTAGCCGGAAAAGATACCCGCTTCCGCTCCCGGAAATGTAATCTCAATCCGGGCACCGTTAGTGCGTACTTTACAGTTAGTAGCTTGATAACGGGCCGTATCCCGGCTGATTTCTTCCGGCCTGCGGGGCATCCCCGGATGATTAGCGAAGGGCTCAGCCGCGGGAATAGACGACTGATGCGAACGGGGCGGCTCATCCGAAACGTAGAGCGGCGCATCCCAGAAAGCATCCCACTTAATTTCGTCCAGCTTTTCGGCCGTGAGCGGTACGCCTAATCTTTCCAGCGGTTCAGTCTGCTGCTGGGTAACCCGCCGTACTCCTGACACCACCCGGAACTCCGGCACTACATCCGTAGCCACTACTTTCCATTCACCATCGGCTGACTGAACCGCTAGCTCTCGGATAGTCGGCACTCCCTGATTGATAACAAACCGCAGCCGTAGTTCGGTATCTCGGTCGCCCTGCCAGGTGACGGTCAGTACTTCGTTCTCTACTTCCGCCGTAAGCCCAGGCTGAGGGCGGTAGGCGGACATATCGCAGTTGAGGGAATCGGCTCTGAGCGGATAGTAAATTACCATTAATAGCAGGGCTAGCGAAGCAGACAGTAAAGGCAAGGCAACTTTTCTCATGGTAAGCGAATATAGTAGAATTTCAGAAACTGCGGTGATGCTTCGGGTTATGTACCGTCTTCAAGCTTTTCGAATTGCATTTACCTGTCTGAGCCCCCAATTTTGCAGTCAACTTCAATCTTATACTTATGGCTATTCGCTACGCCCTGTACCCTAACAGCTTTCAAAAAGATCGACCCGATACTCATTACGTAGCCCGGGTGCACCATACCGGTGTCTGTGATCAAAGTACGCTGGTGGAGTTGATTACAACCCGTAACCGCACACTCACTCCGGCGTTGGTGGAAGCCGTACTGGAAGAGTACGCTACGGCCATAGAATACGCCCTAAGTACTGGTATGCGAATTAGCACCTCCGTAGTGAAGATACAGGCCAGCATTCAGGGGAAGTTTACCGAATACGACGAACGGCGTTATCCTGAGCAGCAGCCTATCGTACTCAAGGCCCTACCCGGAAAGCGGTTGAAAAAACTGCTGAGCAAACTGAAAGCCGAACGGGTATCGCCCAAGCATCCTTGCCCCAAACCAGAGCATCTGGAAGACATCTTTTCCGACACTAAAGACCAGCGCATCACCGCTCGGGGAGTACTGCGCCTGCGGGGCCGCCGACTGAAGTTTGACCCGCAAGACTCTCGGCAGGGCATCTTTCTCGTATCAGAAGAGGGGGAAGACATTCGCATTGCTGATGCGATTACCAATGTACCTTCTCAGTTACTTTTTCAAGCTCCCGATGTACTTCCTGCCGGAGACTATCAGCTAGAAGTACGGGCGATGGTAGGTAATAGCACCGTAATACGGCAGGGCACGCTCCCTTACTCACTCACTGTTATCCAATCGTAGGCTACGATTGATGGCGCTCATCTACTACGATCCACCCAATCGTAGGCTGGGAATGCTTCGTATCACCTACTAGGTTTTTTCAAGATGGCTGTAGGGCGTAGGGCAAAAGCATTAGCAGTACGGGTCTTACTTCTTAGTATAGACAGGGCATGAGTTGCAACAGAGTTACTTCTGTTCCTTCTCACACTCCGGGCAGAAGCAGTAGCAGAAATGCTCCCACTCCCTGGCAGGCTTAGGGAATCTCCTTGGTACCAACCCGGCAGCTCCGGTATAACTATTGTTATCAATAAGCTTCTTCACTCCAACAGCACTTACCTAGCTGCCACCTAAGCTGAAGGTCTGCAATTACGGTAGAGAAAGTGGTTGTCTGATTGCTATTGGGGTATACATACACACGGTAGGCTAGCGTTAGCTTTCTACTGTTTAGTGAGCGCTTTGTAAATAAGTCGCCAATTAAATTAGTGCATAATTACTATTTCTGTAACACAATATAACAAATCGCGCACTGACTAACACATATCGAGCATTAAGCATATCATTTTTATTTCTATGTTAAATATGTGTTAATTTTTTATGATATATTCTGTAATCCCTTTTTATCAACTATAATGTAACCATATTAGTTAATCAATATGTATATTTTTACTCTTTTTATAGCTACTATTTTTCCATTCTTTACCCTCGCTCAAAACCTAGTCCCTAATCCTAGTTTTGAAGAATACAAGAGTGATACCTGTTTAATTGTTACCAACAGGCAAATTTTCTCCGACCGGATTGAGAAGTGGACGATGCCGACGGAAGGCACTTCCGATATTTATGGTTATGTCTTTGGTGATGAACAATGTGCCATTCACCCAACCAGCACTTTTCCCTTTTCAATTGGATCACAGTCACCCCGTAGTGGCGATCTCATGGCAGGTATATTTACCTATGGCGATTTCAACTATCGGGAATACCATCAAGTGGAATTACAACAACCCTTAGAACAAGGTCAGCGCTACATTGCTGGAATGTATGTCTCACTGGCTGATAGCATGCCTTTCGCCGCTAATAATATTGGTATGTTATTTAGCCAAACGGCCATTAATTTGGATACTAATGGGATCATTGAAGCTTTTCCCAATATTAGCAATACTAAAGTTATCAACGAACGTAATGGATGGGTGCTAGTGAGCGATACGTTTCGACTTGCCTATGATGCTACCCATTTACTAATTGGTAATTTCTTTAGTGACGAAACTACTGCCGTACAGCGAGTTCGAGACACAGTAAGTTACTTTCGTATTCGCTCTTCATCTTATTACTTTATTGATGACGTGTTTGTAGAGCCTTTGCCAGATGATTTGTTTATTCCCACAGTATTTACGCCTAACGGAGATGGCAAGAACGATACTTTTTTTATAGAAAAGCTTGCCTCCGATAGTTGGAGCCTGAATATATATAATCGGTGGGGCAAACGAGTATATTTCGCACCTAGCTATAACAATAACTGGGACGGCGGTAGCCTATCACCAGGAATATACTTTTATGAGTTAAATCACCTACGCTATTCCTATTCCCATAGAGACTGGGTCAGCATACTGAAAAACCAGAGATGGGCTACTTTAAAATAACATATTTAACAATAACGATTTTGATGCTGCTAACTAATAGCTTAGCTGCTCAAAACTTAGTACCTAACCCTAGTTTTGAAGAGTATCTATCAGACAGTTGTTTGATAGTTCAAAACAAAGAAGACTTCAAAAGTTTGATTGAAAACTGGACGATGCCTACCAACGGCACCGCCGACATTTATAACAACATTCATGAGGTCTCTTGCCGCCGTCATCCGAATTCAACTAATAATCTTACTCTTGGAAATCAATTCCCTCGTTCAGGTGATTTGATGGCGGGTATTTTTACTTACCGTCAGATTAGAGGGCCTTACCGTGAATATATTCAAGTGGAGCTCTTATCACCTTTAGTAGAAGGGCAGCAGTACATTGCTGGAATGTATGTCTCACTAGCCGATAGCATGCAGTTTGCCGCTAATAATCTGGGGATGTATTTCAGCGACCAAGCAATCGACCTAGATACTTTTGGAGTTATTGAGGGGAAGCCTCCTGTTAACGCTGAAACTATTATAACTGAGCGTAGTGAGTGGACATTAGTTACCGGCACTTTTCGGGCATCTGCTGCTGCTACCCATCTACTTATTGGCAACTTCTTAAGCGATCAAGCCACTGACACCGTACGGGTACGTAACGCAGGCAACTTCACCACGGCGTATGCCTACTACTTCATTGATGACGTGTTTGTAGAGCCCTTACCAGATGATCTGTTCATTCCCACAGTATTTACGCCCAATGGGGATGGAACGAATGATTTGTTTGTCATTCCCAACCTCAACCGCGATAGTTGGAGCTTAAGCATATATAACCGTTGGGGTAAGCGGGTATATTTTTCTGCTGCTTACGATAACACTTGGGATAGTAGCGACCTAACTCCGGGAGTCTATTTCTATCACCTTAAACACCGTCGCTTTCCTTATGAATATCAAGGAAAGGTCAGTCTTTTGACGAAGACAAATCATCATTGAATGATCTCTGATTGATAAAAGGTGATCATTTCCTGATCGCCTTTTCTGCTTTTAAG
>CAZKCO010000043.1:0-47902 GCA_964551335.1 uncultured Roseivirgaceae bacterium
TTTTTTATCCCCCTCAGTAACTTCTTCACTCAAACGGGATCGCAAAGGTAGGAAGAGGTATATGATTTAGCAAACAATCAGGACAAACTTTTTTCAAATTTTGACAACAACCATCTGTTGTTGCGAAAAGGGATGGCAAATATAATAGGTGCTAATAAAGTAGCCAAGCATTGTCAATAAAATATTTTAAAAAAAGATAGATAAAGAACGTTAACGCTGATATAGAAGATAGAAGTAGTTACGCCTGATCAACCTCTTCTTTTAATTTATTGAGAGAGGCTTTCGCGTCACCGAAAAGCATTCTGGTTCTTTCGCCGAAAAAGAGTTGATTTTGTATACCGGCGTAGCCAGTACTCATACTACGTTTAAGAACTACTACGCTTTTTGCCTGCTCAACTTCCAAAATAGGCATACCGTAAATCGGACTAGAAGGATCTTCCTTAGCTGCTGGGTTTACTACATCATTAGCACCAATAACCAATACAACATCAGTTGTCGCTAACTCTTTATTCGCATTTTCAAGCTCTAACAGCTTAGGATAAGGCACATCGGCCTCAGCCAGGAGTACATTCATATGACCCGGCATACGTCCGGCAACAGGGTGAATTGCGTACATGAAGTTTACTCCTTCAGTTTCCAGCATACTTTCCAGTTCGTGTACTACGTGCTGAGCCTGGGCAACGGCTAATCCATACCCGGGTACAACCATTACTTTATTAGCATATTTCAGTTCAATGGCTAAATCGCTGGGAGTTGCCTCCTTCACTATTTGTTCACGTCCTTCACCCGATGCGCCCCCTTTACTACTAAATCCTCCTACAATTACGTTAAAAAGGGAGCGATTCATGGCCTGACACATTAGTACAGTAAGGATAGTACCAGAGGCTCCTACTAAAATACCTCCTACCAGCATAACCTGATTATCATAGATTAGTCCGGCTAAAGCAGCACCTATTCCAGTAAAAGAATTTAGCAGTGAAATTACTACGGGCATATCGCCTCCTCCAATGGGGGTTACAAAGGAGATTCCGTAGAACAATGAGAGTGCTAGGAAGATTAGCACCAATGTGAAGTCTATGCTAGGTAAGAATAAAATATACCCTCCCAAGGCAAGTATAGCAACGAGTAGTACTACATTAACAACTTTAGGAGCAGGAAGGACTAAGGAATCGCGAAGAAACCCTTCCAATTTACCGTAGGCAACTAAACTTCCAGTAAACGAAATACTACCGATGAAAAGTGCAAAAATTGTGGTAAAAGCAGCACCATTTAGCAGAGACGTATTGGCGGGATAGTTGTAGAATTCAACCAGCGAGATCATCATGGCGCAAGCTCCTCCTAAGCCATTGAATAACGATACCATTTCTGGCATTGCGGTCATCTTAACTCGGCGAGCCACAGTGTAACCGACCGCCGCTCCTACTACCATACCACCGGCTACCCAGCCATAATTGTTCTGTCCACCTTCTACAGGATAGAATAGACTAACAATAATAGCAATTCCCATTCCAGTAGCTGCCACCAAGTTTCCGTTGCGGGCAGTATCGGGACTACTCAATCGTTTAAGGCCGATAATAAAGAGAACGATACAAATAAGGTAGATAAAGTCGTAAAGCGAAGTTTCCACAGGGCAGGTAGTTTGGCTAGCTTCTTTTTTTCTTTTTAAACATATCGAGCATGCGGTCAGTCACTGCGTAGCCACCTACGACATTCACCATCGCCAACGCAATGCCTAAGAAACCTAATATCAATACTAGGTAGTCATCAGCAGAAGCCTGGCGAATCAACAAAATGGCACCAATAACCACCACTCCGCTCACGGCATTCGCACCGGACATTAGAGGAGTATGTAAAACAGTGGGCACTTTAGAAATAACTTCCATGCCTAAGAAAATAGCGAAAACCAGCACGTATATCATCAACAGGTTTTCACTAATAAAGCTAACTAATCCGTCCATAGTGAATATTAAGCTTGTTGAGGTACTTTATAATGCGGCTGCCCCTGGTGAACCAGACAAGAGCCATCGATAAGAGGGTTTTCAAAATCAAGCGTTAGTTCCCCCTCATTCGTGAGTATTTTCAGAAAGTTGAAAATATTTTTGGCATATAGCTGACTGGCATGCATCGGCATTTTTGCTTCCAGAGCGGAATCACCAATGATGGTTACTCCCTGATGTTGAATGGTTTGCTGATCTTTCGTTAATTCACAATTGCCACCTCCGGAAGCAGCCAAGTCTACAATCACACTACCGGGCTTCATATTTTCGACAGTTTCCTTAGTGATGAGAACTGGTGATCTTTTTCCTCGTAGAAGGGCTGTGGTGATAATCACATCGGCTTTGGCCGATTTTTCGGCGATAAGTGCTTGCTGACGCTGCTTGTATTCTTCGGTTTGCTCTACCGCGTACCCTCCGGCAGCCTTATCATCGCGAGCTCCTTCCACTTCTACAAACTTAGCTCCTAAACTTTGTACTTCTTCTTTTACGGCAGAGCGAGTATCAAATGCTTCTACGACCGATCCTAAACGCTTAGCCGTAGCAATGGCCTGAAGACCGGCCACCCCGGCCCCCAGAATCAGTACTTTGGCAGGAGGAATACTTCCGGCAGCGGTGGTTAGCATGGGAAAGTAGCGCGGCAAATGCGTAGCCGCCTCCAATACAGCGCGGTAACCAGCCATTGAGGCCATAGAGGAAAGTACATCTTTATCCTGCGCTAGGGTGGTTCGGGGCAGCATATCCATGCTAAAGACAGTGAGTGGATACTGACTAAGCTGTTCAACAACTTCAGGATTATTGAATGGCTGAAACGAGGATAGTACTACACTATTAGCAGCTAGCTGCTTGAATATCTCGGCAGAAGGAGGTTTAATGCGGACTAGGAGATTGGCTTTAGCGAGCACTTCATCCGAAGATGCAATAGTTGCCCCAGCATCGGTGTAAAGGGAATCAGAATAGAAGGCCGAAGCTCCGGCATCTGACTCTATCCAAATCTCGTGAAATTCCGTCAGTTTCTGAACCACATCTGGGGTTAAGGCTACCCGGTCGTCATCATCCTTCAGTGCTCCGAGGATCATATTGTATTAGTTTGGTAGTAATCAAGACGCAGTAAACTACAATGGTTTGGGCATATTTAAAAGTAATTTTGAGAGTTGATGTTAAGTATGCCCGTTTATTTCCCCATTTCAGCCTGGTACTGCTCCATATAATCGAGGGTAAGATGGCTAAGCGCACGTACTCCCAAAAGTAATCCACTATCGTCAATGTAGAAATCAGGAGTATGATGGGGAGCGGCATCTTCAGGGTTCATGCCCGCAGGCATTCCCCCTAAAAAGAAAAAGAAACCAGGTACTTCCTGGGCAAAGAACGAAAAATCCTCGGCTCCAGTTACCGGATACCGAAGAAAAACATTGTCCTCTCCGGCAACCTCCTGCAAAGTACCTACCATCTGGGCGGTGAGTTCAGGATCGTTGTAAGTCACCGGATATCCTTCGTTGATGTTGACTTCTACTTCCGCTCCAGCACTTTCGCCTATATTCGTAGCAATTTCGCGAATGCGCTGATGAATCTGCATTTGCATCTCGGGGTCTAGCGACCGGATGGTGCCGATCATAGTAACCTCTTCGGGAATAATGTTGCTCCGGACACCGCCTTCAATCTTACCAATAGTAACGACGGCGGGGGCTTTGATAATTTCCAGATTACGACTCACAATGGTCTGGAGTCCCAAAACGATTTGAGAGGCAGTTACAATAGGATCTACCCCCGCCCAAGGATAAGCTCCGTGGGTTTGAGCTCCTTTAATTTTAATCTCTAAGCGATCCACTCCGGCCATCGTTCCTTCGGGTTTATAGCCGATTTTGTTCACTTCGGTTTTCGAGTTGATATGCAGTCCAAAGATGGCATTTACATCGGGGTTGGTCAGCACACCTTCCTCAACCATCAGTTCAGCACCGCCTTCTTCTCCTTCAGGCGCGCCTTCTTCGGCTGGTTGAAAAATAAACTTCACGGTGCCTTGAAGGTCGTCCCTCATATCGCTCAGTACTTGGGCCACTCCCATTAATATGGCTACGTGGGTGTCGTGCCCGCAAGCGTGCATTACTCCCACTTGCTCGCCATTATATTCAGCGGTGGCTTGGGAAGCGTAAGGAACATCCACCCGTTCGGTCACAGGTAAGGCATCCATATCCGCGCGAAGAGCTACTACCGGTCCGGGTTGCCCGCCCTTTAACAATCCAACTACCCCAGTATGGGCCACTTCGGTAGTAACCTCTATACCCAGGGATTTTAGGTGTTCAGCTACCTTCTGAGCTGTCTGGAATTCCCGGTTTGATAATTCGGGATGCTCGTGGATATCGCGGCGCCATTCAATTACCTGTTCTTCCAAGGCTTTAGCTTGCTCATCGACTTGCTGCTTAAGATTTTGGGAGAAAGCAGTGGAAAGCAACCCGCCTAAGGCTATCAGTAATAAAGTAAGTCTCATCATAAAGAGTCAGGATTGTAAGGTTCAGGAAAATACTAAAACTGAATAGCATCAATTTTAGACAAAAAAAGCGCGCAAATCAATGACTCACGCGCTTATCATCCAATCTATTAGTAATCTGCTAAGCTTTATGTACTACTTTAGGAGCTCCGGCCTGAATTTCATCATTTGCGTACTCGGCAAATTTCCCGAAGTTCCGATTAAACTGCCCCGCTAATTTATTGGCCTTCTCATCGTAGGCATTTTTATCTTTCCAGGTATCCCGAGGATTTAGTACTTCACTGGGCACGTCGGGGCAAGTGGTAGGCATTGCTACTCCGAATACCGGATGGTTCATAAATTTTACTTCATCTAGCTTTCCTTCCAGGGCAGCAGTAATCATTGCCCGGGTATATTCGAGTTTGATACGGCTGCCCACTCCGTAGGGGCCACCAGACCAGCCAGTATTTATCAGCCAGACTTTTACCTGATGCTGCTCCATTTTTTCGCCCAAAATTTCCGCGTACTTTGTGGGGTGCAATGGCATAAATGGTGAACCGAAACAAGCGGAGAATGTGGAGTTAGGCTCAGTAATATCCGTTTCAGTACCAGCTACCTTAGCGGTGTAGCCAGAAATAAAGTGATACATTGCCTGTCCTTTGGTCAGCAATGAAATAGGTGGCAACACTCCGTAGGCGTCGCAGGTGAGAAAGAAAATATTCTGAGGCACTCCACCAACTGAAGGCTCCACCGCATTATCGATATGATCAATAGGATAGGAAACCCGAGTGTTTTCGGTCACTTCTTTGCTGGTGTAATCTACAGTGCGAGTACCCGAAACAAAGCGGGTGTTTTCCAGAATAGCTCCAAACTTTATGGCCTTCCATATCTCAGGTTCAGACTCCGGGGTCAAGTTAATCACCTTAGCGTAGCACCCCCCTTCAAAATTAAAGATACCATCATCGGTCCAGCCGTGTTCATCATCACCAATCAGACGACGGTTGGGGTCAGCCGACAAAGTAGTTTTACCGGTGCCAGAGAGGCCAAAGAAAATAGCGGTATCACCATTTTCACCCATGTTGGCACTACAGTGCATCGCCAATACATTTTTCTGATCAGGTAACAAGAAGTTGAGTACACTAAAGATACCCTTCTTAGTTTCGCCGGTATAACCGGTGCCCCCTACCAGAATGATGCGGCGTTTGAAGTTAATAATAGCAAAGTTCTCGTGGGTGGTACCGTCTACCTCCGGATCGGCTTTAAATTCGGGAATAGCTAGTATAGTAAAGTCCGGCGTAAAGTCAGCTAGTTCCTTTTGTTCAAGGCGAAGGAACATATTATAGCAGAACAGGTTGTGCCAGGCCTGAGTGTCAATAATGCGAATATTGAGCCGATAGTTGGTATCAGCGCCGGCAGCGGCATCGCGGACGTATATTTTACGGCCATCCAAAAAGGCCACCATTTTCCTGTATAACTGATCAAACTTCTGATGATCGAATGGAATATTGATGTCGCCCCACCATACTTTATCCTGAGTTACATCATCTTTTACAATGAATCGATCTTTAGGCGAACGCCCAGTAAATTTTCCGGTATCGGCCATCAGAGCACCTGTATCGGTAAGTACCCCTTCGCTACGTTTAATTGCTTCTTCTACTAGCTCAGACTGATGTAAGTTCCAGAAAACTCCCTTAGGATTATGAATCCCAAGTTCGTCAAGGCTCTTGAGTATGGAGATTAAATTAGTTCGTTTCATGATCTCAGAGGCTGATTGATTGCGTGAATTTCTTTTCTAAAGAAGGCGAAAATATTGCTGGGCCTTTATGATATTTACTTCGCCTCCTTCTGACTTTTATCAGCTTTTTCCCTCGGTAAAATTAGGTACTAGATTGCGACTGAAGGATAGGATGTTTACCCCAAAGCAGATGATTTTCTGATCATTCTCTAGGCCAGACAATCTCCGTATAATATATTGACCGTTAATTACTTACCTCTCAAAAAGCTACATTAATTGAAGCAACATATTCTGTTAGCAATAACAAAACACCCTTGTTAGATAAATACAAGTGCTGCCTAGAATTTCAGTTGCTGATAAGTAGCTCAAAAACTTTTTCTTTTTTGAAAAATGCTTGTTGACCTACTAAAGAATTACTCGCTATATCACTAAGCTGCCATACTATTCTAAAACAAATCACATAAATACTTTCTGGTCAAGAGCAATTTTTTATCGTTAATATTAATAATTGCCACCCAGTAATTTTCCGTACTAAGCGGTGGTTTGATTAGAATTTTAGGCTAATAAAATGGCCGGAAAGCAGCTTTGATATCCAAACTTGACAGTTATCAAGAATAAGAATTTTGGATCAGTAATGTACGTTTCTCGGTTGAGTGTTAGTTTTTCCTGTTTCAACCGAACTTCAATTCCTTAGATAATAAAACCCAGCTTTGTTAGAATAGTATAATTTTTAGAATTTTTCAGCAAATGAACTTTCGCTAGAGACTAAGTATTATGTAAGTTCTACAGTAATACTATATTAGCGAAGAGAAACAGAAATATATATCTTTATTGCTACCTAATTGCTGATTTTATGATTACTATACTACTTGTTTTTAGTATTTTGATACTATTTGCTCTCTCTGTTTATTTATTTTCTAAAGCGGAGGAAGAGTCTCAGTGGAGGAAACAAAAAGTAGCTAACTCTGCTCTGGAACACGAAGCCGTGGTTATTTCTACCATTCAACAAGGAAAAGTACAAGAAACTTGGTGTTATATTAATGATTTGCGGTCTCGCCTAAAGCATGCTAATGTAACCGTGAAAGATGCACCGACAACACTTGAGCATATCTTTAAAGCATAAGCTAACTAAATCCTTTTCGTTGCTTAATGTAGCGCTGCTTTAAGTGGCAATTCTTCAACAATTTTAGATTCGGCATCAACCAACTCATCCAGCCGATTTAGTACCTCCCCCTCATCAAAATATCGCATGGCCATATGAACGAAGATATGACTATGCTTGGCTTCTGACGCCCACAATACTTTGTAAAAACGGCGCAGTTCAGCATCATTGTGCGTTTCACTTACTAATTTAAATCGTTCGCATCCCCGGCATTCAATGAGTGAAGCCAGTAGTAAGCGGTCGCGAAAACGGGTTTGGGGAGTGCCTCCGTGCCCCAGTGCCATTAACTGTTTGATATACATATCAGGAGCCATCTCCTGAGCCAACGATACCCCTCGCTGCCGCATTAATTGATACACCTGCTGAAAATGCTCCAGCTCCTCAATGCCAGTTTCAATCAATTCGGGAATAATTTCGTGCCGATCGGGATATTTCGCTACAAAACTCATTGCCATCGCTGATGCCTTCCGTTCACAGTCGGCGTGGTCTTGTAAAAAACTATCAAAATCATTCATTACGGTATCCAACCAAGCCTGACTGGAAGGAACAGCTAATTCGACTTTATACTGAGCCATAAAACTTTAGCTAGGAATGTTAAAATTCTTGTAATAGAAGCATAAGTGTACTAACTCCGGGTTTTTATTTCAATTGCTTAATAAACTTAACCGGAACTGTGCCACAGTCAGATATTCATGATATTGGTCAAATATACTTTAAAAGATTTGAATCGTGTTCGCCTCAGATTTCGGAACAGCTAAGGACAGATACTAAAATCATCTTAGTCATTCCCTGTTACAATGAACCCAGTGTCGTTGATACTTTACGCTCTTTAGCAAAATGCGAAATACCTCGGCATCCGGTAGAAGTACTAATTGTTATTAATGCTAGCATGAGGGATCGGGAGGAGGTCCACCTTCAGAATCGAAGGAGTCAGCAGGAGGTTGCAGAATGGATTCAGACTGAGCAGCCTGACTTTCTAACCTGCCAACTTATCTACGTAGATAATCTCCCGCCTAAACATGCCGGAGTAGGGTTAGCCCGCAAGATAGGAATGGATGAAGCACTGCGGAGATTCATGACCATTAACTACGACGGACTAATTATGAACCTGGATGCTGATTGTACCGTTGCGGCCAACTACTTCTCTATGCTAGAGCAGACCTGGTTTGCCCAACACGTTCAAACTCTTACAGTTTATTTCGAACACAGTTTGGATGATCTTGCTGACGCTCGATTGCGGGAAGGAATTATCTACTACGAATTATTTTTACGCTACTACATCAATGGACTGCGCTTCGCTCAATTTCCCAACGCATTTCATACCGTGGGTTCTAGCATGGGATGTCGGGCAACGACCTACGCCCTCAGTGGCGGTATGAATCGGCGTAAAGCGGGCGAAGACTTTTATTTTCTTCATAAAGTGGCTCAGTTAGGCAAGGTGACTCAGCTAACCAATACCACCGTGTATCCCTCCGCTCGAACCTCCAACCGGGTACCATTTGGTACCGGCAAAGCCCAACAGGACTGGTTGTCAAAATCCGGGCACCACCAACTGCTGTATCATCCCCAGTCGTTTGAAGAAGTGAAACAATTCCTAGCAGCGATTCCAGTGTGGTACCAAACGGGCCAAAATTGGAATTCAGCTTGGGCAAAAGAGTTGCCTACGGCGATATTGAATTATCTGGAACAGCAAAACTTTGCTAATGTATGGGATAATTTACGGTCAGGCACTCTCTCGTGGTCAGCATTCCAAAAAAAGTTCTTTGCTTGGTGGGATGGTTTTCGTGTTTTGAAGTTTATCCACTTTGCCCGCGACCATTATTACCAGCAAATTTCGGCGGAAGAAGCCAGTTTTAGGTTATTGAAAAAACTTCGTATATTATGTGCAAAAGAGGTTTACACTGCCGAAGAGTTATTATTGCGATATAGAACATTAGATCAGCAGAATTATTGAAATAGTCGCGATATTTTTTGATCTTTACTGCAAATTTTTTACAATTTAACCGAAATGACTGCATATCCTCATAATGTAACCATCAGTGGTAAACCACCTTGGCCCTGGGCTTCCCGCCAAGTGCAGGTGGAAGGGGAGCGCTATCTTAAAATTGCGCGTCCGTTCGGTTGGCACTGGAACCGACAGGTAGCTCGCACTACTTCTTCTGGTCGTGTTATTTTTATGTTAAAAAAACAGGCTTTGCTTTCGGCTAACTACGAGCTACTAGAACCCGGCCGCCCTCGCTTTATCATTCACTGTACCCAAACCGGACATTGGATTTGTAAATCGGCAGACGATACGCTGGAGATATATCGCTTGGGCGGTTCTAAAAGCATTGTTTCCCGACAGGGCTGCCAAATTGCGATCATGTCTTCAGCGCCCGGCTTACATTTTTTTAATGATCATCAGATTGGTCTCAGGGTGAACGAGAAGCAATACCTGAACCTTTGTATTGCCGCTGCCTTATTACTCGACGACTTCAATCTACACCTGGATACCGGCTTGTTCTCTCAACCCGAAGTTGCTACTCTTCAACCCGGTTAGGCATAACCCGGTTAGCTAAAACTCAGTCAAGAAAGCTAGATTCCTTTATTTTTGCGATATGTTCAATCGCAAAGTTTGGCGCATAGCCGGTGGGGTAATAGTCGTAATACTAGCTACGGTGCTGCTGTTCTTTCAGCGAGTAGATCGTCGCCCCTACACTGAAAAAACCTATTTTCAACAAGCGCAAGAACTTATTGAAGTAGCTTATGGTCGCTACCAACCCACGCAGGGCGCTCCGCTTAAGGTCGGCTGGAGCCGGATGAATATCACTCCTGAGGAACCGGCCCACTTGATGGGCTATGGCTGGAAGGGTGATTACGAAAAAGTGCACGATTCACTGTGGGTACGTACTTTAGTGCTACAACTGGATACACTGGTAGTGGGGATTGTTACCTATGATCTCATGCTTACCCCCCCCGATGTTGCCCAGCGAATTCGCGATACTTTGGCCTCACTCTCCATAGACCATGTATATTTTTCGGCTATCCATACCCACAATGGCTACGGGGGTTGGGTGAAGGGATTAGGACGAGAAATTATTGCCGGACGCTATCAGGATCATCTGGTGCAGCAACTGGTAGATCAAACAACAACATCCTTAATTCAGGCATATCAACAGGTTTTACCAGCCCACGTTGGCTACGCTGAGATAAACCTTGACTCATTAGTGAGCAACAGATTGGTGAAAGGCGGGAAGGTAGAACCCTACCTGCGAGCACTATTTTTTCAGCGGGAAGATAGCTCTCTTGGAGTTTTTAACAGTTTTAGCGCCCACGCCACGTTCGTTGATCATAAATCTAAGCAGTTATCGGCTGATTATCCGGGCGAACTGGTGCGGCAACTGGAACAAAACCCCTCGGTTGATTTTGCGCTCTTTGCCGCGGGTGCGGTTGGTAGTCATAGTCCACATCAACCCAAACCATTCAGTTTTCAAAACCTCCAGGATTATACCAGGCATCTAACAACTCCTTTACTAAGGGCGATGGATCAGATTACTTATGACTCGGTAACTCAGCTCGGATTTAATGAAATAGCACTTCCATTGGGTGAGCCTCAACTACGGCTTACCGAAAACTGGCGAGTGCGCCCCTTCTGGTTCCGGAAAATCATGGGTAATCTATCGCCTTCAATCACTTTTCTACAAATAGGAGATATTACCTTAGTGGGAACTCCGGGCGATTTCTCCGGATTATTGTACGATGAAATAAACACAGACAACCGCCCGGTAGTTGTGACCAGCTTTAATGGTGAGTATATCGGCTACATCATTCCATCAGGCTACTATCAGCTAAATCACCGCGAAACCCGCAGCATCAATTGGTTTGGCCCTTACACTGGTGACTACGTGACCAATACAATTAATCAGAATTTACAGTATATCAGGAAGGACTAACGTAAATGTGGCTGGCTACTTTGTTGGATACGCTGACCAGCCGGTCATCTACTTGTAGAATCATGGAATGGTCAAAGTCCAGCACACTGGAAACCTGAAGCTGAGTCTGCAACTGTAAGCCCTGTTGTGCCAAAAAATTGAGTAGACTAGGCTCATCCTCGGTAACTCCAACTACCGTAGCTTTTTCTCCGGCTAATAATGTGGATAATAAGCGATGTTCGGGTCGATCCATAAAGCCGGATTTATCCGGAATGGGATCGCCGTGAGGATCTACTTTAGGATTTCCCAAAAAATCATCTAACTGGTTTACCAGCTTTTCCGACTCAATATGCTCCAGTTGCTCAGCAATCTCGTGCACTTCATCCCAAGAAAAACCCAGCGTTTCTACTAAAAACACTTCCCATAGCCGATGTTTGCGGATAATATTAAGGGCAATGCTTCTCCCTTTTTCGGTGAGTGTTACTCCCTGGTATTTAGTATACTCTACCCACTGCTGCTCTTCCAACTTACGAATCATATCAGTAACGGTAGAAGACTTCACTCCCTGATGCTCGGCAATCTGGGTAGTGGACACCCGATTTGACTCACCACCCGAAAGATGAAAAATAGCTTTGAGGTAGTTTTCTACCGTATGACTAGTGTTAGCAGGCATTTGCCAAAGGTAGAAAAAATCTGACTAAGGAAGATAGCTTGTAATAGCTATTGGCCAGTAATTATCTTCATGATATGGAAGACAATAGTGTCTAACCAGCCAGTTTTTTATTCTTCAGAGGAGATGATGCTTCGTGGCTATTTGGCTTTAGCCCGTGAAGATTCTGGGAAATAAAATCGTGCGGAAACGTTTCTACTCCCGGGAAGCCTAACTTGATATCCCGACCTTCATAGGGGATATAGTTAGTCCTGAAAACATAATCCCAGATACTCAGAGATATGCCAAAATTTACTCCGTAGTGTTTATCCTTCGGCAGGTTGTACGCATGATGCCAGATATGCATCTGAGGGTTATTAAAAATGTACTTCAGAAACCCCAGATTAACGCTGATATTAGAATGATTGAAGTGTCCAATAGCCAACGCTATTACATGAATTATAAAGAAGTCGCGTAGCCCAATACCGATAAGTGCTAACGGAATATACTCTATGCTGCGGTAAACTACATTTTCCATCCAATGATACCGCAGATGAGCGGCAAACCCCATCTGTTCTACCGAATGATGCACTTTATGAAACTCCCACAGGGCCGGAACCCGGTGCAGCAACCGATGCACCCACCACTGCACAAAATCCCGCACCACAAACCCTAGCAACAGGTGCGCCCATGTCGGCCACGACATCACCTCAAAGGCTACCAGATTGGTAATTCCTATCGCGGCCAGGGCATCGTTAAATAGGTTGACTACCACATTGGAAGCAGCATTGTAAATGATGAGCGAAAACAGAAAGAAGTTGAAGAACATGTAGAAGAAATCCAGCCAAAAGTCTTTACGAAACTTCGGTTGGTTCCTTCGCCAGGGCTTTAGCCACTCGAGCAACATAAAGAAGGCGGAAACCCCGATAAGCCAGTAAAAATAGTTGTGCCAAGAAGGATGGGTAATTTCATTCCAAAGGTAATTGGCGTAGCCGGTGTAGGAATCGATGAGGGTGTTTATATACCGTTCCATAAACTATCATGAAGGAAGCAACTGTTAGCACTACAGCGCTGAGCCTTGCTGTATTGAGCTAAGACAACTTAGTGGTTACCTGGCAGTGAACTGCTGTATCTACCAGATAAACTCTTCTTCTTCATACGAAATGTCACATTATTTGGTTTCCAGGCCTCTGGGCAATTACTGATCCCCGCTGCCGCCAATATCTAGTGGTCTTTTTTTACCAGTATCAAATTCATATTGGTGAGGTAGTTTACATTACCACTATTACTTCTTATCTTATGATTAAAGCTCGGCTACATAACCCTTGGAAAGTATGCGATACCAAAAAATACCGCCATCAGTTGGTCTGATAGAATACGTTCGTGGCTACTACTTTCTAGAAGACTCGAGTACGCTGTCGGCGCCCGCTGAATTGTCCTGCCCTATCAATCCGACTTACGCCATAGTTTTCAATTACGGGTCGCACTACTGTATCTCAAATAATAAAGCCGATAGACAACGCTTACCGTCGAGTTTTCTGACGGGTATATCCCTAAACAATTATACTCTTTCTTTCTCGGGAGAAGTGGGGTGCTGTGGAATTTTGTTAAATGGTACCACATTCCTGAATGCGCTACGTATTCCCCCACTCAACGAGATTTTAGATTGGCGGTTAGACTTACAATCTGTGATTGGCCCTGAAGCCGAGATTATTCCCCAACGATTGAGGGAAGCTAAGGATCGCACAGCCCAAATTACAATCCTTGAAGATTTTCTGGTAAGCATCCTCCGCCAGCGGAACATCGTTCCTAATCAAATTGACCGGGCTGCCGATATGATTATCGAACGCAAGGGAATGCTTAGTATGGATCAGTTAGCTGCTACATTATGTATGAGTCCGCGGCAATTGCGGAGGAAGTTTAAAGAGCAAGTGGGCATTGGACCTAAAGCTTATGCTCGCCTAAAACGTTTCAACTACATCAGTCACCGTCTTTCGGGTAACCCCTCGCTTTCCTGGAAAGAGTTCATTGATTACGGCGGATTTTACGATCAGTCGCATTTCATCCGCGAATTTCAGGATTTATCGGGCGATAGTCCTACTGCCTTCGTTCGCCGGCGTCAGGCACTACGAGAGAAACTGCTGGCTTGATTTTTCAAGAAACGACCGTTTTTTACAATACTCGCTGCCTAGCAAGTCTTAGTTTAGCCCAAATTATTCTCAGTAGTTTGATTTATAACCTAACTTTGATTCACCATGACTGAGCAGAACAAACAACTCGTAAAGCAGTATCTGGAGGAAGTAAGCGGACGGGATAAGCCCCAAAGCCTCATCAATCAGTACGTATCCGATCAAGATCCTGAGCTAAAGCAGCACATTGAAGTCTTTGAAGCAGCCTTTCCTCATTATTCCTTACTTATTCAAGACCTAATAGCCGAAGATGATAAAGTGACGGTTCGGTTTCGGTTTGAAGGTACGCACAAAGGTGAGTTTATGGGAATGCCCCCAACCGGCAATGACGTGAAAACGGAGGGTATTATTATTTACCAACTGAAGGACAACAAGATTATCAACCACTGGATGCAGGTAGATGCCGTAGGTTTAACCCAACAATTGCAAGCTGAAGGTTCAGTAGCTTAGGGGTAAAGTGTTTATGGCTCTATCCTACTGCCGCCGGTAGACATCGCTTTCCGGCACTTGGCAGTAGTGTGTAAGCTCTTTCGCATGAGTGTCGAAGTGCTCCGCACTGCCATCACTAGTCTTCTCCGGCACTTTCTCAACGTAAGCACGCTCATGTCATCGATTACCTGCCTGTTCCAAGAGGCTAGTACAAACAAGTAATTGATGACACGCCGGGTCAAGAGATCTAGCACTGCCAGGTACTCCCTTCTCCGGCAGTGCTAGATCCTTGGGAGAGCCCATGCATGTAAGAATCATGAGTGCTAGGCACCGGAATGTAATAGGGATGCAAGGTTTTGGGAGTTCTCGGTAATATAGCAACGTAGAATCAGGGGTAATTCTGAGGGAATATTGGTTTTATGACATTTTTACCCCAGAAATCACGATGTACGATTGTTGATGAGTATTGAAAGGGAGGTTAGCTTAATGAGCTAGCAACAAATTTTTTTATTGCTCACCGCCCATTGCCATCAGGTAGTTCAGGCACATTTGGCGGTAGTGACTAATGTTTTCAATAGGTCTATCCGGAATTTTGGCCTCATCGTCCCATTGCCTCATTTTAACTTTCAGATCGAACAGTTCATCCTGTTCAAACCTTTGGGCTTCTTCGGCGCTCATTGGCCCGCCTTGATATTTTAGCGTTTGCTTACTGGCATCTGATAGGGTATGGTAGTAATCAGGATAACGGAAAGTCAGGTAGCGCTTAGCCTCTACGTGGCTCTCTACCAATCGAGCCATCCGTTCGGAGAAACCTCGCTGACGCAGATAGTCACCCCCTAGCTTATCGTGCTGCTGCGCTCCCAGTTTGCCCATACGTTCCGCTGGCTCATATTCCAGAAAATGACCAATATCGTGAAAAAAAGCCGCTAGAATAACCTCTTCATTGTAGCCCTGCTGTTCAGCCAGTTGAGCACTCTGCACCATATGTTCTAACTGGGTTACCGATTCGCCGTAGGATTCATTTCCGTAGCGGTCGTAAAGCGCAAAGATTTCATCAGTCGCCGTTTTAGAGGAAGGATTCTGCATAACACTTTCTTTTTTGCAAAGATAGGATTTACTTCTCTTTGTTATGGACACTTCACTTTAAGTTTCTGTTATCAGTTTACAGAAGAAAATTGATCAAATTCGATAACTTGACTATTATGCAGCATAAGCTTCTCTTCTTGTCAAGAAAAGAGGCTCAACTAATGGTAAATTATGCGTGAACTTGCGGAGACTGTACTCAGAGGCTCCGGTTTAGAGCCTAAACTAATTGAGGAAATCCTGACGGTGGGCCGACTTAAGAAAGCCGGGGAAGGGCAGGTAGTAATAAGTCCCCGTAATCCGGGAGACGAAATACCTCTCGTGCTAAAGGGACTACTCAAAGTAATGAGACAAGACCCGAACGGACAGGAAGTTTTCTTATACTATCTTGAGGGTGGGGAAACCTGTGCTATGTCAATTACCTGTTGCCTGGAAGGAAAAATATCGGCCTTTAAAGTAGTAGCCGAAGAAGACTCACTCTTATGGATGATTCCAATGTCTAACATTGATCCGTGGATCTCGAAGTATCAGTCGTTTAAAAAATTTGTTTTTCAGGCTTATCAGATACGGTTCGATGAATTACTCGCCGCCATTGACAGTGTGGTATTCCATCATATGGACGAACGCCTATTCAAATACTTACTCGATACAAAACAGGCTACCGGTTCGTTTGAGATACATAAAACGCACGAGCAAATTGCCAACGAACTGAGTACCTCAAGGGTAGTAATATCTCGCCTTTTGAAGAAACTTGAGAAGGAGGGCAAAATTGAGCAACGCCGCAACCGTATTGACATCCTGTAGACTTATGTAACAATGGTTACATCTCTCACCGGATCATTTGCGTACTTTTGAATAATTTGTTTTATGCTATGAATTTTGTTCAAAAGACATTTCCGATAACGCAGTGGCTGGCAAATTATAAGCGATCTTACCTTTCAGGTGATCTTTTTGCCGGACTTACGGTTGGTATTATGCTCATTCCTCAGGGTATGGCCTATGCCCTTATTGCCGGCTTACCTCCAGTATATGGGCTATACGCTTCTATTGTGCCACAAATTATCTACGCCATCTTTGGTACCTCAAGGCAATTGTCGGTCGCCCCAGTGGCGATGGATTCATTGCTGGTAGCGGCCGGAATTTCCGTACTCGCTACGGAAGGCACCGATGCTTATATCGGGTTTGCCATTCTGTTAGCTTTTTTCATGGGAGCATTTCAGTTGCTGCTGGGTGTTTTCCGCATGGGTTTCATTACCAATCTGTTATCCAAGCCGGTTATTAGCGGCTTTACTTCAGCTGCGGCTATTATTATCGGTATTAACCAATTGAAATACCTCCTAGGAACTGAGATTGAGAAGAGCAACCGAGTATACGAAATACTCTGGAACGCTATACAGAAAATCGATGAAACCCACCTGATAACCTTACTCATTGGTATTGGTGGCATAGTGCTGATCAAGGGAGTTAAGAAAATACATAACAGCATTCCGGGCGCGTTAATCGCGGTGATCTTCGGGACGGCTATTGTCTACTTTCTGCAACTGAATAGTGCGGGCGTGGATATCGTGAAGAGCATTCCCGAAGGATTGCCTCCTTTCCGAGTGCCTCAATTTGAGCTAGGACAGATAAGTGAGCTAATCCCGTTAGCCTTAACCATTTCGGTAGTAGCCTTTATGGAAGCTTTCTCCGTAGCTAAAGCTATTGAGGCCAAACGAAAAGACTATAAGGTAATCGCCAATCAAGAACTCATTGGGCTGGGTGCAGCTAACCTAGTTGGTTCATTTTTCCAGTCGTATCCGGTTACCGGAGGGTTTTCCCGCTCAGCGGTTAATCATCAATCGGGGGCCAACACTCCCCTAGCTTCAATTTTTAGTGCTATCCTGATTGGCTTAACGCTGCTATTTCTCACACCGTTTTTTTATTACTTACCCACGGCTATTCTCGCTTCCGTAATTATGGTGGCGGTATCAAGCTTGATTGACTTTGCGTACGCCAAGAAACTTTGGCAGGAAAATAAAATTGAGTTTGGGCTGCTCTTGGTTACTTTCCTAATTACGCTTAATTTCAGCATGGTTCCGGGCATTGTATCGGGGGTGGTACTCTCTATCCTGATTTTGCTGTACCGGGCGGCCTACCCGCATATTGCTCAGCTAGGGCGTTTGAAAGGACAAAGCGAATTCAGAAATATCAAGCGCTTCCGCGATCTGGAAGTTTGGGAAGACAAGGCTATTCTAAGAGTAGATGCCCCGCTCACCTTTATCAATATTCAGAATATTAAAGATTACATTGAAACGCTACTGGAAGAAAACCCGAAAATTAATGAGGTAATTCTGGATGCATCAGCTATCAGCCAGGTGGATGCTTCGGCCGCTCAGGGCATTGCGGATTTACTGGAAACATTACAGGAAAAGAAGATTCAGCTTTTGCTGAGCGACGTTATTGGTCCTGTGAGAGACACACTTCACCGTACCGGACTACTCAGCATCATTGGGGAGGAAAATATTTATTTAACGCTGAATGACGCTATTAACGCTTCTCCCAACGGGGACTATCAATATCGTGATATTGCGCTACAGCACGGTGTTGAATAAGGTTGAGAACCAGTGTAACAAAGGTTACACGCTTAACCGTATCATATTCGTAGTATTATAAAAAAATATCAAAAATCATGAAGATAGACCAGATTTACACTGGCTGCCTGGCTCAAGGAGCTTACTACCTTGAAAGCGACGGAGAAGCAGCCATCGTTGATCCACTAAGGGAATCACAACCATACATTGACAAAGCGAAAAAAGAAAACGCGCAGATCAAGTACATTTTCGAAACTCATTTCCACGCAGACTTTGTATCGGGCCACGTTGATCTGGCCGCTAAGACGGGTGCTACCATAGTTTACGGACCTAATGCCAAAACTGAGTACGACATCCACGAAGCTAAGGATGGTGAAATTTTCCAGTTAGGAAAAGTGCAAATTAAAGTGCTTCATACTCCCGGTCATACAATGGAGTCCACTACCTATCTATTAATCGATGAACATAGCCAAGAACACGCTATCTTCAGTGGGGACACTTTATTCATCGGCGACGTAGGTCGCCCTGACCTAGCCCAAAAGGGTACACTTACCAAAAATGATTTGGCAGGGTATCTCTACGATAGCCTCCGGAATAAAATCATGACCCTACCGGACGATGTCATTGTCTATCCGGCCCACGGGGCAGGTTCCGCTTGCGGTAAAAACATGAGTAAAGAAACCACCGATACGCTGGGAAACCAAAAGAAAACCAACTACGCGCTTCGGGCTGACATGACCAAGGAGGAATTTATCCAAGAGGTGACCGATGGGTTATTACCTCCGCCTCAGTATTTTGCCCAAAATGTTGCTATGAATAAGTCGGGAGCCATTG
The DNA here is from genome assembly GCA_964551335.1 of uncultured Roseivirgaceae bacterium. GTDB lineage: Bacteria > Bacteroidota > Bacteroidia > Cytophagales > Cyclobacteriaceae > Tunicatimonas. The sequence continues at coordinate 19,021 of CAZKCO010000043.1, forward strand.
GCCTGGATGAAATTCTAGAAAAAGGAAATGTTCCGTTGAACGTAGAGACTTTTGAGGCTATAGCTAATCACGAAGGGGCCCTTGTGTTAGACACCCGATCCCCCGAAGAATTTGCTCAAGATCATATTCCCAACTCCATCTTTATCGGTATTGACGGTAGTTTCGCTCCTTGGGTTGGTGCACTCATCCCCGACCTTCAGCAGCCGATTGTCTTTGTCGCCAACCCCGGACGAGAGGAAGAAGTGGTTACCCGACTTTCCCGGGTGGGTTACGATCATACACTAGGATATTTAGAAGGCGGTATCGAGGCCTGGAAAGAGTCCGGTAAAAAAACCGATCAAGTTACGTCTATTAGCGCCGATCAATTGGCAGAGAAACTAAAAAATGAAGAACTGAATGTGCTGGACGTACGCAAAGCCAGTGAATACAATGCTGAACACGTGGAAAGCGCCATTAACTTTCCCCTTGATTACATCAGCGAGAATATGGGCGAAGTTGACCAGAAGGAGCACTACTTTTTACATTGTGCCGGGGGATACCGCTCCATGATTGCCGCCTCCATCCTCAAATCAAGGGGCTATCATCAAATCACCGATATAGCCGGAGGATTCAAGGCCATCAAAGAAACCGATATTCCCCGAACGCATTATGTCTGTCCATCCACCTTGAAATAAATTATAAGGTTGATAACTGAGAAAAATGCCCGGCGCAAGCTTGGCTTTTTTTATTCGATACTGTTGTTGTTTCCGCTTTGTATCAAATGTTACTCAACATGATAAGAAGTTTTCATAGTTACTTGCTACGGTTTTTGTAAAGCTGTTGGTACTCTACCCAAGTTTGTCGGGACTTTTGTAAATGTTGGGCCTTATCTTGATTAATACTATAGCACTGCAATCCTACTGGCCCTTCAAAACCAAGGTTTAAAAATGACTTTAGAAAAGCGTAAGTGTCGAAACTACCCTCTCCCAACGGTTGGATAAAGGAGGTCCAGATGTCATCTGGATTTCTTGGTGTAGCATCAGCACCATTCAGACTAATGGCAAATAGGTGGGGCATAGCCGCTTGGGCCAATGCCGGAAGTTGCTCCCAAGGATCCAAATTCAGTTCATAACAATTTGCCAAATAGTGGCATAAATTGAAGGTCATCCCCAGGTTACGACGGTTCACCTTGCGAGCCACCCGGATAGCATCCTCCACTTTCTCAATCCAGAAGCCTCGGTGCGGGTACAGCATCACCCGCACATCGTACTGTTGGGCCAGGTCGGCCACTCGTTGTATGATGGGAACAACCAGTGTATCAAACTCCGATGAAGAAGGAGCATATTGCTTACTGGTAACGAAGAACCAGGGCATGGTCTCGGTTCCGGCAATCTTTTTGAATACCGCTTCTAAGCGTGGATCAAAGGGCTGTTGGGGATTGTCCAGATTAATATTAACGTAAATGGTATACAGTTGAAGATTGTTATCCTGAAGGGCTTGGTACACTTCATCAAAATTGTTCAACCCTTGCTTTTCCATACCAGGAAAGCCATTATCCAGCAGTAATTGCATTTGCTCTTCCACCGTATCGTAGATACTATCCTTCACTCCGTTGTTGAACACAAATAATGGATTATCCAGCACTTGACCGCAAGCAGCAGAGACAGTCACTATTGATGCCAAGAGAACCAGCAGCTTCTTTTTCATGCGTTAGCGGATTGAGGAACCGCCTCCGCTAGAGGAGGAAACGATAAGGAAAAAATAGTTTGCTCATCAGGTTGAGATTGTACCCGGATACTTCCACCGTGCAGCGCCATAATGTGGCGCGAGAGGCTAAGCCCAATACCGGAACCTTTTTCTTTAGTAGAAAAGAAGGGTACGAATATCTGATCGAGTTTATCGGGCAAAATGCCGCTACCGTTGTCCTGAACTTCAATAATCGTTCTCTCGTCTTGGCGGAAGGCTTGCAATGAAATAATTGGGTTCTCCTTTTCGGCTACCGCTTGAATGCTATTGGTAAGCAGATTAATGATCACTTGCTCTAGTTGTTGCTGATCAGCGAAAATTGTCAGCTCATTGGGTTTCCACGAGATTTGGAAGTGGATGCCTCGCTTCTTAAACTCAGCTCGCATCAGCGAACTTACACTCGAGAATAGTGATTCTACCAATAGCGATTGTCGCTGAGGTTGCGGTACTTTCGTCAGGCGACGATAATCTTCTACAAAGATAAGTAGACCGTCGGTTCGCCTTTGAATGGTGCGCAACGAGTAGGCTAACTCTTCCAGGTAATCAGGATTTAGCTCTTCTTTAGATTTTACGGTACCAGTATCGTCTTCCAACATCATTAGCAGAGTTTCAGATAGGGAAGAAATAGGTGTGACCGAATTCATGATCTCGTGAGTAAGGATGCGGATCAGCTTATGGTAAGCTTCGGTTTCGCTTCGATTGATTTCATCCTCAATATCATGCAGGGTGATAATCCGGTAGGTATCCTTCAACAAACGCACTTGGCTGAGTTGTACAGATAGCCTTCGTACCTCTCCATTAATCGAAAGCTCGGCCAACCGACTCTCACCATCCTGCATGCTTTCTACGACATGTGCTAGCTGCGGTCGGTTGAGTTGAATATTCTTCCAGTGATGATAAATATTGGTTTTCAGTAAACGCATGGCAGGCGGGTTCATTAGCGTAATCTCATCTTCCCCCTTCACCGAAATAATACCCACCTTAAGATGCTTTACCAACAAACGCAAATACTGAAACTGGGCCTCCTTCTCAATTTTTACCTGCTGATAGGCTTCCATAATCTCCCGCATAGCCGGGTGCAGATGTTTAAATCCCGAATGACTACTACGGGAAAAATTGACTGTGAAATCATTGTACTTTATTGCTAACAGAAACTTGGCAAGTTCAGCATTGGTCTGAGTCACAAAGCGAATCAGTTCGTATACCTGAATCAAAATGATGCTTCCCAGAATGATCTGGTTGAAGAATAAGTCGGCTCGCCCGAAGATCAGCACAAATCCGGTAAGAGTGGCCAGTAGTAACGCCACCCGCAAAATCACCAGTACCGAAAAGCGCTTTAAAACCATAGTATTTCTTAGTGTTATGGTGTTATAGTGTTCGGATGTTCAAGTATAGATAGTGCTTGAGAATCTGATTACACGAACACAAGAACCATAACACACTAACACCTTAACACTACAACACTTCCAACTTACTCCATCCCTAAGAAGGACTGACCGAACTTATTTTTGAGATCGTACCAGACGGAATGAATGTGATTAGGTTGGCCGCTACGGTTGTCAAACTCGATTAGAAAGTCGGAGCTTTGGATACGGTAGTAGATGGGCGCGCCGGGTTCTACCGAGCCCGACCAGGCAAACATTAGATCATCGGGTAAGCCGTTTCCCCAATCAGCCAGATAAGCTTGAGCGGGGGCTTCCTCAAACGTACTGACGTAATGCTCAACGATCTGCCGCAGCATGTGCTGCTGATCTTCGTTCATTTCCTGAGCAGGCAATCCAGCTAGTTTCTGCGTATGCGGTTCATCGCCGGTACGAGTTAGAATGTCTTCGTACAACTCCTCCGAAACAATTGCTTGCTGTTGCTGCTCCTCGCTCAACGAGTGCATCAGCTCTCGCCCTACATTAGCCGGAACGTCCAGTATTTCCAGACCGGCAAACGGGCCATCGGGCACTACCGCCGGGTCGGCTCCCAGAAACAACGGAGTGGTTGCTACCTGCCCGTCTACAAAGGAAACATTGATGGATAAATGATGCCCCTCCAGTTGCCAGGCCCAGTTCTCGGTGGTGGAAGGATTTCCGAAAACCGTTACCCAGTAGTTGTTGTGACCGTAGTAGGGCGCGGTAGGATTATTTGCCTTTTCGCGGTCGCGCTTCCGGCGCTCGTCGTTCCAGAAAATCCAGTTCACCTGTAGATATCCAAAATCACTTAGGCTGGTTCGCAGTAGCTTTTGCACCAGCTGTTTTTGGGCATCGTCCATTTCTTTAAGTGGAATCCCTTTTCGCGGATACTCATTGATGGGTAGATTGTTCCATTCCTGCCGGTCGGTATCGTCAAATTCCAGTAGTATGTCCGCACGGCGTTCGCGGTTAAAGCTCATCAGCAGTTTCTGAGCGTCTTCTGCTGAAGCGGTAATGAAATCTTCAATCGTCTCATTAGGATTCTGGCAGAAAGCAGGATTAATCAAAATAATTGCCAAAGCTATAGTGTATAGCTTCATTTTTAGGTTGTTTATCATAGTAATAATTTCTTGATACGAACTGTCTAATTTACAAATAATGGCTTTCTTATTCGAAATCTTACCAAAATGACTCAGCTTTTTACAAACCAAATTTTTCTAGTCGGCGATATAAGGCGGTACGGGTAATACCCAGCTCTTTGGCCGTTTGCGTGATATTTCCCTGATGCCTCGCCAATGCCTGCTTTATGAAATTACGCTCATTCTCATCCAGTGTCTTTGGCGGTTCGCCTGTGAGCGAAGCAGCCGGTGCAGTTCCTAACGCAAAATCTTCTGGATTCAGCTCCGATTGGTCGCTTAGAATAATGGCTCGCTCTACAGCGTGTTGTAGTTCCCGTACATTACCTGGCCAGGCATACTGGCTTAGGTAACGCAATGCCGCAGAGCTTAGCGTAGGTTGAGGCTTGTTGTATTTCCTAGCATACTTATCCAGAAAATGTTGTACCAATAGTGGAATGTCTTCGGTACGTTCCCTTAACGGAGGTACATTTATTTCTACTGTATTGATGCGGTAGAGCAGGTCTTGCCGGAAGGTATTTTCCGATGCTGCGGATTGATCGGCTACCATCTCGGCCAAAGGCATATTCGTAGCGCAAATGAGGCGAATATCTAGCGATATTTCCTGATTGGAGCCAATGCGGCTCACTTTTCGATTTTGCAGTACGGTTAGCAGCTTGGCTTGCTGAGGTAAAGCTAAATTACCGATTTCGTCCAGAAAAATGGTGCCGCCCGCAGCCTGTTCCAGCTTTCCTATTTTATCTTGATAAGCATCGGTAAACGCTCCTTTCACGTGACCGAACAGTTCACTCTCGAACAAGGTAGGTGTAAGTGACCCTACATCTACCCGCACAAAAGGCTGACTTTTTCGAGTAGACTGATGATGCAATGCCTGGGCTACCAGGTCTTTACCAGTACCGTTTTCTCCTAAGATTAACACGTTAGCGTCGGTAACCGCCACCTTGTCAATGAGCTGAAAAACCTGCTGCATCTCCTCTGACTGACCAATCATTGCCGGAACGGCCGACATTTGAATGGGTTTTTTCTTTGCCTGCGATTGCTGACGATTTAAGGCGGCCTCTACAGATTCTAGCAGCTTACGATTTTTCCAGGGTTTCAGCACGAAGTTAGCTGCCCCCAATCGCATCGCTTCCACGGCTAACTCAATATCACCGTAGGCGGTAATCAAGATCACGGCGATTTCGGGCCGAATGGTGCGGATACGCTCCAGCCAGTACAACCCTTCCCGCCCATCGTGCTCGCCTCGTCGGAAATTCATATCCAGTAGTACAACATCGTAGTGGTTCTGAGAAATCAAGACATTAATCCGGGTAGGGTCTCCCTGAGTATCTACCTGCGCAAAGTACTGCTTCAGAAACATCTGCGCCGAATGCAGTACGTCGGTATCGTCGTCTATAATCAGGATTGTGTGAGGTTGTTTATCCGGGCTGCTCATTCCGTGAAAATTTGTTAAGGGGCCAGGTACACTTTCACTAACGTTCCTTCACCTATCCGGCTCTCTATTTCTATCTTACCCTGATATTTTTCAGCTATTCTTTTCACCATATAAAGCCCAATACCCGTACCTTCCTGATCCCGGTTAAACCGGGTAAACATATTAAAAAGCTTGGGAATATGTTCGGATTCCACACCTATTCCGTTATCTTCTACGGTCAGCACAAAATACCCTTTCTCCTGAAATGTTTTAACGTCAATAAGTGGTTTTTTGTCTGAAGCCCGATATTTTAGGGAGTTATCCAGCAGATTATAGACTAAGCTTCTTAAAAGCCGAATAGAAAAGAATAACTCCGCTTGCTGGAAGTCAGAGCGGATTATAGCTCCGGTTTTCGCAATAATCTCTTGATGTGACACTAAAAATTCCTCGTAGACGGCAACCATATCAACTACCTCAAAGTTTTCTGCTGCCTCCTTCTGGATTCGGCCCACATCAGAAAGATCACGTATGATGTCTTTTAGCTTCCCTATTTGTTTTTTCATCATATCGAATAAAGACGTAACCTCCTCTGATACCTGACCGGAGCACTTTCGGTAGATTAGGGTCAGTAGGCCTTCTAGATTACTGATTGGTGCTTTCAGATCGTGCGAAGCCGTATACACAAAATTATCAAGCTCTTCGTTAATCTTTTTCAATTCTTCGTGCTGCGTTCTTTGATCATGCACATCCGTGGCGGTAGCAAACCACTTGGTAACCTCACCATTTTCATCGGTCATAGGCAATGCCCGGCCCAGGTGCCAACGAAAACTCTGATCAGAGGCATTCCTGATTCTGAATTCTCTCTGAAAAGGTATGCCGTTTTGGAGCGCCTTTTGCCAGGAAACCGTGAACGACTCGATATCATCGGGATGAATAACGGAGTTCCAGCTTTCACCTTTGCTCTGTTCAAAAGTCAGTCCTGAATAATCGTACCAGTTTTTGTTAAAGTAGTCCGCTTCGCCCTCTGGATTTGCTGTCCAGATTATCTGGGGAATTGTATCGGTTAGAAACTCAAATTTGGCGGCACTTTGGCGGAGTTCAGCGGTACGTTCCTGCACTTTCTTTTCAAGGTCTTCGTTGAGCAAGCGAAGCTCTTCGTTCATTTTTCTCCACTGCTCAGCGCTAGGGATTAGTACGAGTTTGGGAGTAATAACCATTAACGTGGCCGCCGTGCCGATAGAAGCTAACGCGGTAATAACTCGCACACCAATATCCAACTGATACAGGGGCTTCCAGATATTAATCACGTCAAAAATGTGGGTAGTCCCACAGCCCAAAATAAAAACGGCAAAAAGGGCGATCATCCACATATAGGTAAAGTCATCGCGCTTTTTTACTATTTTAACCAGGCTAAGGGGAATGATTAAATAAGCCAATGCAATAATACTGTCAGAGACAGCGTAAGACCATAAAATAGAGGGAGTCCAAAAATAACAGTGGCCATGCGGCATGAAGGGACTCTCTATAAGATATTCTAAAAGTTCTAGCATTTTTTACCGATTATTGCTGTAATTAGCTGATTCTCAAAAAATTCAGGAGTAAATCTAAGAATAGTACTTTATATCTATTTTACCAGAGCAGAGCTTAGAAAGTAGATTAGCAATAATTAAATTGCACTCCAAAAATAGAGACATTTAGCGTTATTTTGGTATGGAAAAATTACAAAGAATTCTATTGATAGACGACGATGAGATTACCAATTTTTTGAATTATGAACTGATCACCGACTTACGGTTAGCTCGTCACATAGAAACTATGGTGGACGCGAGACAGGCACTACAGCTTATTGAAGAGCAATGTCCCCAACACCAATGCCCCGATTTGATATTGCTCGACCTGAAGATGCCTATTTTTGACGGCTTTGATTTTTTGAAAGGTTTCCAAACACTGCCCCTTGCTAAAGTTCAAAAAACAAAGATCGTTGTACTGACTACCTCCAGCAATCCCCGGGATATCCAGAGGCTTCAAGAACTAGGCATCGACCGGCTAGTGAACAAACCGCTGACTAAGGAAAAGATGTTAGGGTTGGTTGCCTGATGTTTAACGACTACGATGAGCACCGGATCAAAGGCTTGGCAAAGAATCACACTTACTGTAGAAACAAGAAAAACCTGCTCAATAGGCACGAATAGCCGGGCAGGTTTTTCTGATTATGAGGTTCTACAAACTACATCCAAAGGTAAGTCACTGTTGTTTCCTAGCGGTAAACTTTGTATGAAGTCTGTATTAAATTTACGACTCGTAAGGACTTAGTTCGCTATCCTGGTTTTGATTGGCCACATATAGCGTGCGAGTAGGATAGGCAAACTCAATACCCTGCTCTTCAAACTCTCTAAATATCTCAAAATTGATGGCCTGCTGCACATCCATATACTGATTAAAATCGGCCGTCTGAACGATATATACCACTTCGTAATTGAGGCTGGAATCGCCGTAGGCTTTGAAGTGAGCCCGGTCAAATTTGGCCAGCTCCTGAGTTTCTACCGCTCGTTTCAAAATTTCGGGTATCTGCTTCACCTGCTCGAACGGAGTTTGATAGATTACGCCCACGCTAAAAACAATGCGGCGGGTTTGCATACGCTTGTAGTTATGAATGCGCGAACTGGTTAAATCGCTGTTGGAGAAAATCAGTTGCTCGCCCGATAGACTCTTTACCCGCGTGGTTTTAATGCCGATAGCTTCTACGGTTCCCAGCTTATCATCCACAATGATAAAATCACCGATCTCAAACGGACGGTCAAAAAAGATGACAAAGTAATTAAACAAGTCGCCGAGAATATTCTGCGCTGCCAGGGCAATAGCAATACCTCCAATTCCCAGTCCGGCTACCATCGCGGTTACGTCTACTCCCAGGTTATCCAGCAAAACCAGCAAACCGGCACTCCAGATCAGAATATTCACGATGAGCATCACCCCCCGCAACTGCTTAACCTTTTCATCTCCGTTTTCCTGCCGACGAACGTAGGAATGGAGTAGCATCAGAATGACGGAGGAAATGAATCGGATACTGAAAAAGGTTATAAACACCAGCGTAGCTATTCGTATAGCTTCGTTGATCATGGTTGTGAGAGTGAGATACTTAAGCCCCACATAAATAGATACAAAGTACAGTACGGGAACCCCGAAGCGGCTGATACTCTCAATGATGTAATCATCAATATGAGTATCGGTTAACTCAGTCAATTTCCTTAGTCTCTTGATAACGACCGCTCGGAGAATACGAGTGAAAATGATACCAAATACGATTATTCCCAGGGCTACCAGGTAGTCTTCCAGCGAGTTTCTCTCGAAGATTTTTTCAAAGTTTATGGTAAGGTCTTCTAAAAAATTCTCAAACATGGCGGTTCAGTTGGTAATTGATAATGGAAAATGAATAGTTACATTAAAGTAGTAAAGCGAAAGACGGAAAAGTGTTTAACCATAAGGTATTTCTGGTTAGGAGTACTGGATATCGTAGATGCGTAGCGATAAACCGCCGTCAAATTCCTGACTATCGGCTTGGTGAAGCGACAGTGCAGTTTTTGATTCTCCGAACAGTGGCGTACCTCCTCCCAGAATAATCGGGTTCAGCTTGATCTTCAATAAGTCAATCAGTTGATTATCTAGCAGCCAGCCGGCGAACATTCCTCCTCCGCAAAGATAAATATCCGTACCTTCTTGTTCTTTTAGCTGTTGTACTATCTTCAAATCTCGCTTTAATACATGCACCTGCTCGTGCGGGTTATCCAGTACTAACGAATCCGAGAAAATATAGTGGCGCATATGCGGATAAGCGGGCTGTCCGGGCTTCAACCCAAACTTATAGCCAAACTCGTAAGTCTTACGGCCCATAATTACGGTATCAAATTCCTGCAAGTCTTGCACATACTTCTCTACCAAAGGGCCTTCTCCTATAAATTTATCAATAGCTTCATTCGGACCAGCAATATACCCATCCAGAGATGTTGCCACGTAGTACACTACTTTACGCATAGGTTATGGTGTTATGGTATTCAAAGTTACATAATACTTGGACACAAGAACACTCTAACACTTTAACACCATAATACTAGCTTAATCACTTCACCTGGCTCATCACGGCTTTATCAAATAATCGGTCACTGAGTAGCCAACGTAGGAAAAGCAGAGGTTTGGCCAGGCTACCTACGGCGTAGCGGGTTTTGGGCTTCTTGGCTGACACGGCTTTAGACACCGTATCGGAAATAACGGTTGGCGAGCTTCCGTTGCCTTTTTCGTAAGAATCCTGGACTGATTTTGCCACTGCCTGGGCCAGGTTCGAATAGGCAGTGTTTCCCGAACGCTCCATCATCGGACCGTTCAATACATCGCCAAATTCGGTATTAATAATGCCGGGTTCTATTATGACTACGTTAATACCAAACTGATCCAGCTCTAGTCGCAGGCAGTCCGACCAACCTTCCAAGGCGTGCTTGGTAGCGTGGTACCAGGCACCTAGGGGTGTGTAGATTTTTCCACCCATGGAAGAGATGTTGATGATTGTACCGGATCGTTGCTCGCGCATATGCGACAGCACCTTTTGGGTAAGTGCCGCGAGACCAAACAGGTTTACCTCAAACTGATAACGAGCATCTTCAATGGGAGTATCTTCTACCGCCCCGTAGCTGCCGAAGCCCGCGTTGTTTACCAATACGTCTACCCCACCGTTCTCCCGGGTAATTTGCTCAACCGCTTGGCTGATGTCTTTACCCTGGGTAATATCCATCTTTAAAGCGGTTGCTCCCAGCGATTCTAGATCCTGCATTTTTTCTATCCGGCGAGCGGCTACGTAAACGGTCAGTCCGTCTTGTAATAGTTTCTTGGCAATCTCTTTACCAATTCCGGAAGAGGCTCCGGTGACTAAGGCTACTTTTTGTTTGTTCATCATGTTAATTGTATTAAGTAAGTAATCACTTACAATTTTTTGAAAATTATTTATACTCGGTATTTGTTTAACATAAATTCTTTCAGAGCCTCTTTATTGGAAATCCCACCCTTCAGTAAAGCACTGCCTATCCCATCAAGAGCATGAATAAGAAACTCAGCTTCCAATTCCGGTGACTCATGTCCTAATTTTCGAAAAGCATGGGTTAGCGCTACCTGCAGTGGCTCCATTTTACCCGGATCATAGCCGGGTAGCTCCCATTTTAGTTTGAACTGCAAATTCCAGAACTCGTAATCAGACTCTTCTACCAGAAATGGCATTTTTACGGTCTTCCGGATAACTTCCTTAGGATCAGTAGTAAGCACTATATCGGCGTACAAGTCGCGCAGTCGTTGTTCGCCAATTTTGATGACCGCTTCTAACAGCCCCTCTTTGTTACCAAAGTGCCGGAAAATCAATCCCTCGGATACTCCCGCCACCCGGGCTAACTTGCTGGTGGAAGTAGCATGGTAGCCCTCCTGAGCAAATAGCTCTAATGCCGCTTGTACTATCTTTTCTTGTTTCTCAGTCATAATAGTGAGTAATCACTTGCTACTACGCAATAGAATTAATGAAGGTTTCGGATCACACTAAATTTTGAAAAGAAATTTTTCGCACTGCTAGTGATTACCGGATAAATCCGACTGAGACAATTCCCATTTGCTGTGGGGAATCTACTCACTAATTACTAGCCCCTGATTTGGCCGCCAGTTGTCGTACTCCATGTAACGTACTACTTCTTCAGCCGCCGCTTGACCTCGTAGCTTAGCTACTAGGTGCAAGGCTCCATCAATACCGGCTGAGATGCCGGCGGTGGTAATAACCGTTCCGTTATCCACGAAACGAACATCGGAGCGAACATCCGCCTGAGGAAAAGTCTCCTGCAAGCCCTCAATGGCGTTATGGAAGGTAGTAGCGGTTTGGCCGTCTAATAAACCGGCTTGACCCAGCATGAAGGCTCCGGTGCACACCGAAAAGTGCAGATCGGTGGTGGCTTTCCGCTGTTCAATCCAGCTAATCAGCTCGGAGTCTTTAGAAGCCTCATAGGCATTACCACCGCCAAAGAAAGCCAGAATATCCGATTCGGGCGCATCCTCCAGCGAATAGTCAGGAATAATGGTAAGAATGCCCTGGGATACGATAGGATCTTTAGTTTTGGCAACGGTGAAGACCTGAAACCCGGCGTAGGAAAATACCTCCATCGGTCCGGCAAAATCCAGAATTTCCACTCCGTTTTGCAGATAAAAAGCAATAGTAACTCGATCGGTGTTCATCGTTTGAGCTCGTTCTTCAGTAGTTTGTTGAATCAGTTCCATCCCACACTGCACGCAGGTACCGTGTTCACTGTGGGTGAGCCAGTCACAATTCCGGTTGCAGGGTGGACAATAATACGCAATTGTTTCGGAAGTCTGACCAAATACCGCAGCGGTTGACAGCAACAATACGAGAAGGAAAAAGTGAGTTTTCATGATTTTGATTTTTGGGTTATTCTTCAAAGCTACTCTAAATAAGGTTTGCCCACCAGGACAATCAGGCGCAGTATCAGGCCATTTGATGTAGTTCATGCGGTAGTACACCTTGATATTTTCGTAGTAGACTCCTGAGTTGGTTCTCGCTTTTCAGTCCGCAGGCCGAAGCCGCTGACGCTACCTTATGTCCCTCGCCTAATAGCTTTGTCGCCCGCTCTACCCGCAGCTTATCGGTATACTCGCCAATAGTAATATGCGTTGCCTTTTTGAAGTTACGGGTCAGGGTACGAGGGCTCACGTGTACTGCTTCGGCCATGCTCTCGATACTCGGTTTCTGGGCTAACGACTGGGCCAGCAAATCCTGCACCCGATGCACGGTATCGTCCAGATGGTTGCGGTACTGCAAAAAAACACTCAATTGCGGGTCTGATTCCGACCGACGCAGATAGATCACTACCTCACGGGCGATTCGGGCAACAAAGGGCGACCCCATTTTCTTCTCGAGTAAGTACAGCGCCAGATCAATACCCGAAGCTACTCCGGCGCTGGAAAATACCGTTTCGGCGTCGACGAATAATCGATTTTTCTGCAACTGTACCCGAGGATAGCGCTGCTGAAAGCGTTCGGCAAACTTCCAGTGAGTAGTACACTCCCGGTAGTCAAGCAGTCCTGATTCGGCTAAGATGTAAGCCCCGGTACACACTGAGCTAACCCAGGCACCTTGGTCATGCTGTTTCCTCAGCCATGCTGAAAAAGGTGTTAAACCCTTCAGAAAAGCGGGGTCTAGCAGCACTTCGGATTCCAACCCCGGAATAAACACCAAATCGCCTTTAGAAAGATGAAAATCGGCATAATGCTCTAGTTGGGCAAACTGCAAACCGCTGCTACTGAGTTGTTGGGAAGAACCAAGAGTGAAAAAATGAGAGGTGAAGGGCGCCCCCATAGCAATGGCTTCGTAAAAAATGTGGGCTGCTCCGCTCAGGTCGAGCAGGTGTACCTGCGGCGGCACCAAAAACAGTATTTTGGTTTGTTTGACCTTCACCATCAGTTAACGCTTTTACCCAGTAAATCAAACTTGTCTTCTATAACCACACTGCTACCGGCCAGTTCAGCCCGGGGTAGCTCCACTAAGCTGGTTTCTTTCTCACCCGAACGGTGCTTCACCTCAATCTTTAATTTCTTCCCCTTAGCGGTCGGGTCGCTCACCGTAATGGTTCTCTGAGCCTGATTGACGAGCAGTAAACAGGGGCGATTTACGTCAACGCTCACCTCTTCGTTCAGCGCAAAATTACCTCTCTGGTGAAAAGCGATACCAACCACCTCCAATTCCTGATGGCTCACCGCCTGCACGTCGGTGGTGTTGGAAAGTACTACAAAAGGTGGTTTTTTGGCGTAAGCAGCCATATCTTCCGCACTACACCCCGGTACTACAGCGTATAGGTAAGAATCATTTTCTGGTTGTTTGCCGTGTTCAAACCAGAGGGAAAATACCTCCGAGCGATAGACCGTATCAGCACCCAGTCCAAAAATCTTTTGTAGGTTTCCCTGCTGTTCTTCGGCTTTCAACTGCACCTGATCGGGTTTGGGAAAGAGGTAGGCCACACTATCATGCCACACCCAACCCGGATTCTCCAGCGTGCTTTCACCCGGCGCATGACTTTCTCCGTCTACCACTACCCTACCCTTCAGCAAGGTTTGATTGATGCCGGTCACAATCGGGTGTTCGTTATCTGACTGAATGCCGGCTCCCAGGGCTACCCACTCATTACCAAACCAAAACCATGATTTGCGAGCGCGGGTCTGCTTCACATCCAACTCCATGCTACTCACCCCGTAGGTGCCATCGCTTACGCCCCCCACAAAGGAAGTAGACTGCGACGAACGCCCCTTGCTGCTAAAAGCATAGTGCGGGCTGGTTACTCCCGGCAGCCGGGCCCAGTCCCAGACCGGGAAGATGTTGAGGTACTCGTCGCCCCGACGGTAAATATAGGTAAGCCCGAACGGAAGGTAGTAGCCGTAGAGATTTTCGGTATTCACATCCATCTCCATGCCCACGGTACGCTCCGAGCACATCTTGAGCGACGTAAAGTAATCTTCCTGATAATGAACCGTATAGTCGGATCGCCAGAAGTGGCGGTTACCCTGAACGGCCTGAGGCTGAGCATCCAGAATACGGTTTAGCGACGTTTGGTACTGCTCGGCATGGGCCGGGTCGGCTTGCTGAAAATTCACTAACTGCGGAACAATCTTCTGAGCGCCCGGAACAAAACCACCAGCTCGACCTACCCGCCGTCCTCGCACGTTGTAGTCTAACACCTTACGGTACACCATCCAGCGAGTACCTTGTAGATAATAGTTTCTCAATATTTGCAAGTGATGGTCGGTAAAAGCAAACTGAGTACCTTCTACGATGGACGCCAGCCAGATAGTTTCCCGCAAAAAGTTGCTGCCGTAGCCACCGTTGTACAAAAAAGCTCCGTGCTGATGAAAACTATAGTCGGGCTGCACTCCTTCTTCGGTAGTGATCTGCACCTGCTGCATCACTCCGGCTACGCCGTCGGCAATCCGCTCCGGGTTTCTTTCCAGCACACCCCGATACAGTACCGAAATTGCTAACAGCGTACGGTTAGAGCCGGTCATGGCGGGTGCAGCAGTCAGGTCGGAGATCATATTGTTGACCAAGTCTTTCTGAGCGTGCCCCTGCATCAGTAGGGCAATCACATTAAAATAAAACTGCTTAGCAATTCGGTTCTTGTACCAGTTTTTACATTCCGGCTTTACGGTATACCAGTAGTCTAACGCCTGATTAATTCCGGTAAGTAGCGATGGGTCTTGATGCAAGCTGCTCTCGGGATTACGATAAGCGTAGCTCATGATTAAAATACGGTTCAGCGCCCGGAGCGGGTCCCAGCTATTGTCCCGATCCTGGTAATCTACATCGGCCCAGCTACCATCCGCCCCCAGATTTTCCAGATAGGCTGCGGTCTGATCAAAATCCGAATCGTGGTAGCGCTGCGTACGGTCCAGAAAGCCTTTTTCTACCAGAGCATCTTCCACTAAGCGCTGCCGGAGAATTTCAATCTCATCGTTGAAAGCAAAAGCGGTTAGTGGAAACAGTAGGGCAAGCAAAAAACCGTAGAGGGTAGTATGAGAAGTTTTGGATAGATGCATGCTGAAGTTGAATAGGCACGGATGTGATTCGGATCATAAAATGAGAGATTATCGGATAAAAATGAAACGGTTAGCCAAATAATACCTTCTCTATCTCTGATTTGCTTATTTCTTCAGTGAAGTTAGGGTATTCATTTGACTACCCACATAGTAACAATCCAGCGAACAGCCAGTTGGATTCTTATTTAACCTTCTATTTTTATGAAGTCAAAACTACCGCCGCTAGCTGGGTTATTATTGGCTACATTTTTTTCTTTATTCAGCTTTCATTCATTATCCGCTCAACATGCCTATCAGCTAAAAGCCAATCTGGATGTTCCGCTGATAACCGCCGGGGCGATCGGAACCACCACCAGCCTGATACTAAAAAGCAATAATGCTCCCCTTACTTTGGAGGAAATAGCGGAGCTAGGCCTCTCCGACGTTCCCGATCTTGATCAATCGGCCTTAGATAATTACTCTCCCGCCTTTAAAACCGCCAGCGATGCATTTCTGTACGCTTCCTACACTTTCCCCTTGCTTACGCTAGCATTACCGGAGATTCGGGATGACCCACTTACGATCGGTATCATGCTGGGCGAAGCATTAATGTTTACCGAAACCTTTACCGGTATTGTTAAAGCCACGGTCAGTCGGCCCCGACCCTTTACTTACAACCCGGAGGTACCGGAGGAAATTCGTGCCGAGCAGGGAAATAATCATTCGTATTTTTCCGGACATACCTCCTACGCGGCTACCTTTTCCTTCTTTACGGCCAAAGTGATTGCCGATAATTCCGATAACCGCACCGTGAAGACTATTGCCTGGACCGGTGCGATTTTATGGCCGGCCGCTACTGGCTACTTCCGCTACCAGGCCGGTCGGCATTTTCCTACCGATGTGATTACCGGCTACGCGGTAGGAGCGGCAGTCGGATATCTGATACCTCATTTACACAAAATAAGAAACAAGCCTCAAACAGTGGATAAAAGCGTACGGCTTAGCCATATTGGAGTGGGTCCGGGCTCTTTTCGGGCGGTGGTTGTTTTTTAGTACGCGCTTAAATGTGTAAATTATTAGTAAAAACCGTGTACTATGAAGCTAACATTATATCAGGGTGATATTACCGAAACCGTAGTAGATGCGGTAGTGAATGCCGCCAACTCTTCGTTGCTGGGGGGCGGCGGCGTGGATGGAGCCATTCACCGGAAAGGGGGTCCGGCCATTCTGGAAGAATGTAAAAAGATTCGGGCTCGGCAGGGTGGCTGCCCTACGGGTGAAGCGGTAATTACCACGGCCGGAAAACTCCCCGCCGAATACGTAATCCATACGGTAGGGCCGGTTTGGCAGGGAGGCACGAATAATGAAGAGCAGTTACTGCGCAACTGCTACCGCAACTCACTGGAATTAGCCGAGGAACAGGGAATCAAAACGATTGCCTTCCCAAACATCAGCACGGGAATATACGGCTTTCCTAAAGAGCGGGCCGCGAAGATTGCAGTAGACGAAGTTCAGCAGTTCAGCGGCGAATCGGTGGAAGAGGTTCGCTTTGTGTGCTACGACGAAGAAAACTACCGTTTATATCAGTCGTTGCTCCCCCCATCCGCTGACTAAAGCGGTTCCCATTTGATTGTACAATTCTTAGAAACTGTACTGATAAATAGTTGCCTTCCATTATCTAATTGCTTACATTAGGAAAAATAGCGATGGTTGCTAGCAGTAGCCTGAGGGCCTATTGTTGGGTGCTACTGCAAGTAAGGTTGATACTATTTCTATTGTTAAGTTACTGGTGATTGTATTTTCTGAATCTGCTCTTTTTGGGTAGATTACTGCTAATAAAAAACCGATAAGCCTCACTGTTAAATGGTGCTTATCAAATGCTTTAGCCGGGCAATTTGCTCCCCAAAGTAAATCGCTCAGATTTTTGAAACCCAATTCTACACCAACTGATACAACACTATGAAACCAGTATTCAACATTCTCTTTATTTTTTCCTTTTATTGCGCTTTTGCTCAAGGGGTCTTTGCCCAAACCGGTTCTATTGGCATTTTTGACGATAATACCGATATCGGTAATCCTCAAACCGCAGGCTCGGTTGCGTACGATGAAGCAGCGCAAACCTATACCATAAAAGGCGCCGGTTATAACATCTGGTTTGACCGGGACGAATTTCAGTACCTTCACAAAAAACTTTCCGGGGACTTTATCCTTACTGGCAACTTTGAGTTTACTAAAGACGACGAAAACCCCCGCCGAATGATGGGTTGGATGGTGCGTCAATCGTTGGAAGATAATACTTCTCATATCAGCGCCCTGGTGCAAGGTGACGGAACCACCTCCTTACAGTGGCGGGCCTTGCCGGGAGCCTTTATGCGCGATCCTCAGGATGAAATCTCCGCACCTAAAGACAATTATTCAATCCTTCAGCTAGAACGAAGCGGTTCTAGCTTTATCATGCGAGCGGCCCATCCGGGCGAGCCCCTCCAAGTAATCGGCTCCCGCGAAATAGAAGATATGCCCAATAACGTATATGCCGGATTATTTGTGAGTTCGCTTAACGAAAGCGTAGCCGAAGAAATAAAGGTAAGCAACGTCCGTGTTGACAAGCCTATTGAAAGCACCTTAGATGCTGACAATGACCAAACCGTTGGTTCCCGACTGGAAACACTCAACGTAACGACCGGCCAGCGGAAAATTATCCATGAATCTCCGCAACGGTTGATGTTCCCTAACTGGATGCCCAATGATGACAAACTATTATTCAACATAGACGGTTCGCTCTTTACAATTCCTTTGTCAGGCGGTGAGCCCTCCCAATTTCCTACTGGCGAACTGGACGGTAACCATAATGACCACGGTATTTCTCCCGACGGGAAAACCCTGGCTTTCACCAGCAGCGAGACGGGCATCTCTCCCCGGGTATACGTTACTCCGCTGGATGGCAGCGGCGCTCCCCAGCAAATTACCGAACAATCTCCCTCCTACTGGCACGGTTGGTCAGCTAACGGCAAAGAAGTGTACTACGTAGCCCAGCGAGACGAAGATTTTTACTATATCTACAAAACCCCACTGAAGGGAGGAAATGAGGTACAACTTACCTCCGACGAAAATGGTTATTGCGACGGCCCCGAAGGATCTCCGGACGGAAAGTATATTTACTACAACAGCAATCAGTCGGGCACCATGCAACTATGGCGGATGAAGACCGATGGTTCCGATAAGGAGCAACTCACCTACGATGAGTACAACGACTGGTTCCCGCATATTTCGCCCGACGGAAAATGGATTGCGTTTCTTTCCTACAATGCCAACGTGCCTTCGGATGCGCACCCCTACTACGAACGGGTGATGGTACGACTGATGCCGGCTTCCGGCGGAGTTCCCCGAGCCATTGCTTATCTCTACGGTGGACAAGGCACCCTGAACGTTCCTTCCTGGTCGCCCGATAGCCAACATATTGCTATTGTCAGCTACACCGGCATGCAAGCGGAAGAGTTGACGACTTCTACTCAAACTCAATAGCAAATTGTGGGAGAGCTAGCTTTCTGAAGCTCTCCCACGTTTTTTAATTGCACTTGGTGAAGATGAAACGGTTTGCATATAGCTTGTGGCGGTTTCAGAGCACCGTCCTGTCCCCCCGAGTGAACTTTGTTGCAAAGCGAGAACCTTGCTGGTAGCCGTTCACCAGCCATAAGCTATATGCGTTGGTAGCGGTTCGGCATTATATCTTAATCAGCAACTTTTGAGTATAATTTTATAATTTCGTCAATAACAGTATTTGGGTCTTTTACCCAAACCTTATGGTCAGTTTGTTCTGTAACTACGTAGGAATGATTTGGGAGATTCCCAAAATCTTTGAGGCAAGTTTTCCAATCCTGCATATCCTGTTCTGTCTCTCCAATTTGTATGGTAGGTTTATAGTGTTCAGCAACAATTAGTGTCAAAGGTATCGAATTTGGAATATATCTTTGAGACATATACTCTGCAATTTCAGGCAAGTTTTTTAAAACATAATAAAGCCCAGTCTTATGTTTCTTCAACATTGACCAGTTTTCATCCGATATTGAACTTCTTACTCTATTCGTGTATTCCTTATCAAAATTACAAGGTAGTACCACGTCAATAAAGACAGCACCTTTAATGTCTTTTCCTTTTGCAAACTCAGAGGCATACATTCCTCCAAATGAGTGCGCTACTAAAAAATAGTTGTCCTTGAAACCTAGTTTCTTCAGTGCTTGGTTTAAATCCTTAACTTCTTGTCTAAAGGAAATTTTGGTTGTGTCTATTTCGCTTTGGCCCAGTCCAGCCCTATCGTAAGTAATTAAAGTTGCACCAGTTTTATTGTGAATTGGTTGCAATATACTTTCCCAAACTTTTCCATCATCACCGTTCCCAGACTCGAAAAGGATAGGTGTTCCACCTCCATGAATTATTTTTAAATGTAAACTATGATTTCCAACATTAATTAGTGTATCAGTAATTTGGGATTGAGCGGTGTTCCAAGCGAGTAAAAGAAAGATTAGAAGTAAGGTATAAGTTTTTTGCATATTCACTTTCTTTATGAGACGCTTCAAATGATGTTTTATTACAGTTAGTTTTTGTTGCTGACCGCTAACGGTTTGGCTAAAAGCAGGTGGGCTTTAGGGCAGCTTAGCTTTCTATCAAAACTATAGTTGTTGTTTGCTTCTATACTTCGTGTCAGCAGCTTTCGCCCGCTTGCGTTTAGCTTTTGTTGGGCATTCGTGCGGGGCACCCCGTGCTCTTTTCATTTTACCCAATCTTCTATGATTATTCCTTCAATCCTTTCAAAATGATTCAAGTTGTTTGTAACCATGATCATATCATGGCTGACAGCAGTTGATCCAACGAGCAAATCGAAATCATCTATAGGTTTTCCCGCTTTTCTCAATCTGGCTTTTTCTTTTGCGTAGGTATCTAATGCTTCAAAAATGGGAATTATTTGAATTCCTGATAGAAAATTATTTAATGCTTTTTTATTCTTCTCTGGCTTCTGGCTATTTTCTACACCAAATTTTAATTCAGCAATCGTGATCTCTGAGATAAAGCAATTTTCATATCCTACTTTCTCAAATTTCTTATTCAGATCGAACAGTCCCTTCATGTAGTAGATACAGATGTTTGTATCTATTAAATATTGCATCACAAGTTTTCTATTTTCCTATTGAACAACCTGCTGCTTCTAATAGTATCTACCAATTCATCTGCACTTTCCTCTTGATCCCAGGCCCCAAAAGCTTTTTTTAAATTGTTATTCTGTGATCTTATATCAGACTTTACCGATTGCGTCAATTTGGAAATCAAATCAAGTTTACTAGCTGGGCTTAAATTCTTCAAAAGCCCTAAATAACCATTAATAATTTTTGTATATAAATCAGCTGTTCTCATGCCTCTAATTTAATAATTTTTTATCCATTTTATTTCATTCGCATGATGCACAACAACTGTGTAAACGCACCGGTGCGTTTATTCGTCATATACCTACCTGGGTTTTGGCTGTTTTTCCAGTAAACATACTACATAATCCAGCTTTATTTTACTTTTATTTATCATCGTACCCATATTCGTTTTCATTCTATTAAATGTTTAAAAACGTTTGCTTTCGTTTGTAAATGAATTCAATTTATTTCTTCCATTTGCTACTGTATCGTCTATCTAAACGACTTTTCCCCAAGATCCTCTAAGCAAAGGGTAAAGGTCAGTCACCCCCCCTACTCTACCGTATTCTTCATAAACTTATTTAAGACTGTTAAGAAAAAAAGATAGCGATATTCGTAACTGCTAAAAATGATCATTTTCCTTTCTTTCTGTTTGGCTAAAAAAACCAAAGAAAGACCGCATATTATTGTAGGTCGAAAAAATGGCACTCATAGGGCTCGTAAGGCGGGCTCGCTAACAAAATGGTACTCGGACAGTACATTCCTCCGGGAGGACAATGATTCTAAAGTGAAAAATATTACACACCCCCGCGGGGAAGTTATTTTTTTCGCTCAGATATTACTTTCCTCCGCGTAGCAATCATTTTTATTACCCAAACCCTACATTCCTCCGTCAAAACAGTTAGTTTTTTTGCTCAATAATAACTTATTCCGGCTTAGCGCTAACCTTTTTGCCAAAAGAATAATATATATGCAGTGAACCATCCATATAAGCTAAGAATACTAACTTATTCGGTCAGAATTACCGAGAAATACTTCTTTGGCTAACGTATTCGCTCAAAACAGTTAGTATTTGTTGCAAATAATAACAATTGGCGAACTTAAGCCTTCTCTAAATTTCGTTTGGTACTCTGGAATCTAATCGATTAGGGCTGAAAATGTTCAATCGGCTTCACTGCCTACCAAGCGATTACTCCAGCTTCTTTTTAATCACTCCGCCTTTGGTATCATTTACATTATATTCTACCATAAAAGCTTGAGGATCAATGCCTTCTACCAGGGTATGAATACGGCGTAAATCCAGACGGGTAACGATCGTGTGGATGATATCAATCTCGGCGGTGAGGTGGGGCATCTTCTTGTAGCCTCGCTTGCCCTGGTAAATCGTCAGGCCGTAGCCCATGTTCTCGGTAATGGCCTCCCGAATCTCTTCGCTCTTGGCCGAGATAATAGTAATCCCGATATACTCTTCAATCCCGTGAATAATGTAGTCAGTGGTGCGGGAGGCTACCAGGTAGGTCAGAATGGAGTAGAGAGCCACTTCTACGTCAATCACCCAGGCGGCAATAAGGAACAGGATAATGTTGAAAATCAGAATGATAGAGCCAATAGTGGTGCGAAACTTTTTGCCTAAATAGATTGCCAGAATCTCAGTGCCGTCAATCACCGCTCCGCCCCGTACCGTAAAACCAATACCTGCTCCGAGAAAGATACCACCGAAGATTGCAATAAGTAGCTTGTCTTCGGTCATCAGCGGCACTTCAATCAGATAGAGAGCCACGGCAAACACCAAAATTGATATGATTGACTTAACTGCCAGTACACTAGAAATTTGCCGGTACCCCAACCAGATAAACGGCGCATTGATCACCACAATCAGCCAGGCAATATTCCACCCGCTGACGTGGTTTACCAGCAGCGATACCCCGGTTACCCCACCGTCTAAAAAATGATTGGGTAGCAGAAAACCCTTCAGCCCTACACTGGCTGAGGTAATACCTACCGCAATCAGGACAAATTCAATGGCTCGTCGTTTTAGCAAAAATCTTTTATCCATGTGTGTTCAAGTGTTCGTGAAATGATGTACAAGCGCCTGATGCCCGGTGTTCAAAGTTACTTAACTAACCTGAACACCAGTACACATAAACACCATAACACCGAACTTTGTAGTTCGCCTATAAAAACTGTATAATCGCAATCTATCTAAATACTATATCATTATGGCACAACCTATCCGAGTACTGGTGGTGGGCTGCGGTAACATGGGAGCATCGCACGCCCGCGCTTATCATAAAATGGACGAATTTGAAATAGCCGGCCTCGTCAGCCGGGGCGAAGAAAGCCGGCAAAAACTATCCGACGAACTGGGCGGTGGCATGCCGCTGTTCAGTGATTTCTACGAAGCATTGAAAGAAACCCAGCCCGATGCCGTTTCGGTCAATACCTACCCCGATACCCACGCTGAGTACGTGATTGCCAGTCTGAAAGCCGGGGCCCACGTGTTTGTGGAAAAGCCCCTAGCCAATACCGTAGAAGAGTGCGAGGAGATCGTAAAAATTGCCAACGAAAGCGGCAAAAAACTGCTAATTGGCTACATTGTGCGAGTACACCCCGCCTGGAAGAAGTTCATTGAGATTTCGCAAACGTTAGGAAAGCCGCTGGTAATGCGGATGAACCTTAACCAGCAGAGCAGCGGCAGAACCTGGGAAACTCACAAAAACCTGATGAAATCCATGTCGCCCATTGTCGACTGCGGGGTGCACTACGTAGATGTGATGTGTCTGATGACCAAAGCCAATCCTATCCGGGTGAGCGGCATTGGGGCGCGGCTTACCGACGAAGTGGCTTCCGATATGTACAACTACGGCCATTTACAGGTTACTTTTGATGATGGCTCGGTAGGCTGGTACGAAGCCGGCTGGGGCCCCATGATGAGCGAAACGGCCTTTTTTGTGAAGGACGTAATCGGGCCAAAGGGTTGCGTTAGTATTATGGAATCGCAGAGTGCTTCCGACGATGTAGATGCCCACTCTAAAACCAATGCCCTAAAACTGCACTACGCCGACCGCGGCCAAAACGGTGAGTTTACCAAGAAAGACGAAATCATCAGTACCGCCGATGAACCCGACCACCAGGGCCTCTGCGACCGAGAGCAGGAATTGTTCTACCGGGCGATTAGCGAAGATATGGATTTATCCCAGCACCATCAGGATGCTATTAATAGTCTACGGGTAGTTCTGGCAGCGGATGAATCATTCAAGACTGGGAAAACAGTAGAGTTGAGTAAGTAGTTTTGTAGCTAACAAGATCGAGAATTTTGAGTTTAAGATGCAGAAACAGTAAACTCAAAACTTTTCAATCTTATGCTTACATTTCTTTTGGTGTTTCCGATTCTGTTGATGCAAATTTTTGCTTCAGAAAACGTGAATCAGGATCTGACTGTGCAGGTAACCGGATTACGGTCTTCGGAAGGTCAAGTACGTATAGCAATTTTTAATTCGGCGAAAGAGTTTACCAAAACACCTTTCCAGGCAAAAGAAGTTAAGATAGACGGAAAGCAGACCGTAGAGCACACCTTTTCTTTGCCTAAAGGGAAATACGCAATTGCTGTTTACCACGATGAAAACGAAAACGGGAAACTAGATAAAAACCTCGTCGGAATCCCTAAGGAAGACTACGGCTTCTCCAACAACGCCCGGGGCACTATGGGACCTCCTTCTTTTGAAGAAGCCAGTATATCGGTAGGCGAATCTGCTCAAACCACCCGTATTGAGCTGCGCTAGTTACCAAAAACATTGAATTCTTTTCCTGAGAATCAAGGAAAATTCATAAATTAGTGGATGATAGTAAAACGATACTGTTAGCCATACCTACTTTTTGAATTTTTCACCAACGAATGTACAGTCACAATCTACTTAAAAACATATTCCGACCTAAGTTTTCCTTTCAATTAAATCGGTTTAATCAAATTCTTACCGCCGGTTGCGTACTGCTGCTGGCAACGCAAAGCTATACCTCGAAGCAGGCCGAAGAGGAACCCTTTGAGGCTTACGCTACCACCGTACCCGGTACCGAATTTGAATTGCAAATGTTGCCCATTCCCGGGGGAAGCTTTATGATGGGCAGCCCCGAATCAGAAGAGCACCGTCAGGATGATGAAGGTCCGCAGGTAGAAGTAACCGTAGATCCGTTCTGGATGTCGACCTACGAGATGCCCTGGGATATCTACGAAGTATTTGTTTTTCAGGAACTGGAAAAGCGGCAGGCGGAAGATAACGGGGGGGTTGCTAATGCTAATATTCCTAGCGTAGATGCGGTCTCTCGCCCTACTCCTCCCTACCTGGACATGAGCTTTAATATGGGTAAGTACGGCTATCCGGCTATCTGCATGACGCAGTACGCGGCGAGTCAGTTTTGTAAGTGGCTCAGTGCCAAAACCGGCCACTACTACCGCTTGCCTACCGAAGCCGAATGGGAGTACGCCTGCCGAGCGGGCACCACCACTGCTTATTCTTTTGGTGATGACGTCTCTCAGCTAGATGAATACGCCTGGCACTACGGCAATACCGACGGAGGCTACGAAAAAATTGGCACAAAAAAACCCAATCCCTGGGGGCTACACGATATGCACGGTAATGTAGCTGAATGGACATTAGATCAATACAATCCGGCTTACTACGGCAGCCTGGATCAAGCTACATCTATTAATCCCTGGAATGCGCCTACTGAACTGTATCCGCGCGTAGCTCGGGGAGGTACGTATGATGATGATCCGGAGATGCTGCGATCGGCCGCTCGCCTGGGTTCTAATCCTAATTGGAAAATACATGATCCGCAGATACCCAAAAGCCGCTGGTGGCATACTAACGCCCGCTGGGTAGGTATCCGGGTAATAAGGCCTAAAGAAGCACCTTCGGCCGAGATGCAGGAGAAGTACTGGATCAATTTTATTGAAGACCTGTAAAAAGGGTGAAAGGTGTAGAGTGAAGGGCTGAAGGAAGAAGGAAGAAGAATAGATAACCAATGATTGACGGCCAGTAGCATGAACACCAGAACACTAAAACACAATTACAATTTAACATTCTAACAATATGAACAAGAATCTAGCGATGAACCGACGTAAATTTGTAAAGAACTCCGCGGCGGCTACTGCGGGCGGGCTGCTAATTAGCCAACTCCCGGTAGAGGCCAGCGCCTACGTGCGCGGTAACGAAACCATCAAAGTAGCGGTAATCGGCTGTGGTGGCCGGGGTACTGGAGCCGCCAGCCAGGCTATGAGCGTAGATCAGGATGTAAAGCTGGTCGCCATGTGCGACGCCTTCCGCGACCGCCTCGATAAGTGCTACGATAACCTGACGGAGAAACACGGTGATTCAGGACGGATTGATGTACCTGAAGAGCACAAATTTGTGGGCTTCGATGGATACAAAGACGCTATTGCTTTAGCCGACGTAGTAATTCTGACTACCCCTCCCGGTTTCCGCCCTATTCACTTCGAGGAAGCCGTGAATGCCGGAAAGCACGTGTTTATGGAAAAACCGGTAGCGACCGATGCTCCTGGGGTACGGAAGGTACTGGAAGTAGCTAAGAAAGCAAAAGAAAAGAATCTAAACGTGGTCGTCGGATTGCAACGCCACTATCAGCCTAGTTACCTGGCACTGATGGAGCGAATTCATAACGGTGAGATTGGTGATATTGTGGGCGGACAAGTGTACTGGAACAGCAGCGGAGTATGGGTCCGTCCCCGCGAAGAAGGGCAAACCGAGATGGAATATCAGATGCGCAACTGGTACTACTTTAACTGGCTCTGCGGTGATCATATTCTGGAGCAGCATATCCACAACATTGACGTGGCTAACTGGGCGAAACAATCCTACCCCGTAATGGCGCAGGGTATGGGTGGTCGCGAGGTACGCACCGGTCCCGACCACGGAGAAATCTTTGATCATCACTACGTAGAATTCCACTACGATGACGGTACTATGATTAACAGCCAGTGCCGCCACATTGAGGGCTGTATGAATAAAGTAGCTGAGTCATTTGTCGGAACCAAAGGCCGCGCTACCACCGACGGCAAAACCGAGATAACCGATCTGAAAGGAAACTCTATCTGGAGCCATAGAGGCAAAAACGATCCTAACCCTTACCAGGTTGAACACGACCGGCTGTTCGCTACCATTGCTAACGGTGGTGAGTTATTGACCGACGCCGAGAACGGAGCCAAAAGTACCATGACGGCCATTCTAGGCCGGATGGCTACTTACTCCGGTAAGGTAGTCACCTGGGATGAGGCGCTAAACTCAGACGTTAGCCTGATGCCCGAAGTATTTGCCTTTGATGCGCAGCCACCGGTTGTGCCTAACGCAGACGGAACATATCCAGTACCTACTCCCGGGAAAACCAAAGTAATCTAAGCGTTACCGCATAATTCCTAAAGCCGCATCTAGTTGTTACTGGTTGCGGCTTTTTGTATTGTAACGTGAAAACAGAAAACCACCAGCGTTCACCAAAGAAATAGTCATGAGTAATATTAACAGAATAGTAGAGGTTAGTATTTCCCCTGAGCAGGCATTTCAAAAGTTTATCAATGAAATCAATAACTGGTGGCCCAAAGAATACACCTGGTCCCAAGATGAACTTCAAGAAATTCGGATAGAACCGAAAAAGGACGGACTATGTACCGAGATTGGTCCTTATGGTTTTCGTTGCGACTGGGGACGGGTAACCGAACTGATCCATGGCAAAAAAATTAACCTGAAGTGGCAAATAAGTCCGAAGCGAGAGCCTATTCCTGACCCTGATCAGGCCAGTGATATAACTATGGTGTTTGACAAAAACGGTGAATCAACCACGATAAAATTTGAACACCGGAATTTTGAGAACCACGGCGAGGGAGCAGAAGACTACCAAAAAGCGATGGATAGTGAGTGGGGCTGGGATTATATATTAGGCCGTTACCAAGAATACTGCGCAAGAAATTGAACAGTATCAGCAACTTTTGACATCTATTCCCACTAACGCTCAAATATGCGATATTTCGGTAAGGTACTGGGTGTAAAGCTGCGTAGCTTGTTTTAGATCAACCTGATTCAGTTCCAGCATTGTCTCCAGCCCTTCCAGTTTCGCATCACAGGCCCGGGTTTTAGTAATCTTAGTCGTCAGGCTGTGGGATTTCAGCATACCGTTAGCGATTACGGCTACCACTGAAAGAATAGACGCCGCCAAACAAAGGGCCTGCCATACCGGAATTCCAAAAGACACCATACTTTTGGCTGTATTAATAAACCCTTCACCTCCTACGCCCGGCCCGGCAGTAAGGGCAGCAGCAATAGCTCCGGCAATTATTGAGGAGTTAATCAACCGGGAATTTCGGGGTTCAGTCTTAGCAAGATAAGCCGCCAATTCCTGCCGTTTGGTCTTAATTCTATTGACCAATACTTTCTCATCGGTTAGTTGTGCTGGCATTTCAGAGGGGAATATCGTGAACAGTAGTTATGATTTGAAAACGGATTAGGGCACCTACGTAGAGCACTATGAAAGCCTAATCAATATATTAATTTTAACAAGTAGTACCAAAGCAAAGCGAAATCGGCTATAATATATTTTTCAGAATTCAGAATAAGATATTAATACTGCTAGCTTCTTAGATAGGAACTACTGTAATGCTTTCAAAGCATCCAGATGCCTTTGCTTCGTTGGGGCGCGTTTCCTTTGCGATGTAGCCGTAAAATACTGATGCTGCTCCAGAAAAGCTATCTGGGATTCTATCCATTCGTCAGCAGAATATTTCACTCCATTGGCTTCCCACTCCTGACGCAACCGGTCGGAGATTTCAAAAAAATCATCTCGCCCCAAATAATCCAGATCAGCATCGCAAATAATCTGCCTCAGCAAGCCTTCCGGATTTTGCGGAATACGGGTGGCCATAATAATGTCTTCTACCCTTGCTATTTCTTCTGGCAAATAACCAAACTGAGGTAGTACTTCCCGAACGATCCGGCATCCAGCTTCTTCGTGATGCTGGTACTGTTCTACAAATCCTATATCGTGAAATACAGCCGCGGTTTTTAGAATAGTCACTTCGGGTTCCCGAACATTTTCTGCATTGGCAATTTCGGTCGCTGCCCGGCATACATCCAGCGTATGATCCACGCTATGGTAGTATGTTTCAGGGGGTAGTTCATTTCGCAATCGAGTAATTGCGTAGTGATGGGCTTGTGGGTAGTTCATGAAGCAGGCACCGATGTATATCGGAAAAATAGTATTTTTATCGCTGCTATTAAAATTTCGGAATATATGATAGAGTCTACCGAATTACTACTTCAAAAAGAAGATATTAGATGCCTCAATTTCTTTGCAATAAAGGGCAGGACTCTGATTTCTATGGATTAAGCAAGTGCTAGGGTATAGTTTTTTTCATATTTAGTGCCC
>CAZKCO010000044.1:0-46036 GCA_964551335.1 uncultured Roseivirgaceae bacterium
TTGATGATCAACCAATTACTGAAGAACTTATCCTTAAATTTGATTGACTACTTACTTCCATCAATTATACGTTGTCACCGTATTCCATCGCGGTCAGTCTATCGTCTACAAAGCGTATACCGGTAATCGTTTTTAAATATTCTTTAGGTGGTTGGTTATTGAAGAAAAAGTTGCCCTTCTCCAGCCACTCCTGAAACCTGGCAATTGTCCCAAAAACCGATTTTCCGTGCTGCATTAGAGACAACAGCAACAGAATGTGTTCCTTTGTGCTCGCATTAATCTCTTGATCATGTTTTTTGTAAGACCGAAAGGTCTTCACGTTCATATTCAACCAGTACGAAAGCAGTTCGTCTTTAATTTGGGTGCTCTCTTTCAGGGTTTGAACGTATTCCCAGTTTACCTCTCGCTTCTGTAAATACAGAAGTACATCAATGTCATTGATCCGCCTAGGAATATCCTTAAGGATTTTTTTGTGTCTTGCTTCTAGTTCCAACATGATTTGATAAAAGGTAATATTACTTTTAGTAACGAGAAATATTACCTTCTAGTTTTAATGTTGGGGTCAAAGGAAACTAGCGCGCTTTTGAACGCGCTAGAGAGTTATCGTAAGCTACAATTTAGTCAACTGACATCGGAATATCCATGAGTAACACTTCAGCATCGCTGTCGGCTTGGAAGGTGATTTTGTCGGTACTCCATACTCCCAAACCGTCGCGTTGATGTAGAGCTTGGTCACCTACGGTAACATCCCCTTTCAGCACAAACACATACACTCCGTTACCGGGTTGAGCCACTTCGTAATCCAAGGTAGTGCCTTCGGTTAGGCGACCCAATGAGAAATAAGCGTCCTGGTTAATCCAAACGGCACCCTCTTCGGTAGGTGAAACTACCCGCTGCCATCGGTTTACTCTTTCTTCGAGATTGAAGGTAATCTGATCGTAGCGAGGTTTAATATTCTTCTCTTTCGGGAACACCCAAATCTGTAAAAAATTCACGGGCTTATCGGCATGGTGGTTGTACTCGGAGTGAAACACCCCGGTGCCGGCACTCATAATCTGCACGTCGTTCTGGTGGATCACCGTTTTGCTACCCATACTGTCTTGGTGCTCTAACGCGCCTTCCAGCGGAATGGAGATGATCTCCATATTATCGTGGGGATGGGTGCCGAAGCCCATACCGCCCTGCACCACGTCATCGTTCAGTACCCGAAGCACTCCGAAGTGTACTCGCTCAGGGTTATGATAATTGGCAAAACTAAATGTATGTCGGCTATGCAACCAGCCATGATTAGCGTTTCCACGAGTTTCCGCTTTATGTAATATGGTTTTCATCGTCTTATCAGATTTATGGTTATTAACTACTTCTACTAACGCAACTGATTACGGCCTGATCGCGACAAAATCGGGGAAAAGATGGTCAAAATCGGGGAATGTGGGCAGGGTGCGGGGGGCTTGGAGCCAGGAGCAGGGAGTATAAAACGGGGAGTAGGCAGTTCTGAATACGGTAAAGCAGCCTATCTGAATTAATACACTCAAAACTCCACGCCCCAAGTCCCCAGCTCCTCGCTCTTAATAAAACTTATCCATTCATTAGATTGTAGTACATTTACAGGACTGTATCTGCACCATTATGAATCTGGAAAAACTGGCTGAGCAACTTCAGGGAGAGCTTTATACCGATCACGCGATGCGTACGCTTTATGCTACTGATGCATCGGCTTATCAGGAGATGCCGCTGGCCGTAGCCGTTCCTGAAACGGAAGCCGATATTGCTACCCTTATCCGCTTTGCTAATCGTTACCGTACTTCGCTCATTCCCCGGGCAGCTGGAACTTCGCTGGCCGGACAGGTAGTCGGTAACGGCATTGTGGTAGATATCTCTCAGAAATTTACCGAGATTCTGGAAGTGGATCTGCACGAACACTGGGTACGGGTGCAACCCGGTGTCATTCGAGACGACCTAAACAAATACCTGGAAAAGTACGAACTGTTCTTTGGTCCGGAAACCTCTACCGCTAACCGTGCTATGGTGGGTGGTATGATGGGGAACAACTCCTGCGGCTTGCATTCTCCGATCTACGGAACCACCCGTGAACATGTACTGGAGGTACGCGCTATCCTGAGCGACGGTAGTTTTACCGAATTCAAGCCGCTCACCCCCGAAGAGTTTGAAAAGAAGTGCAACGGTGAAACCGCAGTTAGCAAGTTGGAAGCCAGTATTTATCGCCAACTACGGGACCGACTTTCCGACCCGGAAGTTCAAGAGGAAATACGAGGGCAATTTCCCCGTCCCGAAATTAAACGCCGCCGTAATACGGGCTACGCCGTAGATGTACTACTAAACAGTGAAGTCTTCGGCGGAACTGATTTATTCAATTTATGTAAGTTGCTCTGCGGCTCGGAAGGTTCGCTGGCCTTTATTACCGAAATCAAGCTAAACTGCCTACCGCTGCCACCCAAGGAAGTGGGGCTGGCCTGCCCGCATTTTAATTCCATTGATGAGAGCTTACGTGCCAATATTATTGCCATGAAGCACGGAGCTGGCGCTTCGGAGCTGATGGATCATCATATCATTGAGCGTACCCGCGCCAATATTGAGTATCGTAAAAATGCTTACTTTATTGAGGGCGATCCCAAAGCGGTACTCATGATTGAGTTTGCCCGCGAAACCCGGGAGGAAGTAGATGCGGCTATTGAAGCCATGTACGCCGAAATGAGAGCCGAGGGCTACGGCTACTACTTTCCGATACTGTACAACGAGGAGACAAAGATTGCCTGGAACGTTCGCAAGGCGGGCTTAGGTCTGCTCGGCAACGTAGTGGGCGATTTCAAGGCGCAGCCGGTGATTGAAGACACCGCCGTAGCGGTAGAAGACCTTCCGGAATACATTGCTGAATTCAATCAGACGCTGGAAAAATACGGACTATCCTGCGTGCACTACGCTCACGCGGGCGATGGTGAGCTGCACCTACGCCCCATCCTGAATCTTAAATCGGAAGAAGGTAACGCGATGTTCCGTACTATTGCCCAGGATATTGCCAATCTGGTGAAGAAGTACCGGGGTTCCCTTAGTGGCGAGCATGGCGACGGACGCTTACGAGCTGAGTTTATCCAGCAGATGATTGGTGATAAAAACTACGAACTGATTCGGGAGATCAAACACACCTGGGACCCGCATACTATTTTCAATCCGGGTAAAATTGTAGACGCCCCGCCTATGAACCGGCAGTTGCGCTACATGCCTGGTCACCCCATTCCTGAAATTGACACTGTGCTGGACTTTAGCCAGAACATGGGTATTGTACGGGCTACCGAACAGTGCAACGGTTCGGGCGATTGCCGCAAGACCCACCTCAGCGGCGGCACCATGTGCCCCAGCTATATGGCTACCCGCCGCGAGAAAGATACAACCCGGGCCCGGGCGAACATTCTCCGTCATTTTCTAACGAACTCTGATCAGCCTAATCGTTTTGCCCACGACGAGATTAAGGAAGTGATGAACCTGTGCCTGTCGTGCAAAGGCTGCAAAGCCGAGTGCCCGTCGAACGTGGATGTGGGGAAGATGAAAGCCGAGTTTTTACAGCATTATTACGATAAAAAAGGCGTACCAATCCAGACCCGTATTGTGGCGCATTTCACCCAGCTTACTGCGCTAGCTGCTCATACTCCCCGGCTTTACAACTGGGCGGTGACTCAGCCACTCGTTAGCAGCCTGATTAAGCAGGTTAGCGGCTTTGCCCGTAAGCGCTCACTGCCGTTGCTGTATAAAACCACCCTACGTAAGTGGTACGAAGCACAGTTAGCGGCCCGGCAGCCGGTGGTGAGCAGTAGCGGGCTATCCGTAACTTCACCCGAGATGTCGACACCCGTTTCGGAGGCTACTAAAGGCAAAGTATATTTCTTTTGCGATGAGTTTACCAATTATAACGATACCGAAATCGGCATTAAAGCTATTCAGGTACTAGAGAAATTAGGCTATGAAGTAGAGATTCCTAAACACGAAGAAAGCGGCCGCACCTTCTTGTCTAAAGGCCTCGTTCGGCAGGCTAGAACCATTGCCCGGAAGAATATTGCTCATCTGAAAGACTTGGTGAGCGAAGAAACCCCCATCATCGGCATTGAGCCTTCGGCGATTTTGACGCTGCGCGATGAATACGTGGAACTCACCCGGGGCGAAGAAAAAGAGACTGCCCGCCGCATTGCGGAGCATACTTATACCTTCGATGAATTCGTAGCCCGGGAAATTGACCAGGGTAACATTACCAAAGATGATTTTACTACCGAAGAGCGACTGATCAAGCTACACGGCCACTGCCACCAGAAAGCGCTCTCGTCGCTGGTGCCTACCAAAAAGATGCTGACGCTACCGGAAAACTATCAAGTACATATGATTCCTTCGGGCTGCTGCGGAATGGCCGGTTCTTTTGGTTACGAAAAGGATAAGTACGAAGTGTCGATGCAGATTGGAGAGTTGGTGCTATTCCCTACCGTGCGTCAGCAACCGGAAGAAGTGATTATTGCCGCTCCCGGCACTAGCTGCCGCCACCAGATCAAAGACGGCACCGGCCGCATCGCTCAGCACCCCGCTGAGATTTTGTTTGAGGCTTTGAAGTAAAATAGCTTCTATTCCTATAGTTATAATCCTAAAGTTTCAGCAAGGTCGCTCTAAAACTAATTTCGCTCATATTTCTTTCTTACTGAGCTTAAATTGGTAATATCTTTGTACCGCTTCGGAACCACAGATATCAACGCTAATTTCCTATTGTTGGCATCTGTAGCGTTTTTACTACTTTTGCCAAAACAACATGACTCAGCATGGAAGAACATAAGGTGCAGCAATTTCGCACCATCAAAATCCGTCGTGAAGATGCGCTGAACTACCACACTCAGGATCAGCCCGGAAAAATTGAGGTTGTACCCACCAAACTGCTTAGCTCCCAAATTGACCTGGCACTGGCCTACTCGCCCGGAGTGGCTGAGCCCTGCAAGGAGATTGCTAAAAACCCGGACGATGTTTATAAGTATACCGCCAAGGGAAACTTAGTAGGAGTAATCTCTAATGGAACCGCCGTGTTGGGGCTAGGAGACATCGGTCCGGAAGCTTCCAAACCAGTGATGGAGGGAAAAGGAGTGCTGTTTAAAAAATTCGCGGGTATTGATGTCTTTGATCTAGAAATTGATACTAAAGACCCCGATGCTTTTGTACAAATTGTAAAGGCGCTTGGGCCGACCTTCGGAGGTATCAATTTGGAAGATATTAAAGCCCCGGAGTGCTTTGAGATTGAACGGCAGCTGCGGGAAACGATGAATATTCCCGTGATGCACGACGACCAGCATGGCACGGCGATTATCTCCAGTGCCGCCTTGCTCAATGCACTGGAACTGGTAGAGAAAAAAATTGAAGATATTCAGATTGTAGTGAGCGGAGCTGGAGCTTCCGCAATGGCCTGTATAAAACTGTATGAAGAACTGGGTGCTCGCCGCGAAAATATCGTCATGAGCGACATCGATGGAGTACTCTACCAAGGGCGGGAGGATCTTGATGAGATACGAGCGTACTTTGCCACTGATCGTAATGTGCGAACGCTAGCGGAAGCTATGCGAGGGGCTGATATGTTCCTGGGGCTCTCCGCCGGCAACATTGTAACTCCGGAAATGCTTCAGTCTATGGCTGACCGACCGGTGGTATTTGCCCTGGCTAACCCCGATCCAGAGATCAGTTACGACCTTGCAATGCAGAGCCGCGACGACCTTATTATGGCTACCGGCCGATCGGATCATCCGAACCAGGTCAACAACGTACTAGGGTTTCCTTACATCTTCCGGGGGGCATTAGATGTACGGGCTAGTGCTATTAATGAGGAAATGAAGATGGCGGCGGTACGGGCATTAGCCGAACTGGCGAAAGAACCCACTCCCGAGATTGTTAATAAAGCCTATAGCAGCGAAAGAATTATCTTCGGTAAGGAATATTTGATCCCCAAACCGCTGGACCCCCGGTTAATTACGACCATCTCGCCTGCCGTAGCCAAGGCAGCGATGGAGACCGGGGTAGCCCGTACTAAAATTCTGAATTGGGAGCAGTACGATATTGAATTGCAACGCCGGTTGGGTATTGATCAGAAGCTGATCTCGCAGATTATTTCCAAGGCGAAGAAGTCTCCGAAGAAAGTAGTGTTTGCGGAAGCCGAAGACGTAAAGATCCTGAAGGCAGCCCAGATTATTCAGGACGAACGCATTGCTATTCCGATCTTATTAGGAAATCGGGAGAAGATAGAAGCACTAATCGAGGTGCATCAACTGGAACTATCAGCCTGCAAAATTATCAACCCATTCGAAGAGGTAGAAACCCGTACCGCCTACGGCGATAAACTTTACGAAAAACGAAAGCGGAAGGGAGTTACCCGACAGGAAGCACGTAACTTAATGCGCTCGCGTAATTACTTCGGTACGGCTATGGTAGAATGTGGTGATGCTGATGCGCTTATCTCCGGATTGACCAGCGACTATCCCAAAACAATCCGCCCGGCTCTGCAGGTAATCGGTATGAGCGACGAAGTGAAAAGGGTAGCGGGCATGTATATTGTGCTTAATCGCAAAGGGCCTTTTTTCTTTGCCGATACCACCGTAAACGTAAATCCTACAGCCGAAGAACTGGTTGATATTATTGGCCTGACTGCTTCCTCAGTTCGTTCGTTCGGAATTACTCCCCGGGTAGCGTTGCTTTCGTACTCTAACTTTGGTTCCAGTAAGGGTGAAGTTCCCGAGAAAACCGCCCGCGCTGTAAAATTAGCCTTAGAGCGTTGGCCCGACCTGATTATCGACGGCGATATTCAGGCCAACACGGCTTTAAATGTAGAGTTGCAGCAGCAAAACTATCCGTTCAGCCGACTGGCCGAGCAGGGGGCTAATACACTCATCTTCCCCGATCTCACCTCCGGTAATATTGCCTACAAGCTACTGATGGAAATTGGTAGCGCCGAAGCCATTGGCCCCATTCTACTGGGCATGAACAAACCCGTACACATTCTCCAGCTAGGAAGCACGGTACGGGAAATTGTGAACATGGTAGCCATTGCGGTGGTAGACGCCCAGGCTCAAAAGACGATAAAGCTGTAAGAAGGCAGCTTTTTTGAAAAAACACAAAAAATCGGCCCCGAATGCTAAGCACTCAGAGGCCGATTTTGTAAACCTTATTTCAGTAGATACTTACTCTACGATCAGGCTGTATTGGGGGGTTGGGTTTAGCGGGCAGAAGTATACGTACTCTCCTTTTTCCAGGGTCACTTCCTGAGAGGCCGCCGTTTCGCCATCATTAATGGTTTTGGCTAGATAAGCTTCCGGAATGTGATGCTCCTGATCGGTCTGCCCTTTAGGGGCTACTACAAACCCTACTTCGTGATCTACTCCGCTATTGGTCACTTCAAAAACGTAGGTCTCACCGGCTTTTAGCGTAAGCTCCTGCTGGGTAAACTCCCCCGTGGTTTGGTCTAGCTTCACTATTTCCTGAGCCTTGAGGTTTTGACTAAATAATCCTCCGGCTACTAATGCGATAATATATACTACTCGTTTCATCTTTATTGATTTTGAATAATTGGAAAATGGTTATGGTTAGTAAATTCGCTGTAAGAGTTATTTCTATCAGCTAATTGAAATGTTAAGCGACTGCTTCTTCCAGGGCTGGTGCCGCCGGAAAGTCTACCGGAACCTGGGTTGACCCGTGAATAAAGTTGCTGATGATCTTGTCCCCGATCACTAAGATCACATCAATCAGGTTAGCTTTGGTGTAACCGGCGGCGAAGAAGTTTTCCAGATCTTCGGCACTGGGCTTGCTGCGGTTGATGGTGATGTCGCGAACAAATTTAGCTAAAGCATCTATTTTCTCATCAAACGAAGCTTCTCCACTTCTGATTTCTAAAATCTGCTCATCAGTAAAACCGTTCATTTTGCCCAAAGCGGTATGGGCGGCCAAGCAGTACTGGCATTCGTTTACTTGAGAAACCACCAGGTTAATTACTTCCCGCTCTTTGGTCTTTAGAGTGCTTTTGCGGTTCTGAAGGGTCAGGTAATCGCCCAGGGCAGTGTCGTTGTAGGCGTAAGTGGCGTAGAGATTGGGAACAAAGCCGAGGCCTTTTTCCAGTTGATCAAATATAGCTCGGTTATTTTCTGATACTTGGTCTCGGGTAGGTACTTCAAATGTAACTGACATAATTATCTTGGTTTTGAAAGTGTAAAATCGGTTTATCATAATTTTGAATACAATAGGTTTTACGGGCGGTTTGGCCCTAAGTAATTGACAATTCTTCCCGTTGTATTGGCGATTTTACCTTTCTTGGTCAGTAGACTACTGATTTTGGCTGGACTTGAACTGCTGAGGGGTTTGGCCCACTACGCGCTTAAAAAGGCGATGAAGCGAGCCTACATCGTTGAATCCTAGCTCGTGGGCAATTTCCTTGGTGCTCTTACTGGTGTAGAGCAGTTGTCGCTTTACTTCCAGCACAATCCGTTCGTGAATAATCTGTAGGGGAGATTTTTGGTCGTACTTGGCAAAAAGATTAGACAGGGTTTTGGGAGATTTAAAGAGCAGATCGGCGTAATCCTGCACGTATCGCTTCTCCTTATAGTGCATATCCACCAGCACATTGAATTTACGGATAGTATCGCGTTGCCCTTCCGGCAAATCGGGGTAGGCCGACTGATCGTTGGTTAGGCGGGTGATCTTAATAATGAGCCTTTTCAGCAGTATCCGCAGCATCTCCCCCTGAATGGTATCCCGGGTTTTACATTCCTCCAGAAATACCTCGTGCAGCATATTAAACTTGATCTGTTCCTCTTGACTAATACTCGTGATAGGAGGTTGCAGATTGCCGAAAAAGATAACTCCGTTACAGGACGTTTCGTGGTCGTGATCATTAATGCAGTAGAACTCCCGATTAAAAGTAAAAGTGGCTAAATTGGGGAGGGGCTGATGAAACGTTAGATGCTGCAAATAGGTGGTAGTCGTAATCTGCTGGGGTTGTAGTTGTAAATCTACGCCATCAACGTTGAGGAAAATAGGCTCATCGCTCCGGTTCCAGTGAATACTAATGAGATTGGGCTGCTGCTGAAACTGTTTGTATTCGTGGGTATAATCGGTACTCATCGCAAAAAAAGCCCCTACGCCTTTATCCTGATAAGAATAAATCATACTGAAAAAACATAGTCTAAAATTTCCTGAACGAAAGATTAAGCAAGTTAACTAACAAAATGCTGCAAGAATGTCTACCGTCTAACATTACGGGCAGTTAGAGTGGCCCCAAGCTTTTTCACTTTATACTAACAGAGAGGAAATATTTACCTCAGCCACTTCTGCCGAAACCGGCGTACTGCATTTTTTCTGATGGCTTTGCCGTGCCCGAAGCAGGCAGTTTCAAAATGATGAACCGTGAGTTTACGCAAGCTACGCAATCCTTCCTCGTAGTTTTCGTAAGCAATACTGGGCTGCAACCAACCCATGTTACTGGCTGTATCGGCGGCGAACATTACTCCGCCTTGCTGCGGCCAGAAAAAAGCTAGCTGACCCGCACAATGCCCCGGTACGTGAATAGCCCGGATACCACCAGCGACATTTAAGAGCTCACCGTCGGATACTTCATGATCCACTTTAGCCGGAGTAATTTGCGCGGGCGACTTGGCAATAAAGGCCTTAAACAATGCTTTATTGAGCAATCCCGGAGCGGGGGTTAAAGGACGCAACGCTTTTCCCTGACGCACCATCGCAGCATCAACGGGGTGCAGGTAGGTAGTAGCTTCGCAGATTTTCTGAATGTCGGCCAGCCCCCCGGTGTGGTCGGCGTGGCAGTGGGTAATCAGAATATGGCGGATGTCTGACGGCACTCTTCCAATCTGCTCCACAGCCTGTATTAACTGATGAGTGCTTCCTTCGTAGCCAGTGTCGATCAGCGTTAACTCATCGTGGTTGATCAGAAAGGCGTTTACTACTCCCAGCGGGATTTCATAAACCGAAGGGGTGATTTGTCGGACTCTCATTAATTACAGAACTTCTTTGTACTGCATCTTGTGCAACTGGGTATAGTAGCCATCCAGCGCCAGCAACTCGTCGTGCGTACCTCTTTCTTTAATTTCGCCGTGGTCGAGCACCAGAATCTGATCAGCATTCTGAATGGTGGATAAACGGTGGGCGATGACGATAGCCGTTCGCCCTTTCATCAGCCGGGCAATCGCCTCCTGAATCAGCTCTTCGGTTTCGGTATCTACCGAGGAGGTAGCCTCATCCAGAATGATGATCTCGGGGTTGTACACCATGGCCCGCACGAAGGATATAAGCTGCCGCTGCCCTACCGAAAGCGTAGCACCTCGTTCCTGCACATTGTACTGAAACCCGCCCGGCAAACGCTCAATAAATTTGCGGGCGCCAACTAGCTCGGCCGCCTCAATCACTTTTTCGTGACTGATATCTTCATTGCCCAAAGTAATATTCTTTTCAATGGTATCGGAAAACAGAAACACATCCTGCAGCACTACTCCGATATGACGGCGCAGCACACCTAGGTCGTAATCTTTTACCTCTACTCCGTCAATCAGAATTTCTCCCCGCTTGATGTCGTAAAAACGGCTCAGCAGATTGATGATGGACGATTTTCCCGCGCCGGTGGCTCCTACCAGTGCCAGGGTTTCGCCCGGCTTCACCTCAAAGTTAATGTCTTTTAGTACGTAGTCGCGGTCGTTATAAGCAAACCACACATTTTTGAATACTACATGTCCGTCCAGATGGCCTTTCGTAAACTCACCATTATCATCAATATGTTCTCGGTTATCTAGCAGGTTCAGAATGCGGGAGGAAC
The DNA here is from genome assembly GCA_964551335.1 of uncultured Roseivirgaceae bacterium. Classification (GTDB taxonomy): domain Bacteria; phylum Bacteroidota; class Bacteroidia; order Cytophagales; family Cyclobacteriaceae; genus Tunicatimonas. The sequence goes on from CAZKCO010000044.1 coordinate 10,844, forward strand.
TTACTATGCCCATCTGAAGTGTGTTGAAACGGTCAGCGATCTGTCGGATAGGCCGGAAGAACATGTTGATATACATGATAAAGGCAATCAGCACCCCAATCGTTACCTCATCGTGTAGTACTCCCTTGGCCCCGTACCATACCAACAAACCAATGCCCGTAGCCATAATAATATCGGCTACCGGAAAGTAAATCGAGTAGTACATTACCGACCGGAGGTGAGCTTGTTTGTGCTCATCGTTAATATCCCGAAACCGCTCGTACTCCCGCTTCTCGCTGCTAAAAATCTGCACGATACTCATACCGGTGATATGCTCCTGCACAAAAGAATTCAAATTGGATACCGCGTTCCGGACTTCGTTGAAGGCTACCTTCACTTTTTCCTTAAAGATGTAGGTGCTCAGCACCAGCAGGGGTAAGGTAGATAAACTCACCAGCGTGAGCTCCCAGTCGATGTAGAACATTACTCCCAGAATAACCACAATCTGCAGAATATCACCGATGATAGCCGCTACTCCCTGACTGAAGATATCCGACAGGGTCTCGATATCGGAAATGTTACGGGTTACCAGGCGGCCAATGGGTGTACGGTCGAAGAACCGCAGACGCAGACTGAGCAGATGGCGGTACAACTTCACCCGAATGTCGCGCACCACGCTTTGCCCGATCCAACCCGAAAGGTAGGTATGCAGATACTGGACAATGCCCTGAATGACAATCAGTCCAATCAGCAGTATCACCATATTAAACAAACCCTGATAATCGTTTACCAGAATATAGTTATCAATCGTTTTCTGTACGAAAAAGGGTACGGCCGGAGCCAGAAAGGCAATGAGTACGGTGAGGAAGACTAGTACGTAGAAACGTCCGATATACGGTTGTACGTAGCGGAAGATTCGCTTCAGTACCTGGGTGTCGATAATATCCCCGCTATTAATTCGTTCTTTATCCATAGTTAATCTTGGTAGTGCTACCGGTAAACATCATCCGGATAAGTCACTTCGGTTAAGTACAGGCCGCAGGCATCTACCGAACGTCCTGCCTGCCGCCGGTCCTGACTGGCAATGATAGTCCCAAAATCGGCCAGACTGGTAGTGCCAGTACCAATATCCAGCATGGTGCCCACCAATGCGCGTACCATACCGCGCAGAAAACGGTCGGCCGTAATAGTAAATACCAAACGACCATCTTCTAATACGTGCCAACCGGCTTGAAAGATATGGCAATCGAAAGAAGTAGTTTGAGTGTTGCTTTTACTAAAACTTGCGTAGTTTTGCTTTCCGTACTGAACCAGTTGACGAGCGGCTTTGTTCATCACTTCCAGATTGAGTTGGGGCGTAAAGAAACAGCTCATTCCGCGCAAAAACGGATTTTTTTGCTGATGGATAAAATACCGATAGCTACGGGTGGTGGCGTCGAACCGAGCATGAGCATTATCGCCAACCCGAACTAGTTTGGTGATACTGATATCGTGCGGTAGCACTGCGTTAAACTTAACTAAATGCTCGTACTCAGTCAATTGTTGGGTAGCATCAAAGTGCGCTACCTGTCCCCGGGCGTGTACTCCAGTATCGGTTCGCCCACTACCGGTGGTTGCGATGGGCTCGCGCAAGATTTTGGATAAAGACTCGTTAATTAGCTGCTGTACCGATAGCGCATTTTGTTGAATTTGCCAGCCGTGGTAGGCGGCACCGTGGTACATCAGCGTGATGAAATAACGCATAGGAGTGATTATGAACAATAAAAATAAGCCACTTCAGAATGGCAGGTTACGGAATTGTTAAGTATATTGAAAAAACAGCAGGCACCTTAGCTGTGAAAGTAACTGATTTTCAGTATTTTACACATACTTTATTTAATCATTACATGAAGCTTTTTGATTAAAATTTAACAATTGCTTCATCACAGTAAAACCATATTCTATTTTTTCTATCCGTATTTTGTGCCATTCGTTTAGTAAGGTAGTTGAACCCTGTAGGATAGTTGATAATTAGAGATTTTTTCATTGTTTAAGAGGTAAGCAACGTGAATGTTTTAGAAAAGCCCCACGCAACAGAGCGGTTACATTCGGTAAGTAAGTACTTTTTGGTATTAGGCGCTATTGCAGTATTCGTACTTTCTATCGATTTACTGAGCTACTCATTTCAGGGTTTGCGGGAGGATCTTACTGCCTCGGTTTTATCGGTAACTCTAAATCCATTCATTGGCCTGTTTATTGGCCTATTACTTACTGCCGTTATTCAGAGCAGTTCTATCAGTACATCCATCATCGTAGCATTAGTAGGCTCGGGTACTATCAGCCTCTCGGCAGCCGTGCCTATTGTAATGGGGGCAAACGTAGGGACCACGCTAACCAGCACGGTAGTTTCGCTTAGCTTTATCACCAGCAAACGGGCTTTTCGGAAGGCAATTAGTGCTGGAGTGGTACACGACATCTACAATATCATACTGGTCATGCTACTGTTTCCACTGGAATATCACTATCAATTATTATCCCAGGCCAGCTTATGGCTAGCGGGTGGCTTAGGGGTGCTTAGCCTGGATACTACTCCGAGCACTGCTTATCAGGCCGTTTTCCCGGAAGGTACTTTAGGTAATACTATCTCCGAGACAATCGGCAATAGTTGGATGCTACTAGTGGTAGCCTTCGCCATGCTCTTTCTCTCAATTAAATATATTTCTACGATTATTTCTAAATCGCTAATTGGCGAGTCTAAGGATAAAATGAAGCAGTATATTTTCCGCAGCCCCTATAAATCCTTCGCTTGGGGTGGGGCCGTTACCGCTGCCGTTCAGTCTAGCTCCATCACTACTTCGCTCATTATTCCGCTGGTGGCTACCAACAAAGTTTCGTTAGAGAAATCTTTTCCCTTCATCATCGGGGCTAATATTGGCACTACCATCACGGCGCTGGTAGCTTCGTTCTTCGCTACTGAGGTGGCTATCAGCATTGCCATTGTTCATTTGCTGTTCAACCTGTTTGGAGTACTGATATTTTTACCCTTCTCCACCATTCGGCGCATTCCTATTAACATTGCGGCCTACTTCGGGCGGCTTACGCTGCGTAATCGTTTCTACGGCTTTTTGTACATTATTTTCATGTTCTTCCTCATCCCGTTTCTGCTAATCTACTTCAGTCAGTAAATGGCGATTTCTCCTAGGTAAATTTAGTTACACCTACCTCTTACATTTTAAGAAATATCATTTTGATAAGTGATAAAGGCGCATTACTAACGAAGCAATACTTCTGGTCCAACACGGCCATTTTCTTACATATGTACCAAAGCAGGCTCTGCTGAACTAAAGTAATTTTTCGCCCTGCTCTATCCGCTTAGTCCTGATGTATGGTGAGCTCACTTTCCGTGAGACTTTGCAATTATTGAGAATCTTCTCCTTAGTCGTCGAATTGATTACATTGCGATATACATAAATAATACTATATGGTATAAAAATAGTTATATAAAATCTAATCTAACGAGAGTGCATATGACTAATATTTTACATTGTTTGTGGATTGATAGTAAGTATCTATCTATCATTTTATTTACCATACTAATTTCATCAACCCTTCCCAGCCACGGTCAGAAATTTGAGAATTGTGGTGAGTCCTGTTTCAGAAGCGAGATTATATCTCTGGAAGAATCAGAAGCAGGTTGTTTAGACTACGAAATCAAAGTAACCTACGAGGGAAGATGTACAGCGGCTCTAAGTCACTATACCTTGGACATGAGCTGTGGCTTTTTCTCAGAAGCTTCGAACTCAGCCGGCTGGCCAATTATCTTGAATGAAACTGACCCCACTTCAGGTCTAACTGGGTTAAAAGTAGATAACATTGCCGAGTTTGGTGATGAAAATCCGCTCGAAAGTTTTACGCTGAAGTTTACGTTTTGTCCTACCGATTGCGAAGAAGAAAAGAACTGCTTTAACCCAACCATAGCGTACAAAGCAAGCACCTGTATTTATACTGAAACGGTAGACGCTCAATGTATTAAACCACTAAGTATTCAGGCGAACCCTACCAACCTTGCTTGTAATAGTGCTGAGGATGGATCGGTAACATTAGAAATTGCCGGTGGTCAGGAGCCATATCAGGTCGATTGGAATCATGGTGTAAGTGGTGCTACAATCACTGAATTAACTGCTGGGGTGTATACGTATACCGTTACTTCGGCTGATGGACAAACATTGAGTGATGATGTTATTATCTATAGTCCGGAAGCTATTACAATTAACTCTTCTATCACTCAACCTTCTTGCGACGGAAACACCCGAGGGGCTATCTCTCTATCAATAGTAGGGGGAGTTGGACCTTACACTTATCAGTGGAGTAACGGAAGTACCGAAAGTAACCTTGATAATCTATCTGCCGGCACGTATAGCATTACGATAGCCGACGAAAACGGATGCTCGATTAGTGAATCATTTGAGATTATTGCTCCCTCTCCGGTAGAGATTGATGCCGAGGTTACACAACCTGACTGTGAAAATTCTTTCGGAAGTATCACGCTGAACACTCACAGCGAAGAAATTTATACCTATTTATGGTCCGATGGAAGTACGGAAGAAGTACGTAGCGGTCTTGCGGCTGGTATTTATTCCGTTCTAATAAGCAATGATCAAGGCTGTCAAGTAGAAAAAGACTTTGAAATTACCGCTGCTATCGGATCATTAGCGGTTTCTAGTGATATTGTTCACCCTACTTGCCAGCAGGCAAATGGTGGGGTAGAGGTAGTAGTCTCTGGTGGTGTTTCACCTTATACTTATCAGTGGGCTCATGGCGGAGAAGATGCCGCTATCAACGATTTGGCAGCAGGCAACTATACCGTTACTGTAACTGATGCCAACGGTTGTAGTACTAGCGAATCATTTTCTCTGGTGGCTCAGAATAATATTTACCTGAGTGCTCGGGAAACGAATACTAACTGCCAGAATGAACCCATTGGTGCGATAGATTTGAGGGTTATCGGTGGTACTGCACCTTATACATACGAATGGAGCACTGGTGAGACTACCGAAGATATTGCTGGACTTACTGAAGGTACGTATACTGTAAAAGTAACCGATGCGGTCGGCTGCAGTCGGACACTGATTAAGAGAATTAGGCAAAACACATTTTATCTGTCGGGATCTACCCAAAATAAAATCTGCGACACGCCTGGTTCTATTGATTTGACTTTATACTACGCAGAAGAACCTATTAGTTATACGTGGAGCAACGGAAGTACCACCGAGGATATAGATAACCTATCTCCCGGACAGTATAGCGTAACCGTGGTAGATGGTAGAGGATGTGAAGTGTCTCGATCCTTTAACATCTATGAATCAAACAATCTAAATCTAACTTTTAATCCTACGGTTCAAGGTTGCGGCGAACAAACCACCTATTCGCTAGAAGGATCTGCAGTAGGTGGTACTGCTCCTTTCAGCTACGTGTGGGGCGACGGAACTGAGGGTTCAATGTTAGAAAATATTCAGCCGGGCACTTACGAACTTACGGTATCTGATGCCAACGGATGCAGCCGAACCGCCTCCTATACAGTAGAAGCACAAGTAGGCAATGCCGATTGCTTAATTCAGGCCAGCGCAACAAGCTTAAGCTGTGGAACAAGTAATAACGTACTGTCTACAAATATTACTGACGCTCAGTCATACCAGTGGTCAGTCACCTCCTCGGATCAGCTATGGATAATTGATGCCGGAGCCGATAGTGGAGAGATTAGCTTCACCGCGGGTGGCGAGAACAGTACGGCTACTTTTAGTCTTCAAATTACGACTGCGGAAGGATGCGTGGCTCAGTGTACTTACACGATCAACAGTTGTACCCCTTCTAACTCCAATGACCCCACAGACGGAAATGACTCTGATCAGGGAGATAGTTCCGATAATACCGGAGATGACTCTACCGATGACGGAAGTGACAATTCTGACGAGGGAACAGACGACGGTTCCGATAGCAACGACGGCACCGACAATACTGGGGACGAAACAGATAGTGGCGACGGAACTGATACTACCGACGGTAACGGAACAGACAGTGATACGGACGATTCTAATGGTGAGGATGGTACTAATAACAATAACGATACTCCCGATAATGATGAGTCTGATAATGGCGACAATCCTGAGGACGAAGAATCGGACAACTCTGGAGATGATTCGAACGAAGATAGCCCGAATGATCATGATGATTCGGAAACGGGCGGCGATGGCTCAGATTCTCCCGATAAGGGCAACTCTTCTGATGATGGTAATAATTCCGGCGAGGAAGAAAATGGTGAAGATGACGCGAACGGAGATAAAGGTAATGATCAGTCATGCATCGACTGCTTTAACGCTCAAGCAGTGGTGGCTACCGTAGTAGATCAAATGTACCAGTATACAATAAAGGTTTCTTCTGACCTCACGTGTAACTTTGACCTATCTAACCTGGTAATCGCTCTACCGGAGTGCGCAACTTTAGAATCATACAGCAATTCTGAAGGCTGGAGGATGGAAAAGGTATACACTGACAAGAACACTGGATTGACAGGAATTAAGGTGGATAATATTCCTTCATTTGGTAAAGACGCATCATTCACTGAGTTTACCATCAATCTTAGTCTTAGCACCTACAGTGCAGAATGTCAGGAGCTATTAGATTGCTGGTCGCCTCAGGTAGCGTTCAAGGCGGGTCAGTGTGTAACTAAAGAGGCTGTGTCTCAGCAATGTGTTCCGACGAGCTTGAACTTGACTGCTTATCCTAATCCGGCTGCTGAGTCAGTACGTATCGATGTCGCTGATTTGAACACCGATGAAGAATATTCAGTGGAAATATTTGACACTCAGGGTACACCACTGAAGAAAATAGCTCGATTATCCGTAACTGATCTTGCTGATCTAGCGATCTCACTGGATGAGATAAAGTCTACATTTGTGTATCTAAAAGTTAATGGATCGAGTGGCTCTTCTTGGAGTGCGAAAATAATGATAAGTCAATAAGTTTCCCTTAAATCGAATAACCGATTAAAGCTGCTCTTGTACAAGGGCAGCTTTTTTCTATTTAGAATATGTATCAACCTCATTGCGAAAGTGTAGTAGGCTGACTATCTTGAGGGCTTTTCACCAATTTTTTAACAAACCACTCATGGCCAAGCATTCCGCAACCGATACTTTTGACGCTCAACGCGAGAAAATCGAAGAAATTATTCAAAAACTGGCAGCCCAGTTTGATCTTGACGAAGATGATCTTGAAACTATCAAAGAATGGGGCATCGCCCTGCTGGTAACCGGGGTTTCGGTTTACATTGTTTATCAACTCTTTCAGCGAATGTTCGGCTCAAGAGATGAAAAAGATTACCGGGAGGAGATCGAAGAAGAAATTTCTGATTACGCCGATCGCACTTCGGCTTTTATAGAGATGCTTAAGAAGCAGGCAGTTTTATTTGCCATATCCCTGGCCCGTCGCCAGATTATGCGACTTTTTCGCTAATACAACTCCTGGCTTAATATGCCCGGGCTGTACACTGAGTTAGTACAACGCCAGCGTCAGAAGCGAAAGTCGCTGGCGGTACTCATCAATCCTGACCAACTGGATCAGGTGACCGATACGCTCCGCTTAATCAGCCAGTGCGTACAGCAGCAAATCGATTACTTTCTGGTGGGCGGTAGCCTCATCACCACCGATAATCTGGGGGAGGTGATGCGCACTATTAAAGAAGAATGTAGTATTCCAGTTATTCTGTTTCCGAGCAGCAACCTGTACATTGAAGCCAGTGCCGATGCTATTCTGCTACTTTCCATTATCTCGGGCCGCAATCCTGACTTGCTCATCGGCCAGCACGTGGTGGCAGCCCCTATTCTGAAGCGCAGTCCGCTGGAAATTATGGCTACCGGCTACATTCTGGTGAATACCGGACAGGTGGCTTCGGCTACTTACCTAAGCCATACCACTCCCATTCCCCACGATAAAGCGTCAGTAGCTGCCTGCACCGCCATGGCCGGTGAAATGCTGGGGCTTAAACTTATTTATCTGGATGCCGGTCCCGAAGCTGAGCGATCTATTGATTCAAAAATGATTAGCGCCGTTCGCAAGGCGGTTGAAGTCCCACTGATTGTGGGTGGTGGTATCAATAACCGGTACAAAGCCACCCGCGCTTATGAGGCCGGAGCTGATCTGCTGGTGCTGGATAGCCTGGAGCACAGTGCCGACTGGCTGCCCGAAGTAGCCGAAGTAACCCGCCAGCAAAACCGAAAGTCAGCAGACTAACTGGTGTTTGCCGATTTGAGGGACATAGAATTTTAAATGTACTTGAAGTTGGAAGTCGGAAGACGAAAGTCGGATGTCCGGAGACGGGACGTACAAACTTCGGTCTTCGGTCTTCCAAATCCCCAAAGCTAGGATGCTTTAAGATTGCTCTTACCTGTCTTTCTCCGCTCTATCTTCCTTCAAAAAAATTTCAGAAAATTTTCCGGACAGGTGTAACCTTTCTAATTTTCTGAAGTGTCCCCACTCAAAAAACTAGCCTAGCTTGGATTCTTACTCCGACAATGCTCTAATGCTTAAAGTGAAAGCCGGCCAACGCGATGCGATGGGTTTACTGTTTGAACGCTACCACCGCCGCCTGTTTGGTTTCTTCTACCAGCTATCGGGACAAGCTGAGCCTAGCGAAGATCTGGTGCAGACCACCTTCTACCGCATGCTCAAATACGCTCATACCTACCAAGGCGAAGGAGAGTTCATCACCTGGATGTTTCACCTGGCTCGCAACGTATGGGCTGATCATTACAAAAAGCAAAAGCGCCTGCCTACGGAAAAAATGTCGGAAAGCACTACCGTAGAGGAGAAGAGCGAGGAAGCGGCTGACGACCAGTTGGCCCAACTGCAGAAAGCCATTCGATTTTTGAGCCCAGAACGAAAAGAGGTGCTGCTGCTGAGCCGCTATCAGGGACTGCGCTACCGGGAGATTGCTGAACTGCTCAACTGCTCGGAGGCTAATGTGAAAGTAAGGGTATTTCGGGCCATACAGGATTTACGCAAAATTTTTCGTCAACTGGAACAACAACAGCTATGAAGGAGCAACATACCATACTTATTATGGACTATCTGGAAGGAAACTGGGACCCGAAGAAAGAGGTTAAACTTCAGCAGCTGATCGCTGATGGGGAAATAGATACCAAAGAGCTGGAAGACTGGCAGCAGCTTTACCAGCGAAGTGGCGAGCTGCCCACCCCGGCTCCCTCAGCCCGGATGCAGGAAAATTTCTATACTATGCTGGGCGAGTGGGATACAGCCCCTAAGCTTAGCTGGTGGCAGCAAATTACTGAATCGTTGAATGGCTCGGTACGGATATCACAACTGGTAGCCGGAGCGCTGGTACTGGCAATAGGTATCGCCTTAGGCTTTTGGCTGAGCCCGGCCCAGCGCTACGAGTCGCAGATCGTGCATTTGTCTTCCGAAGTACAGCAAATGCGCGAAGCGATGATACTCACCCTACTGGAACAGCCCTCGGCCATGCAGCGGTTGAAGGCAGTTAGCATCAGCACCGACCTCTCTTCCGCTACTGATAAAGTACATCACGCCCTACTGCGAACGCTCAATGAAGACGCACAGGTGAACGTTAGGCTGGCCGCGCTGGAAGCGCTGCTGCCCTACGCTCAGGATTCACTGGTACGGCAAGGCCTAGTACAATCTATCGCCCAACAGGATGATCCACTGATGCAGATCGCTCTGGCCCAGGTAATGGTAGAACTACAGGAAAAACAGGCCGTAGAGCCGCTGGAAAACCTGCTGGAGCAAGAGAACCTGAATCAGGATGCGAAGCAGACGATTGAGAGCAGCCTGAAGATATTGATCTAAACCAAGTTTCATACGACCGTAAAAATCTGTTCACCATGACACTATTTTCTGTTATTATGCTCGTTACTGCTTTTTGGCAGGATGCGCCCCCCCACCGGGAAACCATTACCCGCAGCCTACAATTTTCCGAACCCAGTGCCAACAATGAATTGTGGGTTCACAACATCCAGGGAGACGTAACCGTGACCGGCTACGATGGCGAAACCGTGGAGATCAGCGTAGAAAAAACCATTGATGCCCGTCGGCAGGAGTGGCTTCAGCAGGGTATTGAGGAAATTCAACTGGCCACCGAACTAGACGGTAACGTGATGCTGGTGTATATGGATGCCCCCTTTGTGGATGCCCGCCGCAAAGGAGATCATTTCCACTACAATTCTGATCGCCACGGCGATGACTACTCCTACCGTCTGGATTTTAAAGTGAAAGTGCCCCGAACCGTCAACCTGAAGGTGTCTACGATTAACGGTGGAATAGTATCTATTGAAAATGTGCAGCCTCAGCGCCTGGAAGCCCGCAATGTGAACGGAGGAATCCGGGCCACGGATGTCAGCGGACAAACTTCGGCTACCACCGTGAATGGCGATGTAGATGTCTCTTTCACCGAAGCACCCTCAGAGTACAGCCGCTTTAAAACCATCAACGGCGACATCACGCTCATCGTACCCGATAATTTGTCGGCTGATGTTTCTTTCAAAAGCATGAATGGCGACTTCTATACCAACTTTGATGAGATTGATTATCTGCCTGCCGAAGTGTCTTCAACTCAGGCTGGTAATCGCAACCGCACTACTTACCGCATCGACCGCGCTACGAAGATCCGCTTTGGTCAGGGCGGCACCACCGTTGAGACCGAAACCCTCAACGGAGAAGTTTATTTGAAACATAATTAACCCGAAAACCATGAATATTTTGCCTCAAATATCCAACGATGTCATGAAATTAATCCGCATCATCTTTATCGTCCTGATTGTTTACCTGCTCGCTTTTGGCATGGCCATCGCCCAATCCAACGAATTATTAGCCATTCCGCTAAGTGACCCCGGTCAGCCCGGTGAAATTCGTGTTCAGTTAGTCCGGGGAGGTATCACCATTCGGGGGTACGACGGGCAAGAGGTAGTAGTCCAAACCTCGGCTGATGAGGATTACTACGAAGATGATGAGCGGGAGCGAAATGGGTTGCGGAAGATCAGTAGCGGAGGCAACCTCTCAATGGAAGCTATTGAAGAAAATAACCGCGTAACGATCAAATCCAGATCACCCCAAAGCACGGTAAACCTGGATATTCAGGTGCCCCGTAACTTTTCGGTAAAGGCTAAAACCGTAAACGATGGCCGCTTGCTGATTGAGAACATAAACGGGGAAATTGAAGCCTCCAACGTAAACGATGACGTGGAACTACAAAACATCTCCGGCTCAGCAGTAGTGAATACCGTAAACGGCGAAGTGACTGTAGTTTTTGATGAAGTCACTCCCGATACTCCCATGTCGTTTACCACCCTCAATGGCGACATTGAAGTAACTATGCCTGCGGCCACCCCTATGCTTGCCAAGATGAAAACCCTGAATGGCGAAATCTACACTGATTTTGACATGGAAGTAAAAGCGACGGACAAGCGAGAATCATCCAACGAAGGCGGGGTTTATCGAGTAAAGATTGACAAAGAAGTAACCGGCACGGTAAATGGCGGCGGCCCCGAAATGTACTTCAAAAGCCACAACGGCGATATTATCATCCGGAAGAAGTAAGCTTTCTTAATAGTACACCACTTCACAATCGGGGTGGTTTTGGCGAAACTTATCTACTTCCCGACTGGAAATGCGGGTATTATAGCACCGAAGTATCTCTAATTGATGAAGATCGCGAAGGTGCTTCAATCTTTTGACCCCGGTATTATAGCAGTCCAGTTCTCTTAGATTAATGAGCGAAGAAAGAAATTTCAACTTACTCACCTGAGTTCCGGAGCATTTCAGCGTTTCCAGCGAAATCATGTCCCGGATGGGCTTTAAATCTTCTACGGGAGTATTTTGAAAATCCAGATAAATAAGCTCAGTCAGCGAGGCTAAGGGCTCCAAGCTGCGAATAGGATTACGAGCGCAGATCAACGCCCGCAAGGTAGACATAGAGCTCAGCGGCGATAGATCGGAAACCCGGGTGCCGGTAAGTGTTAGTTCCGTAAGCCGAACAAACTCCTGGAGAGGCTCCAACGAGCTGATTTTTCCGTTGTCTTCAATAGTAAGCGTCTGCAGAAAAGCTATTTCGTGCAACTGCTCCCGGTCAGGAATATCGCCAATGGTTACCTGCTCGCGCAGTTCGTCTTTCCATGAGGGCGGAAGCCCGTTCCACCATAGACTTAACTGGTCGGTTTTGTATATCACTACCGTCTCGGGGTGCTCACGGATGAACTGAATGATTTTACTCTCATCCAGGGGAGTACCCTCACAACTCAACCGTTGAATGCCGGAAATATCGCTGATCGGGAGCAGACTGTTCACCCGGGTTTTGTCCAGATTAAGCACCTTCAGATTACGAGCATTGCTTAAAGCACCAATGCTGTCTACCTTGGTACCCGCACAGTTCAGATACTCCAGATTCACCATACTCTGCAGAGCAGCAAGGTCACTGATACCAGTCTGTTCGCAGTGTAGTCGGCGTAGGTTAACCAAAACTGCTAGCGGCTCCAGGGTCTGAATAGACTGATTGCCGCTAATATCGATCTCCACCAGGTTAGCTACCTGCGCTAACTTTTCTTTATTGATCGTGTCCAGCGGCACGTACTGGCTAAAAACCTGCTGCCAGGCCGGAGTAAGCGCCGTCCACCACTCCTGCAGTTGCTCCGACTCGTAGATAACCAATGTCTGAGGATTTATGGTCATAAACCGATTAGCCTCAGTCTGGGTGATTGGAGTATTATCACAATAAACCTTTTCCAGGGCAGGTAGGCCGTTGAGCGATTCCAGCTCTTCTACGGGAGTATTATTAAGTACCAATACCTGAAGTTTAGTGAGGGATTGTAGCGGGCTTAGATTTACTACAGGAGTATTTTCCAGATTGAGCCAGGTAACCGCTGCTGTGCTGGCTACCGGTTGCAAATCGCTGATACTGGTCTCGGAACAGTCCAGGTACACCAGATTGGTCATACTTGCCAGTGGCTCCAAACTGGTAATCGCAGTGTTGGCGCAACGTAAATCTTTTAAGCTACTTAGGGGAGGAAGTTCGTAAACGGGGGTGTGGCTGCAATACAGCTTCTCCAGTTTGGTAAAATTAGTCAGTACGCTCAGATCAGTAACCCGAGTGCCATCAATAATAATCTCACGCAAGCTGGTAGCGTATTTCAGGGGGCCCAAGTCAGATATAGCGGTCTCACTGCCATTGAGCACCTCCAGTTTGGTCAGATTGCGTAAGGGATAAAGGTCATAAAGGCGAGTGTTCGAGATATTCAGGTAACGTAGGTCAATGAGCTTACCCAGTGGTTCCAGATCATAAATACGCTGGTTTCCCGAAATATCGATTTCATCTAGACGTATAATTTCGCGCAACATCCGATAATTAGCCGAGTCCCAATCTTCGGCTCCGATCTGAGCCTTAAAAAACTCTTGCCAGGGTTGCGATACTTCCGACCACCAGTTAGCTAGCTCTTCCCGCTCGCTTAACTTAGTAGTGTATATACTGGCAATTTTCAGATCCTTGTCAGCCTCGTTAAGGTTAATCTCAACGTAGCGAATCTGATTGGCATTAACCGTGTCACCGTCAACGGTAATTCCTTGCAGATTACGGCTTAAGGTGACGCGGAAAAACTTCTTTCCGCCATCGCTCACGTAGTAGCTTACGTCGTCAATACTCAGATCAAACTTAGCCTCTTGAAAGAAGAAGTCAATATCCTTCAGGTAGGCCTGCACATTTTTGTTAGTCACCACGCTGCGGTCTTCGGCCAAATCATCTTCTATCTGCACGTCTTCGTCGCGGAAGGCTTTCTGATAGCTTTGAGTAATAATAGTTTCCTTCTGCTGGGTAGTTGCCTTGGGGTTCCCCAGAAAATTCATCATGTATTCCAGAAAGGAAACCAGTTCTTTAGACTGCTCTTTGTATTCGGCAATAGCTTCCGGAGACAGCTCCGGGCCATTAGCGTTGGGCGACTGGGCTATCAGCGACGAAGCCGTAGCCATTCCTAGCCAGACAAATAGTACGAGTGGGCCGAGTCGCTTATTCATCTTCGTAAAAAATGTATTTAGTTAATAGCTCTTTTTCTTGCGGAGTTGCTTTCGATAAGTCGGCCACCAGCCACCCCCGGTTATAGCCCGGACGGTTAAACTTGGCTAATTGAAAGTACCAGCCATCTACCTGAAAGAAATGAAACTTGACGTTGGTAACCGTCTCGAAGCGCAAGTTAGAATTTTTAATCTCATAGAGCAAAATTGAGAGATAATCCGGCTGGTAGCCCCGAGCGGTAAACTGGTCTACTTTTTCCTTATTATCCTGAAACACCTTCCGCAGGTTCATGAAATCCAGTTCATGACTCATTGGGTGAAGAAAAGGCATGCCGCCGGTGGTGTCACTGGCGAATAAGGTAGCAAAAGGCTCAAAATACGCTTTGGAGAAAATCCATTTGGAGCCAACTTCTTCTTCTTGCAGGCGCAAAAACAGAGTAGCTTCTTCGCGCTTTCCTTTATAGTTGAAGCGGGCTTTTACTTCGGCAAACCATTGTCCACCGTGAAAGTCCAGGTAGACGGGATTGGCCTGATTATTAACCGTGCTGATAAACTCTTTTTTCAGCCCGGGCGAAATGCCCTGATTCTGATTATCAAAGAGGTTTTCCAGATAATTCTGCCGCAATTCAGGGTGGCGGTAGCCTTTGTCGCCCGCGTAGTAGCGCTTGCCTTCTACATCTTCTTCCCCATTAAAACGACGGAAAAACTGGTTAACCTGCTTGGTTTCAGCGTATAGCACATCTTCTCCCCCCAAATACTCACCAATACCCTGCGCGGACAATGGTGAACCTAGCAATACTATAGCAACTGCGATAATCATAAAAAAGACTACACTTCGGCCAATGGCCTCCGGTAGTCTTCTAGAAAACCTTCTCCAACTATGCATCAAATTCTATTATGTGGTGGTTTCGGCTACGCGAATATCTCCCAGCAGTACATCCCAGAAGTCGATAATGCGTCCGCCGATTTGCGTTTCTTTTTTCTGAACAAAAACGGTAATATCCTTTTTTGTAGTGTCCTTATACTCCAGTCCGTCGTCAGATGTACCCTCAAACCGCTGGTAGATAGTAATTACTCCAACAAACGTGCCATCAGGCTGCTGTTCCAGATCACTGATGTACTGAATGTCGTACCATCTGATAGTAACCTTATCATAATTGAGTGCCATCAGGTGCTCGAAGTATCCCCGTACCTGGTAGTAGGTGATTTCGCTAGTGGTTAGTGATGAAACCCCAATTTCGGCTCCGGCGGCAAAAAGTTCTTCGGCCCGGTCAATCACCCGGTTGGCTTCCGAGAAGGGCGTATCCTTATTTCCGATAATGCTAATGTATTTACTTAGGTCCCGCACTTTTTCCAAAGCCAGTGAGTCAATGGCTAACTTACGCTCCGGGCTAATATCTTCCTGGCCTTGGGCAGAAAGGGAGGCGAATCCAATAAACAGAAGGCAGATATATACTACAGAAAGTTTCATCAATTGTATCGTTTAATAAGTTCTAACTCTTTGATTTTGCCGTTGGCGTCAAACACCATATTGTAAACCTCATCGGGGCTATTTTTAGTATCTTTCAGATAATTGAGGTATTTGTTAATCGTGGTGGGCTCGTCGTAATCAGTCTGACCACCGCTTTGGCTGATAATGATCAGTACGGGCGTTTCCGAAGAGGCGAACATATCCAGTGCGTTACGAATTTGGGAGTTGGCATCGCTATTGCTGCGGGCAGAGGCTACATTACGGAATAAGTTATTTAGATCTGATTCTGAAGCCGGGCCGGTTTCAGTATCACCAGCGACTGTTTCTCCTCGGCGGGCGGCCGCTCGCTCATCGGCAATAATGGCTTCGGCTCGTTCAATCAACGATTGAATTTCGGCATCTTGCAGATTCATATCCTTCACATTTTCCACTACCTCCTCTTTTTCGTCGGTAGACATACTGCCCTGATCGTTAATTACTGCCAATAAATCAGCCCGGGCTTTAGCAATCTGCTCAGCGCGGGCTTCGGCAGCAGCGCGAGCTTCTTTCTTGGCTTTGCATCCTCCGGCTCCAAAGGCGATAAAAGCACAAAGCAGCAGCATAATCCAGGAGTAGTTCATCCGGTACAAGCCAAGCGACCGGACGGAAGAATTCGTCTGTTTTTGTAGTATCATGGTATTAAGTTTTAGCAGGTTCCTGTAGAAAAGATGCAATTTACGCGTTTACCGACTATTTCAAAAAAGTATGCCAATCGGTATAATCCGTAATTCGCTATGCGAACGCAGGAATATCCTACATGGTTTCGCCAAGCCCGGAAAATATTATAAGGGCTAAGTGGAGACAAATGTCTTGCCACCGGAAATAATAACGTTACCAAACCGAAAGTATGATAATCTTAGCTTCTATTGTTTAATCCGGTTGTAGTCAGCGCTTTACATGAAGATCTGTTTTATTAAAGCCCAAATCACTATTACCAGACTACAGAAGTAGGCAGTATTAGTTATCAACTCATGTTAATAGAAAACACCATAATTTCTTACCTAGGTCTGTGTCTTAGGCAGCTAGCAAAAGTTGGGGAGAATTTACTCATACCGTAGCGAACGTACTTCTTACGTTATTCGTACCGCAGTGAGCGTACTGGGTTGCTTTCAGCTATCTGCTGGGTATGGTACCAGGCAGTGGCAGTAGTCAGCAGCAACATACCTCCTGTTGCCCCTAAGAAAGGTAAAAAGCTGATGCTGGTGTGGTACACAAAGGTCTGCATCCAGTTTTGTAAAAAGAGGTAGGTAAGCGGGAGAGCGATAGCTGCCGCCCATAGCGCCATAATGATAATCTCGCGCGATAGATAAGTCATTAGCCCCAATTGAGTAGCCCCCATCACCTGCCGAATACCCATTTCCTTAGTTCGGTGTTGTATATTCAGGAAGGTAATCCCGAACAGCCCCATGCCCGCCAGCAATAAAGTAAGTAGCGAAAATAATGAAAATACGCCCAATAGCTTTTGTTCGTGTTGGTACTGACGCGCCAGTGATTCGTTTAGAAAAGTATGGCGGAAGGGAAAACCAGGCAGCATAGCCTCCCAGGATGAAGCTAAATCGGACAAAGCCGAGGGTTGAACCCGCACCAGCAATTGTTGAGCCTGCGTGGGTCGGTAAATGAGAATAAGCGGCTCTATTGGGTTGTGCAACGATTGGTAGTGATAATTGCTAACTACCCCCACAATTTCTCCCTTACCTTCGTACTCTATGAGTTGGCCTACCGGCTCTTCCCAACTCATTTGTTCCACAAACGCTTCGTTCACAATATACTGGTCATCCTTACAACCCCAGCAAGGGCGAAATGTATCTCCCGCTATCAGGTCAATATCCAACGTATTGAGGTAGTGTTCATCTACGTAAAGCGCATTAATAGGAAGATCGTACTGCTCGCCATCGATCTCCTGAATAACGCTTCCCCGCATATAGGCCCCGCCGGGTTTAGCCCCTCGAGCCACGTACGCTACTTCCGGGTGCTCCATCCAGGCTTTGGTAAGTTGAGGTAGTTTTTTTCTAACCTCCAGATTCTGAGATAAATCCACTACCAGCACTGGCTTTTCGGTAAAACCCAGATTTTTATGGCGGAGGTAGTTCATCTGCTGATAGACCACTAGCGTGCAAATTACCATCCCAATGGCAATTGCAAACTGAGCAACCTGTAACGATCTCCGTACTAACCGGCCCGAAGGCAGCATGACAATATTTTTCAGCGAGAGGGTCGGTTTTACCGAGGTGAGGAAGAAGGCCACGTAGCTTCCGGCAAGCACGCTTACTGCGATTAACAAAGCAACTAGCACTATCCAGGCCCGGGCATCCAACAGTGATTCTACATTAACGTTCATATGAAGCACCGAAAAGAGAGGTTCGCTAGCCGTTTGAATTAGCAGTACCGCTAATGCTCCTGCCAAAAGGGTAATCAACAATGACTCACTCAGATATTGTAATATTAACTGCTCCGGAATAGCCCCGGCTACCTTTCGGATGCCTACCTCAACATTGCGTTTCAGTGAGTGGGCCACAAACAGGTTAATGTAATTGATGCTAGCCATCAGTAGCACAAACAGACCAGCAATAGAGAAGATAATAATGTAAGCGGCATTACCCTTGCCGACAGTATCACCCAGCAAATTGCTTTCCAGGTGCAGGCGCCGCAGTGGAACTACCAGGTGACTGGCGTACGTTTCTTCGGTACCCCAGTAGCGCTGAATGGCCGGAGTGAACTGGTGCTGATCCAGATTAGCCAGCCGCTCTTTAAAAGAGACTAATGATGCTTCTTTGTGCAGTAAAACGTAGGTAAAGGCACCCATGTCGAAAAACACATCTTCCTGGCTAGTAGTCAGATCCCACGAAAGCAGGCCATCAAATACTAAATTACTATTGGCTGGCAGATCTTCCAGAATACCTGTTACTTGATAGTATTCCTGGTTAATGAGTAACTGTTCTCCTATAGCCGCCGCTAAGTTATCTTCTCCAAAATAGTGGGTGGCGGTAGACACCGTCAGTACTACCGAAAAGGGTTGCTTCAGAGCTTGTTCGACCCGGCCATAGCGTAGTGGGTAGGTAAATACATCAAAGACGGAAGCGTCAGCCTGGTAGAAGCGGGTTTCTTGATATGCTTCGGATAAATTAGGCTGAACGGTAGCCGAAACCGGAGCGAAACGAACTACTTCTTCTACCTCCTTTGCCGCACTATTTAGCAGACTGGCAGTGCCCATAATCGTAGTGGCGATTTTCTCGTCAGAATTAGAGGTTTGCAGTCGGGTAGAAAGGCGGTAAATACGATCGGCTAACTGGTGATGATCATCGTAGCTGTACTCGTAGCGGATATACTGGACAATCCAGAAGCAGGCAGCAATACCCACCCCTAGCCCCACAATGCTAATGAACGAAGTAGTTCTATTGCGGTGGATGAACCGGATGGCGGCGGTAAGGTAATTTTTAACCATACTGCTTGGTTTGGGGCTAGGCAAACCAATAATGTCAATCGTTGTGCCAGCCCGTGTATCGCCCTTAGTTCGTCAATCAACGGTTGTAAGTAGACCAGGTTTGTCCGCCAGCGGGCAATTATGTACGCTTCCGTACAGAATTACTTCCGGAGCAGAAGTCACTCTGCGCCCGTCATTGATAGTATAAATCGCTAATTTTTTCGGATTTTTCTGATAAAATCTATTCAGCAGGCATTCCCCAGACTACTATCTTCTACATGTTAATATTTTTTAAGTATCTTATTCGGTCAACCTTAACTGACTTTCCCTCATGCTCCCCCAAGAACTAGATCAAATACCACCCTCCGGCTGGCCGGGATTCAAACGCTACTGGCGTAGCGACCTGGTCGCTGCTTTAAGTGTGGCATTGGTGGCTTTGCCGCTGGGCTTGGGAATTGCGGTTGCTGCCGGAGCTCCACCGATGTCAGGGCTGGTGTCGGTAATTATTGGGGGGCTGGTTACCACTTTTATCCGGGGAAGTCACGTGGCAATTAACGGGCCGGCCAATGCACTGGTGGTGGTAGCGATGGCTGCTTCGGAAAATATGAGCCTACCGGGCGAATCGGGATTTCCCTACGCTATGGGTGCCTTTGTGGTGGCGGGCGGAGTGCAGGTAGTACTCGGACTGTTCCGTTTGGGTAAACTGGGTAATCTAGTACCTACTTCTACCATTCACGGCATGCTAGCCGCTATTGGGTTCATCATCATTGGTACGCAGATTCACCATGCGCTGGGTATCACTGGGGCTACGCTCTCTGATTTAATCACCCAGCCATCACTGCTTTTGCAAACCAACCCCTTCATTCTGTTTATCACGCTAGTTTGTCTGTTCATTCTCATATTCTACCGAAATATCGATAATCGATTAGTGAAACTAGTATCCGCTCCAATGTGGGTATTGGTTGCAGCAGTTCCTCTCTTTTTTGGTTTTCGGGCACTCCTACGAACTGCCCCAACGGATCGCTGGCAACTAACGGATCAGTTTCTGGTACAGATACCTTCCGACATTACAGAAAGCTTAGTCTTTCCGAACTTTTCCCGTATAGACGAGCCGATTTTCTGGTTAACCGTTTTTATTGTCACCGTGGTACTCTCACTAGAGTCGCTGGTTATTTCCAAGGCGGTAGATAAACTAGATCCCTACAAGCGAAAGACTGACCTTAATAAAGATTTATTGGGCATTGGGGTGGCTACCGTAATTTCTGGTTTTTTGGGTGGCCTTCCGGTAACGGCGGTCATTGCCCGCAGCTCGGTAAATATTACTAATGGAGGCGTTACTAAGTGGTCTAACTTCATGCACGGTCTGATCGTATTGTTATTCGTGGTAGCCTTTTCCGGCTTTATTCAGCGGGTTCCGTTGGCAGCACTAGCCGCTATTCTATTATTCACCGGATATAAGCTGACTTCACCCCGGGTTTACCAGTTGGCATATCATCAGGGTTGGGAGCAAATTACCATTCTACTCGTCACAATGGTTGCTATTCTGACTTTAGGACTTATGTCTGGTTTACTTACCGGGATTGCCTTTACTATCTTGCTACACTTTACGCGAAGCGGTATGCCCCTACCGTTGTTTCTCCGTTACATGCGGCGACCCTACATGAAGATCGTTCAGGAAAAAGAGCAGTCGTACTTGGTTAAGATAAAAGGGATCATCAACTTCACAAATATTCTTCAGTTACAGAACAAAGTTAGAAAACTTACTCCGGACGATGCTATTGTCATGGATTTCTCTCACGCTCGCCTGGTAGACTATACCGTACTGGAGTATCTGCACGAATACGCCGAGAAGTATAACCGCAACGGGGGCGAGTTTCATTTAACAGGATTAGACGTGCATAAAACTTCATCACATCACCCTTATGCCTTGCATGTGCTAGAAAAACCCAAACCAAAGATAGTCCGGCTCACCCAAAGGCAAAATGAGCTTAAACAGATGGCTAGTTCCAGAGGCTGGGCTTATGATCCGGAGATTGAGTGGGAAGTTAATAACCTAAGCCGGTTCATGTTCTTTAAAACCCGTCCGGTAGAGTATCTGAAAAATCAGATAAACGGTCAATACAAGGAACTGGGGGTCAGTTGGAAGATTAGCGATATTGCCCTGAAAGATGCGTTTGTCTCTTTCGACACTTACCGTCTGACCGTAGAGATTTTGTCTTTACCATTTGAACTACCGGTATTTTCACTGGAAGAAGAATCATTCCTTGACCGTATCTCGATCATCGCCGCCCAACAAGATATTGACTTTGTGGAATATCGTAACTTCTCACAAAAGTTTCTGCTCCAAGGTCCCGACGAAGCCGGAATCCGCCAGCTCTTTAAGGGTGATCTCATTCAGTTTCTGGAACGAGGTGATATTTACCATTTGGAAAGTAACGGTAAAGAGCTACTGATCTTCCGCCATCTGCGCCTAACGAGTCCTCGCGAAATTTTAAAGATGGTAGCTTACAGTAAGAAGTTGGTAGCTAAACTTTACCAGACGTCGGTTACAGCTACCTAGGCTAATCAATCCGCAGTACGTCAGCCGGGTTAGTTTGAGTTGCCCGGAAGGCCAAGATGCCAACTGTAAGCCAAGCTATCAATAGTGCCCCAGCTCCGGCTAAAATAAATGGCAGCACTCCTACTTCCACTCGAAATGCGAATTGATCTAACCATGATTTCATCAGAAAGTAGGCTATGGGTACCGATACCAGAAATGCCAGTACCACCAGCCGGGTAAAATCTTTAGACAACAACCAAACTACATTACCAGTAGAAGCGCCTAATGCCTTTCGTACCCCGATCTCCTTCGTACGCTGCTCAGCGGCATAAGCGGCCAGTCCCAGCAAACCCAGTACCGCAACCACTACCGCGAGTATAGAAAAGACCGTAAATACCCCACTGAGTTGCTGCTCGGCTCTAAACTTTCTATCAAACTCCTCATTCATGAAAGTGTATTCAAAGGGAATATCCGCAGCGTATTTGTGCCATACCTCTTCAATTTCTTCTAAAGCCTGAACTACATTATCGGGCGCGAAGCGTACCAGCAGAAATGAACCGGTTTCATCTAAGAAAATGGCCATTGGCTCAATATCATAGTGCAGCGACTGAAAGTTGAAATCTTTTATTACACCTAGCACCCGGTAAGTTCCTACATCAGAATCGTCGTAGCTTATTTCGGAACCAATGGGATCTTCTAGTTCCAGATTACGGACGGCGGTCTCGTTCAAAAGTACCCCTAGAGAATCTGCACTGAAATCTGTGGAAAAGTTACGGCCAGCTGCCAGTTCTATACCCATGGTTGATAGGTGATCGTGATCACCAGTATACCAGTACAATAAATGCTGCTGAGTGCTTCCCTTTTTCCAGAAATTTGTCCCCACGTAGGTTTGCGGAATAACACCACTCACTAACGAGGCGTCTTCTACTACAGCCCGCTTAGTAACAGCCTGCTTAACGGCAATAGCTTTTTCGCCTAACAAATCAAAATACGAAAGTGCCATTACCTGCTCCTTATCAAAGCCCAAATCTTTGTGACGAGTGTAGGCAATCTGCTGATAAGCCAGAATAGTACAAATAATTAGGCCAATGGATACAGCAAATTGAAATACCACCAGCATATTGCGGATGGAAACATTTCCTCTACGAACCACTCTTCCGCCCTTAAGAACTTCGGTGGGTCGAAAACCCGACAGAAAGAAAGCTGGATAACTGCCGGCTAACAACCCTGTAGTGAATACTAAAACGACCAACCCGGTAACCAGCCAACTCTGGGTAAATATGTCGTAGGTGAGTTCTTTACCTGTAAGAGTGTTAAATGAGGGAAGTACAAATATTGCCCATATCATAGCTAGTACCATAGCCAAAAAACTCATGATAGTAGCTTCGCTTAAAAACTGACCAATTAACGCTCGGCGGGTAGACCCTAGTGTTTTGCGTACCCCTACCTCACGAGCCCGACGCATATAGCGGGCCGTAGCGAGGTTCATAAAATTAACGCAGGCAATCATGAGAATGAAGAAGGCAATTACCCCCAATACGTAAAGTGTGGTAACATTACCACCGGGAATAAACTCTCCAAACAAATTTGAATGCAGATGAATATCAGGTACTGCCTGTAGCGAGATGCGGTATTCATTTCCGGATTCTTCCGAATAATCGGCGCCATTATCCTCGTACATCTTGGCGGCGATATACTTCTCTATTAGGCTATTTAGCTCTTCTTCAGTATTCTGTGAAGTGCTTCCGTCGGCTAGCAACAGATAGGTATACAATTCGTAAGAGGTCCAGTTATCATTTACTTCAGAGGGTAGAGTAGAAAATGAAGCCAACACTTCAAAGTACAGATGAGAGTGATCGGGCGGATCAGCCACAATTCCGGTTACTTCATAGGTTGCGTCATCGCCTATATTAATAAGCTTGCCCAGAGCAGATGCATTGCCAAAGTATTTGCGGGCGGTGCTTTCAGTCAATATTAGTGAGTTGGGTTCTTTCAGCGCAGTAGCCGGATCACCTTGCCGAAGAGGATAACTAAACATCCTAAAAAAATCTTCGTCTACGTAAACCAGCCCGCTCTGCGTAGCAGATTGATTCTCCCAGCGTAGTACCTGCTGAGAAGAGGGCATAAAGCGCGTAGTAAGACGCACACTGGCAAACTCCTGAGGGATAATGGGAGCCAGTGCCGGAGCAGTGAGCGCTGTTTCTATCTCGCTGCTACCGGCCCGGTCATAAACGGTAACCCGGTACAGGCGGTCGGCCTCAGCGTGGAAGTCATCGTACCGAAGTTCGTCAAAAATATAGAGCACAATTAGCAAACAACTGGCAATACCCACACTAAGGCCAAAAATATTTAAAAAGGCATAAAAGCCCTGGCCTCGCAAATTACGAAGTGTAATTAATAAATAGTTTTGCAGCATCTGGTCTGTTGATCATGATTCGAGTTTGATTCATGCTCGTTTTTGGCGATAATAATCATATTATCTTACCAAAGATAAATATAGTAGATTAATGCCTGATATTGTCAATTTAGTTTCTCCATTTGTAACCTAAAGCACTATAGAAGAAACAGCTTGTCAATAAATTTGAATAATAAATATATGTTCTATCTAATATTTTTTGAAATGATATTGTTCTAGTTCTGGCTAATAGAGGAAAGAACGATTGGCGTTGTTGAGTTTAACCCCCTACCTGATTGCTCTATTCGCTAGTGAGGTAAGGAGTATCGACGTTGAGGACAGGGAAGAGCATGTTCGTCAATGAACATTAATATCCTTAGGCTACTGTTTCTATTGACTAACAACAGCGCATTGTTCATTGCGGAGCATTCCTTGCTTCTGCGGACTGCGCGCGGTTCAATGCATATTGAAAAATTTACTCATTTCTCAGTGAACGAGCGGGGTTAGTGCGGGCGGCTCTAAGGGACTGAAAGCTTACTGTTAGCCAGGCTACGGCCAAAGCCGCTACACCCGCCAGCACAAAAGCGCTTGCTCCAATCGTAATACGGTAGGCAAAATCGCTCAGCCACTGCTGCATTAGAAAATACGATAGCGGAACGGCAATCAGAAAGGCAATACCTACCAACTTGGCAAAGTCTTGCGAAAGTAACAGCACCATGCGAGTGACTGAAGCTCCCATTACCTTGCGGATGCCAATCTCCTTCGTGCGCTGCTCCGCCGTATAAGCGGCTAATCCGAGTAAGCCCAGACAGGCAATGAAAATAGCCAGACCGGTGAAGACGGTGAATACCTGCCCTAGCCGTTGTTCGGCCCGAAAGAGCTTATCAAAATCCTGATCCAGAAAAGAATACTCGAAGGGTTCGCCGGGCGAGATTTCTTTCCAGGTTTGTTCTACATCGGCCAGTGTAGATGCTACATTGCCCGACTGCAACCGTACAGCCATATGACTGCCTCCGCCTTGGGTCATCATAATAGCCATGGGACGAATTTTATTACGCAACGACTGGAAGTTGAAATCTTTGGTAACACCTATCACCCGCAGTACCTGAGGCTGGGGACCGAATTGTCCGGTAATTTTCGCTTCCAGCGGGTCTTGCAGACCAAATTCCCGTACAGCGGCTTCGTTGAGAATGATAGCAGCGGAATCAGCCGGATTATCTTCCAGGAAGTTACGACCTTCTTTCAGTTCAATGCCCATGGTGGGCAAATGATTGGCATCGGTAAAATAAAAGGTGATGATGTGATCCTGCTCTCCGCCCTGCACCCGAAACACCGAGCTATTCTGAATAGCGGGCGGCAGGTCGTTAGCAATGGTAGCATTTACCACAGCAGCGTTTTGTAACAGGCTTTTCTTGAATGTTTCGGCTTTGTCTTCCAGTCGCCGCATATTATTTACTACCAGTACATTTTCTTTATTGAAGCCTAAGTTTTTATTTTGAGTGTATTCTAATTGCTGGTACACCAACAGCGTACACACAATCAGGCTAATGGATACTACGAACTGGAACACCACCAGCCCGTTTCGGATACCACTGCTTTTTATACCGGCCTTTAGTTTGCCTTTCAGCACCTCGGCCGGGCGGAATGCCGACAGGTAAAAGGCCGGATAGCTACCGGCTACCAATCCTACCAGAATTACAATACCTAGCAGCACCACAACCAGCCAGGGCTGTTCGCTCACCCCTAATTCTATAGCTTTCCCCGCCAACTGATTAAAAGGGTCGATAAAGACTGCCAGCAACACTACTGAAATTAGGGCGGCAATCAAACTAACCAGTATTGACTCTGCCAAAAACTGCCCAACCAAATCTTGCCGAAGCGAACCCAGCGTCTTTCGCACGCCTACTTCTTTTGCTCGGTTAGCTGAACGGGCGGTAGCCAGGTTCATGAAGTTAATGCACGCAATCAGCAGAATGAAAGCTGCTACTGCGATGAGGATATAGACGTAGTTGATATTGCTATTAGCTTCAATTTCGGCATCTAATTGAGAATGAAGGTGAATGTCGGTAAGGGGCTGAAGAAAGTAGCCATAGGCGTTCTGTCCGTCGCCCTGCGCCTGAAACTCTTCCAGCGAAATACCCATAAATTGTTCCACTTCCGGCCCTACATATTTCTCCACCAGTGTGGGAAATTTAGCTTCTAATGCTTCAGGGCCAGCTCCTTCATTCAGCATTAGATAGGTATAAAAACTATTACCTAGCCACTGATCCCGTTTACTGAACTCAAACGTAGACATAGCGTACAGCAGGTCAAAGTGAAAGTGCGCGTTTTCGGGTGGGTCCTGCACAATACCGGTTACCTCGTAGGCTGAGCTAAAGTCGCCAACGGTTACAATTTTGCCCATAGCCGACTCCTCTCCGAAGTACTTACGGGCGGTGTTTTCGGTCATTACTAACGTATTAGGTTCTCTAAGCGCAGTAGCCGGATCACCTTCCAGCAGAACGTATCCATCAAATACATCAAAAAAGTTAGAATCGGCGAAAAACACCTCGGTTTCCGTAAACACAATATCTTCATAGCGGATCACTTCACTTTCTAACTGATACAGGCGGGTGGCCTTTTCTACTTCGGGAAACTCAGCCACCGATACTTTAGCGAAGGGGGGGCAAGATACGGCTACGTTTATCTCCTGACCAGCCAGTTTACCCATGAGCCCCACCCGGTAAATATCCTCCGACCGGCTGTGAAACTGGTCGTAGCTCAGTTCGTCTACTACGTACAAAGTGATGAGTAAGGAGGCGGCAATGCCAATACTCAGGCCTAATACGTTGAGCCAGGCGTAGAACTTTTGCTTTAGAATATTACGAATGGCAACAGTCAGAAAGTTCTTGATCATAGAAGTGGAACGTTAGGGTTAATCGTAATTAGGTATTTAGGAGTATCGGGTATTTCGTAAACACCCAATACTATCGCTAGAAAAGTATGCCAATTTGAAAAATGGCCCTGTCAGGCTACGGAGGGACATCATCTTACAGACAATGTCCACCGACGAACAAAGATGTACGATATTGAACAGTATAATGCCTCTTGAAACACTACTCAGCAGGTATGAGTAGTAGTGTTAAAAAGATCGCGATTGCGTACAGTAAGAGGTGCGAGTGGTACAGTTATTCTTATTCAGTGGATGCCATTGATGCCGCCTCTCGGGACCAACCGGTAGCATCCAGCATCTTTGAAAAGATGTCATTATTCTCATAGATACCGGCAAAGGATTCAGCACCAGGACCAAAAGCGAACACCGGAATCAGATCGGGGGTATGGCCGCCGGTAGAAAAAGTACCCACCAGCTCGTCGTAGGTTTCACCCGAAGACAGGGCGAAACCGCCGGTTTCATGATCAGCCGTAACTACCACCAGGGTATTACCGTCCTGTTCGGCAAAATCCAGGGCTACGCCCAAGGCCTTATCGAAATCTTTTACCTCCTCAATAATATATTCCGCATCATTAGCGTGGCCACCCCAGTCAATCTGCGAACCTTCCACCATGAGGAAGAAACCATCTTCATCCTGAGAAAGATATTCCAGCGCCATTTGGGTAGCCTGCGGCAGAAAATCACCCCGTCCTTCCTGCATCTTGGGCATACCATCGGGGGCTAGCAGAAAACCGTACTTCTGCTCCATAGAAAGGTCATTAGGCTTTTGCAACTGAGCCGTATCTACTGTAAAGCCATACTGGGCCAGAGTATCCAGGTAATTGGCTTCATCTTCTCTCTCCACGAAGAACTGAGTGCCACCCCCGGCAAAAAAATCTACCGAAGATGTGGTCAGCTGAGCCGCAATTTCTTCGTATTGGCTTCGGGCCGGAACGTGGGCGTAGAACGAAGCGGGAGTAGCATGTACAATGGAAGAGGTAGCGACCAATCCGGTACTCAGATCATCAGCCACCAGTTCAACGATAGTTTCTACGGAAGTAGAATCGTCGGCCACGCCAATAGCCCCGTTGTAGGTCTTCACTCCAGCGGAAAAAGCCGTAGCTCCAGCGGCCGAGTCGGTAATCTTTTCGCGGGAGGAAGACGTTTTGATCAGACCGACGTAGGGAAAGCGCTGGAAGTTGGGTTTACCTTCGCCGTAGAAGAAGCGACTGGTCACCTGGGTGACACCCATGCCGTCGCCAATCAGTAAGATAATATTTTTAGCTGGAACGGGTTCTTCTTTTACAATTGTAGCTTGTTCGGTCGGCTGGCACTGGCATAGCATCAGCAGGGCAAAGCCGAAAAATAAATTACGAGTCATGTATTTTAAGTGGTTAAAAATGCTATAGACTGAAGCTACTTCCATTTTCGCAACTTCTTATTAAAAGTTAATCTGCAAAGATACTTGCTTTAGTCTAACTTACGATGGAAGTGGTATTTAATTTATGTTAAGAAGTAATAAGGGGTAAAGGGTACAGGGTGGAAGGTAGACGGTTGTCTATATTCCGCACCTTCAACCCGCGCGGCGGCCGCCTCTACCTTTCACCCTGTACCTTCTACTTATTCGTCTCGTAAAGAGTGCACCGGATTTCTCGTAGCGGTACTAATGGTTTGCGAGCCCACCGTAATCCAGGCCACAATAAAGGCTGCGATACCAGCTAGAACAAAGCTCCAAATACTTATTGAATTACTATAAGCGAAGGTATCTAACCAATGGCTCATAACGAAGTAGGCCAACGGACAAGCAATCAGAAATGCAATCAAGACCAGCTTGGAAAAGCTTCGCGTCAGTAGCAACAGCAACTGGCTTACGGAGGCCCCTAGTACCTTTCGGATACCAATCTCCTTCGATCGCTGCTCAGCAGTGTAGGAGGCTAATCCGACTAGACCCAGGGCCGCAATAAAGATCGCCAGTAGCGAAAAGTACTGCACAATTTGGCTCAATCGGTCTTCAGCATTGTACTGCTCCTGAAAGCGGTCACCTACGGTATAATAATCAAAAGGATGGCCCGGCATTAGGTACGCCCACTGATCTTTAAAGTAAGCTAGTGTCTCATCCATCGCCGAGGCACGCACTCGTGCAACCAAATTAGAAGCCCTACCGGAGGTAATTAGAAAAATGACCGGGGAAATGGGTTGATGCAATGACTCAAAATGAAAGTCCTCGGTAACCCCAATAATATAGCCCTGTTGGCCACCGTAGCTAATCTTCTTATCAATCGCTTTCTCTGATGAGTCAAAACCTATTGCCCGTATGGCTGCTTCATTAACGATAAAAGCCTCAGTAGAGTCGCTGGCGCGATTGACATCAAAATTGCGGCCCGCTACCAAATCGATACCCAACGAATTAACAAAATCATGATCTACGTGCACATCGGCCAGCCGAAAATCAATATCTTTCATCTCACCCTTTATTTCCACCTGACCATCCTGCGAATCTAACAGTCGCCCGGAAGGCACCCGGCTGGTTAGGGTTACGTCAGAAATACCAGGCTGAGTAAGCAGGCGCGCTTTTAATTCTTCGTACTGCTGGTACATATTATCGCTAACCCGTAGCACAACCAGATTTTCCTGGTTAAAGCCTAGCGGCTTACTCTTCACGTAATCTAGTTGCTTTTCAACGGTAATCACTCCGATTACCAATGCAATGGAAATCACAAACTGAAGCACTACCAGCCCTGACCTTAGAAGTGCATTACCTCGTTGGCCTCCCCGACTACTTCGCAGAATGCGGGCAGGCTGAAAAGCCGAGAGATAGAAGGCCGGGTAACTGCCCGATACTATTCCTACGATTAGGATGATACTGACTAATAGCAGCAACAGGAATGGATTGCCGAGTATATCAAAGGATAATTGCTTATCCACAAAATCGGTGAAGTAGGGCAAAGCCAGGGTCACCAGCAGTATCGCTAAAGCCAGTGCAAACAAAGAAATAAGTACCGACTCAGACAGAAATTGCCGTACTAGCGAAGCTTTTTCAGCACCCATCACTTTACGCACTCCTACTTCCTTCGCCCGACGAGTGGCCCGAGCAGTAGTAAGATTAATAAAATTGATACAAGCGATGATCAGGATAAATACCGCAATGACGGTATAGATATACACGTAAGCAATATCACCATTGGCTTCAATCTCAGAATCCAAATGAGAATGTAGGTGAATATCAGTAAGTGGCCAAAAGTGCAAAAAGTTAATCTGAGAAGCTGATATATCGGGACCACTGGGTAAATGTCTATCTATGAACGCTGGAATCTGAGCTTGTAGGTCGGCCAGATTATGGTCTTCAGCGAGCAAGATATAGGTAGAATAATTATTACTGCCCCACTGTTCCATCATTCGTTCCCGCCCTATGAAGTTCTCTACCGAAACAAATGAGGCCAGCATACCAAAGCGGAAGTGCGAATTATTTGGTACATCCTTGACTACACCCGTCACTTTAAATTCGGCTTGTTGATCGTAGTTCAAGGTTTTTCCGATGGGGTTTTCATTACCAAAGTATTTACGAGCAGTACTTTCGGTAATGACTACGGAATTAGGTTCAGTTAAAGCGGTTTCAGCATTACCTTCTGCAAAGGGAAAAGTGAAAATGTCGAACACTTCCGGTTCAGCGAAAAAGAAGTTATCTTCCACAATCTGCACATCGCCATCCTCATAAGTCATCAGCGGCGAATCACCTAAGAGCCGAGTACTCGCCTGGATAATACCAGAAAAGTCTTCGGCTAGTAGCGGTTCAAAGGGTGGTGCCAGGTGTCCCAGGTGTAGCATTGTTTTTCCGTCTAAGTCACGCCATTCCCGTGAGATACGGTAGATGCGGTCAGCATTCTCGTGGTAGCGGTCGTAGCTTAGTTCGTACTGTACAAACAGCAGAATTAGGATGCAAGCGGCCATCCCTACGGCCAAACCCAGGATATTGATAATCGTCATTTGCCGATAACGGCCCAGGTTACGTAGTGCGATTTTAAGGTAGTTCTTTAACATAGTTTATTCAATTAGCAAAGGACAGTTAACAATGTGCAATGATGCAGGGGAGACCCGGCTAAATTGTTCATCGTTCACTGCTCATTGTACATTGTTTGAATTATTCACTTCTCAATGATTTAGCGGGATTTACGATGGCGGCTTTGAACGATTGCAGGCTTACGGTGAGCCAGGCTACCAGCAGGGCGGCTAATCCGGATAGTAGAAAAGTGCCGATACCTAGCGGAATGCGGTAGGCAAAGTCACTCAGCCACTCGTTCATAGCAAAGTAGGCAATGGGGGCAGCAATTAGCAGGGCAATGAGCACCAGCCGGGTAAAGTCCTTAGAGAACAGCACAACTACACTCATCACCGAAGCTCCCAGCACTTTACGAATACCAATTTCTTTAGTGCGCTGCTCCGCCATAAAGGCTGCTAATCCTAGCAAGCCCAAACAGGCAATAAAAATAGCCAGTACGCAGAACAGGGTAAAAATCTCACCCACTTTCTGCTCCGACTTATATACGTTG
Organism: uncultured Roseivirgaceae bacterium; assembly: GCA_964551335.1. Taxonomy (GTDB): domain Bacteria; phylum Bacteroidota; class Bacteroidia; order Cytophagales; family Cyclobacteriaceae; genus Tunicatimonas. Next base: position 42,207 of record CAZKCO010000044.1, read on the forward strand.
TTAAATCGCTCATCCAAAAATGAGTATTCAAACGGCATATTCGGCATAAACTGACTCCATTGCTCTTCTACCGTGGCAATTGTTTCATTGATGTTTTCGGGCCGTAACCGGATAGACATAGCCCCGGTACTACGCCCCAGATACTGATTCTCAGTCCCCAGCACCATCACCATAGGGTTAATACGCTTACGCATGGTTTCGTAGTGGAAATCTTCTACTACCCCAACCACGGTAAAGCTTTTGGTTTCCTGTCCGTTACCGGTAAAGGTGCTAATTACCTTGCCCAGCGGGCTTTCTCCGTCTTTATTCAAGTTGAATTGCTTGACTGCAGCCTCATTCACAACCAGAGCCGCGGTATCGGTAGCAAATTCCCGGGAGAAATTACGCCCCTCAATAATATTCATTCCTAACGTTGGGATATAGTCATAGCCTACATTCCACCAGGGAACGGTGGTAGTATAATCGCTCTGCACATTGTTGTCCGGAAAGGCGGCATTGCTGTTCCAACTAAACGATTGCGCGGGCAAGTAGGCGGAGATACCAGCACTAATAATATTTGGTTGACGCAGTAACTCGTTCTTAAACGCATCAATTTGTTCGCCCAGATACTGGGTATTATGTACAACTAGCACATGCTCGCGGTCGTAGCCCAGCTTGCGATTCTGAATATGGTTAAGCTGCTGAAATACGACTACCGTGCCAATAATTAGCATAATAGAGATGCTAAACTGCACAATCACTAGCGTGCTACGCAACCAGTTACTTCTGGCACCACGGCTCATACTACCCTTCAACACTACCGCCGGACGGAAAGCCGACAAAAAGAAAGCAGGATAGCTCCCGGCCAACAGGCCTACCCCCACAATCACTACTATAATCAATGGCAGGTAATACCATTTATCCAGATAATCCAGTTGAATTTGCTTATCGGCTAGATCATTAAAGTACGGCAGGGCAAATTCGGCCAACAGCAGCGCTAACACCAGCGATAGCAGACTGATAATGACCGCTTCCAGTAAAAACTGCCAGATGAGTTGCTTCCGCAGCGAACCCAGGGCTTTGCGGATACCTACCTCCTTGGCTCGTCCGGCCGAGCGGGCGGTAGCCAGGTTCATAAAATTGAAGCAGGCAATCAGCAGTACGAAGAAAGCGATGAACGAAAAGATGTATACGTAGCGAATGTCACCGTTAGCTTTTAGTTCTACTCCCAGATCGGAGTAGAGGTGAATGTCAGTAAGGGGTTGCAGTTGGTAGCGGAAGTAGTTCCCCGCCTCCAGAAATTCTTCGTAGCTGGCGTTGGCGTACTTCTCCAGTTGGGGGGCTGCGTAGGAAACGTAGGTTTCCTGAATATTCTTTTCTAAGGCTGCCACATCGGTTCCTTCCTGCACTACAAGGTAGGTATGAAAATTATTACTTAGCCACTCCTCACTCCGGCTTTCTTCCCGAGAAATCATAGAAAGCATCATAGTGAATGATATATGAGAGTTCGTCGGAAAGTCTTCGTATACTCCTGTCACCTGATAAGGCTCTTTTCCGGTACCTAACAGCAGGGTTTCACCCAGAGGATTTGTTTCCTGCCAATTAGCACCGAAATACTTTTCTGCCGAAGCAGTATTGATGATCAGCGAGTTTACCTCGGTAAGGGCCGTAGCCGGATCGCCTAGCAGCAGCGGGATATCAAACACATCAAACAGGGTAGAGTCGGCAAAGGCTACGCGGGATTCTTTGTAGGTGTCTTCCTCATGAAACACGGTATATTCCCCCTGATCTCGAAACCGTACTGCTTCCTCAATCTCCGGATACAGATCCTTGAACACGCCCGCCATAGGGGCTGGGCTTACCGCATAGTTGCCTTGGTTACCCCCCATCTGATAATCCAGAACGGAGCGGTAAATACGATCAGACTTAGTATGATAGCGGTCGTAGCTGAGTTCGTTCAGTACGTAGGACACAATCAGCAGACAGGTAGCCAAACCAATAGCCAATCCGATGATGTTGATCAGCGAGTAGAACCGCTGCTTCACTAAATTCCGGAAGGTGATTTTAAGGTAGTTCTTAATCATAGTTTGCTCAATTAGCAGGGAACCGGGCGCCAGGCGCCGGGCGCAATGAACAATTAGCAATGAGAAGAAGGTATCAAGAATCACACAAAATCATCGTGGATCGGTACTCTGCACATTGCTAAATGTACATTGTTCATTGACAATAGTGTGCCAAATGAAAATTGGACTCTTTTGGCCAATATTGGCCATGCAGTATACCGCACATTGTTCGCAGGCGGACACTCTTGTTCGGGGGTGAACACTATACCAAAGGCATAAAAAAAGCCCAATCAATTGACTGGGCCTGTGAGTGATGACAGTAACAATAAGGATCAGTTAGTTACATTTTTATAAAAGTAATAATGCTTATTGTACACATCAATAGAATAGTTGCCTCGCTTTAGCTTGCTCAGATTAATGACTTTAGCGTATGCTTGTTTTCCGGGTATCTCTTCAGAATAAACAGTTTTGCCTTGCCTGTTTCTAACCGCTACGGTTAGAGGTTCGTCTATCGGATTATTTAGCGCCACATGAAATAATGACTGCTTTTTGTTCAATTGTGTAATAGCCGGTCGGAAAGAACGATAGGCCTCACTTTTATCTTCTCGTACTGTACCGTTCTTAGTTACCCGAAGAAGCTTCTTGGTCTCCTCGGCACCCTTCGTAAGTACTAACGCATATTTTCCCGCCTGAAGATGAGAAAAATCGTAGCTTTTTGATCGCATTTCGTTGATACTAGCTGTTTCCTCATAAATAACCCGTTCGGATTTATCAATCACTTTAATCGTTGCCAGAGCATTGTCTAGCAGTTTTCCGTTCTTGACTACGACGGTTGCGCGCTGACCGCTTACTGAAAGAGATACATTTTCACTTTCACCGGTTGAAGGGTTACTGGCTACCACTTTCCAACTGTAGCCTGAAACTAAAATAGCTAATACTAGGATTTTCACTTTTTGCATTCTGTTGTTCATTTTTAAAACAAATCACTACTAAGTCTGAAGACCCAAATTTATAACTATATGAATAAATTATATAACTATATATGTTGCTAATAGTACTTATACAGTAGGGAGAGAACAGCCTTCTATAAGCTCAAGAAAGTTGCTGAAGGGCCTGGCAAGCACTCCATAGAAATAGATGAAATAGTTTAGTTGAGCCTCAAACTAGAAGATGGATAGGAGAAAAGGTTGACGAGAAATAGTAATATTTACCGATTATGCCAATTACTTACGTAATCATCAATCTCACATTTACTTAAAAAAGATACATGCCGTTTATTCTTACACACTAACTTTCTACAGTATAAACTTGCCAATCGATTCCTAGCTCGTAAATTTATCGGTTCAACCAACCAAAATATGCTACGAACCTTATCTTACCTTCTTCTTTCCTTTCTCTTATTTAGCAATCTGGGTTGCCAGCAGCAAACCCCCGCCGATCTGGTGGTGCAGAACGGAACCATCTATACTGTGAACGAAGCTCAACCGCAGGCTGAAGCCGTGGCGGTGATAGACGGTAAAATTGCTTTTGTGGGTAGTGCCGCTGAGGCAGAAAACTGGATTGGCGATGAAACTCAGGTGTTAGATCTGCAAGGAAAAACCATGACTCCCGGCTTTATTGAGGGACACGCTCACTTTCTGGGAGTAGGGGAGAATAAGATGAACCTGGATTTACTGGCCGTTCGTAGTTTTGAAGAAATAGCCGCTATGGTAGCCGAAGCCGCCGCCGAGGCTCCTTTAGATTAGTGAGATATAATTATTGTAAGAAATGCTACTATTGCTAAAGTGT
>CAZKCO010000045.1:0-40802 GCA_964551335.1 uncultured Roseivirgaceae bacterium
CCCGGTAGCGCCAATGGTACTTCACCAGAGGGAGAGTAGGTCGCCGCCTTTTTTTCATCACTAAAGCCCCCTCCTTTTGACTATGGTGGGGGCTTTCTTTTTGGACTTTGTCAAGTGAGCATTTGTAACTCAACTAAGTTGCGATAATTCTGGTCCAGCTGATAAAGCTGTTGGTGAGTACCTGATTCTACAATCTGGCCGTTCTTCATAACGTAAATTCTATCCACTTTCCTAATTGTAGCTAGCCGATGAGCAATAACAATGGTTGTGCGATCTTCCATAAGCCTTTCTAATGCCTCTTGTACTAGTGCCTCAGATTCAGCATCTAAAGAGCTGGTAGCTTCGTCTAAAATTAGTATTGCCGGATCTTTAAGAATAACTCTGGCTATAGCAATGCGTTGACGCTGTCCGCCCGACAACTGGATACCCCGCTCCCCTACTACGGTAGCAAAGCCATCGGGGAACGACTCTATAAAGTCAATCGCGTTTGCTTGTTGGGCTGCATGCTTAATTTGATCAAAAGAAGCATTGGCGTTTCCGTAGGCAATATTTTCCTCTATAGTGCCACCGAATAAAATTACTTCCTGAGGGACTAGCCCTATATGATGGCGCAGTTCAGTAAAGCTATAGCTTTGTATCGGTTGGTTGTCTATAATGATATTACCTGCCTGGAAAGGATAATAGCGTAGTAGCAACTGAGCCAGCGTAGACTTACCAGCCCCGCTGTGTCCAACCAATGCTACTTTTTCACCGCTAGAAATTTTTAAAGAAACGCTCTTTAATACAGTTATATCGGAACGTGAAGGATAGTTGAAAAAAACATTTTGAATATGAATACTTCCACTGATGGCATCAGATGGAAGCGGTGGAGTTAGTTCGGAATCCAACGTTAATTCGGATTCTTCTGCCAATATATCCAGCACCCGTTCTGAAGCGCCTAAAGCTCGTTGAAGCTGACCGTATAAATCTCCTAGTCCTGCTATTGAACCGCCAATGAGGGTAGTATAAAGTATAAATGAAATGAGATCGCCGATGGTAATAGCGTTTTGCTGTACCAGCGAAGCCCCGTACCAAAGTACCGCTACTATACCACCAAACAATACAAATATGATGAAAGAAACGAACAACCCCCGATAACGGGCTGCTCTTAATGCGGTATTCACAACTTGATCTATGGCCGAACGATAGCGATGAACCTCACGTGCCTCACTGGTAAATGCTTTCACAGCCCGAATTGCTTGTAAAGTTTCTTCAACAATGGTACTACTCTCAGCCAATTGATCCTGAGTTTTCTTGGTTAGACGACGAATATATCTGCCGAAAAAAAGAGCTGCGATAATTAACAGTGGGAACGTAGCAAACATAAATCCCGTAAGCTTAGGTGCCATCGACACGATTACAATAGTCCCAATCAATAGTGTGGCAATTTGCCGGAGAAACTCAGCCAGGGTTACTGAAAATGTATTCTGCAGCAGTGATATATCGGAAGTAATACGACTAAGTAATTCACCAGTCCGGTGTTGATCATAAAAGGCAATGGGTAAGGTGATAAGCTTCTGGTATAGTGCTCGCCGAATATCGGCTGAAGATTTTTCGTTGACTTGCGCAAAAAAGTATACCCGGATAAATGAAAAGATACTTTGCACCAAGAAAACCCCTAACAAACAGAGGGCAATTACATTGACATTATCCGATAACCAAGATTCATTACCGGCAGCTACATCAAGTAGTTCTCCTGAAATCAGAGGGAAGCTAAGCAAAGTGAGGCTAGAAAAAACAAGCCCTATCATTCCGATGAGGAAAGACCACCGATAGGGAAGAATGAAACGGTATATTCCTGCTAACTGTTGTATTTGAGATTTAGTAAAAAGCTTAAAATTTTTCATAATTGCGCGTTACTATCCGCCAAGACGTATACATTGCCTAAAAATTGTAATAAGGAGTAGAATAGGAGTGGTTGAGTTCAATTGGGGTAGTGTACTGAGTGATTAAATAAATGTACCCACCTAACGTAAATCAATAAAAGATGTATTTGGTTACCGGAGCCACCGGATTAATTGGAAGTTTTATTTGTCGGGCAATGCTGAGCGCTGGCTATTCACTGCGGGCAGTGAAAAGAAAAGAAAGCAATATGGAGTTAGTAGCCGATATCCAGAACCAAATTGATTGGGTAGAGGGCGATGTATTGGATGTATCTTTTTTGAGAAAAACAATGGAAGCAGTAGAAGGGGTAGTACATAGTGCGGCCTTTATTTCCTACGATAGCCGCGACGAGGCTTATATGCAAAAAGTGAATGTGGAAGGTACCGCTAACTTAGTAAATACTGCATTGGCCAAAGGAATAACTCATTTCCTTCATGTTAGTTCAGTGGCAGCAGTAGGAAAGCGACCTGTGGCTGAGCAGATAGATGAAACCCATAAAATTACCTTATCTGATGAATTAACAGGCTATGCGCGCAGCAAGTGGCTAGCCGAACTAGAAGTTTGGCGAGGAATTGCGGAAGGGCTTCCAGCCGCCATTATAAATCCTTCATTAGTGTTAGGACCCGGCGACCCCAACCGAAGTAGCACCCAGGTTTTCAAATATATTCAGGAAGAGCGCCGTTTCTATACTGACGGAGTAGTGAACTACGTTGATGTGCGTGATGTTGCTGAGGTGGCAAAGCGGATTATTGACAAGAAACTGGTCAATGAGCGGTATATTATAAATGCGGGAAGTGCTACTTATAAGCAGCTATTTGAAACCATTGCTCAGGCAATGAACAAACAGGCACCGAGCATAAAAGTAAACGTACTGCTGGTAAAATGGATGAGTAGAATAGACACGATTCGTACGGTATTAACTGGTCAAAAACCATTGATAACCGACGAATTGGTGCAAGTAGCTAAGAACAGACACACCTATGATAATCGTAAAATAAAAGAAACTGTAGAAATACAGTTCCGCACATTAGACGAAACTACCCAATGGTGCAGCGAAGAGTTGGCTAAAAAACAAAGATAATATAGGAATAGTACGCTCGTAGAGAACGCCCGTTAAATAGTTGGTCATACGTAGGGTATTTTCTATATTTATCCCATCCACAAACAACATAGCCGCGATTTTACTATGGATAGAGATTTTTAAATCTAACGGTATGAGCGATCACTTTAGAAACCGTGAAGATGGGCATGATTTAATACGATGGTTTGAAAACCAGCTTAAAAACAACGATGCTCACTTTCTGGATTTGAACATATACATTGATGTAATTGAAGATTATCTGGATGAAGAAAAATATAAAAAGGCGCTAAAAACTTGCAACATGGGTATTGCCCAATACCCTTATTCTGCGGAATTACTTTTTAATAAGGCTCAGACTCTTAGTCATCTGGAAAGGTACGAAGAAGCCATAGAGGTATTAGATCGGGCCACCAACCTTCAGCCTAATGATTACGATACTCTCTTGCTTAGAAGCAACATCTTATCCTGGATGGGCAATCATCGGGAGTCTATTGAGGAGCTTAAACGGTTGGTGCAACTAAGCGAGGAAAAAGACGAAATCTACTATCAGATTGGAATGGCCTACCAGCATATGGCTGATTTCCGCCAGGCTGCTCAGTACTATAAACGAGCTTTACAGTGGAATCTGCACCACGAAGATGCCATGTACGAACTGGCTTATTGTCTGGATATGAATGGCGAACTGGAGGACAGTCTGGCGTACTACCAGCATTTTATCGATCAAGATCCGTACTCTGTACAAGCTTGGTACAACCTAGGCATTGTTTATAACAAGCTAGAGAAATTTGAGCAGGCTATTCAGGCATACGAGTATGCAATCCTAATTGATGAAACCTTTGCTTCGGCTTACTTCAACATGGGTAATTCGTACATGAACCTCAAGCAGTATGAGAAAGCCTTTGAAGCCTACCAGCAGACCCACGAAATTGAGGGGGCGAATGCTGAGACTTACTGCTGCATGGGAGCAGCATTGGAGAAGATGGAATCGTATGATCGAGCTATTAAGCTATACTCCAGAGCTACTAAACTTGATGAAGAGTACGATGAGGCGTGGTTTGGAGTTGGCTCATGCTTTCATCGGCAGAGCCGGTGGATGGAAGCCACCCATGCTTTGCGAAAAGCAATCCGGCTAAATGATGAAAATTACCTGTACTGGTATACCTTAGCCGAAGCAGAGCGAGAATTGGGGAATATTGCCTCTAGCGGAGAAGCTTTTGAGGAAGCTAGTTTACTGAATCCGGCTTGTTTAGAGATCTGGCAGGATTGGTCTTACTTGTATTTTGAGCAGGCTGATTTTGATCAGGCTATTTCGGTAGCTATGAGTGGACTGGAGGAGTTTCCTGATAATCCGGACTTATTTTACTACGTTACCGCTTACCTCATTTCGGCGGGTCAATATAAAGAGGCATTTAATTATCTGGAAAATGCATTAACTTTGGATTTTGATAAACACGAAATACTGTACGATTTTTTTCCAAAGCTAGAAACCCAAAAAGCACTCTTTAAAATAATTGACCAATACCGAAAATAAATGAATTATACGCTGAAGAATGTTCCCGAGCGAACCACAAAGCCGCGGGTATCGGGCTATACTATGGCCATGGACAAGGGATTGAGCCTGCGTGAGGTAGAAGACTTCGTAAGTGTAGCCGGCGACTATGTAGATGTGGTAAAGCTAGGATGGGCCACCTCATTTGTTACCCCCCGACTGGAAGAAAAAATTGCCATCTATCACCAAGCTAATATCCCGGTTTACTTCGGAGGAACTCTCTTTGAAGCTTTTGTAGTTCGTAATCAGTTTGACGACTACCGACGAATTCTGGACAAATATAAACTCTCATTTGCCGAAGTGTCCGACGGGTCTATTGAGCTATCGCACGAGCATAAGTTAGACTATATCCGAAACTTATCAGAACAGGTAACCGTGCTCTCCGAAGTAGGCTCCAAGGATGCTGCCAAAATCTTGCCTCCCTATAAGTGGATTGAACTCATGCAGGCTGAACTAGATGCCGGAGCTTGGAAAGTCATAGGAGAAGCCCGGGAGGGTGGCAATGTGGGGCTGTTTCGCTCCAGTGGTGAAGTGCGATCGGGCTTAGTAGAAGAAATACTAACCAAGATTCCTTTTGAACGAATTATTTGGGAGGCTCCGCAGAAAGAGCAGCAAGTCTGGTTTATAAAGCTATTGGGTGCTAACGTAAACTTGGGCAATATTGCTCCTAATGAAGTAATTCCCCTGGAAACCATCCGTCTCGGCTTGCGGGGGGATACATTCACGCACTTTCTAGGGGAGAACATCCAAACCTCTTAATGGAGAATCTGAAAACGTATGGCCAGCTATTTCTCAAAGGAATGGCAATGGGTGGTGCTGATGTGGTACCAGGAGTATCCGGTGGCACCATTGCGTTTATCACCGGGATCTACGAACGCTTATTAGATGCTATTAGCTCCTTCGATGGCGAAGCGCTACAATACATACTAAAATTTCGATGGCAAGCTTTCTGGAAGAAAGTGGACGGCACTTTTGTGGTAGTACTATTAGGAGGTATTTTGCTTAGTATTCTAACCTTAGCCAAGGTCATTCATTTTCTATTAGATGAATATCCCATTCAACTTTGGTCGTTCTTTTTTGGATTAGTAATATTGGCTGCTTACGTAGTCGCCAAAGAAATTTCGCGCTGGCGAGGCCGAGTCATCCTGGCCGGTATAGCCGGAATTGCTATTGCCTATTTTATTACCTTAGCAACTCCGGCTCAAACGCCTACCGATCTTTGGTTTGTTTTTATTTCCGGAGCAGTAGCTATTTGTGCTATGATTTTGCCAGGAATCTCAGGGAGTTTCATTCTTTTAATTCTGGGGAAGTACGAATATATATTAGGCGCTCTAAATGAGCGAAATTTACTGGTTATCGCTGTCTTTGGTGCTGGGTGCGTAGTCGGATTGCTTAGCTTCGCTCGAGTAATATCTTGGTTATTGGACCGATACTATTATACGGCTATTGCGCTATTAGCAGGCTTCATGATTGGGTCTTTAAACAAGATATGGCCCTGGAAAGAGATCATATCAATGCGCACCAACAGCAAGGGCGAGGAAGTGCCCTTCATTACCGAAAATGTACTGCCCGGGGTGTACCAAGAAGTGACGGGGCAATCCCCTTATTTAGGACAGGCAATATTATTTATGATACTTGGTGCGGGTGTAGTATTCACCCTAGATTGGGTGGCTTCTCGGAAACCGCCCACAACCAAAACAGCCTAGAATTAGTATATTTACCGTTAAAGCATCATTCCTAACTATTGAACGTTAATTATGGATCAGGCAATCGACGAATCGGTTAAGAAACAGCATCAGGAAAAGATTCAACAGGTCTTTCATGAGATGAAGAAGGTAGTGGTTGGGCAAGAATATATGGTCAATCGACTCTTGATTGGGTTATTTACCAACGGACATATCTTGCTGGAAGGGGTTCCGGGGCTAGCTAAAACCTTGACTGTTAATACCTTGGCTCAAGTACTCCACCTTGATTTCAAGCGTATTCAGTTCACTCCCGATTTGCTTCCGGCTGACCTCATTGGTACCATGATCTATAATCAGCAGAATGCAAATTTTGAGGTGAAGAAAGGCCCCATATTCGCTAATTTGATTCTGGCCGATGAGGTGAACCGATCACCCGCTAAAGTGCAGTCTGCCTTGCTAGAGGCTATGCAGGAAAAGCAGGTAACCATAGGTGAAACTACGTATCCGTTAGATAGACCTTTTTTGGTACTGGCTACCCAAAACCCGGTTGATCAGGAAGGAACTTATCCGTTGCCCGAAGCCCAGGTAGACCGTTTTATGATGAAAGTCTACGTAGATTACCCTACCAAAGAGAACGAGCTGGAAGTAATGCGCCGAATGGCGAACTTATCTTTCCACGGCGAGGTAGAGTCGGTATTGACCAAAGACGACATTTTTTCGATTCGAGATGAGATTAACTCTGTGGCTATCTCTGAGTCGCTGGAGAAGTATATTGTGGAATTGGTATTTGCCACGCGTGATCCTGAAGCCTATAATATGGGTGATATTGCCAACTATATTCAGTTTGGAGTATCACCTCGGGCCAGCATCAATCTGAATATTGCGGCCAAAGCCATTGCCTTCTTTGACCAGCGCGATTACGTATTGCCAGAAGACATAAAAGAAGTGGCAAATGATGTATTCAATCACCGGATTTTACTGAACTACGAAGCCGAAGCCGACGGGGTAAATACCAGTGATATTATAAAGATGATTCTTCAGAAAATTCCCATTAATCGATAGGGGGAATAATATAACTAACTGTTTATCAGAATAGTTGACTGATGTCATTACACGTATTGTTGTTAACAATTTGGTAATAGTATATTAATTATGTTAACAATTAATTAACATTCAATTCTTCACGGGTTAACATTCAATAGTGAGTTTTGCAGGGTAATTCATAAATCTACTACTAACCTGTTTAATTTATCTATCTTAATGTTTTCACGTATGAAGAAATTCACTTTCTCGCTCCTAGTGATGCTGGGACTTTTTGCGACTATTTTTATTTCCTGTAATGATGACGAAGATGATGATCCCGATCCGGTTGTACCTAACATTACGGCATTAAACCCAACAAGTGGTCCCGAGGGTACCTCAGTAACTATCACTGGTACAAATTTTGGAACTTCACCCACGGTAAACTTTGGTTCTACCGCAGCTAGTACTAGCAACGTTAGCGCAACCTCAATTACCGCCGAGGTTCCTAGTGGATTGACTGCCGGAAACGTGAATGTAACTGTAGTGTCAGGAGGACAGACTTCTAACTCGGTTCAATTTGAAGTAACCGATGGCGGAACTCAACCACCACCAGCAGCAAATATTCCCGACACGCTAGCAACTATAGATAGCTTAAGCGCATTGGTAGCAGCCGTAGAGTACGCCGGTTTAGGTGATGCCTTAGCTGGTGACGGCCCTTTCACCTTATTTGCACCAACTAACAATGCTTTTGCCGCTTTCTTAGACGGAGCTGAATTAACCGATTTAGAGCCTGACGCTGTAGCGGGAGTATTGCAAAACCATGTTGTAGCTGCCGCCGCACTAGCGGGGGATTTATCTGATGGAGATGAATTAGAGCCTCTTGAAGCTGACGAAAATGAGGTTATTCCCGTGACGATACGTAACGATTCAGTCTTTATCGGTTCTAACGAAGCCTACGTGGTTGTAGCCGATGTTGAAGCATCTAACGGGGTTATTCATATCGTACAAGCAGTTGTTGAAACTCAGCAACAATTTACCGGTGACGAACTGGCGCAGCATATGCTGGATAACAATAACGTAGTGGTTGATCCGGCCATTGGCGGAGTTAGTCGAGAGAGCGGCGGTGCAATGCTAGATCCTCGAGCAACGGCTGCTGAAGTTACTACCAATCTGGCTGCTTACCCTAGCGATGCTTTCTTTGAGACAGTTACTTACAAGGGGGCGTTCGATCCTGCGGTGGACACTACCTGGATGGATGGATGGACTAAACTTTCTCGGGCTGGTTACTTAGCTACTGCGGCAGCCGATGCATCCAACGGTGCCGCCTACGATCCGGCAACAGCCACTATCGTTGATGTACCTCAGTCAATCACCGCTGACGCTAATTGGACTGCTGATAATGTGTACCGCATTGATGGATTGACCTACGTTCAGGATGGTGCTACACTTACTATTGAACCCGGTACTGTAGTAGTTGCTAGAGTGCAAGCGGATATTACTACCGGTGATAACACTTCAGCACTAATCGTAACTCGTGGTGCCACTATCAATGCCCCTGGAACTGCTGCGGCTCCCATTATCTTTACTTCTGAAAATGATACTGGAAATCTCTTTGAAACTGACGCTGGTCAGTGGGGTGGAGTAATTGTTCTAGGTGCTGCCCCCGTAGAAGATGGTGGAAGTACTACCGGGCAGATTGAGGGAATCGATGATAGCGAACCTCGCGGAGCTTACGGTGGAACTGATCCGGCCGATAATTCAGGTATACTAACCTATGTATCAATCCGCCACAGTGGAGTAGGTATTAACCCTGGTGACGAAATTCAAGGATTAACTTTAGGCGCCGTAGGTAGTGGTACCACTATAGATTTTCTAGAAATCTACGTGAGTGGCGACGATGGTATTGAGTTCTTCGGCGGAACAGTGAACGTAAAGCACGCGGCAGTAGCTTTTGCCAATGACGATGCTTACGATTATGATACCGGTTACCGTGGGTTTGGCCAGTTTTGGTTCACTGTTCAATTAGGACCAATTGCCGATAACGCTGGTGATCACGGTGGAGAGTGGGACGGAGCTATTCCAGATAATGCTTCTTTATACTCTGACCCTGTTATCTACAACGCTACTTTCATCGGTAGAGACCGAGTAAACGGTGCGCGAGGTGCTGAGAATCCAGCGATCGTTATGCGAGATAATACTGCTGGTGTGTTAGCTAATTCAATCATCACCGACTTTGATGGTAAAGGTATCGAAATAGAAGACCTTCCTGGTCAGGGCGATAGCTACAACCGCTTCCTGAACGGTGAGATCGAAATCTTAAACAATATCTGGTACGTTAATCCTAGCTACACTGAGATTTCAGCGGGTGAAACTGGAGTTATTCGCCTCACTGAATAGTTTTTTTAGAATGATGTTTAAAGCGGACGTAGAAAATACGTCCGCTTTTTCTGTACTCTCGTCCATTAATTTTCACGATATGAAGCAATCTACACTAACTTGCGCGTCGCTGATTTTACTATCTTTCTTTTTCAGTGTCGCGGTATTTGCCCAGCAGGGCACTGTATCCGGTAACATCATTGATGCCGAAACCGGGGAAGAACTTATTGGTGCTACCGTGCAGGTGCAGGGCACCGGTACCGGAACAGTCACTGACATTTCCGGAAACTACCAATTTAAATTAGACCCGGGCACTTATACCTTAGTTTATAGCTATGTTTCTTACGCTTCTCAGAATGTAGAGGGCGTAGAAGTAGTGGCCGGTGAAGTCAACCGTATTGATATAGCCCTTCAATCTGACGATGTGCAACTAGAGGAGGTCGTCATTCAGGCTGAGCAGATCAACAACAACGAAGTTTCGCTACTCAAACTCCAGCAAAAATCCCTGGCGGTGCAGGACGGTATCTCCATGGGTGAGATTCGGCGAATTGGCGCTTCCAACTCGGCTGAATCCATGAAGAGTGTAACCGGGGCTTCAGTAGAAGGAGGGAAATACATTGTAATGCGTGGTTTGGGTGATCGCTATTCGCTTACCCAGGTAAACGGAATTGTACTACCCAGTACCGATCCCTATCGTAATAGCGCTAGCCTGGATTTGATTCCATCCTCTATGGTAGAAAACATTGTGACTACCAAAACCTTCACGCCCGACCAGCCGGGTAACTTTACCGGAGGAAATGTTAATGTATCTACCCGCTCTATCCCTGATCAATTCTATGTATCAGCTAGAGTTTCGCTAGGGTATAACACCCAGGCTTCTTTTATTGATGATCTGCTGACTGATCCCATCAACGGGCAGACTGACTGGCTAGGCTACGATGATGGCTCACGGGAGTTACCGGCTTTCCTACAAGACCCAGCTATGCGAGAAGCCTTAAGAAATAACTCCCTTTATATCGACGCTCGCAGCAGTAGCGAAGATCCGGTAAATGTTGAAGCTCGCCGCCTGTACGACGGCAGTGCCGATGCGCTGGCTGATCGTTCCTTCTCGCCTGCGCTTGGTAGCTCCAATATGAATTACCGCTTCCAGTTTGCCATGGGCAACTACAGCACCCTATTCGGGAAAAACTTTGGTTACAACATTGGCATCAACTATAGCCGGGAGTATCGTCATTATCCTAGTCGCATCTTGAACATTTGGGAGCTACCCGGTACTTTAGAAGACGATTCGCTTAATGTGAACTTAAATACCGGAGGAGTTCAAAGCGTAGACAATCCCACCTTAGGCGGACTACTTGGATTGGCTCTTCAACTTAACAACCGAAATGAGATAGGACTTACCTATACCTACAATAATGATGTTGAAAAATCGGCCGGTTCTTTAGAAGGTGTTTGGCCAGGGGCAATTTCCGGACCTCATACCTTTCAGTCTAGAAACATCAGCTTTCTTCAACGAACCCTGAACAACGTTCAGTTAACCGGAAAGCACTCATACGGTGCCAACAACAGTCAGTTAAACTGGGTACTAGGTTATACTATTTCTGAGCAAGATGAGCCCGACACTCGTGTATTTGGAAACGATATTTCGGGTGGAGTATACTCTATTGACCGAGCCGAATACGACCGTCCGTTCCACTTCTTCCGAAACCTGCAAGACCAGCAGATTAGTGGCAAGATTGACTGGGAAGTGCCGCTGGGCGAGGATGGAAATCATAAGTTTCAGGCTGGTTTGTTTGGCAACCGTAAGGAGCGCGACTTTGAGGAGTTCCGGTTCCAGCACGAGAACAATGGATTGCGGTTTAGTGACTTCCTAACCTTTAGAGAAGCAAACGGAGATTTTGATGCCTACTTTGCCCCCGATAACCTGGGGGTATTAGGGCAGAACCCTAACAATATGTATGCATTAGCACCTACCTTCCTAAACCAGACGTTACCTTCCAACCGTTACAACGGTACGGAGCAGGTGTTGGCGGCCTACGCTATGGGCGTTTATCAAGCTACTGAGAAACTTAAATTTATCGGAGGGGTAAGAGCTGAGAAAACCGATTTTGAAGTGCAAAGCGGCGACCCAAGAGACTCTGTAGGGGTAATTGATGAATTAGACCTGCTGCCGTCGCTAAATGTAGTATACGCCCTTACCGACCAATCTAACCTGCGTTTTGCCGGTAGCCGTACCTTAGCCCGGCCTAATATGCGGGAGTTGGCCCCGTTTGTTTCTTTTGACTTTATCGGAGGCTTCCTGTACAAAGGAAATCCCAACGTGAACCGGGGTACTATCTGGAACGTAGATTTACGCTACGAGATTTTTCCGCGTGCGGGTGAGTTGTTTGCGGTCAGTGCATTTTATAAGCAGTTTAATGATCCTATTCAGCAGCGCCTTTCGCCGGTTGCTTCAGGAGGGCAGATTAGTTACGTAAACGTAGATGAAGGAACGCTTTACGGAGTGGAGCTGGAGTTTAGAAAGAACCTTGATTTCATATCATCTGCGTTAGAAAACTTTAAGTTTACCGCCAACTTCACCTACACTGAATCAAGGGTAAATTTAACTCCCGAAGAGTTTGAGGCGTTTAGCCGGGTAAATCCTGATATTGAGGATTTCCGACCGTTCCAGGCTCAGTCACCCTACATTGCTAACGTAAACCTGACGTACTACAACCCGGAGAGTGAACTGGAAGCTACGCTTTACATGAACGTATTCGGTAGAAGGCTAGTGGCTAATGGTTTTGGTGGTTCGCCCGACGTGTACGAGATATACGGTTCGGGTAATTCACCTACCCCTGACCTGCGGTTCAACGTTAACAAGCGAATTTTCCAGGACTTTAACATTGGGTTCCGGGTAGAAAATATCCTGGATTATCAGATTGAACGCAACGTAGAATTTAAAGACACTTATTTCGTACAAGAGCAATTCAGTCCGGGCCGTACCTTCACCCTTTCATTGGGTTATGGTATTGGCAATTAAATAGACATTTTTTCTTTATTACTGAAGAAGCGGCTGTTGGCCGCTTTTTTTGTTTTTTCTAATTCTACTATTCTAACCCTGGTATATTAATGACCAGCCAAATTGGGTGGTTCGCCAATATTTCTAGCAATGTATGGACTAAATACGTCTAGAACGTCAACTTAACAAATTTGACATATCGGTAACATTACTGGGTTTGTGCTGTTGTATAGCCGCTACATCTAATTTTTTTTAACCTAATCCCGTACCATTATGAAAAAATTACCAATCTCGCTTTTAGCGATCTTAGCACTTTTTGCAGTAACGTTCGTTGCTTGTGATGAAGAAGACGATGGGCTAGACCTTGCTCCCCCAATTTTTACTTCCGACCCCGATGATCAGGCGATTGAAGTAGGAGAAACTGTTGTATTAACCTTTGATGCGGAAACGCCCGGCGGGTATCAGGCTTCATCGGTAGCCAATAGCGATAATTCCGTGGCTACCGCGGAGATCACTTCCGAGCCTAGTAACAGTACTAGCTCTTCCGGTACGTTTGAAGTAACCGTGACGGGAGTGGCCGCTGGTGAAACTACCATCACCCTGACCGTTACCGACAATCAAGCCCAAAGCGCTAGTAACGACGTAGTAATTGATGTAGAGGAAACAATTCCCGATATTCCTACTTTGGGAGATACTATTCCTGACTTTGAAGATTTGAGCACCCTGGCCGCGGCATTAGAAGCCACCGACCTGGACGAAGCGCTTAATGAAGAAGGGCCGTTTACGGTGTTTGCGCCTAATAACGCGGCATTCGATGCGTTGTTGGATGCCCTTGAATTTGAAAGTCTGGATGAAGTAGTGGCAAACTTAACTTCTGATGGAGTATCTCAATTGTTACAAGCGCACGTAGTGCAAGATTCACTTCCCGCTGATCTGATTCAGGCTCAGGATTACACAACCATTAACGATAGCACCATCACCATCACTACTGATGCCGACGGTAATGTGTTTGCCAACGGAGCTCAGGTAGTAACGGCCAATATCATTGCCGGTAACGGCGTGATTCACGTCATTGATTCGGTCATTAACCTGCCCGGTCTGGATATGGGTGATGAAATGGCTAACGCCGGTAGTGCTCTAGGAGATATTGAAGAACTTAGTACGTTAAACGCTGCCGTGGATGCTACTGGCCTGACCGACGATCTGGATCAAGCCGAGCAGGTGACTATTTTTGCGCCTAACAATGCGGCTTTCCAGGCTTTGCTAGACGAACTGGAATTAGCTAGTCTGGACGAATTGGTAGAGGCGCTCACGGCCGAAGGAGTAACCGGAGTATTGCAGGCACATGTAGTGGCTGATTCTTTGGGAGCTGCCGAAGTAGTAGCTGCTGCCGGGGGCGACTCTTTGGCTACCCTTAACGCTGATGAGATGATAGGGGTGACCACCGATGCCGACGGCAATGTGTACGTTAACGGCGCGCAGGTTATAGAAACCGATATTCTGGTCGGAAACGGAGTGATTCATATTATCGATTCAGTCATTAATCTTCCGGAAATGGGAATGGCTAACGCCGGTAGTGCTTTAGGCGATATTGAAGAACTTAGTACGTTAAACGCTGCCGTGGATGCCACCGGCCTGACCGACGATCTGGATCAAGCCGAGCAGGTGACTATTTTTGCGCCGAATAACGCGGCTTTCCAGGCTTTGCTGGATGATGTACAGGTAACTACGCTGGAAGAACTAGTAGAAGCATTGACTGCCGAGGGAGTAGCCGGAGTATTACAAGCCCACGTGGTAGCCGACTCTTTAGGAGCGGCTGAAGTTTTGGCCGCTACTGACTCTCTGACAACGCTAAATGCCGATAAGAAACTCGGAGTCAGAACCGAAGGTGATATGGTGTTTGTGAACGATGCTCAGGTATTAGAGACTGATATCCTGGTGGGTAACGGGGTAATTCACGTGATTGACTCGGTAGTTAACAGACCATAACACCAGTATTGAATCAATGTTGCGCTTTAGGCCAATAGAGCCCCCCTTTACCCCCCCAAGGGGGATAAAGCTTCCCGATGATTCGTCATTCTTTCGGACAAGTTACCTATCCCCCACGGGGGGGTGGGGGGGGGTATCACCCAACTATTTGGTGATTCTATCAAGACTTGGTGGCGACGATGACGGAAATATAGCTCAACCCGGAAAGATGAGGCGCCTAACAAAGCGTGCAAATCAAGCTATATTGATATAAAATCGTTATTAACTTTTTATTTAAAAGCGGCTGATTAAACCCAGCCGCTTTTTTGTTTTTCAGGAAAAGCTAATGTTCATTTAAGCATGTTTACTCCAAGTGGCGTTGAGACTAAAAATTTCAGTAACATAAAGTAGTTAAACCTTAGGTAGATCAGATTACGCTTATTTACCAAATTTCTAATAAGTAACTGCTCTTCAAACCTAAAACCAAAGCGTACTTACGACTAAAGTACGTACTAGGTCGAGCCTTGAGTAAGTGCGAGGTCGAGGCTCGAGTACGAGTGTGGTTGCGAGAAGAGTAAACCCAGCTTGAAACGACCGGCGAGAAAAACCCCTATTGGGGGGCTATACCGCCCTATTTTCAGCATACAGCCGTAAAATGTTCAGCTGCATCGAGAAAATAAACAACTTTGAATGATAAAAGGTAAAACGAATTACTTATCTTTGACGTTAGTAACGCAATAGGTGAGTATGATATTTTCTTTTGGTTCAAAGCAAACCGAAAAGGTATGGAATGGTGAAAGAGTGCCGAAGTGGCCAATTGAGATTCAAAAAATCGGTAGACGAAAACTCAGAATGCTACACAACTCTCGAAATATTGCCGATCTGAGGATACCGCCCTCTAACAGATTGGAAAAATTGTCTGGAAACTTAAAGAGTTACTACAGCATCAGAATCAATGACCAGTGGAGAATTATGTTTCAATGGACTGATGGACAAGCATCAGAATGGGACCGCCCAGCGGTAGAAATAATTGATTATCATTAATCATGGAACAGTTGCCAAACATTCATCCGGGAGAAGTGCTACAAGAAGAATTCTTAATTCCTTTTAAGATTTCGGCTTATAGATTAGCCAAAGATATAGGGATTCCTCAAACAAGGGTTAGTGAAATCATTAAAGGTCGTCGAAGAATTACGGCTGATACTGCTCTGAGGTTAAGCTACTACTTTGGAACGAGTGCAAAATTCTGGTTAGGGTTGCAAGATGATTACGATCTTGAAGAGGGAACAAAGGCAAAGAAATTAGAACTTGAACGTATTAAGAAATATGAAAATGACGCGGCATAACATTGTATAGGCGCTCTGTTTCCCCTTCCCCGCCTTAGGCGGGTCGCACCAGCGCCTATACTAACCGTCGTCCTATTCTGGGTTATCTTGATTACGCAAAAAAATGGTTGGCTTACAATAAACCTGGAAGACAGCGGCAGAACATTGATACAATCCGAATAAATTCGATCACTATTCGACAAGCTCCCAACGTTAAAGCCTAAGTATTCGTAGTACTTAGTAAACACTATTTTTTTAACCTAAAAACTTTTTCAACTATGGACAACCACAATAATTTGCTGCTTTCGAGTACCTCTATTGAAGGAACAAGAGTACGCAACCACCAAGACAAAAAGCTAGGTGACATTAAAGACCTAATGATTGATTTAGACAGCGGTCGTATTGTGTACGCCGTATTGTCGGTTAGCGAAGGCTTCTTGAATCTGGATAGTAAGTACTTTGCTATTCCCTGGCAGGCGCTTCAGTTTGATACCAAGCACGAAATAGCCCGACTGGATGTAAACGAAGAAAAGTTAGAGAACTCGCCCGGCTTTGATAAGGATCACTGGCCTACTCAGCCTCAGCGTGATTTTGTAGACGAAGTGTACTCCTACTACGGATACGATTCGTACTACAAAACCCGGGCTACACTATAAGATTATATCGAGTAAACATGATGAAAAGCGCTGGCCATTGGCTAGCGCTTTTTTTAGTACTGTTCTCAGGATACTAAGCAGATTTTAGCTTGTTGCTAAATACCTGCTTGAACTTATCCACTTTCGGGCGAATCACGAACGAGCAGTAGCCCTGCTCCGGATTATTCTTGTAGTAATTCTGATGATAGTCCTCAGCCGGATAAAAAGCTTCCAGCGGACTGATTTCGGTAACGATTGGGCTGGGAAAGGCGCCGGATTCATCCAGTTTTTGTTTGTATTCTTCGGCCAGTCGTTTCTGTTCCTCATCTTGATAGTACACTACCGAACGGTACTGAGTGCCTACATCGGCCCCCTGCCGATTGAGGGTAGTGGGATCGTGGGTTTTCCAGAAGATTTCCAACAGTTCATCGTAAGTAATCACGTCCGGGTCGTAGGTGATCTGCACTACTTCAGCGTGGCCGGTTCGACCGCTGCATACTTCGCGGTAGGTAGGGTTGGCAATTTTACCCCCGGTATAGCCTGATACTACTGATTGTACTCCCATTACATCCTGAAAGACCGCCTCCGTACACCAAAAGCAGCCCGAACCAAATGTTGCTTGTTTCATATTACTCGATTAGTTTTTTGTGTCAAAATATCTAAAAGTCAACGGTATTTTAGCCTAAAAGTTCGTGGGGCTTCTACGAGAAGAGAAAGTGACAGTAAGCCGACAATAAGCTGAGAAGGCACAAATAAAAAAGCCGAAAGCGAAAGACTGCTAAGTCGTTTCATTACCTTCGGCTTCGTAGAATGCTGTAGAGTCCCGCTACTTATTCGGTTGCGGAGTAGTGCGTAGGTAGGGCTTGATCTTTTTGTGTCCTTTGGGAAAACGTTCGGGAATTTCCTCATCCGGAATAGCCGGGGCGATCACTACATCTTCCCCTTCTTTCCAGTCGGCCGGAGTGGCTACACTGTAGTTAGCGGTAAGTTGCAACGAGTCAATCACCCGTAGTATTTCATTGAAGTTTCTGCCGGTAGAGGCCGGATAGGTAAGCATCAGCTTAATTTTTTTATCCGGACTAACGATATACACCGAACGCACGGTCATGCTATCCGAAGCGTTGGGGTGCATCATTCCGTACAACTCAGCTACCTTACGTTCCGGGTCAGCAATAATCGGAAAGTTCACAGTGGTGTTTTGGGTTTCGTTAATGTCCTTGATCCAACCTTTGTGAGAATCCAGATCATCCACACTGAGAGCCATTACCTTAGTGTTGCGTTGGGCAAATTCATCTTTTAACTGCGCAGTTCGTCCCAACTCGGTGGTACAAACCGGAGTGTAGTCGGCAGGATGAGAAAAAAGTACTCCCCAGCCATCGCCTAAGTATTCGTAAAAATCAATTTCGCCTTCGCTGGTTTGGGCTTGAAAGTTAGGAGCGGTGTCCCCTAATCGTAATTCCATGGTACGTGTAGTTAAAGGGTTAAGGTTAATTAATAAGTAAGTATGCTTACGAGATTTTCTTCCCGAAGTTTAGCCAATTCCCAATAAGAATTTCAGCGGATAAAGTGTCAGCTAATCGCCTCTATTCTATGGATTTCAGAAGGTCAGCCTGAAAAACTGCTAATATGTTTTGCTGCTCATCCAGAAGCTGTAATTCGTTGTTTTCCAGGGAGTAATGCGTGGCGGATGATAAAGCGTTGATGAATTTATTTTCAATGCTATCATCGGGGCAGGCCATTCGGGTACTAGCCGCATCAGAAAACGAAATGCGGTTTTCTCCCTCCGGTTCATAAGTACCCATCAGATTATTACACCCGCCGTTACCGGAAAACCTCATGGTACTTTCGTCCAGCTTCAGAAAAGCCTCTCGGCGGTTAGTAGCCTCGGGAGCAATAGCCTGACCTTCAATCTCCTGTAGCCGCCAGTAGGTGTTGGCAAGTGTAACCGAGGTTTTGGACAATTGATAGCGTTCGGCCAGATCGCCAGTAATCCGGTTGCCGGATTGGTCTAACTGAAATAAGATATTTTCTCCTACCAGGTACTGCGCTGGGTGGCTCGGGTTCAACCCGCTAAGGCGTATCTGACTACCTTCTTCATTCCAACGAAAGCTTCCTTGCTGCACGAAGGTTGTATCCGATTTACCCTCGTACTGAGTGCGCATGGTATAAGTTAAGTCTGAAGTCAGTTGAATTACGGTTTTGATGCCGGCACAATCGGCACAGGGTAGTTTTCCGATGTACGTCCCTGCCCAATCGAGAGCGTTTCGGCTGTTATCTGCCAAAGGTTTTTCCGATGATGTTTTCTTTTCACTTCCGCAGGCAGTCAAGACAAATAGAAGAAGTATCATGTAGAGCGCAATTTTCATAGTGATGAAGAGCTTAAGAGTGGCAAATTGTATTTAGTACAGTGCGAAATTACCTTGAGCATTAAATTAAACCAAGGTTGAGGAAAAAGTTACATCGGTAATTTTTGAATTCAAAAATTTCTTTAGAAAGAAGGTTCACTCCCTAAAGTGGGGAATAATTCCCCAATGTGTTTACCCAATACTCGTTGGAGTGTTTATTCTTAGAATAATTATATCTATAAAATACTGATTTTCAGTGCATTGACTGTAAGTGATCTGTGGTACGATTCTTTGTAATGTTTAAGTGGAAAACTGTCAATTATGAAGAATTTATTTGCTATTGTCGCTATCAGCTTAATCTCCTGGGGTGCCGTACAGGCGCAAGATGAAATGTGGTTTGAAGAGATGCAGGAGAACCAGGAAATGTTTATCCACGAATCAGTTACTGATGAGCCTGCTGAGATTTTGGAAATGGAATTGCCCGATGAGGTACTTTATGCTTTAGATCAAGGCGAATACCAACATTTAACCATTACCCGAGCGCGAGTTCTTAACCAACGCGATCAGCGCCGCTTGCAGCTTTCTAATAGCGTTACCTCTTCCATTGTGATGTACGAACTTCTACTTGAAGATGAAAATAGTGCGGTTACACTGTACTATACTGAAGACGGTGAACTTCTAAACGCAGTGCAGAGCGTATAAATACTTGCTTTCATAGGTGGGTTAGGCAAATTCTTTTATTTTAGCCCCTAAAAGTGCCTAGCCTCGCCTATGAAACGATTTATCTTCTTTCTTCTCTCCTTTCCTTTTCAGTGCTTTACTTTACTCTTCGCTCAGTCTGAGTCTGAGCTTGATATCGGTGATCCGGCGGCTCAGATTCAAGAACTACAGAAGACGGTTGATAATCTGCGGCATTCCTTTGACCGAATTTCCAAAGCGGTCGACGATCTGGCCTGGCAGCGCGAACTAGGCAACTACGCTTTTATCGATAAAGTTACGCTCACGGGACCACCTCCCCGGGTAATTGAGAATCCTACCGGTCAGGGAGCAAGCAACCCAGTTCGCTTCAGTGCCTATGTTTTTATTCCTTCCAATCTGGATTTCGGCAAAAAGTATCCTTTGCTGGTATTGCCTCACGGAGGTGTCCACAGCAATTTCAATACTTTTTACCGCCACATTATTCGCGAACTCATGGCTCAGCAGTACGTGGTGGTAGCTCCTGAATATCGGGGTAGTACGGGTTACGGAAAAGGTTTCTACCAACTAATTGATTACGGCGGTAGGGAAGTAGAGGATACCTACGCCTGCCGGGATTATATGCTGGAAAATTACGACTTTGTAGACCACAACCGGGTGGGTATCCTGGGCTGGAGCCACGGAGGATTAATTACCCTGCATAATATTTTCGATCACCCGAAAGCCTACAAAGTAGCCTACGCTGGGGTACCTGTAAGTGATCTGATTGCCCGTATGGGCTACAAAACCCAGCGCTACCGTGATCTTTATTCCGCCGATTATCACATCGGTAAATCAGCCTATGAGGATGTGGAGGAGTACCGTAAACGCTCACCCGCCTGGAACGCTCACAAGCTGAACACTCCGCTACTTATTCATACCAATACCAACGACGGTGATGTGAATGTATTTGAGGTGGAGCATCTGATTAAGGCGTTGAAAGCCGAGGACAAGGATTTTAAATACGAAATATACGAAGACATTCCGGGCGGGCATTCCTTTGACCGGATTGATACCCAAACGGCTAAGGAGGTTCGGGTAAAGGTTTATCAGCATTTAGCCGAGTACCTCAATCCTAATCAGCCTATTCGGTCGGTAAAGGAATTACATCAGGCTAGTTATCTGCCTCGCTAGTGGACGGGTGGGATATTTTACTGGTACTGGGAGCCGGTTTTGCGGCTGGGTTTATTAACACCGTAGCCGGGGGAGGATCACTCATCAGCTTACCCATTCTGATCTTCCTGGGTTTACCACCAGCCGTGGCCAATGCCTCTAATCGTATAGCGATCTTCTCTCAGAATATTTTTGGGGTACTGGGCTTTAGAAGCAAGGGGGTGAGTGTCTGGCCGTTTAGCCTGTGGCTGGGTTTATCCGCATTGGTGGGAGCCGTCATTGGGGCTAAAATCGCGGTCGATATTCCTGAAGATCTTTTCAATAAACTGCTGGCGGTCATCATGATCGTAGTAGTGGTATTCATTGTCAAGAATTCCGGGGCCAAAAAGGGGGAGGAGATAGCAGAACGGATGGGGCAAAAGCATCAGCTGATCAGTGTAGGGTTCTTCTTTTTTGTTGGTATCTGGGGCGGCTTTATTCAAGCGGGAGTTGGCTTTCTGATTATCATGGTACTCACCTCAGTCAACCGCTTATCGCTGGTAAAGACCAATAGTGCAAAAGTACTGGTGGTGTTGATTTACACTTCGGCCGCGTTGCTGGTATTTGTTTTGGAAGGAAAAATAAATTGGCTCTACGGAGGGGTACTGGCCGTCGGCAACTCATCCGGAGCGTGGATTGCCAGCCGGTGGTCGGTAGACAAAGGTGACCGTTGGGTACAGGCTATTCTGGTAGTGGCGGTAGTTGGAATGGCGATTAAACTCTGGTTTTTTTAGAAAGCTTTAGCTCATCATCGTACTTCCTCATAGAACTTTTTCAGCCAGTAAGGCGAAGCTCCCAGCGACCAAAGTACACAAACGCTTATCCAGGTTACATGAGCCCGAAAGCGACCCCACTGAACCAATCGTCTATCTGACGAAATGACAGTCCGGCCTACTTGCTTGATGCGCCCTAAACGGTTCATTTTCAAACAAATATCGGCTTCTTCCATGATCGGCATTTTTTGGTCAAACCCTCCGCAGTGAAGAAAGTCAGTACGGCGGCAAAACATCACCTGGTCACCGAACAGCAGCCGCAGCCCATTGAGAAGAAAACGATGAGGGCGATAGATGAACGGAGCCCAGTAGGTTTTCAGGTAGTTGAGTGAAGTAGGTAGCCAGCGAGTGCTCTTACCCCTCATGATGGAGATAAATCCACCAAGAGCGATTCGTTTATCTGTAAGAGTGCTTTGGATCACCTGTACCAAATCAGATGGCACCAGGGTATCAGCGTGCAGAAAGCATAGATAGTTTCCTTGCGCTGCTTGCGCTCCCAGATTCATTTGAACGGATCGTCGCGCTACGTCTGAGGTCAGAACGGTTACCGGAAAATCTTGCGCCACCTCTCGGGTCTGATCAGTACTAGAGCCATCGACTACAATTATTTCGTATGCTAACGGCTTAAGCCGTACTAATAAAGCAAGCGTCCGGGATAGATAACCTGCTTCGTTGTAGGTAGGGATGATAATACTGACTGTAGTCATCACTGAGTTGTAGTTGCTATAAGGGCAGCTGTAAAATTCACATCGAGAATGTGACAATACAGTAACTGCCTTAGAAAATAACTGTCAGACATTAATTGTGTTCTAGTAAGAATAACTACAGGTATACCACATATAAAAATGTTGTTTGTTGTACAGTTTTCTGGTTCAGGTTTTGGCGGTACTCTATAAATTAACAAACCCACACTACATAGCGTGGGCAAAGCATAATTAGCCTTCATTTTTAGTCACCGAAACTAACGAACAATTAACTGTTGTCTTTCCTGGGTTCCATCTGAGTGGGTTAAAACGGCAACGTAGGTACCAGCTTTCATTTGACTGGGAAGGGCCACTTCGCGAGTGGCGGTACTTATTTGCTCAGACATCACTAAGTGTCCGGTCAAGTTTATAACTTGCAGTTGAGTTGCGGTACCTTTGATCGAAAAGTGACGATTGTTAACGGGATTAGGGTAAATCTGAGAATTTGCCGTCGTATTAAACTGTACGCTAATCACTTTGTGGTACTCAAACGAACCATCAAAATCAGTGGCTTTTAAGCGGTAGTAGCTTACTCCGGATAAAGGACTACGGTCTTCAAACTGGTAACTGATCGGTGAAGTACTAAAGCCATTTCCCTGAACGGTTCCAATTGCCTCAAAATCCAGATTAGCTCCGGCACGTTCTACGGTAAAAAAGTCAAAGTTTTCTTCCATGGCGGTAGTCCAGTTAAGTTTTACCGCATTAGATGCTGAAGTTGCTGCAAAAGATACCAGTTCAATAGGAAGTATACCGTTTTGGATCTGACCATATAAATTTGAATTATCGTTCGATAAATCTGATTCGTTCGGGACAATACCCGTATAATCAGCGCCATCGTAGGTAGGCGTACCAAAAACGTAAGTATTTTCAGTAAAACTGGTTTCATCAAAGTTTCTTGAGTTATTAACGTCTACGTCACCCATAAATACCGCTAATCCATCAACAACAGCAAACGAATTGCCAGAAGCGTTTGTATTGCCTTCCACGATAAGTAAACCACCGCTTGCCACCGAAAAATCAGCGCTTCCCGTTATTGTAAGGTCACCCGTGATCCACAGCGTATCGTTGACAGTTACGTTCGCCCCACCACTTATACTGAGGTTCCCATCCAGAGTAATATAACCCTGAATGACAACTGTACCTATGTTACCGTTCGTACCGGGGGCGTTACCACTTACCCAAGAGTTATCATCCGTCCAATTGCCGATGTAATTATCATTACTGGTATTTTGGGCTAATGCTGAAATACTTACTAACAGTAACAGAACGTAAAATGGAATCAGTTTTTTCATAATCAGTGACATAAGTGACTAATTACGAATATTACAATAATAATACTTTTAAATGTTTTGCTTATAAAAATAAATGAAAATTATCATTTTCCAGATGAAAAAGTCTATTTTATGCTTTACTAGGGGTTTTATTCCTAAACTACATCAATAAATATTCGGCAAAAGTCTAAGAGTTTTTCCCAAAATGGGACACAAATCCTGGCGTAAGAAAATTTGTAAGTCAGCGATTTCGGCCGTATTGTTCGTGACTGGCTACCCAATCCAGGGAGGTGATGGCTGCCGCCAGGGATATTTCCCCGGCGGCTACCACTCCGGTTACAATCTCAGCAAACTTCTGCACCTGCCCCTGACCGTAGCAGCCCATTAATTCCAGACACTCCCGTTGGGTAGGCAGGCCGGTACCACCACCGTAGGTAGCCACAATCAGTGAAGGCAGCGTGATACAGGCGTAAAAATCACCTTCTTCTGTCAACTCAGTAAATAGCTGAGCGGCTGATGACTCAGCTACATTGGCTACATCCTGACCAGTGGCGATAAATAAGGCAGCTAGCGCATTGGCGGCATGAGGACTGTTGCTACTGGCTCCGGCCGCAAACGAACCCAGATTAGCAATTCCGCTAAAATGCTGAAGCTGTACAGGGGTTACCCCCATTTGTTGTTTCAGCGTATCTTTTGGAATTGTAATTTCCGCCATAACCCGCTTACCTCGCCCCAGTAGGGTATTAATGTGTGAGGACTTTTTATCCGTAGCCATGTTACTTTCCAAATAGAAGTGTTTTACATCCGGATATCGGTCCAGTACCCACTGACATACCTCGAATGTGGCTTTGCTTACCATGTTCTGCCCGGCGGCATCTCCCGTGCTGTATACCAATCGTAAGTATACGAACTTAGCTACTACGTAATGCTCGACCTTCTTTAATCGTATATGAGAAGAAGTAGCATGTGCCACCCGCCGGAGAGAGTCTGTTTGTTCGGCTATCCAGTGGGCAAATTGCCGGGCGTAGCGGGCATCCGCCAATTCAAAAGCGGGGGCTCGCTGCATTCCATCGTCTACTACGGTGCAAGTAATTCCACCGCAGGCGTTAAATAATTTTATCCCCCGATTATAAGATGCTACTAATGTTCCCTCGGTGGTGGCCAGGGGAATCAGAAATTCACCTTGGGCATATTCGCCGTTAATCCGTATTGGCCCAGCCAGACCGATAGGGACTTGGGCAATACCGGTGAAGTGTTCACAGTTATTCGCTACTTGCTGCGGATTAAAAGAGTACCGGGTAATATGTTGTAGGCGAGCCTGGGAAAATTCCTGAGCGAACTGCTGGCGCTGGGCAACTATCTCCGGATGGTAATCATCAGTAATATCCCGTGGTATCTTGGTTCTTTCTACTGAGATTGTAGGGGGCTCACCTAGTTGATCATCAACGGAAAAAGTAAGACGGCCAAAAGGCTTGGTTTTAATATCAAATGATAACTGATGATCGCCGACAGGTAATGATTCGCTGACAATCAGAATACGTAACGTGTGACCTAACGGAAAATCCAAAGGAGAAGAAGCAGTAATTTGATGAGCTAATAACTGAGACTCCTGGTTGATCACTGTAATACTTTCCAGCGAAATAGGCGTGTCGTTTACGGTAATCTGGCGGATAAGGATGAGAGAGGCGGAGGTAAGCCGGTTCTTAATTGCAAAGCTAAAACCGAAAGGTTCGTTGCGAAGGCTCCCTAAGGTATAAAGGTTTTTTAATAGCGAAGTAGGAATGAAGTTCATAGCCGGAAGATTCGGAAAAGTGGTATCAACATATCGGAGGGATAGGTAAAATTGTTTTAATTTAAGGGCTAATATATCAATAATATGAAACGAACTCTTGCTTGGATAGTCGGCCTAGCCGCTATTGTCTCCTTTGTAGTAGTACTTGGCCCCCAACCCGAGCACGGAAATCTGGACGGCGAATTGCCGACTATTACGGGTAGCCTAGCCTCCTTGGAAGAGCGCATTGATCAGGCTGAGTCTAGCAATCCGCTAGTAAAAGAAGACAATGAAGCCCGTATTGTATGGGCCAATGATACTCTTAAGCAGAAAACTTCGTATAGCATTGTCTACCTGCACGGCTTTGGAGCCAGCCAGGGAGAAGGGGCGCCAGTGCACACCACGCTGGCCAAGCGCTACGGATTCAATTTATATCTATCCCGGTTAAAAGAACAGGGTATTGAATCGGATAGCGCGTTTAAAACAATGACTGCCAAAAATCTATTAGCCTCCGCTAAAGAAGCCGTAGCCATCGGAAAAGCGCTGGGCGAGAAGGTAATTGTGATGGGAACATCCACCGGCGGGGCACTGGCACTGTTTATTGCTTCTCAAAACCCCGATCTGGCAGGGTTAATTCTATACTCACCCATCATTGCTCCACAAGATGATCAACTTTATCTGCTTAATCGCCCCTGGGGCATGCAACTCATGGAGATGATGACCGGCGATGACCATGTAATTGAAGAGCGGGAAGGGCTTACCCGGCAGTACTGGTCGAGAGTGTACTATATTGAAGGCTACGCGGCGCTGGCCGGACTAGTGGAAGAAACCATGACCGAAGAAACCTTCCGGCAGGTAAAATGTCCGGTATTTTTAGGGTATTACTACAAAAACGAAGAAGAACAGGATGACGTGGTATCGGTGCCCGCTATGCGTACCATGTTTGAACAACTCGGAACGACTGATGCCCTGAAACGGCAAGTGGCCTTTCCGGAAGCAGGTAATCATGTTATTGCCTCCTACGTTCGTTCGGCTGACTGGGAAGGGGTTATGAATGAGACGGATAAGTTCCTACAAGAAGTGATGAATTTGCAACCCGTAAATGATACAATTCTGACAGAAACTCTTTCTGCCGAGGTATACCAAATTCCGGTACAGTAATTTTTTAAAACTTTACTTTCTAAATCCGCTTTAATAGAAGTAAGCTAATCATTGCGTTTTCTCAAAAAAAGCATCGTTCAGCACTTTTCTGATATCTTAGAAAAATCAAAAGACCTCCTGTTTAATGTTAACTTAATGTTAAGAATTGAAGGGGTGAATAACAATTATATAAATAACCAATCCTGAGCAAAAAGGTATTGGTGTTGTAGTTTTGCGAGCAAATTTTTCATCAACCAAATCTATCTATGAAAAGTAATTTACTCATTTCTTTGGTTTTTAGTGCTGTGCTGTTGGCAATCTCTACCTTATCCGTTTTAGGCCAGGGTTCAACTACGGCTGGGATGAACGGGGTAGTGCTGGATGAAAACGGCGAGGGACTCCCGGGTGCTACGGTCTTGGCCGTACACCAGCCTACGGGTAGCGAATACGGTACCGTTACCAATGCTGCTGGCCGTTTCACTTTAGCTAATATGAACGTAGGTGGCCCCTATAAGGTAACCGTGACATTTGTTGGCTACGAAACTTTTGAAAAAGACGACATTCTACTGCAACTGGGGCAGCGTTATCAAGTAAATGTCCAGTTAAGAGATCAGGCTACCGAACTTGCCGAAGTAGAGATACTGGCTAACCAGTACGACGTAATTGATGGTAATCGTACGGGTGCGCAAACCGTGGTGAGTACCGAGCAGATCGAGTCACAGCCTACGGTTACCCGTTCTATTGGTGACTTCGTTCGATTAACACCCCAAGCCCGAATTAACGAAGGTGGCGACGGATACTCAATTTCTATTGCCGGGGTGAATAACCGTTTGAACGCAATTTATATTGACGGGGCGGTGAATAATGATGTTTTTGGGCTGGCTGGTAGTGGCACTAACGGTGGACAGTCAGGAGTATCGCCCATTAGTATTGATGCTATTGAACAGTTTCAGGTTTCGGTTGCTCCGTTTGATGTACGTCAGTCCGGTTTTGCCGGGGGGGCAATCAACGCCGTGACTCGTAGTGGTTCTAATGAGTTCGAAGGCTCTGCTTACTACTTCTGGCAGAACGAAAACTTAGCAGGAGATACTCCTGGTCCCATTGATGATGGGGAAGAGCGTGAACCCTTAGCTCCCTTCTCGGCTCGTCAGTACGGATTCCGATTAGGCGGTCCGCTTATCAAAAACAAACTGTTTTTCTTCGTAAATACGGAGATTCAACGAGACGAAACTCCTCAACCCTTTCTATTTTCCCGTTACCAAGGCGATGCTACCCTAGATGACCTGAACCAGCTCGAAGGAGTTCTTCGCAATCAGTTTGGCTACGAGCCCGGCCCGTTTGATAACAATGCAGCTTTCCTGGAGAGTGAGAAGGTATTGGTTCGATTAGATTGGAACATTAATCGTAACCACAAACTGAAGTTGCGTCACTCTTACGTTAATGCTGAAAACCTGGAAGCAGTACAGTCTGGCCCCCAAAGTATTCAGTATCTAAACAGTTCAGAGTTCTTTCCTAGCACTACTAACTCCTCGGCTTTAGAATTGAAGAGTAACTTTAGCGCCAATACTTCCAATAGCCTTATCGTAGGATACACCCGAGTGCGCGACGATCGTGACCCGTTCGGGCAGGATTTTCCCAATGTGGAGATTGATGATGGTAGCGGAAATATCCAGTTTGGTAGCGAGCAGTTCTCTACCGCTAATCAATTAGACCAGGATATTATTACTATTACTGATAACTTTGAGTGGTACAAAGGGCGACACACTTTCACCTTTGGTACGCACAACGAGTTCTATTCGGTCTACAACCTGTTCATTCGTCAGAACTACGGATACTATCAGTACGATAGCTTACAGCAGTTTCTGCTGGATGTACAAGATCCTAACAATGACTTTGGAGCAACTCAGTATGACCGTAGTTACTCTTTAGTAGATGACATCACTGGAGATGGATCGGCTGCCGCGGCGGAGTTTACCGGAATGCAGTTAGGGTTCTATGTGCAGGACGAATTTCAGGTAACCAGTAATCTAAGACTCACCGGTGGCTTGCGGGTGGACATTCCGATTTTCACGGATGATACCCCCGAAAATCCTACTTTCAACAATACGGTGATTCCTCAGATTGAAGCAGCAGGTTACGATCTTATGGGAGCGGCTACCGGCAAATTTGTTGATCCGCAACTTATGTTTGCCCCTCGCTTAGGGTTCAACTGGGATGTGAATGGCAACGGAACCACTCAGGTACGCGGCGGAATTGGGATCTTCAATAGCCGTATACCGCTGGTATGGCCCGGTGGTGCCTATAATAACAATGGTGCTTTAGTTGGGGGCGATCGAGTGTTTCGTCTTGACCGGGACGGTAACCTAGCCAACGTTATTAAGTTTAATCCTGATGCTTTTGATCAGCCTCGCCGGGTGCCGGTTGGTGGCGACGAACAATCCGGTCAGATCGATTTATTTGCCGAAAATTTCAAATTTCCCCAAGTAGGTAAAATTAATTTAGCGATAGACCAGCAGCTTCCGGGGGGCATCTTTGCTACCGTAGAAGGTTTGTATACTGGGTTTATTAACAATATCTACTATCAGAATCTGAACATCCGCCCTTCCACCGAACAAGCCGAAGGTGCTGATGACCGTTTGCTTTATAACCGCTTTAACCCCGTAAACGGAGATTATACCGGAATCTATCTGGCAAGCAATACGGATAAAGGCTATACTTATAACGTTACTGCGCAAATCCAGAAGCCTTTCCGAAGTGGGCTTAACTTTACATTGGCTTACTCTTACACCGATGCTCAGACGGTATACGACGGAACTTCTTCTCAGAACTCCTCGCAGTGGCGCGGTCTGAATACTGTAAACGGACGGAATATATTCAATGAAATTGCTCGCTCCGACTTTGCCTCTGGTTCACGAGTAATTGGTTCCGTTTCATTCCGAAAAGAATACCTCGGTTTCATGGGCACCCAGATTACACTTTTCTATGAAGGACAATCCGGCGTACCTTACTCGTACATTATTGGCCATCAGGATAACTACACTAACGAAGATTCTCGGGAACGGTCGCTGTTTTACGTGCCGGCTAACCAAAGCGATTTACTGTTCGGTGAATTAGTAGAAAACGCCGATGGTGACGAAGAGTTGTTGATTTACCCTGAGGCCGAACAGCAAGCTACTTATCAGGAGCTGAGTGGATTTATTGAAAGTGATGATTACCTAAGCGGACGCCGCGGTGATTACACTGAACGAAATGAAAGCCGGGTGCCGTGGAGTAACATCTTTGACCTTAAAATACTACAGGATTTCTACGTAGAGGTAGGAGATGGTAAACGGAATACCATTCAGCTTTCACTAGATATCTTTAATGTTGGCAATTTGCTGAATCCGGAGTGGGGCTTGATTTACGACGCTCCTAGCTTTGGGCAGTACGAGTTAGTACAGTTCGAAGGCTTCCAGGAAGGTACTACCCGGCCGGTGTTTAGCTTCAACGGAGTAACCGATAACGAACCTTGGCAAGGTAGCTTGCGTGATAGCGGCTTGCGTAGTTCTCGCTGGAGAATGCAGCTGGGGGTACGTTACATCTTCGGCAATTGATCTCGACATCATTCTTAATAATAGTTTAATACCGAAAAGAGGCTTCTTAAGAGCCTCTTTTTTACTTTAGTATTGTGCTTTTTTTAAAAAGTCTCCTTTTTTACTTCACCTATTACAATCTAGATCAAACCTATGAGAAAGCTGACATTTTTATTGCTAATCTGCTCCCTATCTACTTCTGGCTGGGCCCAGCAAACCGTTACCGGACGAGTATACGAAGACCAAAACACGAATGGTAAGAAAGAGCGGCGAGAACCGGGTGTGGCCGGGGTGCCTGTTTCTAATGGTACGGCGGTGGTGCTGACCGACGAAGACGGTCGCTACGAACTGCCCATCGATAATGATGAAATCATTTTTGTGATCAAACCTAGCGGCTACGAGCTTCCGGTCAACGCTCTGAACCTGCCTCAGTTTTACTATATTCATAAGCCTGACGGTTCTCCCGAGCTGGATTTTGCCGGGGTAACTCCCACCGGAAAACTACCTAAGTCGGTAGACTTTGCTCTACTACCCACCGAAGAGCAGACAAACTTCACAGGCTTGTTTTTCGGCGATCCTCAGCCCTACGACTTGGACGAGGTTGGCTACTTTGACCGGGCGGTGGTAGAAGAAGTAGTGGGTATTCAGAATATCCCGTTTGGCCTGAGCCTGGGCGATTTGGTGGGCGATGACCTGGATCTATTTAAGCCTTACAACGAGGCAATCAGCCGGGTAGGAATCCCCTGGTGGAACGTGTACGGCAACCACGATATGAACTTTGATGTGGAGGTAGACACCCTGGCCGATGAAACCTTCGAGGCAACCTACGGACCGGCCAATTATGCCTTCAACTACGGAAAAGTACACTTCGTGGTGCTGGATGATGTGATGTACCCCGATCCCCGCGATGGTAAAGGCTATTGGGGAGGCTTCCGGGAGGATATGTTTACCTTTTTGGAAAATGATCTTAAGCACGTCCCTAAAGATCATCTGATTGTCATTTCCTTTCACATTCCCATTTACGAACCGGAGGGCATCGATACGTTTATTGATGAGGATCGGGATCGTTTATTTAGTATTCTAAGCGATTTTCCGCATACGCTTTCGCTATCGGCCCATACCCACATTCAACAGCACCATTTCTTCACTGAGGAAGACGGATGGACGGGCACGGGCAGTCATCATCACTACAACGTAGGTACTACTTCCGGCGATTGGTATTCCGGCAAGCTGGATGAGAAGGGTATTCCGATGTCTACCATGCGCGACGGAACCCCGAAGGGATACGCCTTCATCACCTTCAACGGCAATGAGTATATCATAGATTACAAAGTGGTAGGCGAGGAGGAAGACTACCGGATGCGAATCTTTAGTCCTAAGGTAGTACCCCACAACCAGCGCACTTCGGCGGGTATTTACGTAAACTTTTTCCAGGGTTCCGAGAAAGCAAACCTACGCTATCGAGTAGATAATGGAGATTGGGAGGACATGAACTACACTGTGGCCCTCGACCCGGCTTTCTTAGGAATGTTGCACGAGTGGGATTACACCGAGGAATTGATGCCGGGCCGGCGTCCGTCCAATGCCATTCCTTCCCGCCACCTCTGGCAAGCTAGTATTCCAACCGATCTGGAACTGGGTGAACATACTATTGAGGTAGCAGCCACTGATATGTTTGGTCGCACATTCACCCAGACTGCTACCTATCGTATCGCCGAGCCTAAACCTATTGAAACGGCTGCCGCTGGTTCGGAGGAGTAACTTTTTCATCTTTACACTATTGATTCCGGGAAAGAGGCCTAATTTAGGGGCTTTGTTACGATACCTTATCTATGAGACTAATCTCTATTCTACTAACCGGATGCTGGCTTATGTTCGGTTGCCAGACTTCCGAAAGCACGCAATCCCCGCCATCGGAAGCTATTACCACTACTGCAAGTACCTCGTTAGATACCTCTCAAGCCCTCACCACCATCGCTTTTGGCTCCTGCAATAAGGCCACCGAACCCCAACCATTGTGGCCGGAAATTTTGCAACAAGACCCTGATCTGTGGATCTGGCTGGGCGATAACATTTACGGTGATACGCCCGACATGACCGAAATGCGCCAGAAGTATCAACAGCAACTGCAGCGACCTGAGTACCAGCAGCTAATGGCTGAAGTTCCCATCGTTGGTATCTGGGATGACCACGATTACGGCATCAACGACGGGGGAAAAAACTTTGCTCAGAAAGCCGCTAGCCGTGATCTGATGCTGGAGTTTCTGAATGTAGATGCCAGCCAGCCAGTATGGGATAGGGAAGGAGGCTACCAGGCGTACACCTTCGGCCCGGCTGACCGGCAGGTAAAAGTGATTTTGCTAGACACTCGCTACTTCCGCGATACTCTGGAGCGAACTACGGGCGAGAACCGTCGCTATCTGCCTAATTCGGAAGGAGATATGCTGGGTGAAGCTCAGTGGAACTGGCTGCAAAGCGAGCTTGAATCCAGCGAAGCCCAAATCAATATCATCGGTAGCAGCATTCAGGTGATTGCCGAAGATCATAGGTTTGAGAAGTGGGCCAACTTCCCCCAGTCGCGCCAACGTTTACTAGATCTGATCACCGAATCGGAAGCACAGGGCGTGGTTTTGCTTAGCGGCGACCGCCACATTGGGGAAATTTCCCAGTTAGAGTTGCCGGACTTATCGTATCCACTGCTGGATATTACCTCCAGCGGCCTCACCCACGTGTACGAAGAAGCCGACGAAGAAAACCGTCACCGCATCAGCGACTTAGTAGCTTCTCTCAACTACGGCCTCATCCAGATTGACTGGCAGCAGCAACCCCCGCAG
This sequence comes from uncultured Roseivirgaceae bacterium, assembly GCA_964551335.1. Classification (GTDB taxonomy): domain Bacteria; phylum Bacteroidota; class Bacteroidia; order Cytophagales; family Cyclobacteriaceae; genus Tunicatimonas. The sequence continues at coordinate 32,903 of CAZKCO010000045.1, forward strand.
GTCACCTGCCAGATTAAAGGCGAAGGAGGAGCGACTTATGCTTCGGAAACAGTTTCGTATTAACCGGTGCACCCTGCACCCTATACTCTGCCCTGGCGTATTTCCTCGTCGGCTATCAGGTAAAATTGTTGCTAAAGTGCTACCTTCGGCCGTAGCATGGCTACCTTTTTAGAAGAAGTAAGTACTACCATTCTGGCGAAACATTCGTCCGAACTGGAGCGGTTAACGGTGGTATTTCCCAACCGCCGGGCGGGACTTTTCTTTCAGCAGAGTCTGGCCCGGCAGGTACAGCAAACGGGTTGGGCACCCCGTATTATTACCTTTGAAGAACTGGTAGCTGAACTGTCCGGATTACGTACCCCTGATCATCTCACGCTGCTGTTTCAACTGTATCAGGTGTTTATCCAAAAGAGTGGTAGTAGCGAAACCTTCGACCACTTCTACTTCTGGGGCGATCTGCTACTGCGCGACTTTGACGAGATTGATAAGGCTCTGGTGAAAACCCGCGATCTGTTCGCCAACCTAAAAGATCTAAAGGAGTTGGATGCCAATTACGACTACCTTACCGAAGACCAACGAACCGCCATTACCCGCTTCTGGCGAAATTTCCAGCACGGACAGTCTACCGACTCTAAAGAACAGTTTCTGCGGTTCTGGGTAATTTTGCAGCAGGTGTACGACGCATTTACCGCCTTTCTCCGCAGCAAAGGCTGGGCTTACGAGGGGCTGATGCTACGGCAGATTGCCGAGCAGATTGATACCCGATCCCTGGATCATTCATTAGATAAGCTAATCTTTGTGGGGCTACACGCTTTAGCGCCAGCCGAAGAGAAGTTGGTACGCTGGTTTGTAGAAAATGAGCAAGCCGAAATCTACTGGGACACTGACGCCTACTACGTAGAGCATCCGCAGCACGAAGCGGGCACTTTCTTTCGCCGCTATCGCCGTCATCCGGTCTGGCGCGATACGCTGCCGGAGCCTTTACCGCAGCACTACCGTAGTGGGCAAGCCCGAAGCATCCGGGCGGTGGGCGCTACGCTACACGTAGGCCAGGCTAAGTACGCCGGAAATCTGCTTAAGCAACTCAGCCAGCAGCCGGACTTTGTGCCGGAAAAGACTGTGGTGGTGCTGCCGGATGAGACTCTGCTGTTTCCGCTGCTGCACTCGCTGCCGCCCCAGATTGAAAGGGTAAACGTGACCATGGGCTACCCCGTACGCAGCACTGCCCTGTATAGCCTGATTGAGCACCTGTTGACGTTACAAGAAGAGAAGCGATATAACGAAACTACTGAACACTACGAGTATCATCATACCCGGGTGCTGGCGCTGCTTCGGCATCCCTACCTGCTACATCTGTATCCCGGTCACAATCAGGATTTGACCCGGGAGATAGAGAAGCGCAACCAAGTGTACGTAAGCACCCGGCAGCTTAAAGACCACCCGCTCTTCGACCTAGTCTTTCGTCCGGTGACCGAGGCCGAAGCTACTTTTGACTATCTGACCGAGTTATTACTTCGAATTCATCAGGGGACGGAAGAGCAAGCCGGGGAAGGCGACCAGCTAACCTTGCCCTTGCTGGAGCAGGAACTGGTGTATCAACTGTATTTGCAGGTGAACCGGTTGAAAGCCCTGGCGCAGGAGCATAAGTTTACCATGACCGCCCAGTTGTTTGTCCGTATTTTCCGGCAGATGATGAGCGGCTTGCGGTTGCCGTTTACCGGCGAACCGGTGCGAGGCTTGCAGGTAATGGGCGTTCTGGAAACCCGTAACCTGGACTTCGATAATGTGATTATCCTGTCATTCAATGAAGGTGTATATCCTAAATCGGAAGCGGTGAACACCTTTATTCCGGGTAACCTGCGGCGGGGATTCGGACTACCGACCGTGGATGAGCAGGATGCGCTCTACGCCTACACTTTTTACCGGCTGCTGCACCGCGCTAAGCAGGTACATTTACTCTACAATACCGAAGATGGCGTAAACCAACCCGGTGAGATGAGCCGTTTCCTGTACCAACTGATTTACGAGGCGGAGGCCGGAGACAATGGTACTTTTCAGTTTCCCGACCGACGGGGGGATTTTGCTTTGAGCCGGGATATTCTCAGCACTCCGGTGCAGGCCATACCGGCCCCGCCCATTACCATTGAGAAGCATGCGGACGTACTCGCCCGCATGCATCGCTACACCCGCCTACCCAACCGACCTCCCCAGCGCAGCCTCACTCCCTCGGCCTTGAACACCTACCTGGACTGCCGCTTGAAGTTTTACTACAAGTACGTGGTAGACCTGAAAGAGCCCGAAGTGGTGCAGGAAGAAGTTGACCCCGCGGTGTTCGGTAATCTACTGCACCGGGCGATGGAGCTGGTCTATGAGGACTTCTCCGAAGAGAAGCAATCCCTTACTCCCGAGATAGTAAAGCAATTGAAGGAGGAAAAACTTGCTCGAGCGGTGCGGGAGGCCTTTCGGGAACATTACGGGCAGGTGCCCGAACCGGAGTTTAAGCTGGAGGGACGTAACGTGATCGCTCATGACATTGTACTAAAGATGGCTCGGCGCATTCTGGAGATGGACACCGACTACGCTCCCTTTACCATCATTAGCTTAGAGCGCGAAGGCGGACGGGGCTATTTCTGGGAGACAAAAGTAGAACCCGAAGACGGTACCCAAACTATCGTTAGCCTGCGCGGCATTATTGACCGTATTGATCGTAAAGACGATACCGTTCGGGTACTGGACTACAAGACCGGGCGGGACGAAAAGCGCGCCAGCAGCATTACCTCACTCTTTGACCGGGACGATAAGCAGCGTAACAAAGCCGCCTTTCAGGCGCTGTTCTACGCCCTGCTCTACCAGCAAAATGCCGACGCCGAACGCATCGTACCCGGCCTCATTAATGCCAAAGACCTCTTCGCCACCGACTTTGACTTCCGCATCCGCATCGACAAAGATACGGTGAACGACTACGCCCCCTGGGACAAAGAATTCCAGCAGCAACTACAAACCTTACTCCGCGAACTATTCAACCCCACCGTTCCCTTCAACCAAACCACCGACCTCCGCAAATGCTCCCTCTGCCCCTACGCTAGACTATGTTATTAATACTTACTGTTTCTCCAGACAAGCCACAGCCTATTAAGATTTTCTGTGTATTTTGGATACTGGCGCGTTGGGACTGAAATGCCGCCTTTATCTATTGATACTAATTGTTATCATTAAGGTTTTGTGAGCTGTTTCACTACTGTCAATTAACGATCGTATCAACATCTATAAAATTATTCTTTCACAATACGTAAAGACTTGCGAATTTCAGCACCAATTACCTTCACCACGTACATCCCCGAAGTTAGTTCTGCTACGTTTATACCGAATACAGGTTGTTCAGGAACATTAATGTGTTGTTCGTGCACTAGCGTACCTGTGAGGTCGTAGAATTGTACGAGGGTGTTAGCCCCCCAGCTTAAGCCGCCAGAAAAGTGCAAAGTTATTTCAAGCTCACTGGGGTTAGGGTACAGTAGTAAACTGGCTTCGTCCTCATTGGGTAAATTTTCATCAAAAGTAGCCAAACTATTGCTGCTATTTTTTGAGTCTTCAGTACGACTCGCTCTGCTACCCTGACAGCCTACAATATACCCATTACTACAACTATATTCAATTACTTCACATCCGTAACCAAGTTGAGCTCCTCTTATTCGCCCATAGAAGGGGCGACTAGAGAGTTGCCAAAAGACTGGAACAATTGTACCAGCCAGGATATCTGGAGCACCGGCGGCTTTACATTGTCCTTTGGTGACCACATAGCCCTCGTCGTTGATAGCATCGGCGTAAACGGTGCCGCCGTCGGCGGAGATGCCGGTGATGGCAAAGCGCCAGTTCTGTTTATAATTCAGCCCGGAGTGGGAGTTGTTGGGCAGTTCGCTGTCGTTACCGCGGGCTCCCTGCCGCAGCGGCCTGATGGTACAATCGTTATGAATCTCCCAGGCACCCGGCTTACCGTCGGTACGCATACCAGCAATCACTCCCACTACGTAGGTTTTCTTATGGTAGGTGAAGTCGGCAAAGGTGGCCGGAGCCGATGCTACTATAAAATCTAAATCCTTGGGGAAGTTTTCAGTAGCAATCTCGCAACTACCGATGGAGGTAGTGAAGGTAACGGTAGGACCACAGTAGGAGCCATCAGAGATTTGGGTAGTAGATTGTTGTTCGCGGTTTTCGTTCTGCCAGTAAACGGTTGCAATGTTTGGACCAGCAACGGTTTTAGTGGTGAAGTAATTTTCACCAGGTAGTGCAAACAATGGCCTCCTCTGACCAGTACCGTCTACTTCATAACCAGCGTAAATCTCAAAACCATTAGGGTTGATCACTCGCCAGACCCGTTCATTCTCCGGGTCATCAGAGCATTCAGAAGTAAGAATAAGTTCTTCAACGGTGATAGGAGTACAATCTCTTACCCTCATTGTGCCTTCAGCAGTTCCATCGCTTTTCCATAGTTCTAGATAGTTTTCATCTGAGAATGCACTAAAGTAGAGCACACCGTTTACTATCGCAGAGCTACTCGCTCCTGTAACACCGGCTTTGGAGTAAATATCTTCAATGAATACGGTACTTTCGGGTGTACCATCAGTTCTCCATAGTGCCGCGCCATTGATACCATTGATAGAACTAAAAAAGTAGAAGGTGTTATCGGTCGGAGCCTTATGATCATCTTTACTGGAAGCAGGGTCGGCATAGAAATCTTTGATTGATATGGTGCCTTCCGTAGTACCATCGCTCATCCAATACTCTCGCCCATTAACTCCATCATCTGCAGTGAAGTAAAGCGTATTACCAACCACAGTGAACCCCCCAGGCTTGCTAGAACCAAATCCTGGAAGAATATCTTTGACCATTACGGTTCCCTCGGCAGTACCATCACTTTTCCACAGTTCGGTGCCATGAGTACCATCATTAGCATTAAAATAAAGGGTGTTGCCCGCAGCAGTTAAATTTCTCGGACCACCCGAACTACCTTCGAAAACGATATCTTTGACTAATGCGGTGCTGGCGGTTGATTCATTGATTTTCCATAGTTCATAGCCGTAGTTACCGAAAAAAGCGATGGTTAAAAATATTGGCAAGAAAAATCCCGCTTTTCTTAGATTCATATCCCCGGATGAGCGAAGCGCTCGGCGCCCCGACGAATTCCGGGGTCTCCTTCCTACTATGTGAGAGATAGCGGAATTCGCCTTGCCTTCCAGGCCGGGCATCATCCGGCAAGATCTCTACTTTTTTTGAATTCCACTAATAGCTTACGTGCACGAGTTTAAGGCTTCCCCCAGTATGTAAGATTGATTTTAGGTGAGGATGTTATCCGATAAATTAGACCGAATACTGCTATTAGCACCAAATCACTTTTACAAAAAAGTATTTCTACCCCTATATCGTATACTTCGATTACGCATCGGTTTGGTTCGAAAAATAGTGGGAATTCACGATTCTCGTACGTGCACAAATGGGAACGTACAGGAATCCGCGATTCCTTACGTCTCCCAAACGAAACTGAGTAGGAATCCGCGATTTTCGTACGTATTCCTAACGAACTATTCTTAGAATACGTGATTCTTGCGCGTTTTCAAATTTTTATAAGCAAGAATCGCCGATTTTTGTGGGGTTGACAGCAATTTGACGGGGAATGACGGATGTTTTACGGATTTTGAATAAATTAATGCTTAGGCAAAGCATATTTCGCTTATCAACGAACTTTATATGCTAGCATTAAGCCAATAAGGTGTGATAACTATATAGCAAATAAACGTACCGGTGCGTTTATCCAGTTGTTAGCCCTCATTGAATTAAAAGGAGAAAGTTCTATTTTTAGAATATGGAAACACCTCAAGAAATAGAAAATAAAATCAGGTCAATCAAACCCTATCTGGCCAATGAGTTTGGGGTGAATCAGATCGGCTATTTCGGATCATTTGCCAATGGTGATTACCATCAGGATTCTGATCTAGATGTTCTGGTCGCTTTTAACAAAAAGATTGGCTGGAAATTTTTTGATTTGAAAGATTACCTGGAATCGGTGCTGGATAGAAAAGTAGATCTAGTAACAGAAAGATCATTACGAAAGCAGTGGAAGCAAGCGATTCTGCAACAAGTTCGGTATATATGAACCAACAAGATTATCTGACTTTTGTAGAAGATATGATTGAGGCCATTGACAAGATTCTCCGGTATTTGGATACGGTTGATGGATTAAAAGAATTTTTACAAAGCGATATGGTGATCGATGCAGTGACCAGAAACTATGAAATTATTGGAGAAGCAGCGAATCAGATACCGAAAGCGATTAAAGACAAATATCCAGAGTTGCCATGGCGTCAAATGTACGGATTGAGAAACTTTGCGGCCCATGACTATCATCGGATTGATCCTCAGATTTTATGGGAAATCGCCGAAGATCATTTGATCGAGAATAAAATTCAATTAGAAAACTTATTAGACCAAGAGAAGCAAAACGAGGGCTAATCGAGTAGGCGGCTGACGGCCCATTGACCGCCAGTGCGCCTCTCACACCACTCAGCGTATGGGTCTCGTACTGAGCGGTTCGTTAAATTTCAAGGATACTTTCGTGTAGTAATCAAGCATTGACTGATAGCCTCTCTTGGCGAGTCGCTTTTTGGTGATCGTCGTTCCAAGAATAGGACTCTGAGCTACTGCCCAGCCCCCCATCCTGGTTCTGCTCCAAGCGTACGCCTGACCGTATCGGATACCCAATCGGATCAGGTTCTTCCTTTTCCGTTCGGGCTTTTTCCAATCGTGCCAGATGCAGTACCTTAGCCTGTTACGAAGCCAACTGTCCATATCCTTGAGTTTGCCCTGTATATTTCCCATTCGGAAATAATTAAGCCAGCCTCTTTGGACTTCTTTGAGTTTAACGATTCGCTCGGCTAAGGAGCTAGGCGTGGTCTTCTTAGTGATGGCTTTCAAGCTTCGTTTTAGAGATTTCCAACTTTGATCGCTTACCGTAAGTTGGTACTGTCCTTTCACCCCCTTCTTGTACACGGGAACGAACTTATACCCTAGTATTTCAAAGTTTACCGGTCTACGTATGCCGCTTTTCTCTCGGTTAATGGGTAGCTTCAATTTGCTCTTGAGAAACAAAAAGATAGCGTTTCCCACCTGCCGAGCTTCCGGTTGGCTTTTGGTATAAATACTAAAGTCATCCGCATAGCGAACATAACGAAGCCCTCTCTTTTCCATTTCTTTGTCCAATTCATGCAACATAACATTGGACAGCAGTGGTGAGAGCGGACTTCCCTGCGGTACGCCCGCGCGGCGTCCGCCTTTCTACGTTTGACTAATTCCCCATTGATTTGAATGGGTGCTCGTAGCCATTTGCGAACTAGGCGTAGGGTGAGTGGACATTTTACTTTCCGGTAGACAAGTTGCAGCAGTAAGCAGTGATCCACAGCGCGGCTGCCGCTTCATCGAAGAAGCTTTTCAGGTCAATGTCAACAATGTGTTGATTTCCTGCATTGATGTACTTCTGCGATTGCCTGACTGCCTGTAAGGCATTGCGATGAGGTCGGAATCCATAACTGTGTTCTTTGAACTCCAGTTCAAACCTTGGTGCTATCACTTGGCTGACTGCTTGTTGCAGTACTCGATCTACTACGGTCGGCACGCCTAGTAGGCGTTTCTTACCGTTGCTTTTAGGGATTTCAACCCCGAGGATAGGTTGAGGAAGGTAAGTACCGTTACATAGTGATGTGGCGATCTTGTTTTGGTGTTCTTTGAAGAATCCCAGCAGATTATCCACGGGCATACCGTCTACCCCAGCCGAACCTTTGTTAGCCATGACTCGATGGTATGCTTTCTGTATGTTCTTTCGGCTAATTACCTTTTCAATCATCCTCTACTA
>CAZKCO010000046.1:0-39870 GCA_964551335.1 uncultured Roseivirgaceae bacterium
CACTAAACTACCTACTTATAAAAGTAAACAAGCCATCATTGTCTAGTAGAATGAAACCTTATTGAACTTTTCTGTAACCCCTTCTTATTCAGTTCATTCTTCAGAAAATATTTATTGACCTTTCATCCAAGTGAAATGCCAAATGGACAAATACATTTGAAATTTGTTCTTGACCGTATCAAAAGCATAAGAAACAACCTGTCTCATGCTAATTCAATAAGTCTGCGAGACGCAGAATTTGTACTTAGTAATACCACTGAATTAATTGACTCTTTTAAAGCCTTATATGCAATGGAAGGAAAGCAGCAAGAGTATAACGTCCCTCAAATTATCAAGATTACTGATTCTTTTGGAAATGTGATAATTAGAAAAAACTTCGATATAGTCGAACACCACGATTTTACAACCAATCCAAAGTGCCATTTAAGACCAGGCGACATTCTCTCAATTGAAGTGGAAATTGATCCAAGTTACACTGAAGCGAAATATCAATTTAGATTTGGTGGCGCAAGAGATTACAGTTATGAAAGCAAATTGATTTATGAAATTAAGAATAGCGATGTAAATCCAAGAAAGGTGATTCACTGTCAAGTGCGTTCTGACAAGGAATGGCACAAGACATTCAATCTTGATGACCAAATCTCTGTTTATTACAAAGTACTTCCACCAATTGAATAAATACGTGGGCTAACACAACCTATGCGCAGTGCCCTTCGGGACGCTACGTATAGCCAAAACGTCAGATCAATACTAAATAAACCCAACTATCAAGATGATGACCAAACCCTTAGTAGTCTTAATAATCATAATAATTGCTTCATGTACCGCCTCACCGAAGGAAGCATCTACCTATAAAGTTGGGCAGATAATTACGCCCCACGGAGAAATGTTAATTTGGCTGTATGACGAAACGCCAACGCATAAGTCAAGCTTCATAGAGTTAGCCAGTGCCAGCTATTGGGATAGCTTGAGTTTTAATCGGGTAATAGAAGGTTTTGTCATTCAGGGAGGGTGCCCCGATACCCCCGAGGGGTTTAGTGATTCCCCTTATTTGCTAAGCCCAGAATTCAGAGATAGTTTAAAACATGTTTACGGAGCCGTGGGTGCAGGAAGAGACAATAACCCGGAAAAGTTATCCGCAGGCTGTCAATTTTATATTGTCCACGACAGAGAGGGAATCTCTCGGTTAGATGAAAATTATACGGTATTTGGTCAGGTGTTTAAAGGTCTAGAGACGCTAGATAAAATTGCTACTTTAGAAACAGACTCACTGGATGCTCCCCTCGAACTGGTCAATTTGGATGTGAATATTATTGAACTTACTGAGGCGCAGTTAAAAGATAATGGCTTTGAGCTAAAAAAAGACTCATAATGATATAATGTTCGGCCTTCTATCAGCAATTATCTCGGGAGAAGGAGTACATAAGTTGATACGCTTCTAATCGCTACTAACTAACGGAACTTTACTAACAAAGATACGTGTAATATGGTAAATTAAGATACGTATAACGATGCCAACCAAGTTAACGCTTACCATAGAAAAATCAGTAATTGAACGAGCCAAGAAGTACGCCAAATCACAGGGAAGAAGTTTATCTAATCTGATTGAAGAATATCTAAAATCTGTATCCGGCGAGCCTCAGGAGCAGACTGAGATAGCGTTGAGCCCCGAAATTAAATCGCTATACGGCTCGGTGAAAGACAAAAATATCGACTATAAAGAAGTTATTGCCGACGAGATTTTGAAAAAGCATCTTCGATGAAGCATATTTTTCTGGATACCAATGTGGTTTTAGATTTTTTGTTGAAGAGACAACCCTTTGCAAAAGATGCGGCAACCATCTTTGAGTTGGGTAAAAGGAAGAAGCTAAAGTTATCAGTATCGTCCTTATCTATCAATAATATTGACTACGTCATTTCTAAACTTGAATCCCGAGCAAAATCCAGGAAGATCATTAGCCAACTAATTCACTTGGTTGAGATCCAACCGGTAGGTAAATCTACCGTGGAAAAAGCCACTCAATCTGAGTTCAAAGATTTTGAAGATGCTCTGCAAAACTACTGCGCCGAAGAAGCCAAAGTGTCTACAATAGTCACCCGAAACGTGAAGGATTACAATAAAAGCGATTTAGCAATTCTAACACCAATTGAGTTGCTTTCGGTGGTTTCCCAAGAATAAAATGTTATATGAAGATAAGCAGATTTTACTTGAGTAATTATCAGCCGCGCCATCAAGCAACCTTTCTATACTTACTAAATAGCATGATTAAATGAGCAGTTTTTCCGAATATCTAGCTGTAATTTCAGATAATATAGTATCGATATCTAGGGGACTAACATTTAAAAAGTTAGTATCTACTTTGATTATTCTTGTGGTAATGGGAATCATTCTATCGTTAATATTCGACTATCTGTTCGGCACTCTATATTTTAATAGAATTAATGCGAAACTAGATGTAATTGAAAGAATTGAACATAAAAGCAGCGATTCTGTATTTCAAAATAGAATTGATAGCACTTACTTGAGCTTAGCTGACGAAATCAATAACTATCGCACGAAGAGAAATCTTATAAAAGATGTGATTCCTCAAGATTTCAGTATTATCTCAAAAATAATTAGTGCTGCCTTAATTCCTATGCTAATTATTTTATCGAGCACCAAAAATGCTAATTCTAAAAATACGATTATTGGAGGTGTTTTCTTTCTATTCTTATTTGTGATTCTATCCTTGTTTATGCCTACAATCTATTCTTGGTGGGTTACTGCACTTATTATCATTATCCTTGAGTTAGTATTTCTATTTGCTCTGGTAAGATTTCAAAATAGCAAAAACAAAAAGGACAAACTCTAACGAGCCTGCCCTTTCATTAATAAATATTTTAGCAATTACATCAACCCATATTAATATCCCGTTGGGAGAAGGGTTGATCGTATAAGCGGGTGCCGGTGGCCCGGTACAGGGCGTTGGCTAAGGCTCCCATTACCGGTGGCAAAGAAGGCTCGCCTAGTCCGGTAGGATCGATGCCGTTCTCTACAAAGAAGGATTCAATCTCTACGGGAGCCTCCTTGCTGCGGATGAGGCGGTACTTATCGTAGTTGCTCTGGTCGGGCTTACCGTCAGTGAAGGTAACTGCTCCGTAGAGCGCGTGGCCGATACCGTCAATGATACCACCTTCCACCTGGTTAATAGCGCCTTCGGGATTCACCACAATGCCGCAGTCTACCGCGCACCATACTTTCTGTACTTTGGGTTTATCACCGTCCATTACTACATCCACCACCTGGGCTACGTAGGAGTTATGGCAGAAGTAAGCGGATACTCCCCGATGTACTCCCGGCATATCCTGTCCCCAGCCGGATTTTTCTTTCACCAGCTTCAGTACTCCAGCGTATCGTTCGGCTTCGTAGTCGTTATCTTCCCCAACCGGATCATTAATAGCTCGCTCGAACAGCTCTAGACGGAAATCAATCGGGTCTTTTCCGGCGGCTTCGGCTACTTCATCTAGGAAGGATTGCTCGGCGCCCGCCACAAAGTTGGAACGAGGCGCTCGCCAAGCTCCGGTAGAGACATTAGAATCTACACTGTGGTTCTCGGCCAGGTAGTGATCTACCGTACCCGCCGGATAACGGTTAGCGAACACCGGCCCACCTTGAATACCCGCACCCCGCACGTGGAAGGCAGTCATATTATTATTTTCGTCCAGCGCGGCCCGGTAGGTAATTTTGTAAGCCGGGCGGTAGGTGCCCTGCGTCATATCATCCTCGCGGGTATACACCATCTTGATGGGGGCGTTAGCCTTCTGGGAGATAGCGGCCGCTTCCAGCCCAAAGTTTCCGTAGAGGCGACGGCCAAAGCCCCCGCCCATGCGGGTCAGGTCAATGCTGATTTTCTCTTCCGGCATACCTAGCAGGTCAGAAACACTTGTCCGCATACTCTCCGGCGTCTGAATAGGCCCAATCAGTTCGGCTTTTTCGGGAGTAACGTGGGCGAAGAAGTTCATCGGCTCCATCGTATTATGCGGTAGGAAAGGAGCACTATAGGTTCGCTCAATCACCTTGGCCGCATTGCGGAAGGCCGCATCTGGGTCACCGTCTTTACGGGAAGGTTCTTCGGCCTTCTTGGTGACTGCTGCGGCCAGGGCTGCTTCGTGCCCACCGGAATTTTCGCCCGGGCTTTCCTGCTCCCACTCCACTTTTACGGCCTTCTTGGCTTTCATCACCGGCCAGGTGCTTTCACCTATCACGGCAATGAGCTCAGGAAAAGCGTTAACATCCGACCATTGCTTCTCGGCGGGGGCCGTTTGCACTCTAAATACATCTTTGACACCTTTCACCGCCAGGGCTTCACTGGCATCAAAATCCTTAATCTTCAGGCCGAAGGCCGGAGGGTGGATGATGGCAGCGGTGAGCATGCCCTCCCGCTTAAAGTCCAGACCAAACAGCGGCTTTCCGGCCACAATCTCCGGCCCGTCTACGTTTTTGGTTGGCTGACCGATGATCTTGAAGTCCTTCGGATCTTTTAGTTCAATCTCTTCGGGCACTTCCAGACCGGCGGCGGTAGTAGCCACTTCACCGTAGCCGATAGATTTATTGGAACCCGCGTGCGAGATGGTACCCTTATCGGTAGAAAGTTCGCCTACGGGTACGCCCCACTGCTGAGCGGCGGCTTCCATCAGCACGCGACGGGCGGAAGCCCCGGCCATTCGTAAGCTCTGCCAGCCCTGTCGGATAGACTGGCTTCCACCGGCTACCTGACGGGTATATTTTTCGGTATCTAATCCGGCCTGCTTCACGGTTACGTCTTTCCAGTCTATGTCCAGTTCTTCGGCCACAATCATGGGCATGGCGGTTTTCACGTTTTGTCCAATCTCGGGGTTAGGCGACATAATCGTTACCGCGCCGTTATCACCAATCTGGATAAAAGCGTTCACGTCGAACCACTCCTTGGGTACATCGGCCATCTCTTCGCCGGCAGGTTGGCAGGCAGTCAGCCAGTTGAAGCCGATCATCAGGCCACCCCCGGCGGCGGAGGATACTTTCAGAAAAGATCGTCGGTTAAATTGAGTTTTTATTAATGTCATGATAGTTTCAAATTAAAGGGTTAGCTCAACTTTTCGGAAGCCGTGCGGATAGCGGCTTTGATACGAACGTAAGTACCGCAGCGGCAGATATTGCCGTTCATAGCATCCTCAATCTCCTTATCCGAAGGATTGGGATTTCGGGACAGCAACGAAGCGGCGTTCATCATCTGCCCGGACTGACAGTAACCGCACTGAGCAACATCGTGCTCCAGCCAGGCCTGCTGCACTGCATGATTCGCGTCTTCGGACAGTCCTTCAATCGTAGTGATCTTTGCTTCGCCAACGCTGCTGACGGGAACCGAACAGGAGCGCACGGCCGTGCCGTCGAGGTGCACCGTACAGGCGCCGCACTGAGCAATGCCGCAGCCGTATTTGGTGCCTACTAAATCTAAATTATCACGAAGTACCCAGAGTACGGGAGTATCCGGATCAACGTCTACCTGATGCTGTTTTCCGTTTACATTAATGGTAAAAGCTGCCATAGGAAGTATGTTAAAGGTATGATTACATTAATATAGAGTCTTAATTTACCAAAGTTCAGGCAAGTATGCGAACTTCGACCGTACTAATTACTGCCAACAAAGTTGGTACTATAAGCTATTTACTAGATTATCTAAAAATAGATCAATCGAACTGATTTGGCCCGGCAAAATCGAGGCATTTCAGTGTTTTCTTTGCAGGCTATAACCATGCAAAAGCTCTAATGTAGCGTCAGAGGTGAAGCGTCATACCGAAGCCAGGCTTCGGTGAAGGGATGAGTTGTCCGTCTTTCATCCGGTAGTTGCCGAAGTCAATTTGATCGCTCATACAAGTGGCTCCTTCCACTGTACAGGTATTTCCCAACCCTCCGGCCAGATGGGCGATGTAGTACGACTTTAGCATGGTACCCCACGCATGAGGAGAAGCGAGCGTCTGCATATTCTTCAGTTCGGGCATCAACTGCCGCCAGGGGGTAAAGCCATAGCTGACAATATCGAACAGGCATACGTCAATTATATTTTCTTTCGCCAGTTCCTTCACAAAATCAACGTCGGGACGAAACTCTCCGTCGGTCAGGTAAGTACTTGCAAAGCCGTTGGTTTGCATCCATTCCTTCAGCTTACGGCAGTCGGCACGAGTTTCCGGAAAAGGCTCTTCTACCCAGAATAGCGGAACACCCTCTATTCCCTCCAGGTACCGGATAAAAGAGTCGACATTGTATCCGTCATTAGCATCTACCAATATATCACAATCAGGGAAGTGCTCCGCCACCAGGCGAGTCACTTCTATATCCCTTTGAATACCCTCCTGTTCGAGCATCCACTGCTGGCCCCGCCCGATCTTGAGCTTAAACTGCCGGTAGCCGTAGTCATAATCCCACTGGCATTCTTCCAAGATAGTATCCACCCCTTTCGCCTGGTTTTCCGGCTCCAGTTCATCAAAATAAATCATACCCGAATAGCACTCGGTCACGAAAGGCTCTTCGGCTCCGAGTAACTGGTAAACCGGTTGGTTAAGGATGATTCCCGCTAGATCGTGCAGCGCAAAGTCAAAAACCCGCAGAGAGCCGTCGGTAATACCACTTTCCGGTAGAATACAATCACCTACTCGGCGATTGAGTAGCGTAGTCTTCAGGTTTTCCGTATCCTCATCCCGATAGGGAGCATGTCCCCACCCGGTAGCCCCTCGGTCCGTGGTGATCTGGCAAATCTTGGCAGTAGGGCCCAGACCGTGCACATCCAACCGGGCATTTTTCCCAACTTTACGCGGCCACTTCAATGGAAGAGTAGCAAAAGTAACTTCCTGGATAGTATGGTAGTTTAGCTCATTAAGCCAAGCTGAATTGATAGAACACAAGTACGAGGGGGAAGTAGCCGTAGTAACCGACAAAAGTGCGGAAGATTGCAGAAATTGCCTTCGGTTGATGTTCATTGGGGTTGCGTTAAGGTTGCTGTTTTACTAAAGTAGCGAATAAAGTACTGCTTAGGAAGATAGTTAATTTGTTTTTGACTTTCCGCCATCGCAGAAACCAACTCCTAAATGCTTCATGTAAACACTATTTTGCCGTACGTGGGAGGTTAATCGCATTATCAATATCTAAAGTCAGACTTTGCACCAAATAGGGTAGCAATGCGTGCCGGATCTTAAAAAAAGTCTATTAGTACCAAGAACACCTTGCCTAAAAACTATAACTTTGTCGATCAGAAAATTTTGCTAAGGATTGCACATTTACGATGGCTTTTTTGTTATCATTTCGCCTACTAGATTGGAATAGCGCGTACTGGATATGACTGAATTTGACGTACACACCCTACCGAATGGTATTCGGATTGCCCATAAACAAGCCACTCACACCAAAGTAGTTCACTGCGGTTTTATTCTGGACATTGGTAGTCGCGATGAGCGGCCCGAACAACACGGCCTCGCCCATTTCTGGGAACATATGGCCTTTAAAGGCACTCGCAAGCGTAAAGCCTACCACATTCTGAACCGGGTAGATTCAGTGGGCGGTGAACTAAATGCCTATACGACCAAGGAGAAAATCTGCTTTTACGCTTCGGTGCTGGATCGCCACTTCGAAAATGCCCTGGAGCTACTAACCGATATTACCTTTGATTCTATCTTCCCGGAAAAGCAAATTGAACGGGAGCGAGGCGTGATTCTGGAAGAAATGTCTATGTACTACGACTCGCCCGAAGACGCTATTCAGGATGATTTTGACGCAGTAGTGTTTGGCGAGCACCCGCTGGGTAAAAATATTTTGGGCACCAATGAGAGCATCCGCCGCTTTCACCGGGATGATTTTCAGCAGTTTCTTCAGGAAAATATGAATACCGGAAAGCTGATCTTTAGCTGCGTGGGTAACCTGTCGGCTAAGAAGGTTTTCCGCTTAGCCGAAAAACACTTATCATCGGTTCCAGACCTTTCCGGTAAAGGGCACCGACTACCGTTTGGTCATCAAGCTCCTCAGCAGGAAACCAAATCCCGCGCACTTACCCAAGCTCAGTGTGCTATCGGCCGAACGGCCTACCCCGTGGGCGACGACCGAAGCTTACCCTTCTTTATGCTGACTAATCTGTTGGGCGGCCCTAGCATGAATACCCGATTGAGCATGGCGCTACGTGAGAAACACGGTTTGGTATACTCCATTGATGCCGAATATCAGCCCTACACCGATACCGGTTTGTTTGCCATTTACTTCGGTACTGAGCCGCGGCAGTTGAAGAAAGCGATCAACTACACGCTCAGGGAGCTTAAACTACTGCGCGATAAGCCACTGGGCAGCATGCAATTGCACCGTATTAAAGAACAAATGATAGGGCAGATGGCGATGAATAGTGAAAACAACCAAAGCCTGATGCTGGCGATGGCCCGCAGCCTGCTTGACCACTATGAACTGGAAAATTTGGAAACGCTGTACAAAAAAATCAACGCGATTACGGCCGCTCAACTGCAGGAGATTGCTCGGGATATGTTTCAGGAAGATGCCCTTAGTATGCTGGCTTATGTGCCGGAAAATTGACTAACTAAATACAATCAGAAAAGTACTGATGGATCGGTGAAGAAAGCAGAAACATCCCCGTTGGAGGCCGTTAGCGGTTGGCAGGGGTCTGCGCCACCGGCCTCCCGCTACTGTTCTACTGCTTCTTCAGCTTATTCGTCAGAACCTATTTGAAAGTACTTAGAGGAAGCTCTTGTTCTATTATCAAGTTACACCACAGATAGTAATCCGATTTCATCAGATGTAGTTTGTTACTTTGGTAAGCATTCTTTAGCTTTAGCTCATTAAAATCTCTTTATAAAATACTTTCTCCTCTTTTTGACTGACCCTTCAGTCATCCGGATTATTCACTCCATAATCCGATACTTTTTCTATTGTCCGTATTTATTAAAGAGAAAAAATGAAAAACATACATACGCTAGCCGTCATTGGTGGCACTGGCAAGTCTGGAAAATTCCTAGTCAACCAACTGCTGCACCAAGGCATATCCATCAAACTTTTACTTCGAAATCCTGAAAATCTACAGGTTTCAAACCCACTGATTGAAGTCGTTCAAGGCGATGCCCGAGACTATGAATCGATGCTCAAACTTCTTCGTAACTGTCAGGCAATTATTAGCACATTAGGTCAACCTAAGGGCGAGCCTTCTATTTTCAGTCAAGCTACTCGCAATATCATCCGGGCAATGAATGAGGTAAACATTCATCGCTATATTGTGACTACCGGCCTAAGCGTTGATACTCCTTTGGATCAAAAGAGCTCAAAGACGAGATACGCTACTGATTGGATGAAAACCAATTTCCCGGAAACTACGCTCGACAAGCAACTTGAGTACAGGTTCTTATCACAGAGCACTATTGACTGGACGCTAGTCAGGCTTCCGTTAATAGAGCAATCGGAAAAGCGAAGTGAAATTAAAATGAGTTTGGAAGATTGCCCTGGTGATGGGGTAAGTGCGGCAAACCTGGCTCACTTTCTCATTCAGCAATTAGAAGACAATAGCCTTATCAAGGCAGCTCCTTTTATAGCAAATGCATCATAAGCATGTTGATTTAGTAGCCGGGGAGACTAGGGCGTGTTGACATTCAGGCTGACGAGAGATTTTGAGGTCGATTTCGGCCCGATGAAGGCACTTGAGAAGGGCGATACCAGAGCATCGGCCGCCGAAAGTAACGCCCAGCAGGCCGAAATCGAGCCAAAATCACCATCAAGTTTGATTGTCAACACGCCCTAGCTTTCGGGCTACTACTAAAACTGTATCAAATAACCCAGCGTGCCGGTAATAGCATGGTTTTGCAGAATACTTGGAATGGGCGTCCGAAAACGATCCATCACGCTATTGAAGCCCAGGCTGTAAGTACTCTCTAACTGAAACGTTCCTATCTTGGTGACGATGGCGAATCCACCACCACCACGGACTCCTATATCAAATGTATTTTGATCGGCGGCTAAATATTCGTAAGTGATTCGGTTGGGGTCTAGACCTGGAGCCGCTTCAGTATTATCCGAAAGTAACCAAGCACCATACACGCCCAGGTTAAGGAAAATTTTGACATTACGCTTACCAAAATATCCGTAGGCCAGCATTGGCACTTCCAGGTAATTCAAATCAACCTGATAAAAAATATCAGGATCAATTCTACCAGGATCATCAAGATCTAAAAACCTTTCTCTCCAGCCTTTTTCTACATAATTTGCCTCAATTTGTAAGCCAAAATTCTTTTCGGTCATGTAGCGTAATACTCCGCCATAGGTTACTCCTTGAATGAAACTAACTCTGGCTCTCTCGCGGGTAATTTCTTCATCTGTTGCTGTAATCTGGGAGAAAGAAGCACCACCTTTTACTCCGATAGCCCACTTTTTGTAAGTACTCAAGCTATCCTGCGCGTGAGCATCTTGAAAATAAATGAATAATCCAGCTAGTAACAACAGCTTCCTCATCAAAACACAATTAATTTGGCCTTCCGTAGATAACGCCTGCCGAGTGGTCGTATTGAGCGCCGGTAACAGAACTTAGGCAGTTTATTTCATTACGTACTCGCAGCACTCCCAGCAGCGCAAATACCAGAGCCTCTTTAAATGAAATGAGTTTCTCATCCGGAATCACCAGCTCTACCTGCTCGGAGCCGTAGTTGCGGATGCACTCGAGTAGATAAGGATTGAATGCGCCACCTCCGGTTACCAGCACTCGGAACGGACGACTGGTAAGCTGCTCTTCGGCAAAAAACTGCAAATCCTGAGCAATCTGGGAGGCTGCCTGGTGTAGTCCGGTAGCGACAGCATCGGCTACTTCCAGATTCTCCTCCTCAATACGCCGTATAATTTCCCGGTACACCCACTCGTACCCTAGCGACTTGGGAAAAGGCTGATTGTAGTAGGGTAGCGCATTCAGGGTTTCAATCAAATGCTGTTGAGGTTGGCCCTGCCGGGCGAGTTGCCCCTGCTTATCGTACGACTGCCCAATTTGCTGAGCAAAGTAGTTCATCACCATGTTGGCAGTACCAATATCGTAAGCAATACGCCTACCCTGCCACTGAGTAGAAAGGTTGGCAATGCCCCCCAGGTTCAGGCAGGCATCGTAGTCGTTAAACAACAGTAGGTCGCCGATGGGTACCAACGGGGCGCCCTGCCCGCCAATGGCTACATCAAAATCGCGGAAACCACTGATTATCGTTTGTCCGCTAATCGCCTGTAAAGCAAAGGGGTTACCGATCTGATAGGTAATGCCCCGCTCGGGCTGATGAAATACTGTATGCCCGTGCGAAGCCACAAAATCGGGTTGTAACTGATGCTGGCTGATAAATTCTTTCACCGCTTCCCCCATCCATACTCCCAGTGCCCGGTCGGTAAGGATCAAATCCTCGCCGCTAACTTCGGTAATTCGACTCAGCTTCTGCTGCCAGTCGTCATTGTAGGGGTGGGTTTCGGCTACCGGAATGTTAAATTCCCAGTAACCATTTTCTAACCAGAACTCACAGTAGGCCATGTCTAGCCCATCGATAGAGGTACCCGACATAAGCCCAATTACTCGATATTTATCCTGATCCATCCGTTAGCTATTTATTATCATTTCTTCCATACCCTCAGTCTGAAAAGTCTTTGTAGTACCGTTATCATCGTAAATAATGTATACCTCCAGCCCTGCCTGCTGAGCCACGATCTCTTTAGTCCGCTCTAGTCCTACAACCATAAACGCAGTAGCGTAACCGTCGGCGGTCATACAGTCGCCAGCAATTACCGACACGCTTAGTACCGAATGCGTGACCTGCCGGCCCGTTTTAGGATCAATGGTATGAGCGTATTTCTTACCGTCACGCACGTAATAGTTCCGATAATCGCCCGAAGTAGCAATAGCTTGGTTATTTAGGGCAATTGCGGCTGACATTTGTCCCACCTGATTAGGGTTGTCTACTCCAATCCGCCATAAGTTTCCCTGATCATTTACTCCCCGACAAAGCACCTCACCCCCAATTTCTACCATAAAGTTTTCTATTTCTTTACTTCGCAGAAAATCTCCCACCACGTCTACGCCGTAACCTTTGGCAATGGCACTAAAGTTCAGCGTTACGTTAGGTACCCTTCGGGTAACGTATTCTGAGGTATACTCAATTTTGTCGTAGCCCACTAGTTGCAGTAGCGAATCTATCGTAACGTCGTCGGGTAGCTCATTTTTTTCAGGCCCGAACCCCCAGGCGTTTACCAGCGGCGCCACCGTGGGGTCGAACGCCCCATCGGTAGCCTGCACAATCTCCTGACTGCGCTTCAGCACCGGATAAAAGAAGGGTAATTCAAAGTAGAGTGTATCCTGCTGATTGAATCTTGTGATTTCTGAATCGGATAGATAGTGGTTTACCGATTGGTTAAATACTTCCAGCAATGAGTCGATACTAGCTTTAAAATTGCGCTGCTGCTCATCCTGGTACTTGATATTGTAAGTAGTGCCCATAGTCTGGCCCTGCACCGTAAGGTAGGTATTATCAGTACTATCATTAGCGTCTACCGGTTGGTTTCGGAACCACCAAACTACAGCTACCGAAGCGAGAAGCACGATTGAGTAAATTATGTTCTTTTTTTGGTTAGGATTCATGCTGGAAACGACTTTTTTGCGGCATTTTGCTGTTACAATCTTATTATTTAAAGTATTTTATACCTATTTAAAGCATAATATCTACCATTTTCATCGCGATAGTACGGAATTTTCTGTACATTCATGTCAACTATTTTAGAAGATATAATGTGATAAAATATCACTGGATAAATTAACAAACCCTGGATTTTAAGTCTCCTATTTTACAATCAACTAACCTGCTCCAAAACCTTAAACTATAATTCTTAAACACTACTGAGAATGAAGATACATTCAACCAACTATAAGAGTACATTTGTTGAAGTTGCCGAAGACTGCCCGGCAAATTCAGGTCAAGAACCACCGCAAAAGGGGAATAAAAAATCGGTAGCAAACCATCAATATGAATTATTGAAAGGGAACCCTTACAGATTTACTTCGGACGATGTTTTCTTTTCTGTTTTCGCAACGAGAAATGAGATTAGCCAGAGCGAGTTGGAATCCGAGAGAGAAAAATTCTTTTCAAAAGGCCAGCCTTGTTTTAGAGCCTCTCCCCTCACAAAAAGATACGGCTGGGGCGTGCACAGCGATGAAAATGGGAAAGTAGCACTCTATGGCGTAGAAACTGAAGAGTACCAAAACTTTATTGCCGACGAATCAATCAAGAAAGTAAAAGCAATGAAAATGGGGCGATAGCAGCTTGAGTTACTATGCTCAATCGGGTTAAAATTTATATCGCCCCGTAAACTTAACATTGACTTGTATCTATCCGAATAAAAAAGAACATCATGAGAGAAGATTATTTAACTGGTGAGGCGTCTCACCTGAGTCCGGCGGAAAAAGAGATTGAACGGGCCTTACGCCCTTTGTCGTTCGGGGATTTTACCGGACAACATAAAATTGTAGAAAACCTTAAGATCTTTGTGCAGGCTGCCAAAAGGCGAGGCGACCAGCTCGATCACGTTCTACTGCACGGCCCTCCGGGTTTAGGAAAGACCACCTTGTCGCACATTATTGCCAATGAGTTGGATGCCCAAATTAAATCTACATCGGGGCCAGTACTCGATAAACCTAGTGAACTGGCTGGGTTGCTAACGAATATGGAGCCGGGAAATGTACTGTTTATCGATGAGATTCACCGTCTTAACCCTATTGTGGAGGAGTATCTCTACTCGGCTATGGAGGATTACAAGATTGATATTATGCTGGATTCGGGCCCGAACGCCCGTACCGTTCAGATCAGTCTGAGTCCGTTTACCCTAGTGGGAGCAACTACTCGTTCAGGACTTCTCACTTCCCCCCTACGGGCCCGCTTCGGCATTAATGCCCGATTGGAGTACTACGACGCCGAATTACTGTCGACCATCGTAAAACGCTCGGCAAATATTTTGAACACTCCGATAGAGGAAGATGCCGCTTACGAAATTGCCCGCCGTAGCCGGGGGACTCCCCGAATTGCTAATACGCTGCTGCGCCGCACGCGCGACTTTGCCGAAATCAAAGGTGATGGCACTATCGACAAGGCTATCGCCGAAATAGCTCTAAAAGCACTGGACGTAGATCAGAATGGGCTGGACGATATGGATAACCGTATTCTGTCTACTATTATTGAGAAATTTAAGGGAGGACCTGTGGGGATTAGCACAATAGCTACTGCTTGCGGCGAAGAAGCTGAAACAATCGAGGAAGTGTACGAGCCATTTTTAATCAAGGAGGGCTACATTAAACGAACTTCGAGAGGACGAGAAGCTACCGAGATAGCTTACAAGCATCTGAAGATCATTCCGCCCGGGCGAGCCCAGGGACTATTCGATTAAACACAAAAAAAGCCGAATCAGAATCGATTCGGCTTTTGGTTTAATTGTGTATGCAAAATATTATTCACCGCTATCATCATCCGGCTCAATATCATCCACTGGCTCGGATATGATATCAAAGCGGGTAGTAGGGCTGTCAGCAAAATTAGTTTTTGCAATAAACATCTCCATCGCCGCATTTACTGACTGACGAATATCTTTCTGCTGTTCTCTTAAACTAGCATCTTTATCAACCGCATTGGTCACAAAACCAGTCCATACGGTAGCTCCTTCACTAACATCAGTCATACTAATCACGAGACTACCCTCACCTATCATGCTCAAGATATTATTGTTAACACCAATATCATCTTCATCAACACGATAACCAGGCATATATCCGATCTTGTCATCGTAATTCTCGTCGAAAATCATAAAGTTAACTACAAGCTCACCGTTCTCCTCATCCAACGTGTACTCATAAGTGTCAAACTCATACACGATAGCATTCTCTACCATGCTGTTTAAAAGTGCACTGTGCTGTACCCAAGCCTGATTCTCGGCACCAGCAAAGGCATCACCAATAGCGTAGGTTTGGTACTCGCCTAAAGCAGCATCATCTCGCAGTTGATCATACACTTGACGATCCTGTCCGAATAGTATAGTTGTTGAAAGTAAAAAAATTAAAATTCCACTTAAATACTTCATTGTTGTCTTTATTTAGTTGAAAAAGTTATACCAATTTATCACTTATAGAACATACAAATAGCCATAATGTTTGGATAATTTGCAATTTAGCCCATTTTTATGATCAACAATCTTGAAATAAAATATTTGCTTAAACTATCACGAATTATCGAAGACCCAAAATGACTACTTTTAGAGATTGAAAAATAGATCATGAATACAGTCCGTACAACCTATTTTATTAAAAATACTGCGCAGCAGTTGGGATTCGATTTCTGCGGGATAGCAAAGGCTGAATTTTTATCGGAGGAAGCCCCCCGCCTGGAGGAGTGGCTTAACCAAGGCTATCAAGGAAAAATGCATTACTTGGAAAACTACTTCGATATCCGGCTTGATCCTACGAAGCTAATGGATGGGGCAAAGTCCGTAGTTACTCTACTTTACAATTACTATCCGTCCGAAGATCTGGCTTCTCCTGACTCGTATAATATTGCCAAGTATGCCTACGGAAAAGATTATCATTTTGTCATTAAGAAAAAGCTTCGGTCGCTGCTCGATCAGGTGCGGGAGGAAGTTGGAGATATTCACGGACGGGCTTTCGTAGATTCGGCCCCGATACTGGAACGGGTGTGGGCTGAAAAGAGTGGTTTGGGGTGGATTGGCAAGAATAGCTTACTGCTAAACAAGCAGCGGGGTAGTTTTTTCTTTATCGCTATTTTGTTGCTAGATATTGAATTGAACTACGACCATCCGGTGGCCGACCACTGCGGTACCTGCACCCGCTGCCTGGATGCCTGCCCCACCGATGCTATTGTGCAACCTTACGTGGTAGACGGCAGCAAGTGTATTTCGTACTTTACTATCGAGTTGAAAGAAGAGATTCCTACCGAAGTACAAGGTAAGTTTGGAGACTGGATTTTTGGCTGTGATATTTGCCAGGACGTATGTCCCTGGAATCGCCACTCCCAACCCCATCAGGAACCGGAGTTTGAACCTCATCCCGATTTAGCCACTATGAAGAAACGTGATTGGGAGGAACTAACCGACGAAGTATTCCGGAAAGTATTTAAAAAATCGGCAGTAAAGCGAGCTAAGTTCACCGGATTAAAGCGTAATATCCGATTTGTGAGCAAATAAAAAAGCTGCCTTAAATGGAATAAGACAGCTTCAAAGATGTTAATAGGTTTTTGTTAGATTTAGCTGACGTGTTTTGGTGAGAAACAATCGTCAAGGATGCTACGATACTGCTGGCCAAATTTGATGTAACACCAGCTTCTAAGCATTTCAGCATCGGATGGTAACAGTACCGTTAACGCTTTTCTCAATTCTTTACGAAAAAGAACCGGATCAAAACTCACCTTTGCTAAAATCAGCTTAGCGTAGCTCAGCTCAGCATGAATGCGTTTCGCGTCTAGGTGTCTGTTGTATATCTGCATAGGCGTAAGGGGTTTATGTTTAGTTAAAAAAATTTCCAAAAAAACATGAACTGATGGAGCTAACTCCTGGAAAATGATCGTTTTAGAAACAGTAACGATCTGTAAGTGCTATAAATATACAATAAGATATGTTAATTTGCAAGCCCATAATCTGAATATGTCATGAAAGCTAATATTTTATTTCTAAAAGAACGTATATTCCAAAATATTATTCTGTTTTCACCGTTTCTTTTCGGATTTTTAATAATTACTGGGCTTTCTCAGGCGCAGAATGTTTCGGTACAGTTAGGCCCTAACCAAATTGGGTCGAATGAGCAGTACACCATTACCCTAAAAGTGGAAAATGATCGTTTGCGCCGCTACGGCGATTTTCCGGACATTCCGGGCTTCGAGAAAGCCGGTACGTCTACTTCATCGTCTACTAATATTGTTAATGGGCAAATCTCTTCTTCGTACAGCGTAACCCAGTCGTATCTACCAGCCCGGGAGGGCACATTTAAACTGGCACCATTTACGGTGGCTGTCAACGATACTGAAGTTAGCTCGCCGGGTACTACCATCACCGTAGGTCCTCCGAAGCAACGCAGTGCTCAAAACCCTTTCTTTAGTGACCCTTTTGATGATCTATTCGGAAGACGTAGCCAGCCCCAAGAGTTTGTGGACGTGAAAGCCGAAGCGTTCTTGGCACTGACCACTAGCCAGGATACCGTTTATTTGGGAGAAGGCTTTACCACCACTCTAGCGTTTTATCTGTCGGATAAAAATCAGGCCCCGCTTCAGTTTTATGATATTGGGAAGCAACTCACCGACATTCTGAAGGAGATTCGCCCGTCTAGTGTATGGGAGGAAAACTTCAATATTGAAAATATCAACGGCCAACCCGTTACGATTAATGGTGAGAGTTATACGCAATATAAAATATACCAGGCAACCTACTACCCCAACAATACTGAGCCAATCCGCTTTCCTAGTGTTCCGCTCACTATGATCAAGTATAAAGTAGCCAAAAACCCCTCATTCTTCGGGCGACGACGGCAAGAAGATTTTAAGACCTTTCGTACCGAGCCTCATACCGTATACGTTAGAGAGCTTCCACCTCATCCGCTGAACGAGTCAGTAGCGGTAGGCAACTACCAGCTGGATGAATCAATCTCCGATCAGGCTCTGAATACGGGTAGCAGCTTTAACTATACATTTAAGATCGTAGGCGAAGGGAACATTAATTACATTGAGAAGCCCAATGTTCGCAATACTGATGCTTTTGACTTCTATGACCCTAGTGTAGAGCAGAATATTAACCGCCGCAACAATTACGTAACCGGTTCTAAGGCATTCTCTTACTACGCCGTACCTAACGAACCGGGTGAGTATAATCTGGGAAATTACTTTAACTGGATCTTTTTTAATCCTTCCACTGAACAGTATGATACGCTCAAATCCGATATTCAAGTACAGGTAGAAGGAAAAAGCCGTAAGAATGAGTACATCAGTTCTCAGGATGTGGGCACGTTTTACAACAAAATTGCCAGTGTAGATAATACCCTGCAAAGCCGGGGGAACGACGGTTGGCTTCAGCTAGCCGCCAATATTCTGATTATCGGAATGCTGGTGATTACTGCGGTAGTGGTGTTTAAGAAATAAGTTTGGTTAATTTGCCACTTGCTTTTAGCTTTGATTTATGAGTAACACTTACGGAACGCTGTTTAAGGTTAGTACCTTTGGAGAGTCGCACGGGAAAGGAATTGGGGTAGTAATTGATGGCTGTCCGGCGGGATTACCCATCGACGAAGATTTTATTCAGCAGGAGCTCATTCGCCGCAAGCCAGGCCAATCCAAAATCACCACTCAGCGCCGGGAGAGCGATACCTTTCAGATCCTCTCGGGGGTATTTGAAGGAAAAACGACTGGGACTCCATTAGCCATCTACATTCCTAACGAAGATCAGCGTAGTAAAGATTACTCTCACATTGCCGATAAGTTCCGCCCTTCGCACGCCGACTATACCTATCACGCCAAGTACGGAGTGCGCGACTACCGAGGGGGCGGTCGTAGTTCGGCCCGGGAAACTGCCGCCCGGGTAGCCGCCGGTGCGGTAGCTAAACTCTTTCTAAAGCATCACGGAATAAACATTCAGGCTTACGTTTCTCAGGTGGGTGATCTACAATTAGAAAAACCTTATTCCGAGCTAGACTTCTCCCAAACCGAAGCCACCCCAGTGCGCTGCCCCGACCCAGAAACCGCTGAACGAATGATTCAACTAATCGATAGTGTCCGTAAAGACCGGGATACGATTGGCGGAGTGGTAAGTGCGGTGATTACCGGAGTACCGGCCGGACTGGGCGAGCCAGTATTTGATAAGCTACACGCGGAGTTGGGGAAGGCCATGCTGAGCATCAACGCCGTTAAGGGCTTTGAGTACGGAAGTGGCTTTGAAGGAGTTACTCTGCGCGGCTCGGAGCACAACGATGAAATCTATAATGACGAAGGAACCATTCGGACCAAAACGAATCATTCGGGTGGTATACAGGGCGGCATTTCCAATGGGGAGGATATTTACTTCAGAGTAGCTTTTAAGCCGGTAGCCACCATCATGCAGGACCAAGACAGCGTGAACGAAGCCGGCGAAACGGTAACCGTTTCGGGTAAAGGCCGGCACGATCCCTGCGTAGTACCCCGGGCGGTACCTATTGTAGATGCCATGGCCGCGCTAGTAATTGCCGATATGTATTTACGAAACGTTACCACCAAACTAGAATAAACTTACGCTGGCGGTGTAGGATTTGTAATCCTGCGCCGGAGGAATTCAGAAATCAAACTGGATTATAACGTACTAACCGACAACCTACCATGCTACCTATCTCACAAACTATTTTATTACTACTACTAACAGTTGGTTCTCTTAACGCTCAACCAATAGCGTTGCACCCAGATAATCCTCACTATTTCATCTATCAGGATGAACCCACGCTGCTGATCACCTCGGCTGAACACTACGGAGCGGTACTTAATCTGGATTTTGATTACCAAGCCTACCTGGAAACCATGCAACAGGAAGGTATGAATTATACCCGTATTTTTGTGGGCTCTTACGTAGAAATTCCCGGTAGCTTTGGCATTGAAAACAACACCTTGGCCCCAGCAGTCGGCCGCTTTATCGCCCCTTGGAAACGCACTGATGAAGCCGGGCTGTACGAAGGAGAAAAGAAGTTTGATCTGGACGAATGGAACCCTGATTATTTCGCACGCCTGACCGACTTTATTCGCGAAGCTAACCAGCGAGACATTATCGTTGAAGTAACCTTCTTTTGCTCCACCTATCAAGATAGCTCCTGGGAACGGAATCCCTTTAACACCGGAAATAATGTGAATAACATTCCTCAGGTAGACCGGAAAAAGTCAAACACACTGGCCAACGGTTCTCTCACCAATTATCAGAAAAAGCTGGTGGAAAAGATCGTTACTGAACTCAATGAGTTCGATAATATCTTTTTTGAAATCCAGAACGAGCCTTGGTCGGATGATCCGCAGGACGCCATGCGGACCCTGAAAACACTAGACCCTGAAGGGTTGACTTGGGCAAAATGGGCGCATACCGCCTCCCAAGCTTCACTGGAATGGCAACAGGTGATGGTTGATCAAATTGTGGCTACTGAGAAGGAGCTGCCTAAAGAACATCTCATAGCGCAAAACTACTGCAACTTCCGCCACTCCTTAGAAGAAGTAAACGACGAAGTGGATATTATCAATTTTCACTACGCCTGGCCGGAAGCAGTGTGGATGAACTACGCCTGGGATCGTCCGCTCAACTTCGACGAATCCGGGTTTGCGGGCAGTTCGGATACCACCTATCTCCGCCAAGCCTGGCAGTTCATTGTAGCTGGGGGCAGTGCTTTTAATAATCTGGATTATTCATTTTTCGTCGGTCACGAAGATGGTAAGGGTAAGAACGATGCGCCGGGGGGAGGCAGTACTACTTTCCGCAAGCAACTAACTCATCTGCACAACTTCATGAAGTCGCTGGACTTCATTCGTATGCAGCCTGATTTTTCGACCGTGGTTCATGCACCGGGAGTAGATACTCAATGCTTATCCGAAGCTGGCAAGCAGTACGCTATTTTCTTGTCCGGTCGAGCTACCGATTGGATAAAATTAAATCTACCGGGGGGAGAATTTTCGTACGAGTTTATCTCGCCCTACACTGGTGAAACCATTAGTAGCGGCAATCTTAGCAGCGACGGCGAGATTACTACATTGGAGCTACCCGATTTTAAGCATTTGGTTGCTTTGAAGATTGTGTCTTAGAAGTAGATTCAACATTTCGGTTATGCTACGCTGCTTTATCTTTCTTCCTCTATTTTTCATTTACGCTTACCCAGGCTCCGCCCAGCCTCAGTTTGAAGAACAAAACGAAGTCATCGCCTTGGAAGCCGAACACGCTACTACCGTCGCTGGCTGGCGAATAGCAGAGGAGAAAAGTGGCCAAGCCCTGCAGGATCACGCAGGCCGTCATCAGGGAAAACTCACCTTTGATATTACAGTAGAAAGCCCCGGAAAGTACTACGTTTACTTGCTGTGCCTGGCTCCGGAGCGGGATACCGGAAAAAACGATTGTTACGTAACATTAGATGGCGAACCTCTTTACGCTGCCAACGATTCTACCCTTCGTCCTGAAGGCATTCGCGTTCATGCTGATACTTTCGTCTGGTCATCATTACCCAAGGGGCCGGGAGCCCACACTCCCAATGCTATTCGGGACGGGAAGGTGTACGCCCTGATTGATCAACCTGGTTTACATACGTTAGAAATAGCCTCGCGCAGCCAGGGCTTCGTTTTGGACAAAGTTATTCTGCAAAAAGCTGCCTCCCCACCTACAGCCACCGGTCATCCGGAAACATTGTCTAACCCAACTGAGGTAGCAAAGCGAGTAGGAAAATGGGGGCAATTTGAGACTTCACTATCCTATAAATCCTCGGATCCCTTCCGGGAAACGCTTAGAGCCACATTTCAGAGTCCAAGTGGTGAAAGCACCGAGGTATACGGTTTTTACGATGGTGACAATACCTGGCATATCCGATTTATGCCCGATGAGGTGGGCCTATGGCAGTACGAGGCATCTTTTGATGGTTCCAATATCTCTCATTCTAGCTCATTTGAGTGCCTGGATTCTGATATTCCGGGACTGATCTCGGCTTACGAAGAAAACCCCATCTGGTTTGGCTACCAGGAAGGCGAGGCCGAACTCATTCGTAGTTTTCATATCGGCGACCGCTTCTTCGCTAATCAATCAAATTCCGTGACTGGCGAGGTTTGGAATGACTCAATGCGCACTAATTTTTTAGACTGGGTTCAGAGCCAAGGCTACAACATGCTCTCTATCGCCAGCTTTTACTTGAACCGCGACGAAGAAAAACGCGGACAAGGTTGGAATACTCCCGACCTGTGGAATAGTGAGATGCAGCAGCCTAACCCCGCCGAATATCGTCGGGCCGAGGCCATTCTGGACGATCTTCAGAAGCGAAAAATCCTGATCTACCCCTTCGCCGGTCTCTTCGGACGAGGTTCTGACTTCCCCCAGGATACTACGCAGCAAAAGCAGTATGTCCGCTATACGCTGGCTCGCTTCGGTGCCTACTGGAATCATCTTTTTATGCTGGGTGGCCCTGAGCCCAGGCTACCCAAGAGGCCCTATCTGACAATGGAAGAAATTGACTGGCTGGCTCAACAAATTGAAGCGAACGACCCTTACCGCCATTTGCTTTCGGTACACAACCGCACCGGAGACGATGAGTTTATAGACTACGAATGGCAGGATTATGGAATACTTCAAGGTCCCAAGACCTTAGATCGCACTGTACTGTACCGGGGATTGACCGATAGCCACCACCCCCAGAAGCCATTGTATGTACAGGAAACATTGTGGCCTGGTAATACCTTCGGGCACCCGCCCTACTCGCTGGATGACGTTCGGAAACACGCTTACGTCATTATAATGGCTGCGGGCGCGATCAACTTCGGTGATATGACCAGTAGCTCCTCTTCAGGCTTTAGCGGCACACTGGATTTCGCTCAGAAGGTGCAGGAGAAGCACGATGTAGTTAGGAAGGTGTGGGATTTCTTCGAGGAGATTACATTTTACGAAATGAAACCCCGCCAGGATTTGACTTCCGCAGGCTATTGTTTGGCCAATGAAGGCCGCCGGTATTTGGTATACCTGGAAAGCCCTCAACTCGTGGAGGTGCAAGTTGCTCCGGGAGAATACCAGGCGATTTGGATAAACGCCCAAGATACTAGTCAGCGATACGAAGCAGGTACGA
Organism: uncultured Roseivirgaceae bacterium; assembly: GCA_964551335.1. Taxonomy (GTDB): domain Bacteria; phylum Bacteroidota; class Bacteroidia; order Cytophagales; family Cyclobacteriaceae; genus Tunicatimonas. The sequence continues at coordinate 22,863 of CAZKCO010000046.1, forward strand.
TCACGAATTCCAGAGAGATGGAACCTCCTCAAGAGGGTGACGACTGGCTACTATACTTAGTATCTACTCAAATTGAGTCTTAGCTAACCGACAATTCAGCGACCTTTTTGGTAGACTCATCTTGGTTATAATACACATTGCCTAAGTGCTTCCTCCTTTTTCTTCAATAATTTTCGTACTTAGGCTGTTGTGCCCGTAATACTTCTTACTTATGCAGCCCGAAACTATTTTCTCTGTCGCCAATACTTTTCCTTTTATTGGCTGGCTATTACTTATTGTAGCGCCCCGATGGAAGTTCACCCTTGCACTGGTTCGTTTGGTAGTGGTGCTTTTGCTATCCTTATTGTATGCTTCAATAGCCGTTTTCTCCTTTGGCGAAGGTGAGGGAGGCTTCGGTTCATTAGCCGAAGTAAGTCAATTATTCGAAAATCCTTGGTCGCTGTTGGCGGGATGGGTTCACTATTTGGCGTTCGACTTGTTTGTCGGTAGTTGGGAAGTAGAAAATGCTCAAAAGCTGGGAGTATCTCACTGGCTGGTTATTCCCTGTTTACTTCTTACGCTTTTTCTGGGTCCGGCAGGCCTTCTGCTTTACTTCATCCTACGAGCCGTTGCCACTAAAAAATTGAATCATGAATTTGCCTGAATTCTACCAGGAATTGGTTCGCCGAAACCGGCTACTGGCTTACGTTGGGTTAGCTCATGTCGGACTTTTCATACTCTTTCTAGGGCTTTCTTTCATTGATTCTCGCACCGTAATGGGAATTAATGCGTGGATCAAGCCTATGAAATTCGCGTTGTCTATCGCTATCTATTTATGGACAGTTGGCTGGTTTCTGGAGTATCTGAAAAATTATCCTCGCTCAGTCCGCATCATTAGCTGGGGAGTGGCGATTACTATGATTGTAGAGATTGTTTGTATTACTGTTCAGGCGAGCCGGGGAGTGCAGTCTCACTTCAATTTCTCTACTGCACTGGATGCCACTATTTTCGCCGCTATGGGAAATGCTATTGGAATTAATACCCTACTGGTTGTATGGATGACAATTCTATTTTTTGTGGAAAAAACAAATTTATCACCTTCTTATTTACTGGCTATCCGGCTGGCATTGTTGCTGTTTCTCTTCGGTAGTGCTGTAGGAAGCATGATGGTTGGACAGGCTTCTCATAGTGTAGGGGTGGCTGACGGTGGAGCGGGCTTACCCTTCGTCAATTGGAGCACCGAAGGCGGTGACCTTCGGATCGCTCACTTCATCGGTATCCACAGCCTACAAATTATCCCGTTCTTTGCCCACAAAATTGAACGGCGTAACTGGCAGCACTCGCACCTTTGGGTAGGATTATTTTCCTTGGTCTACGCGGGCATTACCGGCTTTCTCTTCTGGGAAGCAACCAATGCCCACCCACTACTTAGCACTTTTTTTCGCTAAGCAGAGAGGGGGTATGATCGTTGTCAAATGAAGTGTTCTTCTATCAAAGCTTATTATTTTCAGCAATCAATTCAGCTAGATCTTTCACTTCTACTTCTTTTTCCTTCTCCTTATTTTTTACGCCGTCGCTCATCATAGTCATGCAGAAGGGGCAGGCCACGGCAATCGTTCTAGCTCCGGTAGCTAATGCTTCTTCGGTGCGATCAATGTTTACCTCTTTATTGCCAGGTTCAGCATCTTTGAACATTTGAGCCCCTCCGGCTCCGCAGCAAAAGCCTTTAGTGCGGCAGCGTTTCATTTCTACCAGGTCAGCGTCCAGAGCTTCCAGTACCTCGCGGGGTGCTTCGTAAATATTATTAGCCCGACCCAGATAGCAGGAATCATGGTAGGTAATTTTTTTTCCCTGGAAGCTTCCCCCACCTTTCATAGAAATCCTTCCGTCATTAATCAACTGCTGAAGAAATGTGGAGTGATGAATCACTTCGTAGTTTCCCCCTAGTTCCGGGTATTCATTTTTAATCGTGTTAAAGCAGTGCGGACAGGCAGTCACGATTTTTTTAATCTCGTACCCGTTCAGCACTTCAATATTGGCCACCGCCTGCATCTGAAATAAAAACTCGTTTCCTGCCCTACGGGCTGGGTCTCCGGTACAGGTTTCCTCGGTACCTAGCACAGCAAACTTAACCCCTACCTCATTCAAAATATTCACGAAGGCTTTGGTCACCCGCTTGTACCGATCATCGTATGATCCGGCACAGCCTACCCAAAACAATACTTCCGGATTTTCTCCTTTGGCGGCTAAATCAGCCATCGTTGGCACTTTTATTTCTTTATTCATGTGTTTTTCTTTTATACAGTTCGGGCGTACAGCCGCCCTTTACGTGTTGCTTATCATTCTTCGTTCTGCCCGTTAGAGGCAACATTTTCACTCTTCAACTCATTCGCCCAGTTAAAGCGATCTGAGGGAGCGAACTTCCAGGGGGCAAAGTTATTCTCAATGTTAGAGAACATGGCATTCCACGAAGCCGGTGATTGGGCTTCTTCCATGGCTACGTAACGGCGCATTTGAAGAATGATTGATAATGGATTGATATTTATGGGGCAAGCTTCTACACAAGCGTTGCAGCTAGTGCAAGCATTCAATTCTTCTCGGGTAATAAAGTCATCCAGCAACGACTTACCGTCCTCTAAACCATTCTCACCTTTATCTAATTGTTGCCCAACTTCCTCTAAGCGATCCCGGGTATCCATCATGATTTTGCGGGGCGAGAGCTTTTTCCCGGTCTGGTTGGCCGGACACTGCGATGTACAACGCCCGCACTCCGAACAAGCGTAGGCTCCCATCAGGTCAATCCACATTAGATCATTAACATCTTTAGCCCCAAAACGACCTACCTCTTCGGCGTTTTCGTCACCATTTTCTGGCTGGGTGCCCAGCATTATTTGCACTTCTTTGGTTACTGCTGGCATATTATCCATCTTTCCCATAGGCACCAGGCGAGAGAAGTATGTATTAGGAAAAGCCAGGAAGATATGCAGATGCTTGGAATAGGTAATGTAGATGGCAAAAGCCAAAATCCCGATGATATGAAACCACCACGCAAAGCGTTCAATAAATACTAAAGCACCAGTATCCAACCCAGCAAATAGTGGCATCAATAACGAACTAAAGAATAAGGTGCCGGTAGATTCATAACCTGCATCGGGCCGGGATTGTAATAGCTGATCAGTAGCGTTCATAGTAAGGATGGCGAACATGAGGATGATTTCAATCACCAAGATTAGATTTGCATCCAGTTTAGGCCAAGCCGTCAACTCCCGGGCATGAAACCGTTTCACTTTCTGCACATTTCTGCGCCATAAAAACACCACGCAAGCTACTACCACCAGTACGGCCAGCGTTTCAAAAATATTCATCGCTACCAAGTATACATCACCCAGATACGGCATAAATAGCCGGTGCGTACCTAGCAACCCGTCCAGTACGAACTCCAGCACTTCCAGATTGATAACGATGAAACCTACGTAGATAAATAAGTGAAAAACTGCCGGAATAATCCGTTTGAACATCTTTTGCTGACCGAAGGCTACTAGCAACATGGTGCGCCACCGTTTGGCTGGCTGATCACTCAAATCGGCCTCCTTCCCTAATAAAATGTTCTGCCGGATTCGCCGAATTCGTTTAACCAGAACAAAAGAAGCAATCCCTACGATTATGATAAATGCAATTTGTCCTATATAAGCCATCATAGTGTATAACTTTCTATTATTTTTTTGCAGCGTTCAAAATTTTATCTAATTTTGTAGCCCATTACGGTGATGTAGCTCAGTTGGTAGAGCATCGGACTGAAAATCCGTGAGTCGGTGGTTCGAGCCCACTCATCACCATTATTCGCAAGCCTTTCTGCTATACAAGCAGAAAGGCTTTTTCTTTTTTATTCCAAATTCCACTTTTTTCTTCACAACTATTTACCCTTTACTACATGTAAATTCCCGCTGCTAATTATTTATACAAATATAGTGATTCTGAAATTTGTTATGCAAGCATACTATTTTAAATAACGAAAAAACGAAGCAAAAAATCTGTTATTTATCCAACATTGAATAAAATATTCTGACGATTATTAAAAAAATGACAAGAAAATAAAGTTGCCTAATCTTGTCGTCAATAAATTGATAAACATAGGGGGTAATTCGTGTTGCAATAAATCGTGATCTAGTTTAAAAATAGTAATTTAAATTATAGTTGATTTCTCAGAACCAGGTAAGAACTGAACATAAAATTACACGTGTAGGTAATTCCGCAAAGGCCGATTCTTATTATGTCGCTGAGCATCTACATTTGTAATGTATCAAACGCGAAACTAGAAACAGTAGAAGCGAAACGCAGTATGAGATCATACTTTTGGATGTTTTTGGCGGTTGGGGTACTCGGAACCCTACAGTCGCAGGCACAAATCTCAACGCGGAAGCTAGAGGCTATTTATCTGTATAATTTTACCAAATATATCAACTTTCCATCTTCGTCCGATGGATATACTATCGGAGTACTGCAAGAGAAAGACGTTGCTAGTGAGCTGCAAAGCAACTTGCAAGGTAAAGGCGGTGTGAGTGTAAAAGCTATCAGTTCGCTAGACGAAGCTAATGGTTGCCACATCATTTATGTGCCTAGGTCTGAATCATCTCAACTATCAGGTCTGGTTTCTACATTAGATAACGCAGAGGTGCTGATTGTAACCGAAGAAGATTTAGCTAACGAAGGTGCCCCTATCAGTTTTGTAGTAGAAGGCTCCAAACTGAGATTTAAGATTAACAAACTGGCTTTAGAACAAACGGGTTTGAAGGCAAGCAGCAGCTTGCTAAATCTAGCAATTCTAATATAGGGTCAGTAAAGATATAGGTTAGGTTGTGTAGTGTAGTAAAAGAGGTTGCCCGCATTGACGGGCCCTCCTTTACCTTCCTCATTAACCGAAAAGCATTTAAAAATATAGGTTAGGTTGTGTAGTGTAGTAAAAGAGATGGGCCACACTTTAGATGGCCCCTCCTTTACCTTCTCTTATCAGCCACCAAAAGATTTTCAAAACATAGGTTAGGTTGTGTAGTGTAGTAAAAGAGGGTATCCGCATAGACGGGCCCTCCTTTTCTTTTTACACAGCTACCGAGAGATTTACGAAGCCGACAGTAACATTGTCGGCTTTTTACTTTTTGCGGCCCAGATGCTTTAGCTTAATTAACTCGGCCTTAGACAAGTAACGCCACTTTCCGCGGGGCAAGTCTTTTTTAGTCAATCCCGCGTACATTACCCGATCGAGGCGAACCACATCGTAGCCTAAATGCTCGAAAATACGACGAACAATTCGGTTTCTTCCAATGTGAATGGAAATGCCTAAGCTAGTTCGTTCGGGCCCTACCAGTCCAATTTCATCTACCTGGGCCGGTCCATCTTCCAATACCAAACCATTTTCAATTTTGACAAAATCCTCGTCGGTAATGGGTTTGTTAATATCTACCTGATACAACTTTTGAATCTCGTAAGAGGGGTGAGTTAACCGTTCGGCCAACTCACCATCGTTGGTTAATAGCAGCAGGCCGGTAGTGTTACGATCCAGTCGGCCTACGGGATAAATCCGCTCTTCGGCGGCATTAGCTACTAATTGCATCACGGTTCTTCGTTCTTGGGGATCATCGGTTGTCGTGATAAAGTCTTTGGGCTTGTTTAGCAGAACATATACCAGCTTTTCGGGATTCAGTACCTTACCCTGATACTTCACACGATCAGAGCGCATTACTTTAGTGCCTAACTCTTTCACCACTTTACCATTGACGGTAATCTCTCCATTCTCAATCAACTTGTCGGCCTCCCGACGAGAGCACACTCCGGCATTGGCAATATAACGGTTTAGCCGGATGGGCTCTGTTGGTTCAGTGTTGCTTTCGGTTTTACGTTTTTCCGGTTTTCTGTATTTCTTTTTCATACTATCTACTCAGAGAATGCTTAGCAACAAAGTTGACAATTAATAGTATGATTACCAATTAACCATTATTGGTTTGTTAACTACTAGCAGTTCAGTCTGAATTATTAACTATTTGTTATGCCCTAAATACTCTATCAATCCGTATAATTAGCTGGAGTTTATTTTTTTCTAAATTTGTCTTGATACACTTACAAAAACTACCAACTGTATATTATGAGTAATTATCGCACTGAAAAAGACACCATGGGCGAGGTACAAGTACCCGCTGATAAGTACTGGGGAGCCCAAACCCAACGTTCCAGAGAAAATTTTAAAATTGGAGGAGAGGCCACACACATGCCCCTCGAGATTATCTATGCTTTTGCTATCCTGAAGAAAGCAGCTGCCCAAACCAACGCTGCGTTGGGGGTTCTTTCCTCCGAGAAAGCCGATATCATATCACAGGTGTGTGACGAGATATTGTCCGGTGAGTTGGATGATCAGTTTCCGCTGGTAGTGTGGCAGACTGGTTCGGGCACCCAGAGTAATATGAACGTAAACGAGGTAGTGGCTAACCGGGCCCACGTTTTATCGGGTGGATCCTTAACCGATGAAAAAAAGGCAATTCACCCGAATGACGACGTTAACAAATCACAATCGTCAAATGATACCTTCCCAACCGCCATGCATATTGCCGCCTATAAGTTGATTGTGGAAGAAACCTTACCTAAGACAGAAAAACTAAGAAATACACTAAATGATAAAGTGAAATCGTTTGGGGATGTGGTGAAAATCGGTCGAACGCACTTTATGGATGCTACTCCCCTTAAGCTAGGCCACGAATTCAGTGGTTATGTAGCCCAGTTGGATCATGCCATGGCCGCAGTTAAAAATACCTTACCCCACCTAACTGAGTTAGCTTTAGGAGGTACCGCCGTGGGTACTGGGCTTAATACTCCTCAAGGCTACGCCGAACAGGTAGCTGAGAAAATTGCTGAACTTAGTGGCCACCCTTTCATTACGGCTAAAAATAAATTCGAGGCACTTGCAGCACACGATGCTATCGTAGAAACTTCAGGTGCCCTGAAGCAACTGGCTGTCAGTCTGATGAAAATTGGTAATGACATCAGAATGCTGGCTTCTGGCCCCCGTTGCGGCATTGGCGAGATCTTAATTCCGGCTAATGAGCCCGGCTCCTCTATCATGCCCGGCAAGGTAAATCCCACTCAGTGCGAGGCTCTAACAATGGTTTGTGCTCAGGTGATCGGTAACGATACTGCTATTTCGGTAGGTGGCATGAACGGACATTTTGAGCTAAATGTCTTTAAGCCTATGATGATTTACAACTTACTTACCTCCGCCCGCTTGCTAGGAGATGCTTGTGAATCGTTTAACGACAATTGCGCCGTAGGCATTGAACCTAACACGGAAGTGATTCAGGCAAACTTAAATAACTCGCTGATGCTGGTTACCGCACTCAATCCGCATATTGGTTATGAGAATGCGGCCAAAATTGCTAAAAAAGCCTACGCAGATGGCACAACACTCCGAAAAGCTGCAATTGAGCTGGGATTACTTACAAGCGAACAGTTCGATGAGTGGGTGATTCCGGAAAATATGGTAGGAAGTTTGAAGGATAAATAAGTCCATAGTCGACCGTCTATAGTCCACAGTATTCAATCCGTGGACCATGGACTGAGCGCCGAGCGCTACTCACTGTGGACCAACAAGGCAATTATCAATTTAAACTATAAATGTGATGAAGTACGCATGTATCATCGCGCTATTTCTGTTCAGCATCACTGTGGTGCCGGAGGTAGCTGTAGCGCAAAAATTATCTAAAAAAGAACGCAAGCGCCTGAAGAAGGAAAAAAAGAAGCGTTTGAAAGAGCTCAAGAAAATGAGCGCAGCTGATTTCCAGAAGCAACAGGAGCAGAGTAAGGAGCTTACCGCTAAGGCTAGCGAGTTAGAAGGCGAGTTATCTTCAGTTAAAAGTCAGTTGGATAAAAAAGATTCTGAAGTAAAACAACTGAAGGATCAGGTGCGTCGCTTACAAGAAGACCTTCAGCAGGCGAAAGCTGAGGCGAGCACTACCCAGGAAAACATTCCGATGGCCAGTAGTGATGCTCAATACAACCAAGGACTGGTTTTTCGGGTGCAGATTGGGGCTTACCAGAACCAGGATTTATCCAGCTACGATACCAGCGAAAATTTCACCGCCGAGAATGGTGATGATGGTAAGCAGAAGTATACACTGGGTAACTTCCGCGATTATTGGGAAGCTGATAAATTTAAAAAATACCTGAGAGCAATGGGGGTGAAAGATGCCTGGATTATTCCCTACCGTGATGGCGGGCGGGTGCCGATTAAAGATGTACTGGAAGACTTGCGCAGCAACCCTTCTAGCGCCGCTTCGGTCAACTAAAAGTCTATCATCATTTTCTTTGCTAAAGCGTGCAATCAACCTTGGTTGTGCGCTTTATTTTTCATTAAACCGTAGCAGACACAGACGAACTTGATAACTACCTCGTTGAGAAGATAATTTTAATTTTTACCTTTACTAAATAATCTGCTTGCCTTATGAACTTACTTACCCATCGATTCAGCTTACTACTTTTCGCCTCTATTTTCTTGCTGGCTTCTTGTAGCGATGACGAAGACGCTAGCCGCCGCGACTTACTAATTGGTACCTGGGAAATTCAATCGGGTGAGTTGGTAGACTATCAGGTAACTATTGAAGGAACAACTCTTGACCGAAGCGCCGTTCAGGGCTTGGCAGCACTTAACCCGGATATTGCCGCCGTAGATCAGGCGATAGCAGAAGGGGCTGATGTACTGTTTCCTCCCGGCACCACCATCGTATTTAACGACAATGGACAATATACCCTGAACGATCAGTCAGATATTATCGAGAACAGTTGGACACTCAGTGATGACGAGCAAATGGTTACGGTACAAACCGGTAGTACGGTGGGTCCAAGTCAACTAGTTTTTGAGATTGAAGAGCTTACTGGACAGCAGGTGAGTTTTATCCTGGAATTAGACGAGACTGCGATTGATCTAGAAAATCAGGGTGCTGACGATTTACCACTTGAGGTAGATGATTTTTCAATTCAATACCGGTTTAATTTTAGCAAACAATAAAGGAAGCCATGCGTAAGCAGTGGGTTTTTCAAGAACTACCAAATCAAGAGTTAGTAGCGCAACTAGCCGCTGCCGTACGGATCACTCCTACGCTGGCTACTCTGCTCGCTCAGCGTGAAGTACGTACTTTCGATCAGGCTAAACAATTCTTTCGCCCGGATCTAAATGAGCTCCACGATCCTTTTCTGATGAAAGATATGGATCACGCGGTGCATCGGTTGATTTTAGCCATGCGGCGGGGCGAGAAGATTCTGGTATACGGTGACTACGATGTTGATGGTACCTGCTCAGTGGCGCTGGTCTATCACTTTCTGCGAGAAATCTACGATGAGGTAGAATATTACATCCCCGACCGCTATACCGAAGGTTATGGAATCTCCGAACAGGGTATCCGCTATGCTTCCGAAAATAAAGTAAGCCTGCTGATTGCCTTGGACTGTGGCATACGTGCCAACCGACTTATTAACGAAGCTCGTAAGCAAAATATAGATTGCATCGTTTGTGATCATCACCGCCCCGGGACTGATCTACCGCCTGCGCACGCGATCTTAAATCCTAAGCAGGAAGGATGCCGGTATCCATACAAGGAGTTGTGTGGTTGCGGCGTAGGCTTCAAGCTATTGCAGGGATTTTGCAAAAAGTTAAAGCACCCTACCGATTCACTGTACAAACTAATGGATTTCGTGGCCGTAGCCATCGGGGCCGATATTGTTCCCATTACCGGCGAAAACCGCTTGTTGGCTTACTACGGAATTCAGGAAATTAATGATAATCCTCGTCCAGCCTGGCAGGCATTGATTCAAGTGGCTGGGGTTAAGCCTCCACTCACGATAGAAAAAATAGTATTTGGGTTCGCCCCTCGTATCAACGCTGCCGGACGCATAGATCACGCGGATGCTGCGCTACGGCTCATGCTGGAAGGCGACCTGGAAAAGGCTTATCAGTACGCGGATGCACTGCATCAGAAAAACGCCGAACGACGGCAATTTGATAGCAGCATTACGCAGCAGGCCCTGACCATGATTGAAACTGACCAGCGACTAAAGCAAGCCCGTAGCACCGTATTGTTTAATCAGGACTGGCATAAGGGAGTGGTAGGAATTGTAGCCTCACGATGTATTGAAAAGTATTACCGCCCTACCATCATTTTAACCGAATCCAATCAGAAAGCGACCGGTTCAGCCCGCTCGGTGGACGGCTTTGACGTACACGATGCTATTGCGGCCTGCTCTGATCTGCTCGATCAATTTGGCGGACACGCTAGCGCCGCTGGCTTAACACTGCCCGTAGAGAATGTGTCAAAATTCCAAGATCGGTTTGAGCAGGTAGTAGCTGAACGTATTACAGAAGTGCAGCAAATACCTCAAGTGCCGATAGATTTAAACATTCCGTTATCGGAGGTTTCATCTAAGCTGTATAATATTATCCGGCAAATGGCTCCGTTCGGCCCTGGTAATATGCGCCCTATATTTGTTAGCGAAAACCTTCAAGTTGTTGGCCAACCCCGTTTGCTTCGGGAGCAGCACTTAAAAATGGAAGTCTGCCAGAACGGCTGCGCGCCACTGAACGCCATTGGCTTTCGCATGCCGCATCTATATGATTTGGTTCGGAACAACCAACCGTTTAGGATGGCTTACTCTGTAAACGAAAACCACTATGATGGCCGTACTACGTTACAACTGGAGATAAAAGATATTCAGTTGATGGATAGTTAAATCCGACGCTTTTTACTTACTAAACACTACGCTATCGTAACGCTCAATAGGTGCGCCAATATTCTGTAAGCGCTGGTGGATATTCTGATAGCCGCGGTCAATCTGCTCAATGTTGTAGATAATACTTTCGCCTTCCGCCGACAGGGCGGCAATCAGCAAGGAAACTCCGGCTCGGATGTCCGGCGAAGTCATGGATAAGCCTCGCAATGATTGTACTCGGTCCAGTCCGATTACCGTTGCTCGGTGCGGATCACAGAGGATGATCTGGGCACCCATGTCGATTAGCTTATCTACAAAGAACAGGCGACTCTCGAACATTTTCTGATGTATCAGCACAGTACCTTTAGCCTGGGTAGCCACTACCAGAATGATACTCAATAAATCGGGAGTTAATCCAGGCCAGGGGGCATCGGCAATGGTCATGATAGAGCCATCTATAAACGTATCAATCTCGTAGTGGTCGTTATCGTGTACGTGAATATCGTCACCGTTAACATCGAAGTTTATTCCCAGCTTGCGGAAGGTATCGGGAATAACGCCCAGTTGATGTACTCCTGCTCCTTTGATGGTTATATCTGACTGCGTCATGGCCGCTAGTCCAATAAAGCTACCTACTTCAATCATATCGGGCAGCATGGTGTGCTCAGTTCCTTTCAGCGAAGATACACCCTCAATTTTGAGCAGGTTAGAACCTACTCCACTGATTTTGGCGCCCATACGGTTGAGCATACCACAAAGTTGCTGTAGATACGGCTCACAAGCGGCATTGTAGATGGTGGTTTCGCCCTGAGCCATGCTAGCCGCCATCACAATATTAGCAGTTCCGGTTACACTAGCTTCATCCAGCAACATATAAGTTCCGTGCAAGTTGGAAGCATCAATAGTGTAGTAGCTGTCCTGAGTGTCGTAGTTAAACTTCGCTCCTAGTTTTTCAAAACCCAAAAAGTGGGTATCCAGACGACGGCGACCGATTTTATCCCCTCCCGGTTTAGGCAAAGAGGCTTCCCCAAAACGAGCGAGCAGCGGTCCCATCACCATGATAGACCCCCGCAGCGAAGCGGCTTGTTGCTTATACTCGGGAGTGCTCAGATAATCAATGTCTACATTCTTGGCGGTAAACCGATACGATTCTTCGCCCAGCTTTTCTACCTCCACTCCCATAGAAGCAAGTAGTTCGATGAGCTTGTTGACATCGCGAATGTTAGGTACTTTGTGGATAGTTACAGGCTCGGGAGTGAGCAATACGGCACACAAAATCTGTAATGCTTCGTTCTTAGCGCCCTGGGGGATAATTTCTCCCTTCAGCGCTTGTCCACCTTCAATCTTAAAAAATGCCATAAATTATCTTTTTCTCCGGTTACTGCCTCTTCGGCCTTTGTTGTTGTTATTGTTATTGTTGCTGCGGTTTTTCGGTTGGCTTACCTCAAATAGATTTTTTTCTTTTACCTCTTCAGCCGAGATAGTCAGTTTCCCGCGCGACATTTTCTTCATATCCCGGATAATTACTTCATCGTCTACGTTCTCCCGGTTCCAGGTACCATAAAACGTTTTCATCAGCCTACCCAGGTAGATGATAGCTGCCTGACGCTCTTCTTCGTCTTCCAGTTCGCCAGCCTCTTGAATCAGCTTTTCTAAGTTTTTTCCGTAATGGCGGTAGCGTACCGGCTCAGTGCTGTACGGCACTTGCTTAGGCTTACGGGTTAGTATATCCACTTCAGGTGGCGGATAGGGCGCTTCTACATCCAGCGTAAAGTTGGTCATGATGAATAAATCATCCCATAGTTTCTGGGTAGTTTCGTTGTTCTCCTTCACACTGGGGTTAAGCTGGCGCATCAGTTCGATGAGCGTGTAGGCGTAGCGGGTGCGCTCTTCCCGATCTTCAATAGTAGACAGGTAGTTGGCAAGCTTTTGAACGTTGCGACCGTATTCTTTCAGAATAATGTCGGGCCGACTGGCATTGTATTCTAGCATAGAGATTAATTGAAATTTATCCCGGACACGTTCCGGGGGTTGACAATTTAAAAATTGATAGGCTTCGTGTATCCGCAAAGATAGTTTTTAGTTAATTGCTAATACCAAAACCTCTACTTATTAGGTGTGCTCTCTTTGATAACGAATTAAAACGATTTTTGTGCAAAAACCGTTATGCGATAACCGTTGCGCGGCAAGCGAACTATTCTTCGTGAATTTTCAGTTTGGCAAAACTAAGCAAAAGTGTTTTTTCTCCAAAATCATCAAAAATAACTTTCGCTTTCCGATTGGCTCCCTGATGATCGATGTTATCTACGCGACCAAAACCGAACTTAGGGTGTTCTACTTTCATACCTGGTTCAAGCTGGCTGGTATCACTCGGAGCAAAGTCCGCTGGAGCTTTGTAGGTGCCACGGTTGGTCGGAATTCGCTGGCGGTCGCGTTGAATACTCTTGAGTAGCACTCGGGCATGGTTGGCATCTCCTACCGGAGAGCTAGTACCTAGTTCTTTATTTACCATCATGTAGGCCGGATCAATCTCCTCCAGAAAGCGGCTAGGCTCACAGTTCTTCAGTCGCCCAAAGCGATAGCGCGTTAGTGCATACGACAAAGTTATCCGTTTCATGGAACGGGTGATGGCTACGTAGAACAGGCGTCGCTCTTCCTCCAGATCCTGCCGACTGGCTAGCATCATTTGGGAAGGAAACAGGTCTTCTTCCATCCCAACCACGTACACGTAGGGAAATTCCAATCCCTTCGCCATGTGAATAGTCATCAACGTAACTTTGTCCGGATCATCGTCTTTGTCCTGATCAGAAGAAGTTAGCAGGGCTACTTCCTGCAAGAAGGCACTTAAACTTTTATCTTCTGCCTCAGGGTCGTCTACAAACTCTTTAATGGCGTTGAGCAGTTCTTGCACGTTCTCGTAGCGACTCAGGCCTTCAATAGTTTTGTCTTCGTACAGTTCACGCAACAGGCCTGAGCCCTTAGCGATATGGGAGGCCGCTTCAAAAGCATCTTTACGGGCCGCTTCCAACTGAAATCCCTTCATCATATCGGTAAACTGACCCAACGCATTACCTAACCGGCCCGGAAATAGCTCGTCGGCTTTTTGCAATACCTCCCACAAGTCATATCCTCGTTCGTAGGCCGTAACAATTACCTTATCCACCGAAGTAGGACCAATCCCTCTTTTGGGTAAATTCACAATGCGCCGAAAGGCCTGCTCATCGTTAGCATTGATTGCGTAGCGCATATACGCAATAAGATCTTTTATTTCCCTACGCTGGTAAAACGAAAGCCCTCCAACTACTTTATACTTGATATTGCGCTTTCGTAAGGCTTCTTCCATCGCCCGCGACTGGCTGTTAGTGCGGTACAAAATCACAAAGTCACGGTAGCGAGTGTGCTCGTTGTTTTTGGTTTCGAAGATAGAATAAGCTACTAACCGCCCCTCCTCCTGATCGGAAGTTGCCTTAATAACTTCTATCAGTTCACCCTCATCATTGGCTGTCCAGATATGTTTCTTCAACTGGGCTTTGTTGCGGGCGATCACCGAGTTGGCCGCGTTAATAATGTTTTTAGTGGAGCGGTAGTTCTGCTCCAGCTTAAATACCTGAGTTTCGGAAAAATCTTTCTGAAAATTGAGAATATTCTGAATATCCGCTCCCCGGAAGGCGTAAATACTCTGGGCATCGTCACCCACTACCGCAATATTTCGGCGCACCGCCGCCAGCTTTTTAGTAATCAGGTACTGAGAAACGTTAGTATCCTGAAACTCGTCGACCAAAACATAACGGAAACGCTGCTGATACTTATTCAACACATCCAGATGTTCGCGAAACAGCACGTTCGTATTAAAGAGCAGGTCGTCAAAATCCATGGCATCCGATTTAAAACAGCGCTCAGCGTACAGCCGGTACAATTTGGCCATGTGCGGTTTAGCCGCGGCTTCATCTTCGGCCCTAATAGATGGGTTATCCTGATACGATCGCCAGGAAATCAAGCGGTTTTTGGCACTGGAGATTCGGTTGAAAACCACATTGGGTTTGTACACCTTGTCGTCTAGTCCCGTTTCTTTAAGAATATTTTTTATTAGCGTTTTAGAATCGTCGGTATCGTAGATTGTAAAATTTCGATTGTAGCCCAGCTTGTCGGCTTCGGCTCGTAGAATTCGGGCAAACACTGAGTGAAAAGTACCCATCCAGAGATTACGGGCTTCGGTACCTACTACCCGCTCAATGCGGTCGCGCATTTCTTTGGCCGCTTTATTCGTAAAGGTAAGAGCTAAGATACTGAACGGGTCAACCTGCTTATGCTGTATTAAATAGGCTATGCGGTAGGTGAGCACCCGGGTCTTTCCTGAACCGGCTCCAGCAATAATCAAACTCGGCCCTTCGGTGTTTATGACCGCCTCACGCTGCGGTTCGTTCAAACTGTCTAAATAATCCATATACGGTCAGGCTTAGCTACGCAAGGTACAAAATGGAAATATGAAATAGAAATATGAGCTAGGAGCTTGGGGCAGGGAGCTGAGCGTAATTAGCTTATTGCATTTTACTTAAGGCACCTAGCTTCAAGCTCCTTGCCATCATTCATTAATCATTTCTTAGAGTTGGCATATTTCAGAAATATCTCTAAATTTGCAGTCCTTTTAAACTAAAGCAGAAATTTTTCTGTTTCCTTGACCGAACAGAAAGAGATATACTTAAATAATTATGGCAAATCATCAGTCATCACTTAAGCGCATTCGTTCCAGCGAAACCCGGCGGCTTCGCAACCGTTACCAATTGAAGACCACCCGCACGTTTATTAAGCGTTTGGAGAATACGACCGAAAAGGCCGAGGCCGAAAAGCTTTATCCGCAAGTAGCCGGAATGATTGACAAGCTAGCGAAGAAAAATATCATTCATAAGAACAAAGCGGCTCATCAGAAATCGCATTTAGCCAAGCACGTGAACCAATTGTCGTAAAAGAGTACACACCTTATAAATATCAGCCTTATGCTCAGCAAGCGTAAGGCTTTTTTGTTTTCTTCGCTCCGATGAAATCTACGATGAAAAACACTGAATTGCGCGAGCGGGGAATTTTAAGCTGGGCGGAAGAAGACCGTCCCCGGGAAAAACTCTTACTAAAGGGGCGGTCCGCTTTATCCGATGCCGAACTGATCGCTATTTTAATTGGCTCGGGCACTCGCGACCAGAGTGCGGTAGATGTGGGTAAAACCATCTTACGGAGTGTTGATAATAATTTACACGAGTTAGCTAAACTATCGGTGCAGGATTTGAAGAAGTTTGAGGGGATTGGCGAGGCCAAAGCCATTAGTATTGTGAGTGCGCTGGAACTGGGACGAAGACGAAAAGCCAGCGAACCGGTAAAGCGGGAAAAGATTTTAAGTTCGGAAGATGCCTACCGCATTATGCAGCCCTACCTGCTCGATCAGCCGGTAGAACAGTTCTGGATTATCCTGCTTAATCGCGCCAATATGGTGATTAAAACCCACTGCGTGAGCCAGGGCGGAGTAAGCGGTACCGTAGCCGACCCCAAGACCATCTTTAAAGAGGCGCTGGAAAAGCTAGCCAGTTCTATTGTGCTGGTGCACAACCACCCATCGGGCAACCTTAAGCCCAGCGAAGCCGATCTGCACCTGACCCGAAAACTTAAAGAAGCCGGTAAACATCTGGATTTACCCGTACTGGACCACATTATTTTTACCGACCAGAGCTATTTGAGCTTTGCCGATGAAGGAATTTTGTAAAAATAATACGTGAGGGGCTTTAATACATACTATGAAGATGAGCAGAAGGCAAGCTACGGAGTCTGGCTAATTCTAATCATAATATTCGTTGCATCTGGAAGTTTCTCAGCCGGAAGAGCATTGATAAGAAATTTCTATAGTGTAGATATTTTTATGCTCAACTACTATCTGATTATGCTAATTATGGATCAATGTCTGTAGTATTTTTTTCCTTAGACGTAGAATTACGCCTAAGTTAATCATAGTGTTCTTAACAGTAAATCTACTTTACTTTTGTGTAATACACTTCTTAGCGTGGAAATACGATGCAGGAGGAATAGATTACTTCGAGATAATACGGCTCTCAATACAAAGCTGTATGATAATTCCCTACCTATTAATTTCTAAAAGGGTAAAGAAAGTATTTGTAAACTAAGTAAGTGGACAAAAAAAACTGGTACGATCACCCCGCACCTGTTGCGGGGTCTCCCACCTACTAAGAGGGGGATGACGCGCCCTTTAGATTTGCAATATAGAGTTAGTATTAGAAAAGTACTAGCT
>CAZKCO010000047.1:0-38700 GCA_964551335.1 uncultured Roseivirgaceae bacterium
GCGATGATTCATACGATGCTTAATAAACTTGCTTAGATATTTTCAAACACGCTCTAAAAGGCTTAAAAAAAAATTAAGCTCGATTATTTTTAAGGGTAAAACACCAAATACCAACGAAGAAGAACGTGAGTTAAAGCAAGCAGATATAGACAGGACTTTATTAGCTTATGACCAATTTTATTTTGAAACGAAGGCTGATTTGAGTCATTATTTCAGAACTATTTATCATATCTATAAATTTATTGACAATTCTAAAATTAGTAACAAAAAACAATATGCATCTATTGCACGGGCGCAACTTTCAAGCTATGAACAAATCCTACTATTTTATAACTGCCTACATGAAAATGGTTCTGAAAAGTTTAAACCTCTGATTGAAAAATATTCCGTATTTAAAAACATTGATAAATCTCTTATTATTAATCAAGATCATTTGATTAAATATGATAAAAGCGCTTTTGGAGAATAAAAGCCCTCAGCTATTTGTAGTGTTCCGAAGGCACACTGCAAATTTCAATGAAAATAGGGACTTAGTCCCGGACTATACGCCACGATATTACAACATGCATATCTCTGCTCAGTTGTACGGAACTAAGTTCCTCTTTACCATTAGTCAATGGGAGTGTCCTTTCAGAACACTCCCATTAGCTAAGCTAGGTTAAGTGGTTAGCAGAGTGAAAAACTGTCGTTAGCTTTTGTCTCTCTTCTTAAGCTATTGGTCCTAAAATAAGAAAAGATGCCTATCTTTGGATAAGTGGTTAACAAAGAATACATATTATCCGAAATCAAACAGCATAAGGCCGAACTGCACCATCGGGGAGTCGTCAACATTGGTTTGTTTGGCTCGTACGCCAGTGGCAAACCATCAGATCATAGTGATATTGATATTTACATTGAATTTGATCCGGCTCAGGAAACCTTTGACAATTATATGGCAGTATACGATCTGCTAGAAGCGCTTTTTCCCCATAAAAAGGTAGAGGTTGTCACTAAAAATGGACTAAGCCCCTATATTGGCCCGCAGATACTAAGAGAGTTAGTGTATGTCTAAAGATCCCGTAGAGTATTTGAGGCATATTTTGGCCGAATGTCAATACATTCAGTCAGTGATTACTCCTGAGCTTTCTCAAGATACTTTTCTAGCCGATGAAACCCCCGCTATTTGTAGTGTTCCGAAGGCACACTGCAAATCTTAATGAAAACAGGGACTTAGTCCGAGACGCGTAGTCCCGGTCAAAGTGCTGGAATATCATAATATTAACGCTCAACCAGCCGAAACCAAGTTCCTCTTCACCATTAGTCAATGGGAGTGACCCTGCGGAACACTCCCATTAGCGGGAAAGGGCAGCCGATCACTTGCGAAAAAGCTGTTTGATCAATACTTTACTTCAGTAAAGCTAAAGCTCTATGGACAAATTTCTGGAAGCCGCTATTGAAGAAGCCGAACTTGGGTTGAAAGAAGGGGGAATACCGATTGGGTCGGTGCTGGTATACAAAGGTACGATCATTGGCCGGGGGCATAACCGCCGGGTGCAGCAAGGCAGTGCCATCCTACACGGCGAGATGGACGCGCTGGAAAACGCCGGTCGTCAGCCCGCTTCGGTGTACGCTCAATCAACGCTGTACACTACCTTATCTCCTTGCCCTATGTGCTCGGGTACCATTCTGCTCTACAAAATACCTAAAGTAGTAATCGGTGAAAACCAGACCTTTAGGGGAGAAGAAGAATTGCTAAAAGAACGAGGGGTGGAAGTGATAGTGGTAGATAATGACCGATGCAAAGCTATGATGAACGATTTTATTACCAACAACCCCGAGCTTTGGAACGAGGATATTGGGGAGGAATGAAATCCATTATGGCTGATGAACTTCACTCGATAGAAACCACAGAAGCAATAAAAATATTTCTTCACAAACACTATAAGATTATCCACTGGCGTTATCTGGACAATTGTTTCTAATACATTCACCATGAAGCTTATCCTATTTGTGCTACCGCTCTGTCTGAGCGGCTTTATTGCCCTAACACTAGCCAATGATTTGGCATTTACCGTAAAGGTAGACGGTATCGGACAACTGGACTTACAAGAAGGTCTGTCAGCCTCGGAACTGGCTATTATGACTATTGAAACCAGTAATCAGAACGTAAGCGTCAGTGAATTTGAGGTAATTCTGGCTCGGGGCAGCCGGCCGGTAGAAAATTCCGTTCAGGTAATTCAAGGAAACAGCTACGATCTAACGAACTTCTCCCGGTTTGCTAAATCCGGCGACCGGATTGTCATTCAACTCAACAAACTAAGCGGCTCGGAAGATGAAGCGCTAACCGATCAGAATCGGGCTATTGTCATTCCAGTTAAGTAGGCTAGCTGCTATCGCATGAACCTTACTATTCCGTACGTTGCCTTTCTTCGGGGCATCAATGTTGGCGGCCACAAGAAAGTGCCTATGGCTGAGTTGCGGGAGCAGATGGCAGCTATGGGCTTTACGCCAATCATCACTATTTTAAATTCCGGCAATATACTTTTTCAAACTTCAGAAGAAGATGAACAGGCGATAGAGACCACCATTGCTCAGGAACTAGCCTCTCACTTTGGCTTTTCAATTCCAGTAATGGTTCGGAGGGCTGAGGTAATTTCCGGTTTGTTGCAACGTAATCCCTTCCAAGCTATTGGAGTGACGAAAGAAATCAGGTTGTACGTTAGTTTTCTAAAGGATAAGCCCTCTTCAGACCTTACTCTTCCCTGGACTAGCGAAGATGGATCATTTCGCATTTTAGAAGTAAAGGATAGAATGGTTTGTAGTGTGCTCGATTTGTCCGTTACTAAAACCCCTAAGGGGATGGATGCCTTAGAGCAGTTATTCGGCAAGCAGATTACTACTCGCAACTGGAACACCTTACTGCGAATTGGTAAGAAACTAAGCTAAGCAACAATTCTTGTTTACCCTTTACGACACCAACAAGCTGAATGTATCAGCGATCAATGAGCGCCAAAAGAAGTTCGTTGATATAATCTATTTCATCCTGGTTAATGGTGTGCCCCATGCCGGGGTAGATACGTTCGGTAACGTCGGCATTCAGCGACTGAAAGATTTTAGTGCTCTGCTGTACCCGCTCCAGAGGAATATGAGCGTCTATATCGCTACAGCCCAGAAACACCGGAGTTTGCTCCATATCACCTTCATCGCTCCGCTCCATACCTAAGGGGCCAATTACCCCACCGCTAAGAGCAATAACCCCACCGTAGCGTTTTGGATTCCGGGCAGCATACTCCAGCGACAGGCAGGCCCCCTGCGAAAAGCCCAACAGAATTATTTTTTCGGTCGGAATACCCCGCTCGTTCAAATCGTTCACTAACCGCCCAATTGTGGCCAGTCCCGAGGAAATACCGGGCTCGTTTTGTTGTATCGGCGATAAAAAGCTGTAGGGATACCAGGTATAGTTCGCTGCTTGCGGAGCTACCAACGCAATATCCTGGGTAGTGAATTCCTGACTCAACCCCAGAATATTCTCGGCACTGGCGCCCCGCCCGTGGATCATAATCATAGCGGCAGCACTCTGGTCAATAGGTTTACCAGCGGTTAATACCGGTTGGTTCTCATGAATATTTTCTTTGGTCATCGGTCCGATTGTTCCATTGTTCCATTGTTCCATTGTTCCATTGTTCCATTGTTATTACTATCTGTCTTCCTACCCTTCACCTTACTTCTAGCTCCGCGCACCGTGCTCCTTGCTAACTAATTGGAATGAGATTCTGCTCGATGGCAGCCCGGTTCTTCTCTTCCCAGGGGGGTAGTTTCAGTTCAGTACCGAGGTTGGCTACGTCTTCGTCTTGAGCGAAACCTGGCGGGTTAGTGGCTACTTCAAACAGCACCCCGCCCGGCTCGCGGAAGTAGATAGAATGAAAGTACTGCCGATCCAGTACCTGCGTTACCTGCATTCCGGCTTCAACCAGCTTTTCCCGGATTTGCTGCTGGGTATCGTCGCTATCGGTGCTGAAAGCTACATGGTGAATAGTACCCCCTCCCGACAAGCCCCGCTGAGCATTCGGTGGGCAAGTTAGATCAACGATACTGCCCGGACTACCATTATTCGCTTGTAAGCGAGTACGTCCCGGCTTGTCGGATACTACTGCATAATACATCGTATTGGTTAACAGATGCTGTGTAGCCATAGGGTTCGCTACGCAGATGGTTACTCCAAAAAATCCCCGGATAGCGTGTTCTCCAGGCACCTCACCACCTCCCCAGCCTTTCCGCTGGTCATTGTCATCAGCTACCAGCTCTAACAGCAGTCCATCAGGATCTTCCAACGGCAGCACAGTTTCATTACCTCGCCGGCTAGGTGATTGAAACGAAACCCCTTTTTCTTCTAAACGCTTAGCCCAGTAGTCTACCGAATCAGCAGGAATAGCAAAAGAGGTAATAGTGACCTGCCCGGTGCCGATACGACCCCGCTGAATACCCGGATAGGGAAAAAAAGTCATAATAGTACCTGGCTGACCGGTTTCATCACCATAGTACAAGTGATAAACGTCGGTTGCGTCGAAGTTGATAGTCTTTTTAACCAGACGAAGTCCCAGAGTTTTACCGTAAAAATCAACATTAGGTTGAGGATGTCCCCCCAGGGCAGTGATGTGGTGGAGACCATTAATAAGTTGTGACACGAGTAGAAAGATTAGATTAATGATATTATTGATTTACCAAATAACTACCGGCAAGCAAGCGATGTTTGTGGCAAAAGAAAAATAGGATATTTAGATCGGCAGTGTCACCGTAACGGTTGTGCCTTGTCCGTAAGTCGATTCCAATTTAACCTTTCCTTTGAGTCGGTCAACTGTTTTCTTTACCAGGTACAGGCCCAGTCCGGCTCCTGCAGTACGTTCACCAGCCTTATAAAACATATCGAATACCTGCGGTTGGGCTTCCTTCCGAATTCCGATACCGTTGTCTTCTACGGAGATAGTCAAGCAGCCGGGGTTTCGTTCGGTGATTACCTTTACCCACGACTTTTCTTTCCGCTGATCAGCGTAGCGAATAGCGTTGGAGATAATGTTGGTTAGAATAATATCCATCCGGATTCGATCTGTATCCATGAGCGTTTCCCCCTGATGTTCAGTGAAAAAATTCACAAAAGGGGTCATCTCATGGTCTTGCCATAGTTCAGTTACTTGGGTGACCAATTTGGGAATATCAACTGTTTCTTCGATAGACTCAATCCGTTCATTTTGGGCGTAGTAAATAAGTCCGGTCACAAAATTATCCAGTCGGCGTACTGATTTTTTAATTTGGGTAAGGTAGAGAGGAACATTGTTCGGATATTCCATTTGAGCCACGTTTACCAGTCCTTCTACGGATAGCAGAGGTGCTCTCAAATCGTGGGAAGCGGCGTACACCAGTTGTTCTAGTTCAAAGTTGGTTTCCAGCAAGCGGTGCTGCAACCGTTTGGTGTCAGTAATATTATGGCAGAATACCGCAAACCCATCGATTTCTTCGTCCTCTACCTTACTGGTAATCTCAACGTCAAAGTATACATAATCCCCCTCGTTGGTGGGCACCTTCATTTCATCGATAAAATACTTTTCCTGATTTTTGCTGGTTAGCTCAGTGAATATGCTTGCCAACGTTAGTTCATTTTCCTTGCCAAGGGCGTCTTGCAACTGATGATTTCGGACACTTTCAAATGTTCGGCCCAGTAGATCTTCGATTGACTCACAGGCAAAGAAAACCTTCAAGTCGGGAGTCACTAAGAAGAATAGCAGATAGCGCTTTTCAATAAGCGTTTTAAATCTTTTGGTTGTTTTATCAAGGTGCTTTATACAAAAGCTATCCAGAGTCATAATAGTCTCGGTTTCGCTCAATATGCTGACTGGCAAAATGGCAAGAAATAGATACTACATTTATTCATGAGAGACGTTGTTCAGGGTTTCCAGCCCTAGCACCAATGCCTGGGTGCCCAATTTCCCGTGGCCCTGGGCTTTTACTGCTTCGTACAGTTGCTTCACTAGTGCTAAACCGGGCAGTGCCAACCCCATCCGATTAGCTTCGGATAAAGCGATTCCCATATCCTTAATGAAGTGCTCTACGTAGAAGCCTGGGTCAAAATTCCGGCTCACCACCCGGGGGGCGAGGTTATCCAGGGTCCAGCAGGCCGCCGCTCCACCACTAATGGATTGCAGCATGGTGGGCAAATCCAGTCCGGCCCGGTGGGCATACAGCAGACATTCGCAAACACCAATCATAGTGCCGGCAATGGTAATCTGATTACACATTTTAGTGTGCTGTCCTGAACCGGCTTCGCCCTGATACACAATATTCTTTCCCATAATCTCAAATAGTGGCATCACTGTATCTACGGCCGCTCGGTCGCCTCCCACCATGATAGAAAGCTTCCCATTTTTAGCTCCTACATCTCCTCCGGAGACAGGAGCATCAATGGCAGAAACTTTTTTCTGTTTACCGGCTTCGTAAATTTCTTGCGCCAGACTCGGCTCGGTAGTGGTCATATCTACCCAAATACTGCCTTCTTTGGCTCCGGCTAGTACTCCATCTTCGCCCAGATAAACCTCCCGAACATCCTGCGGAAAGCCCACAATAGTAAATACCACTTCTGATTGCTCAGCTACCGCTTGTGGCGTATCGGCCCAGATAGCACCTCGGTTCAGAGCAGCTTCAGCCTTTTCCCTAGTACGGTTGTAAACCACACAGTTATACCCTTCGTTTTGCAGCCGATCAACCATAGCAGCACCCATAACGCCAGTGCCAATCCAGCCGATAGTCGTGTTTTGCGTCAGTTTCATCATGTTGTGTTTATTTAGTTGAAGTTATTGACAGTATTAGGTAGCACATTAATAAAACGATCCAGATAGCCCTCTGAGTCACCGACCATAAAGCGGCTAATCACCATTCCTAGCTGACTCTCAAACTGGAGTAAATGAACCATAGCCTACCCCCTTCAACCACTCCTCCAGCTGGTTATGATTCATCAATGGTTCCGTCTACATTAACCGTTTGTGTCTGCATAGAAAGAGCCGTCCCAAGCAGTATACCAAGTAAACTTGTTTACCATCTATCTTCACATTTCATATCTTACACCTTTTATCTGCCTTGCTTCATCTCAGTAAGCTTATCGGCCAATTGCCGGGCCGCTCGCACATCGTAGCCCCGCTGTTCTTCATCTTCCGGAATCAGTTTTTGTACCATTTCCAGCGACGGTAGGGCGTCTTCATCCATCGTTTCCAGCACATTTAGTGCCTGTACCCGAGCCATTAAGTTATCATCACCCAGAGCATCCCGAAGCGTGTTCAATGCAGATTGTTTTTCTCCCAGATGATATAAAGCTTCCGCTGCAGCAATTTGTACACTTACTTCGCTATCGTCTAGCAGCGTCTGTAGTTTTTCCTTCGCTGCGCTTGCGTGTCGACTTTCAGCCTCTTCAGCCAGAATACGACAGCCGGTAGCCGCCCAGTAGCGAATCACCGGATTTTCGTGGTTAAGTTGATTGATCAGATCTGGTACGTACTGCGGGTCGCGCATGGTAGCTTTTTCAGCTACCGACAAGATAGCTTCTAGAGGGTAGGCATCGGTACGGGCAAATTCGTAGAGCGTAGAGGAGGAATCACTGGCTACATCCAGCATCATAGGTTCGGGCATAAACCCTACATCCCGAATGTCTAGTAGCCACTGCTGGTTGGCTTCTCTTAGTTCAGTTAATACTTCCTGGTGATCAGGATCATCCGCCAGATTGTTGATATTGTGGGGATCATCCGCCACATCGTACAATTCCTCGGCGGGCTTCTCCTGGAAAAAGGCCGACTGCACGTCGTTAAGTTGACCGGCCAGATAGGCTTCCTCCCAGGAGCGCATGGATGGTGCCCGCCACAAATACTCAATGTACTGAGCGTATATTTTATGGGGTAGGTAATTACGTACGTAGCGGTACTGCTTGTCCCTTACCGAGCGAACCATATCAAAGCGTTCGTCCATACGACCCCGGAAGTTGTAGGCGTAGGGTTGCGGTTCGGCGGCCTGCTCACCTAGAAAAGCGTTTCCCTGCATATAGTCAGGAACCGGAATACCTACCAGCGAGAGAAGTGTAGGAGCAAAATCAACAAAGGTTACCAGTCGATCGTTAGTGGAACCAGGCCCGCTGGGGGCTAAATGTTGGTAGGCTTTGGGAAAACGAATAACCAGCGGGATATGTAGGCCTGATTCGTAAATAAAGCGTTTGCTTCGCCCGACTACTCCGCCGTGGTCGCTGTAGTAAAAGACAATAGTGCTATCGGCCAAGCCGGATTCTTCTAACTCCTGTAGCACCTGTCCTACCTGCGCGTCCATCTGCTGCACCCGGTCGTAGTACTGCGCCCAGTCGTGTTCCATCTCCGGGGTACGCGGATGGTAAGGCGGAATAGGCACCGTCGCCGGATCGTGCATCAGCGAGTCGTTGGGAATGAAGGAGTGAATAGAGCTTTCGTGGGAAGTGGTAAAGTTAAAGATGGCGAAGAACGGTTGTCCGGGCTCTCTGTTTTTGTAGGTAGCTTCCCGGCTCGATTCATCCCACACTTCGGGCTGGTCTACGGTATTATAGTCTTTCTTTACATTGTTGGTGCAATAATACCCAGCTTCTTTAAGATAAGCTGGATAAAACCGCACAAAATCAGGAACAGGATAGTTACTCCGCATATGCTCGGTTCCCAGTGAATTGGGATACATTCCGGTGATGAGGGCATTGCGTGAAGGAGCGCAGACCGGAGCAGCCGAGAAGGCGTTAGTATAACGCACCCCTTCGGTAGCCAAGCGGTCAATATTAGGAGTGGTAGCAAAAGTATCGCCGTAGGCCCCGATAAACGGGCTATTATCTTCGCTGGTAATCCACAGAATATTGGGTGGTCGCTCCGAAACTGTTTCAGTTTGCTCGGGTACCGAACAGCTCCAGATTAGAACTACAAATAGCCCTACCGAACTCCACAGGTTAATATTCTTAGAAAGCAGTGACCCAATTGTTAATCTTAACATAATATTGATTTGGCTGATATTTGAAAAAATCCGGCTAGTTTTGTCCTATACTTTTTCAACTGCTCAGGATGGAATTTTTTAAGGTAAGACTTGTCATTTGCGGCAGGTCTTCTTTTTTGTCAGGCTTTCATCGCCCTGGCTACCGACTGTTTCATTTTGATCAGGCCAGTTTTAGCTACAGTTAAAGGATCTTGCTGCCAGTAGTCTTTATTAAATAGCTCGAGAGATAATATTTTTCCTGGGCCCGTTTTTCGTAAGTCTTGCAGCACTTCGGTTACCGGAGCTACTCCATCGCCGGGATAAACCCGGTAGCTATCATCTATTTCGGCCCGGGCGGGCTGAGCCGGATAATCATTCATATGGAATAACTCGATGGCTGAACCGCTTAGCAGCTTAAGACCATTAAATTCTGAACCGCCCTTGTAGAGATGATAAATATCCGGTAAAATACGGGCTTTAGGATGCTGGCTTTCTACTGCCACAAACATGGTTTGCCCCAGTCGGTGCAGGTTGGCCGAAAAACCCCACACCTCCAATTGAGGAATCACATCCATTGACTCGCCTAATTCCAGGATAGCCCGGTAACGCTCGGCAGCTTTCATCAAATCTAAGCCGGGTTCGTTGGTAGCTCCGGCCGGTGGAGCCGCAACGCGGGTGCAGCCCAATTGAGCTAGCATGTCCATCTCCTGCTTTAACTGCTCCAGCGCCTGCTTCCGAACCGAGTCATCATCTACAATCCACTGGGCAAACCCGATGGCGTTGGCTACACTGAGTCCCAGGTCGTCAATTCGCTTACGTAAATCGGAAAGAGAGCCTCCTTCCTCCTGATACTTCTGAAGGCCGTTAATCCATACTTCCGCCGCATCGTATCCGGCTTCAGCGGTAATTTCCAGTTCCCGAACTACGCCTAATTCCTGACCACGTAGCGTACTTACGTTTAAACAGTACTGAAAGTCAGATTCAGTAGGTAAGCTATTAGACTTATGGGGAGATTGACCCAGTGAGAGGGCCGATGAAGTAGCAAATAGACCCGTGAGTGCTTCCCGGCGAGTACAAGTTGATTGAGGCATATAGATTGTTAGGTTGTCTTTTGGCTAAACTAACCATCTTTGCCCTTCACCGCAACTTTTTAGCGGTTGTCTGACTTATATTAAATGCAAAAAACCCAAAATGCCGGGTAATGCTTCTTTGGATAAGCCAATAGAAGAAAATGATAATAATAAGTTATTGCGCAACGAGGCAGTTTAGCTGTAGGAGGGCTCCTGTACCATTTCAGCCACGGGCACGGTAAAATGGAATGTTGCTCCTTCACTCTCCCCACTTTCTACCCAAATTTCGCCCCCGTTGCGTCGCACAAACTCTCCACAGAGCGCGAGCCCCAAACCAGTACCTTTTTCCTGAGAGGTTCCTTTGGTTGAATAACCAGTCTGCGTAAAAAGCTTCTCCATTACTTCTTTACTGATGCCGACTCCATTATCCGACACCGAAATAGTAACTAGGCCGTCTTTCTGTTCGGTCGATACCCGGATAAGGCCTCCGGGCATCGTAAACTTAATTGCATTAGATAATAAGTTACGCACTACCAGTTGGATCATGTCAGGATCAGCATGCACTAGGCTTTCGGATTCAATATCCTTTTCAATACGGATACTTTTTTGGTTGGCGAGCTGTGATAATATTCCTATGGTTTCGTCTATTTCCGGTGCTAACGGGAAGGCAATGATATTTATCTTCAGGCCATTCATTTGTGTGCGAGCCCAATTTAATAGATTGTCTAATAGACTAATGCTATGATCTACCTTCTGAGAAAGGTGAGGAAGCATATTTCTTAGCTCTTCCGGAGTCAGCACATCCAAATGTAGTAAGTTAAGTACTCCCTGAATAGTGTTAAGCGGACTTCGAAAATCATGCGCAATAATGGAAAACATCTTATCCTTCACCCGGTTCATTTCCTCCAATGCTTTCCGCTGATCATCCATTGCTTCGTTCTGCAAACGCGACCGAGTATGAAGCTCTCTCAGCGCATGGTTCTTGTTGCGTATTTCTGCATTTTTAGCTTTCAATTCATCGTTAATTGCTCGCATACGCTTGCGGCCTATCGTTAGTGTAGTAGTTAGAAGCAATAATACTGATGTGCTAAACAGCATAGTATAGAGCAATACATCTTTGACACTACCCTCTTCAGAAGACATACCACTAATTTCAGGGCTAAGCGAGGCCTGCCGCTGGTCACCTTGCCGTACTGTGCTCACTACTAACTGCCCCTCGGCGTTGGAAGGCTCTTTTAGCGAATAAGACTTCTCGTGCGCCTCTGATCTCAATAAGCAACAAAATAGTAACAGGAAGAACGTACAAATTCTTCTTTTCATAGAATCTATATCAAACGAGTGTGGCGTTACTTTTTATAAACTTCTGGTAAAAGTAGGTAATTTCCAACTTGGTGGGATGTTTCACCCGCCGGCCAGATGTAAGGCTTTAGAGAAATCTGGGAGAAAAAATATCTTTTTATCTATCGCTACTGCTCTTAGCATTTTTTATATCCCCCTCATATCGCATTTTTAGTGTTTGCCTTTGTATTCTCCAGTTAAAGTTGGGAGTAAGGTTTTTGGTAAATCTACTTCATCATTTTTTCTCGCCTAGTTTTTATGTAAGATGTTTAGACGTACTTTTTTCTTTAGTATGCACTAGATTATAGGAAATTAGCAAAAAAGATAGCATAAATGCACTTGGACACCGGGCTAAGGACTGGCTTAGAAGTCAGTTGAACATCTTCCCTGTTGGAATAAGAAAAAACGAAAAAGCCTTCACGTAATGAAGGCTTTTGAATATCAAGAAGATAGAAATGGATTACCTCTTCTGATCTATTTGGTAAGATTCGGCCTGTTTCACCGCCTCATAGGCATTTACTACTCCGCCGGTAGAAGAAAGATTACTGAAGTTTACCTCTTTACCCATTTTACCCGGAACGTATACTTTCAATCCATCTAATTTAACGGCTGAAGTTAAAATGATATCCTTCACCTGAGTAGCTGTTAGATCGGGATAATACGACATTAATAAAGCGGCAACACCCGCCGTAACCGGAGCGGCCATGCTAGTACCACTTAAACTTTCGTAGCCCTGATTAGGAGTGGTTGAATATACATCTACTCCGGGCGCAAACACATCTACCGAGCGCTTTCCGTAGTTAGAGAACTCGGCGACAAAATCCTGCTGGCCTTTCCAGGAAGAAGCGCCTACTTCAATCCAGTTGCTAGCAGTTCCTTTATTCTGATAAGCTTTGGTAGGAAAATTATCTGTTTCGTCAATATTTTCGCTGCTGTTTCCAGCCGCGTGAATTAGCAGTACCCCTTTTTCTTCGGCATAACGCACTGCTTCGTCTACAATGGCTTTATTTGGCGATAGTGATTTACCGAAGCTCATGTTAATGATATCAGCTCCATTGTCTACGGCATAGTAGATAGCATTAGCCACATCTTTATCTCGTTCATCGCCATTGGGCACCGCCCGAATGGCCATAATTTCCACGTGGTCGGCAATACCTTTGGTTCCTAAGTCATTGTGCCGATCAGCAGCAATAATCCCGGCCACATGAGTACCGTGGCGGCTATCAGGCCCAACTACATCGTTGTTACCGTAGTAGCGCTCCGAAATATCAGCGTAGTTGTCCCCAACAATCGCTCGGGAATCATATTCCAGGTTATATCCATATTTTACTGACTCCTCGTAGTGTTTAATACCTTGTTCCAGCATTGACTCATCTAGACTATTCTCAAAAGCATATTCCAGGAAGCCTTTAGACATTAGCACCACATCGTCGGCAGACTCCAGTGATTGTACATCAGCAAGAGTAAGGGAGTCTAAGTCAAGGTAAGCTTCAATGAGTTTTTGAGAACGTTTATAATTCTTGTAGAAGTACATGAAAGCTTGGTACTCCTGTTGAGCCTCGCCAGCTTTTCGTTCAAACTTCTCCTCAATTTCACGGAAGTGCTCGCGTTCCTTTTTCGGTAGCTCTTCAATATCAACACCTTCATATTTCTTCTGCAGCGTGGCGTACTCCCGCGTCAGTTCGTAAGTATCGTAATTCACGTGGCTGCCGTCGGCACCGCCGATAAAATTCCAACCGTACAGATCATCAACGTAACCATTTTGGTCATCATCTACTCCATTGCCCGCAATTTCACCAGGATTAATCCACACTTTTCCTTGCAAATCTTCGTGGTCAATATCCACTCCAGAATCAATTACCGCCACTACTACTTTCTGCCCCTTTCGTCCGGCCAGTATTTCGTAGGTTTTTTCGGTACTTACGCCCTGCACGCGGTTGGTTTCAGGGTCAAGGTTGTACCAGTTTGCTGGGGCTCGATTGAGTGAATCAGCAAAAGGATCAGAGGCAAAAGCCACACTGATTTGAGCAAGAATAGCGAGTGCGACTGTCAGAATGTGTAATCTCATAGATGTAAGTTTTCTTTCAAACTTTAAAGATAAGCAAAAATATTTGCACAATAATAATATTATTTAAAACCTTTTGAATAAAAAGTGTATTTTATGCAAGTAATATAATCGTTGCTATAACTGTTTCGGCCAAATAATTAGTTTGTTCTTCGAAAAATTTTTTCAAAAGCCGGATATTCTAAATACCTTATAGAGCTGGTAGACCCAATAGAAAATTCGTATCTTTCGGGTTAAGAAGAAGTAATACAACCCAACTTCTATGAGAATACTACTACCCCTCATGCTTGGCCTGCTAATCAGCAACCCTAGCTTATCCCAATCCGAGTCCAAGCTCTTCACGTTGCTTTCACCTAAGCAAACCGGCATCGATTTCCGCAACGATATTGAAGATACCAAAGAGCATAACATTCTCATTTACTCTAACTACTACGGCGGTGGCGGCGTAGGCGTAGGCGATGTAAATAACGACGGACTGCTGGATGTCTACTTCGCCGGAAATCTGGTGGGCGACCAACTTTACATTAACAAAGGAAATCTGGAGTTTGAGGATGTTACGAAACGAGCCGGAATTGAAGACAACGGCGGTTGGTCGTCAGGAGTGTTATTTGGCGACGTAAACAATGATGGCTACCAGGATATTTACGTAACCCGAGAGCTCTACGACCACCAAGCGGAAATTCGCAAAAACAAGCTATACATCAATACTTTCGGAAAAACTGGCAAAGTAGGATTTGAGGAAATGTCGGCGCAATACGGCGTAGATAACAGTGAACGGACCCGCCACGCTACTTTTCTAGATTACGACAAGGATGGCGATCTGGACTTATTCCTGCTCAACCAACCACCTAACCCCGGCGACTATTCCTCTTTTTACGGTACTGAACTAATGCAGGAGAAGTACAGCCCGCGTCTGCTGCAAAACCAGGGTCAGCAATTTGTTGATGTGACCCAGGCGGCGGGCTTACTCAAGCCCGGATTCGCCAACAGTGTATCAGCTAGCGACTTGAACGGCGACGGCTGGACCGACCTGTACGTAAGTAACGATTTTGAAGCTCCCGATTTTATCTACTTCAATAACGGCGACGGCACATTTACAGATAAAACCCAGGATGTTACCCGCCACATTTCTTTCTACAGCATGGGCGTGGATGCGGGTGATATCAACAATGATGGCCTACTGGATGTAATCGTAGCCGACATGGTAGCCGAAGACAACTTCCGCCTCAAAGCCAATATGAGTGGCATGAACCCAGATGCTTTTTGGGAGGTAGTAAACGATGGAGGCCACTATCAATATATGTTCAATACGTTACACCTAAATACGGCACTACCCGAGGAAGCCAAACTAAGCTTACAGCATGCGGAAACCGAGGGAGGTTACTTTAGCGATATAGCCCAACTGGCGGGAGTTGCCTCCACCGACTGGAGCTGGTCAACACTGTTTGCTGATCTGGACAATGATGGTTGGAAGGACCTGCATATCACCAACGGACTATTACGAGATATTCGCAACAGCGATGCTTCCAAGAAATTTGCCAAATACATTGAATCGGCTATCAGTGCCTACTTGGCGAAAAACCCTAACCCCGAAGGTATCTCCATCTGGGATATTGCGGATGTAAATAAAGCCCTCAGCTTCACTCCTTCGGTACCCCTGAAGAATTATGCTTATCGCAACAACCGAGACTTAACCTTTGAGAAAGTAAGTGAAGACTGGGGACTAGACCAGGAAACCTTTTCCAGCGGGTCGGCTTACGCGGACCTAGATAATGACGGCGATCTCGATTTGATCGTGAGCAATGTGAACGCAGTAGCAATGGTGTACCGCAATAACGCTCAAGATAATCTAGACAATCATTACCTGCGGGTACACCCGGTAGCGGACGACCCGGGAGTTTCTAATCTGGGCGTAAAGATGTGGATAGAAACTGAGGATGGAGCCCAGTTTTTTGAAACCACTTCGGTACGAGGCATGTACTCTACCAGTGAGCTTACCGCCCATTTTGGCTTGGGTAACCAGAAGAAGGTTGATGTGCTGCGAGTACGCTGGCCCGATGGCCGAGAGCAACGATTTGAAAATGTGAAAGCGGACCAAACCCTCACGGCACGTTACTCCGAAGCATCTTCACCGGAGAGTTCTGTAGCTAAAAATAACGACACAGCACCGCCGCTATTTACTAATATTTCTGATCAACAATCACCCAATATTCAACATAAAGAAAATTCATTTGACGACTTTGAGAAGCAGGTTCTGCTCCCCCACCGCATGTCGGATTTAGGGCCAGGGTTATCGGCGGGAGATATTAACGGAGACGGACGGGATGACTTCTACCTCGGCGGCTCGGCGGGCAATCCCGGTCAATTAGTTGTGCAGCAGTCCGACGGTGAGTTTGCTCATTCTCCGCAATCCGCTTTAGCGGAAGATGCCGCTAGTGAAGATATGGGCTCGGCCTTCTTTGATGCCGATGGTGACGGTGATCTGGATTTATACGTGGTGAGCGGCGGAAACGAGTTTGCCCCTCAGTCGGCGGAATACCAGGATCGACTCTATCTGAACGATGGCAGTGGTCAGTTCACAAAATCAGCATTACCCGATCTGAAGAATAGCGGCTCAAAAGTGTATCCCGAAGACTTTGATCAGGACGGTGATCTGGATCTGTTCGTAGCCGGACGACATACGCCCTGGGCCTACCCGGAACCTACCAGCAGCACTTTGCTGATGAACGAGGGTGGCTCCTTCACTGATGCTACTGACCGTCTTGCCCCCGATCTGAAAAATATCGGGATGGTAAACGATGCTTCCTGGACAGATTTTACCGGAGATGGCTTACCAGATTTAGTACTAGTAGGCGAGTGGATGCCAGTTACCCTACTCAAAAATGAAGGAAATGGCTTTACTAACGTAACGGCTGAATACGGATTAGATCAAAGCAAGGGCTGGTGGTTTAGTATTACTGCCGCTGACATGGATGGCGATGGCGATCAGGATTTGGTAGCGGGTAATATAGGTTTGAACTACAAATATCAAGCTACTGAGGAGGAGCCTTTCGAGGTTTATTACTACGATTTCGACGAAAACGGCTCAAAGGATGTAGTGCTGGCCTACTACAACTTTGGGATACAATATCCACTACGAGGCCGCTCCTGTTCTTCCCAGCAGGTTCCCATGATTAAAGATAAGTTTAAGTCGTATGAGTTGTTTGCTGCTGCCGATTTAGTGGATGTGTACGAAGAAGATAACCTGGAAGAATCTTTAAACTATGAGGCAACTACCTTTGCTTCGGCCTACCTGGAAAACGATGGTAACGGATCATTCAATTTTCACGCGTTACCCAACGAGGCTCAGTTCTCCTCGGTAAATGATATTTTGATTGCCGACTACAATCAAGATCAGCACCTGGATATTCTGCTGGCGGGCAATCTGTACGGAGCCGAGATAGAAACCGCTCGTAATGACGCCGGGGTTGGTTTAGTACTGTTAGGAAATGGCAAGGGCCAGTTCACTCCATTAACTCCGGCGGAAAGCGGCTTCTTTGTACCTAGCGATGTGAAAAGCATGGAAATAGTGCGAGGCGATCAGGGTTCGCAAATTCTAGTAGGAATTAACAACGGACCACTACAAATTTTCCGGTTAGGCGTTCACGCCCAAAAAGTACCCTAACTCCCCGACTCTAGGGAAGTGACTTCAATTCTTGGGAGGCATCAGGTTCAGAATAATTCGCTGGTAGCGGGTAAGGCTGGGCGTACCATTATCGGATACTTCCAGAATAATATGGGTGGTTTTAGGCATCTCCAGTTTGGCTTTGGAGGGAAGTTTTATTTTTAATTGAGGCTGATCGATGTTTTCTAACTCAAGTGCTCCTGACCAGGATCGTTCCCAGTAAGTTCCCGCTTCAGGATAATGAATCCAGCGGTAGCGCAACTCATCACCGTCGGGGTCAGAGCTTCCCGATGCATCTAATGTAATCTCTTCACCTGGGGCGATATCAATTTCCAACTCACCAGCCACTACTGCCTCAGGTGGATGGTTAGCTTCTTCGTACGATTGTACGCACCAATCCATACGGGCCGCAAAATCGTGCTGGAAAGCTTCCCGCCAGCGCCAGATGGTAGCGTGATTGCTAATATAAATACGTCCATCATTACCGACTACTTCGTCCTGCGTGTCGGTCCAGATGGGTCGCGTTTCCGGTTCGGTTTCTTCCCGGTGACGATAGAGTTGGAAGCGGGGTTGGTACAGTTCGTAGCGTCCACCCCACCCCCCGTAATCGGGGCGCTCGGGAACATTTAAGCCGTTGTTAATCAGCGATAGAAAACTGGGAGTATCGCCTTCCATCGCGTACTCCACTTCAGGATACTGAGCGCCCAGCGGCCCGTGGCCTTCCATAACATTCTCCTGCAACCAGGGATTCATTATTGTAGTAGTATCAGCCCCCGAAGCGAATTTACGGAGCGGTTCACCCGAAATGCCCGCCCAAGTAGCATGCCGGTAATTCTCTCCCGGGCTCACGATGTAAAACAACTCGGGAAATTCTTTCCGTATCCAATAGGCTGAATTATCCTGATCAGAGATCGTATAAACCCGTATTTTACCTACAAAATCTTCTAGCTCCGCTGGAGTGCGGGTCCGTCGAACTTTCCAGAGGGCTTGAGCTAGCACGTTAGCCCCGCCCCAAACGGTTACCCACACCGGACGTTCGTCTTCTTTATCCACCACTTCTATCAGCCAATCTGAGCCTTCCGAGTTCATACCCTCTCCCACTCCATTCATTCCGTAACGGGCAATTCCCTTTTTAGTCACTGAGTGTAAATAATCTTCGGTGGGAAAGCCCGACTCGTGCAGGAGTAGGTTATCCCGTACTTTGCCGTAAGCGTCTACAATTTCCCGGATGCGCCATTCAGCGGTAGTGTCACGCAAGTGGGTTGAGGTGGTGGCAATCAGGGCTTCTACATCGTAATGGTTACTGTACACCAGAAAACGCACCAGCGACTGGGCATCATCGGGTTCATTCTCAATATCGGTCAGTACCACGATACGAGCTTTATCCTGAGCGAAAGTAGGTTGAACAATGATTATGGATAGCGTAAAAAAGAAAAGCGTGAGTAGTTTCAAAATAGCGTAAGATTGGTTAGATAGTAACAATGCTACCAGTTTTTTCGGGAAAACGCAATGTGGAAACCTGAGCTTAACCTCAAGGGTAAGTAATCCAGCCGGAGTGATCAGTCTCCTGACCATCTTGGTAGGCCACCTTTAACCATTGAGATTCTGATGAATCAGATCCTGAAATACTATCCAGTATTGTGATTAAAGTGCCCGGATGTAAAGTATCCAGAAGTTCGTTGGCAGAGGGCTCGGAGAAGAAAGGAGCGGGCCATACTTCTTTGGCTTGAGAAACCTTATAATAATGTTCAGGAAGACGCTGTTGTAGGTGGCGGTCAAGCAAGGTTTGGCCGGTATTCTGAATTATCTCCGGGGCCTCATAAAACTGATGAGCCACCCAAAGGGATAACTGAAATATCACGTACAAACCTAAAACGAATGTTCCGATTCGCCAGTAAATAGTCATGACAAGTATACCTTTTCTAGATAGTGTTAAGCGATTTATGAATGTAATCTTAACTTACTAAAAAATTTTCGCAATACTGTACAATCCTATTAAAATAATAACAGAAGCACTTACCCAAAAAGCAATATCGTATACGAGAGTAGGTTTTAGCTCAGCCGGCAAACGACGGTAGCGAAACTGATAAGCGGCAAACACCACAATAAGCAGCAAAATAGAAGTAACAAATCCACCAATCAGAATCATCATGACCGGAAGCTGGATAAACAGAAACAACAATGTCCAGGCTAGCGGAAAGGCCCAGGCCAGCACCGCAATACTCCGCCGCCGCACCTCCGGATCATAAAAATTGATCCAGCCAATTTGCCCGAAGCAATCGGAGAAAATACGGGTCCAGCTGGCTAATGCCGCAAACAAAGTAGAAAACAACACCACCAAAGCCCCTAATAAAAATACCGATTTGGCTTCTGGTCCTAAAGTTTCGGTATAAATGCGGGATAAAGCTTCTACCATCTGGTAGCCTTCCGGAATATCCCCACTGTCGTGGAGAATAGCCGCACCTAATAAGTAAAAAACGGCCGTTACTAACGTATACACGACCATTGATAAAATAGCATCCCAGTACATCACCCGAATCCAGCCTTTGGCCCTTCGAAGCCATCCTTCGTGGTCATCGTTACGCGGCCCGGTGAAGCGGGCGTAGCCTTTCTCTATACACCAGTAGTTATAATACATTATCTCGTCGCCCCCCACTCCGGTAATGCCAAATGCTCCCAGAGCTATCACCACGGTGCTGGCCGGTAACTGAAATTGCAACCCCGAAACCACATTCTCCCAGGATAAAGCGTAGGGAGTGTACTGTAGAAAGAACAGGGAGGCGAAGGTGAGCAGGGTGAACAGCCCAATCATGATGATCGCAAACTTCTCGATAAAGCGGTAGTAGCCCTGAAAGATTAACAAAGATGCTAAAATAGCCGCTACAAAGGCCCAAACGGTAGTGCTCACCGCCGGAAAGGCGATATTCAGCGTTAGAGCCACCCCCCCCACAATACCACCTACCTGCAACAATTTAAAAATCTGAATGAACAGCCAGGTCCAGATCGTCCAGTTAGTACCTTTCATGCGGGGCCCGGGAAGCCGGTTGAAGGCCGACATCACGGTTTCACCGGAGTAAATGGCGTGTTTACCAAACTCCAGTTGCAGCGTCACCTTCACTAAACAGCTTAAAATGATGACCCAGAAAGTAATAAATCCCGCTCGCGCTCCTAAAGTAGTCGTAGCAATCAGCTCGCCCGAACCGACAATAGCCGCCGATAGAATAAAGCCTGGCCCCAATTTCTGAAGTGTGCCAACAAAAGAACGCGGAGGTTCCTGTATGGCGTCGGGGCGAAGTACGTAGGGGTTGTTAGTAGTAGCGATAATATAATATTAGGGAGACCGGAAACAGGAAACCGGAGACCGTATTTATTTTCGGTCTCCAGACTCCGGTTTTCGGTTTCCAGGTTATTGATGTTGTTCGCGGAGTAGGTCGTTTACGGTTTTTACCGGATTAAACGTGATGACCGGAACTTCTACGAAGATGGTCGTCCAGTCCGACATGCCTCCGTTCCACAGGCCGGGTAGCTCCTGGGCTTTCAGCTCGCGTCCGTCTTTCGATTTTTTGGAGATAAAACCGGCTTTAGGATTTACGTACCGGGTTAGATCAAATTCCTCTCCCCGATGATTTTTCAGCGAGCAAACAATGTCTACCGGGTTAAAGTGCGTAGCATTCTTCCACACCGACTGTTGATCGGGATCATCCATATCAATTTGAGCACTTTCAATAATTTGTAAAGAGGTAGAGCCATCCGGATTTACCGCCCAGAACGGCCCGCCGCCGGGCTCGCCTTCATTTTTTACCATGCCGCACACCCGAATCGGGCGATCCAGCATTTCTTCCAGGAAGACTACCTTCTGAGCACCATCCATGGAGCTAAATACCTGCTCGGGCAGTACACATAGCTGATCTTCTACAAACTCCCGCATCTCTTCCAGCTTTTCATCCGATAACTCGTCGGACTCATCTATCAAGCGTAAATACTCAAATATCTTTTGCTGATAAGCCAGCAATACCCCACCCAGTAGCTTCTTATTTCGGAAAGTATCTTCTTTAAGACGGTCGGGCACCACATTATCAATATTCTTGATAAACACCAGGTCGGCTTCCAGATCATTCAGGTTCTCAATTAAGGCGCCGTGCCCGCCGGGACGAAATAGTATTTCGCCGTTCTCCTCGCGGAAGGGTTCATTTTCCAGGTCTACTGCCAGTGTGTCGGTAGAAGGCTTTTGCTCGGAGAAGGTAACGTAGTAGCGTAGTCCAAAATGTTTTTCGTAGTGTCCTTTTACCGCGGCTACATGCTGCTCAAAGGCCTTACGGTGCTCGGGCGACACGGTGAAGTGCAAATACACATTATTGTTCTGATCGCGGGCGTAGTGGGCGCCTTCCACCAGATGCTCTTCCACCGGTGTGCGGGAACTGGTACCGTAACGATGAAATTTAAGCAGTCCTTTGGGTAGGCTACCGTAGTTTAATCCGTCTTCGTTCAGCAGGCTATCCAGCACTTCCACGTAGCGGCGTTGTAGAATAGCTTCGTTTAGTCCCATACCCCTACGTTGCTGGACTTCACTCAAATCCTCATAGAACGCAAAGTCATTAATTCGCTTAAAAAAAGTGAAGACATCGCGCTGTTTAGGGTCACCAACTAGCTTCTCATAGTCGTCATCGCTGCCGGAATACTGCTGTTGAAACTGAAACAGATGCTTGAACATCCGGCTAGCCGCTCCTGAAGCCGGTACAAACTTCACTACTCGGTGCGTGGGAGCTGCTTCTTCGTATTCTTTAACGTATTCGGCGGATAGCTCATCACTGAACCGCAGAATGCCATCGTTAATCGTAGCTGCCTTTACGATTTCCAGATTAGGAAACCCTTCCCGGAAATTCTGGATTTGTTGTTCGGCTACGGCCGGGTCGGTACCTCGCCGCTCAAATTGTGCCTTATCTTGGTCATTAAACATAAAAAATATGGTTAGTCGGGTGTTGTGAAAAATTTCGCTTCTCTACCAAAAACAGCGGTAGGGCACTAAAGGTACTAACAAATACCTTTTCTGCCAACGAATGACTGCGGTAGCAGCTAATCAATCTACTAGTAACTGCTATGTGGCTAAACAAGCCAGGCTGCGCGCATGATTCTGCTCCGGGAGAGATAGCTTATCTGGTCGTATTCATTCGTCGGCTACAGTTCAACTACTTGGAACGTTCAGCGTTGTTTTCTATGTTAACAGGCTTGTTGAATATACAACCGGTATAAAAAATTCAATTAGGTTGTTCTGGCGATAATGGCGAGATTGCACACTTTTAGCACTGATATCGTCGCTTCATCTGTTTCTTTCGTTTATGCAAGCGTTATCTTTCTATCTTCTATATCCAATAGTTCTGCTGGTTTCCAAAAGCCCCTTTTGGTTATTGTACAGGATTTCGGATGCCTTTTATTTGCTGGTGTATTACGTTATTGGGTACCGCAAGTCGGTAGTGTTGAATAATCTTAAGCATTCATTCCCGGAACGAAGCGATGAAGAGATACGGGCTATTTGCAAGGGTTTTTACCGTTACCTCTGCGATCTCATTGCGGAATCAATCAAGACGATTACCTGGAACGAGAAGCAAGTGAGAAGTAGGGTAAAGATGCAAAACGTTGAGATGCTGAACGATCTGTACGAAAAAGGCAAGAGTATCGTGATTGTGATGGGGCACCTGGGAAACTGGGAATGGGCGGGCCCCTGCTTTTCGCTTAGCTGTAAGCATCAACTATTTGTTGTATACCGCCCGCTCTCCAATCCTTACTTCGAGAAGGTGTTTGGCGGCTCCAGGACTAAATTCTCCACCAAGATAGTTCCGAAGAGTAACACCCTCCGCAGCATGATCGCCAATAAGAAAACAATTAGTGCCACGGCGCTGATTGCTGACCAGGCCCCTAGCCCGATTACCTCGGCGATGTGGATAGAGTTTCTTCATCAGGATACAGCCGTATTTGCCGGGCCCGAGAAGGTGGCTAAAATGCTGGATTACCCGGTGGTTTATATGCAGGTAGAGCGCGTAAGAAGAGGTCACTACGAAGTACACCCTACATTACTAACTGAATACCCTAAAGAAACTTCTGATACCGAAATTACTGTTGCTTTTAATAAGATTTTGGAAGAAGGCATACGAAAGTATCCTGAAACCTGGTTATGGTCTCATAAACGTTGGAAACATAAACGGTCTACAGCAAGTATTGCTTCCGAAGAGATTGAAAGACCTGTAAAAAAATAATATGATCGCATACGAAGATACGGTTGTAGAAGAACCGACCAAACTACGCACCGGAAAAGAACTGATTCTGGCCAGCAAGGAATACGCAGTAGAAGACCGCCAGAAAAGCTGGCGATATACACTTACTACTTTAGTGTTTTTAATACTGGCTTTTGCGGGCACTACGCTGGATTACCATTGGGGCATAAAATTGGCTTTCAGTGTGATCAGCGGACTGTTTATTGTCAGGTTCTTTGTGATTTACCACGACTACCTGCACCGGGCCATACTGCAAAAGTCTACCCTGGCCGAGGTGATTATGACGATCTTCGGTATTTTTGTATTGGCTCCGGTAACTATCTGGAAGCGAACGCATGATCATCATCACCACAATAATTCCAAGCTCTCTAGCGGAGGTATTGGCTCATACCCATTGGTGAGTAAAGAGAAGTTTTACCGGTTATCGCCTAAACAACGGTTTGCCTACTTAGCCGCCCGGCATCCTCTCACCATTTTCTCCGGCTATATCAGCCTGTTTATTTTTGATTTTAATGTGAAGTCGCTTATTAAAAGCCCGAAAAACCACTGGGATTCAGCGGTTGCATTAATTCTTCACTTTACAATTGCCGGACTTATCTTCTACTTCGGGGGGGTGAGTGCCTTGTTCTTTAGTTGGTTGCTACCCTTTATGCTGGCCCACGGACTGGGGGCGTACCTCTTTTTCGCTCAGCACAACTTTCCGGGAGCTACGTTTGCCGAGAACAGAGATTGGGACTACGCCAATGCCGCCATTCAATCGACCAGTTTTTTAGTGATGAGCCCGGTGATGAGCTGGTTTACCGGCAATATCGGCTACCACCACGTGCACCACATCAATCACCGTATTCCTTTCTACCGGCTTAAAGAAGCCATGGAGAAAATGCCGGAGCTTCAAAACCCCATTACCACTACCCTACACCCCCGCGATATGATCGCCTGCTTAAAACTAAAGGTATGGGACCCTGAGAAAGGCAAGATGGTAGGTTTGAAAAATCACTAAAAGTATCTTTTCCCTACCGCTTTTAGCGGACGAATTCCACCCAGATACAGAACAATGGGCAATTAGCAATTAGCAATTAGCAATTAGCAATTAGCAATTAGCAATTAGCAATTAGAAAGCAACACTCCCCTACTTGGAAGGTTACATTAATTGCTCATTGTTCTCTGTTCATTGCACATTGTTCATTGTTCATTGTTACTTGACAATAATCCCGAGTGCTTCCAGCTGCTGAGGGGTATCGGCAAAGGCGTAGCGGGCAGCGCGGATGAATTTGCTCATCCAGCGATTAAGTTCTTTGTAGGCTTCATCGCGGTCGATACGGGCCTGCTGAGCGGCTCCGCGGGCATCGTTTTGCTTTACGCGGGCGGCGGTTACGGTATCCATCATAGCCTCCGCCTGGGCAATCTCTTCGGCAGTCACTCCGTAGGCGGCCAACTGCTCGGCTACTTTACCCAGGTTATCGTAGAAGTTACGGATTTGCCCCAGCCAGGCACTACGCTCCTTCTTCCGCTTTCCGGTTAATTCCAGGGAGAGGTATATATCCCGCTCGTAAGGAATGGCCAGGCGGGCAAGGCTCAGGTGCTTTTTATAGATACTGTCCAGGTCGGCCTCGGCCTGTCGGAGAGCATCGGTAGCTATGCGCTGTTGACTCATTTTCTCTTTCTGATCGGTATACGAACCGTAGGCCTTCTGGTACAAATTCCAACCCTGGGTGGTTTCCTGGGTGGTCCAGCCGGCTTGCTTGAGGGCTTTGGTCCGATCAGGGTTGCTGCGTACTCCTTCAATAGCGAAGTACGAACGCTCTAACTGCTTGTTTTGGGTCATAGTAAAATTAATTAATAATAAATAATGACGCAAAAATGTGAATAATTAGTAATTATTCACCACAATAAATAATATACGTATTACCCAAGTACCATTTTTGCCGGATTGTCCTTTTGTCAGCTTTGCTAACTTTGGTTTGCCCGGTGACACTAAAGTTAATCACCCCTAATAACTTTACTTTGCCCGGTGACACCAAAGTTAACCACCCCGGATAACTTTACTTTGCCCGGTAAAAATAAAGTTATACCCCCCCAATAACTTTACTTTGCCCGGTAACACCAAAGTAAAATACCCCTACTAACTTTAGTTTACCCGGTAAAAATAAAGTTGAAAAATGCCCTATATCGCCCGTTAACCGCTATTTTCTAATAAATACTATCTTTCTCCACCTGCCGAACCAGATCTCCAAGCCACTCAGTAAGCAGAACCACTACGTAAGAAAGACCAATGAAGAAGCCAAAAATGAAACGAAAAGTAGTAATACCCATGAAATTCTTATGATCGGCAAGCCTAGGCTGTGTTATTTACTCACCTGATTGTTCCTACACCGCTGTTCGGAATTTGTAATTCCGAACGGAATAATGGCGGATTTCAAATCCGCGTGTTATGTGCTTTCGGATCTCGATATCCGAAAGAGCAGATATGTATGAAGGCAGTCCTTGCGGAACACTACAAACAGCGGTATATTACTGACGATAAAGAAAGGTTTTACTAGGTTAAGGTCGAATACATAAATATGTC
Organism: uncultured Roseivirgaceae bacterium; assembly: GCA_964551335.1. Classification (GTDB taxonomy): domain Bacteria; phylum Bacteroidota; class Bacteroidia; order Cytophagales; family Cyclobacteriaceae; genus Tunicatimonas. Next base: position 25,964 of record CAZKCO010000047.1, read on the forward strand.
AGTAGATATTATAGGAATTGATTCATCCAAGTTAGTACATAGAATATATGATGAGTCTGAACCGCAGAAGGTTGGGGAATCCGAAAACTTTCATGCTAAGTACCAAAGCTTTGCAAAGCATGTTAGTCCGCAATTATCCCAGATAAATATTTTATTTGATGAGTACACTCCACATGATGATACTCACATGAAGTCTTTATTTAAGATAGCTGATGGCTTGCTCGGAGAAGAGGTTATCAATAATCTAAACGGTTGTGAAGCCTGTATTTTAGCCTGCTCTGTTTATGGTCACGATTGGGGGATGGCAGTAAGTAAAAATGAAAAAACGCTTATTGTTACAGGGAAAACACTAGAAGAAGGCACTGAAAGCTTTTCTCTCCTAAAAGACGAAAGATATAAATGGAAAGAACACGCAAAGTTAAATGCCCTAGCTACAGATGATAATGGTTTTTTGGAAGATGATTCACTAGTCTCGAAAGATATATGGCGTGAATATGTGAGAAAGACTCATGCTGAGCGAGCAAAAGTTAGGTCTATTCGTTTTTTTGGAGGTGATGATAGCACACTGGGAGAAATCATTGGTGAAGTTTGTGCTGGTCATTGGTATGATATAGCGCAAATATCACAATTAAGCAGAAGGAAATTAGCTTTAGGCAAAAAAGTAAATTTGCAGGCATTAGCTACCTATATGCGTTTCATTGATTTGCTAGATATAGGAAAAAACAGGACTCCCTATTCCCTATGGAAATTTGTATCTCCTCAGAACTTGTTTTCAGCGAATGAATGGAAAAAACACCGAGCACTAGAGCCTGTTGATTTTGAGCGATCAGAAAGCAAGGTCGAACTTCTTAATATTGTTGTTCAAGGAAAAACAAGCGATCATCGTGTATACGCGGCCCTGAAAGACATGGAAAACTGGGTATCTTCTCAAGTTAAAGAGAATGAATTGATTCTCAGAGAACTTGGAACATATAGTCTTGGGCATATCAAATTAGACTGGGAGATAGAGGCAGATGGGTTCGAACCAATTGATATTCGTTTTGAGTTTGACCGTTCAAAGATGTTTGAATTGATAGCTGGAGAGATTTACAATAATGACCCCTATGTATTCCTCCGAGAACTATTACAGAATAGCATTGATGCCACAAGAGTTAGAGAAAAGCTGGCTGAAGAAGATGGGTATAGCATTGCTTTAGAGAATTTTACTCTTAGCATTGATGTTGAACACAAAGCTAATGGCGATGCCTGCATTAAGTTTGCAGATTCTGGCACCGGAATGAGCCTTAATATCATTCGAAATTACTTGTCGGTTATTGGAAAAAGCTACTACAGAAGTAATGAGTTTGACAATTTGGGACTTGAAATAGAGCCTATCTCTCGCTTTGGAGTAGGCTTAATTAGTTGTTTTGAAGTAGCAGATTCTGTAACGATAGAGACTAGAAATGATCATCAAGTATCTGAGAAGTCTGATGCATTTAAAATAGAAATAGAAAATTATAATCATCAGTTTCGTGTAGAGCGATTGCCCAAGGATAGCATCAATGTAGGTACTGCAATAACTGTTAAAGTCCTCGGTAGTAAATGGCGAAAAGGTGAATTTTCCGATACTCAGAACTTAAGAGTAACAGAGTATCTAAAAGCAGTAGCAGGTTTTGTTAAGTACCCTATCTTCATTACAGAAAGTAACCTCACAACTCTGATACTTTCACCAACTTTTTCACATTTAGATATTGCAAGAATAAAAGAAAAGCATAACGATGTAGAAATTTGGCAGCTTCCGTTATCATTAGAACCAGAAGAAATTTTTCTGGATCATGATCTAAATAAAGCAAAGGTTATTTACAAGCAACACAGATTAACAATAGGTACTAAGAAAATAAATGGATATACAATTTCTGGAGGGCTATCTTACTTTTTACCTAAAGAAAATTTAGTAGGATCAATCAGAAATGTAGCAGGTTCTCAATATGGAGTTACATCAGTTGTAAATATTGATGGATTGATTCAAGGAGTGCCAATAAGGTGGAAATCGGACGATGATACAAATATCAAATACGACAGTATTTCAACAAGTGCTTATAAATCCCCATATAGAAGTTTGTATATCAATGGTGTACTAGTACCTAACTTGTCAAATGATATATTACATTTTAGAGGAGACTATTTACCTTCATCCTACATTACTATCAATATTAACACAGAGAAGAGTGCAGAACTATCTCTTTCATTATCTAGAAAAGAACTGAAGGTTAATAAATTTATCATTGAGAGTCTTTTGAAACCCATTTATCAAGAAGAGTTCGGTAGGCTTTATAAAGCGTATGAGGAAGAACTTAATACACATGATTTGTATGAACGATTTATCTTACTAGCGTATCTTAAACAGTACCTTCCAAAGTCAGATCAATTATTTGACTTCTATCCTTTTGAAAATTGGCTTGCGCCATTTATGAATCGCAGTGGTGAAGTTGTTATGATCGAAGTAAAAAATATACCAAGCACAATTGAAGTCTTACCGAAAAGATACTTACAAGATTATAACAATAGAAATAATCGGCAGGGCATTTGGCATAGTTGGTCAATGAAAAACTATTTAACTGTTAAACATAGCGATGTTGCCAATTTTTTTACTGATGATACAGACAGTCTTTTCATAAAAAGTTTTGGTTTAGAGTATGATGACGGCTCTTTTATGGAATGGAATACCATTGAGTATTTCTTATCCTATGAACTTTTAAAGAATAATTACAACAAGGTAGGCTTAAGAATAGCTGATTACAATGCTGGAAAATATATAATAGAGAGATGGGAAAAGAGTGTGAGTTCTACAGTTTCTTCGTCTACAGTAATCCTTCACGATTTTGAGTTTGTTAATTTTGATGATGCATCTGCTCACATCTGCTTTATACTACCGGTAGAGAAGACTAACTTGAGTAAAAATGAAGTAAGAGAAATGATTTTCAACGCAAATCACCCTTTGTCTCAGATCTTAAAAAAGGCACTACTAGCCTATGAAGAAAAGAAGGCTACGATACCTTCTCACATTGAAGATAAATTGAGGGTAGAATACAGAAGCCACCCACTGTCAGGTAAGCTTTACAGTGATTACAAATCAGACTTTCTACAGGTTCAGACTCCTAAATGGATCAAGCGATTTTGTTTAGCCGTAGAAAGTTGTGGTGTAGTTTCGCTATCAGAAGCTGAAAAAACGATTTTAGATCAGCCGTTTGAAGCATATGCTTGCTATAAGTAAAAAAACTTGCGTAGGTCCCCACTAACAAACTACAGAATTTACTAAATTGATAGATTGTACGTACATTCAATTATGGAACAGCGCGTCATCAATATTGATCCGGAAATACTGTGTGGAACTCCCGTGTTCTTGGGAACTCGCGTTCCTATCAAAAATCTGTTTGATTACTTAGAGGGGAGAGAAAGCGTAGAGGAGTTCCTAGAAGATTTTCCTTTCGTAAGAAAAGAGCAGGTAGTTCTGCTTCTTCAGCAATACAAGTAAGGAATATTAGGTTATTAGCAATTGTCAGTCAAACTAACATATCTTAAGGCAAACGCTACCAATATGAAATTTACTTTTGCCTTTGCCCTAGCTTTATTGCTTGGTTATCATGCTCTGGCTCAAAGCCTGACGGGAGAGGAACTATTGGAGAAAGCCATTGCCTACCACGATCCGGACGGGCGTTGGGCTACGTTTGATGATGCATTTACGGTAGTGATGACCCGGCCGGATAATCCTAAGCGGGAAAGCCGCATTAGCATTAACCTGCCGGAAGAATACTTTAGCCTGAAGGCGGAGCGGGATACGGTTACTAACCAGTATATTATTGACAAAGGCGAGTGCCAGATGTTTTATCAGGGTGAAGCTATTACTGCTGCCGCGGCCCAGTCGGTGGATATGAGTTGTGAGCGGGGCAGAATGTACAAAAACTACTACACCTACCTGTACGGCCTGCCCATGAAACTAAGGGATCCCGGAACCAACATTAACCATCCGGTGGAGAAAAGAGAGTTTCAGGGAAAGCAGTACCTGGTACTGAAAGCCACCTACGATGCTGCCGTGGGCAGTGACATCTGGTACTTTTACTTCCACCCCGAAACCTACGCCATGGAGGTATATCAATTCTACAAAACCGATGACAACGGCCAGATGATCCCAGACAGTGGCGAGTACATCTTACTCTCCGAAGAAGCAACGGTCAGTGGCATAAAAATGCCCAAAGTACGCGCCTGGTACTACAACCAAGACAATAAATACCTGGCTACCGATACGCTGGTTGAAGAATAAGCAGCAATTTGGTACTAACAGTATGCTTACTAAACATCCAGTTTACCCTCTTCGCCCACATCTGCTTGCTCACCAGTGACGGCTCCGTAGCCCATTTTAAATAGGGTGACAAACGCATTACTCTTGGTATCCCAGTAGTAGGCGTGCTGAGGCTTGAACTGAATAGCGGTCAGCTTCGGGTCATCCACTCCGTCAAACCAGGTATCATCTACCTTACCATAAAGCGACTCCAGTAGGGGGCGGTCGGTCTTGATAGTGGCTTTACCGTAGAGATTCAGAAACTCCATTGCGCCTGGATTGGCATAGATCAGTTGCACATCGTCATCTTGGCGAATATTCGCATTATGATCGCTGTCCTTGCCGCTCAGAAACCAGATGGCCCCTTCACCGTCAACTTTCTTGGTGCTCATCGGGATCACGTGTAAGGGTTTCTGAGAAAGGCCGGTCGCCATCATGCAGAAGTCAATGTCTTCTACTAGTCCCTTTAGTTTCTTGCGGGCTTCTTCGTTATATAGGTTTTCGGTGCTCATATTATCAGGATTAAAAAAGTTAATAAAGCAGCTGAAAAAAATTACTGATCAGCTATCCATACAATACAAATGCTACGCTGATTGTTTGGTGTATACGCTAACTTTAACGGAAATCTTTACGGCTACTGATTAGCTAACTCGTTAGCCTCCTGCCGAATGGCGTCAGTGTAGCGGCTCCAGTAGAAATTAGTGTTTTCCTGTCCGTTGAGATGCACCAGCGGCACCGACCGGTAGAGGGGTTCAGTTACTTCTACCAATGCTTCCCAGTGAGCAGTCGCTTGCTGTAGATGCTGTACTGCCTTGGTTTTCTCTTCTGCTGCCTGCGTTTGCCGGTAGGTATGCAGCGTTGTAGCAGCCCGCAGCTTCTCCGCTACGTACTGGCCGAGGTGCGCCCAGGCCATCACATCGGCCACCTCGTAGCGCAGCGTATCGTTCTTAGTAGTATCTATTGATTGTACCAACCGTAGAGCTTGCTGACTATGGGCTTCCATCGAGTCGGCCAGGGCCAGCGGCGAGATTTTCCCGGAAGGAATAGTTTCTCCTGATTGGGTAAGCGTTACAAAGTCAGGGATACTTAAGTAGACGGGTTCCAGCGGGTCTCGAGTAATTAGTTGTTCGGCAGTAATGGGAGAGGTTTCTCCACCAAACAGGGCGAGCATGCCTTCGCTGTAGAGGGTAAAGTCCCAGTCGCCGTTGTAGAAGGAGGCAATCTGCAAAGGAACATTGCTAGCCAATTGCATCGCATCAAATAGAGTAGAGCCTACCTCCCCGTAGCGGCGAGTAAAGCTATCAATAAATAGCTGATCAGGCGTTTCGGGCTGATAAAGCAACCTTCCCCATAGCTGGTAAAACAGCCACTGTCGCTGGAAGGCATAAGTAGCGGAGGGTGTGAGTTTATCAAAGTAGTTCACTGCCGGAATGTAGCACTCCGAACCTACGTAGTAGCCCTGTACGTACTTGTGTCCGTTGCGGCGAATATGCTCGCGAATAAAGTTGGATTGCCCCCAGCGGAGCGTAAAGAAGTCTTCGTTCCGCATCATCCAGGCGATGCGGTAGTTCTCCGGCACAGGATTCCAGTAGGCATCGGTGATATCGCCCCCGTGCACCTTCACCAGCTTGGGACTGGAGTAGGCGTGCGACCAGTTGAACTTTAGTTCGGTCAGGATCGGCTTCTTCACTCCGCTCAGCGTATCAAGCGAAGCCCGAGTCATGGTTTCTACCACCGGATCGGTAGAGCCCCCGCTGCCCGTGCCGGCCGAAAGCGGTAGCCGATGAATAAATTCTATCTCACGATCGGCCGCCCGGATGCCCTCCATAAAAGTATCCAGTATCCACTGCTCTCGCTCTAAGGGAGTCATGCCGCCCATGCCTTCGCCCAGGGTAATGCCCAGCCCAGTCAGATTAGGATACTCGTTGATCACCTGAGTAACGCACTCCCTGGTGTACTGCTTTACGATGGCCGAGGTATCACCGTCGGTAAAGTGAGTCTCTCCTTTACTGTACAATGCCCCACCGTAGTTATCAGCAAACTCCGGGGATACGAAGATATTCCAATTAATCAGATAGGTACGAATACCTCGTTCTTTGGCCATGGCAAATAAGCTGCGCCAGAACTGTTGCCAATCGGCCAGCTCTTCATCACTAAAGCCGGTAGCTTCCGGAAAGTTCGTCGGGCGGATCAAGTAGTTAAACGGATGCAAATTCCACAGCGTAAGCGCGTTGAAGCGGTTCTCTACCATCATATTCAGAAACTCCTCCCAGTAGGAGAGGTCGCGGCAGGTTTCCATATGCAGTTGTAAGGCTTCACTGCGTCGGTACGAATCCCACGGTAGATTATATTTGATCGCCCGAAAGGGAAAACGAGCTTCTTCCTGACGGCTTTTGATGCTATCCAGGCTTCCGTATTGGCGTAGCTGCGCTGCCAGTTCCAAAGCCCCGTATAGCATACCGTTGGAATCATTTCCCTTTATATTTATATCAGCGCCGTTCATCGATAGGGTATAGCCTTCATCGGTCATCGCATCTTGCTCGCCCTGAATATTAATCTGGTACTGTCCCCCTTCGTCAATAAGTTGGTAGCCACTGTTTTCTAGCTGCTCAGTGAGCTTAGTCGTAGCAAAATCAGCTTGAGCAACCGTAGTATCGTAAGTAAGCGTAACCGTATTTGAGGGAGAATCGCAAGCTGACGTTAGATAGCATATGCATAACCCTAATTGTAGCTGTCTGAATAAAGAGAGGGATAGTTTCATAGCGATGGTTGTAGTATAGACCAAACATACTGATTATCTATAATTATTAGGAGATACCGGAGTGAGTTTATACCACCGGTATAAAATATCTAAACTAATAGTTGCCGTATATTTCTGGCCATTTTGTCGGTTATCACTGCCAAAGGTTACACCCTGGCCGAGTTGTCGGTTTGCTATTTTCTACCGGATTAGGCAGCTTATTCGTAAATCCTCTTGTAAGCCCGAGGGGGTAATAGCTGACTCGCACAGCTTCAGCAATGTAAAGAGGATGTATTAGCTAAAATTGACAAGAAAATGAGTACCACCGTATCCGGAAACGCCCCACTGACAATTAACGTAAGTGCGCCCACTTTTGAGTTAATTGATATCTACGGACGAACCATTCATCTGGAATCCTGCCGAGGGCGAAGGGTGTTTATTGGCTTTTTCCGTCATGCCGGTTGCCCCTTCTGTAACCTACGGGTTCACGCGTTGCAAAAAGAATACGAAAATCTGAAGGCCAAAAACTTGGAGATGATCTTCTTTTTTGAGTCGAAAGCACGGGTTTTATTGGCGAGTACGTTTCACCAGGAGATTTCTCCTATTCCCCTGATTTCCGATCCGGAAAAGGTATGGTACCAGACCTACGGAATTGAAAGCTCAGTGGCTAAGTCGGCCAAGAGCCATTTAACTTCCTTTATTCAAACGGCGATCAAAGCCAAACTAAAAGGACTCCCCATGCATCCCATGGCCGACGGCGAATCTATAAATACCATGCCCGCTGAATTCCTACTAGACGAAAAACTGATTATCCGCAAAATCCACTACGCCAAAAGCCTGAATGACCGCATGTCTATGGCGCATATTTACGACTTTGCCGAAGCGGGCAAGTTCGTTAACTGAGTTAGGTACTGGAAAAAAAGACTGATGGCATAGTAAATATGATCTGAAAAAAATGGCCAACTGAGTGTACTGTATTTTAGGGCGGTTTAAAACTTATTAGTTATATTATTGGCTAATTGCTTTTTCACAATTTAGCCTACACTCATGAGATTACTCTACACCCTTGCCGCCCTACTTTTGGGGGCTTCATCGCTCTCCGCGCAGATTAATGCCAAGCTGATGCGCTACCCGGATGTATCGGCCACTCATATTACCTTCGTCTACGGTGGCGACATCTGGATAGTACCCAAAACCGGCGGGCAGGCAGTGCAGGTAACCCACTCACCGGGCGAAGAATCTTACCCCAAGTTCTCTCCCGATGGCTCGGAGATTGCTTACACGGCCAGCTACAACGGTAATTCCGATATATTTGTGATGCCTGCTACGGGTGGTGTACCTACCCGGGTTACCTACGCCTCCTATCCTGACCGGATGGTAGACTGGCACCCCGACGGAGAGCGCGTACTGTTTGCCTCCCGCCGGGAAACCGGGATTCCACGGGTGAACCAATTCTTTCTGGTGGACAAAGAAGGCGGATTGCCGGAGAAACTAGCGGTACCCTACGGAGAACTAGCCAGTTATTCACCCGACGGTTCTAAACTGGCTTACATTACTAAGATTACTGAGAACTACCCTTTCAAGCGTTACCGCGGCGGGCTTACTTCCGATATCATTCTGTTTGACCTCACCACCAACCAAGCTGTCAACATTACCGAAAATACCGCCAACGACGGTCAACCTACCTGGGCGGGCGATCAGGTCTACTTCATCTCCGATCAGGGCAAGAATATGCGTCGTAACCTCTGGGCCTACGATACTACGTCCCAGGAAACCCGGCAGGTGACCACCTTCACCGAATTTGATATTACCTACCTCTCCGAAGGACCGGACGATCTGGTATTTGAAGCCGGTGGTGTTCTCTACCGTATGCCCCTGGGTGCCGACTCCTACGAACCGGTATCGGTACAGGTAGTGAGTGATCTTTCGGTAGAAATGGCGCAGATGAAGAATGTAGGGGAACAAATTCAGCGCATGACGGCTTCGCCCGGCGGTAACCGCATTGCCTTTGAAGCCCGGGGCGAGCTGTTCAACGTTCCGGTGAAAGAGGGTTTTGTGCTCAACCTGACCAATTCTAGCGGTGCTTTTGACCAGAACCCATCCTGGTCGCCCGACGGTAAGCACATTGCCTACTGGAGTGATAAATCCGGGGAGTACGAAATCTATCTACAATCTACCGGGCAACAACAGGAGTCCGCCCGAAAGCTGACCCAGCGTAACGGTGGCTTCGGCTATAATCTCTACTGGTCGCCGGATAGTAAGAAGATTGCGTTTATAGACGAGAAGAACGATATCAGTATCGTAGACGTGGCTAGCGGTGAAACTACCGTAGTGGATAATTACCGCTGGAATATCGGCCACGGTTCTCGTTACTACTTCCCCCTCAACTGGTCGCCTGACTCTAAATGGCTCACCTATTCGGTAGGATTGGACAACGTGAACAGTGCTATCTTCGCCTATCAGGTAGATGAAGGAAAAGCGTATCAAATGACCAACGGCTACTACTCGGACAACAATCCGGTATTTAGTCAAGACGGAAAGTATCTGTTCTACTTTACGGATCGTTCGTTTAGTCCGGCCTACTCCGGGTTAGGCGATGGTACCTGGATTTACCCTAACACTACCCAATTGGCGGCTATCAGTCTGACCGAGGATGCTCCCTATCTGCTGTATCCTAAGAATGACGAGCTAGCCGATGAACCCGAAACTTCTACCGAAGAAGAGGACGATAAAAAGAAGAAAGATAAAGACGAAGAGAAGGAAGATAAAGCTTCTTCGGTAACTGTCAAGATTGACTGGGATGATATTGAAAGCCGACTAACCCTTCTTCCGCCTAAAGCGGGAAGTTTGCGAAACCTGATGGCCTTTGAGGGTAAAGTAGTATTTCAGCGATCTTCCACCACCAACTCAGACGAAAAGCCCTCGTTGGTTTTTTATGATCTGGAAGAACGGGAGGAGAAAGTTATCATCGAAAAATTGCAAAGCGTAGTACCTACTGCCGACGGGGAAAAGCTGCTGGTGCAGGCGGATAACCAATACGGAATCATCCCCCCCGAACCCGATCAAAAAATTGAAAAACCAATCCCTACTGATGCATTAGTCATGCAGTGGAACCCCAAGGAAGAGTGGCGGCAAATCTTCAACGATACCTGGCGGCGGCACCGGGATTTCTTCTACGACTCAGCCATGCAGCAGGTAGACTGGGACGCTATGAAAGAGCAGTACGGAGCACTCATTGAAGATGCCCGCACCCGCTGGGATGTCAGCAGCATTCAGGCTAACCTTAACGGGGAGTTAAGTGCGGGCCACACCTACGCTTTTGGTGGAGACACCGAAAGTTCCCCGAACATCCGTACCGGTTATCTGGGTATTGATTGGGAGCAGGAGGGTGATGCCTACCGCATCAAACGAATTGTAAGACCGGCCGTCTGGGATACGCAAGTACGCTCCCCCTTTGATCGTTCTGGCACCAAGGTGAAAGTAGGAGATTACATACTGGCAGTGAACGGCCGTAAGATTGATCCCGAGATAGACCCTTACGCGGCCTTTGACGGGCTGGCGGGTAAAACCGTATCGCTAACCATCAGCAAGGATGGCACGATAGACAATGCGGAGAACGAAGTAGTACAATGTCTGACTCAGCAGGAAGAACAAACACTACGCTACCTGGCCTGGATTGAAAGTAACCGGCAGATGGTAGACAGCCTCTCGGATGGGCAACTAGGCTACGTGTATATGTCTAACACCAGCACCCAGGGTCAGTTGGAGTTAGTGAAGATGTACTACGGGCAGTTGGATAAGCAGGGCTTTATTATTGATGAACGGTTTAACGGGGGCGGACAACTGGCCGATCGCTTTCTGGAGTTGATGAAGCGGCCGGTGGTCTACAATCTGTACTGGCGTCACGGCAAGCACCACCAGTGGCCACTGAAAGCCAATACCGGTCCTATGGGTATGCTGATTAACGGCTGGGCTGGTTCCGGTGGTGATGCTTTGCCCTGGGCGTTTCAGGAGCTGGAAGCTGGACCCATTGTGGGCGAAAGAACGCTGGGTATTCTAGTAGGCCCAGCTACCGGCCACTCGCTGATTGATGGCGGAGGGATTACCGTACCCGGTGCTCGCTTGTACGACAACGATGGCCACTGGTTCTGGGAAGGAGAAGGGGTAAAACCTGACTTTAAGGTCTGGGATGATCCTAACCTGCTGGTACAAGGACGCGACCCACAGATGGAAAAAGTGGTTACCGAAGTGATGAAACTAGTGAAGGAAAATCCCCCTACCAGGACTCCACCGCCACCGATGGAAGACCGTACTGCTAAGGGGCTAAGTAGCAACTAATTGAAACCGCGTCCACGGTGGATTGAAAATGGATAGTTGAAAGTGGGTGGAGTAAGTAGCTGGTCGTCAATTGGTGATAGCCGGCTATTTACTCGAGCTGTTAGTTTGGAAACCTTGCTTTTCCTATCTTGGAATTTTATCAACAACCTACTAACTGATTATCTTTTATGCGAATACCCTTCTTTATTGCTTCTCTACTTATTACCGGTTCTATCTTTTTCAGTCTCCCGTATTCGGCTTTGGCTCAGGACCGGCCTACCGTAACTATTGAGGGAGAACAGTTCTTTATCGACGGTGAGCCAACCTATCCGGGTCGTACCTGGGAGGGGAATAAGATTGAAGGACTGCTGTTTAACTCCCGCATGGTGCAGGGCATCTTTGACGATCTAAACCCGGAAACTGCCGTACGCTGGAAGTACCCCGATACCGGTGAATGGGACCCCGACCGTAATACCGATGAGTTTGTAGCGGCAATGGATGACTGGCACGATCACGGACTGCTGGCCTTTACGATAAACCTACAGGGAGGTAGCCCAATGGGTTACGGAAATAAAAACTGGTATAATTCTGCGTATGAGGAAGATGGATCGTTACGACCCGCCTACTTCAACCGGCTCACCCGGATACTGGACAAAGCTGAGGAGCTGAAAATGGTGCCCATCATCGGGTTGTTCTACTTTGGGCAGGATCAAAACCTGCGGGATGATGAGGCAGTGAAGCGGGCTACCGAGAATGCGATAGACTGGCTACTGGAAAAAGGCTACCGAAACGTGTTGATTGAGGTGGCTAACGAATGCGATAACCGAGGCTACGACCGGGATATTATCAAGGCGGATAGGATTCACGAATTGATTAATCTGGTGAAGAGCAAGGAGAAAGATGGGTTTCGCTACCTAGTCAGTACCAGCTACAACGGAGGCAGCATTCCTCGCCCCAACGTGGTGCAGTCCGCCGATTTCATCCTGATTCACGGGAACGGAGTGCACGAGCCGGAGCAAATTACCGAGATGGTAGCCCAAACCAAACAGGTAGAAGGCTTCCAGCCCATGCCCATCGTCTTCAACGAAGACGATCACTTTGATTTTGATGCGGATACCAACAACCTGGTTGCCGCTGTGCGTTCCTACGCCTCCTGGGGCTACTTTGACTTCCGGATGGACGGTGAGGGTTTTGAGGCTGGTTACCAAAGTGTACCGGTTGACTGGGGCATTAACTCCGAACGTAAACGAGCATTTTTTTCCAAGATCAAGGAGATTACGGGTTATTGAATTGGTATGTTCGGGCCACCATGAACTGTGTTAAAAGTCAAGCGATTTGAGCAGTTTCTTCTCGCGCTGGATG
>CAZKCO010000048.1:0-38166 GCA_964551335.1 uncultured Roseivirgaceae bacterium
GTACAAAATATGAAAAAAACTATACACCAACGCTTGCTTAATCCATAGAAATCGGACGAATGATTGGTGGACAATCTTTCATCAGTCATTAATCACTACTCATCAATCAATCATTCATTCTTAAATTCAAACATTCTATCATTAGATTATGAATAAAGTAGCCTTTATCACCGGAGGTAGCCGCGGAATTGGAGTTGGGATAGCCGAAGCTCTAGCTAAGGAAGGATTTGACGTAGCCATCAACGGCATGCGCCCCGCCGAAGCGGTGACCGATGTTATTGAGAAACTGAAGCAGCATGGTGGGGACGCCATCTACTGCCAGGGAAATATTGCCGAAACTACCGACCGCCAACGGATGCTCCAGCAGATTCGCGACCACTACGGCCGACTAAACGTGCTGGTCAACAATGCCGGAGTAGCTCCGAAAGAGCGAAAGGATTTACTAGAGGCTTCGGAGGAAAGCTTTGAGTACGTAGTCAAAACCAACTTACAAGGCCCCTACTTTTTAACCCAGCAAGCGGCAAACTGGATGATTGAGCAGCGGCAGGCCGACCAAGATTTCTCAGCTTACATCATCAATATCTCGTCTATCTCGGCTACGGTTGCTTCGGTGAATCGCGGGGAATACTGCATCTCTAAGGCGGGTATGAGCATGATGACGCTGCTGTTCGCTACCCGCCTGGGTGAATACGGTATTCCGGTGTACGATGTGCGCCCCGGTGTTACCAAAACCGACATGACCTCGGGGGTCACCGATAAATATGACAAACTAATAGAAGAAGGTCTGTGCGTGCAACCCCGCTGGGGCTATCCCGATGATGTAGCTAAAGCCGTAGTGGCGCTGGCGCAAGGCTATTTTCCCTACTCTACCGGACAAACCATCATGGTAGACGGCGGGCTGACAATTCCCCGGATGTAGATAAAGGGAAGCATTGCGCTATGCTTATTTAAGCGCAATGCTTCGCCCACTTAAATCTTATAAGCCCCTAACCCGAATATCGTCGATACTGTATTTGTCCCCAGGTGCTGCTGAGACGGCCCGTACGTGGAATTCTTGAATGTTCGCAGCACCCGGTAGGTTCCACCGTCCGGGATTGATCTGCGGCCAGTACCACCACGAACCGTTAGCGGCTTTAAACCACAGCGTGATAGGCACATCCCCGTTCACCTTAATTTGGGTAAGGTCAAAGTTAATTCTCCCGGAGCCACTACGTTGCATGTAGAAGGCAAACCAATCGCTTCCGAACATGGCGGTATGGGCTGGGTTGGCCTCTACTTCCGGCATAGCCAAACCCACAATATGATAGTGATCTCCCGTGCTGTAGGAAATGAAGCTGGTACCCGGTCCGTTACTCATCCAGGCGTACCCCCACTCGTTATAACCGGTTTTTTGAATATAACCGGGCCAGGTTACAAAAGTATTGTTACAAATATTCGGCACCCAGGTACAGGCTTGTTCATCCTGAAAGTTGATATAGGTGGTTGAACCATTGGTACGGGCGTTCTCTTCATCCGTAGCCGGAGAGAGTTTTCCGGCAATATTTGCCTCCGCACTCCCTACAGGCGTAGCTTCATTTATTTGCTCAATAGCTTCCGGCGGACGGGCCAGTTCTTCGTCAGGGTCATTTTGAGTCTCGATAGAGTTGTCTTCACAGGCAGTGAAGAGCAAAATGCTTACGCTAAACAGGCCAATAGTGGCCAACCGTAAATTTTTTAAACTGATTTTGATCGTTCTCATGATTTTGTGGTTTAGATTGTTGCTGTTTTAACTTCTTGTTATCAATTAGTAAGGAGCCACACTAACTATGTCACCTTGTTGGTTATCTCGTTGTAGTTAAGCGGATGAACATTGGTTAATGAAATCACTCGAAGTAAAAGTCTTGCTGGCTAAGAAAATCAACTCAAACTTTTCTGCTGAAATTCTGCCGGTGAGGTTAATCAAAACTGTTAACTTTAGCTGGAGATAGAGCGCAGACGAATGAAAGTCATTGAAATAGTTTTATTTAGGTAATCTTCAAAGATCAGATAAAAGTCTATGAAATTTTTTGTGGGAAAATTCAGACCATCCTCCCTAAAGCCTATCTGGCTGTTCTTATTTTTAATTATCGCTTCAGAGCTTCAGGCTCAGCCTCCTCAACTGAAAAGGGGCAATCCGGTGGATCATTTGCCCGATTATGTGAAAATGGTATCAGGTTTTGGCGAGCGCCCTGATTGGTCGCCCGACGGAAAGAAGATCCTCTTCGTTGGACAGCCCATGGGAGAGGTCTATGAACTAGATTTGGAAAGTGGGCTGATTTTTCCCAAGACGCGGCACTATAACCACTACGGTTATACCCGGGCAATGTACCTCACCAATGGCGATATCTTATTGTCCGGTCCCATCGCCCCCTTTGACGAAACCGACCGTGAAGATCGGGAACGGGCCAGGAACCAATCTTGGCTGTCGGTACTGGATCAGTCAGGCAACAAAGAACCCGTACCACTAGGAATTATCTGTGCCGAAGGGCCGGCTGTGTCCCGTCATCAACTGAAGATAGGGTGGGCAGAACGCCATTTGCAGAATCCGGATTTGGATGAAAACACGGCTCAACTGTTTACCGCCGAGATCGTCTATCAGCAGAGCAAACCAACTGTGAAAAACAGAAAGCTGGTGTTTGACTCCAAGGAGCTGCCGTTTAGCTTGGGTAGGGCTAGTCTGGAAGCACAGTCTTTTGTGCCGCCTAACGATACTCAGATGACATTTTCAGCCTATCTGATCAAGGAAGGGAACAATACCGATACCTACCTGCTGAATACCGAAACCGGAGAGGTCAAAAACCTCACTAACTCCCCTAGTTACTACGACGAGCCCGAAGGAATTTTTCCGGACGGTAAATTTACCTGTGTAGAGCACGGCTGGAGTGTTGAACGCCCCTGGCCTATGATTGACATCTACAAACTAAAATTAGATGGTTCGGGAGAAATGCAGCGACTGACCTTTTTTTCGGATTACGCAGGCTACAAAGCCTCGCAGGGGGTGGTTTCGGATGATGGTAACTTTCTCTGCTTTCAGATCGGAAAAAGCGGAGATGAAGCCGGGGTAGGATACGGATTTTTTATTATGGACCTGCGAGAAGCAGAACAGCATCTGCCTGCTTTTAAGAGCTACTCGGGTGAGTAAGCCTCTTAATCCATTTCCCTTGAAAGGATACGCTATCATCAGGAAAATTCATCGTATATGAAACGTCTGCTACCCGTATTGACACTATTATGGCCTCTCTTGACTACTGCTCAGGAAGACCTGACAAAGACCGCCGTGGGTGAACTCACCATTGAGCCGCCTACGCTCATTAGTTTGGGTTTTGACTGGCGGATTTCCGGTGATACTAATGCTAATGCTACCGCCCGGGTGAGCTACCGAAAAAAGGGTGAAGCCGATTGGAAAGAATACTTGCCCCTGCTGCGTACCGGTCGGGGCAGAACCGCCGATTATGGTTTTGGTAATTTCAACGATCCTAACCACGAGATGCAGTACCGGATACCGGATGGGCTGACCGGGAGTATTATGGACTTAGAGCCTGGTACGGAGTACGAAGTAAAGCTAGAGGCCGTAGATCCTGACGGTGTAACTGGCGAAGCTGTCAGAATGGTTACTCTACAAACCCGGGCGGAGCCTCAACCCTACGAAGGAGGAGAAGTACGCCACGTCTACCCACTGGATTACGAAGGGGAAAAACAGCAACCGGCCTATAACAACCTGATGCACGCGGTCAATGGCTTTCAGACCTGGTGCGATAATTACCAAACGATCCATCCGAATCGGGCCCGGCCAGGAACCAAGATCGTGGTGCACGCAGGGCTGCATAAAACGGATTATAATGCCTACCGGGACCCGGGTGGGCTGTGGCTGCACGGTATGCAAACCTTTGTGGCCGACGGCACGCCGGAAAAGCCCATCATGATTGTAGCCGCTGGCGATGGGGAAGTCATCCTGGATGCTAATGGTAGTGATCGCTATTTCAATATTGCCGAGGCCGATTATTTGTACTTTGAAGGGTTAACCATCAGAAATACCCGTATTGCTTTTTACGGCGGGCTACAGGGCCTACAAGGCTGTAAGGGACTGACGGTGAAGAACTGCCGCCTGGAAAATGTACAGTACGGCATCCTGGCCCAGGACGCCCGCAGCGAGAATTTCTACATTGCTGATAACATTTTTATCGGGCGTAATCCCCTGGATAGGTTTAATCCGGAAAGCAGTGGCTCTAACGGTAGGACCCAGGCGGGTTATGCCGTGAACCTGGCGGGGCAGGGCCACGTCATTTGTCACAACTATGTAGAAGGGTTTTGGGACGGGATCAATGTGTTTACCAACAGCCTGGCCGACCCCGAACTGGGGCAGCAGAGCCGGGCTATAGATATTTACAATAACGAGATTACTAACATCAACGATAACTTTATTGAGGCTGACGGCGGCTACGCCAACATTCGCATTCTACGAAACCGCTGTTTTAATGCCATGTCTGAGCCTTTGTCTATACAGCCGGTATACTGCGGACCGGTATATTGGATACGTAATGTGGTGTACAATGCTTCCCAAGGCTGGCAAACCTTCAAAATGGTTAATGGCGACAATGTCATCATGTACCACAATACCTCCACCTGCCACAATAGCCATTATAACCTGGATGTAGGATTTAAGTACCTGGATTCCAGAAACAATCTGTTTCTGGGGCCTTCCCACTTTGTGACCGAACGACAGCAGGAGCGGGGTTTACCCACCTTCCTGGTAGGGCATGATGATCCCCGGAGTATCGTGGATTACAATGCGATAGGAGCGAAGCTAGAAATGTCCAACCGCTTTGCGATAATTACCGATGGGGAAGAACAGTACTTCAACACACTAGATGAGTTTTCTAAAGAAACCGGTTTCATGAAACACGGTCTGGAGCTTAAAGAATACGACATATTTCTGCAAGCCGAAGAACCCGAACACGTGCCTTCTAACGAAGGAAAGTTGTACCCGCCTAATTCGGTTGATCTGAGAATAAAACCCAATGCCCCGGTAGTGGACCAGGGCTGCCGCTTACCCGGCATCAACGATAACTATTTGGGACAAGCCCCGGATATTGGGGCCTACGAAGCGGGGCAAGAGAAGCCGCAGTACGGACCCAGAGCACGAACTAATCACTAAGCTACCGATGAACCAAGTTTTCCGCATTTTTGCTGCCTTCATCTTTATAATCACCCTAAATACCATCGGCTATACCCAACGCATTCCAGCCGCCGAGCCTACCCATCCGAATATCGTACTGATTATGGCTGACGATCTGGGCTGGCGCGACTTAGGTTGCACGGGCAGCAATTATTACGAAACCCCAGCCATTGATCAATTAGCGCAAGATGGGTTGAGATTTGTAAACGCCTACGCGGCAGCACCGGTTTGTGCGCCTACCCGGGCCGCCCTGATGACCGGAAAATCGCCCGCCCAGCTTCACCTGACGGCAGTGTTTGACCGCGACGGAGGCAAAATGCCGCTTTTACCTCCCAAATGGATTAATGAGCTTCCGCTAGAGGAAAAAACGATTGCCGAACGCCTAAAGGAAATAGGCTACCGAACGGCGATTATGGGCAAGTGGCATTTAGGCCTTACCGAAGACAGGTGGCCCGAGAATCAAGGGTTTGATGTAAACGTAGCTGCCTGGAAAAGTGGTCGGCCTACTTCCTACTTCTCGCCCTACGAAAACCCTAAACTGGAAGATGGTGAGCAGGGAGAGTATCTGACCGACCGTTTGGCCCGGGAGGCTGTTCAGTTTATTCAAGACAATAAAGACTCTTCTTTCTTTCTCTACCTGCCGTTTTACAACCCGCATGCCCCACTGCAAGCCCCCTTAGAGTCAGTGGCTAAATTCAACGATAAAAAGCCCAATGGTGGCCAGAAAAACCCAACCTATGCCGCTATGATTCACCATTTAGACCAAGCAGTGGCCTCGGTAGTACAAGCCCTTGAAACGTCGGGCATCAGCCAGAATACTTTGATCATATTCACCTCAGATAACGGGGGTGTTCACACGCTGTGGGATTTAGAAATTACTGATAATGCTCCCTTGCGAGCAGAAA
Organism: uncultured Roseivirgaceae bacterium; assembly: GCA_964551335.1. Lineage (GTDB taxonomy): Bacteria > Bacteroidota > Bacteroidia > Cytophagales > Cyclobacteriaceae > Tunicatimonas. The sequence continues at coordinate 6,100 of CAZKCO010000048.1, forward strand.
AGTTTCTGCTATACGAAGGGGGCATTCGGGTACCGCTCATTGTCAAATGGCCGGGCAAAACCCCCGCGGGCGAAACAACTACTCAGTTAGCGGTTACTCACGATCTACTACCCACTATCATGAGCGCCATCGGCCATCCGGTGTACGAATCATCCATTGAAGGTAAAGACCTGACGGTGGTACTAAAAAATGGTGAAAGTGCCACTTTCCCCCGCATGCTGGCCTGGCACTATCCCCATTACATGCCGCGGCAAAATATGAAGCCATCCAGCGCTATCAGAGTGGGTAATCATAAGTTGATCCACTGGCACGAAACGCATCGATTAGAATTGTATGACTTGTCCGAAGATATAAGCGAGTCCAGTAACTTAGCGAACAGCCAGCCTGATGTAGCATCAGCGCTGTATCAGAAATTAGAAAGCTGGCGAACACATATCGGAGCACAAATGCCGCAGCCCAACCCAACGTTTTCAACCGAAATAGCCAAACCATGACTGTACGCTACGCTTACCAATACCTGAGTACATTGGTGGTAGTCATGCTATTGACTACTAGTCTGGTAGCGGCTCAGCAGTGGGAGGATATCTCCGCCCCCCTCTTTGACCAGACAGTTAGTTTAGATACCAGCGATGATGTCTTCAACCGCGGCGTTGGGGGTATTTTGGTAATACCACAAACCGGTGAGCTTTTGGCAGTCACTAACGGAATTAATGGTTTATTTACCAGCAATGATCAGGGCGAATCTTGGAAGAAAGTTGCCGGAGCTAAGCTTTCTGGCCGCAACTACGGTGGGTTTGGCATCAACTACGATTATGAACGAGGCAGGTACGCCATTTTCATGATTGCCCGAAGCAGCGAACAGTCAGCTACAAGTTTAATTTATTCAGGTACTGATCAGGGATTTATTCATTTTAAAGAGCCCACTGATGGGCAACACGATGCCTGGACTTGGGGCATGCCTGATTGGACCAAGGATAGCATTCGGGTTATTTTGGGAAAACAACACCACGCCTGGGTCAAGCTATGGCTGAGCAAAGATGCTGGTCAGTCGTGGGAATTACTGGATTTTGAGAGCCGAAACCCCGGAGTAATTAACGATTCTGTCTTTGTGGCCGGAAATGATGATGGTATGTACCGAACTACCGATCAGGGAAAATCCTGGATAAAGATCAATCAGTGGCAAGTAACCGGTAAAAATCCGGTTAAGTACAACTCCAATTTCTACTGGACCACTACCGAAGGGTTGATCTATTCTTCGGATTTGGGTGAAACTTGGCATCTAAAGGGAAGCGCGTTAAAAGATGTGCTGTGGGGACCCTACTTTGGCCAAGACCAGGATCATATTCTGGTAGTGAACCAGGATGGATTCTATATCACTAACCACGGGGGAAAGACCTGGAACAAGGTAGCCGAGTTTTTTACTATCCTCGATAGCAATCGAGGCGGTGAATATAATGTCATGCACCCTACCAACAGTTACGGTTGGGATTGGCATAATCAGGTCATCTACGCTGCCGGATTAGGGGGAAGGATTTATCGCTTAAGATTACAAGATAGACAGTAGCCTATTGTAAAATATAAATCCCTGCAAGGGTTGATTGGACAATCATACGTAAATTTTAGAAGTATATCTGCTATTTATTGTCAACAATACATAATTTAGAAACAGTAAACTATTTGATCTTTTGGGCCAAAACTATAGCCCCGTAAACTTTTGCTTGATTTATTCTATGTCTACTACTCCGAACAAAACCTACTGGCATCTCTGCATTATTGCTGCTTTTATCCTCTCGATCATTACCTTTACCCCCCTGGTTATTCCTAAGGGGGTGTATGAACCTATGCTATTTGGCATTCCCTACACCTTCTGGATGACTTTTGTGATTATGATTTTGTTCGTGTTGATTACTTACATTGGCACCCGTGTGCATCCCGGACGAAACGAGGACGAAGACTAAGACTAAGACTAAGCTAACTACCTACTATGACAACCTGGGTTTTTATTATTGGCTCTATTTACTTGGGGATGCTTGCGTTTGTGGCAACCCGCTCTTTCCGCAGTAACAAATCGGCTGAAGACTACCTGATGGCGGGTTCCAACATCGGCGTTATTCTGGGCTTTCTCACCTTTGCGGCTACATTGTTTAGTACTTTCACCATTCTGGGAATGCCCGACTTTTTCCGGACTCATGGCATTGGGGCCTGGATATTTCTGGCGATCTCCGACGGAGGGATGATCTTCCTTATTCTCTGGTTTGGCTACTATTTGCGGAAAAAAGTCAAAGAGAAAGGATTTAAGGGCATGTCGGGCCTACTGGAGAATTGTTACGGTAACCGGCTGGCGGGCTACGTATGCTTTGCCGGGATGTTTATCTTCTTGGTACCCTACGTAGCCATCCAGATTCGAGGAATTGCTATCTTTCTCACCGCTGTTTTTCCCGAGGCTATGCCGCCCTGGGGCTGGTCGGTAATAATTGTGGGTGTGATGTTACTCTACAGTGAAATTGGCGGCCTGAAGGCCATCATGCACGCTGATGCCGTGCAGGGCTTAACGCTGCTAGTGGTTAGCTGGATTATTGGCGTCACGTGCATCGAGAAATTTGACAATCTGCAAGCATTGTTTGCTGAAGTACAAGCTAGTAATCCTGAATTACTTTCTACCCCTGGGCCTAATGGCCTGTTTACTCCGCAGTTTCTGATCGCCTCTTTTCTGGTCATACTCTGTATACCGATCACCCAGCCTCAATTGGCCATTCGTTTGGTAATTATGCGTAATCTGCGCACCACCCACCTGATGGCGGTAGCTGTGGGTATCTTTGCTATTCTGGTGATTCTGCCTACGGCTTTCATTGGTCTGTACGGAGCCGTTCGCTACCCCGATGCTAGCACGGCGGATTTCTTGTCGCAGGTGCTGCTGTACGAGCAAACCGGTATTATTGCCGCTTTAGCTGTAGTTGGATTATTAGCGGCAGGGCTATCCACTACCGACTCTCAGATTTTTGCGATGGGCACGGAACTTCGTTCGCTACTTTCGGGTAGCGAAAAATCCATGCTTACCAAAACCAAGTTCGCTATTGTGGGCTTTGCGGCAGTGGCCTTAGTGTTCTCAGTGTTAGCCAGTGATCAACTAGCGTTGTTAGCTCGGGTAAGCTTTGCCGGAACCTCTATGTTAGCTCCCATGATTCTGGCCGCCGTACTCACCCGGCAGAAGTTGGGGACCGAAATAATTTTTGCCACGGCGCTTGCTCTGCTAGTATTTCTGGCATCATTGTTAGAGGTAATTCCTTCTGCCGTAGGTCCGCTACGCCTCGATTTATTTCTGCTGCTCGCTCTGGGTCTTTTTGTGCTGATTTCCACTCGGTTACGCTCGTAGTCCGAGGTAATTATTCGAATAATTTACCCAGGAAACTGGATTAAACATAACCTTGTTATGCCATTTTGTCGTTAGAATAGTAACGTGCACGCCATTATGTCTGCTGTTTAGGGTAGGTTTTAGGGTGGTACGTTGTTTGTAAATTCTATGTTGAAGAGAAAAAACAGAGGAGGATAATTATGAAGAATATACTTAAAGATTTTATACATCAGATAGATACTATGAATACGATTAGTGGTGGAACCACTGCTACTCGAGTGAACCTAAAAAAAGAATCAGACCGGATAGTCATCGAGGTAAGTGCCCCAACCGTCCACAGTGATTCTTTTAATATCTATCTGCGAGGCAATCAACTGATTGTCTATACCGTGCTGAATGATATCAATTTTATAGATAGTTCTGACCAAGCGGCACGACATATGGTACCGATGTTTAACCGGGTGTTTGAGATTCCACCTCACGTGGATCGCGAGCTGATTGATGCGGTTTACGAGGACGGTTTCCTACGGGTGATTCTACCCTACAACGGTGGCGAGACCGAAGAGGTAAAACGGATCGATATTCGGGAATACTAAAAAGCATTTTTAACAGACTAACTGAAAAGCTGAGCGTAACAACTCAGCTTTTTTTGTTGATGATTTATTCAACGAAAAGCCTCATCATTACGTCATTTCCACAATTTTGACTAAAATTTCATGTTTATCATAAAAATGAGTAATAGTTCCCACTTATTGTTAACAAACTGGCAAATATTACGTTAGTCAGATCAGGTAGACTGATGAAACTGATTACTGTATTTTCATCAGCGTATATTTTTTAACGCTACCCCTAGGTGGTAGAAAATACACTGATATGAAGACTTTTCTCTGCATTACTCTGATGCTGTTTGGCAGCTGTCATTTTGCTTTCTCTTTACCTCAAACTCCTTGGTCCGCCGGATTGATTACCACCAACGATAATTCATTGCTACAGGGTGAGGTTTGCTATAACTACGCTCACGATATAGTCATGTTTAGAAAAAGCCCTAAGGCTACAGTTACCACCTTTTCAGCGCGGGATATTGCTTCATTTCGGTACTATGATGAACAGCAGAAGGTAGTTCACTATTATAAAACATTCCTTTTTCAGTCTAGTGAGTTTACATCTCAACTTGGCTTTTTTGAGATTGTGGTATCAGGCGATATTTTCTACTTACGTAAGCACAATCAGATGGCTTATTTTGATGGCACTGATGAGCGTCGCTTTTCTGTAAAAAAGAGTGCTCGTATCAGCCCTCATCTGTTGTGTTACGATTACTACGTACTGCTGGGAGATGAAATTATCCGCGCTAAGCGCTTCAAAAAAGATGTACTTCCCTGGCTGTTAGAACAAAACATTGCTGTCAGCGATCATATGAGAGAGAATAAGCTCAGCCCCAGTTTTGTCGATCACCAGATCAGACTGTTGCAATACGCCAACGAACAATTGAGCCTCAGAGCTTCCGGAACCCGATTTTCGGCCAGTATCCAACCCTAATCTTCGCTTGTTCATAACAAATTCTGGTTCTTTCGGATTACTGATAAGGTATCTAATCCGGTTGAATGAGTGCGTTAAAGACAGAATCATTATCAGTAAAGTACGCCGAAGAAGGCGCTGCTGCCCTGCAAGATATAAATCTCTCGGTTGCGGAAGGGGAAATTTTAGCCCTAGTGGGCGAGAGTGGTTCGGGTAAAACTACCCTACTTAAAACCCTGGCGGCATTACTGGAACCTACCGAAGGCACCGTATATTTTGACGGTAAACTTCTGCCGCCTCCTTCCCGACGGCTCGTACCCGGCCACCCCGATATTCGCATGGTTTTTCAGGACTTCAGCCTGTCGGCTAACATGACGGTATTTGAAAATATCTGGCACGTACTCCGGGCCTACGAGCGGGATTACCGGCAAGATCGCACCGAAGAGCTACTGGCTCGCTGTCGCCTTAACGGACTGGAAGACCACGCCATTCAGACGCTCTCGGGTGGTGAGAAGCAGCGGGTGGCCTTGGCCCGCGCTCTGGCCGAAGAACCTCGCCTGCTGCTGATGGATGAACCTTTTGGGCAGCTAGATAGCATACTTAAACAGCAACTCAAATTTGAGCTGGCCGAGTTTCTTCAGGAGTCAGCTTCTACGGTAGTGATGGTAACGCACGAGCCGAAGGACGCATTAGGCATTGCCGATACCATTGCGGTACTACAAAACGGAAAGTTACAGCAGATAGCTAGCCCCAACGAGGTGTACGAGCACCCCCGGTCGCCTTACATAGCCCAGTTGTTCGGCACCGTGGCTATTTTTCCGGCAGAGTTCTGGCAAAACTATCACTCCCAGACGAAAACTACGTCGGAGAAGCTGGGCATCCGAGCCGAGCAGGTTCAGGTGGTTTCTTCTGGCAAATCGGAATTGAACGGTAAAGGTCCCGAATTCAGTATGCGGTTGCCGGGGACAGTAGCTTACTTAAGTTACCAGGGACACTATCAGGAAGTGGCGGTTCGTTTATCCAATGAAGAATTACTGACCGCTTTTTGCCAGGGTAACGGGCTGGCACCGGGCCAAACCGTAGAGTTGTTGATTAACCCGGCTGATCTGATTCCATTTTCAGAATAATTGACTACGAATGTAATTCAAACTAATTGGTTGGGAGGAAGTTAACTGGGTAACAGATTATACACTTTTTAAACCAAAATAGTATGTTATTACTATATTTTTTAATGACTTTTCTTTCCGAAAAAGCTTCACTAATTTTTGCTTCATTGTTTTTGGCTACTGCTCCCATACCCTGGTTTTTCATCATCGTAGGTATTATCACCTTGGTGCTGGCCGGCGTAGTGATTTATGCCATTGTGAAAGCCGCTCGAAAGCGGAAAGAAATGAAAGAAAAGGACGAATCCGTCTACGAAGGCCGTTGAGCTATTAAATAATCGGTGATCGCTCGAACTCCGCACTTTCGTCAAACAACTTCCGGTAGGTGGCCATAGTGCGAACCCGCTCACAGCCTAATGCTTCCATTACCCGAACCATCTTCGGATTAAAATCGCCTACCCAGGTCACGATGTAGGTATCGTACTTATGTCGCTGCTCTTTCTCGTTCCAGCAAACTTCGCGTAGGTTATCAAATATTAGCCCTTCAATGCCGCGCATCTGGTACTTCTGCTTTATTCCGAAGGCTACTCCGTAGCAGTCGCGTACGTCGGTGGTTTTCTGGTAAAACAGAAATTTTAGCTTGCCCCAAAGGTTCATATTGTCGCCTACTTTCTCGTATAGCCGGTTAATGTTGGGTAGCGCCACCATAAAGGCAATCGGACTATCCTCGTAGTACACAAAGTGGAGTAAAAGCTCGTCTACCACGGGTTTGATTTGTTTTAGCAGGTTAAGCGCCTGCTGCTCGGTCATGGCCTTAAAGTTATCGTGGGTTTGCCAGGCGTCGTTGTAGATTTCCATAAAGTCACGAGCGTACTTCAGCGGCTTATTCTTCTCGTACGTACGGATAGCGTATTGCGGTTGAGACTTGATCCGGTCGGAGCGACGTTGAAAAACCTCGGGCAGCGGAGTAACGAATAGCTTATGAAAAATATACTGGTTGAAGTACACCTGAAAGCCGTACTCCTCGAAAAAGCGAACGTAGTATTCGGGGTTGTAATTCTGCCCGTAGTAAGGCTTGAGATCGTAGTTTTCGGTAATCAGGCCCCAGTACTTATTGTTTTCGCCAAAATTAACCGGTCCATCCATGGCTTCCATACCGCGCTCGGTCAGCCAGGCCTTACAGTGGTCAAACAGCGCAAAAGCCGCCTTCTGATTATCGATACACTCAAAAAAGCCCAGCCCCCCGGTAGGTTGGTTAAATGTGTGCGCTTTCCGCTCGTTGATGAAGGCGGCTACCCGCCCCACTACCTGCCCGGCGGCATCTTTCATAATCCAGCGGTCGGCCTGCCCGTGAGTGTAGAACGTATTCTGGCCAGGATCAAATACGGCTTCTATCTCCTGCCGGATGTGGGGAACCCAGTTTGGGTCATCGCGGTAGATACGGAAGGGAAGCTGGCGAAAAGCTTCTTTATCCTCACTGGTGCGTACAGCCTTAAAAGTAAATTGTGTAGCGGTTTCGGTGGTTGGCATTATAATTTTTCTCGTGATTATTAGTAATGTAATTTCTTACAGTGGTCGTTTACCTATCCATTCTCTCAGGGTACCTCTGACGTTATTGAGGAATAAATCCCAGTTCATGGATATACCCCTGCTATTCATTCTACCCTCAACTAGTTCTAAAGCGGTTAAGATAATTTTACCAATTTCTTCTTTCCTACCTCCTTCTTATCAAAGAAATTACCTGCCTTTATGAAGCAATCTACGGCAATGCTTTTCGTCTTAGAAGAATAGTTAGATAATACCTTCTGTTTGGTTGGGAAAGTAACTATTTCTCCATCCACATATAGTTTGATCAGAATCAACTTTAGGTCATCACTATAATGCTCACTAAGAGACTCTTTAAACAGCTGGCTAATTCCACTATCTCCAAAAATATACCTGCTAGATTCCCTCCCAGCTTTCTTTCCCCCCGATTTGATAAAGAAGCCTATCATTCTTATTTCAGAAGCTGTTCTAGTTCTTTTTTGAGTTTAGGTAGATGATTGATGACTATACTCCACACCATTTCATCGGAAACGCTATCGTACCCGTGAATGATACGATTACGAGTTCCAATAATTTGTTTGACGTGAGAGATTTGAATGTCGGGATCGATCTTCAGACCCCGGCTTGCTGCTTCGCCAATGATTTCCAAATTTCTTTCGATGGCTCTTTTCGTTTTAATATCAGCCAGATAGTTTTCAAACTTTCGCTCGCCCAGTTCAAAGAACGCTTCTATCTCTTCAATCGCTTTTAGCATATCGTAGAGCCATAGTTTGACCTTTTCATCCATAAATAAGGCTTTGGTTCTGTTCAATTGACTGCATAAGGTAAGGGTTTTGAACGGCCTGTTTTTCCAGCAAATCAATAGACCGAGATAATAAGTTTTCTAGTGCTTCTTTTAGGTTGAAATAATTATCGGCGTAGCTAGCCAAGTCCATACCCTCAAACTCAACTAAAAAATCAACGTCACTTTCAGGGTTAAACTGTTCAGTTAGCACTGACCCGAAAACTACCAAGCTTTTTACATGATGCTTATGGCATAGCTCCTGAATCGCGTCGCTATTTTCCTGAATGATATTCATGGAATTTATGTGAAGTTTTTCATTTCTGCTCAAGATACCCATTTTCCTTAAACCACTCAAAGCACTCGCGGATTGCGGTATCAATCGGGGTTTGGGGCAGACCGATTTCTCGTACCGCTTTGGCAGCGGAAAAATAGTGGCCGTCGCAGGAAACCCGCGCCATTTTGTAACTCACTTTGGGCGTACCGCCGGTAAGGTTGCCGTACACGGTGCCTAGCCCGCCAAAGGCTTTGGTAAGCAGGGGAGGAATAGGGAGCTGAGGCGGTTTTACTCCAATCACATTCGCAATTTTGGTAAAGGCTTCCTGATAACTGAGATTTTCGTGACCGAGAATATAGCATTCACCGGTATTGCCCATCTCCAAAGCATTAACGATGGCCGTAGCGGCATCACCCACGTAAACGTAGTTCTTGCCACCAACGGGGTAACCGGGTACTTTACCCTGATACACCGCCAGCACCATGCGTCCCGAGCTAGGTTTATGATCGTTGGGGCCAATCATGAAGGTAGGGTTCACTACCAGACCCGGAAAGCCGTTGCGGGCTTCACGCAGCATAATTTCCTGGGCCAGGTACTTGGTTTCCATGTAACCCAAGCCGTACTGCTTAAATTTGGGGGGAGTAGTTTCGTCGCCTGGTTGTTCTTTGGTGCCAAAGCCCAGGGCGTTGGCAGTACTTACGGCGATCATTCGTTGTATTCCCGCTTGTTTTCCGGCTTCAATCAGGTTAATGGTACCCTGCACATTGGTGGCAACATATTCGAGTGAACGGGCGGGCCACAGGCCGGTATCAGCCGCGGCGTGAATAATGGCATCGCAACCCTGGGCGCCGTGCATCATAGTAGTGGCATCGGTAATGTCGCCCATAAATATCTCAATGTCTTTAATATGCTGGTGCTGACGAGCGTCGTGTTCATCCCGAAACAGGGCTTTTACCTGATAATTACGCTTTAACAGTTCAATCAGTACGTTGCTACCCAACAGTCCGCTGGTGCCGGTTAAAAATACAGTCATCAGTAAAAATTATGCAAAACGCCCAAAATTAGGAATTTCGGGCAGTTGGTAAAACTATACGGAAGAAAGTAATTAATCCCGGTAGCGTTTTGTAAGTTCACCGAAGGCATCAATGCGACGGTCGCGAAAGAAGGGCCAGATGCGGCGAACGTTCTCCGAGTGGGCTAAATCTACTTCTACTACCAGGTTTTCCTCTTGCTGAGAAGAAGCTTTCGCCAGTATTTCGCCCTGTGGTCCGGCCACGAAGCTATGCCCCCAGAATTTAATGCCGTTGGTCTGTTCGGAAGGATCAGCTTCGTGCCCCACTCGGTTTACCGAGATTACCGGTAGGCCATTGGCTACGGCGTGCCCTCGTTGAGAGATAATCCAGGCATCTTGCTGCCGCTGCTGCTCATCGGTCAGGTCGGTAGATTCCCAACCAATGGCAGTAGGATAGATAAGCATGTCGGCCCCGGCCAGCGCCATCAGCCGGGCGGCTTCAGGGTACCATTGATCCCAGCAAACTAGTACTCCTAGCTTTCCTACGGAAGTCACAATCGGGTTAAAGCCTAGATCGCCGGGGGTGAAATAGAATTTCTCGTAGTAGGCCGGATCGTCGGGAATATGCATCTTTCGGTACTTCCCGGCAATGCTACCGTCTTTTTCCAGCACTACGGCGGTATTATGGTAAATGCCCGCCGCGCGCCGTTCGAACAATGACGTTACCAGCACCACTCCCAACTCACGGGCGATGTTCCCAAAATATTCGGTAGAAGGACCAGGGATGGGTTCGGCCAGATCGAACTGATTAGTATCTTCGGTTTGACAGAAGTATAAGCAGTTGTGTAGCTCCTGCAATACTACCAACTTCGCCCCTTGCTGAGTGCACTGGCGAATGTTGTGCCGGAGCTTTTCCAAATTTTCGGCGGTATTTGCACTATTTTGCTGCTGAATTAATCCTACGGTCATTTTTTGTGTTAATATCATCGGTCATTTTTGGAACATCATTAATGATGTTCTAACGGGCACTTTACAACGAGAAAGAATTGGCGAAAAGTTTGGTATTTTTGCTCCTTTTCCTGACTGAATCACCAAATTATGTCTTATCAATCATTCGGCAGTATTGCTTTTCTGTTTTTTAGCACGCTGCTGGTTTCCTGTAATCAGGAGAAGGCCGAAGATTTTACTGCTACCCAACAGTTAGATACGCTTTTTCAGCAGTACGTGGATACCAGTGGCTTTAGCGGAAACATACTGATTGCCGATAGCAGCGGGGTCGTGTACGCCAAGTCAGTAGGTTACCAGCACGCTACCGATAAAGTACCGATGCAGCCAAATACGGCTTTTTACCTGGCCTCCCTTTCCAAGCATATTCACGCCACGGGTATTTTGTATCTGGCTGATCAGAATAAGTTGAGTTTGGACGATACACTGGCCCAGTACCTACCCGAAATGCCCGCTGCCGACCGTATCACCATCCGGCAGTTGCTCACGCATACCCACGGTATTCCCGATTACTATAACTTCATGGAAAGCTTTCCGCCCGGACTAACGAATGCTGATGTGCTGAAGGAGATTCGGGAAGTAGATTCACTGCTGTCTGAGCCAGGCACCCAGTTTAGCTACGGAAACTCGGGCTATACGTTACTCACGACTATTGCGGCACAGGTAAGCGGGCAACGCTACGCTGACTTTATGCAAGAAACTTTCTTCGACCCCATCGGCATGAACCATACCGTAATTTTTGACGAACTAGCCGATAGTATTCCGAACCGGGCGGTAGCGGTGAATGCTCGGGGAGAAGCCGATAACTACCAGTTTCGTACGGTGGGCGGCGGCGGTATTTTCTCTACGGTCGAAGATTTGTATAAATGGGACCGCGCATTATACAGTGGTGAATACATTCGTCCGGAAATGCTGCAAGCAGCTTACTCACCCGTTCAGCTCAGTAACGGTAGCACGCATCCCTACGGCTTCGGTTGGTTTACCGACGATGAGACCCCGGATTTTGTATACCATACCGGCGAGCTAAACGGCTTTCGTAATTACATCGGTCGCTGGCTGGACGAACAGAAGCTGATAATTCTACTCAGCAATAACCAGCGGGAAGCTCCTTTGAAATTGATTGAGGCGGTTTATGAAGTGTTATAGTGAGGGGTGTTATAGTAGAAAAGTGTTCAGGCGTTCAGAATTACACGAACACCTGAACACCCAATCGCTATGCCCCCCTCCGAGTAGCCTTAGGTGAATACCCATCAAACATGATACATATCACAAATTCCCGTGATGCAGATCATCAGATTTTATTTGTAGTCTCCTTACCTTATCCCCCCTTCACTAATACTTATTATCATGCAAGCAATAGAAAATACACTCAAAACCACTTACCTATTTGGCGCAGGAAGTGCCGATGGTAACAAAGACATGAAGCCGCTATTGGGAGGAAAAGGAGCAAACCTGGCGGAAATGGCGCGTATCGGATTGCCCGTACCCCCCGGATTTACGATAACCACTGAAATGTGTGTCAAGTACGAGGAAAAGGGGTGGCGAGAGATAACCGAGTTGATCAACGACGAAGTTCATGAAGGGATTTCCCACATCGAGGCAATATTAGGGACAAAGTTCGGGGATGAGGAGAATCCGGCGCTGGTTTCCGTAAGGTCGGGGGCCAGAGCTTCTATGCCGGGTATGATGGATACTGTGCTGAATATCGGACTTAACGACCGGTCGGTCATGAGCCTCTCAAAACGGGTTTCTAACGAGCGTTTCGCCTGGGATTCCTACCGCAGGCTCATTCAAATGTACGGAGATGTGGTAATGGGTATTACTCAATACACCGAAGATAATACTAACCCTTTTGAAGAAATTCTAGATCAGCTGAAGGATGAAAAGGGGGTGTCCTCTGATCAGAAACTTACTTTAGCCGACTTGAAAGAATTGGTTGATCGTTACAAAACCGTTATCAAGGAACTGACCAACAGAGAGTTCCCTCAAGACCCCTGGGAGCAGTTATGGAACTCCATAAGAGCTGTCTTTGAGAGTTGGTACACCCCCCGGGCGGTATTCTACCGCCAACTGAATGAGCTTCCTGATAGCTGGGGTACCGCCGTCAATGTGCAGGCCATGGTTTTTGGCAATATGGGCAGCAACAGCGCCTCAGGGGTGGCCTTCACTCGTGATGCTGCTACCGGAGAAAAGGTATTTAACGGAGAATATCTCACTGATGCCCAAGGTGAAGATGTGGTGGCCGGTATACGCACTCCGCTGCAAGTAACCCGGGAAGGCTCATTACGATGGGCCAAACTGGCTGGTATTTCTGAGGAAGAGCGCTTAGCCAAGTATCCTTCGCTGGAAGAATCCATGCCGGAAGCATATCAGGAGCTGGATAAGATTGAAAAGATACTGGAAGACCACTACCGCGATATGCAGGATATGGAGTTTACTATTCAGGAAGGAAAATTATGGGTGCTACAGACCAGGGATGGTAAACGTACCGGCGCGGCTATGGTAAAAATAGGTATGGATTTATTTAAGGAGGGTAAAATTACCGCTCCCGAGTTACTTCAGCGGATGAATCCCAATAAGCTGAACGAACTGCTACACCCCGTCTTTGATTATGAAGCCCTATCCAACGCTAAACCTATTGTGAACGGACTACCGGCATCGCCGGGAGCGGCTACGGGGCAGGTAGTGTTTAGTTCAGATGAAGCAGTGCGCGCGGGTAACTCGGGTAAAAAGGTGATTCTGGTTAGAACCGAAACCTCGGCAGACGATCTGAAAGGAATGGATGCGGCGGTTGGTATACTAACTGCACGCGGTGGCATGACTTCTCATGCGGCGGTGGTGGCCCGAGGTATGGGCAAGTGTTGTATCTCCGGAGCCGGAGAGATCAAGATTAACTACAAGGCGAAAGAGTTCAGGGTCGGTAACCTTATCGTTAAGGAAGGAGACTGGATTTCGATGAACGGAAGTACCGGGGAGGTTTTTCAGGGTAAATTGCCCACTCGCCAACCGGAACTTAGTGGCGATTTTGGGGAAATAATGGAAATAGCGGATCAGTACGCTCAGATGAATGTACTCGCCAATGCCGATACTCCCGAAGCCGCCCGTACCGCAGTGAAGTTTGGAGCTAAAGGGATAGGCTTATGCCGAACCGAGCATATGTTCTTTCAGGGAGACCGGATAAAAGCCATGCGAGAGATGATTATGGCTAGCACCGAAGAGGGCCGGCGGAAGGCTCTCGCAAAATTGCTTCCAATGCAACGCGCTGATTTTGAAAGCATTTTTCAGGCGATGGATGGACTTCCGGTTACGATACGGCTGTTTGATCCCCCCCTGCACGAATTTATGCCTTACGAACCAAGTCATCAGCAGGAGTTGGCGCAAGAAATGAATATTTCTGTGGAGGAAGTACAGAACAAAATACGTCAACTGGCCGAAACCAATCCCATGCTCGGACACCGGGGGTGCCGGTTGGGGAATACGTATCCCGAAATTACCGAAATGCAGGTCCAGGCTATTCTCCAGGCAGCCATCAACGTAAAACAGCAAGGCGTAAAGACTATACCCGAAATTATGGTGCCTCTTACCGGTACGGTAAACGAAATGAGGATGCAACGTAAAATCATTGAAACCGAAGCCCGGGGTGTATTTGAGAAGTTGGGTGATGAGGTAGCTTACTCCGTAGGCACTATGATTGAGGTGCCCCGAGCCGCTCTCATTGCTGATAGGCTAGCTAAGTATGCCGATTTCTTTTCCTTTGGCACAAATGACCTAACGCAGATGACGTACGGTTACTCCCGGGACGATTCCGGAAAGTTCTTACCTATATATCTCGAGAAAGGTATTTTATCGCACGATCCATTTCAGGTACTGGATCAGCGAGGAGTAGGAGAGTTGGTTGAGATTGGCACCCTAAGAGGTAGAAAGAGTAAACCAGGGCTTAAAGTAGGTATTTGCGGAGAACACGGAGGCGAACCAAGTTCGGTGGCGTTTTGCCAAACAATAGGGCTTAACTACGTAAGCTGCTCTCCGTATCGGGTACCCATTGCCCGGCTAGCAGCAGCGCAGGCAGCAACAAAAGAGCTGGCAGATTAGAATTTCCCTACTTTAGAGACTAGCTCGTTTTTACGCAAGCACTCCGTCTGGGTACTGCATGGTTGCGCAGTGCAAAGAGCCGTGCTGTTGTACTAAAGCTTCGCAGGGAATTCCGATAATCTCGCGATTGGGGAAGGCCTGTTGAAGTACTTCGCGGACAGGCTCATCTTGGGATAGTCCGTAGAAGGGAAGCAGTACGGCTTCGTTCATAATTAAAAAATTAGCATAGGTGGCCGGGAGGCGATTGCCTTCGGCGTCATACATAGCATCAGCCATGGGCAGAGGAAGTAAGCGATAGGGTTGGCCTATTTCAGTTCGGAATTGCTGTAGCTCCTGTTCCATTTTTGCCAACTCCTCGTAGTGCTCGTCGTCGGAATCAATACATTGTACGTAGGCGATAGTCTGGAAGTCGCAGAAGCGGGCGAGGGTATCAATGTGGCTGTCGGTGTCGTCACCGGCCAGATAGCCGTGCTGTAGCCAGAGAATACGCTCTGTGCCTAAGGTTTCTTCTAAATACTCGCTAATTTGCTCTTTCGTCAGATTTTCGTTCCGGTTACGCGATAACAGGCAGGTTTCCGTCGTGAGCAGGGTACTGGCACCGTCCGACTCCAGGCTACCGCCCTCCAGTACAAAACCTTTCATTGATTGGTATTTAGTACTGGGGCTAAATGCTCGTTGCTCGTAAAGTTGACGGGTAATCTGATTATCCAGGTGAGCAGGAAACTTCAGCCCCCAGCCGTTGAACTGAAAATCCAGCACGATGGGCTGCTCATTCTTCAGAACGATGATGCCGCTATGGTCACGGGCCCAGGTATCGTTGGTAGGAATCTGATGGTAGGTAATGTTGGTCGGGTTGCAGTGCTTCAAGTGAGTCTTTGCCTCATTTGCATCTGAACTAACAATCAGCAGTTTTTGCCGCAGCGAGATTTCGTAAGCGATTCGTTGGTAGCAGGGAATGACCTGATCGAGCGTACTTTGCCAGTCGGTACGCGAGTGGGGCCAGGTGAGTTGCACTCCGCTTTGCGGATACCATTCGGCCGGAAATACGCGTTTGGTTTTCATACTGCGAAGGATAGCTAAAAGTAGGGATTTGTCAAGTAAAGTATAGTGAATTACTACATGCCATACTAAGATACAATTTAGAAATACCAAAACCCCTAAGTACATAAGATTAACTACTATTTGGTAGACAATACGAAGTCAAAATCGGATAATATCTTTCGCGGTTCCTTGAAGGGTGGAAATAGTATTTTTTTCATAAAGAGCTTCACCTATTGCTAAATTTCAAAGTGAAATCGCTTTCATCTGCGGATAATTCAAAAAAAATTTGTATATTGTGAACTTCACTATATCAGATAACCATCCGGGAAGTCTGGTTTTGGTTGCTGATAAAAGTGGTTTTTAACCTACAAAACTAACGGTCATTCTAAGACCAATTTTGTAGCAGATGTTTAGTTTTAACCTTTAAACCCTTTTACCTTTGGCACGACCAATCACTCGCAGTATCACGCTCAAGTCTGGCTATTACATTGAAGTTCGTCAGAAAGGAGAGCCGAAAGGAATCAAAATTAGACGAGATACTTATCCTCAAATTCAGGCCGCTATTCGCCGCTACGAGCACTTGTACGAAGTGAAGTATCTAGGCGAAGTAAAAGCTTCGGCCTAACATTTTAGAATACGATTATCGGGCAATCAGAAAATGGTTGCCCTTATTTTTTTCTTCCGTAAGAGCCGCTTTTCTCGACTCAGTATTCGCGGTCGTACCCATATTATTGCCGTACATCAGCAGTACGGCCTCGCCCAAAAAATCTTATTTCTCAAATAATTACTTGGCAGAAGAAGCGCTCATCAGACGATTTAGCTCCGCAGTAGCCTCGGATATATAAGCAGTTCGGGGTAGCACGTAACACTGGTCTTTATCCGGCGAAGCTCGCCACTCGTGGGTTCCATCTTCAAATACTTCGTTGTAGCCTTCACAAATCTGATCAAAGTACGGGTCTAATCCGCGTACGGCAATGAGTACTGCCAGCAAATCGGCACTATGGTGGGTTGGCCCCTCCGCCCATCCGGCCCGATCAAAAAACCATTGATAAGACTGACGGACAATATGATCCTCCGGCACTTTAGACAGGGTTCCACCCGTTTCGTAGAGCCGCGCCAGTTGATCGCCCCCGCCGCTAAACAGAATATGTGTTGGCCAATTTTCTACCACATCTATGGTGGCAGCCGGATCGGGTTTCCAGTTGCCGTGTACCTGGGTATTGGTGTTTTTTGGAAACCGACCGCCCATACAGACGTAGTGTTTTACTTTTTGCTTCACCAGATCAGAGCCGTTCAGCGGGCTATATTCATCGGGTGGTGTGCTCAGCAGCCGGGAAAGGTTGGTTAAATAACCTACTGTCACAATCACTACACTACTGTCAGGTTGCTCAGCCAGTATTTTTCGGTAGAGATGAGCCGCTTCGGGTAGCGATTCAGACGAAGTAATGGAATGGGGGTAGGTTTCGGCCACCGACTGGGCGTATACCGACTTGCGGTTAACGGCTTCACCCTTGGGTACGCCAATCGGAAGGTCGGGGCGACCATAAAAAGTGTTGATGGCATCCAGACAGGGAGCACTCCAGGGATTAATAGAAGATACCATCGTTGCCAGAATTTCGGCCTCGCCGTGGTTAGCCAAGGCGTGCAGTACGGCTGTAGCCCCTACATCATCCACATCCGATTCCATATCGGTATCATAAATGATCCTAACTGTCTGCGCCGAAGCAGTTGAGATACCAAGGGAAAAGCAGAAAAGACTGATCAGAAAGTTTAAATGAGTCATTGATTTTGGGAATAATGAGTACATCATAGATCTACGGCCTTAAATGCCTGCTGTAATTCCTTTAGCTTATCAGGATGGGCGCGGGCTACGTTATTCTTCTCGCCGATGTCCGTTGACAAGTCGTACAGTTCATCAGAATTACGCAGCTTCCAGTTTCCCCTTCGGAAAGCGGTTTCGTCTTGATAGCGCCAGAAAATATCCCGTTCAATCGTTGCCTGATCAAATAGTACCGAACTAATGTCTACTCCGTCGATAGGTAACTTCGCCAGCGCATCAGAAAAGCCGCTAATAGCGCCTAGAGTCGGTACGATATCGATATTGCAGACCGGCTGATCTACCACCTGGTTAGCCTCAATGCTTCCTGGCCAGCAGACCATCGCTGGTACTCGGATTCCTCCTTCCCATAGCGTAGCTTTTTCGCCCCGTAGCGGTCCGTTGCTGGCGTGACCGTAGTAGGTTTCGGAGTAGCCGCCATTGTCCGACACAAACCAGATGATGGTGTTCTCCAGTAAATTTTCCTTTTCCAACTTCTCCCACAAGCGGCCTACATTATCGTCCAGGCTGGCCACCATAGCCGAATACAACCGGCGATAGGGATCTTCTATATGAGCGAAGCGCTCCACGTACTTTTCAGGAGCCTGCAGCGAATTCATAATCTTATAATTCTTGTATTCGCCTTCAAATAAGGAGGTGGTCACTTCCGGCACATTGTCCGGATCAGTTTTGCCAAAGTGGGGGGCGTTGTAGGGAATATACAGGAAGAAGGGGTTTGTATTGCTTTTCGCACTCTCAATAAAATCAACCGCATGGTCGGTGATTAGATCGGTGGAATAACCTTCTTCGGAAGTAGGCTCACCGTTAATGAACCAAAAACTACCCATGCCGCCGTACACGTGGTGGAAGTAATCAATACACCCAGCTTTATGTCCGGAAAAAAGATCAAACCCCTGGTGCATAGGTAGATAAGAGGGCTGAGCGGAACCTAGGTGCCACTTGCCGGTGATTGCCGTTCGGTAGCCTTGGGTTTTGAGCAGTTCGGCCAGTGTTACCTCTTCTTCTGCAAAGTGATTATCGTCGCCGGGCATAATCACTTTATCCAGATCGTACCGCGACCGTTGCGGATAGCTGCCGGTTAGAAGGCTGTAACGGGAAGGAGTGCAGACCGGGGACGAAACGTAAAAATCCGTAAAGCGAATTCCCGCCTGGCCAATTCGATCAATATTCGGAGTAGGAATATCACCGCCGTAGCTGCTCAAATCGCCGTAACCCAGATCATCGGCATAGATAATGATAATATTGGGTGGTGGCTGCGTGGTGGGTTGAGCCACAGCAAAACCGCCGCTTAACCCAAAAAGGACAAGTACTGAAAAAAGTAAGTTGGTTATCTTCATGGAGGCAGTTAGGTTGTTTTATTAGCCAGCTTAAAATAAAAATATAAATGAATTTTTTCTGTTGGCGTAGCTAACTTTTTAGTCTCGCTTTATAATTTTGCCGATCAGAGTAAAACTAAAACAACTATGGGAAGAGCATTTGAGTACCGCCGGGCGGCGAAAGAAAAACGTTGGGATAAGATGTCCAAAATATTTCCCAAACTGTCCCGAACCATTACGATTGCGGCCAAGGAAGGAGGTACCGACCCGGATATGAACGCCAAGCTGCGTACGGCCATCCAGAATGCCAAGGCGCAAAATATGCCCAAAGACAACATCGAGGCGGCTATTAAGCGGGCCGAGGGCAAAGACAGCGACGACTACGTAGAAGTACTATACGAAGGTAAAGGCCCCCACGGAGTGCTGGTGGTGGTAGAGTGCGCTACCGATAACACTACGCGTACGGTAGCCAACGTGAAGTCTTACTTCAATAAAGCCGGAGGTTCACTGGTGCCCACCGGCTCGCTGGATTATATGTTTAACCGCAAAGCCGTATTTGAATTTGAGCCGCCCGACGATTTTGACCAGGAAGAACTGGAACTGGAGCTAATTGATGCCGGACTGGAGGAGATTGAAGAGAACGACGAGAAAATTTACATCTACGGCGACTACACCAACTTTGGCTCACTCGCGCAGGCGCTAGAGGAAAAGGAGATTGAAGTAGAAAAAGCCACCCTGCAGCGCTTCCCCACTACCCCGGTAGAGTTTAGTGAGGAGCAACTGGAAGACATTGAAAAGATGCTGGACAAGCTGGAAGACGACGACGACGTGCAGGCAGTGTATACTAATATTGAGTAGAAATAAATAATCCAGAATGAAATTTGTTATTACCGTATTATCCTTCGTTTTAAGTCTCAATTTCTTGCAGGCTCAGGATAGGCTCTCGGGTAGGTGGTTTGGTACGAGATCTGAGGTGCTAGCGAGGAATGGCATGGCAGCCACCAATCACCCTCTTGCTTCTCAGATTGCTATCGATATTCTTAAAAAAGGGGGCAGTGCCGTTGATGCGGCCATTGCGGCGAATGCCTTTTTAGGATTCGCCGACCCGGGAATGAATGGGATAGGGGGTGATCTTTTTGCTATTGTCTGGGATGTCCAGTCGCAAAAGCTCTACGGACTAAATGCTAGTGGCAAGTCGCCGGAGAGACTCACATTGAATGAGTTAAAGAGTCAGATTGATAAAGGTAATACCTACCGCACCGGCCCACTTTCGGTCACTACCCCCGGATGCGTTGATGGCTGGTTTGCGCTACATGAAAGATTTGGGAAGCTGGAATTTCAAGAGCTACTCACACCAACCATAAAGTATGCCCGGGAAGGGGTTCCAATAACTTCCGAGACGGCCGATAATTTCAAAATGGATGAGTCTTTCATAAAAGCATCAGACAATCCCACATTTAAGAATATATTTTTTACAGACGAGAACCGCTTTCCCCGCAAAGGAGAGATATTCAAGAACCCGGCATTGGCCAACACGTTGGAAATAATTGTTCAGCAGGGGCGCGATGGTTTTTATAAGGGTGAAATAGCCCAGGCGGTAGAAGACCATATGCAGGCCCGCGGAGGTTTTTTGACTAAAGAGGATTTGGCGAAGAATAAACCCGTATGGGTAGAGCCGGTCTCTATCAATTATCGCGGATACGATGTATGGGAGCTACCACCCAACGGTCAGGGTGTCGCAGCATTGCAGATTTTAAATATTCTGAAGGGTTTTGATCTAAAGAGCATGGGGTTTGGGAGTGCCGATCATATGCATCATTTCTTAGAGGCTAAAAAACTGGCGTACGCAGACTTGGGAAAATACTACGGCGACCCTGAGTTCGGCTCCATACCCCTGGAAGAGTTATTATCCGATAGTTATGCGGAGGCAAGAAGGGAAAATATCAGCGCTGATATAGCGGGAATGTACGAGCCTGGTTTGCCCTCAGGCGATCATACTGTCTATTTAACCGTAGCTGACAAAGACGGTAATATGATCTCTCTGATACAAAGTATTTCTTATTTTTTTGGCTCCCAAGAAGTACCCGAAGGCGTAGGCTTCGTTTTGCAAAACAGAGGTAACGGATTTGTTATGGAGGAAGGGCATATTAACCAGTATGCACCCGGAAAAAGACCGTTTCATACCATTATCCCGGCTTTTGTAACGAAAGATGGCAGACCATTCATGAGTTTTGGGCTTATGGGAGGCGATATGCAACCGCAGGGTCACGCCCAGATTATCACCAACCTGATTGATTTTGGCATGAACCTTCAGGAAGCGGGTGATGCGCCGCGAATGTATCATCGGGGGCAGGCATCTCAAGCAGGCGATACCTATCTGGAATCAGGTTTTGACTACGAATCTATTAGCAAATTACTGGATAAAGGGCACAGTATCAGAATGCAAAAAGGGATCTATGGTGGATATCAAGCCATTATGGTGAAAGATGGTGTATACTACGGGGCTTCTGAATCCAGAAAAGATGGCCAAGCAATTGGCTATTAAGAAAGTAACAGAGTAGGCTGTTCACTTACTTTATCCCTCCAGCCACTGCTTAAACGACTTCGCTTTACCTTTGCTGACGATTACTTCGTCGGTGGGGTCGGGTTGGAGATTGAGTTTGAGGCGGCTGTTGAAATAGGTGTGAATCCGTTGGATGGCTTCCAGATGTATCAGATACTGCCGATTGATGCGGAAGAACTTTTCGGAGTCTACCAACTCATCCAGTTGCTCCAGTGTGTAGTCTACTACGTACTTCTTGCCTTCGGGCGTGAACAGATAGACGAGTTCGTTTTCGGTGTAGAAGTAGGCAATTTCGTCGTCGGAGATGGGGACCAGTTGCTCGCCCTTTTTCACCAGAAAGCGTTTTTTGTGGCGGCGTCCCGAGTGTTGTAAATTATCCAGTAACCGCTCAATCTTGCTGGCGTTCTCTTCTTCCGAAAACTCGCTCTTTAGCTGCTTGTACTTGGCAATGGCTTTTCCCAGTTCTTCAAACTTGATGGGCTTTAGCAGGTAGTCAATACTCTTCACTTTGAAGGCCTGAATGGCGTATTCGTCGTAGGAAGTGGTGAAAATAATCGGGCTCTTGATCACTACTTTCTCGTAAATCTCAAAGCTCAATCCGTCCGAGAGTTGGATGTCCGACAGTATTAGGTCCGGGGCCGGATGCTCGGCAAACCAGCAAATAGCGTTGTCCACGCTATCTATCATATCAACCACATTAATGGACTCATCGAGGCGCCTCAGTAGTTGCTGCAAGCGCTCCGCCGCCGGATACTCATCTTCAATGATCAGAATATTCATGCCTTTAGTTTAAGAAACAATCAGCGGAATACGGACCGAAAATAAATCAGCCGATTGGTTGATCTCCACCGGATTGGGGGTGAGCAGGGCGTAGCGATTGATGATATTCTGTAAGCCGGTTTTAGTCGACTTCTCCATCTCCAGAATATTCTTTTTTTGTACGTTGTTTTCTACTACTACGTAGCCGTGCCGATCCACTGTGATTCGCAGGGTAAGCGGTTTGTCTTTGGATATCACATTATGCTTGAGTGCGTTCTCCACTAGAATTTGCAGGCTAAGTGGAGCTACTCGCCGACTAAGGCTTTCTTCCGGGATGTCATTCTCTACAATCAGGTTATCGCGGTAGCGGGTTTTGTTCAAAAAGATGTAGGACTGCACAAACTCCAGTTCTTCTTCTAAAGAAACCGTTTCCTTCTGCCGGCTGAGCAACACGTAGCGGTATACATCCGAGAGTTGCTCCAGATACTTCTGAGCATCGGTATTATCCGGTTCAATCAGCGCAGCTAGGGTGTTCATGCTGTTAAACAAAAAGTGAGGATCAAGCTGGCTCTTTAAGGCTTCAAACTGGGAGCGGATGTTTTCTTTCGCTAAAGCCTCCGATCGCTGAAAGTTCTTCTTCCACTCTTCAAAGAAATAAGCTCCCTCGTATATTGACATGATAAATATAGCGGGCAAGAGATTGGTCAGGGCGTAGAATAGCTTTTCGCCCGGTTCGCACATTATGATTCCTAAGAGGCCGAACGAGAAATCTAGTAGAAGCGACACTATTACAGTATACGCGATGATTATTGGTATTTGCCTTAACAGTCGCTTAGCTGTTTGTTCGTTGTGCGGATACCATTCACGGAATTTGTACACAATGGCCCGGTTCCCTTCCCACAAAGCGAAGGTAAAAGTCAACGAAACTACAAACTCTCGCAGTATCATTAAGGGTGTGGTCAGTTCATCATAACTGTAAATGAATACAAAGAAAACACTCACCAGCGGGATGCCGATGATCCGAACCAAACGCTCGTTGATGATGATTTTTTTCATAGTTTCAAGATAGTTAAAATAGCTGATAGTCAATTCCCTCATCCCTTAGTTTATCTTGTGAATCAATTTCATAAGTAACTCAAGGAGTATGAACTGTTCAGTAGGATTTTCGGCGTAGTATATTTAAAAGTTATAACTAGTTCCAAGGTGAAGGGCGCCAAACTGCCACTGATCATCACCGATTCCGTTCACTTCTACCCGAGTGCTCAGTTGCTGATAAAGTACTTTCAGCTCCCAGATATTCTCTTTATTATGGAACGGGGTAAAAGCGTAACCGACTCCAATACTACCCCCACTGCCAATACCGAACTGATGAAAAAATTCCTGCTCGTTGCGCTCATTCTCAAAGCGGTTCTTCGTAAAAACAGCTCCTAATCCGAGGTCAGCCAGAAGAAATAAGTTATTTTTCTCAAACGGGTAGTATTTAGCGGCGGCTCCCGCAGTGAGGAAGTTGAAGAAATACCCTTCTTCATACCCGCCCTCTTCAGGCAGTGAACCGGTTTGCGAATTGCGGACTACCGCTCCGAGCATCAATCCTTTCGCCCAACGAACAGGTTTATAAAAACCTATGCCAAAGCTAATGCCACTTAGCGTAGGGTATTCCCCTACTTGGCGGCGGTCGACTTCCGAACTGGCAAAATAGCTTAGTCCGTTATTTCGTATACTCTCAGCACGGATAAGTTCACTCCCACTCTGGAGGAAGGGTGTTACCCAACCAAAGTTGATTTCTACTTGTGTATTTTGCGAAAGCGGGTTCTGGGCTATGCTATCATGCCAACCTACTACTGATATAATGGCTAGAAAAAAGATTATAGATTTCATGGCAAGTGATATTAAGAAGTTGGTAGTTAATAGTCCATAGTCCACAGCAGGGAATATTGTATTGTGGTATCTATGGACTGTCAACTGTGGACTATGGACTAAAATGTGATACGGTACTGAGGCACTGGGAATAAACCAATCTGATTTTGCGTCTGCACGGTATTGGTTCTTGGGTTGTAGATTCGCGTGAATTCATTTTCGCGATTGGTGATATTCTGAATATCAATCCCAAACTCGTGGGTAGCTCGCTTAGCATTAATGCGATACGAAATCTTCAGGTCGGTGCGGAAGTAATCGCTAAACTGCTCAGAAAAGGCCAGTTCGTCTTTGCGCACCTCGTAGCCCAATTCTTCTGAGCGTTCAAAGTCAATGGGGGTATAACGGTTGCCACCGGAAGCAGTCAGACGAAGATCCAAGTTGAGAGTATTGTTCTTGCGGCCTACCTTAAACTCTTTTCCACCCAACAGATTAGTGACATAACCGCCATCAAAAGCCGTGCTGCGCCATACATTATCACTACCTTTGTATTCAGAGCTGTACAGCGAAGTAGTGAACAGGAAGTAGTAGCCTTGGTTATAGAAACGTTCCAAAGTCAACTCCAATCCGTAGTTCCGGCCTTCGCCCTGGTTTACTAAGAAGGCGTTGTCAATGGGGGCGAAATCGGCTCCGGCATTGAGCATCGAGAAAGAAGAAGGGCGGCTCTCTACAGGTGCACTGTCAATATTTTGGTAGTAAGTTTCTACTTTGAATCGCAGATTAGGAGTAAGGGAGTGGTCGTAGGAAAGTACGTAGTGCTGACTGTTGGTAAAATCCATGTTGCGGTTACTCTCCACTATGCTTCCGTCAGATAGTGGCGTCTGAGTAAAGTAGGTTTCCAGCGGTTGGGTCTGGCTGTGGCGTCCGTAGGCCAGGGCAATCGTCTGCCGATCATTTACGCGGTACTGCAAACCAGCTCGAGGTTGAATACTATTGCTGCTGCTTACCTCAAAGTTCTGGTAATTGATACCCGTATTCAAGGTGAACCGGTCGTTAAAGCGATGCTGCCACTGGGCATATACCTGAGTGAGCAGGCTTTGCCCCTGGCTATTACGTAATGTTTGCTCGTCGCCGGGTACAATTCGTCGGTCAACCAGATCAAAGTCGTACAGGTCGGTAATCACTCCTACGGTAACGTTGTTACGGGCACTAAATTTCTTGTTTAGCATCAGGTGGGCCGATAGCTTATTGTTAATAAAGTCGGCTTCCTGATTCGGAATGGGAGTACGATCTTCAACGCTAAGTGAGTCGCTGTAGAAGTGTTCTTCCTGACGCGAAGCAGCTAGGGATAATTTATAGCTGGTAGTGGGGTTGAAGTAATACAGGTGGGAGATGCCAACAATGCCCGTTCGATAGTCTACGTAATCGTTCGAGTTCTCGCTGCCGTATAAATTATCCATGTTTTCCTCCAGGTCTTCTTCGCTGCCCAGCAAATCAATGCTGCTGGTGCCGCCGATGCCGAACACAGTAAAGCGGCCAGCATTTTTGGTGGGTAGATCTACCTTAAACGTTAAATCCTGGTACTCCGGCACCGCAGCACCAGTACCAAAGTCAAGGCCCAAGGCCTGGAAAGCGCCTAAAGTAGAGTAGCGGTAGTTGGCGATGTAGGAAGCCTTGGAATTTTTGCTGAATGGCCCTTCTACGCCCAGTTCAAAGCCGTTGAAGCCAATCTGGCCCAGAAACTCCCGCTTTTCGGTGTTGCCCCGGCGCAATTGCAGATCAAATACTCCGGCCAGGGCGTTGCCGTACTCAGCCGGGAAAGCTCCCGTTAAGAAATCTGATTTATCCAGCACGTTGTAATTCAGCATACTCACCGGCCCGCCAGTAGAACTAAGCGAACCGTAGTGGCTGGGGTTAGGAATATTAATGCCTTCTAACCGCCAAAGTAACCCTGCGGGAGAATTACCCCGGATGATGATGTCGTTACGATCATCGTTGTTCGCTGCTACTCCGGCAAAATTGGCGGCCATTCGGGCCGGGTCGTTCCGAGAACCCGCGTAGCGCCCGGTTTCTTCCAGGTTGAACGAGCGGGAGCTGACAGTAGCTAATTCGTTATTCGTAGCAGTTTTATCCGATTCGGCGGTGATGACGATCTCTTCGCCCATCAGTACGCTTTCTTCCAGCGATACATCCAGCACTACCTGCTTGCCGGTAGTCACCATCACGTTGGGAACGGTACGAGCGGCGTAGCCAATAAAGGATACCTGCAGTGCCTGTCGGCCAATCGGTACGTTTTCCAGCGTATAGTACCCTTCGGTATCGGTAGCGGTACCAATCATAGGTTCGGTTTCCAGTACGATAACGTTAACTCCAGCTAGCGGAAACTTGGATTGAGCATCCACAATCTGCCCACGAATCGTTTGGGTGGCCGGGTTCTGGGCGTATAATGACGAAACAAATATGCTGATCCAGGCGAAGATCAGTACGAGAACGGAAAATAGCTTTTTCATAGCGTAATGTATTTTGGTGATTTGGTACGCTACGAAGATGCCAGATTACTTACCGCTGCGCCGGAAAGATCAGGTGAACCGTCGGAAAGTTGGGGTGAATGAACGTAACCTTAATGATGAAGTTATTCATGCGTAACCCATCTTGGGTGAATAGAAAATGGTTAAATAGCCGAAGGGCGAGCCTCTATTTTGCCGGTGGTCGGGAAATTAGCCGGTTTAGATAGTCGGAAAGCTCGGCATTGCTGTCGGGCTTCTGCAAAATAAAGTGCTGATTGCTGACGGTATCTTTGGCTATCCACCTGCACCCCTGCTCGGCATCAAACTCAAGGTAACCACGCGGTTGTATTTCGAAGTGTTGCTCAGGTTCTTCTACCGCATAGTAAACCGTTACTAAATCCCAGCTGGGTCGCTGGTCGTACAGGGTCTTTTTCTCTACGTTCCACAACCAATCGCGGTAGGCAGTTCTGACAATGTTACCGGCCGGAGTATCAGCCAACGACTTTCCGGTCATCACGTTTCTTCCACCATCAATGAAGTAGACAGGACGAGGAAAATGATGCACCAAATATTCAGTGAAGGAGGCAGTATGGTTGAAAAAGAAATTCCAGTCCCGTACGTAATGTCCTTCCGGATTAGCCGCATTAAGCGCCCCCAAGGCAATCCATTTTTTTACCTTAGCACTGATTAGTTCGCGCCCCGAAAGATTGGCGATAGTATCAGGAGAGGAAAGCAGTAGATCGTACAGTCCTTTAGTGTGGCCTACAGTGACGTACACAATGCTGGTGTCTTCCTGCTGGGATAACAGCTTCCTCAACAGTTGCGTTTGCTCCGGCACGTCGGTGTTCACGATATATTGATGGTGAAAGGCGCTGGTATCTTTCGCCAGCTTTTCAGCTTGCATCTTATCTACCGGATCGCCGAACAGACTGTCGTAAGTAGCTCCAACTGGAATCTGATCGTTACCGTAGTACCGGTTAATGGCATCAATTACTCCTACTCCGTAGGGTACCGCTCCCGAACTGTACACCACCCCCACAACTTCGGCTTTCCCCTGGTTAGCGTATTCGTTTAATAATGCCAGTGCTCCTACATCATCGCAGTCGGAACCCATATCAGTATCGAGTATCACCCGGGGAACGGATGAAGCACGCTGGGCCTGAGCTCCGTTAGGAGTAATAACCAGAATGATAGAAAGAGTAATCGTGCTCGAGGCTATCAGTATCAGTTTTTTCGCTACGCCGACAGAAATTGCTAACATAGTGCTTACTACCGAAATGGCTGCGAGGCAGTGGTGTTATCAAAGTAGATGATCTGATCGTACAGACTGGGGTGAAAGCCCCGGTAGTAATCTTCCGGTTGATTGTTGAATACGGCCCCTATCGACAGATACCGGGGGTCCTTACTAAAAAAGTCATTCCATTCAGTATACTTCTGCAAATCGCTCACGCTGACGGTAAAGGTTGGGCTACTGGCGTTATAGAAAACCTCGTTCAGCGATTCTTTCTGAGGCTCATCACTGATGGTGTGCTGGGTTAGCGCAGAAACTTGGTCGTTTTCGAACCCTCTGGCCGTAAATTCGCCCTTTGAGAACATAAAACCTACCGTTGAGTAATCACTAGGAAGCTCCTGCAATAAGTAGTGTCCGATTGACCCCGATCTGTAGTTGGGATCGTTAGCAATATGCGCATTGTGCGCCCAGAGAACCACCTTTTTGCCCGCAAAGTAATCTAACAACCAGGCCGTATTTTCGGCCATGTATTTATCCCGGTAGTTCACCGAATAATTGTTAATAGAATTATAGTATCTAACTTCAGAAACTTGCCTTGCCAACCTCAGCAGCCTTAAACCAAGCTCGAATTCTTTTTCGGAAGAGGCGGCCACATAGGCATCTTGCTTAGCAACTATTGAGTCCTGTAGCGCATCTACGCGGCCTAGATAGGTGGTAAAATCATTAGCCGAGTATCCTTCAAAGTTCGATTCGGAGGCATCTTTCGCTTCTTTTAGCACATCGGTAGCGAATTCCGAAAAGGAAATATCAATGGTATGCAAGTATTGGGATAGTAGCTCGGGGTGGAATGTGTTAAACTGACAATCTATTCCCATGTAGTGAACCTTGTCTTCGGTCCGCCTCCCTTCGTTGTATTCGCTCATCCACTGCAATAGGTTGCGTACCTCCCGGGTCCGCCACGTCCAGAAGTGCATTTTTTCGGACATCAGCCGGGGAATTTCATTTTTCAATCCTTCCTGAACTGCATCTTCAATGAATAATGATTCTCCAAAGTCGGCTTCAAAGGCAAATACTTTGTAATCATGATTCTCCACCAGGTACTGAAAGATGCGGCGTTTGGCGTTAAAGAATTCAGCCGTTCCGTGGGTAGACTCGCCCAAACCGACAATAGATTTATCAGCAACGGGGTCAAGAAAGCTAAGGTCATCATCACTCCAAAGAAATGGGTCATTCTCCAGCGGTACCAGCTCCTGATCCAGTGAGGGTAGTAGTGAAGCTACTTCGGGCTCAAGCTTTACTTCATCATCGGGTTGACAAGAGAAGAGTAGTACTGTAAGTGAGGCCAAAAAGTAGCTACGGTACTTATAATAACGGAAGCACAACATAGTGGAATGTTTTAGTATGTGAAAGCAGGCGACCTATAAGTTACGATGGTCAACTACTTACAATATAGCAATTTCATAATCAAAGAGACAAATAGCACAGTAGCTGTCATTTATTTTGTGCAACCCAGGATGTACGCCTGCTTAGTAGGGAATAATCGGCTAATTGGGGGATTGAATCATAGCCTGGGGAAAATCTACTAACAGGGTGGTGCCTTGCTCTTCGGAGGTGATAAAGTGAATAGTACCTCCGTGAAGTTCAGTCACTAACTTGGCAATGTAGGTGCCCAGCCCGGTGCCTTCCTGCTTGCCGGAGGTGGCAAATTTATCAAAAAAGCTGTCCCGAAGCTGCTCGGGGATTGGATTGGGGTTATG
Organism: uncultured Roseivirgaceae bacterium; assembly: GCA_964551335.1. GTDB lineage: Bacteria > Bacteroidota > Bacteroidia > Cytophagales > Cyclobacteriaceae > Tunicatimonas. Next base: position 35,647 of record CAZKCO010000048.1, read on the forward strand.
AATGCTAACCTGTAGTTGATTCTCAGTTTTTACTTCTACCTGAATTTGCCCTTGATTCGGAGTTGCATCCAAGGCGTTGCCAATCAGGTTGCTGAACAGGCGCTCTATATAAAGCCGATCGCCTTGAATCATCAACGTTTCGTGGGCATAGTCAGTGGATGTGCCATTAAGTAAAGTAACCATTCGAATGCCTCGGTTCTTCCGCTCTTTCGCGAAAGCTTCTAGCTCAGTAAACAACAAGTCCAACAAGTCCAACTCAGTCGTTTCCGGTTCGTAGTGACCCTGTTCCATTTTCACAAAGTCAGCCGACATTTTTAGCATGTTTAGCGTACGTAGGCTAAGCTTTTGAATAATTTCTACCCACTGTTGCTGCTTTTTGTCTAGTTTAGTTTTGCTGAGCAGTTCGGCTAGCTGGGAAATATTGCCCAGGTTATTACGCATATCGTGGTTGGAGATGTACTGGGCCAATTCCTGGGCATCTAGCTTCCGCCGTAGCATTTCTACCGTAGCATTGAGGTTGTCCGTAGTAATACGGAAGCTAGCCATATCTACCACGAACGTCATTTTGATGGGCTCGCCGGTTTCATCATCTTTTAGGTAGGTCGCACTAGACAAAATTTTGAATTTTTCGCCGTTTTTTCGCCGCACCTCCCACTCGCCGTGCATCTCTTCTTTCTGGCAAATGAAATCATGGTGCAACTGATCCATGTCCTGCTTGGCCTGATCGGGTACCATTATCGTAAAGTGCTGGCCGATCAGTTCTTCCTTCTCGTACCCGTAAATTTCTAGGTAGTGGGAGTTAGCGTACTTGTAATAGCCGTTTTGGTCGGTAATGCAGATGCCTATGGGTAGCACGTCAAGGATCTTCTTGGGAATACCTCCTCGTTCGCTTGCCGCTTCACTTATTTCCTGTAGGTTCTCTTCCCGAGAGTTGGAATAGTTCTTCATAAGTTATAAGACCAACAATATGAGTGAAATTTACGCATTGATTACGAAACTAACAACAGGAAATAACTGCCATTTGAGCCGGATTGCGCTAACTACCCGCCGGTTTGATCGAGAAAATTTCAGAAAAATGTGGTATAGCGCTTTAAGCCCGTAGTAGTATTGAGCAATTAGTGATTTACTCTCTTTGGTAAGCAATCTCTCCCCCAACGATAGTATAGTCTACCTGCGTATTCAGAATTTCGGATTCCGGTACTAGCATGATGTCTTGAGAGAAGACAGTGAAATCAGCCAATTTGCCCACTTCAATCGAGCCTTTGATATCCTCCTCAAACGCTCCGTAAGCGGCATTCCAGGTGTAGGATTTAAGGGCTTCTTCCCGGCTCATACGTTGGCTGGGTTCGTAACCGCCTTCAGGCTCTCCCTCTAAGGTTTTGCGGGCTACCGATGCGTAGAAGCTGGCTAGCGGGTCAATCGGTTCTACCGGGGCATCGGTACCGTTCACGATAATGGCTCCCGAATCAATCAGCTTGCGCCAGACGTAGGCTCCTTCCTCAATACGCTCTTTGCCCAATCGCTCAATCGCCCAGGGGCGATCGGAGGCCATGTGAACCGCTTGCATGGCCGGAATCACGCCCAGTTCGGCAAAGCGGGGAATATCGGCGGCGTTGAGGTGCTGGGCGTGTTCAATACGATAGCGATGGTCCTTAGCCATTTCGGGTAATTGTTTAAACGCCGCTTCGTACTGGTTCAGCACCTCCTGGTTGGCCCGGTCGCCAATGGCGTGGGAACACACCTGAAAACCGTGCTGGAGTCCCTTGAGTGCAATATCGTGAATAACCGGTACCGGAGTAGTTTCGTGACCGTACTGCCCGGGCATATCGGAGTACTCGGCCAGCAGCCAGGCACCGCGTGAGCCTAAAGCTCCGTCGGTATATAGTTTGATGCTTCGTAGCGTCAGAAAGTTATCGCCCAGTCCTACTTCAGGCCCCTTTTCAAAGTATTCCTGCAGCAGGGTGCTATCGCGGCCACTAAGCATGGCGTACAACCGTACTCTTAATTTTCCTTCTTCGGCTAATTGTTTGTACAGTTGCACTACATCTTGCGTGATACCCGCATCATGAAAACTAGTGATACCGTGCGCTAGGCACTCATCCATCGCTAGCTCAGCCGCCCGCAGATAACTTTCTAGCGTACGGGTCGGGATATGCTGAGTGACTAGCCCCATTGCATTTTCATTGAATACCCCGGTAGGATTTCCCAGTTCGTCGCGAAATACTTCGCCTCCGGCTACTTCGCCGATCTGGGCTCCTTCTTGTTTGATGTTCATTACTCCGGCTAGTTCCATTGCTTTTTGGTTAGCAATCGCGGCGTGGCCACTGGCGTGGCGGAGATACACCGGATTATCAGGAGCAGCCTCGCTCAACAGATCGTGGGTGGGAAACCCTTTTATCATCTTGCCGGGTAGCGAGTCCCATTTATCCTGATGCCAGCCCCGGCCGGTAATCCACACACCAGGACGATTTCTATGGATTAAGCAAGCGTTGGTGTATAGTTTTTTTCATATTTTGTACC
>CAZKCO010000049.1:0-38042 GCA_964551335.1 uncultured Roseivirgaceae bacterium
CGGTAAAATAGCAGTTGCTTGCTTTGCACTAACTTTATACCCTTGATTCGCATAACTTTCTTCATAACTATAATTTTTGATGCGTTTAACAGATATATCGTTTCCTCCTGAATTTCATCCAAACCATTTGGGCAAATCTGTTGCCAGGCTAAGTAGTAGGCATCCTCAAACGAATGTCCCTGCTCTAGTTTACTTTCTACCACGCAGCAAAAGTGATCCAGTAGGTCATCCTTCACCATTGGGAAGGACAAGCTACTCCGTTCAATATCGGCTCTAATTTGTTCTGCCTGTTCATCACTTAGCATAGGCCGAAAGCTGCTTAGACTGAGGGAACACCAGTTGCTGTATGGTTTGCATGAACTCCCGTAGCTCATCGAATTGTAACTGCTTTTTGGTTTGCCCCTGCTTGGTAATAGAGTAGTATTTGCGTATTCGCTTACCCACGTTTACGGTTTCCACTTCTACCAGCCCGTCATTCAACAGCTTATGCAGAGCCGGGTACAGTGAGCCCTCTTTAATGAGAATTTTCTCGCCAGAAAGCTCTTTCACCTTCTGCGCAATTTCGTAGCCGTACATTTTCCCGTGGTCGGCCAGTAGTTTGAGGATGATCGTCGTCAATGTCCCCTTTAATAATTCAGAAGCGTTCATACCGTAAATATACAACGTTTCTCAATGCATCAAATATCTATGTATAAAAAAATTTAACTTTCTTAAAAAAAGAATTAAAAACTTAAACAAAGTATTTATTCGGGAGTTCTACTACTAAACAAGATAATTATGAAAGTACAAGTAGAAGAAAAACCATTTTTAGCTAACGGACGCCATACTACCACCATCACCGAAGTAACGGAGGGGAAGAGTGAAAATAAAGGCGTTCCCTTTTTTAACTGCCGCTTTGAAAACGAAGATGGCTTTGTCAACCACCGCTTCTATCTGAGCGAACCGGGGCAGCCGATTATGGCTGAGCTATTCCAGGCAGTAGGCATTGAAGAATCGGAAGTAGACACGCAGGAGCTGATAGGGAAAGAAGTTTCTATTGAGGTGCACGAGCGAACCTATCCTGATCCGGATAGTCAACAGGAGAAGACTATCAAAGAAGCCCGGCACTTTCGCCCCGCCGGACAGTCGGAAATCTCAACCGCTACGAAGTAGTCTTGGCTAGCTCCCGAAGCTGGTAATGCTTAAGATTGGCTACGATAATTATACTGATAATCACCAGCAGAAACCAGGAGTTGATTTTGCTGAAATGCACCAGCTCCCAGGTTTTTGCCTGATTCGGATACTGCCAGGCCCCGAAAAAAGTTGAGATGTTTTCGGCAATCCAGATAAAAAACCCAATCAGTAGAAACGACAGAATAGTAGATATTCGAAAACGCTGTCCGTTTACCGTAAAATTAATGTAAGACTTGCCGAAAAAGAGAAAGAGACCGATGATCAGAAACCAGCGGATATCGGGTAAAAAGTGATGAGAGAAAAAATTCACGTAGATCAGTACTGCGGTGGTATACGTTACCAAGTTGGTAGGCCACTGCACAAACTCCAGTGATAGCCGCCGCCAAGCCTGGCAGATGTAGCTGGCCACGCTAGCGTACATAAATCCGCTATACAATGGTACTCCCCCAATTTTGGTGTAAGCAAATTCTGGATAGGCCCACGAGCCCATATGTACTTTATATAGTTCTAGCCCCAACCCAATCAGGTGAAACAGACAAATTACCTTTAACTCTTCCCAGCTTTCCATTTTGCTCCAGATCATACCTACCTGAATAAGCAGGCAGATCAGCAGGATAAAGTCGTAACGAGGGAGAAAAGTAACTTCTACTATCTTGGATAGTGCCAGAGTAAGGAAAATAGACACAGGGAAAATACAGGAGAGTGCTTGCAGTAAGCCAAAATGCCCAAGAGGAAGTAATACTCTATTCCACACCCTTTTTACAATACTCTTCATAACTTCATATTATTATAGATACAATAATATAAATTATAATATATTTTTTTTAACTATTTTAATTTAGTTCAGTACTCATGAATAGGTCTAAGTGCTTGAGTGAGAATATGGCTTATCGTGTTCCGTCGTTATTAAGCGAAATCATGAATACCTTGATATAGGTTATCTAAATTTGCGAACCAGCCGATTTCTCCGCTGATACCTAGATTTTTTTAATACAATTCTTTTACTAAATTGATAGAACACAACCTAAACTATTAATCTTATGGCAGACAACCGCGGAGTAGCTTACATCAAACCCGGCGTGGTAGAAGTACAAAACATTGACTTCCCCGAACTGGCCATTGGCGACCGACAATGCCACCATGGCGTAATTCTCAAAATTGTTTCCACCAACATTTGCGGCAGCGACCAGCACATGGTTCGAGGTCGAACGACGGCCCCCGAGGGACTGGTACTGGGCCACGAAATCACTGGCGAAGTAATTGAAGCGGGCCGCGATGTAGAATTTATCCAGGTGGGCGATATTGTCTCGGTTCCCTTTAACATTGCCTGCGGCCGGTGCCGGAACTGCAAGGAAGGTAAAACCGGTATTTGCCTGAATGTAAACCCCGCCCGGCCCGGAGCAGCCTACGGATACGTGGATATGGGCGGATGGGTAGGTGGCCAGGCCGAATACGTGATGGTGCCCTACGCTGACTTTAACCTCCTCAAATTTCCGGACAAGGATCAGGCCATGGAAAAAATCAGAGATCTTACCCTATTATCGGATATTTTCCCCACAGGCTACCACGGAGCGGTTACGGCCGGAGTGGGGCCAGGCTCTACGGTATACATCGCCGGGGCCGGCCCGGTTGGTCTTGCGTCGGCTGCTTCGGCTCACTTACTGGGAGCGGCGGTGGTTATTGTGGGCGACATGATTCCCGAGCGGCTGGAACAAGCCCGAAGCTTCGGCTGTGAAACCATCGACCTGAGAAAAGACGCTACCCTCGAGGAGCAGATTGAGCAGATTCTGGGTGTGAATGAAGTAGATTCAGCCGTAGACTGCGTAGGTTTTGAAGCCCACGGTCACGGAAGCCACGCTCACGAAGAACACCCGGCTACCGTACTGAATGCCGCTATGCAGATAACCCGAGCCGGCGGGGCCATCGGCATTCCGGGTCTGTACGTCACCGGCGATCCAGGGGCTACGACCGAAGCGGCCAAACAGGGTAACCTGAATATCAGAATCGGACTGGGCTGGGCCAAATCACACTCTTTCCATACTGGTCAGTGCCCGGTAATGCGCTACCACCGGCAGTTGATGCAAGCTATTCTCTACGACAAGGTGCAGATCGCCAAAGCCGTTAATGTTCAAACCATTACGCTAGACGAAGCCCCGCAGGGCTACAAGGACTTTGATCAGGGCGCAGCCACCAAGTTTGTAATTGACCCCCACGGGATGTTGGCTTAACCGTCGTTCTACTCGATTAAATTGCTGGTAAGCAACTCTTTATGGTAACAAGGACACTTTCTTTGTTACCATTTTTTTACTCCATAAACAATATCTCAAAAACTCAATGAACCGACGAACTTTCGTTCATCTAACCGCTGCTTCCGCTTTACTCCCAGGACTGTCATTTGCTTCTCCAGGCAGAAAGAAATACACCCGTTACCTAGCACAAAACATCGAATATCCAATCGTACCCTTCCCACTGGAAAAGCGCGTACCGCTAGGAATAACGGCCTTTCCAGTTCCTGAATCTGACTCAATCAAGCCCTCGACACACGGGCAATTTCCCCAGGTCGACTTTAAGGCCAAGTCGCTGTCTTTCCGCCTCACCGCTGCTATTGACTTCCGGGAAGAAAAAACGATTCGTCTGTATCTACCCGAATCGAAACAAGAGATCGGCACCCTGGATATCAGGTACGCTCATCCCTTTCAACCCTTCCAAACCACGATTGATCCGAAGTGGATTCCCGAAATCAAGCGGCAGGGCATTGCGCTACAGATGATTGATGGTACTCAGACGCCCTGGTTTTTCCTACCGGATCAGTTACCAACCGATGCTACCGGTCTAGCTCCTCAATTACTGACGGGCGATAAGCCTGCTTCCGAGAAGGAGTTTCTGAATACACTGTACTCGATGAATTCGTTTAGCCCGTTCGGGTGGATGGGCGGATGCGTGCAAGACGCCCTCTACGAACTACACCGGCAGGGTAACTCTCGGGCAACTGAAACCCTGGAAACACACTTAAGTCATTACCTGGATGAGCGGCACGGAATCATTCTGGAGAGCCCGCACACTCGTCCATTAGACGGTACATTCAACAGCATTGAGGATTTTCTTCCCTTTGCGGCTATTGTTAATCTCCACCCCGATCATCCTTCGGTACAAAAAGCGGTAGACTACTGCCTGGACCACCGCAACAAACAAGGAATTATTATGGCCGGCAAGCATATCACTACCGAGGGTTGCTATACCGTAGCTTACCCCCTAGCCACCATTGCCCAGGCGCGAAAAGATGCAGCATTAGCCCAAATCGCTCTGGATCAACTACGCTACCGCACCCAGTACCTGGTAGACGAATCGGCTATCTATCAGCGAGCTACACTCTCCAGCGAGAAAGCCTATCGTAACTGGGGAAGAGGCGCCGCCTGGTATCTTTTGGGTACTATTAAGACTTTGGACGTGCTACAAAACGGCTCTTTCAACCTATCCGGTACCGAAGAAGTGCAGCAGGCATTTGTTGCGGCTGCCCGTATGGCCGATGATTTGAAAAGCTCCGAACATCTGTGGTACGGTTATCTCGATCAGCCGGTAACGGAAGTAGATACTTCAGCCAGTGCGGGTATATCCGCCGCTATTGTCTGGGGCGTTCAGTTGGGACTTTTACCCGGCTCTCATCGCCGAGCAGCGCAAACCACCTATAAATCGTTGCAAGATTACCTCACCCCTGATGGGTTCCTCACTCAGGTTTCGCAGATTAACCGGGGTGGTGAGACGCTTCAGGAAAGTGGCTACCGGGTAATTTCCCAGTTCGGTATGGGGCTCATGGGTCAGTTGAAAGCTGCTTTGGAAATTTAGCTGCCTAATTCATATAATCAGTCCCTGGGAGTTATTTAATCATGTTCTAGCCAACTTCCAGTTTGCAGTAACTATCCTCGTCTGATAAGATTACGTTAATTTTCAGCTGGTTAAAGACTACCCTAGACTCGCTTTCGGTTTAATCAAACTGAATTCTCTCTTTCTCGTTGATTATTTGCAGAGTCGGCCAGATTGAGAAATTAGTTCATGAACCAGGAAAATCAGATAGTAAGCCAACTAAAACAAGACGACCGGAAAGAGCGCCTGATTGAGAAGCTTCGCTCAATAGATAATCCGGTACTCCTTAAGCAGGTAGAAACGGTACTTGAGGGTGAAGAAACAATTAATCGAATCAGCCACCTTCCCCAGGTTCAAAAGCTAATCCGGGAACGGGAGAACGAAGACTACGAGGTTCGTACGCAACAGTCAATTCGCCGCGACAATCCCCTTAGCCGCTACGATACTAAAGTAGCTGGCATCATGTTCTATCTGGGAATAGTAAGCCTGTTGCTTATCGGCGCTTTGGTAACGGCCTTCACCGAAGAAGACCCATCTCCTTTATTTCTCGCCTGGCTGGCCTGGATGGGTGGAATACTGGGCTTTATTTACCTGCTATTTGCCGTTGACGTACTATTGTTGTTTTACAACGGCCGGAAGACGAAAGTCCGTATGAACCGGGCTGAAAAGAGAAAACGGTTGCTAGCGCTGCTATTTCCGCCCCTGCGCATCGGTTCCCGAGATATTGTAAGCGGTGAATACCTCTGGATTCCCGGTTGGAGGTGGTGTAAAGTAAATATAGGACTATTTACCGAACTCAAACGGCGCTTCGTACTGCCCATGATCGGGGTAGCACTGCTGATTGTTCCGGTACTGATTATAGACTGGAAATTCATCGATCAGATTCGGGAGGAAGCCCCCAACTTAAAAATCGATCTGATACTGGAATCCGTTCAGACGTTTATCTGGTGCGCCTTTACCTTTGAGTTTTTGCTGATGATCTCCATCAGCCGTCGGAAGCTACACTACGTCAAGAAGAACTGGATCGATCTGCTGATCATCCTGCTGCCTTTTGTTTCTTTCCTGCGTACACTCCGTATCTCTCAGATTGCCCGCCTGAAGTACGCCACTCGTTCGTTTAAACTGCGGAGCGTAATTACCAAAGCCCGACAAGGGTTGATCTTTGTAGATTTTGTCCAGAGAATCTTCCGGCTACGTCCCGAGAACGAAATCAAGCGGCTATACCGCTTACTGCAGGAAAATCAGCAAGACCACGAAGAACTACAAAAAAAGCTAAAGGAGGTAGTACGGTTAGTAGAGGAAAAGAACCGGCGCAATCAGGCAGAATAAATATTGAACAGTTGTTACCCCTTAGTCATCAAACGTCGGAAACAGCTTTTTCAACGTTTCTACATCGGGTTGGCTACCGTACTGACAGAGTTCAAAGGCTTCGGCGTACTGAATTTGGTTTCCCTTTTCTTCCCCATATAGTTCAATCAGCCGGTCGCGGTAACGATCGGCTACGGCTTCGTTGCGCTGCTTGACCAAATCCAGTAAGTAGGCTTTACGCTCGGCTTCGTCACTAGGAACATCGGGGCGGGTACTGGCCTGCCAGGAGTGTTCATCGCCAAACTGCGAGGGCATAGCTGAAACACAGTCCCACTTCTGATTCACTACTTCATCGATGCCTACTACCAAGGTGGGTTCAAAGGGATAGGGCTTCTGAAAACCATCGGAGTAGAACATAAAGACCGGGTTCTTTTTGGTAGGCGGAGTATCCGGCACAAAGAACGGAGCCACTACGACCACCGCAGCATCCTGCACCAGTTGTCCGGTATAGCGATGGTCGGGATGATAATCGTAAGGGCGATGACAAAGGACTATATCGGCTTGCCACTCCCGGATGAGCCGGGCTACCTTTTTTCGGTTTTCCAAGGTAGGCATCAGTTCCCCATCGTGAATGTCCAACACTTCGGTTTCAATTCCCAGCAAGCGAGCGCACTCCTCTACTTCGGCTTCCCGCCGCTGAGCCAGAGGACCACCAGCCATTTGAAAGTGTCCGATATCGCCGTTGGTCATGGCTACAAACTTCACTGCATGCCCCTGATCTGCCCACATAGCCGCTACGCCACTGGCTTTCAGTTCGGCATCATCGGGATGAGCCCCGAAGGCAATAATCCGTAGCTTTTCATCTTCCGTCGTTTGAGCATGGCTACGAGGAAAGGTTAGTACTGAAAGAATGAATACTAAACAGAGAGTAGTTTTTAGGGTATTTTGCATGGTATCCAATATACTAAAATAGCCGGTAAGTACACTTGAGGCTTAATCAATATCCGAAGAAATTATCTCGAAGGGGTGCATCAGGGTATTGCCTACTTCATCTACAATATGCAAAGAATGTTGGCCGGGTGGCAGCAGTAGTTCCATCTGATGCCTTCCCTGGGTTTCACCCAGATACTCGTCATTCACGTGCCAATAGAGAGTTTGTCGAGCATCGCGATGAGCCGCTTCAAATACCGTTCGCCCCCGCTGTCCGTCTATCTCTTTAGGGATATAAATCTTGGCGTGGGCTTTGGGGTAAATAATATCCAACGGTAGGCGATCTTCCTCCGGCGGATAGCAATCGGCCCGGTAGGGTGGTAGGGGTTGGTACCCCGGATGTTTGCGCTGATAATACCATTCCTGCACCGGGGGCAGTACAAACCATTCTTTGGCGTGTATCCGATGAACCGGTTCACAGTTACCCCCTACCCGGTATTGCTCACCGGCATCTAGGTGCACTCGCTGGTGGTAGGGCGATACCGGCGATCTACGTCCGGCTTTCGGAACCCATACGCTGAGCGTATCGGTAGCTCCCCGGGGTGCGCGGTAGCCACTGGCAGCACTGACCAACAAGCGGGCCATATCGCTGCGGGGTATATCAAACCACTCGGTAGCAGGCATCTGCTGCACCACATCAAACAGCAAGGGCGCCGCCGCGGTAGCCCCGGTCAGGCCCGGTCGGCCTTCTCCATCAGCGTTACCTACCCAAACGCCAATTACGTAGCGAGGGGTGAGCCCCACTGCCCAGGCGTCGCGGTGACCGTAGCTGGTACCCGTCTTCCAGGCCAGCGACTGGGAAGAAGAAAAAAACTGCCAACCGGCTTCAGATTCGGGGCGCACTACTTCCTGCATAGCCCGAAAGGCAAACCATAGTGAGGAAGCACTTAATTGACCAAAGGGTGAATGTGATGCAGCTTCGGTTGACACTCGCTCTGCTTCGTAATGTAGAGGATGAATATCGGAGTAGGCATAACGGTTGGGTTCCGGATAGCGAAAATACTGGTTGAGGGAGCGAGCCATGCTGGCGTACATTCCTACCAAATCCCATAGTGTGATTTCCGCTCCACCCAGTATTAAACTCAATCCGTAGTGGCCCGGAGGCTGGTTGAGGGTAGTCATACCTAGTTGCTGTAGTTTGTGATGGAGCTTCTCCACCCCATAGTCTTGCAGCATCCGCACCGCGGGTACGTTCAGCGAACGGGAAACTACCTGATCGGCCGGAACCGCTCCTTCGAATTGCTTACTGAAGTTCTGCGGAGCAAAGCCATCAATGTAAGTAGGTATGTCCGGCACCAGTGACTGCGGCAAAATCATGCCCTCGTGCAGCATAGCGGCATAAAGAATGGGTTTAAGTACACTACCGGTACTACGAGGAGCCGTAATGATATCTACCGCCTCGCCGTGTTCAGCTCCGGCAGGTGCATTGCCTATGTAGGCCAGCGTACGGCCCGTTTCTACGTCGGCTACTAACACCGCCGCATTGTGGATGTGGTTGGAACTCATCCTTTGAGTGTGCCGGGCTACCAGCGCCGAAACCGGTTGCTGTAGTGTAGCATCCAAAGTAGTGGTCACCCGTTGTCCTTCTCTGCCTTCCTGAACTGCCCGAGTTAGCAGATGAGGCGCTAGTTGAGGTAGAGATTGCGGAGCACCCGGTAGCGGTTCGGTCAGCGAAAGCTGGCAGGTAAGCGAGTCAATGATTTGGTTATGGTACAGTTTTTCTAACAGCCGGTTCCGCTTGCGGATAAGCTGCTGGTCGTTTTTGCCGGGATAAATCAAAGCTGGGCTATTTGGTAGAACGGCTAACAGCGCGCTCTGGGCCCAGGACAATTGTTCGGGACGAGTGCCAAAGTAGCGCCAGGCGGCAGCATCCAGTCCTACCACATTCCCCCCGAACGGAGCCTGTGAAGCGTAGAGGGCTAAAATCTCATCCTTAGTCAGTGCCAGTTCCAGACGGGTAGCCAGCACAATTTCCCACAATTTTTCCAATAATGTTCGGGGCTTCTTTCTCGACATCCGGATCACCTGCATACTGAGGGTGCTGCCTCCGCTTACTACGTGCCCCGCTTTGGCATTCTGGTAGAGCGCCCGGGCTAGCGAAAAGGGGTTGAATCCGGGGTGTCGGTAAAAATACTGGTCTTCAAAGTGAAGAATGGCCTGCCGGAACTTCTCGGAAATCGTATCGCTAGCCGGAAATCGCCACTGACCATCCTCGGCAATGCGGGCACTCAGCAAGTTTCCCCGCTGGTCTTCCAGCACGGTAGCGTAAGGAGTGGTAAAGAGCGGATCGGGCAGCGAATGATAGTAGAATAAACTCACCGCTACCAACAGTAAACTACCCAGCCCCCACTTAATGCGGGATTTCAGTAACCACAAGGTCTTATAGTAGAAGCGGCTCATACCAATATTTAATCGCCAGATGGTAGTTGTAATTTCCCGATTTGAAAACGGACAAGATAATCTTTTTGCACTGTATTGTCTATCGGGCGATAAAAACAGGATTTAGGGAACTCATAAATACTTGATAATGAGGGAGAAAAACACTAACTTCTCTTAACATTAAACCCTCAATACAATGGAAGCTATCACAAGACTTAACAAGTGGGCCAACGCTCATACCAATTATGGTTTTGACCTGCTCCGCATGCTGCTCGGTTCTTTTCTGGTATACAAGGGCATTAATTTTATGACCCAAACCGAAATGATCATTGACGTGCTGAATCCGTTAGGCTCCTTCGGCTGGACGATGATCCTGGTGCACTACATCGCCATGACCCACCTGTTCGGCGGGGTATTAATTGTGCTGGGGTTATTAACCCGGGCCAGCATTATTTTTCAACTGCCGATTCTCATATCGGTCGTGCTGCTTAACTTTTTCGGCGAAATGGTAGTAGCCAACCTGGTGCAGGCCCTGCTAGCCCTGTTGCTTTCTCTTTTCTTCCTGGTGTATGGTTCCGGCAAACACTCCGTCGATTATCAGCTTAAACTAGGAGTGTAAATTATCTGAACACTAACTGGAAAATTCTCGAAATTAGCGAATAGTTACTTTTTAAGACCATTTTTGTTAGTCAGGTTATCGGTTTTACTAGTTTAGCAGCTTTCCATGCTCGGAGTAGGCTTACTTTGTGCTTCGGCGGGCCTGCAGAAAAGCAAAACGAACCTGTTTTATCCTTCGGCGGGATGGAATGTTAGCAGCATAAGCTCACTTTGTCTTCCGGCAGTTAGTCTTGTTAGTAAAGTGTGCCCCATTTACCCTTGGACCGTTAGCGATGTTAGCAAAACGAGTATTCGCCAAGCAAAGGGGATTAACTGGTTGAATACTACAGCAACCCAGACATCCGTTTAACTACCACGTACGGGTTTTCAGCAACTCCTGAATTTCACTTTTGGGTACCGGTAGTTCATCTATGTTGGCTTCCAGCCACTGGGAGAAATCCCGTTCAATCTCGTCGCTCCAGCGGGCGTCAATCTGCCCGGGGGTGTACTTGCCCTCCCGCAATCGCTGGTGCCCAAACTTATCTCGCAGCAGCACTATTTCCCCGGTCTTCACAATTTTTTCTACCAGATGGGGCGGGATAAACACTACTCCGTCCAGGCGACCCAGTACCACATCGCCCGGCAGCACGGTGGCGGGACCAATGCGGATGGGCACGTTAATGCCGGTCAGCATCATCTCCTGCTGGTAGGAAGGGTGGGTACCCCGGAAGAAGGAAGTAAAACCCGGAATCTGCATCAGTCCTTCCCTATCACGGATTGTTCCGTCAATCACCACTCCGTTGCCGGATTTTGCCGCAATGGAAGTACCGAGGTTATCCCCGATGATAGGGCCGTTCTCTACTTTTCCGTAGGAGTCCGCTACGTACACGTCGCCGGGTTGCAGCATATCAATCGGCCAGGAGACCATATCACCAATACGGCCTTCCTCCGCTCCTTTCTCTTCCAGCAACGCCCGCACTTCCACTCGTTTGGGCATATACTGAGCGGTGAGCGCCCGGCCGACCAGCACCTCGCCCGGATAAATATTTTGCCAGCCCTGCTCGTACTGGTTCAGATAACCTTCGCCCCGCAGTACCGACCAGGCCTGCTCCAACGAAATATTCTTCAGCCGCTCCAGCAGTTCATCGGGTACTTTAGGTCGCCCGTCCGGGAAGCGTTCGCCTTCCCACTTGCGGGTGTAGGCTGTTATTTCTTCCTGGCTCATGGTAAGGTCTTGCGCGACTAAGGGTGCAAATCCTATTGTCAGGCAGGCGAGAAAAATGAGTGTAAGGTAGTTACTTTTCATCGTGATTGTATTTTTTGTAAATTCCGTACCAAAGGTAGAGAGTTGAAGGGTTTATGGTTGCAGGTTTCAAGTTATCCTAATCTAGAACCTGCAACTTTTAACTTGCACCTCTCTCCTCTCAATACATCGGCATTAATGTACAAACTATCCATGAACCGAAGAAAATTTTTAGGCAGTACTGTTTTAGGCGGGCTATCCGCAACTGCACTGGCCCGGGATGTTAATCCCGCCTCGAACCAAACCCAATCAGCCATTCCTCCTAACCCTCTGTCGAAAATAGAGCGGGAAAATATCAAGATCACCGACATTCGGGTTACCCCGCTGTCTTACGTACACGAGGGCGAGCCCCTGTGGGGCGTAGGCGACTATATTGTATGGAAGACCGATGCCGGACTGATTGAAGTACTCACCGATCAGGGCATTGTCGGCATCGGGGAAGGCAGCCCGTACAGCGATCCGGAAAAAATTAAGGAGTACATCGACCGCTGGGTAACCCCCTACGTAATCGGCCAGAACCCGTTTGATGTGGACTTTTTCACCGCGGGCGGCCCCCATCAGGACTATTTGGCCCGGGCTGCCTACGCGGGCATCAACAACGCCTGCTGGGATATTATTGGAAAAGTAAAAGAAAAACCGGTCTACCAATTACTTGCTCAGGACTTTGATCCGCCCCAGCGAATGAAAATCTACGCTAGTGGCGGAGTGAATCACCGCTGGTACGATAACGGTGCTGAGGAGCTGATCGAAGAAGCCCTTCGCTATAAGGAGCAGGGCTACGATGCCTTTAAATTCAGAAACGGTACCAGTTGGGAGCACAGCAACATGACCTTGGACCAGTACATTCCTATTTTGCGTAAACTCCGCGAAGCGGTGGGCCCCGACT
This sequence comes from uncultured Roseivirgaceae bacterium, assembly GCA_964551335.1. GTDB lineage: Bacteria > Bacteroidota > Bacteroidia > Cytophagales > Cyclobacteriaceae > Tunicatimonas. Next base: position 12,498 of record CAZKCO010000049.1, read on the forward strand.
ATAAACTGATGCTGGAAAAGCACCCTCATTCTTTTGAGGATATTGTAAACCGCCTGGCTCCTGTACTGGAAGAACTGCAATTTTACTGGTATGAGGAGCCCATGAACCAGTGGGAGGAAGGCTCGGTGGAGCGGCACCTGGCTATTAAAGAAGCCATGCCTTCGGTGATGATCTCCGGAGGCGAGCGGTTTACCAATCGTTTTCAGTTGCAGCAGTGGATCAATACCGGAGCCTACGAAATCATCCAGTCGGACTGTAATTTTACCGGTATCAGCGAAGGCTGGCATATTGCCCACACCGCGAGTCTGTACGGCCGGCTGCAGTGCCCCCACAACTGGCACGGCGGCTTGACTACGATGGCCAACCTACACTTTGTGGCCGGAGTGCCCAACGGCCATATGTGCGAACTTAACCAGACCTACAACCCGCTTAAGGAAGAAATCTTTAAGGAACCGTTAGTAGTGAAAAACGGATACATGGATCTGCCGAACAAACCGGGTTTCGGGGTAGAGATTGTTGATGATGTGGCTAAAAAATTTCCTTATGCACCGGGTTCATACCTCAAACCGAATCCGGTAATTAACTAAAGTCACTGCTGGTATGCGCCTCTTTTGTGTATCGTAAAGCCATGCCGAAAAGGTCAAAATAGTATAACTTTTGACCAATATACGCGAAACTTATTGCTAGAATAATCTATATATTGCGATTACAAACTACTAATTATTGCCCTTATTCCCGGTTCAGTTTACATCTTTAGTAAGCTTTACGGTTCGTTACAACTGAGATGAGGGTAAGCAGCCAGTACAGCCTACCCGGTTGTCTTGTCATTTTTCTTCAACCTACAACTCTATATTACTATGCGTTACAACCGCCTAAAACTATTTCTCATTGTATTAGCCATTCCATTGTTATGCGCCAGCCATCTGGCCTGGTCACAGTCTTCCAGTATTTCGGGTAAAATTACCGACAAAAATGAAAGTACTGCCCTCCCCGGAGTAAACATCTTGGTAAAAGGTACTACCAACGGAACCATTAGTAACGCCGAAGGGGAGTTTACCCTATCAGTAAACACTCAAGACCCCATTCTGGTGTTCAGTTCTATCGGATATATTACCCAGGAAATACCAGTAGGTAACCAGCAAGAAATTACCGTACAGATGGTAGAAGATATCGCCTCGCTGGAAGAAGTAGTAGTGGTTGGTTACGGTACTCAGAAGAAAAGCAACATCACCGGAGCCATTGCTTCCGTGTCGGGTGAAGATCTGGAAAAGGTACAGGTAGCCAGCTTCGACCAAGCTATTCAGGGGCGGGCCGCCGGAGTATACGTTACTTCCAACAGCGGTCAGCCGGGGGGCGGTATCAGCGTACGGATACGGGGTATCGGCTCAATCAACAATAGCAATCCACTCTATGTTGTAGATGGAGTGATCGTCGGAGCCGGCAACAGCGAGACATCTAACCCCCTCGCCACTTTAAATCCTAATGATATTGAGTCGGTGGAGGTACTGAAAGATGCCGCTTCGGCCGCCATCTACGGAGCCCGAGCCGCCAACGGGGTAGTACTTATCACCACCAAACGCGGAGCCACGGGCCGGCCTACCGTGAGCTACAACGGCTACTACGGCGTACAGGTACCCACCACCAACCTACCCCGGGCCATGAACGCGCAAGAGTTCGCTGAAAACATGAACCGGGCCTTTACGGCCGCCGGGGAAGACGCTCCCTTTGATGATCCCGCTTCATTAGGAGAAGGCACCAACTGGAAAGAAGTGCTTATGGACAATGGTAGTATTCAGGACCACCAACTGTCTTTATCCGGTGGAAATGAGAACCACAATTACTTTGTATCAGCTAACTACTTCAACAATGATGGTATCATGCTGGAGACCTTCCACCGAAGAATGGCTTTCCGGGTAAATACCGATAACAAGCTCAGCGACAAATGGTCGGTGGGAAATAGCCTGATGTTTAGCCGCACTTCGCGCTACGATAATGGTTCGGGAAACCGTACTTTCATTCACGGATCGTTTACCGAAATCTACCAAATGCTACCTACCATGCCGGTGTACAATCCCGACGGCAGCTTTGCCGGCCCTACCGATACCCGGTTGGAACGCCGCCGTAACGCTGCTTCCCGGATACTACTACCTGATAGAGAGGACGTTGAAAACCGGCTACTGGGCAATCTTTACGTGAATTTTGAGCCTATTCCCGGACTTACCTTCCGTACTAGTTTCTCTACCGACTTGCAGGGTCGTAACACTTACTTCTTTGAACCTCCCTACCGAGAGGGTTTGTTGGAGGATCTATTTTCTAACGTGAGCCGAACCAGCGATAACTTCACTTTCTGGCTGTGGGAAAACTTTGCTACCTACGAACGATCTATCGGCAATCATAATTTCTCAGTGATGGTTGGTACCTCGGCGCAAGATGCTCGGTACACATTTATTCAAGCGCAGGCTGAGTACGATACCGACGTCTTTACCGAAGTTTCTAACAGTGCTGTAGTTAATAACTCCGAAACTCGGCTCACCGAAGAGTCGCTGGCCTCCGTATTTGGGCGACTTACTTACAATTTTGACGATCGCTATCTGCTTACGGCAAACGTACGGCGAGACGGATCATCTAAATTTGGGCCAAATAACAAATTTGGGGTGTTCCCCTCATTCTCGGCTGGCTGGCGTATCTCCGAAGAGGCTTTCTTTAATTCCACGCTATTTAACGACGTAAAGCTTCGGGGTGGTTGGGGGCAGGTAGGTTCCGATGCTATTGGTAATTTCAAGTACCTGGCGGCGCTCAATACGGGCTTCAACTATCCGTTTGCCAACCAAACCGGCTCGGCCGACCTGGGAGCTGCGTTAGAAGAATTGGGCAATCCGAATATTCAGTGGGAGACTTCTACCGAATGGAATATCGGTGCCGATTTTGGCTTACTGGAAAATCGCCTTACCGTAACCGCCGATTACTTCGAGAAAACCCGCACCGACATGTTGTTAACGCTTCCGCTAGCCGGTGTTTCGGGACTTACGGAAACAGTAGATAACGTAGGTGAATTACTGAATACCGGGTTTGAACTTAGTACCAATTACCGGAAAGTAACCGGTAAGTTCACCTACGACTTCAACGTAAACCTGACTACCTACCAAAACGAAGTAATCGACATTGATATCTTGAACGAAATTGTGGCTTCCACTTATTCAGGATCAGGAGCGGTGGCGCTCATTCGGGTAGGCCAACCGTTAGGAGTTTTCTACGGTCTGGTTACCGAAGGTTTGTTCCAAACTGAAGACGAAGTACGGCAGGCTAATGCGATTGACGGAGACGAAAGTACCCCTTTCCAACTGGCGGGTACCGCTCCCGGTGATTTCAGATACCGTGATCTGGACGGAGACGGACGTATTACCAGTGACGACCGCCAGATTATTGGTAGCCCCGTTCCGGACTTCACCTACGGAATCAACGGTAACCTGCGCTATGGTGCGGTAGACTTAAGCTTTCAGTTTTTTGGCGTGCAGGGCAACGAAATACTCAACTTAGCTAGATCCATCCGGGAATCCTCCGGCCGGGCGTTTAATAAGAGCGTGACCGTAGTTGATGCCTGGAATGGCCCGGGTAGCAGCAATACTGTTCCGCGCCCCATTGTTACTGATCCTAACCAGAACGTTCGGGTGGGTACTCACCTGGTAGAAGACGGATCGTACCTGCGCTTGCGCCAGTTGCAGATTGGCTACAACTTCCCGGAAAGCTTGTTATCCAAGATCGGCCTCACCCAGGCCCGGGCGTACTTTGCCGGACAAAACCTGCTCACCATCACCAATTATAGCGGAAATGATCCGGAGATAGGCTTCGACAGCAACAATACCGCGGCCAATGGGCTTGATCAGGATTTATACCCTCAGGCTCGCACTTATTCAGTAGGACTAAACTTAAGCTTCTAACTATTAACCATCAATATACCATGAAATATACCAGTTATCTTCTGATTGTAATAGGGTCGTTAGCCGCCTTAGCCTGCGGTGAAGACTTTGTTACCAAAGAATTTAGAAACGGGGTAGTAGACGAAAACTTTTTCCAGACCGAAAAAGACGCCGAGCAGGCGCTAACCGCTGTTTACGATATAGTAGGTCAGAAGGGCTACTACCGCGATGCGATCTTTCCATTAGGGGAATCATCTTCGGATAATATTGACGAACAAACCGGGGATAACGGCGACTTCGGCTTTCATTACAAGGCAATTAGTGATTACCGCTGGGTACCCGATAACCCGTTCTTCGAGGCTCGCTGGTACGATTCGTACCGAGGTGTCTTCCGGGCTAATATCCTGCTGGATAAGATTCCTGATATTGAAATGGAAGAAGCTACGCGCCAACGCTTCATCGCCGAAGCCAAGTTCCTACGAGGCTTGTTTTACTTCACGCTGGTTATTTCTTACGGCGACGTCCCCTTGATTACCGAAATACTAACCCGCGATGAGTACAATAACCTACCCCGCACCGACCAGAGTTTGGTATACGCTCAGATTGAACAGGACTTAATGGACGCGGTAGATAACCTGCAGGAAAGTACTGGTGATGCACAAATGGGCCGGGCCACCCAAGGATCAGCCTTAGGCCTGTTGAGCCGGGTGTACCTCTACGAAGGAAAGTGGCAGGAGTCACTACAGGCCAGTGAACAGGTAATTAGCATGAACCAATACAACTTGGTAGAAGACTACGGCAGTATGTTCAACGGTCAGAATGAGAACAGCGAAGAGTCGTTGTTTGAGATGCAGTCGGTAGCCCGGGCACCCAGTTTCTGGAACGGCGGCTCCGAAAATCTCTACAGCGTGATGTGGAGCCCCATGATCGGCTGGGCCAACTGGTATACTCCCAGTGTAGATGTGATTGAAGCATTTGAGGAAGGTGATATCCGCCGCAAGGCATCGCTACTGCTGGTAGGCGCTAACGATTCAATTGATTTAAATGGCGACGGAGTACTGGACCCCTTCCCCTCGCCTGAAGTAGGTTCTAATACCGTATTCTTTACCGATTCTAATGTGCGTAAATTTTTGCCGGAGGGCAAGCCCCTTAACGACGTTAACAACTACGATATCAACTTCCCGATTATTCGCTACGCCGAAATTCTACTGAACCATGCTGAAGCCCTGAACGAACTAGGCCGTTCGGCAGAAGCATTAGTGCCTCTTAACGAAGTTCGGGCCCGAGCCGAATTACCTCCAATCACCACTACCAATCAGAACGAACTACGCGATATTATTTATCATGAGCGCCGAATTGAGCTGGTATTTGAGGGACATCGCTTCTTTGATTTAAAACGGCAAAACCGGGCCGCTGAGGTGCTGGGGCCGCTCGGGTGGCAAACCGGGGTACACGAGTATTTTCCTATCCCGCAGGAGGAACTGGACTTAAACCCTAATCTGACTCAGTATCCTGAGTAGTTGCGTCCGTCCGAATTATCGTTAACTTGGTGGGTATGGAATTGACTGGGGAATGGAAAAAGTTAGCCATCTGGATTGTTGCTCCACTGCTGGTCTGGTCGTGTCGTGATCAGACCGGCAGTGAGGGCACTACTTCCTCCGCCTTATTCAGACCCGTATTTACTGTTGAAGCGGGTGATACCATTCCGGCGCTGGACTTTATCAATAGCATTGAAGAGAGCAACCGGCTGAATTTTTTGAGCTACCCTTACCTCTACAACGGTGGCGGAGTGGCCCTGGGCGATCTGGACAACGATGGCCTCACAGATGTATATCTCACCGGCAATATGGCGGGTGACCGCCTCTACCGAAATCAGGGTAATCTACGGTTTACTGACCTTACCCGCCCGGCTGGTATACAAAAGCAAAACCTGTGGACCACCGGAGTTACGATGGCCGACGTGAACAACGATGGCTATCTGGACATCTACGTGTGTCGCTCCGGTGACCGGGGGTTCCGACATAATCTTCTGTACATTAATCAAGGCAATTTCACCTTTGAAGAACAGGCCCGCCAGTGGGGAGTCAACGACAATGGCTACTCCACCCAGGCCACATTCTTCGACTATGACCTAGACGGAGACCTGGATTTGTATCTGGTCAACCACTCGATAAAATTCAACTTCAATCAGGAAGAGATTTTCAAGAGCAAGTACACTCCCGAACCGGCAGAGGCCGACCAGCTCTACCGCAACGACGGCAGCCATTTTACCAATGTAAGCCAGACTGCCGGTATCCAGCGATTCGCCTTTGGACTGAGCGCTACAGTGAGCGACCTGAACGACGATGGCTATCCCGATATCTACGCGGCCAGCGATTTTTTCGAGCCCGATTTTCTGTATTTGAACCAGCAGGACGGAACCTTCAAAGAATGCCTGTCGCAAAGCATTGGTCACACTTCTTTCTCCAGCATGGGTTCCGATATTGCCGACTACAACAACGATGGCTTACCGGATATAGTGGTGGCCGACATGCGGGCGAAAGATCACTACCGCTACCAGGCTAATATGGTGGGCATGACCCGGCACAAATTCTCCCGCATGCTGAAGGAAGGGTACCACTACCAGTACATGCAAAACACTTTACAGCTTCACCGGGGAGTAACTGCCGAAGGCATTCCGGTATTCAGTGAGTTAGGGCAGATGGCGGGCATCTCCGATACCGACTGGAGCTGGTCTACCCTCCTGGCCGACCTGGATAATGACGGCTGGAAGGATTTGTTAATTACTAACGGTATCCGGCGGGATATTCAGAACAAAGATGCCTGGACCCGTATTCAGGAGCAGCCATCACCGCCCTCTTTTCTCGAGGTACAGGAGCAGTTTCCGGTAGCCCGTCTGCAAAACTATACCTACCGAAATAATCAGCAATTAGGGTTTACCGATGTATCCTCCCGCTGGGGCATTAATTTTTCGGGCTTCACCAACGGCGCCGCTTACGGCGACCTGGATAACGATGGCGATCTGGATCTGTTGCTCAACAATCTGGACGACCCGGCTATCATCTACGAGAATCAAACGCAAGGCCAACATTTCCTGCAGTTAGCATTGCGGGGGCAGGAAGACAATCACTTCGGAGTAGGCGCTAAAGTCACCATCTGGCACGCAAGCGAAAAACAGTTTCAGGAGCTAACGCTCAGCCGGGGATTTCAGTCGTCGGTAGCTCCGATACTACACTTCGGTCTGGGCGAGCAGCCACAGATCGATAAGCTAGAGGTACGCTGGCCCAACGGGGCTATCCAGACGCTTACGAATGTAAAAGCCGATCAGAAAATCACCTTAAACCAACAAGATAGTCAACCAGCTTCTGACCTTTCCGAACAACCAGCAGTTGCATCGTTTCTTCAGTCGGCTGAACCGTTTGCTTTCACCCATCAGGAGCGGGCTACGGATGACTTTGACCGCGAGCCGCTACTGCCCTTTACCCTTTCCGATAATGGCCCCACCATGGCGGTAGGTGATATTAACGGCGATCAGCTCGTGGATGTCTTCATGGGTAATGGAGCGGGCTACGCCAGTGAGTTCTTCATTCAGCAGGCTGGCGGTTCCTTTACTTCGCTTCCCTCTTACGCCTTGGCGGCAGATAAGCAGTACGAAGACGCGGCTGCTTTGCTGGTAGATGTTGATCGGGACGAGGACTTGGATTTATACGTGGTGAGCGGCGGCTACGAATTAGAAGCAGGATCAGCATTACTGAAAGATCGGTTGTACACTAACGACGGTCAGGGTAATTTCTCCCCGTCAGCTTTGCCCAATATGCGAACGAACGGAAGCTGCGTTGCCGCGGCTGATTTTGATCAAGACGGGGATATTGATCTGTTCGTAGGGGTTGGTAACTGGCCAGGAATGTATCCTCTTCCATCACCTTCCTTCTTGTTAGTCAATGAACGGGGCAAGTTCAGTCCGGTAGAACTAACCGTGCCGGGGGCAGTTACCGATGCCGTCTGGGCTGATACCGACGGGGATTCGGATGACGATCTGGTAGTAGTTGGGCACTGGATGTCGATTATGGTTTGGCCGAACGACCATGGTCAGCTAGGCCCAGGCACTCCTTTGAGTATCCGGGATTCGTTAGGCAATGAGATAGCCTCTTCGGGGTGGTGGAATTCTATCACTCAGGCCGATCTGGATCAGGACGGTGACCTTGATTTTGTGGTTGGGAATGAGGGCCTAAATACCTGGCTTACGAGCGGGCAAAGAGCGCCCCTGGAAATTTTTGCCAGTGACTTTGACCAGAACGGCACTCCCGAAGCGATCTTGACGTACCGGGAGGGAGATAAACGGTATCCGGTGGCCGGTCGGGATAAACTACTGGCTCAGATACCCACCTGGAAGCGCCGGTTTACCAATTACCACTCCTACGCTCAGGCTACCGCCAACGAGCTACTAAGCGTATCTTCAGGAGATAGTGTACGACAATATCAGGCTGCGCTCTTCGCCTCCGGAGTGCTGTACAATGAGGGCGGCTCTTCCTTTACCTTTGTGCCACTACCGAAAGCAGCTCAAATCTCAGCGATCAACGCTGCGGTGGTGGAAGACGTGAATCAGGACGGTCAGCCCGACCTGATCGTAGCGGGTAACCACTACGGCTGGGAAGTAGAAACCGCTCGCAACGACGCTGGTATTGGGTTATGTTTGCTAGGAGATGGCCAACGGAACTTTCGTCCGCTTACATTTTCGCAAAGCGGCTTTTTCGCCCCGGGCGACGTTCGCACCCTGCACCGAATTCAGTCGGTTTCCGGTAATACGCTGCTGTTAGCCGGGCGCAATCAGGCTAGGCTACTGGGCTTTAGACTACCCAATACTTCCGAACTAATCACTCTTTCCAACAACCGCCCCTAATTAGACAAATTAGGATTGGTGATGGCCCAGCCGCCTTCGAAGTACGGATACTTCTTTGCTACATCATCAATCAGCTCCATCCCATAGCCCGGTCGGTCGGGTACATCCAGATAGCCGTCTTTCACCACCAGCGGATCTTTAAAAATTTCTTCCTTAAAGGGATTGTAGGTCTGGTTTAGCTCCAACATCAGCCGGTTGGGAATAGCGGCCACCAAGTGAGCATTGGCCATCGTAGTCAGGCCGCCGTGCCAGTTGTGCGGTACACAATACTTGTCGCTCAAGTGCGCCATATGGGCGATGTACCAGCTTTCGGTCAGGCCGGTCTGGTTCACGTCGTTCTGTACGATATCAAAAGCATCCCGATCGATGTAGGGCTTGAATTGAGTTCGGGTGTTGAAATTCTCACCCCCGGAGATCATCACCGTATCCAGTTCATTTTTCAGTTGCAAGTGTTTCTCAACAGCTTCGGGATCGTTCTGCTTCAGGGGTTCTTCCAGCCAGAGAATATTGTTCGCTTCCAGTGCCGGTGCCATTTCCAGGTTCTCTTCCAGGGTCAGGCGCATGTTATGTTCCTGCATCAGGTCAAAGTCTTCGCCTACCGCTTGGCGGAGCTTTTCCAGTAGCGGCACAAATTTATCCACGGTAACATTATCCGACTTCCAGTCGGTACCCAGCCGGTACTTAAAAGCGGTGTAGCCTTTTTCCTTGTGCATCAGGGCTTCATCCAGCAACTGCTCCGGGTTATCGTACCAGGCGTACTGCACTCCCCCACTGGCGTACATTCGGATGTGGGTATCAGTCTCCCCCGAAGCCAGCAGTTGGTATACCGGTTGGTTTTTCACCTTCCCGATAATATCCCAGAGGGCCACGTCTACTCCGGCCCAGGCCGCTTCCTCACTGGCGGTGAGCAGTTCCACGTCGAAAGGATTCTTACCCACAATGTTCGGTTTGATAATCTCTTCTACGTACTTCTTCATCCGCTCCATCCCCCGGTAGGGACTGGACTCCCCGATACCTACTACGCCCTGATCGGTAAAAACCTCCACCAGAAAAGCATCAGTTTTGGGCACCAGAAAGGTAGCGCTAACCCACTGTTGATCTTTGGGCAGCTTAAAGGAAAGCAGCGTTACTTTCACGTCGGTAATGGTTACATTCTCCCGCTCAATACCGGCTAGCGGATTGGTTTTAGTGCTCTGTTTCTTTTTAGAAATTGCTGAAGTGGGAGTCTGGCCGGAAGCGAGATAGGGCAAACCGGCCGTCAGGGCAGCACTACTTCCCAGAAAGGCTCTTCGGGTAGTTTTGGTCATTGGTTTCAGGTTGTTAGAAGTTTAGTATACCTGCCTAATTTACAAAAATCTGATAGGATTGGGAGCACCTCCATTTCTCATTAACGCCTGATTTGAGATTTTTTAGAGTTCTGAAGCAATCCGCCACATTTTCCAGCTAAAGTATTGGTATACAAATAGAATAATCTTTATCTTCTGCCGCTAGCTCGCTTATGACAACCTATTTTTTCCAACTGCCTAACCAATGAAGCAACTGGCTGTACCCACTTCGCTTTTTTTCCTACTCCTTGCCTTTCTAATTGCTTGCGCCCAACCGCAGAAATATGAATTCTACATTTCCCCTGAAGGCGATGATGGTAACAACGGCTCACAGGAAGCCCCCTTCGGCAGTTGGGAACGAGCCCGTCAGGCCATCCGGGAAGTGAAGCAACAGGCCACGGGGGATGAGCAGCCCATCATCGTATACTTTCGAGCGGGTACTTATCCCATCGAATCCACCTTCCAGCTTACCGCTGCTGATTCGGGAAGCGCTGCTGCCCCTATCACCTACCGGTCGTACCCCGACGAAGAAGTACGATTGATCGGGGGACAGGTGATTGAAGGGTTTGAGCCAATTAAGAACGAAGATGCCAAAAGCCGCATACCTGCCGAGTTTCACTCCAATATTTACCAGACCGACCTCAAAGCTCAGAGAATAACTGATTTTGGGACGATAAAACCTACGGGCTTCAGTCGCGATATGCAGCCGGCGGCTCTGGAGCTGTTCTTTGCAGGTGAGCCGATGACGCTAGCCCGCTACCCCAACCCGGGCGAGTGGCTGCGTATTGCGTCGGTCCCTCAGCAGGGCGAAGAGCTGATTAACGAAGGTAGCGATCGGGTATCCCGGTTCGGAGTTCCGGTAGGGCGGCACTACGGAAAGTTTGTGTACGAGGGGGAAAGACCTGACGGGTGGCAATCGGCCGAAGACGTATGGCTGCACGGCTACTGGACCCACGACTGGGCCGACTCCTACGTGAAAGTAGATCGCATCGACCCGGCAGCTAAGGAGTTCGTACTCACTGAACCGCACGGAGTATACGGCTACACCCAAGATCAGAAGTACTATGCCCTCAATATTTTGGAAGAACTGGATAGCCCTGGCGAGTACTACCTCAACCGGGAAACCGGTATCCTGTATTTCTGGCCCCCGGCTGCAATAGAAAGCAGTACTGCCTACGTGTCAATTCTGGAAGAACCGATGATCCGTCTGGATGAAACCGCAAACGTCCGGATAGAAGGATTTATCCTGGAAGGAAGCCGGGGGGAAGCCATTCAAATTGAAGGAGGGCAAAGTAACGTAATTGCCAACTGTACCATTCGCAACCTGGGTTCGCAGGCCATTACCGTTAACGGAGGGCAGCAGCACGGCATTAGCGGCTGTACTATCTATAATGTGGGAGATGGTGGCATCTCCGTAGCGGGAGGTGACCGTAAGACGCTGACCAGTGCCCAGCACTACGTAGTAAACAATCACATTCATCACTACAGCCGAATCAATAAAACCTACCGGGCGGCGGTCAAGCTCAACGGAGTGGGTAACCGCCTTGCCCATAACTACATTCACGATGCCCCGCATACCGGAGTACTCTTCTCCGGTAACGAAAATCTACTGGAGTACAACGAAGTGCACGATATTGCCCAGGAAACCGGCGACGTAGGGGCTTTTTACATCGGGCGCGACTGGACTCAGCGCGGTAACGTGGTGCGGTACAATTACTTCCACCACCTGCACGGACCGGGGCTGCACGGCGTGATGGCGGTGTATCTGGATGACGCAGCCAGCGGCACGCATATTTACGGGAACGTATTCTACCAGTCGGGGCGGTCGGCCTTTATTGGCGGAGGGCACGATAATATCGTAGAGAATAACATTTTCATTGACTGCGCCCCCTCAGTACACCTGGACGCTCGCGGGGTGGGCTGGGCCAGCAAGTACATCCAGCCCGACGGTAGCTGGCAGATGTACGAAAAACTTCAAGCTGTCAGCTACGATCAACCTCCTTACCGCAATCAGTATCCCCAGCTGGCCGGTATACTGGAACGCGAAAATCCGGCTATGCCCGACGGCAATATCATTCGCCGAAATATCAGCTACGGAGGACAATGGCTTAACCTGACCGATGAAGTAGACACCTCACGGGTAACTATTGAGAACAACTATGTACTGGATCAGGTACCCGACGACATTGACGTTGAGGCCGGACAGTTTTATCCGGACGACAGTATTCTCTCCAATCTCAACTTTGAACCAATACCCTGGGATTCTATCACCCGGCGACCGTCGAACTAATTCCCTAAACTACAACCTCGCCAATTTACCTATGCTATTACACCCACTCCCTAAAATTCTGCTTAGCCAGTTGCTATTAATTATTTTCCTAGGCAGCAGACAACTACTCACGGCTCAGCCTGCGGATAGCAGCTACCTGAATTTTGTTAACCAACTACCTACAATCCGGGCTACCGAGGTACGGCCTCCGCCCGGCTGGGCCATCATGCAGCGGCAGTTGATCAGTACTATGGAAGAAGCCGCTCCCTATTTTGTTGAGCGGTTTATGCGGGACGACGGTACCATCTACGGCGAAGGCCCCTACGACGATGTGTACGAGATGTTTTATAACTGGCCCGAACTCTACGCCATTGGCGGTAGTGAGTATCTGCACCAAAAAGCACTGCTCGCCTACAATGCCATCACTCGAACCAACACCACCTACTACCGCGATTCTATCAACTACCACCATCGGCTGTACAAGGAGTTTGTCCGGCACGACGATTTCTTCCATATCAGCGAGGGGATGACGCTGTTCTACCACCTGGGGCTGAGCGATCCTACCTTGCCGGCTAACGTGCGCCGGGCTCGCCGCTTTGCCGGGTTTTACCTAAACGAAGATTCTGCCGCCCAGAATTTCAACCCGGAGCTCAAGCTGATGCGGTCAATCTTCACCGGTAGTGAGGGCCCACTCACCTCCTCCAGTGCAGTGTACAACCTTCGCTACGGACACGCTTCTCTGTATCCGGTGCTGGCCGAACTGGAACCTACCTGGAGCGATACCCCGGAACGAACCGCCGAAATCCAAACCCTGTACGACTCCATCGTCACCCGCACCGATGTACCGGTCAATCTGGGTTCAGTAGGTTTAATCACCAATGCTTATCTGTACACTCAGGACGAGAAGTACAAAAACTGGGTGCTGGACTACGTAGATGCCTGGCTGCAGCGGGTGGAAGAAAACGACGGACTGCTGCCGGATAACATCGGGCAAAGCGGCCAGATTGGCGAGTACCGCAACGGGCAGTGGTGGGGCGGGCTCTACGGCTGGCACGGCCGCTACGGACTGATGATGATGTTTGCCTCTATGTCGGCCGCCAGCGAATGTGCCTATATGCTTTCGGGCGATCCCAAATACCTGGAGCTTCCCCGCTCACAGCTACGGGGGCTTATGGAAAGGAGTCGCACTACAGCCGACGGGCAACTGTTGGTTCCGTTCCGGCACGGAAAAGAGGGCTGGTTCAGCTACCGTCCCATGATGGTGCGCGACCTGGCTCACCTCTGGCACGCCTCTATGGCGGAAGACGACTGGCAGATGGTGGAAAAACTCATGGAAGGCAGCCGGTTCCGACCACTTTCCGACGAAGGCATGTGGGGACAAAACACCCTGATTGAACGGGATACCATGACCTGGGAGAAAAGCGAAGCGTTCGACGTGGATCAGGAAATGAGCATGACCGACCGCAGCCTGGGCAAGAGCGAGTACGCCCGTCTGCGTTACTACGCCGGAAAAAACCCCGACTGGCCCTATGAAGCCCTTAAAGCCGATTATCAGGAGGTAGTACGACGAATGAAATTTATGCAGCAGGATGAACGAGATGTTACCGAAATTCAGGGTGATGATCTACATCCGAATAATCCGGTGCTGACCAAGGCGCTGGTGCAAACCACTATGGGCGCTCCCCAGAGTATCTACTTTGGTGGGTTGCTCCGAGCTACCGTCCGCTACTTCGATGCGGTAAACCTCAGGCCCGGGTTGCCCGAAGGAGTAGCCGCGCTGGTAACTGATCTGCAAGCCGAAAGCCTGACCCTGGAACTGGTGAACCTCAGCGTGACCGAAACCCAAAAGTTGGTTGTGCAGGCCGGAGCCTTCGGCGAACACGCTTTTACCGAAGTACGAGGAGACGGTGGTACGTCAGCTACGCCGGTAGATGATCAGTACTTTACGGTAGAGCTTCCTCCGGGTAACTCCATCACTCTGGAAATAGGATTGCAACGATTTGTAAATCAACCGTCTTATGCCTTCCCCTGGCATCAGGGAAAGATCCCGGTACGCTAGCTTTAGTACTACAATAGATAAATTCGGAGTTTCCCCGGATTTATTCCGGTCGGCGCCCCGACGGGGTCTCCTCCTTAGCAAGCGGGATACCCCGGAATTCGTCGGGCGCCGAGCGCTACCGCTCATCCGGGGAGGTGCCAAAAAGCTTTTATCCACCTACCAGAAACTATTGTCAACAGCAAAAACATCTGACCATGAAATGCTTCACCTATCATCCTCAGCGACTACTGCTTGGCCTTCTCGCGGTAATACTACTAGCCTGCGAGCAGCCTTCCAATGAATTTTTCATCTCACCCCAAGGTAATGATGAAAACTCTGGTACTATCGATCAGCCCCTGGCTACGCTAGCCCAGGCCCTGGAGGTGATTCAGGCGCAGACGCCCTCACCGGAAGAGGGTTTTACTATTTACCTAAGAGAAGGGGCTTACCCGCTGCAAGAGTCCGTGCTTATTGGAGAAAACCTAAGTACGGTGCTGCTCAGTATTCGAGCCTACGCCGATGAAGAAGTGGTAATCCACGGCGGTCGTACCTTACCAGCCGAGCAGTTTGAACAAGTATCCGCTCCCGCTATTCTCCAACGATTACCCGCCGAAAGCCGGGATCACGTTCAGCAAATTGAGTTAAGTGAAATCGGGGTAGACAACGTCGATCCAATCCAGCAGGCCGGTATGGGATTACCCAAAGTAGTACCGCCTCCTGAGCTCTTCTTCAACGGGGAAGCCATGACGCTGGCCCGCTGGCCCAATACCGGCTACACCCGCGTTTCATCGGTGGTGGACCCCGGTAGCAATCCCCGCTCGTATCAGCCGGACATTCCACCTTCTGCTCCCGACTACGTTCCGCCGGAGGATCGGGACGATCCCTGGCGAGGATTCACCATTGGCTACGATGACCCACAACTTAAGCGCTGGGCGAGTGCGGATGACGCCTGGATGTTCGGCTACTGGTACTGGGACTGGGCCGACGGCATCGTCCGCATTGCCGGGGTAGATACGGTGAAGCAGCAAATCACCAGCGAACACGCCAGTTGGTATTCTGTACGGGAAGATCAGCGTTTCTATGTGTTTAACTTGCTGGAGGAACTGGATCAGCCCGGCGAATGGTACCTGGACCGGGGCACCAACATTCTGTACTTCTACCCACCTGCTTCACTAGCGGACGCCAGCATTCAAATCTCACTGCTAGAAGAACCCTTGATGGTACTTAACGAGGCGGCTAACGTCACTATTGAGAATATCACTTTTGAAGTCGCCCGGGGCCACGGCGTACAGGTGACCGGAGGAGAAAACAATCTCATTGCCGGGTGCACATTTCGGCGGTTGAGCCAGAAGGGAGTAGTGATCGGTCAGGAAACGGCCGAAGACGATCTTGCTACCGAAGGCGGCAGGAACAACGGGGTGGTTAGCTGCGATATTTACGATACCGGCTCGGGTGGCATACTGCTGCAGGGGGGCAATCGGCTTACCTTAGAAGCGGGGAATAATTACGCGGAAAACAACCACATTCACCACTACTCCCGCATTCGGAAGACCTATACCGAGGCCATCCAGATTCATGGGGTGGGTAACCGGGCGGCGCATAATCTCATTCACGACGCGCCCCACGCAGCTATTCTGTTCCGGGGCAACGACCATACCATTGAGTACAACGAGATCCACCACGTTTGCCAGGAAGCGGATGATGCCGGGGCGATTTACACCGGCCGCGACTGGACTTACCGGGGCAACCAGCTCAAATATAATTTCATTCACCACGTAGGCGGTATCGAGGGGCAGGTAGGCGTATTCGGTATCTATTTGGACGATGCCATGAGCAGCGTGGTAGCCCACGGCAACGTGTTCTACAGCGTATGGCGAGCGTTCCATATCGGCGGCGGCCGCGACCACCGGATTACCAATAACCTGATCATCCGGGGAAAAGAATCTATCCGCTACGATGACCGAGCTTACCGCCGCGACCCTTGGTTTGCCGGAACCATGGACGAGGAACACGGAACGCTCTACGTCCGGCTGCGGCAGGTGCCCTACACCGAAGAACCCTGGGCCAGCCGTTACCCCCAGTTGGTTAACATCCTGGAGGGCGACCCCGGCATCCCCAGCGGTAGTATCATTGAAAACAACCTCATCTACGATAGCCCGCCCATGAACCTGGCCGAGATTGTGCAGCAGCAAAGCGATATCCAAAATAATCTGGTGGTTGAGCCGGATGATAATTCCTGGTTTGTGAACGAAGACTCCCTGGATTTCCGCTTCAAAGAAAACATCAACGTAGCCGATAGCCTGGCGGGCTTCGAGGATATTCCCTTCGCTAAGATCGGCCTTGTTAAGGATGAATATCGGTCAGAGCTTGTTTCAAACGACAGATGAAAAGATTAAATTGACAGTGCGCATGACGGGTTGTTAGCGAATTACACACGTTGTTCAAATTAGCTCGACATATTCTTGCCGGATTTATTTCGGCATCTCATGCTGGAGACCCCGGAATTCGCAGAGCCTCATCCGGGGAAATTGGTTAATGTTTTATTTATCTGTTTATGCTACGATTAGACATAATCAGAAATGGAGAAGGATGTTTTCGCCAATACTAAATAGTATAAAGTGTTTATAAAAAATTTATCGGTAAATATCGATAAAATGATATTTTATCTCTTAAAGACTTAAGCGAATTGTTATGAGCTCAGGGCTATTAAAATCCTCAGAAGACTTGTTCTTAAAGCTGATAGAGGATCACAAAGCTTTCCAAAATGACCCCTTATCTACTTATAAGGTTGTCGATTGTGCAATGTCTGCTTGGCATTTAACGGATTGGGTTTACAAAGAAAGAGAAAGTGTAAACTATCCAGATCTAGGTTCCATGAGGACAGCTTTTTCTCTCCAATGTAATGACCTAAATGTTATGCATGATCTTATCACAGGCGGAAAACATCTTACTGTTAGTCGACCGAAATCCGACGTTTCTGGTACCCATCTTCACGAAGGAGTCTTTAGTATGGAGTTTAGTTTAGAGTTTGATGTATCAATTTTGTATGTTGACTTTAAAGATGGTAGCTCGGAACCAATAATTAAAATTTTGGAAAGAGTGGTATCTTTCTGGTCATCGTATTTCGGTAGAGCTTTAGATACCTAGTCTTTGGGACAGGTAAAAAACTAACAGCTTAAAAATGTTCGTAAGGCTACTATAAAAACTGGACAAGTAATGTAAGTGGCTGAAATCGGCCATACTTTTGCTTTTTGAAATGTCCTTTCGGAACACTACCATGAGCAGTATATACTATCAAAATTATTTCCATAAGGATTATCAGCGATAATGATCTTCGTTGATTTCAAAAACATACGACTTTCCATCGGCAATCAGCAGAATATCTCTGCTGTTCTCTTTTTTTACAATTGAGTCTGCTTGGTTAATGAGCTTATAAAAATACTCCGGTTCGTACTGCTCGTTTTTGGTAGGCACAATCAATCGCTGAACAGTAGAATCAACCTGAATGTAGGTATGTTTATGATGAACTACGAAATCGGTAATCACCCCGTCCAGACTATCCAGTCGGGTTAAAATAGGGTATTCTCTTTCCATCCTCGAGTAGTAGCTGTCACTGGCCAGCATGACCGTTGCTAAGGCTAGCAATAAGACAGCGGCCGAGCCATAGATCAGAAAATAATCCCAAAATGTCTTCATAGTTTTTTTTTCAAGATAGAAAATTAACCTGAGCTAAAGCAACCTCGCTGTTTGGAGTGTTCTGAAAGGACACTTCAAACTACTAATGATATGAGGGACTTAGTCCGAGACGCGTAGTCCCGGCATAGTAGCACTCAATCTTAATCGATGGTTTTCTATCGTATCTGTACTTGTCAACTTAGAAAATGTACGAATTTATACAAATTCATACCAATCATATTCCATAGACAAAAGTCACTCTCCCCGGATGAGTGGTAACGAATTCCGGTGGACGCCACGCGGGGTCTCCGTCCTATCTATGCAGGAAACCCCGGAATTCACACTGCTCATCCGGGGATAATATACTTTTTATGGAACATGGCTAGAAAGAAATAGTATTACTCTTGGGCTGGGGCTTCGGGACTACGCGTCTCGGACTAAGTCCCTCAATTCATAGGTACACGGTAGTGCCCTTTCAGAACACTACCCTGAGCGGTAGCTATCGGCGAGAAACAGTTTCTCTTTCGGAAGATTCTCGGGAGAAGAAGAATGACTCTATCTCGAAGAATGTAGGAGGTGGAGGTTGGCTGGCGAGCGTTTGGCCGTGAAATACGAAACAAACATCGTGAAAGCCTGGAAGATTACCGATGCTCACATCAATCGTCTGCGGAGTGGGTGCTGCGGGTAAACTGGCCTGGCCGATCAACTCTCCCTCCGGGCCATCCAAACGCACTTCTACCCGTCCGGCTACCGGCGAGCTTAGCTCCATGCTTACCGACGTTATTCCGCTCAGGTCTAACTGCCGGAAGGTAAGATGAGCCGGGGTTTCTCTAATCAGAGCCTGGCCGCTGTTGCGCAACACTACGCCCGACCATTGATCGGCACTGGCCGGAGATAATCGGGCGGATACAAAGGTTAGCTGCTGGCTACGGCGGATGGGTACCTGTACCGCTCCGCCCCCATCCTGATAAGATACGTTTAACTCGTACTTCCCACCGGCCTCCCGGTGCTGATCAAACGCCAGAGCACCCGCTACGCCTACCGGCTGCTGGGTAGTTTGGGGCTTGGTTAGAGAGAGAATATAGTTTACCATCGTTTCGGCGGCGTCTTTCTCAATAAACGGATGAGCGGGCATCTGCCGGTTCATATTCCACTGCCCACTACCCCCCTGAATAATTATTTCGGAAAGACGGTCTACCGCATTAGCATCGCGGGCATAGCGTTGGGCTACCTCAGCGTAAGAAGGACCCAACGAGCGGATATCGGTAGCGTGGCAGGCTACACAGCCGTTTTCGGTTACCAGTTGCTTACCCGAAGCTATCATGTGCACGTTGGCGTTTTGCCCGGCGGTGATAGGTGTCGCGGTATACGACCACCGTACCGATACTTGGTCTTCATCCAACGTACCATCGGCCAAGCTACCGTCTTCGGCATCTTCCAACTCAACCCGGTAGTGCAGGGTATCATCTTCCCAGTAGAAAGAGCGGTTATTGGCGGTACGGATATAAATAGCCGGAGCGGTATTTCCTACCACAATTTCACTGGTTTGCTCGGCGGTAGCGCCCTGGCTATCCTGCACCCTAAGGGTAATCGGATAGATTCCTACCCGCTCAAAGCGGTGTTCAATCTGAGCTCCGGTATACGGGGTATCCTCAATAATCCACTCGTAGGTAAGCTCATCGCCCAAGTCCTCATCGTAAGACTCTTCTCCCGAAAGCACCACCGACAGCGGCGTGGCTCCGGTGGTGGCAGATGCTTGCAGTTTAGCCACCGGTTTTCGGTTGCCTTGGGGGTAGGAAATCCGGGTGACGCTAGCATCTTCGCTGCGGGCGTAAGAATGGGAGCCGTAGGACAGTACATACAGTGCTCCCTCCGGACCTAGCCGTACATCAATGGGACGGGGAAACTTTAGCGAATCCAGTAAAGGTTCTACCGCCACAATCTGCTGGTTTTCGTCCAGCGTAGCGGCATTTATCCAGCCGCGCACCCAATCATAAAAAATCAGTTTACCGTCGTAGTAATCGGGCAGTCGCTCATGAGAAAAAGGATACTGCTGGCTACGGTACACCGGCCCCACCATAATATTTAGTCCGCCCTGTCCCAGGTAGGGAAACTCGTAGGTAGACTGCCGCGGATACCACATAATCGCCGGAGTAGCCGGGGGTAATTCTACCGCTCCGGTATTATTAGGCGAATCGTTTATCGGTGCTGACGGATTAAATAAAGCCCCAGGCTGGGAGGTAGCGAAATTAAAATCGGGATAGGGGATGTTCTGCGCCAGGGCGTAGGGCCAACCGTAGTAACCAGCCGTGCGGGCTACATTAATTTCATCGTAACCCATACTGCCCCGTTCGCTGGTCAAGGTAGCGTCCGGCCCCACATCACCGAAGAACAACACGTTAGTTTGAGGATCAACCGAAAAGCGGTAGGGATTGCGGCAACCCATCACGTAGATCTCCGGCTTAGCCATCGCCCCATTCTTGGGAAACAGATTTCCGTCGGGAATGGAGTAGCTTCCGTCTTCCTCCGGGTGGATTCTCAGAATCTTGCCCAGATAGCTATTGGAATTAGCGGCGGTGCGCTGAGCATCCCTTCCCGCCTGACCGGGTCGCTCGTCGATAGGAGCGTAGCCTTCGGGCTGAGCGGTATAGTCGCCAAAGCCGATGTACAGATTTCCCGAAGCGTCAAATTCCAGCGCGTTAGACGCGTGATTTCCCTCCCGGGGGTTAATGGGAATTTTCATCACTATTTTTTCCGAGGGTAAGATCAGACTATCAGCCGCCAGATAGAAGCGGGAAATGTACTGGTAGGGAGCCTCGGCGGGGGTATAGGATAAAAACACCCAGGGGTGCTTCCGAAAGTCAGGATAGATAGCCAGCCCGTTTAGCCCGTTGGATTGGGTGCGGTTTACGTTGAGTGTAGCGATGGTGCGGATACTATCCAACTGATGGTCGTAGTACTTGATTGCCCCTCCCCGCTCTATCAATAAAATATCCCGGTTGGGCAGTACCTCCATTTCAATCGGCTCGTTAAGGTCACGAACCAGCGTAGTCTGCGAAACCCGATCCACTTCCGGATAGGCAGCGAGATTGGATGATGTAAAACTAGCAGGATGTACAACAATTGTCTCGAGCAATTCCGAAAACTTCAGTTGCGAACTGATTTCGTTCGAAGGCACTAGCCGCATCGTTCCCCTTCCGAAGGAAATAGTAGCTCCATCCGTTGCATGTTTAACTAGTTGATGGGTAGGATTATCGGCTTTACCCTCCTGCCCCATCAGTTTTTCCAGTAGTGGCCATTTTCGTTGATAACGCATTGAGACATCCCCCATCACCACATTTCCCCCGCGGCTGACGTAGCGTTCCACCACCCGCTGCTGCTGAGCGGTTAGCTTGTCGGCTGATATTTGATAAAAGACGATAGCACTCGCCCGCTCTACACTATCCTCGTCCAGATAAGCCAGATCGGAAGTAAGCAGTAACGTATGAGGATAGTCGCTGGGGAGTTCTTTCCAAGCCTCCGGTAACGATGCCTGTTCCGGGTGCAGAATTAGTACGGTAGGTTCGACGGACTGCTGACAGCCACTCAGGGCAAACAGCAGAAATATTACTCCGCTACCAGCTAACGACCGGCTAAGCAAAATCCAACGTAAGTGTGGTACTAGTTTTCTGAGAAAAATCACTAGATTCAAGATAATATCTTTTTTACTCCTGCTATGCCCAATCGAAGAAAATTTCTGCAAAAAAGTGCTCAGTTCGGAGCAAGTACACTGGCTGCCCCTACCCTATTCGGCCTGCGGTGGAAAGAAGAAGTGCCAATCGTAGACACCCACGTGCACTTTTGGGAGCTAGATCGGCTGGAGTATCCCTGGCTTGAAAACAAGGAGTCACCCCTAAGCCGGGATTTTACGGTTAGCGATTATCAGCAAGCCACCCAGGGCCATCCGGTAGAAAAGATTGTGTTTGTAGAAAGTGGCCGAGCGCCCCAACAGTACCGGGCTGAGGTAGAATGGGTACAGCAGCTGGCCGAGCAACACGCTTGGATCGGCGGCATGGTGGCTTACTTCCCGGTTGATAAAGGTCAGTCGGCCCAGGCGGAGCTGGACCAACTGGTATCTTACCCCTTGGTTCGAGGCATTCGTAGCATGGGCAAAACGCAGGAGCAGATTCAATCGCCCCATTACCGGGAGGGGTTGAAGTTATTGACCGAACACAAATTAAGTTTGGACATCCACGTAAGCGCGAGCAGCGCAGCCGATTATTTACCTTTAATTGACCAGCACCCCGATCTGGTTTTTGTGCTCAACCACCTGGGGTTGCCCGATGTGAAGAACGGGGAGCTAGCTGCCTGGAAAACCGGTATGCAGCAACTAGCCGAGCGGCCAAATGTCCACTGCAAACTATCCGGGTTGCTCACCCGCTGCCATCCCAACCAAATCAACACTACTCACCTAAAGCCCTACATTCAAGCACCGCTGGAGTACTTCGGCACCGATCGGGTAATGTTTGGTAGTGACTGGCCGGTGCTCACCCGGGCCGGTTCTTTTAGCCGCTGGATGCAGGTGCTGGATGAAACACTGGTTGGCTTAAACCACTCGGAGCTCACCGCTATCTTCGCCGATAACGCTAAGAAGGTATACCGTTTGTGATTGTCCCAGTAAACCGTGGTTGCTACTTCATACCTACCACCGGCACTTCGTTGCCGTGCCAGGGGAAGGCGTAACTAGGATCGTTCGCGAAGCGATCTAACCCGATCTCAATCTGGCCCACTGCGCCCGGAGCCAGTTCTACGGTCATGTACTTATGATCGATAGTATTAAACTGGTAGGGGTAGTGAATCACCTGCCGCACCCGGGTGATCTGGTGCTCCCCAAACATGCCGCCCTGTACCACCACCCGTTTGGTTTGGGTAGGATGCAGATTCACCAGTTGTAAAGATACTCCTCCCGGATTTACCTGCCGGACCAGGGCGGCCACATCTTCCGGGATACCGGGCCGCTCATTATCGGGATCAAAGTAGCGCAGACTACTGTGTAGCAATCCGCCGTGGTAGATATGATTGGGAGCTCCCAGCATCGTTTGCACCAGCCCTTCCAGCACCACCGGATTGCGTTCCAGCCAGTGGTGTACATCCTGATCGTCGGGAGTAGAATCATCCTCCCGGATCTCTTCCAAGCGTCGTTGCATCTCCTGATAAGTGGCGTGCAGAATATCCATGGGGTAGGTAGGATTAACCCCTTCCAGGTAGCCCAGCCAGGCGGCGGTATTCTCGGAATCCCCTTTACCTTTACGGTACTGAAGCTGCTGCCATTTGGTAGAATCAGTCAGCATTTTTACCCGTTCCCAATCCTCCTGGGCGCGGGAGTAAAACCATAGATGGGTAGGGTACTTGGGTCGCATGGGCCGGTAATCGTACCAACCCCGGTCATCGTAGCGGTAGGGTACCAGCGTTAGTCCGTCTTCTACCTTCGCCTGATCGGATACCGCCCGGATGACGGAGTACGGTAGTTCCAGGTAGGAAGAGTCGCCAGTGAGCAGGTAGGCGTTACTGGCTCCGATGGTGGTAGCTTCCATCTGGTTAGGTAGTCCGTGGGGCCAGCGCCAGCCGTAGTAGCCGCCCCACCACTTTCCGCCGGTGTTCTCTCCGATCTTTCCGCGGTGGCCTACGTTATCGGGGATCACCCCACCGTTGTCTTCCACCCGCTGCATCCAGGCTTCCACGTATTCGGTCACCCAATTTTTGTAGCGTTCATCCTGGGTATACATGTAGGCATTGGCCATCATGCTGGTAGACGCCAGGTTTAGCGGAACATCGTTCTTCATCATTCGCTCATTAATGGCTTGAAGGATATAAGGAAACTTCTGATCGTCGTTCCAGGCACTGGAGCTATCTACGTTCGGAATATCGTCGTAGGGCAAGGGATAGTGGGCCAGAATTGGACGGTGGGTCACCCAGTCTTCGGCGGTGTTCACAAAGCGGGGGCCTAAGCTGCCGGTGAGTGGCGACCGGATGATCTTATGCTCATCGTCGTAATTAGATTTTTCGGTGCCGTCATCCATGTACATCTCGGCAAACTTGATAGCCCGGTCGCGCATCTTTTTATCCGTAGGGTCAGCTAGCCCAAAGAAATAAAAATAGGTGTAGGACTCGCCGTGGTGCATCCAGTCGTAGCCAGCGTCAAACTCATCGTACACTTGACCGTACTTGGTAAACTGCTCCGTGATAGCATCCCAAAATATCCGCGACAGGCTATCAATTGGCTTAGGACCACCCAGGGCATAGTACAGCGGAAAATTATAGAAAGCTTCGTACCCATCGTCGGAACCGTCCATGCCCGGCCATTCTTCCCGCCATTTGAGCGTGCCGTCTTCGTGGGTGTATTTTTCTATAAAAGCCGTAGCTGCCGGATACAAGGCTTGCATAAGCTGTTGCTGCATTAGCGCCCAGTCGGGAGGAGTGCCAGCATCGTTCAGCCGGATGACAGTTTTTTTTTCTGGAGATACATTGGTGGATGCATCTTGGGCGAAGCTGGCAACCACGGGGTAACATGAAATAAGGAAGATTAGTAGCCAGATTTTACGGCTACCGCCGAGAATCCCAGGGTTAGATAGGTGCATTGAGCGTGTAGGTATCAGGTTGAGAATAATCCAAAAAAGCCTCGGGTGACTTAGCCGAATCTAATCAATAATTTTCACTTTCCCCTACCCTAGCCGGATAATTCCGGCATCCATGATCTCGATCATTGCTTTCGGCAGAAATATCCGTTAACATGAGATTCAACGTTAACCATTATGAACATCGATCCTTCGGATAATCTGGTATCGCTAGATACCGAGCACCCCATTTGGGAACACTTTTTTACCGTACACGCACTGGTGGTCATCGGTACCCGGGAAGGTGATAGTTACGACTTAGCCCCTAAGCACATGGTAAGCCCGCTGGGCTGGGACAACCACTTCGGATTTATTTGTACCCCCCGGCACAGCACCTACTGGAACTGTAAAACCGAAAAGGTTTTCACGGTAAGTTTCCCCTGGCCCGACCAAACCGTAATTACCAGCCTGACGGCCAGCCCCCGGCTTAATGACGGACCTAGAGGAAGCAAACCGGTGTTGCAGGAGCTTCCTACCATTCCAGCCCAGGTGGTAGAGGGAATATTCCTGAAAGATAGCTACCTGTTTCTGGAGTGTGAGCTTACCCGCATTATTGACGGCTTTGGTGCTAACAGCCTTATCACCGGGCAGATTGTGGCGGCCCAGGTGGATGAACGGGCCCTTCGGATTTCCGAAAACGAAGACCAGGACCGACTGTTCCGCGCTCCGCTGCTGGCCTACCTGAACCCCGGAAGATTCGCCATTATCAAAGAGACTTACGCATTTCCTTTTCCCGCAGACTTTGAAAAATAGATGATTACCAACCGA
>CAZKCO010000050.1:0-37738 GCA_964551335.1 uncultured Roseivirgaceae bacterium
ATACCCATGCGCTTGCTTAATCCCTAGAAATCCGCCGGGACGTCCACCGGAATTCATTATCATTCATCCGGGGATGGTGAACTTTTATGAAATATGACTGAAAAGAAATGGTACAAATAGTCACATATGGGCGATGATATGACACTCAATCGCTGTAATGAGCTACATATGAACACTTAGTCGACACTACTTAGCCTTCTAGGAGACACAGATGGGCGATTAGTTGACACTAGTTGGTGATCAAGAAGACACAAATGGGCAGTGAGTCGACACTACTTGGCGATCAAGGAGACACGTATGGGCAACGAAATGTCACTACTCAACGGTTGAGAGGTCACATATTGGCAATGAAATGTCGCTACTCAGCGGTGGAGAAGTTATATATCGACAACGAGTTGTCACTACTTACTGAGCGAGAAGTCACATATGGCCGACGAGTTGAAGCTACTTTGCTGAGGAGTAGCCTCATTTGGGCAGTAAGTTGATAGTCATTACTAGCGTAGTAGACACGTTTGTGATCAAACTCCGGTTAGCGAGCTTCATCTAGTGACAGGTTCACCATTAACCGAGATTTTGTAATATTGGTTACGACATGTTTGGTACGAACGACTTAATCAAACACTATTCGTGAACAAACGAACATCAACACTTATAAACATTTATAAGAAAGTGCTAAATATGACCGCTATTATTGTGTTTTTGCTGGATGATCTATCAGAAACGCAGTAGGTACAAGAGAAATAACGGAGACTAGTCTCCGTTATGCAATTGTTGTGGGCTATGTAAATAAAAATCTCGATAATCCGTATATTGTAGAAAAGGATGAAGCCATGACAAAAGAAGGATTAATTAACAGAACTGTAGAAACTTTAGAAAGACTACCTGAGGATAGAATTCAAGAAGTAGCTGACTTTGCTGATTTTGTACTCAAAAAATATGAAGAGCAAATTCTACAAAAAGGAATAGAAACTATGATTAGTGAATCTAATAGTTTTACATTTCTTCAAGATGAAGAAGATTTATATGATGAAAGTGATTTAAAAGAAAAGTATTGATGCAGAAAGGTGATATAGTATTAATTCCCTTTCCTTTCACCGATCTGACAGGCAGTAAAAAGCGTCCTGCTTTGATTTTGATTGCTGGAAATTTAGACATCACGGTCAGCTTTATCTCTACGCAGTTGCATTGGCAAGAGCCAACCGATTTGCTGCTACAACCTACTTCAATTAATGGACTCAAGAAACCTTCATTGGTAAGAGTTGGCAAGATTGCTACCATTGACAAAAGCCTAGTAATAGGGAAACTGGGAAACATTATTGATAAGGAAATAGAGGAGCTGGACAAGAAATTGATACAGATATTTGACATTAATACAGATTGAAAAACACAGCCCATAACACCGGGCAAGCAGCATGGCTGGCTGAGTTTCAACTTAAAACACCAATGCATACAAGCAAGTAAATGAATCTCGGACGCAATATGCTCTAAAGACGCTACGCCGCCTGCCCTTGGCGTGTAGGCAACCCAAATGAAAATTTTACAGATAGCAAAAATTTGGATAGTTACGATTGTCATCGGAAGTGTATTGTCAAATGTGGTATTTCCGGTAATGATGTACTTGAATGATAGAAAGCCAGATTATATAGCTGAATATTTCTTTTCATGGATTCTTTTTTCATTGCTTTTTAGCCTGGTGTTTTCATTACCAACCATGATTATCTTGATTTCAGCAAATGAGATGATGAAAAGGAATTGGACTGATGAGAATAAGATATCAAATGCACTGATAATAATTTATCTGATCTGTAGTATAATAACATTTGCCATTCTCTTCACTAAAATGGTGGATAATGGGCTTGCATATGCTGTGATCTACGGAGTGATATATACAGTAGTAGGATTCTGGATGCTGAAAAAAGAGTTGAAAAAGGCAGCCTACAACATCGCTCAGCCCCCAGCCTAGCTAAAATGAGTTAGCACGCTAGTTGCTCCAAGTAATGATATAGATAAACAAAAGGAAAACGCCAATAAGGCCCGGTATGATGGCTAGCCTTGGCGTTATAGGTAACAGTTTCAAATATGAATAAGGGTATAATTTTTAAAAAATATGGCTCAATAGCTGATCTGGAGTATGCAGAACTTCCTGAGCCTCAGTCACCGGAACCGGGGAATGCAATTGTAAAGATAAATGCAATGGGGTTAAACCCTCGAGACATTTCAATCATCGAAGGAAAGTTTAAATTCTTAACCGGCAGCAAATTCCCCAAACTTACCGGAGCTGATTTTTCCGGAGAAGTAGTTGAGCTTCCCGAAAACGCTGAAGGGTTTAGCGTTGGCGATAAAGTTTTTGGTTATTTTGAAAAGTTAAAGGGAGGGGTTTCCTCTACTATCTGCTCTATTCCTCTAAAGTATCTGGTTCGCAAACCAACTGAAATCAAAGATGCCGAGGCGGCGGCGCTCGGTTGTACGTACCTCACCGCCTATACTGCTCTCATAAAAAAGGCAAATATCAAACAAGGAGAAAAGGTGCTTATTTACGGTGCTTCAGGAGGTGTCGGTACAGCCGCCATACAGATTGCCAAGAAACTGGGGGCTATTGTTACCGCCGTCAGCAACTCAAGAAACAAGGAATATTGCCTTGCGCAGGGAGCCGACCACTTTATTGCTTACGATAAACAAAATGTCTTTGAGTTGAACGAGAAATTCAATCTGTTCTTCCAGGTTTATTCTGATAATGGTAGCCTTTACTCTAAGGGTAAAAATATTATTAGAAAAGATGGGTTATACATTGGTCTTATTCCGAATCCTTTGGCAGGCATTTTAGGGCGATTCAAAAAACCAAAATCTGATTTTGTATTAGTAAAGTCTAATCGGGCATATTTAGAAGAAATAAGCGAATGGGTCAGATCAGGGGCTCTTGTCCCCCATATCCATCAGGTATATCAACTTGAAAATTTTAAACAAGCATTTAGTGATTTGAAAAACGGAGAAATTCAAGGTAAAATTATCATTACTATGAATAGCTAAAGCTACCTAATAAAGCGCATTGAAACGCACTTTATTCAAAGAGCTAGAACACATAAAGCATGAAAATATTTGCTCGAGATCCACGATGGTAACTTTAACAAGGGAGTTGAAACGATTATTGAAGAACTAAAATAAACAGTATCAATTCTGTAGACGCTGGGTTGGTATGATAAAGTGAAGAATGCGGAACTACTATCTGGAAATACTAGAGCTTTCTCCTGACGCTACGGAAAAAGATATTAAAACCGCGTATCGTCGCCTCTCTAAGAAATATCATCCCGACCGAAACCCGCAGCCCGAAGCCGAAGACAGGTTTATTGAGATTACCCAAGCCTATGATTACCTCACCAGTCCTCAGCCTACCTATGCCGAATCAACCGCTTACTCGGAACCTGAGGTTTCGGAGTACGAACGCTGGCGGCAGCAGGCCCGGGAGCGAGTCCGCCAACAAAAGCGAGAAGAAGCTGCCGCTAGGGAAGCATTAATTCGTCGGCTGGTAGGGTACTTCAACTATGTGGCCGTAGCAATCTTCATTTTCAACCTGCTGCTGGCTACCGACTACCTGTTGCCCAAACGTAGCTACGAGCAGTACTCGCTACGGATTGAGAAAGTATTTGAAGGGTCGCGCTATCGTGAAACCTACCGTTACGACGATCTGCACTTTGAGGACTTTACACTGCGTATCAACAAAGGAGAGTTTGTAATGAAGGATTCTTTTGAGCGGGCCGAGGTGATAGCCACGAGTATTTTCAAAAAGCCGCTGGCAGCTATTTTAACCGCCGATGGGCAGACTAACCGCTACGAACCCGCCTACGGAATTTACCAGTTCTTCGGCCTCACCATCCCGGTAATGTTTGTATTGTTGGGGCTCTACCAATTTGCAGTGAAATCGCCGGATCAGCAGCTTTCGCTGGCTATTGCCATGTTTATCAGCCTCATCATTCAGCTTCTGGCGTTCTTTATTATTTGATTTTCTGGGTAGGAACATGACGGTTCGCCGTGCGATTAATCATGTTCCTACTGGCCGGTTGCTTTTTGCTAGTGCTGGATTCCGCCATATGGGTGGGTAATAGAATCCGGAATGTAGTGCCTACGTCTACCTCCGAAAGTTTTACGTAGATCTTACCCCGGTGGTAGTTCTCTACAATCCGCTGGGCCAACGACAAGCCCAATCCCCAACCGCGCTTCTTGGTGGTGTAGCCGGGGGTAAACACCTGCTTCAATTTGGATTTGGGAATACCTTTGCCAGTGTCGGTAATATCAATAATTACCTGCTCAGCGTGGTGCTGAATAACCTGGATGGTCAGATCACCCACCCCGCTCATAGCATCTACGGCGTTCTTGCAGATATTCTCAATCACCCACTCAAACAATGGCGCATTAATTCGTACCGGTATTACTTTATGGTCGGACTGTAGCTGGAGATTTACTTTGGTTGAAATCCGGTTTTGCAGATAGGCTACCGAGTTGTTCAGAATTTTATAAAGGTTCTCATCCTTCAGCGTGGGCATTGACCCAATATTGGAAAAGCGGGCGGTCACCATATTGAGGCGGTTGATGTCCTTGTCCAGCTCCTGCACGATGTCAGGGTCATAGGATTCCGGATCGGCCCGGAAATATTCCACCCAAGCCATCAGCGACGAGAGCGGGGTGCCCAACTGATGAGCCGTTTCTTTCGCCATTCCTACCCACACCCGGTTTTGCTCAGCAGTGCGAGAATAGCTAAATATCAGATAAGCAATCAGGGCAAATATGGAAATAGCCCCGAGTTGCACGTAAGGATAGTACTGAAGTTGGGTAAGCAGAAAAGAATCGCGGTAGTACACAAACTGGTAGCTGTAGATCATCTGCGTGGTAGGGTCGCGCAGTTCAATCTCAATAGGCGGATAGGACGCTCGCATTTTTTCCAGCTCTCGGGCAATAATTCGCTGCTTGCGGTCTTCGTCCTCAATTTCTTCCAGACCCAGATTTCGGGAAGATAAATACTCACCGTAGGCATCGGTCAGGATAACCGGGATGGATTTATTGGGAGTCACCACTTGTTCAAACAAAAAAGTAACGTCCTCATCTTGACTGGCCATCATCTCAATAGCCGTAGCGTAGAGATTAATATAGCTTTTCTCCCGGTCCTTCAGACTTTCTACCAGCCGGTTGGTATACAAAATAGACAACACGGCAATAAGGGCCGAAGCCAGCAGTACCATCGTACGGATAGCCTTTTTCTTCTGATACAAATTTTTGACCCTCCCGAGAGGCTCAGTAGCGAACAGGGGATCTTCGGTACGCGATCGCTTGGAGTTAAATAGACCTAACAGCATAGATAAGCAACGCTAGTGAACGAATTTTAGTAGCTTCGCCTTAATTTTTTAAAAATAACAATAAAGTGTTAATGTGTTCGGGTGTTCAAGTGTTAAAATCGTCCGCTTTAGGCGGATGTTCAAGTACTCGGCACCCGGTGTTCAAAGTTACCTGAACATCTGAACACAATATAAAACCATAACACCTGAAAACATGTATATGCTCTCTCAACGACAATTATTTTTAAATCATTTAGGGCAAACCTCTGATTTCCCGCTGATGCTGGAAATTGAGCGGGCCGAAGGAGTGTATATGTACGGTGCCGACGGTACCCGCTATCTGGATTTGATATCCGGTATTGGAGTAAGCAACGTGGGGCATCGCCACCCGCGGGTGGTGCAGGCCGTGAAGGACCAACTAGACCGTTACATGCACCTAATGGTGTACGGCGAATTAGTACAATCACCCCAGGTTCGCCTGGCCGAAGCACTGTCCCAAACGTTACCCGACCCGCTAAGCTCAGCTTTCCTGGTAAACTCCGGTAGCGAGGCGGTTGAAGGCGCACTGAAACTCGCCAAACGCTACACGGGACGACCGAACCTGGTTTCCTGCTATCAGGCGTACCACGGCTCATCGCACGGCGCACTATCGGTAAGCGGTAGCGAAAATTTTAAGCAGGGCTACCGTCCGTTGCTGCCGGGGGTATCTCACATTCGCTTTAATACTCCCGAGGATTTCTCTCAAATTGACGAGCGAACGGCGGCAGTAATAGTGGAAACGGTGCAGGGCGAAGCCGGAGTGCGGGTGGCTGACGACGATTACTTCCGGGCCTTACGGCAGCACTGCAATAATGTAGGAGCTTTGCTCATCCTGGATGAGATTCAGGCGGGCTTTGGGCGAACAGGTACCTTCTGGGCGTTTGAGGCTTATGATATAGTGCCGGATATTTTGGTAACCGCCAAGGGGATGGGTGGCGGTATGCCCATTGGAGCCTTTATATCCTCTTCGGAGATTATGAGTGTGCTGAAAAATAATCCGATTCTGGGGCATATCAGTACCTTCGGTGGGCATCCGGTGAGTGCGGCGGCCTCGCTGGCTACCCTACGGGTTATTCAGGAAGAGAATTTACTGGCGCAGGTTCCGGCTAAGGCCGAGTTTATCAAACAGCAACTGAAGCACCCGGCTATTCGCAGCATCCGGCACCGGGGGCTGATGATGGCCGTAGAGTTCGATTCTTTCGATGTACTAAAGCCGATCATTGACCGGGCCATTGAGTTGGGAGTGCTGACCGACTGGTTCCTGTACTGCGATAACTCCATGCGGGTAGCTCCGCCTCTAACCATTCAGGAAAACGAACTGGAAGAAGCCTGCGCCATCATTCGTCAGGCTATTGATGAAGTGGTTTAACGCCTAATTCTTGATTAGTGATACCCGGCGGTGATCGATGTAGTAGAGGTACTCGGCCAGGAATAAAGCGCCAGCCGCACTGAAAATGTGCCACAGAAAATGCGTGCCCATCGGCAGGATATCGGTAAACTCATTATCCAGCCGCCGGAATAACAGTGAAATACCTAATAGCAGAATGGCCAATATGATCAGTTGGCTCTGCTTAAAGCGGGTGGCAAACAGCAGGAGCAAGGTTGGCACGAAAATAACGATCCCGCTCACCAGATACGAAAGGTTTATTGACAGCGGACTGGGTAGCGTAAACAAAATCCAGAAGCGAAGCACTACCGAGCCGCCCACGATCAGTGCTACGATCCAGCCGTTTTTAAGTACCCGGTACCAGAAATAGGCGCTTACCGAAAGCGTAAGGAGCAGGGCCGGAAGTACATCCATATATAAAAAGATAGGAGAAGCCCGAAAGGCATGATAAAAAGTACTTCCCAAACCACCTAACGCTAGTAGAGGAATGCAGAACAGTAGAAAAGGGTGACGCCGATAGGAGCCTCGCAGCTTCCAAAGTAGGTATAGGGAGGGAACAATCAAGAACAATGAAGAAACCGCATTCCAGGGTTCGACGATAATATTATTGGTATTTGTTTCGGCGTAAACTCCCCCTCCGTCAGGCATATAGGCCAACGGCTGGGCCAGGTAAACAAGGAAGGTCACAAGAAATAAAAACATGGAAAGTAGTTTGCTTCTTTACTCAAGCAACAACGCTTTGTCAGCGAATAGTTTGCTAGAGCAAGCCTAAAACTTTACAATCATCTGGGCGCGAACGTCAGTGCGGGTATTGCCCTCAATCTTTTCCAGCCCGCTGCCAATTGCGTTGCGGTCTTCGTATACGGTTCGGCCGAGTTTGGAGTAGAAGCTCAGATGGCGGTTTAGTTTGTAACGTAGCACCCAGTACGCCCGCGAACCCCGGCCGTAGTAAGCGGGAATGGAAAAAGTATACAGCAAGTCGTTTTCGTAGATGTACTGCCGGGTATCGTAATCTTCAGCGTCGAAAAGTGCAAAGCGCAGATCGGTTTTCCAGCGGCCCTGCTGGTAGGTAACATCCTGCGCGATCACCCAACCTCGATCAGTTTGGTGGTTCAAGGTGTAAGTACTCTGCTGCCAGCGGGTATTCAGGCGCAGTGCTGCGCTCGGGAAATGGGTGATACCGACCGCTAACTGGCTTTTAGTGCCCGGCAGCGGAATCCGGCTCGGCAGGTTGTTCAAAGTAACGTTCACTGCTTTCTGCTCCTGCCGGAACTGGGTGAACATCTCCGTTCTGTGGGATAGCTGGTAGATCATTCTTGCTAAAAACTCCTGCCCCTTGGAAGGAGCGTCTACCCGGTAGCGTAACCAGGGAAAGCGAAAGTAATCGTAGTAGGCCGATAGCATTGCTTTGGGAAAAGGTTCTATCCGCAGACCCCAGTAGAAGCCTTGCTCGTTAATCGGTCGAGAGCCCTCGCTCAGCGTATTGCCGTACAAGGAGTGAAAGTCGGGAGTGAAGTTCCGCAGCACCCAGGTCATATCCACCGTAGAAGCCAGCGAGGCTGAAACTCCGCCGATGCCTCCCCAGCCACCACTAGCCGAGCGGGCCACTTCCCCGAAAAAGTGGTAATGACGGTAACGGTAGTTTCCGAATATGCTCCCGGCATCGTTTATCTGTCCACAAAACTCGTGTAGGTTCCGTAACTCATCGGAACGTTGCCAGCGATGACTAAATCTGGTACGAACGTAACTAACCCCAATTTGCCCGTTTCGGTTACGATTTTTGAGTAGCACGTTTCCGCCTATTACCTGCTCGGCTATCTGGTTCTGGCCACGTTGCTCACTTTCGGTACGGTGCCAGCCCGTGGTCTGAAATGATTGAAAGTAGAAGCTACTATCAGCATTTTGGTGAATCTTTGCATCTAAACGTTGGTGGGATACAAAGGGAGTAAATTCCAACTGCAAATCGCCTAGATTCTGCTGAATGGTGGCCGTTCCGCCCCGGAAGAAGCCAAACTCGGTGCTGGAAGTATAGGGGCGAACCTGCGTGCGAGTGCGTCCCACCGAAGTAACGGCAAAGGCACTTTTGCCCAAATTAAAGTCCTGCCCCAGCAATAGCCCCTGACCGAGCTGCAAACTATAGTCGCCAATAAGCAAATTCTTAAGCCTTCCTCTATTCTGAAGTTGAACGTGGTACGACAGAAAATCCACTCCGTACCGAGCACGGCTCAGTTGCCAACCCAGGGCTTCCCCCGCATCCTTTTCTAGCGTGAGGCCTACGCTAAAATCATTACGGCGGCTAATGCGCAGGCGACTATACAGTTGCTGTCGACTGCCAGCGAAGGGTGAGGTCAGATCATCGAGCGTGTCTTGGACAACAAAGCCTCGCTTACTTTCCAGCGTAGTCGCTTGCCGAACAATGAGTAGCTTTTCGGCCCGAGTCCAGCGTTCGGCCCAGGTTAGCGTATCCGCCGGAACCATTTCTACCGTGATAAAGGGTAGCATTTGCTGAATGGTAGCATCATCAAACGCCGGAATAAATTGCAGCTCATAGACGGTGTACAGCTTCCCGAAGTTTACCCGGTAGTGTAACAAATTGCTGATCTGCCGGTCGCTTAAGAAAAACAGTTCGTGTAACTCTTCTTCAGTAGCTACATTCAGGTTTACCGGTTGGGTGTATAGCTGGTAGAGTATTTCGTACTGCTCCACTTGCAACGCATCCTCATCCTGCTGGGTAAACAGATTCTCTAATACTGACTCAAATGCTCGTTCGGGAGAAGATTGGGCACAAGCTACTCTGGCCAAACAGCTTAGAATCAATATGCTTAGCAGGATACGTATCATCGCTCCAGTTTGTAAGCCAGCGATAGCTGATGAGACATTCCCAATTCCGCGTGGTTGCGCAGGGCGTAGTCAATCTGCAACAGCCGATGCATCAGACCTAATCCAAAAAACTGCTGAAAGTAGGCCGTTTGTACTCCACTACGCAGACTGATTTTTCCCCGAACAGTATATTCAGCCCCCAGCTTAACGTTGGTTTTTTCCTGTACTTCGTGTTCCACTTCCGCTACTAACTGCACTGTTTCGGCGGGGCGGTAATCCAGCCCGGTTTGAAGTCGGGTGGGAATTCTCTCTCCGGTGAGGGACGACTTTTTGGCTTGTGTAAGGTTGGTAATCTGCATTCCGAAGGTTAGTGCGGAAGATAATTTGGCGATACCGCCCACATCCAGGGTGGATGTAAAGCGAGTACCGACAGTTTCAATATGATATTGATAGCCACTCAGGCGAAATCCAAAGCTGAACTGGCTTACCCGGTGCCCAAATCCAAAAGCAACCTGATCTTCGCTATACAATTCATCTCCAAAACGGTACACACTGAAGCTAGCCGTACCGAAGCTCATAGGCTTCACCAACCCGACCCCCGCGGCGTGTAATCCTTCCGAAAAGCCAAAGCGATTTTCGGAGCCCGCCACTAACGTAGTGCGCTTCACAAAAGCCAATCCCCCCACATTATAAAATGCTGACCAGGCGTCTCGTTGGGCCACGCCAGCCTCAGCCATTCCCGCCGCCGGACCACCCAGCGACTGAGAAAAACTGGAAAAGCTACTTAGTAAAAGTGCCATTAAGATGACAAAAACTTTCATAGAATCTTACCTGAGTGTTAAGAGTAGGCAATATCAACCGATTGACATACAGAAGCTTGATAAATTGCGAGAGTATCCTACGGATGTACAGATGACTATCAATTTGAAAAAAATACTGTGGCTGTTAAGTAGTTGGTTGCTAGTACATAATGTGCTGGCGCAGGTATCCGATAATTTCTCAGACGGAGATTTTACCACTAATCCAGCCTGGACGGGTGAACTCAGCAAGTTTGAAGTGGCTGCCGAGCGATTGCACTTGAATGATGCGGCAGAGACAGGCGAGGCGTATTTGAGTACAGCTAGTGAAGCCATTGCCGACTCCGAATGGAATTTTTACGTAGAGATTACTGAGAACCCCTCCGGAAGTAACTTTACATCGGTGTATCTGGTAGCTGATCAGGATAATTTAGCGAGTGACTTAAATGGTTATTTTGTTAAGATTGGGGGTACCGATGATGAAGTTAGCCTTTTTCGGCAGGATGGTAGTACGCAAACCAAAATTATTGATGGCCTGGATAGCAGGGTGGATACCAAGCCGGTACAGATCGAGGTGAAAGTTACCCGCGATGTCGCCGGAAACTGGGAGTTAAGTTCGCGACCATTGGGCGATACTGACTTCAGTTTGGAAGGGGCCGTTCAGGATGATACCCATACCGTTTCTAATTACTTTGGAGTTTATTGCAAGTATACTACCACTCGTAAGGACGCTTTTTACTTCGACGATATTGTAGTGACGGGCACTCCGCAACCCGACACTCAGCAACCAGTGGTAACCAGCCTATCGGTGCTGTCAGATAATCAATTGCAAGTCCATTTTTCGGAAACAATCACCCCGGCTACTGCTGAAACGGTTGCTAACTATACATTACTCGGCCATACTATTAATTCAGCTATTCTAGTTGATGATCTGGTAATATTATCCGTTACTCCAGCACTGGTCAACGCTACTGACTACAGTTTGAATGTTCGAGAGGTTCAGGATGAAGCGGGAAATGTGCTGGCAGATACCACTTTGGACTTTTTCTACTTTGAGCCGGTACCCGCTCAGTGGAATGACATCGTAATTTCTGAGCTAATGCCCGATCCCAATCCGGTGAAAGTCGATTTGCCCGATGCTGAGTTTATCGAGTTATACAACCGCAGCGAGCACCCCGTTGATTTACAAGACTGGACACTAAACGACAAGCCGCTTCCGTCCTACATTTTGCGCCCGACGCAGTACATCATTTTATGTGCTGCTGCCGATAGTGCCGCCTTTGCTTCGTTCGGCAACGTACTAGCGCTGGATAGCTGGCCGGCACTTTCTAACAGTGGCTCTCAACTAATTTTAGTGGATGCTACGTTGACTGCCCTTGACTCGCTGAGTTATTCAGAAAATGAAGTGGCCGGAGGAATCTCGCTCGAACGAATTCGGGAAGAAACGCCCTGCGATCAGCGCACTAACCTGGCTTTATCTTTAGCCGAACGCGGAGCAACTCCGGGTCAGACGAATACCGTTACCCGAACCATTCCGGATACAGCCGCTCCTCAGCTGCTAGAAGTGAAAGCTTCCGGCGAAAGGCTAGTTCAACTGGTATTTGATGAGCGGATAGCGGATGCAGTCCTGCTAACTAA
Organism: uncultured Roseivirgaceae bacterium; assembly: GCA_964551335.1. GTDB lineage: Bacteria > Bacteroidota > Bacteroidia > Cytophagales > Cyclobacteriaceae > Tunicatimonas. The sequence goes on from CAZKCO010000050.1 coordinate 12,006, forward strand.
TAATATTCAAATTCAACCTCAGCGAACGGTGGCCAGCGTAGAGCGGGATACTGCTGACGAGAAAACAGTTTGGATAACTCTAAGCGATACACTACAAAACGGTACCACTTACTCGCTAACGTTTCTTAATGCCCTGGATTGTTACGGGAATCAAACTGTTTCTCAAACACAGGATTTCTACTTCGATAATCAGCCTCCGGTGGTAACTCAGTTTATTGTCCGCGATACATCGGCAGTAGAGGTCTTCTTTTCGGAAAAAGCGGAAAGCAGTGCGGCTGCTGCCAAGGAGAACTACCAGCTTGATTCCGCCACCAATATTCCCAAATCAGTTACACTAAGTGAAGACAGCTTATCAGCAGTGTTAAGTTTCTCTCTTTCGTTGGACGACGGGCAGGAACATCAACTTACCGTATTGAGCCTTACGGATCTTTACGGGAATACGACGGAGGTTCAGTCATTAGTTTTCCGGTATCAGCAGGCTATTGATACCGTGATAGTAGCGAGTGAATACCAGCTAGATCTGTACTTGCAGCCGAAAATTTCACCCAATGCCGTCGTTGCTGGTAACTTCTCCATTGATCGCGGAGTGGGGCAACCACATACGGCTTTTCTGGATAGCGATGATGCCAGTTTAGTTCATCTGGTGCTCGCTCAGCCGTTAACGGCCAACAAGGAGCTCGAACTGTCGGTAGACCAATTGTACGATACGGAAAGTAACTTGCTTAGTACTCCAGTTTATCGGTTTTACTACGATCGCCGGGCACCTACTCTGGACTCGGTAGTAGCAGTTAATGAACGATCGCTGATTGCCTACTTCAACGAAACGCTATCAGCCACAGAAGCGACCAACGTATTTCACTATCAATTGGCTTCCGGCAGTCCAAATATCACTCAGGCTGATGTACTGGCAGATCAACAATCAGTACAACTAGCTTTGGACTCAGCCTTACTTCCCGAAGTGGAGTACGAACTGGAGGTAATAGGCATTGCCGATGTATCCGGCAATACCATTAGTAGCATGAGGAGCCGATCTTTCGTTTACGATCAGCATCCGCCCCGGCTGTTCTCCTGGAAAATAGTGAACCCTTACCAACTGCGGTTATATTTTTCAGAAGCGGTCGTATCTGGTTCTCCTGCCGATTATCATTTAGAAACGGTTGGCTCACCCGATAGCCTATTAGTATCCCAAATTCAACCGAACGAAGTACGCTTATTCTTCGCTAATCCTCTCTCAATTGATGAAGTAACCCTTATAGTCAATCAACTCGCTGATATCCGAGGAAACTCACTGACTGGACCTTTACAAATTCCTTTGACCAACACTGACATTACGCTCGGCCAGATCACCGTGCTTTCGGAAACCGAGGTGCAACTAGAATTTTCCCAGCCAATTGATGAAAGCACGATGCGGGACCCTGGGCGCTATCGGCTTGATCAAAGCATAGCTTCCACCAGCTTAAGTCCGGTTCCGGGAAAACCTTACGCGCTGCAATTGTCCTTTGACACATTCTTTCGACCAGATGCAACTTATCAGTTAATTATTGATCAGCTTACAAGCGTTCAAGAAAACTCTTTCACCGGCGTGCAGGATTCTTTTGTGTACCAAACGCAGGTGGAGCGTATTGAAGTTGAGGGTCAGTCACTGCTTATTCGTTTTCAGGTTCCGCTAGACTCGGGGCAGGCAGTGCAGAATGCTCATTATCAGTTAGAGGACGAACACCCGGTAGCGGCATTGCTGGTTGATGGACAAACGGTTCGGTTAGTATTTAACCAACCATTGGAGCCGCTCACTCGCTATCAGCTTACCCTTTCGGGTTTGCAAACGATTGACGGGGACATCATTCCCAAATCAACGCATTCCGTAGGATTAGGGCGTACCCCCGGATTCAATGAGCTACTGATCACCGAGATTATGGCTGACCCCAATCCGACGGTTGGCTTACCGGAGGTAGAGTATCTGGAGATCTACAATGCTTCTGATGATTTACTCAGCACCGAAGGTTTACGATTGGCTGACGCCACCTCCACGGCGCTGTTTCCGCCTGGGTTACTGCTTCCGGAGGAGTACCTGATTGTTTCGGCCCCGACTGACCAAACTAAGCTATCTGCTCAGGGTAAAGCCATCGGTATCAGTAACTTTCCCTCTCTGAACAGCACCAGCGATGATTTGCGAATCACTGATGCTTACGGCCAAGAAATCTTCTCGGTAGCATACACTGATGATTGGTACAACGATGCGGAAAAGAAGTCGGGTGGCTGGTCGCTGGAAATGATTGACTATACCCGTCCCTGCGGCGAGCGAGGCAACTGGGCGGCTTCGGTAGATGAGAGCGGTGGCACTCCCGGACGAGAGAATTCAGTCAGTCAACCCAATCCTGATAATCAGGCTCCTTTTTTGACCGAAGCATTCGCCGTATCGGATACGTTGGTTCAGCTTCGTTTTAGCGAAAAGATTGATCCTACGTCGTTGTCTCAAGGTAAGGTCCATCTCAATCAGGAGCTAACGGTTGATACGCTAGTGTGGAGCGAAGATCGTAAGTCGGCGCAGTTGGTTTTGCTAACTCCTTTACAAGCTCAGACTACTTATTCGATCTGGTTAGAGAATCTCACCGATTGTAGCGGAAATCTGATAAGCAACACTCCGGTATCCTTCGTACTATCGGAAGAAGCAGAAGCGGGCGATGTGTTGCTCAGCGAAATTCTGTTTTACCCCCGGTCGGGTGGGGTGCGCTTTGTAGAGATTTATAATCATTCGGATAAGCCAATTGACCTAAACAGTTGGCAACTGGCCAATCAGGAGGGTGATTCGCTGATTAATCTTTCACCAATTACGGATGATAATTTCCAGCTTGCTTCCGGACAGTACCTGGCGCTTACCGAAGATGCAACTATCCTAGTGGGAGATTATCCGGCGGCATCCGAGGGAAATATTCTAGCCGTAAAATCTTTGCCTAGTTTACCTTCCGATGCTGGGAGTATCGTACTTCTTTCGTCAGATGGTGAGCAAATGCAACTGCTGGAGTACGACGAAAAATGGCATCATCCGGTGCTGGATGATATGCGCGGAGTATCGCTGGAACGTATTCAGTGGAAAGCAGCAGTGAACGATGCTAACAACTGGCAATCAGCCGCTCAAACGGCAGGCTTCGCCACTCCCGGTTACGCCAATTCTCAAGCGTCTTCGGAATTTATCAACCAAGCCACTATCTCGGTCGAACCTCAAGTCTTCACCCCTAATCAGGACAGCTTTCAAGATTACACCCAGATTCACTATCGTTGGGCAACTAGTGGCAATGTAGCCAATGTCATTATCTTCAATAGCCAGGGACGAAAAGTTCGGCATCTGGCCCAAAATGCTACGCTGGCGGAGGAAGGGTTCCTCCGCTGGGACGGCACTAACGACAGCCAACAACTAGTACCGATGGGCTACTATATCATTTATTTTGAAGTTTTTCATACCAATGGCCAGGTTTCCGTGTTAAAAGAACGAGTAGTCGTCGGACATCCCTTTTGACAATGAACCGCGCGGCGGCCGCAATTAGCAGTTAACAATGGATAATTAGAAAGGGTGGGAGAATGGAGAAGGAGATAAGTGACCGCGCGGCGGCCACCAATGACTAGTGACCAATGACAAGGGACTAAGGATCATGAAAAAGCTAAAGAAAATTATTCATAGAGGAGAGGGTGAGCGGGTTGATTTTAAGCAGAAGATCACTGATCCGTATAAGATTGCCAAAACAATCTCTTCCTTTGCCAATACGAAGGGAGGGAAGATTCTAGTGGGCGTACGGGATGATAAAACCATTACGGGCATTGACCCTGAAGAAGAGAAGTATACGCTAGTAACCGCCGCTCAGTTCTACTGCGATCCGCCGGTACCCCTCCGGTTTAAAGAATTTGAAGATGAAGAAGAGGAGATTACGGTACTGGAAGTTACTATTCCCGAGAGCAAAGAAAAGCCCCACTTCGTCCGCGACAAAAACGAGCAACGTTTGGTGTATATCCGTCAGCGGGATAAAAGCATCCCTGCCGGCAAAACCATGATTGATCTGATGCGAAAGGGGGAATTATCTGATGCGCCCACCATCAATCTCGACCAGTTAGATCATAACGAGCGCAAGCTACTTTCGTTTCTGGAGCGTCACGAGCGCGTTACCCTTAAGCAGTTTATGCAAATCGTGAACATCTCCCGCCGCCGGGCCCTACGAATCCTGCATCACCTTACTCAAGAAGGAGCCATCCGCATGCACGAACACGAAAAGGAGCCGTATTATACGTTATAGATGTAAATCAAAAAGTGTAAGCTTTTCGTATATTGTAAAGTAGTAACTACAGCAGTATGGATTTTCAAAAACAGTTTGAGCAGTTCCAGAAGCGCATTGATGATCGCTTTCAGCGAATGGATAAGAGATTAGTGACGTAGATCATAGACTAAAGCAGGCAGATCATAAATTTGATTCCATTCAAAAAGATATCGTTGGAGTAAAAGCACAATTATCGCTAATGCGCGAAGGGGTTAATGACTTTCGGGATGAGTTGCGGGAACAAGGGGATGAAATGACCGAATTTATGTCTCTCATGGCTGGTTTATCCAAGATCACGAGCAGCGGATCAGTGCTATTGAGCGCAAGATACAGTAAGACTACTTAACAAAAACTACTCAGCCTCCATCAGCAATCGAAATCCTGAATTTGTACCTCCGCCGGTGTCCGGCTCGTGGCCGTTGCGGTTGGCCGAACGTAAGGTAGACGGTTTGTTAAACCAGCTCCCACCCCGGTAGATTTTTTTGATCCCTTCAGCAGCTCCCGCAGGATCTACCGTATCGGCAGCATCGTAGCCCGAAGAGCGCCAGTCCTGACACCACTCCCACACGTTTCCACCCATATCGTACAAGCCCCAGGCGTTAGGCTCCTTCAACCCTACCGGATGACTGCGACCTTCCGAATAAGAAAATGCCCAGGCGTGTTTACGGGTTTGCCAACCCGTCGGGTCGGTTCCCCAGTAGAAGCGAGTTTCGGTTCCGGCCCGGCAGGCATATTCCCACTCGGCTTCGGTGGGTAAGCGGAAAGTGCCTAAGCCCAAGGTGTTTATTTTCTCAATGTACCGCTGAGCATCGTTCCAGGATACATTATCCACCGGATGAATATCCGAGTCGGGGAAGTTACGGAACACCGAAGGGTTATCGCCCATTACGGCCTGCCACTGGGCTTGGGTGAGTTCGTATTTTCCCAAATAAAATCCCTTGCTGATCTTAACTTCTCGTACCGGCCCCTCGTCGCCGTGTCGCTCTAGTTCCTCAGGAGTGCTGCCCATCAGAAAGGAACCGGAGGGAATATAGATCATCTCCAGGTCGGTGCCATCGGGTAACTCAATAGTTATGCTTCGCTCCTGCGTCGGACTTTGGCAAGAAGCCAGTGCTAAAAAGAGAATGGGAATAAGAATGGAAAAATTACTCATAACGTCATCTCATTTATCCTCCCAAACCAGGCGAAAGCCGATAGCCGCGTAGGGTTCATCCGGGGCGTGCTTATGACGATTAGCCGAACGCTGGGCTTCGTGAAAGTCAAACCAACTTCCGCCGCGGAATACTTTCATTTCACCTTCGGCGGGTCCCCGGGGATTGGTCCGGGGCTCGCTGTTGTAGGGAGCATACCAATCCTGACACCATTCCCACACGTTGCCGCTCATATCGTACAAGCCCCAGGCGTTAGGTTTTTTTGTTCCTACCGGATGAGTCTGGGCAAACGAACGGGAGTTGGCCCAGGCGTATTCGCTACTTCCGTCTCATCGCCCCAGTAATAATTGGTAGTTGTGCCGGCCCGGCAGGCGTATTCCCACTCGGCTTCGGTAGGCAACCGGAACGTTCCGGTTCCTTGCTCGTTGAGGCGAGCGATGAAAGTGTGGGCCGGATCCCAGGCGACGTATTCTACCGGGTGAGAGGGTGAATCATCAAACGTTTGAAACACTGCCGGATTATCATTCATCACCGCTTGCCACTACTGCTGAGTTACTTCGTAAATTCCCAGGTAAAACCCTTCTGTGATGGTGACTTCATGAACCGGAGCCTCGTCCGGCTCGTGCAGCGAGTCATCTGGGCTACTTCCCATCTGGAATGTCCCGGGCGAAATAAAATTGAAGTAGACCGGTGTATCGGAATCGATTAGGATCATAGTATCGTAAGTGGGTGGAACAGGTTGCCCCAGCACGCAGGCAGAACATACGATATACCAGATTGATAGAAGAAGGAAAAACGGTTTCACCGATGAAGCAGTAAGGTTGGTAAAATTTGGCAGACAGCAACAAGATACCAAGGCTCTTGTCTATTCGTTCTCTCTTTTACATCTGTAAATATTTTGTAACTTAGAATAATAACCTAAAATAACTTCCTTTCTATGAATAATTCTTCCCAAAACGGATCACGTCGCCAATTTATTAAGACCACCGGTTCGGCCGTAGTGGGTGGCAGTCTGGCCATTCCCATGATTAATACTATCCCGGCTTTTGCCCGAGGCAATGCCGATACCCTAAAAGTTGGTCTGATTGGCTGCGGCGGTCGAGGTACCGGAGCGGCTAATCAGGCGCTGAAAGCTGATCCTAATGTAAAGCTGGTAGCCATGGCCGATGCCTTCGAAGATCGGCTGAAGTCCAGTATGGAGAACCTGAAAAAGGGGCACGGCGATAAAGTACAGGTCGATCCTGAGCATCAGTTTATTGGCTTTGACGCCTATCAGAAACTGATTGATACTGATGTGGATGTAGTGTTGCTGGCTACGCCTCCGGGTTTTCGCCCTCAGCATCTGACCGCTGCCGTTGAGGCTAAAAAGCATGTGTTTGCCGAAAAGCCATTAGCCGTAGATGGGCCGGGCGTTCGGCAGGTAATGGAAGCAGCCAAGAAGGCTAAAGAAAATAATACCGCCCTGATGTCGGGTTTCTGCTGGCGCTACCATGAGCCTAAACGAGCCACCTTCGGAAAAATTCTGGACGGAGCAGTGGGTAACATCGGCACGGTGTACAATACCTACAACACCGGAACCCTGTGGTCTAAGGAACGACAGCCCGGCTGGACCGAGATGGAATACCAACTGCGCAACTGGCTCTACTACAAATGGCTATCCGGCGATCATATTACCGAGCAAGCGGTGCACAGTTTGGATATGATGTCGTGGGCATTAGGCGAAAAGCAGCCGCTAAGCGCCGTAGGAACCGGTGGGCGTCAGGTGCGCACCGACGATAAGTATGGTCATATTTACGATCACTTTGCCATTGTGTACGACTACGGCGACGGGCAAAAAGGTATTCACATGAGCCGACAGCAGTTCAACTGCGCTAATAGCTACGCGGTAGAAGTATCTGGCGACCAGGGACACGCCGTAGTAGATTGCATTAAAGGGGTGCACGAAATTAAGAGCAAGGATGAGAAATGGCGTTACCGGGGCGAAGAGAATGACATGTACCAGACTGAACACGATGAACTGTTCGCTTCTATTCGTAACGGTTCGCCGGCAAACGACGGTGATTTTATGGCCCATAGCACTTTGCTGGCAATTATGGGCCGCATGGCTGCCTATACCGGTCAGATTGTTACCTACGATGAAGCTCTCAATTCTCAGGAAAAGCTTGGTCCGGAAGAATACAGCTGGGATCTGGAGTATCCGGTAGCCGCTGTACCTATGCCTGGTATGCAGGATGGAGTAGGAAGATAACTTATTCGGTTTAAAATTACAGGCCGACGTGGCACGGTTAGAAGGTTTAAAAGTTAACTTAACAACCTTACTAACCTTCAACTTCTAAAGCTGTAACCTTTTTACTATGTATCGACGTGATTTTATAAAAATTAGTGGGGCGGCCATCGCCACCGTTCCGTTAGCCTCAGCTACGATTCCGGCTAGTTTGGCCCCTCAGCTCAATATTAAGAAATGCTTGAAGTACAGTATGGTGAATGAGCCGGGTTCGGTGCTAGATCATTTTACAATGCTGAAGGAAATTGGTTTCGATGGAGTGGAGATGGATTCGCCCAGCGATATCAATATTGACGAAGTACTGGAGGCTAAGGAGCAGAGTGGGCTGGAGATTCCGGGAGTGATCAACTCCGCTCACTGGAAAATGCCGTTATCCGACCCAGACCCCAGTGTGCGAGCCCAGTGTGTGGAGGCGTCCAAAACCGCCTTGCGCGATTGTAAGCGTTACGGTGGCACCACCATGCTGCTAGTACCGGGGGTGGTAAACGATAAAATCAGCTACGCCGATGCCTACCGTCGTTCGCAGGAGGAAATTCGCAAATTGCTGCCGGTAGCCGAAGAAACCGGGATAAAAATCGCCATTGAGAACGTGTGGAATAACATGCTACTGAGTCCGTTGGAAGCCGCCCGCTTTATTGACGAGTTTGACAATCCGATGATTGGCTGGTACTTCGATGTAGGCAACATTGTCCGTTACGGCTGGCCTGAACACTGGATTGAAGTGTTAGACGACCGCATTATGAAGCTAGATATAAAAGAATACAGCCGCGAAAAGCAGCAGGAAGAAGGTATTTGGAAAGGTTTTGAGGTAGAACTGATGGAGGGTGATTGTAACTGGCCGGAAGTAAACAAGGCATTAGAAAAGATCGGCTACGAAGGCTGGGCCTCAGCCGAAGTGAAAGGTGGCGGCCGCGAACGCTTACAAACGATTTCTCAAAAAATGGACGCCATTTTTGGGTTAGCATAAATCAATCTTCTTTGTATCAAGTAGTGAGCCTGTCCAATCGGATAGGCTTTTTTACTCCCCAATTCTTAACTTTTGTCTATTTAAAATACAAAATTTTTTTTGCCAAAACGACATAAATAGCAAAATAAATCGATCTATATTAATTAGAATACAAAAAATCGTGCTATTATTGAGTTTGCATCAATAATCTTTATTATAAACCCAACTTATCTATGAGAAACATTTTTACAGATTTATTTCGTAATGCTTCACTATTCCTAGCGTCTCTTGCAGGTTGCCTATTGCTGGTTGCCACTGGTATGATGACAGCCGCACAGGCTCAGTTGAAGCAGGAGTTCGGTCCGGTGAGTGAACTTACTCTTAATGCCGAAGGTGATGTGGCCTGTACTATGCACGCCAACGATGCCTTTGCCAGTAGTTTTCACAGTGGCTATGCGAACGCTGATGTGAGCAATGCACGAGTAATTCCTAGTGCCAAATCTAATGCTAAAAAAGGTGGAGGCGGAGCTACCATTAATACTACTATTATTGGAGATCCTACCGACCCTATCACCTTACAGGCGGCGGCGGCTTTTTCAAACGCAGTGTCTATCTGGGAGGCTAGCATCGATTCTGAAGTTGAAATTAACGTTTTGCTGTTCTTGCGGCCTTTAGGTCCGGGAGTATTAGGTTCTGCCGGCCCTACTTTCATTTTTGCTGATGTCCCCGGCCTTGAGCGTGAGTCATGGTATGGCAACGCCCTTGCTGATAAACTTGCTGGTGAAGACCTGGGTGGCCCATTCCTTGACGGTAGCCCTGCTGGTCCTGGCGGAATTGATATTGTAGCCAACTTCAACACTGCTTTTGAGGACTGGTATTTTGGAATCGACGGAAATACGCCTGCTGATCTGATTGATTTTCAAACTGTAGTATTACACGAGTTATGCCACGGTTTGGGCTACTTCGGATCTATGTTTGTGGATAATGAGACTAACGTAGGCGATTGGGGATTTGAAACTAATTTAGGAACTGAAGAGAATCCTGAATTTTATCCTGCAATCTACGACCGTTTGATGTTAGACAGAAATGGTAAGCAACTAATTAAAGAAAACAAGTTTCCTAACTTCAGTACTGAGCTGGGAAATGCTTTACTTACTGGACCTATATTGGCGCGAGGTCCCCGAATCAACAAGGCCACTAAAGGAAAAGGAATGCCAACATTTACTACCCTTGATTCTGATGTTTTCGGTGTTATCCCTGGGTTAACGGATGTGTGGTTACCTGGTTCTAGCTATTCTCATCAGGACTTTGCGACCTATGCTGGAACTCCGGAAGGATTAATGGTTCCATTTTTAATTCGTGGTTTTGCCGTAACCGATCCAGGCAAGTTAGTATTAGCTCTATTTGATGATATAGGTTGGAATGGCAAAGTTAGCCGAGAAGTGCCTGAAGCTACTGCTCGCTTCGCACCGATGCCAAATGAAGAATATACTTCCCCGCTCAACATTTATCCCAATGAGGTTCGAAATAGGTTTGTTCTTGACTTAGGTACCGAGGAAGGTACACTACAAAATGCGCGAATGGTTGATGTTTTAGGTCGTACCTATCCTTTGACTTTCTCACAAAGAAGTAGTCAGTACATTGATTTTGACCTAAGCTCCTCATCGGTAAAGTCAGGGATATACTTTCTGCAACTAGAGTTTAATAATCGTAACGCGGAGGTACTACGCCTGGCTAAGGTACAATAAAGGTCAGGTATCACTTTATTAATTTCAACGTTATCCAAGCCTGGCTTCTTTAGCCGGGCTTTTTTCTTTTGGCATATATACATTCTCCGTGCTTTTGCCCGCACCACTTTTAAAACTGTGGTAGTCTAACAAATGCTTATCTGTAGCAGCCAGAAAAAAAGATGGTCATGTAATACTATCTTCGGGGCCCGCTGACTGCTTCATCCTGAGATTGTACAGCAAAAAGAACACTTAGAATACATTACATTGATATAAACAAATATGTTCTGTCATCTTTGCACAATACAACGTTTCCACTTAACCCCTATTTTAGTTTGGCTACTCGACAAAAAAAGCCTCCCGTTTTCGACACGGAAGGCTCTAAACTTATCTAGTTAGATAGCTAGCTATTGGCTAACTACTGCATTGTAAGCATTCACCAAACCATGACCGGATTCAGCGTCTCGGCCAGGTTTGTAAATATCTACTGCCGTTTTTTTCAGTTCAGCTTCTACCTGAGCAGGAGACATTTCGCCACCGTTAGCCCCTACAATAAGGGCTGCTACTCCGGCAGCGTGAGGTGATGCCATACTGGTGCCAGCGCTCCAGTACCATCCACCATTACCGGTACTGAACACTAAGTCGAACACCCAGCAAGGACGTGCTAAACCAGCTACTACACATCCTTCATTGCCAGGATAAGCAGCATCTCCTCCCGGAGCAGCAAAGTCCACTTTGTTTCCAAAGTTGGAGTATGAAGCCAACCGACCAAAATCAGCACTTGCGGGATCAACTGCCCAACCTACTGGGGCAGTTGCGGAAATATTTATTACGTGGGCTAAGTCAGAAGGAACGCTGATACCACTTTTATCAGCCTGACCATTTATTGCATCATTACCAGCCGAAGAGATTACGGTAGTTCCTTGCTGGTAAGCGTAGGTAACCGCCTTCTGAATAGCATTCTTCAGAGCAGCAGTTTCTGCAGCTGGCATCGTAATCTTTTCGCCGTCTTCACCAATAATGTTGCCGTTTTTGTCAAAATATGCACCCAGGCTCATATTCATAATGTCAGCATCAACGTCCGCCGCGTGAATGATTCCGGCAATTACATCAGCAAAAGAGCCAGAACCGGCATCGCCTAATACTTTCACTAGTACCAACTCAACTTGAGGAGCTACGCCAATAACCCCAAAACCATTATCGGCAGCACCTATGGTTCCCGCTACGTGGGTACCATGACTGAAGGTGTCAGGAAAACCGTACTCTAATCCTTCACCGGTAAAGTCTGCACTTAGGCCCAAATTAATATTCGGTGCTAGGTCCGGATGATCCAGATCGAAACCACCGTCCAGTACTGCTACTCGGGCTCCTTCACCAAAGTATCCAGCATTCCAGGCTTCCACAGCGTCGACCGCATCGTGTCCCCACTGTAAATCAAAAAAGAAGTCATCATCACCACTAGCAGGAGGGTTGCTATACTCATCTTCGCTGACCACTACATTTTCAGAAGGAGCGATGAATTGTATCTTGACATTAGGTACTACAGCCTGAACGCCATCGATACTTGATGCATTAGCTGCGAAAGAAGCATCGCTGGCTTGTACTACCGCTATTCCTGCTTGGGGAGTGGTTGATACTAACTCGCCACCTAAGCTTGCTACTTTCTCGGCCAGCCCATTTGGCAGGTTATTTTTAGCAATGAGGATGTAGCTCTGCTCGCCATTAAAAAACTGGCCTTCAATAGCGGGAGCTTCACCACTATTTTTCTTAGAAGCTGTAAAATCTTCCTCGCAGCTTCCAAGCGCGAAAATCAGACACGCAGCCAGGGCTAGTCTGTTGATAAACAGAAAATTTCTCATAAGTAGTTGTGTAAATTTAATTGTTTGTAAAAATAGATGAACTTCTAATATTTCGAATTGAAAATGTCACATCCACGACATTCTTAGGCTAAGATTGAGATTCACTTTTATATTTTATATAATATATGGATAATCATATTTGATGTTACGGTGTGAGAAACTCGAAAAGTTAAGATTTGAAAGTGTAAGAAATAGCTGGTAATTAATCAGTGGTCTGAGAATACTGAAGTATTACTCTTCCCTACGTTCGTAGAAGTACAATCGCGGAGTAGCAGTGCCCTGCTTCTCGCTGAGAGTAAAGTAGCCCGAGCCATCGGCCGCCCAACCAACTGATTCACCTTGAGGTTCTACAGTATAAGGGAGTACTTCAGGGTCGCGTTGCATAAGTTCAAACAAAGTTGTCTCTTCGCCTTCGCGCCGCCAGTATAGTACCTCCACGTACGACTTAATGAGCAGCTCTTTTCCATCGGACGATATATCACCGCCCACCGGCTGGTTAAAGATACCGACTATCTCCCGGTTCCACTCACCTACTTTTTCGGCAATGATGGTGAATGAAGTAGATTGTGGATAGGGCAGGCGATAAATATGGGCAAAACGATCGCGCTTGGAGACGATGTACAGATCGGTAGTGAACGGATCAACCAACAGGGTTTCGGCGTCCCGGGCTCCGTCCGGATACTTCAGATTGATCTTTTCTGCCTCCCGGATAGTGTCGGTCACTAAGTCTCCGTCTCCGGCGCTAATGGTTGGCTCAGGAAAACGGTAAATATCCAGACTGCCGTGCACCGCCTGGTTGTCGCCAATGTCGCCTACGTATAAGTAGTTAACTCCTTCCTCCGGTCCGGGGCCGATAGTAATATCTTCCCAGTCGCGGTTTTTCGCTCCGGCAATTACCCATTCGCCTATCGTCTCCCCACCGGTACTGATAGCGAAAATCTTAGGTTCATTGCCGCTGTCATTATGCGTCCACAGCACCCCCGCATTATTTCGACTAGCCACTAACCCTGAGGCTTCGTTAATAGCCGGATTATTTACCTCGCCCCGGTCAATGGGTTCAGAAAAAGTAATTGTAGGTGGATCAGGAGAGACCGGGGTCGGATCGTTTTGACCACAAGCCAAACCGGGTAGCAGTAGCCAAGTCCAAAATACTGTTGACAAATGGCGGCAAAACAATACAGATGAAGCAGTCTCGATATATTTCATTGATTGGTTAATTAATACTTTTCGGATAAAACGTAATCCAGCCAGTTCTCGGGAATCGTTAAAATCTGATTGGCCTCCAGCAACTTCTGCCGAAGTTCGTCGTAGTCAACTTCCTGTACAGTAGTTTGTTGATGTACCGCCATAGCCGCCGCACACCCGGCACTCTGGCCCAAAATCATAAACGTAGGCAGAATCCGGATAGCCCCGTAGGCTACGTAGCTGCTGGAAGGGCAAGTAGGCGTAATCAGGTTGGTGCATTCGGTTGCCTTAGGAATTAATGCTCGCCACGAAATACCGAATGGCCGCCAGTCGTCTCCCCCAAACACAAACCCTTCATTGTAAGCGTAGCCATCCCGCACAATCCGACGGGCATGGTGGGTATCGGGTGGCCACCAGGCAATAGCTACCGGTTGGCGGTCCAAAGGGTCGGCCACTCTTTCCTGATTATTTCGGCGGGTATGCTGCTCGGTGATTACGTAGTCGGATACCATGCGCCGGGCGGAGCGAATGTAGAGGCGGCGGGGCCAGCCGTCGTTATCCGTGAACTCGTCCCGGCAGAGTCCCCAGCCCGCCCAGTTCTGCCGGGTCTGCTCGTCTACGGCCGAGTCGTTTTGTAAAAACCAGATCAATCCCTGGGTAAAATTTTTGTGATACTGCACCACACTGTCCTGCGTAGCGTAGTCGCCGGTAGGGTACATCCAGTTTTCGCCGTAGAGGTTAGCCGACAGGTCGTGCCAGCTACCCAAATCCGTTTTTCCGTTGGGGCGATTGGCGTGCGGACGAAATAACTCCCCACCCGCTTTCAGGTATCTTCGGTAAATTTCGTAGGTGAAGGGATCGTAGTTGGCCGGTTGGGTGATAGGAATGCGATTATCCGGATCGCGGGTCAGCACTAACCGAAAGCAGAAACCCTGAATATGCTTATCCGGCTCGCCGTACTCGCCCAACTCTCCGGATTGAATGGTGGGAATGAGTCCGCTGCTGGCATCGCCGGGTACTACGTAGGGATCGACTTTTACCTCAAACTGCCGGTAGGTATTTTCCGTCTGGATTCCGTTTTTCGTCTCACCGTATAGCTGATTACCCTCCCGAATGGTTGCCGTGGTTATCCCGGCCAAATGCAGTAAATGTCCTTCTACCGAAGCATCAATAAATACTTTAGCCGATATTACTTGGCCATTTTTCAAAGTAATGCTTTGAATGGTAGCATCCTCTTTCTTCACTCCGCTTTTTTCCTTTATCCGGGTTTTGCGGATAATCCGGATGTTCTCTTCACGAGCTAAGAATTTCTCGATGATCTGCTCGGCTACCGAAGGTTCGTAGCGGGAGTACCAGCCGTATTCATCAAAGGCAGGTTCCCGGCCGTAGTGGTTTTCAATAGCGGTATACAGCTCCCGAGCGATACCCCCGATCACCACTGAGCTTCCGAAACGGATGTCCTTGACAATACCCTCCACCATCATCCCGCCGGGGTGCCCGGTGGGCTCGATAAGTACTACTTTCTGCCCCATCCGGGCTGCCTGAATAGCCGCGGTAAACCCCGCTTCACTACCGCTGAGAATACAAATATCCGTATTAATCGTATCAGATAAGTCACCTTTCTCCTGAGAGCAGGATGAGGATAGTACTAGTAAACCGAATAAAAGGAATTGAAACTGGTAAGAAAGACTATTACGAACGTTTAGATGCATAATCTAGGCGGCTGCAGTTTTTTCTTCACTCGAGAGTACAATGATACGAAAGTATTAGTTGTCCCCCGATTGGCGGGGATAAAAATACAGATAGAGATCGGAGCCTATCTGGCTTTCGCTGAGGGTGAAGTAACCGGAGCCGTCGGTCGCCCAGCCAATAGCCTCGCCCTGAGGTTCGGCCAGGTAAGGCAATGTGTCGGCGGTTTGCTGTACCCACTCGGCTAGTGATTGAGCAGAATCCTGACGAACAAGGTAGGTGACGTGCTGATAGGTTTTAAGCAGTAGCTCCTGTCCATTGGCAGAAATATCTCCCGCCACCAGACGGTCCAGTAAATTGGCACCCTCAAAAGGTACAGTTAGTAGGTGTTCAGCTACTATTGTGGTGTCGGTAGGTTGAGGGTAAGGCAGGCAGTAGGTGCGGATACTAGACATTTCCTTGGTCATCACGTAGAGGTTCTTGGTCAGCGGATCCAACAACAGCACCTCGGCATCCCACTGCTCGTCAGGATACACAAAAGTCAGTGTATCTATCCGTTGGATAGTGTCTGAATAAACAGCATCCGTACCGTTACGCGGCTGAGTGGTGCCCGGCCAAATTGGCTCAGGAAAGCGGTAAATGTAGTTTTCCGTATAGAATGTAAAGTTATCGCCAATATCTCCCAGGTACAGATAGTTTTGGCCCTCTTTTGGTCCGGGACCAATGGCTAGGTCCTCCCAGTCCCGCTGGTCGAGGCCGAGCACATACACGGCTCGTACTACCGCCTGACTATCCAGCAAGTAAATTTCGGCGGGGTTGCCACTATCGTTATGCACCCACAGCATTCCGGGATTATTCCGGCTAGCTACTAGTCCGGAAACTTCCTCCAGCCGGTCGTCGTCTACCATCGCTAGGGGAATACCTTTTCCGAACCGGCTAAGGGCAGAAACCGGAATCTCCGGTTGGGATAAGCAGCTAGTAAACAAGACTAACCAGCTTCCGTAAACGAGCCAGCGAAACGGTACCAATCAGGCAGCGGTTTTAGTATGGTAGCGTACCGGAAGGGGACGATAGGCACCTAGCAACAGCGCCACTAATGGCAATCCCGCGTGTGGTAGCCGGTAAACCACCGGATACAACCACTGATGCAAAGAGAGTCCGAGGGCATCCCACTGCACATTAGCCGCAAACCGGGCTAGTGCGGTTAAAAATCCCCAGGCTACGGCGTAGAGCAAACAGTAGCGGGCGGTAATCGGTAAAAAGATACCGATACTTACCACAAAGTCCATTAGTCCGGCAAACTGCAGAAACGTACGGGCTACCGGTTCGCTCACTCCCAAAATGCTCATGGTCATAGCAATAAAGTGAGGCGGTTGCTGGTAAAACACTCCGGCGGCAAACAGCCCGTGGCAGGTAAAGGTGACGGCTACGGCTACCTTTACCCAAAACAGAAACCGGGCTACGTTCATTTTTTCGAACAAAGCCAGGTACAGCAGCACTGGTGATCCGATCTGCCCGGCGTGTTCCAGAAGCTGAGCTAGCTGATAATTAGCGTTGCGGAACGAGAACAAACTGAGAATAAGCAACAGTACCGAACCCAGCAACAAGCCGTAGCCCCACCAGCGTTGCCGGGAAGTGATCAGCAGTGATACGATCGCCAGCACCGTATATAGTACGCCCATAGCCGGTACTAGCCACATGGCACTTTCGGGCAGGGTGGTATCCATTGGAGTAGAAAAAAACAGGTGCTGCCAGGCTCGCCCCAGAAACAGAGAAAAGCAGATAAGTTTAAGCAGTAGTATAACGCGGGAAGGTAGATCAGAAGAGCTCATAAAGTAGTAGGAGGTTGTACTGGGGGAAGTTAGAGAAATAATTCTCAGAGGACAAATATATTAGACCGACTCGCTAGCAACACTACCACCTACTCTTGGCAAGAAAGGAACAATCAAACAAACCCCCTTCATTGCGATTATATCCTCATAGAAGGCTATCACCTGTGGGCTGACATCGTAGAATTAAAAATGTACCAACAGCAACAGCCTATCCCGATTGACGTACAACTAACTGGCCGAGAACGAAAAAACTAACCCTGGGAGAATCTATTTCCTGAAACAAATGTTTAATATTTTTAATACAACATTAAACAAATTAATAACGTATTAACTTCTATCTAGAGTAAGGCCGAGTAAATTCGGCTTTCAACAATTAAGAATTATGGCAGCAACAACGAATAAAGAAAAGAAAACCGCCGATCAAGGCGAAAAGCTGAAAGAAGCGTATATAGATTATCTACTGGAGCACGGACAGGCACCACCCTCAGTGTATCAGTTCATGAAGATGCAGAAGAAAAAGGAATCGGTCTTTTACGACTATTTCAACTCTTTCTCGGCTTTAGAAAAAGAAATCTGGAAAGGCTTCTTCGACGAGACCATCACGCGCATTCAGAGCGATGCGGTGTATATGGAGTATTCGGTGCGGGAGAAGCTACTGGCGTTCTACTACACCATGATGGAGGTACTGAAGAACAACCGGAGCTACGTCATGCTTCGCGTGAACCAGATGCCCGCTCCCGGTCGTCGTATGCCAAGCAACGAGGTGTTCAACCTTCTGAAAGAAGCTTTCATTGACTACGCCAATGAACTGATCGCCGAGGGCAAAGAGATTGGTGAGATTGTAAACCGACCGATCATCGGTAATCGCTACGATGAAGGGCTATGGCGGCAATTGCAGTTTGTGATCTACTTCTGGGTGAAGGATGACAGTCCGAACTTTGAGCGTACCGACGAGGCTATTGAGAAAGCAGTAAATCTATCCTTTGATATTATGGGCCGGGGTCCGATTGACGCTGCGGTTGATTTCGCCAAATTCCTGTACCAACAACGATAATTTGAAAACAAACAGTCGACATATCTGTCGGCTGCTTCTAATAAATCAGCATGAAAGAACAAAACAGAATTCCCACCTCAAAGGTACAGCGGGCTACCCGATTTGTGCGCACCGGAGCAAAGATTGGGGGTAACTACGTAAAGTATTATACTAAAAAAGCACTGAGCCAGGAAGTAACTCGCGAGAGCTTACACGAGGATAATGCTAGCGATATCTACAACGAACTGAGCGAACTAAAGGGAAGTGCTCTGAAGGTGTTGCAAATGATGAGTATGGACAAGAACCTGCTCCCCACGGCGTA
Organism: uncultured Roseivirgaceae bacterium; assembly: GCA_964551335.1. Classification (GTDB taxonomy): domain Bacteria; phylum Bacteroidota; class Bacteroidia; order Cytophagales; family Cyclobacteriaceae; genus Tunicatimonas. The sequence goes on from CAZKCO010000050.1 coordinate 30,338, forward strand.
CACCGATCGCTTCGCGATGGCTCAGTACAGTGCACCGCCGCTGTCGTACCCGCTGGTGGTGAAAACCTTTCAAAAGTACTTTGGCCAGGGACCGACCGAACTGTACGACACATTTAGCCGAAGTGCAAAAAATGCCGCTTCCATTGGACAGGTGCACCAGGCAACTTTAGATGGGAAAAAGCTAGCCGTAAAAATTCAGTATCCCGGTGTAGCCAACAGCATCAGTTCGGATTTGAAAATCGTGAAGCCGTTCGCTATCCGGTTGTTCAACATCAACGAGCGCGATCTGGAGCATTATTTACAGGAAGTAGAAGGAAAACTGATTGAGGAGACCGAATACGATCTGGAAGTACGGCGTGGGATGGAGATCTCGGAGCAGTGCGGCCATATTGATAATATTGATTTCCCGACCTACTATCCGGAAATGTCCTCCGAGCGTATTATTACCATGGACTGGCTGGACGGACTACACATGAAGGAATTCATTGCCACCAACCCTTCCCAGGAAGTGCGAAATCGCATCGGGCAGGCGCTGTGGGATTTCTATAACCATCAGGTGCACTACCTCAAGCAGGTGCACGCCGACCCACATCCGGGTAACTTCCTCTTCCGCGATAACGGTACGATGGGCGTGATTGACTTTGGCTGTGTGAAGGAGATTCCTGATGAGTTTTACCAGCAGTACTTTAGTCTTATCCGGCAGGATATTCTGCTAAAACCCGACCAACTGGACGAGATCTTCCACGATCTGTCGTTCATCAACGAAAACGATTCAGCCTCGGATAAGAAGGTATTTAAAGCAATATTCGTAGAGATGATCCAGCTTCTGGGCCGGCCGTTCCACTACGATGAGTTTGACTTTGCCGACGATGATTACTTCGCGCAGATCTTCGCTTTGAGCGAGCGGGTATCCAATACCGAAGAAGTGCGGCGCTCCCGTACCGCCCGTGGTCCCCGCGATGCTTTATACATCAACCGTACCTACTTCGGCTTGTATAACTTACTAAATGCATTGCAGGCGAAGGTAATTACCCGCAAGCCGGAGTGGCTGGAAGCCAAGAAAATGAGTGCTTAATTAATTGCTATTTGTTTGCTTCAGATTCCATAGCGAAACGAAAATTAACCCTGGTGCTGAGTATAGCACTGGGGTTTGCCGCTTTATCGCTATCGGCTCAAGAGTACCGCTACGCTGGTTTATTTGGAGACAACTCGTACGAAATATCGGTGCGTAAATACCACGAAGAGGGGAAGCCTAAACTAGTACTGGAAGAAGAGAAACGCTATTCGGAACATACCTTCCACCCGGAGATGGGTACCGAGAAGTGGGTGCTACGCGACGAAAAAGAAGATCATCAGTTCACCGCCCGGCGGGTGGGCGATCAGATTCACGTTCAGGGCAAGTTTCAAGGCGAGGCGATTGATAAAACGGTGGCCGTAGACGAGCGACTGTGGTTTAACAAGCTGGACCACGGATTGAGTTACTTTGCCGCGTCCGACCAGGAGGAGTTATCGTTTTGGGTGCTGAAGCTGGTGTCCGATATGGACCCCATTGAGTTTAATGCTGAGAAGGAAGGCATTGAACAGTTGACGATGGACGAGCAAACCTACGAAGCCATCAGAATAAAACTGACGATTGATAACTTCATTCTCTCTAAGCTCTGGTCAGCCGAGCTCTGGTACCGCACTTCCGACGGGCTATTTCTTCGCTACGAAGGGACCAACGGTGGCCCCGGCACTCCTAAAACCATCATTGAACTGGAAGGAGAAGTGGATTATTAGTCGGCATGATTTTTTAGTCGTACCTTACACCCCTTCATTAATTTCTTTCTCAATTACTTGAATCATTTCAAAGGCTGACTCGAAGAGGGGCAAAACTAAACTGCTATCGTGATCTACTATATTTCCGTAGTCACCCTTTTGCCGCAAATCAAACAGTTCGGATAATAGCCGACCATATTTCTTATCAATCTTTCCGGTTTTCACGAAGTGAAGGGCAAATTGACTCCTAGTAGCTGAGTGAGATTTAGGCTGAATTTTATTCAGTGTCAGTAATGCATTCACAGCATAGAAAACCGCATAGTAGAGTCTGTTTACTGCTGAGTTCCAGTACGCCCCGTCAGCTAGGACCCTAGCGGCCTCCAGCGTTTTATAGGCCGATTTAATCCGATAATTAACGTACTCTTTTCGTTCTTCATCGGTCATAGGGGAATACCTTCCTGGATTACGTTCTCGTAAAAGGGAGTGATACTTTGTTTAGTACGCCAGTGTTCTTTAGAATAGACAAAAAGCGAAAAAGGTTCTCCGGTTTCCAGCTCCAGATCGTAAAGCTTTTCCCTGAATTTTCTTTCGGCTGCCAAATCAACCGGATAATCAGTCAGTACTAGAATATCCCAGTCAGAATCCAAACGCTCATCGCCCCGAGCACGTGAGCCATATAGAATGACTTCCGCATCCGAATCAACTGACTTTATACAATCCCGAATTAACTGGCTAACACGCTGAGTTTCCTGCTTCATATGATAAATTTAACAAAAATATCTAGCAATAATACGCAGACGGCCCGGCATCGGATACCTACCGACTTTGTAACCCAGTAAATCTTTGCTACTCGTAAATAACTCTAAGTGTACAAAGTCAAAAAGTTTAAAGAACCTAATATTTCCTGTAAACTCGGTTCAACTTATCTAAGAGAGTCCGGTACATATCCGGTCGTTCTTTCTCCAAGGTGCTGGCTGCTACGTCGCGTACCTTCCGGTGATTTTCCCAGGTAGTACAGGGATTAGCGTAGTTCCACGCAACCGAGCCGCTAAAGTCGGTGTAGTAATTAGGCCGGGCGTCGGGCAGGGGTTTTATGAATTTGCCCGCCCAACTGCTTTGAGTTGGGTCATCGGGGTTATGCATAGAGTCAATGACGTACAGTACCGAAGGGGTATCGCCTACCCGGAAGTAGCGCGCCCACTCCTGGTTTTTCACTACCTCCTGCATATGTTGCCCCAACGCTCCGTAGGCGGAAAGGGCCTCAAACATTTCTTTAGGCTCTTCCCCGCTAAACATGCCTTCGTAGGTCCAATTAATCTCTAGCCACCACATATCGTTAAACCGTTCATCTTCGTAGATGACATTTCTCCCTTTTCCGTTCCAGTTAAGCTGCTGGCAGGGGGGCGACTTCTCCCAACTGGCGGGCATATGCTGAATGTTTTCTTCCAGCATTAGCCCGGTACCAATGGTGATGAGCCGAATGTTTTTCGCTAAATCTGGTTGCTGCCTAAGAGCATCTTTAAACAGATCCATATTTCCCCACACCAGCACGTAGAGCGGACTACTATTGTCGGAAGCTACCCGCTGGAATAGTTTCATGGCGGCTGGTTTATTCACGGCTACTTTTTTTCGCAAACTCTCGGGAGTGGGGTAATCGGCTGCTTTCAGTGTAGCGTAATCTTGGGCGTAGGCATCTATCACCAAATTGCAAGCCTCTAGTCCCTGGGCATTCCAGCGGTCGGGCACAATACCTTCAATCTGTAGTTCATCCGCGTACCACAGCAGATGAATCAACGATTGCCGGTCGTCCGGATCGCCCTGGTCAATGTTAATATCGGTAAAGATAAATACTCTGGGTCTTTCGTTCTGCTTGGCTAGCAACGAGGAGGAAAGAGCAATTATTAGAAGTAGGGGCAGTGCTTTGAGCATAGACATACTGCTAATTTAGCCCATTCCGTTAATTTTCCGAATGAACTAAAGCTCGCCTTTACTGGCTTCACAGCTTCACCTTAATTCCCCCGTCAATGACAAAGCCATCAACCGGAGCGTAGATGTTTCTAAACTGTGGGTCGCTGATGCTGCCGGTGAAAATGGTATCAAAGGCGGATATTCATCCAGCACCGGCTTGACTAGATTGGTTTTGCCCAGCATGGTGAGAACGAACAGGTTGACCCGCGCCCCTTGCTCTATTAGGTAGTTGGCAATCTCCTTATTGCCGACGTGGCCCGCACCCTCAATGGCTTCTTCAAAATCGCCGTTGCCCCAGTCGTAGCGAGCGTAGAGCAGGTTGGAGCATGGCTTTAACTTTATCCAGATCGTTGTGCCCCGCCGCAACGAATTCTTTGATGGTTTCTATCGCAATAGTGTTCTGACCATTTATCGGAGAGGAAGCTGCAACGGTGGGCAGGCCCACCAGTCCTACCATACTGGATTTAATAAATTTACTTCGTTCCATAGGTTAAATATACGGATCTATGCCATGAAAAGCGGATGACTTCAACTGAACCAATCGCTGAATAAGCCTATCAGGAATGCTTGGTGGATAGTTCAATATCTGGTAGTTACCACTTACTGAATGGATATCGCATCAGGTTGGCGTTATAATATTTCTCTTCCTGAGTGACTTCTTTTCCAATCCAGGCTGGCAACTCTATGGCTTCATCTTCACTCCCAAGTTCAATCTCCGCCAAAACCAATCCCTGGTTTTCTCTCTCAAACACATCTATTTCCCACGTCTTTTGGTGCTCATTCACAATATACCGCCTTTTTTCAATGATGGGTTTTTCACCCAACTCGATCATTTCCTTTGCATCCTGCAGAGGAATCTCGTATTCATATTCTGCTCGTGTAGCGTTGGTGGTAATTCCTTTGATAGTTATGGTGCCTTTATCTTCTTTGATTCTGACCCTTACCGTTCTTTCGGGATCGGAAGCGAGATAAGCTTGCCTGATGACAAATTCTTTCTTAATCGATTTTTTCCAATCATCGTTCTCAATCAAAAATTTTCTTTCTATCTCTATTCCCATTTTTTTAAGGCTTATCGTGTATAATTATAGTGAGTGGCTGTACAGCTTCCTTGCCATTGGTTAAGTAGCGTATGATCTCTTTTAGACATACCTCAAATCCGGTTGTATCGTCTGAAAATACCAATCCTTTATACCCGACCGGGAAACTAAATCTACCTTAATTCCCAGGTAACTTTCGATTTCATCTGCCAGGTCAATAAACCGAATACCTATGGTGTTATCTACGTCTACCATTAGGTCTAAGTCGCTAGATTCGGTCTGTTGGTCTCGGGCGAAGGAGCCGAAAATGGCCATTGATCTAATTGGGTACTCCGCAAACAATCGCTGCTTATGTTCCGAAAGAATTGACCGGATATCTTGTAGCGTTTTCATGTGCTATAAATATACTACACTGAATTGCGACGGCAAGCGCGAGCCGCTGGCCGGGCTTGTATGCGCCTTGCTGTAGACTGTGCGGGGCACCCCGTGCTTTCTTTTTACGGAAAATAGCGATATATATCTTTTCGATGAAGGACTCGTTGAAAGGTAAGCACATCGTTTTCGTAGCTCACTCCAGCAATTGCCAAATCTGACACGGTAATAAATAAGTCTGGTATCCTTTAATTTTTCAAATATCCCCGCTGTTTCTATTGATGGAATCTTTCCACTTTCCTCAAAGACAAATTTCTCAATCTTAACTCGATCATTCACTGGAATCTTCGCTAGATCCTTAAGAAATTTTTTATTGATTTGAACTTCCACTCGCTCACGCTTTGTCTAATTGATCATAAAAATTTTTAGCATCCTGCAAACCTAAATTTTCCGAAGGGTCGTTTTCTTCCATCAATTTTCCTAAGGCATAATCCTCTAAGATCTGTTCTATCTTTTCAAAGTCAGCAATATCAATTTGTACGGCTACTTTATTTTGTTCCTCATCGACAATATATTTTTTCTTGATTGCTTCCATCATTCTACTTTTTATCTAAAATCGTCATAATTCTTTAATCTATCAAATGGCTTAAATGCTTCTTATGCATAGCCTACAACGGCCAACGCGAGCCGACGGCCGGGTTTGTTGGCGTTTGTCTTTCAATTATCAAATTTCATGCTTAGAGCAACGAACGATCAAGCTCATTTTAGCTAGGCTGCTGGCTGCGTTTTGTTGGTGGCAGTTTCTAATCCTTCTAGCTGGTGAATAAATAATAGCCATTGCAATTAAATAGGTGGATTTACATTAAATTCATGTATATCTCTACTTGAAAATTCGTAAAGAAAGATTCTGCTGAAGCTGGATTCATATTTTTTGGTTAGTGTTTCGTTGTTAATAAAAGAGAAGTCTCCTGATTCCCCGATACCAGAAGTGAAAAGTAAAAGCCATTGCTCTTGAGTAGTTCCTACTTCATATTTTTTCAGCTTAACTTCTTTTTTCTCAATCGCTTTATCTAAACTCTCTTGGTCAAATTGACCAACAACCCAACCTTCACTGTGTGAAAATACTACTGAGTCGTGTGGACATGTCATTCTAATAGATTTGATAAATTTGGGAGTAGTGGTGAGCTTATTATCAAATATCAATTTGAGTTCTTCTACAATCTTTGAAGAATTTTTACCTGTAATTTCTATTGGATTAAATCTAACTTCATAAATTCCATTGCGCCCTGAATTGCTGTTGTCTGTATTAAGCACTTTTTCGACTCGATTGAATACTTTCTCAATTGTACCCCTTTTTTGTTTATCCTTTGAATCAAGAATTATTTGGCTTAGTTCTATGCCTATTCTCTTTTTTCCTAGTAAGACAATAAAATCAGGACACTCTCTAATTCCTTCTATAATTTCCAGCGGTTCACTGAACTTTATGACGAATCTTGCCAAGATAGATAATTCATCCTTTGTTTTCTTTTTATCAGAATCGGATAAATTAGAAGTATCGACCAAATTGAACCAAGGATCTACAATTTTATGCCAGGCTTTCTTATTGTTTTTGAACTCTTCTGTTTGTTCTAGGATTTGTGACAGTGATATTTCCATAGGTCATCTTTTTAAGTGCTATTGCCACCAACATAGAGATAGTGCACTATTGCGTCTATCTCCCATATAGCCGCAGGGCATCCTCCGCAATATACGCAGTCACCAAACAAGGTCATACCCGTCTTTAACCAATTTGTTTAGTAATGTAGCAAGCTATCATCAATCATCAAACCGGTTCATTTGATAGTAGGTAAAGCAGTCACCCATCGTCATCGCCACTGATTTGACGATGCTTAACGCAGTCATCGGTTCTCAAATCGATCCGGTTTATGATAGATGAAGCAGTCATCAGTCGTCATTCCGGTCGATTTTGCCATAGATGAAGCGGTCATCAGTCGTCATTCCGATCCGTTTTGCCATAGATGAAGCGGTCATCAGTTGTCATTCCGATCCGTTTGGTTATGCATGACCCGGTCGGGAGTCGGTAGGTTTCCGGCGGCTTATGTAAGGTTAGCTAGCCGCTCTTCATTCTAGCGGCATTTTTTGGGCGATATACCAATATTGGTTGATTCGTGCGCTTTCTCAGCAAGATCAACTGGAAAAATCCCCCCCTAGCCGATTTCTATGGATTAAGCAAGCGTTGGTGTATAGTTTTTTTCATATTTTGTAC
>CAZKCO010000051.1:0-37467 GCA_964551335.1 uncultured Roseivirgaceae bacterium
AAAGCGGTTTGAGTAGCGAGGACGGGAATTGAACCCGTGACCTCAGGGTTATGAATCCTGCGCTCTAACCATCTGAGCTACCTCGCCAGATACCTTTCAAACCACCAAGGTGCTACCACATTAGAGGATTGAATTTAGTGGTCAAAGTTGGGTGATCTAAAATGGAATGCAAAATTACAAAGATGGATGGTAAGTACAAGCAATAGTTGCACTAAAATTTCGAGTTCCGTTGGCGATATGATCAAAAAAACCTACATTGCAATTGCTCAAAAAACATTTGTATAAGACAAATGGCAACACTTTCTGGTATGGATAATCAGCAATACACGGCCGAGTTTGAGTTTAAAGCCTCTCGCAAGATGCTTTTTCCCTACCTAACCACTGCCAGTGGCCTTGCTCAATGGTTTGCCGATGATGTAACCATCAACGAAGACAAAGTTTTTTCATTTATGTGGGACGGTGAAGAGCATCGGGCCAAGGTGGCCTCCCAACGAATTAACCGATTCATTCGTTTCGAGTTTCTCAATGGAACTGATGACTTAAACGGAAATACCGATTTTCTGGAGATGCGTTTAGATACCAATGATCTCACCGGCACGGTTTTTCTCAGTATTACTGACTCTACCACCGCTGAGGATGAAGAGGAGTTCTACGAGATATGGTCTCAGCTTACCGATAGCCTTAAAGAAATAGTGGGAGGCTAGAAAAAAAGACGATTTTCAAAATATTTTCTGGATAATTGGTGTTATAGCACCGTATGAAGAAGATTGATAAACTAGTTATCAAGTCGTTTATCGGGCCGTTCGTACTCACCTTCGTGGTGGTGGTCTTTATTCTACTGACGCAGTACATGCTGAAGTACTTCGACGATTTTGTGGGCAAAGGGCTAGGAGGGGAGGTTTTCGCCGAACTTATTTTCTACTTTAGCATCAACATGACCCCGGTGGCATTGCCGTTAGCGGTATTGCTCTCTTCCTTGATGACCTTCGGAAACCTCGGAGAACACTTCGAGCTTACTGCAATTAAGGGAGCTGGAATTTCACTCACCCGGGCACTGATTCCGCTCTTCGTTTTTGTGCTCTTCATTTCCTTGTTCGCTTTTCTATCCAATAACTATGTAGTGCCCCGGGCTAATCTGAAAGCTTATAGTCTGCTGTATGATATTAAGCAAAAGAAACCGGCCCTGGATATTCAGGAAGGGGTTTTTTACGGAGGAATTCCCAATTTCAAGATTAAGATCAATGAGAAGTTTCCCGATGGCGAGACTATCAAGGATATTATTATTTATGATCATACTACCGGACTAGGCAACCGTGATGTGATTTTGGCCGATTCCGGGAAAATGTATACCATCAATAATGAGCGGTATCTGATGCTGGAGTTGTTCAAAGGAAACCGCTATTCTGAAACTACAACCCTGCTGACCAGTTCAAGTCAGGCTAGAGGGAGTGATCAGTTTGTCCGAAACAACTTCGATACAACGAAAATGATCTTTGATCTGGCAAGCTTCGATCTTCAGCGGACCAAAGAAGAGTATTTTGCTTCTCACCGGAGAATGCAAACAATGGAACAACTTGCCAATTCCATTGATTCCATGCAGTACGAGCGAATAGCCGTCGTCTACGATGCTTTTGCCGGATCAACCAATTTCTATAATTATCACCTACGGTATGATTCGCTGATGCCTGAAGGTTTAGAGGAAAGAATAAAAGTGCCGGAAGTGGTTGCTGATTCACTGGATAGCTTGGATGAAGATAATCCTAATCGAGGAGCAGTACTGGGATTGGAATCAAGTTCTATTAAGGCGGCTACTACCAAACTACAACGTCAACGGGTTCAGCAATCATTAACGGAAGTACAACTGGAAAGCCGTCAAAAGCATATTGTGACTGAAGTTGATACTGCCTTAATTGGCCAGATTGAACGGGGGATTAGTGAAACTGAGCAAACTAGTATTGTCTCTAAAGCCCTGAATCAAAGCCGGACGATAAAGAACACTCTACAGATTAATGCGCAGAAATTGCGTCGGTTGGAGAGCGAGATTAATAAGAATAATTACGAAAGACAGAAGAAAATTACCCAAGCTTTATCTTGCCTGATTATGTTTTTGATCGGAGCGCCTTTAGGAGCTATTATTAAAAGAGGAGGTTTGGGTGTTCCGGTACTGATTTCGGTTTGTTTTTTCATTGCTTTCTATGTTGTAACCGAAATAAGCCGTAAGTGGGCTGAGGATTTGGTGATGAACTCATATCTGGCCGTATGGCTTCCGAATATAGTGCTACTGCCATTTGGAGTATTGTTTTTGATCCAGGCTCGCTTAGATACCCGCTTACTTGAATCCGATTTTTATCGCGTTCTGATTGACCGGATGCGATTACAGTGGAAAAAAATGATCAGACGCGTTCCAGTTTGAACAAAAAAGTCTGAGAATTGGTTAAGCGATGAAGATGATATTGTAAATCAGTATTATTCTTAATAACTTTGTGCCCTATTTCTAAAACCATAGTGTAAAAATATACGCATGTACTTAAGTTCTGAGAAAAAGCAAGAGCTATTTGAGAGCCATAGCCGAACGAAAGCCAAAACTGATACTGGTTCAGCCGAATCACAGATAGCCTTGTATACGTACCGTATTAGCCACCTGACGGAACATCTGAAGCAAAACAAAAAGGATCACTCTTCGCGGCGAGGACTTTTAAAGCTGGTAGGTAAGCGTAAGCGTTTGCTTGAATACTTACATGACCGTGATATTGAGCGTTATCGGGCAGTGCTGGCCGATCTCAATTTACGTAAATAAAAGCTTATATTAGGGAACCTGTGAACGGGTTCCCTTCTTATATTTTTTTCTCTTCTGACCATTTTTGCCATTCTATCTCTATACGCTCTTTATCATTCGTTTCAACGCTTTGGCGGTTTTTTCTCCAGTACCGGGGTCAGCCAAACAATGATCCACTATTATAATTTTCCATTATGCAACCACAAGTAGCAACGAAAGAAATTCAACTAAACGACGGACGTACTATTTCAATTGAGACTGGCAAACTGGCTCGTCAGGCCGACGGTGCCGTGGTAGTGCGAATGGGTGATACTATGTTGCTCGCAACAGTCGTATCAGCTACTGAAGCTAGAGAAGATGCTAGTTTCTTTCCCCTTTCGGTAGATTATCAAGAAAAATTTGCGGCAGCGGGAAAAATACCGGGTGGCTTTCTTAAGCGAGAAGGGCGTCTTTCTGAGCACGAAATTCTTACCAGTCGATTGGTAGACCGGGCCATTCGGCCTATGTTTCCTGATGAGTATATGTCGGATACTCAGGTCAATATCATGCTGATTTCAGCTGACTCTCAGGTGATGCCCGATGCACTAGCCGCATTTGCCGCATCTTCGGCTCTTGCAGTATCAGATATTCCCTTCCTGGAGTATATTTCGGAAGTTCGGGTTGTACGGGCAAATGGAGATTATATCATCAACCCTAATGAGGAACAAACCGAAGCCGCTGATCTGGACTTAATTGTGGCTGGCTCACTGGAGAACATTATCATGGTTGAAGGTGAAGCTAAAGAAATTAGTGAAGCCGACATGCTGGAAGCTATTCGTTCGGCACACGAGGTGATAAAGTTACAGTGTAAGGCTCAACAGGAACTTGCTGAAGAACTAGGAGTGACCAAACGAGAGTTTGTGGCACCGGCAGGAGACGATGAGCTCTACCAACAACTGTACGATAAGTACTATGATAAAATGTATGCAGTAGCCCAGCAGGGTATTGACAATAAAGAGGAGCGTAAGAATCAGTTTAAAGCTTTTAAAGAAGAATATGTCGAAAGCTTGCCCGAAGAGCACGTGGTGGATTTAGCCTTAGTTAACAAATACTTCGGCAAAATTCAGAAAAAGGCCTCACGTGATTTGGTGTTGAACGAACGTAAACGGTTAGATGGACGTCAGCTAAATGAGGTTCGACCGATTTTTACAGAAGTCAATTATTTACCTACTGCCCACGGATCAGCTGTTTTTACCCGGGGAGAGACTCAATCGCTTACTACGGTTACTTTGGGTACTAAGTTAGATGAGCAGATGATTGATGGGGCAATGATGAAGGGAAGTAACAAATTCATGTTGCACTATAACTTTCCGGCTTTTTCTACGGGGGAAATACGTCCAAATCGTGGTCCGGGCCGTCGTGAGATTGGACACGGCAATTTAGCCTATCGGGCACTGAAAGAATGTATTCCGGCCGATGATGATAACCCGTATACAATTCGAGTGGTATCTGATATTTTAGAGTCCAATGGATCTTCCTCAATGGCCACGGTCTGCGCTGGGTCAATGGCTCTAATGGATGCTGGTATTCCGGTAAAAAGGCCAGTCTCTGGCATTGCAATGGGTTTAATCACTGATCCCGAAACTAAGAAATACGCTATCTTATCCGATATTCTGGGCGATGAAGATCACTTAGGAGACATGGATTTTAAAGTGGCTGGAACCGAAAAAGGAATTACGGCTTGTCAAATGGATATTAAAGTGGATGGATTACCCTATGAGGTGCTAACCGAGGCTTTAGAACAGGCTCATGAAGGCCGTATACACATCCTAAACGAAATGGCAAAAACCATTTCTGAGTCAAACAGCGACTTGAAGCCGAACGCCCCTCGTTCTCAAACAGTCAGAATTGCATCGGATATGATTGGTGCTCTTATTGGTCCTGGTGGAAAAGTAGTGCAGGAAATTCAAAAGGAAACCGAGACAACTATCGTTATTGAGGAAGTAAATAACCAGGGAATAGTCAACGTATTTGCCACTGATCAGCAGGCCATGGATAAGGCGCTGCAGCGCATTAAAGCTATTGTAGCTATGCCTACCGTAGGCGAGGTGTATGATGGTATTGTAAAGTCTATCATGCCATTTGGAGCCTTCATAGAGTTCATGCCCGGAAAGGACGGATTATTACACATATCCGAGATAAAATGGGATCGAGTAGAAAGCATGGACGGAGTAATGGAAGTTGGGGAAGAAGTCAAGGTAAAATTGACTGATATTGATAAAAAGACTGGTAAATATCGACTTTCCCGCAAAGCCTTACTACCAAAGCCTGATAAGGCTTCCCGCAATTAGCACTATAATTGATGGTTATTTCTAGGCGTATCTAAGACAATTTGGAGGTCAAATTGAAATTAAGCCGAATGAAATCGGAACTATCCTAAAATAGATATTTGTTGCATCTTTAAACACATCCACTGCAAAAGAATCCACCTGCATGAGACAACTCAAGATCAGTAAGCAAATCACCAATCGGGAAAGTCAGTCACTCGATAAGTATCTTCAGGAGATTGGAAAAGTAGATTTGCTAACTCCGGACGAGGAAGTAGATTTGGCGAAGCGTATCCGTTCCGGCGATCAGTTAGCCCTAGAAAAGCTAACGAAAGCTAATCTCAGATTTGTAGTATCAGTTGCTAAACAGTATCAGAATCAAGGGCTTACCCTTGGCGACTTAATTAATGAGGGTAACTTAGGCTTGATAAAAGCAGCTCAGCGCTTTGACGAAACTCGGGGCTTTAAGTTTATCTCCTACGCTGTTTGGTGGATTCGACAGTCCATTCTGCAGGCTCTGGCCGAGCAATCCCGAATAGTTCGTTTACCGCTCAACCGGGTGGGGTCACTGAACAAGATATCTAAGACTTTCTCCGAACTAGAGCAAAAATACGAGCGTGAGCCATCTCCCGATGAACTGGCTGATGTGCTGGAAGTAAGCACTAACGAAGTGGTAGATACCATGAAAATTTCTGGTCGCCACGTTTCCATGGATGCTCCCTTTGTGCAGGGTGAAGAAAACAGCCTACTGGATGTTTTAGAGAACGAATCAGAAAACACGCCTGATTCTTCGCTGATGAACGATTCACTGCGTAAAGAGGTACAGCGGGCTCTTTCTACGCTTACTCAACGAGAGGCCGATGTGATTTCTTTGTACTTCGGTCTGAATGGTGAGCACGCTATGACGCTGGAAGAAATTGGCGAGAAGTTTAATCTGACTCGCGAACGAGTTCGTCAGATTAAGGAAAAAGCGATCCGCCGTTTACGACATACCTCGCGAAGCAAGGCGTTAAAGCCTTATCTAGGATAAGAAGTTTGTTTCTTAAAAAGACATTAAATATTGGGTCTTCCTGAAGGAAGGCCTTTTTTTGTGTCTACAACTTTGGGAGTAGCGATTACGTAAATTAATTTAGTGAATTTAGAACCATAGAAACATGACAACTGAAAAAGTAGAAGTATTGATTATCGGTTCCGGCCCGGCCGGATATACTGCCGCTATTTACGCGGCACGGGCAAATCTAAAACCAGTATTATACCAAGGAATTCAGCCCGGAGGACAGTTAACTACCACCACTGATGTAGAAAATTATCCGGGCTATCCTGAAGGCGTAACTGGTCCGGAGATGATGATGGATTTTCAGAAGCAAGCTGAGAGGTTCGGTACTGATGTACGATTTGGTATGATCACCAAGGTGGATTTTTCGTCCTATCCATTGAAAGCAATTGTTGATGATGAACACGAAATTGAGGCGCTTTCGGTTATCATTTCTACCGGTGCTTCGGCCAAGTGGCTTGGATTACCCTCAGAAGAGCGACTAAACGGGAAAGGTGTGTCGGCTTGTGCGGTCTGCGATGGTTTCTTTTTCCGAGGTAATGATTTAGCAGTAGTGGGAGGAGGCGATACGGCTGCTGAAGAAGCCAGCTACCTTTCTAAGTTAGCTAACAAGGTATATATGCTGGTGCGGCGCGATGAGATGCGGGCCTCAGCTATCATGCAACAGCGGGTAGAGCGAGCGGAGAATATAGAAATTCTTTGGAATACTGAAGCCGAAGAGATTCTGGGAGAAGACGAAGTGGAAGGAGTGAGAGTAGTCAATAACCAAACCGGCGAAAAGCAAGATATTCCCGTTCAAGGTTTCTTTGTAGCTATCGGCCATAAGCCTAACACTGACATATTCAAAGACTATCTGAATATGGATGAGAATGGTTATATCATCACCAAACCAGATTCTACCCAGACGAATGTAGAAGGAGTATTCGCTTCGGGAGATGCCCAGGATCACGTATACCGACAGGCAATTACCGCTGCTGGTACCGGTTGTATGGCTGCTTTGGAAGCTGAACGCTTTTTAGCAGCTAAAGAAGCTGATCTGGTAGAAGGTACGCCTACTATTGCTATGAAATAATTCAACCAACAGTTAATAAAACCGAAGCCGCTCCCTTTCGTTCAGACGAGCGGCTTTTTACTTTTTAGCAGGTAGATCGAAGGCCATGGCTTCATGTTCAAAATGCCCCTTGTGTGAGCCATCGCAGTAGGGTTTATTGCTGGAACGGCCACAGCGGCAAATACTTACCAACGTTCTTCCACCTAAGCCGTAAACGTTTCCCTCTCGGTCTACAATTTCAAAATCGCCCTCTACTTTAAGCGAACCATTATTATTTACCGTAATTTTTGTAGCTGCCATAGTTTGTTCGGTTAAAAAAATACAAGTGAATAGTGATAGATTTGTTTAAGAATATATCATTTTAAAATGCTTGATCTGGCATTCCTCAAACTCATCACCCACTTTTCGAAAGCCATATTTCTCGTAGAAAGGCACCGCCGTAGTCTGAGCATGAAGATAGATTGATCCTGAGCCAGGTGCCGAATGGCCAATATCTTTTAAGATGGCCTGAAGTAGGGCAGCACCAACTCCCTGACAACGATGAGAATCCAAAACGGCAAATCGCTCTAGTTTGATACCTCTGTCAATTACCCGCCAACGAGCAGTACCAATGGCCTGTTGTTGTGCATCATAAGCAATAAAGTGAGTGGCGGTTTCATCGAATTCATCGTATTCTTCTTCCGGGGCGACTTGCTGCTCTTTCACAAAAACTTCTTCCCGAATGCGAAATGCTTGCTGCCGTTCCGCTTCAGTACTGACTTTACGAACGTTCATTACGTTTTTCAGATTGACGGTCGTAGGCGTTAATAATATCCTTAACAAGGCGATGACGCACCACATCTTCGCTATCCAGCGTGATAAAGCCAATTCCCTTCACGTTCTTCAGAACGTCTACCGCATCGATCAACCCGGAACGTTGGTTGCGAGGCAGGTCAATCTGCGACCGGTCGCCGGTAATGATCACTTTAGAGTTAGGTCCCATTCTGGTCAAAAACATTTTCAGCTGCATGGGGGTGGTGTTCTGAGCCTCATCCAGCAGAATAAATGCATTTTGCAGGGTTCGTCCGCGCATGTAGGCTAATGGGGCAATCTCAATAATTTTGTTCTCTTCATAAAACTTTAGCTTCTCACTGGGTACCATGTCGCCCAAGGCATCGTAGATAGGCCGCAGATAAGGATCAATCTTCTCCTTCAGGTCGCCAGGTAAAAAACCCAGATTCTCACCGGCTTCTACGGCTGGTCGGGTAATGATTATTTTTTTTACCCGCTTATTTTTCAACGCCCTGACCGCCAAGGCCACCGAAATGTAGGTTTTTCCGGTTCCGGCCGGTCCAATAGCAAAAACCAGATCGTTCTTAGACGCTGACTGTACCAAACTGAACTGGTTAGCAGTACGAGGCTTTATAACTGCTCCTCGGGTACCATAGAGCAGAATATCATCCACACTCTCATCAACGATCGGTTGCTTTTCGTTGCTGATGTAGGTTTGCACCTCATCCTCGCTCACCTTCCCGTATCGGGAATAATGGTTAAGCAATGCGTTAATAATATCATTAATCCGGATAATCTCAGGAGTGCTACCCTGAATACGGATTTCATTACCTCGTGATATGACTTTACTCTCGGGAAAAGCGTTTGAAATGAGACGGATATTTTTGTTCTCAACTCCCAGGAAATCGGGCAGTGAGACGTCGTCGAGCGTTATTATTTTTTCTACCAAATGCTGTGTACTTCGTGAACTAAGAATTTACAACTATAACAAATAAACAATTCTTTAATGTTTACTTTTGCCTAAATAAAAATAAGCATATTTCCCTTTGAAACCATGTCTATCATCACTTTTACCTCTGACTTCGGAACGACTGATCATTACGTGGCGGCGGTAAAAGCCCGGCTCCTCAGCTTAGATGCGGATGTTCGCTTAATTGATATTAGTCATTCTATTGAATCGTTTAATATTGCGCAAGGTTCCTTTGTGCTCAAATCGGCGTATCCTGAGTTTCCAAAAGGCACGGTACACCTGGTGGCTGTAGATGCACAATCATCAAATCATCGCTACATTGCAGTAAAATTGGGCGGACACTACTTTGTAGGTGCCGACAATGGTCTTATTAGTCTACTTAGTAGCCAGTCTCCCGAGGAGATGGTGCAATTGAAAGCTGGAGAGCCTACTACCTTCTCTACCAAAGAAATATTAGCTCCGGTTGCAGTTGCTTTATCCCAGGGCACCGAACTTTCAAAACTTGGTTGCCCGCTAAATAGTATTGAGCAGAAACTGCCTCGCCAACTGAAAGCCACCCGACAGCAGATTGTAGGACACGTAGTTCACGTAGATCACTACGGTAATCTAATTACCAATATTGATTTGGCTACTTTTCAGCATTTGCAGCAGGGAGCAAGTTTTCAACTGCGGTTCGGTCGTGAAATTACTAATCAACTACATCATCACTACCGAGACGTAGATTACGGGGAGGTATTTTTACTGTTTAACAGTGCCGGTTGGCTGGAAATAGGAATTAACCAGGGTAACGCCCACGAGCTATTAGGGTTAGGGTACGATAGTCCGATTATGATTCAGTTTATCCGGGATTAGCCAAATAGGGTCTTGATAAATTCTGGAAAGTTAGCTACGTTTGCAGTCCGTTTTTGCCCAGGTGGCGGAATTGGTAGACGCGTTGGTCTCAAACACCAATGGCTTCGGCCGTGCCGGTTCGAGCCCGGCCCTGGGTACTCTCAAGCCTCAAGTATTCATACTTGGGGCTTTTTTGTTTTGTCCTTATAACCATAAGAGACTGAGGCCAACTCTTGGCTTTTTTCTAAGTTTTTATGAATTCTATTTGTATCAAACATATTAATTCATACATTTATAGTGTACTATTTAACTAATACACTATAACATGATTCATCTGGATCAACTTGCATTTAGTTACAAAACAGACCGGCCCCTGTTCCGTCAGCTTAATCTACGGCTAGAAAGTGGTCATATTTATGGGTTACTTGGGAAAAACGGTGTGGGCAAATCCAGCTTGCTCCGACTAATTACCGGGTTGCTGTATCCTAAGAAGGGCAGGGTTGAAGTTATGGGGTACGAACCCCGACAAAGAAAACCCGCTTTTCTACAGCAGATATACTTCGTGCCGGAAGAAATTTATTTGCCATCCGTCCTAATTCCCAAGTATATCGCCATTCATGCTCCGTTTTATCCCAAGTTTGACCAAGCTCAGTTCCGCTACTACCTCACCGAACTGGATGTGCCTTTCGAGAGCCGTATTTCTGATTTATCATTCGGGCAGCGGAAAAAAGTGATGATTGCCTTTGCACTGGCCTGTAATACTGATGTGCTCATTATGGACGAACCCACTAACGGCCTGGACATTCCTTCTAAACGGCAATTTCGTAAACTACTGGCTTCGTCCCTAAAAGACGATCAACTGATGCTGATTTCCACTCACCAAGTGCGGGATCTGGATAACCTGATTGATTCGGTAATTGTATTGGAAAACAGTGAAATATTATTGCATCAACCGCTTCTCCGGGTGAGTGAGCAACTCCGTTTTGCTACGCTGAACCAAACCGAGAATGACCAACGCGTGCTGTACGCAGAACCATCGCTGCAGGGCTACACCGTAGTGATGGAAAACTCGGAACAGCAGGAAAGTAAAGTAGATCTGGAGCGATTATTCAACGCCGCTATGCAAAACCCGGAGCGTATCCGGCAACTATTTAATTAAAGACAAATTATTATGAACCAACAATTTAATATGACGCGCTTTATCTTAGTGCTGAAAGCGTATTGGGCTGAAAACGTACGAAGTTATTTACTAGCACTTAGTTTAATAGTTGGTAGTATGCTGTTGATAATGTTATCCATTATTGGAACATCACAGTTTAACGGATTGCTCTATACATTTCATGTACTAGCGTTATTTGGAGGAACTGCATTAGGCGGATTCTATTTTACTAATACTGCTTTTGCAAATTATGCTACATCTGAAAGAGGTGTTGCTGCTATAATGGTACCAGCCTCTCAACTGGAAAAGTATCTTCCAATTTTACTATTTAGCTTTTTGGGTACTGTATCAGTTTTTGTGATTGGGTTCTGGCTACACGGCGAATTAGTGACTTTGGCTAATCAGGGGATAGCAGATACTAGAAAATATGAACCTGCTCCTTCTGATGTTAAGCAATTCTATGCTTATACCTTTTTTGTACTACAGGGTACTCTATTTTTAGGTTCGCTTTACTTTACTAAGAACTCACTCATTAAAACACTAGGATCAGTATTGATCGTCACTATTCTGGCTTTTGTACTTAATTTATTTCTGACCTACCACTTTACCGGGTATCCTCAGAGTGTTATGGCGTTCCCTTTCACTTTTTGGAACATTTTTGAGTCTGAGCAACGCTATACCGTAAGATACCCAGAACCTATCGATGATTTAGTAGAATTCGTACCGATGTTGATAGTGGTAGCTTTGGTTTGTATCACCTACGTGCGTTTGAAGGAAAAAGAGATTTAATCGGTATGGAATTCAACGAGACACAAGCTATTTATTTGCAGATTGCTGATTACATCTGTGAGCAGATTTTGCTGGAGCACTGGTCGGTAGAGGAACGTATTCCCTCGGTACGCGATCTGGCGGCGATGATGGAAGTAAATCCCAATACAGTGGTGCGTAGCTACGACTTCCTTCAGCAGCGTGACATTATTTATAATAAGCGGGGGCTAGGCTACTTTGCCAGTGCTGAGGCCCCTAAAAAGGTTCGGGAGTACCGCAAGGAGCGGTTTTTGGAAGCTGAACTACCCGAGTTTTTCCGCACGCTGTACTTACTTGACATTAGCCTGGAGGAAATTCAGGAGCGTTATCACGCTTTTGTCGCTGAAACTTACCCCACTTCTTAAATAGAATATCTATGAAAACCAGCAATCAACTTTTGATTGGACTAATCGTCATCATCTTCGCGGCCATCTTTGGTACGGCTACTATTTTGAAAGGCGAGTATGAAAAAATTGACAAAGACGATCCGTTTTACGGATATACAACTGAAGTCTTAGGTGATTTTAATGCGATACGAATAGAAGGTAGTTACCCCGGACTAATACAGATTCAACACGGGGAGAAATTCGAAATCAAAAAGCGGGGTCCATCCGCCGAGGATTTCCAATGGAATATCCAAAACGATACATTGATACTTATTCACTCGGCAGCAGAGTTTCCCGAACGGTTTGTTACCGAAAGCATATTAGCTAGCCGGTCAAACTTCTATATCATGGCTCCCAGTCTCACCTCGATTCAGTCAGAAGCTATTTGTAGGCTTAACGGTTGGCAACTACCCACATTGGAGTTAGAGCAAAAAGGGCAAGGTAGCGGTATGGCACTGACGGAAAGTAGTATCGGGAAGTTGTCGGCAACGGTCTCGCAGGGAGGAATGATTCGGGTTGAACAAACTAATCAGATAAAGCAAGCCACCGTAGAAGTGCGAGACGTAAGCACCTTCACCGTTCGTCCATCGGCTATTGATTCGCTTAGGATTGAGGTAGACCCAGAAGCACAAGTAACTATTCCGGGCGAACTACTTGATAAACTAAATCTCTAGCAATATCAAGCTAGTGTTCGTTTTGAACGCAAAAGCATACTTAGCCTAAGCGCTCAAAACGTGCCTCAATTGACAGGTCAATTCCTAACTTCACTCAATCATGATCCGCAACTTCTTCATTACTGCTTTCCGCAACCTGAAAAGGGATAAAGTATATACGCTGATCAATGTATTGGGGCTGACCCTAGGTATTGCCTGCTGCATTACCATTTTCGTATTAGTTCGGTTTGAAACATCCTTTGATGATTTTCATACCAAAGCCGACCGTATCTATCGGGTAAACCTCAATCAGCAAACCCCGGGTGGCCGGCACTTGAGTGGCTACAATTTTTATCCATTGGGTGAGGCAATCCGCAACGAGGTGAGTGGGCTGGAAGCAGTTACTAGTATGGCCTATAGTAGACATTTCCAGTTTACGGTAGACGAAAATATTTACGAAGGAAAACATGCCTTTTTTGTAGATACCGCTTACTTCAGGGTGTTTGATGGTGAGTGGCTGCTGGGTAATCCCGAAGCTGCCTTCCGGGAGCCTAATACCGTAGTAGTAACCGACCAGTTCGCTGAACAGTACTTGGGTGGGATAGAAAACGCCTTGGATGCTACCTTTATCTACGATAATAACCTCACGCTCCAGGTCAATGGCGTATTAAAAGCCCCACCGCATAATACGGATATGCCGTATTCCCTACTGGTCTCATATTCTTCGCTACCGGCGTATGTGCCTAATAGTACCGATAACTGGAAGCAAGTGGGCTGGGGAGCTACGTTTATTGCTTTGCAGGAAGGTGCCGATCCCGTACAAATCTCGGCTCAAATAGATCAGGTGAAGCAAAAGTATCTTTCCGAAGAAGACGCTAAGCGTACTTCTTTTGTGCTGATGGCTTTAGACGATAACCACGACCGAAACTACGATTACAATAGCTTCACTTATGATTTCCCATTGCCGCTGATGATTATTCTGTCGGTAGTAGCAGGTATGATTGCCTTTATTGCCTGTATCAACTTTATCAATCTGGCTACCGCTCAGTCGTTGAACCGGTCTCGGGAAGTAGGCATCCGGAAAACGTTGGGGAGTAGTCGCGTTCAGCTGATCTTACAGTATACCAGCGAAGCCTTGGTGATTAACCTGATCGCCGTAGCATTGGGGTTGGCATTGGCGCGTATTCCCCTGCGGATAATCAATGCTAGAGTGGGGTATACCTACCTGAACTTCGATTTCTTTCAAAGCCCCTCAATGGTATTATTTCTGGTAGGTGTCACTTTGCTGATTACCCTACTGGCGGGCTTTTACCCAGCCTTTGTTCTGTCGGGATTTAAACCGGTGAAGGCATTGCAGGGAAAAATTAGTAGTGGCAAGCCTAAAGGACTCAACCTACGAAGAGGATTGGTTATCACTCAGTTTTTGGGGGCCCAGGTGCTGATTCTGGTAACGATTATTGTAATGAACCAGATTAACCATTTTCGGGAACGACCGATTGGTTTTGATACGGAAGCCATCGTATTTACCGTGCTACCTGACTCTACGCAGGACATAGCCACCTTTAAGCAGCGTTTGATCCAGAATCCCAACATTCAAAATGTCGCTTTTGGCTGGGGTTGTCCGTTACTCAACGCCGGAAGTATTCAGTTTTACGGAGAGGCCGGAGCGGATTTTGCCAATCAGGGAGTAATCCACTACGGTGATGAGCAGTACATTACTATGTTCGAACGAACGCTACTGGCTGGAACCAACTTCTCAGATAGTCGGGAAAATCCGCTCAACGAGGTGATCGTGAATCAGGCAATGATTCAAGCACTGGAAATTGCTAATCCGGATGAAGCCATTGGCAACATATTTACTTTAGGAGAAAAAGAAGTAACGATCAGAGGTGTTATCAATGATGCCTATACCAACGCATTCAGCAACAAGGTGGCCCCGTTAGTGCTTCAGTACGATCCGTCAAGGTTTGTTGGAGTTGCTTTAAAAATAGCTCCAACTCAGGTAACCGAAACCCTGCAATTTATTAAAACCCTCTGGAAAGAAACCTACCCGGATTATCTGATCAACATCCGTTTTTTGGATGAAGCCTTGGATGAACAGTACGGCTTCTTCGATATGGTGCTCAATGTAATGGAACTAGCTGCCTTTCTCGCCATATTCATCGGTTGTATGGGGCTCTATGGTCTGATCTCATTTATGACGGTAAGGCGTACCAAAGAAATCGGCATCCGAAAGGTGCTAGGGGCTACTGTCGCTAATATCATCGTTATGTTTACCAAAGAATCCCTTCTGCTGGTTGCTTTAGCCTTTGTTATTGCGGCTCCGGCAGGTTACATGCTCGGACAAGCCTTCTTAATGGAATTACCGGAGCGGGTTTCACCCGATATAGAATTATTTGTGCTTACGCTATTAGTCTCACTCACAGTTGCCCT
Source organism: uncultured Roseivirgaceae bacterium (assembly GCA_964551335.1). GTDB lineage: Bacteria > Bacteroidota > Bacteroidia > Cytophagales > Cyclobacteriaceae > Tunicatimonas. The sequence continues at coordinate 15,198 of CAZKCO010000051.1, forward strand.
GTCTACTATCTATCATCGTTCCTACAAGGCTGCTGCTACTAATCCTTCTGACTCCTTACGGATAGAATAAAATCCTTCTGACTCCATTCTTTTTCCGACTGGTATACGCCAGAGTGTCGGAAATCAGAGGTGCCCGGGTACTATTATTGTAAGGAGCTCTGGGCTAGCATAGTTTTTTGAATTGAGAAGTGACAAAGGGTGATACAGCAGACTCAACATTTGCTGGAGCAGGCTCAGGAGATTCGGGCCCAGAAAGAGGAGATGCGCCAGAACATGGAGGAGCTACAGGCTACTCAGGAAGAAATGGACCGTTAAGAGCAGGAGTACCGGACCCGTATTCAGGAACTGGAACAAAAGCGAGTAGAAAAGAGCTAAACTGCTCGCTAAATCACCAATCAGGCGTCGCCAAAAATCTCCGCCAGCTTGGCTTCTAACGCCTGGCCACGCAAATTTTTGGCAATTATCTTTCCTTTCGGATCTAACAGCACTGTAGCCGGAATTGCGTTGATATTATAGAGGCGGGCCGCCTGAGAGTCAAAGTATTGCAGATCAGAAACGTGTTTCCAAGTTAGCTGGTCTTGCTGAATGGCTTGCACCCAGTCATCTTTGCTACGATCCAGGGAAACCCCATAAATCTCAAACCCTTCATCTTTATATTTATTATACAGCCGTACTACATTGGGGTTTTCCATCCGGCAGGGTTTACACCAAGCTGCCCAAAAATCAATCATTACGTAATTACCTTGTAACGATGAAAGCGATATTGTATCCCCTTCGGGGTTGGGTAACATAATATCTGGGGCGGGCATACCTACTGCCAAGGAACGAAGTCCCTCTACCTGATTTACAAACTGCTGGGTATAGGGGGAGTCGGGCAACTCTTCCTTAAATTTCTCCGCGAGCTGATCTAAAAAAGAAAACTCTTTTTCGGCGTCCAGAAAGTTGACAGCGTACAGTGCCGCAATGGAGGTGCCCATCTCTTGAATCTTGCTCTTAATCTTCTCGTTGTTTTGCTGCTCAATCTGGAGGTATTGCTGCTCAATCTGCTGCATTTTCTCCGCTTCACCTTCTGAGCGAGCCTTCATGTAGTCCGCATTAAGGCCATTAATTTCTTCCTGCATCCCCCGCATGATGTCATTGATTGCATAGAGGTAATCGGTATCAGAAGATCCGGTGACTTCAACCGTTCCGTCAGGACGGTCACCATCGGCTACGACCCGAACATCTTCATCGTTGAGGATCAAGTTTACGTACTGGCGATCAAAGAAGTTTAACCGGTAGAAACCCGGTTTCGAATCAGCAAGGCTATAGCGAAAAGTACTGTCGCTGGTAATAATTAGGGTATCCACCACTTCGATATCACTTTCTCCAATACGTTCTAGCACCAAAAATCCGGACTTCAGGGGGTGAAGCACTTTACCTTCAATCCAAATTTGGCTGGTATTGGTTACTTCCGGGCTACTGCTAGGTTGCCCTTGGGTACAAGCTATGAATGATGCTAATACTATCGTTGAGAGAATAGAAAAGAAGATTGATTTCATAGGTTTGTGGTTTATTAGTTTAGCGCAGTCTAGGAACTGTACTAATCAAGTAATTAACTTAAAGCATTGCGTAATAATTCATTAGCAATTTTGGGGTTAGCTTTTCCTTGACTTCGCTTCATTACTTCGCCCATAAACATACCCAGTAAGCCTTTTTTGCCTTTCTGGTAAGCCAGTACTTTGTCCGGATAGTCGGCAATTACTTCTTGAACCAACGCTCGCAGGCTATCGGTATTGCTTTCCTGAAACAGGTTGAGTGATTCAGCCAATTGGGTCGGTGAGGCCTTCGGGCTTTCCAACAGCGCCGGAAAAATGGTTTGGGATGCCGCCGCAAAGCTGACCTTATCAGATTCAACTAGCGATAATAATTCATTTAATTGATCATAATTCAGTGGAAAGTCAGCAATTGTGGTACTAGTTTGATTAAGATATGATTTTACCGGCCCCATAATCCAATTAGCCGCTGCTTTGTAGTGATTTGTTATCTGACAGAATTGGTCAAAATAAAGGGCGAGTTCCTTACTTTCGGTGAGTACATCTACATCGTGTTCGGGGAGGCCGTACTGCTCAAAAAACTTTTGCTCCATTTGATAGGGCAGGGGAGGCATAGAATCTCGAATCTCGGTTAGCCATACGTCGGATATCTCTAACGGGCTCAAGTCGGGTTCGGGAAAATACCGGTAATCATTAAGTTCTTCTTTAAATCGCATACCTGCGGTGGTTCCGCGGTTGGCATCAAAGGTGCGAGTTTCCGAAATGATTTCTCGTCCCTGTTCCAATAATCGAATTTGCCGATCCCATTCGTGTTCAATGGCTCGTAGAACATTGCGAATGGAGTTCATGTTTTTTACTTCCACTTTCCGGCCCAGTTCCTGAGCTTCCACTGGTTTTACCGACACGTTAGCATCGCAACGCATGGAACCTTCTTCCATATTACCGTCGCAGATTTCCAGGTAACGCACCAGTTTCCGAATTTCGGTTAGAACGGCGTAGGCCTCTTCCGGAAAGTGCATACAAGGTTCGGTCACAATTTCGATGAGAGGTGTACCAGCCCGGTTATAGTCTACCTGTGATTCGGATTCACCTTCCAAGTGCATCAGCTTTCCAGCATCTTCTTCCAAATGGATATGATGAATTAGCACTTCCTTAGCTCGAGGTTCGTCCATAATAATGGGCTGATCTAAGCGTATCGGAATGGTCCCTCCCTGACAGATAGGAGTCTTATCTTGGGTAACCTGATAGCCCTTGGGTAGGTCAGGGTAGAAGTAATTTTTTCGGTCGAAGTAGGTTTGCTGCGTGATACTACTGCCACAGGCTAATCCCATTTTGATGGCGTATTCCACCACTGTGCGGTTTAACTTTGGTAAGGTGCCCGGGTGCGCTAGAGTAATAGGACTAATATTCGTATTAGGAGGCGCACCGTAGCGGTTATCATCCGCAGCAAAAATTTTGCTTTGACTCTGTAACTGCACGTGTACTTCTAACCCAATAACCAACTGATACTTGCTTCTGGTTTTCTTATCTATTTTCATAAAGCAAAAAGAAAATACCCAACAAACTTAGCGGTTTTTCCCGATAGTCACTACCTAAGCGAAGGCAACATTTGTGTGCAATCAATTTTCTGCAAGTTATGGGAAAGAAGTAGGATAGGTCGGTCTGGACCGGCTAGGCTTAGCGTTCTTCAATTTCCCCGCAGGTACGTAGCCAGTTTGGTATAGTCGCCCCATTTGTAATCCGAATGTGGGACCTATATCGGCAAAATCGGTTACTTGCTTTTCTTCGCAAGCCCGAAGCAGAATCTGAGCACAGGCAATTGCATCCGATTCAGCTGCATGGTGATTGAGAGCAATACTGAAACGTTGGGAAAGGGCGCTTAGTCCGTAAGAGCGATAACCAAACCAGGCTCGGCGGGCCACCTGCAAGCTACAAGCGTAGGAAAGGCTGGGAAAAACCAGTTCGTACTGAGCCAGAACGTGGAGGAGACAACTCATATCAAAGCTAGCGTTGTGGGCCACTACGTTAGCATGCTCAAAGTAAAGCTTAGCTTCAGACCAGATGGTATCGAACTCCGGTTCCTGCGCTACATCCTCAGCCGTAATTCCGTGTACTCGGATATTTCCGTAGTGGAACCAGTTATGTTTCGGTCGAATCCGCCAAGCACGAGTTTCAGTTATCCGACCATCTTCTACCACGGCAATTCCCATTTCGCAAACGCTTTCGCGGCGATGATTAGCCGTTTCAAAATCGAGGGCAATAAAGTTTATCATAATTCTTAGGCTACAACCGGCGTTGATGATACGAAAGTTTGTTAACTTTCCGAAAAAACCTATGCGATTCCTACTCTTTTCTTTGCTAGTAATCTTTACTGCCTGTCAATCCGGAAGCCGAAACGAAAGCCAACAAGCTTCTGTAGTGCAGCCTGACTCGGATATTGAACAAAAGCTGGCCGACATGGGGGTTGAGCTATACGACCTCCCGCAACCCGAAGCTAATTTTGTGCGAGCCGTGCAAACCGGCAATTTGGTGTTTCTGGCCGGTCATGGTCCCTGGACCCCTGAGGGCAATTATGTGACCGGTAAATTGGGCCAAGATTTAACCATTGAGGAGGGGCAGGAGGCTGCCCGCTTGGTAGCGATCACCTTGCTTTCAGCTTTAAAAGCAGAAATAGGTGATCTGGATAAGGTTAGTCGTATTGTGAAGGTACACGGCATGGTGAACGGCACCACCGATTTCACTCAGCAACCTCAAGTAATGAATGGCTTTTCTGACTTCATTGTGGAAGTCTTTGGGGACAAAGGCAAGCACGCTCGGGCAGCCGTGGGTATGGGGTCTTTACCCAGCAATATTGCGGTTGAAATAGAAATGGTAGTTGAGGTAACGAAAGAGTAATTTTTATTACCAGCAAAAAGCCTCTAATCAAATATTGTTATGTCCTATTTGATTAGACGCTAACTCTGCTTACAGCTGATTTAATTTAATGAACTAACTTGATATTAGTGCTGAATAAGAATTTTTTTGGATAACTCTGTATTTTCCTTGTTAACTCTGAGAAGGTACAAACCATTTTTTAAAGCAGAAATATTTATATCTTCTTTATCTGAAATTTCACCGGTAAGTACTGATCTACCACTATTATCAAATAAGGTATATTCTGCATTTTTTGCATTGCCTATTTTCAGATACTGACTTGCTGGGTTAGGATAAACAAAAATGTCTGGAGATTCTAACTCTAATTTTCTACCAAAGGCTGTTTCAGATTCTTGAGTAGACTTACTAGCAACTTCTGTTCTTGCATTACTTCCGCCAAGTGCACTATCAGGAATACGTTTTTTGCTGAAGTTTGGCCCTTTGTAGGATACTTCAAGAATTTGACTGCCTGTTTTCTCAAAGAAGGTAACTTTGATTTTATGATTTCCAGATGACAAATATACTTGACCAGACTTTTCTGCTTTACCATGTAGCCCATCATTATTAACAATTAACTCATCGTTAATATACAGTTTACTGCCATCATCTGAAGAAGTGTAGAAAGTATAAATACCACCAGTAGCGACATTGATATAGCCATCATATTTAAAGGCGAAGTATCCATCCTTAAGACGAGGTGAAAGTGAAAAGTTAGCTAGTTTGCCAGTCTTTTTTGGAGTCAAACTACCAAAGTTAGGAAGTTTATTCCAGGAGCCTTCATAATAAGAGTAAGCCAAACTTGATGAAGATCCTGATCCACTTGAACTGTTGCTAGTATACAAAACACTGTTAGGAATAGCTTTTTTGCTAATATTAGGACCTTTATATTTAACTTTCAGCACGTCATTATTCCCCCACTTGTCAAAATAGGTGACCTGAATAGCATGCTTACCAGTAGAAAGAGAAACTTGTCCAGATTTTTCTATTTCGCCATGACGGCCATCATTATTTACAATCTCCTTTCCGTTTATATAGAGTTTACTTCCGTCGTCCGACGCCGTATAAAAAGTATAGGTGCCACTGGATTTGATGTCGATGAAACCACTGAACTTAAAAGCATAATAACCATCATTTTGCTTAGGAGAAAGGGAGAAATTATCAGTTGTACCTGTTTTTTTAGGTGTTAGGCTACCAAAGTTGGGAAGGACATCCCAGTTTCCTTCATAATAAGCGTATTTAATACCATTTTCTCCTGAAGTAGGAGCATCAGAAATAGGTTCAGGCTCAACAGTAACTTTGACATCATCAGTATCAGAAGCACCGTTGTCGTCATTTACAGTCAATCGAAATACGTATGTGCCTTCTACCAGGTTTTTGGCATAGGTGCTTTTAGAAGAAGCCGAGCTAAATGAGAAGGTAGATGGGCCGGAGACTTTAGTCCATTTATAGGAGGTAATCGAGCCATCGGAGTCAGAACTGCTTCCGCCATTCAGAGTAACTTGGTTTGTTGGAAGAGTAATAGTCTTATCAGAACCAGCTTTTGCGACTGGCGCTAAATTGCTGGGTGGGGGTGGTGCACTACCATCACGTGAATGAGTTAAAAACCAATCAAAAATATGAGGCTTACCACTATTTGGTCCGTATGGGGTGCTTCCAGAATAGTTACTACTTAATTGATACTTCGTTGCATCGCTACTGTATCGGTAGACTCGGTCCCAGGTGTTGTGGGTTCCGTTTTTGAAAATTGTTTTTCTAGCTTTGGTTGGTGGTGAGCAAGCATTGATAGCATCTACCATTTGAATAGTGTTACTAACACTTACCATATTATCACCACTATTATGAAATCCCCAAACTGCCACTTTTTTTATTTTATCCGAACAGGCGCTTCCAGCTTCATTTCCGGCACCAGCCATAGGTGCAGCAGCGGCAATTTTATCACCGTGGGCTTTGAGGTACTTCCATACGCCGCCGCCACCCATTGAGGTCCCCGTAATGTAGATCCGGTTGGTATCTACCCGCCGTAGGCCCTTTACCCGTTCCAATACCTCATCAATAATATTAACATCCCAGGAAGACGTGCTGCTATATCTTCCTTTCACGCTTTTAGGTTGTTGGGGGGAAATAACAATAAAGGGAAAATCTGTTTTATTATAGTAATAAAGCTTAGCAACATGGTTGCCTTTTCTTAAATTAGAAAATTGTATTGTTTGGCCATCTGCCATCCAACCTTTTCCGTGTAATGATATTAGTACTGCAAAATTCTTACTGCTACTTGAGTAGCTGGGGGGTAGATACTCTAAATACCCAAACTTTTGCCCATTTCCATATGATGAAGTATAAGTAACTTCATTCATTGTACCTTGTTGGGCCTTTAAAGTAATTGTTGAGAAGGAGAAAATTGTAAGTAGTAATAATAAAAGTGTGGTTTGTAAATTATTGAACATAATAGTTAACAGTTGAAGAAGGTATTTACTTTTGCTTTTCAACTGTGCCGTACATCAATAACTGTTCATTTTTCCTCAATCAATGCGGTTTTTTAATTAAAAAGCTCTCTTTCTATTCAAAGTGTGCTCAGTTAATATTAAATTATTATAATTTAACATTTACATAATTTTAAAGTATTATTCATAATTTATACATGTTCTATTAGAATAGTAAAATAATTTTTTTGAAAAATGAGTATATCAAATCCTGAAATTGGCAAATATTGTAGTTAGCATTTTTTCATATGAATTATCAAATTGAAAAGATGACCTCTCAGAATAGAAGAAAAACAACCACTTCCTAAAATTTTTACAAGTAGAAAATTCCATAATATTATATCCGTTTTTCCTTTTGAGAAAAAAATTTTGAAACTGATAGCGAGTACTTTCAATATTTTGGTTTTTTCTTACTCTAGGAAATAATGATCTCCCGGGAGCTAAGTTTTTAGTAAAGACATTCTTTAAATAGACAGGCCCTATTTCTGCTTTTTTTTACAACTTATTACTCAGTTTTTATTTCGTTACAATTAAAATTCATTACATGAAAAGTTAAATTTTTGTACTTAAAGGAATAATAATTGTATTTTTCATATAATAATGGTCAGTTATAAAATGTTTCACTGACTAAATATTTCGTGAAAAATTCTTCAATTAATTATTCAGGTGTATGAAAGCGAAAACTTTTACGGCTACACGTAGTTTAGGCATCTTGTCTGGATTGCTTATTCTTAGTAGTTCTCTTCTTGCACAAGGAATTCAGCAAGAAGTAGTATACCAATCTGCATATGGAAACGGGCAGAATTTTGGTTATTTAGAGTACCTTCCTATTGGTTACGATAGCTCTGAAGAGACTTATCCAGTACTAATTTCTCTTCATGGATTAGGGTGGAGAGCTGAGGGGAACGGCATTGAGTTCTCTAAATTAAGGCAAGGCAATCATGTAGCAAAATTAATTGAAGCCGGTCGGCATTTTCCTGTAATTATCATTTCTCCTCAACAACCCAAAAATGTAGACGGTCGATACAGTGGGCAAAGTAACTGGGATGTTAATATTATTGATGAGGTATTGGAACGGGTAAAGGGCCTACGGCGGGTAGATACCAACCGGATCTACATTACGGGGACCTCAATGGGTGGCGGCGGCGTATGGAAGTACCTCAAAGCCCACGGTGATAAAATTGCCGCTGCTGTTCCAATTTGCGGTACAAAAAAAATAAGTTCAACTGACGCAAGCACTTCGAGCGTTAAAAATACCCCAATTTGGGCTTTTCATAATTATGGAGACGATGTAGTTAATGTTAGTAGTACTGAACAAATAGTTAGCTGGATTAAAGCTGCTAATCCGGTAGGGGATATTAGAAAAACAATTTATGCGTGGAGCGGACATAATTCTTGGGATGTAACCTATAGTGGTGAAGGGCGTGATACCACTTCCAATTCTAGTAATCAAATTGAGTATGGAGCATCTACAAACAAGCCTGATATTTTTAAGTGGATGTTCACCCATAATCTTAGGGCACCTTATCCTCTTCGAGTTACAGTTTTTGACGAGGATCCCGATAAACTAATCATTGAATTCAATCAGCCAGTGACTCAGGCGAGTACAGATGGCTTGTATTTAGAAGGTACAGATGCAAAGTTAGCATCACTATTATCGGGCTTGGGTACGACTCAACTGATATTTAATTTGAGCCGAAAAATTGAAGTTGGGGAAATCCTTAGTCTATACTACGATGATCGCATAGGTATACTATCAAATAGTCTTGGTTCAACTACTGAATTTGAAGATTTTGAAGTAGATAATCAAGTTGGATTTATGAGGTTAGATTCAAACGACGTTGCTATTGACTTTAGTGATAGTAGTCAATCGAGTGTGGTGGAATGGAATCAGCTTACTGATATTCAAAAAGGTATAGTTTTAGGTAATCTTAAAAAGATAAGTGGCGAACAAACAAGTATAAATATTGAAAAATTAACAAGTTGGTCCGGTGCTTTTTCAGATGGTACAATTACTGGAGATAATTCAGGAGTATTCCCAGATCAAGTTATGGAAACTTTTTGGACCGTTGGAAGTGATGAAGAACAATTATCGGTAAAAGGATTAGACACAGACAAGATTTATAATTTTTACTTCTTTTCCAGTCGAGCATCTTCCAAGAATGTTCGAGTTACTGAATTTTCAATCCAAGACAAAATAACCACTTTAGATGCGAATATGAATACTAATCGAGTAGCTAAGATTACAGATATATTGCCTGATACAAGTGGACGAGTAGAAGTTAAAATGCGTAGACCCGAAAATTCCCAATACGGCTACATCAATGCGTTAGTGATACGTGCTATAGATTCTGCTTCCGAAGAACCAGCTAACCAGTTGCCAGTTATAACAGCAAACTCAGATACGACGGTAAAACTTCCTGTTGAGCAAGTTGTGTTAACTAGTGAAGCAGATGATCCGGATGGGGAAGTAACCGCATATGAATGGGTTCAAAAAACTGGACCGAATGAATGCCATATGACTGGAGCTGATTCAGAAGTATTAGTAGTAACAGGAGTAACTCAAGGTGAATACTTCTTTGAGATTTCGGCGACTGACGATAAAGGAGCTATCAGTTCAAAGGAAGTAAAATTAGCAGTTGAAGGGCAAAATGAAGCTCCATTCGTCACAACAGCCAGTGAATACTCGATCATTTTACCTTTAGATAGTGTAACATTAACTGGTTCTGCTATTGATTCTGACGGATATGTAGAAAGTTATCAGTGGATACAAAAGAGCGGACCTTCAGAAGCTATGATAGAATCTGGTTCCGCTGCAGAAACTTGGATTAAGAAGCTTAATTCTGGAATATATACATTTACTCTTGAAGCTACAGATAACGAAGGTGGTAAGTCCAGTAGTGATGTAATCGTCCAAGTAAGCGAGAATCAATCTCCTACGGTAGATGCAGGTGAAGATATCGTAATTGTTTTGCCAGAAAACTCAGTTAATTTAACTGCAAATGCAACAGATATAGATGGTCAGATTGTGGGTTTCATATGGAGTCAAGTATTTGGACCAACAATTGCCCAAATAGATGATATACATTCTCAAGAGCCTACGATTGGTCAATTAACCTCAGGTGTTTATATTTTTGAAGTAAAAGTTGTTGATGATTTAAATGCTACTAATACAGATAGTGTGTCTGTGGAAGTAATTAAAGAGTCCAGTAACACACCTCCCGGCGAGGAGCAGTACCTTACTGGCCTCACCTATAGCTACTATGAGGGTAATTGGGATCAGTTACCCAACTTCGCGGGCTTAGAAGCAGTGAAAACAGGAGAAGTTGTTAACTTCTCGCTAAGCCCTCGAGAAACTGATAGCTACTTTGCCTTTACCTTTGATGGATATATTGACATTAGCACAGAAGGGCAGTATACTTTTTATACAGCCTCGGATGACGGCAGTAAATTATATATTGACCAGCAAGAGGTAGTGAACAATGACGGAAGACACGGTAAGGTGGAGCGGTCAGGCCAAGTTTATTTAACGGAAGGTAAGCATGCTATTCGTGTTACCTACTTTGAAAAGTGGGGCGGAGAGATACTAGAAGTGAAATATGCTGGGCCAGATTTAGCTAAGCAGTTTATTCCCTCACAGATGCTTTTTCATTCTACTGAAGAAGAGAATACTACTAATAATCCTAATCCTGGCCTCACCTATAGCTACTATGAGGGTAATTGGGATCAGTTACCCAACTTCGCGGGCTTAGAAGCAGTGAAAACAGGAGAAGTTGTTAACTTCTCGCTAAGCCCTCGAGAAACTGATAGCTACTTTGCCTTTACCTTTGATGGATATATTGACATTAGCACAGAAGGGCAGTATACTTTTTATACAGCCTCGGATGACGGCAGTAAATTATATATTGACCAGCAAGAGGTAGTGAACAATGACGGAAGACACGGTAAGGTGGAGCGGTCAGGCCAAGTTTATTTAACGGAAGGTAAGCATGCTATTCGTGTTACCTACTTTGAAAAGTGGGGCGGAGAGATACTAGAAGTGAAATATGCTGGGCCAGATTTAGCTAAGCAGTTTATTCCCTCACAGATGCTTTCACACGCAGATGATACTGGAAACCAACGTTATATAAGTAGTTTGAAGTCTGGATCTTCTGAATTTGCTTCAGAAAAAATAATCAAAAACGAAAATACATCAATTCAGACCTTTCCTAATCCTGTACAAGATGTTCTCCATATTTCACTGGACAAAGAAAGATCTGTAAAAGTTATTTTCTTGGATAATTTTGGGAATGCTATTCATACTGCTGAAACAATAAATGATCAATTTATCAGTATTGACTTACGAAGTTTGGATATTGCACTGGGGGGATTTGTACTAACCGTAATTGATACTGAAAACAATCAGTTTTTATTCTCTAAACAAATGCTTCGAGTGCAATAGAGATAAGTTGTTCTTAATAAGTATATTCGTAGGGATAAAAAGCGGAAAGAAAAATTTTTCCTTCCGCTTTTTTATAATTTCTGATTTTTAACCTTGGTCCAGGTTGAATAAAACCCACAGGTAAAATTATGAGGAAGAAAATCTGCTAAACGACAATCTAGTTTTTGTAGGTGGTAAGATCTATTTGCTAAAAAAGACACTGGAAAGACATCTGCTAAGAAGTTAGCATGCTGAAATTTTGCTAACTTAAAGTTATTAGCACTTAATAAAGACCCTAAGCTTCTTTTTGAAAAGAACTGAATATGCGTTAAGTCGTCTGCATCAGATTGCTCAGTTGTTCCATCATATCCTAATTTATTCTTTACCCATTCTATAATTGATAAGAGCCTACCATCTTCTCTTTGTACCTTCTGCATAGGCTTCGTGATGAGAACTTCACGCGGGCCTAAACCATTGGGAACTGTAACGATCAATATTCCTGTATCAGTAAGAAGTTTATAAAGTGTTTGAAGTAAGGCACCTGGATTATCTAAATGTTCTAACACTTCACTACATATAATTGCGTCATAAGTATTGCCATCGGCTACTAACTCATTGGCACTCAGTACTTTAAAACTAACATTTGAAGGGGGGCTAAATCTGTTAGCCTTTTCTATCGCTTTATCACTGATGTCAATACCTAGGACCTTATATCCATGAGCACCTATGGCTTTACTCATGATGCCGTTTCCACATCCTACGTCTAAAATACTTCCATTACCTAACACATATTGGCTAAGTTGATCGATAATAAAATCTAGCCTCTTATGGTCTACCGCCCTAGTGTAATCTAAACTATTTGAATTCATGTACATGTATCTGAACTATTTTTTATTTTTACCCACTTCTCGGTAGATACTCAGTATACTTTTAGCCGTATTTTCCCAAGTAAAATGTTTTGCTCTCTCCAATCCATTCTTAATCAAGGATTGGCGTTTAGCATTACTAGACTGAATTTCAATGATTCTCTCTCCAATCGACTGATAACTGTAAGGATCAGACAACAAAGCAGCACTTTCAGCAACTTCTGGCATCGAGGCAGTATTAGATGTAATTACCGGAGTTCCGCAGGCCATTGCTTCAAGTATAGGCAACCCGAAACTTTCTCTAGTAGAGGTATATAAAAAGAGAGTAGCCAAATTATAAATGAAAGGCAACTCTGCAAATGGAATAAAATTAATTATCCGAATTTGATTAGAAAGGTGAGTTATATTCAATTCACTGAGTTGTTTGTCAATAAAGATTTGTTTGGTATCGGCTAATACCAGTGGTAACGGTTTCTTAGAATTATTTACATAATATGCGTAGGCAGAGAGGGTCGTATAGACATTTTTTTTGGGTGCTGGATTTGCAAAAAAGAGAATAAACTCACTTGGTAAGCTGTACTTTTGTTGATAATCAGAAAGAATCTGTTTAGAGGTGATTGGTTTAAAATGATTACTAATTGCGTTATAAACAACCTCAACATGGTCTGGACTTATATTTAGTACTTTTGTAATTTGTTTCTCTTCAAAGTTTGAAACGGTAATGACTTTTCGGCATTTTGGTATGATTTTAGGAACAATCCAACGGCGATACAGATTTCCAAAGTTTTGATAAGCAGTACCCGAAAAACTAATTGTTTCTAAGTAAATAATGTCATGAAGAGTTAAAACTAAAGGAACACTTACATTTAGCGGGGCTGTATTGCTGGTGCAATGTAGTATATCAATATCGTATTTCTTTACTGCTTTTGGCAATTGCAATTGCTCCCAATCAATATAGCTTAACCCTGGTAAAATAATAATCTGAAAATTTTCAGTCTCCTGAATACATTGATAATCTTCATCTGCTTTCACAAAAATATAATATTGATTCTTCTGGTCAAGCAGTTGAAGTTGGCGAATAACTTCTAGAGCTACTACCTCCATGCCATGTTTTCGATTCCTAAACAACCGTTGAGCCTCGATACCTATTCTCATTCACCTATATTAGCCAGACGATCGCTATTTCTTTTGGATATATCCCATCCTTCAGGAAGGTTCTTTTGTATCTCAATATTTGCAAATTTTTGACTTTCTCTTGCACCAACTTTTTGAGCCCACTCTGTCATTCTACTAATTCCAGTTTCTAATGAAACTGTAGAATTAGAATTGAATACACGATTAGCTTTACTATGATCTGAATATGCATGAAGCACTTCCTTTCGGGCTTGTAAATAATTAACTTTTGGAATGGTATCGAATGTTGCGCCTACTACATTTACTAACTCATTAATTGTGTAGGGTTTATCCGCACCAATATTAAAAACTTCATTGTAAGCCTCTGGAAGCTCTACACAATGACTGATAGGAATAGCCACGTCATCAATGTAACTGAAAGCACGAGTTTGTGTTCCGTCACCAAAAACAGTTAGTGGTTTGTTCTGCATAATCTGGTTCATAAATATCCCGATAACATTACGATATTTATCACCTATGTTTTGATTCTCACCGTACACGTTATGAGGTCTAAAGATTACATAATTAAGACCAAACATTTCATGAGCAGCTTTTAAGTCTAGTTCAAACGCAAACTTTGCAACACCATATGGGTCTTCAGGTTGTGGTATCATATCTTCAGACATAGGTAACTGCCCCTTTCCATAAACAGCGATAGAGGAAGTAAAAACAAAACATTTGACTTTATGTTTTACAGATTCGTTAACCAAATTCACACTTCCAATCAGATTATTATTGTAGTTGAATCTGCGGATAAAGTGAGACAAACCTTCCGCAGCATAGGCAGCTAGATGGTAAACGTAATCAAACTTATGCTGCTCAAAAAGTTCACTCAATAGGCGAAAGTCAGTTATAGAACCTTTAATAAAAGTAACTCCTTGCGGTAGATGATCTTTAAAACCTCCACTAAGATCATCTAAAACAATTACTTGATGCCCCAGATCTAGACAGTGCTTTGCAACATGAGATCCAATAAACCCAGCACCTCCTGTAATGAGAGATTTTACCATTTTCAATAATTTAATGTGTCTGATTTTTTGATGTTAGAGTCTAATTTCAAGTCTATAATCAAGCTATATCTTGGATACTTGTTCTCCGGTCTCTTGGTGGATTGTTGTAACGAAAGTTCCAAAGTAATGCTTGATAAAAGGACTTTAGATGTACCCATTGACGTTTTAGCGTATATTTTAAAATTGTTTTAGGAACTGTAAGCAAGAAGAAAAAGAGATAAAAAAATATTAGTTGGTAGTTAGAGAAATTACGCCTCATAAACAAAATACGGTTTCGATTATGGTAAAATGCTTTTATGGCACTTTCTCGCCCCATAGTAATTGACTCTTTATGAAATATTAAAGCTTTGGGTTGATAGTATATTTTATAGCCAGCCCGCGTAATTTGGGAAGACCAGTCTAATTCTTCGTAATATATAAAGAACTTTTCCGGAAAAATCCCTACTTCCTCTATAATGGTTCTCTTCACTAACATGGCAGCTCCATGAGCATAGGGTGAAAATGATCCTTGGTCATATTGCCCCAGATCAATTTCTAAATGACCTACTCCGCTATTGCGACCAGTAAATGGATTTATTTCAGTAAATCCAGCAAATTGTATGCGATCTGGATGGTCAAAGTACCGAATTTTAGGACTAACTACACCGATAGATTCATCAACTTGAAACCCTTCTAGCATACGCTCAAAAATATCTTGGGTAACTTCTGTATCGTTGTTTACAATAAATACGTAGTCTCCTTTTGATAGCTTCATTCCCAAATTATTACCCCCAGTAAACCCCAAGTTTTTGGAGCTTCTTACAATCTTAGCATTTTGAAACTTATCTTTAATATCTTGAGTAGGATCGTTTTCAGAGTTATTATCAATTACAATCACCTC
The DNA here is from genome assembly GCA_964551335.1 of uncultured Roseivirgaceae bacterium. Taxonomy (GTDB): domain Bacteria; phylum Bacteroidota; class Bacteroidia; order Cytophagales; family Cyclobacteriaceae; genus Tunicatimonas. The sequence continues at coordinate 30,475 of CAZKCO010000051.1, forward strand.
CAGGTTGGGATAGGATACCTTCTGAAGCGATTCTAAAAACTCACATGTCACCTTTGTTTGATTGTAGTTTAAAGTAATTACTGAAATTAGAGGAAATTCTGTAAGGTGCATTACAATTTAATTTCGTGTTTGGTACTATGCGTAGTATGCAGAAATTGTTTGTTAGCCTGGTGAGCGGTTAATAAAGACAGCAACATAATACCAAATGTTTTAGGTAAAGAAGCTAGTGCATATAATGTGGATTTTTTAAAATATTCGCGAGGAACAACGAGTAAATGGCTTAGAAGGTATATCGAGAAAATAGATACACTTAATGTGACATCTCTGTTGGCAATTAGCATAAAAGAAATCCAGATTACCATGAATCCAAGATTTAATAGCCGGGGTAGTTGTATTGGAGCAAGAAATGCAATATTGAAATAACTTATGTTTCCTTTCAGCAGCAAGCGAAAGGCGGTAGGAAAGGAGTTGATCAGATAGATAAGCTGATTTAAAATCCAGCGTTTTCTCTGTTGACCAAAAGATTGTCCGGTATCTACTTTCTCATCATACACTAAAGCGTCCTGGCAATAATATATTTTGTGGTTACGTTTGATAACCTCTAATTGTAACTCTCTATCTTCACCTTTAGAATTAAGGTCTAATTTATCAAAAACAGATAATAATAACTCGGTGTTGAATGCCATTCCAGAACCGATCACCGGCGATGATAAACCTAAAGTTTGGTATCCTTTTCTAAATATGGCGTTATTTATTTCCTCACTAAGGCCGTCTAACACAGCCATTTTATTATTGCTATTTTTGGCAACTCTCTGCCCTTGAATAGCTAGTAAACCTTGACTATAACAGGCATTAATATGTTCAAGAAAGTGCTTATGCATCACATTATCAGCATCCAGAATAACCGTAATTTCAAAGTCACCTTGGGACTTGATATAATGCAAACAATGATATATGGACTTAGCTTTAGTTCTTTTATCAAAATTCACTTCTAAAACATTAATACCTTCCTTTTTCAAGTTTTTTATGGTTCTTATTTTTAGAGAATCAGCTATAACAAAGACTTCAAAAAGAGATTTGGGATATTTCTGGTACTTGATGTATTGTACACTCTGTAAAATTATCTCATCCTCACGATATACTGGTATAAGAATAGCAATAGGGAATTGATCTTTTTTTTCCTTTCTACTTTCTGTTTTATAAAAACGACTAGCTACTGCAAATAGAGTTGTATAGAGCGTAGTGTAAGTAAAATATACAGTTAAAATATTATCAATAAACGAGATCATTATTTTACTTGTCAGAGTAGAGTATATATTATGGTCAGCGTCATAAGGATTATGTTATTCTTGTTGTAGCATACTAGGGATCGTTTTAAGGAGTATTTTTAAATCACTAGTTAAGGACATTTTATTCCTGTAATCAAGATCAAGCGAAATCCTTTCATTCACGGACATAGTCTCTTTTTCCTTAGAAGTTTGCCAAAGTCCAGTAATACCTGATGGGGCTAAAAAACGAGCAGCCCACTGGTCACGGGTTAATGAGGCTGCTTCATCTAAAGGAAGTGGGCGAATACCAACCAATGACATGTCACCCTTCAAAACGTTTATTAATTGAGGCAATTCGTCAAGGCTAGTCTTTCGTAAAATTTTTCCAATTTTCGTTACCCGTGGATCGTTTTTGATTTTAAAAAAAAACGGAGATACGTTATGAATATATTCTTCTGCTGTACTGTAAGAATTCAGATGACCTAACTCACTTCTCATTTCATTAGCGCCAACTTTCATCGTCCTAAATTTATAGAAATTGAAGACATTATAGTTTGCACCTACTCGTTTTGAAACAAAAAAAGCAGGACCTTTAGATTCTACTTTTATCAGAAAGATTATTAGTAAAAATAGAGGACTGAGGAAAAGTAATAATAAAAATGAAACAGAAATGTCAAGTAGACTTTTTGCAAAACTCTTCTTAGATATTTGAACTGGTAAAGAACTGGGTTTACGTCCAGCTAAACTAGGGAATCTCGATTTTAGGCTAGCAAGAAATTTAACCCTTTCCAATATATTACTCCATCCGAGATCAGCATAAAGGTATTCGTCCAATTTTAAATTTCGCGCCTTAATGATATGATCTCTGGAAAAAGATTTAGCATACAATACTACAATATGATCATACTTTCTTTTATTTAGCTTTTGAATTAACATACGAATTGTAGAAGCATCAATATCAACACTACAAACAACTATACTAAAACTATCTTGCTGGTTTAAACAACTTTTACTTATCTCCTCTAAACTGTAGGTCTTTGAGCCATTTACAGGATGGTTTGGTGAGACGGTTAAGTTTTCAATTAAAGAGCAAGCTTGATAACCAACCAATAGCCAATTATATCCTTCACTGAATACCAATTCAACGGGGATGTCATTTAAAAGACCAATTTGATAAGTTGGGTTTTGAAATTCAATATCCATTTCTATGTATTTCTTTATCAAGTAGTTCTGTTAAGCTGTTATTACTCCTTCTTGAAGAATGGTAGATATATTTTCTTTGATGGATAAAGGATCAAATGGCTTTGTCAAGCGGGCCTTGAGATTGTCATACAATAAGATTTGATCATCAAATTCCTCGTCTTCTTGACCAGTCAAAATAATGACTGGAATAGTGTTATATAAGTCACTTTGGTTTAAAGCTTTAACAAAAGCGGGGCCGTCGAGTTCCGGCATGTTAATGTCTGATATGATCAAATCCGGGAAATTGCCTTCAGTCAGCCAGAACATAGCTTCCAAACCGCTACTTGCAGAAGTAATATTATATTTTGTGCTTAACACATTAGCTAAAATGGTTCTTATAGCCAAATCATCGTCAACCACCAGAATATTCTTTTTCTGTTTTTTTGTTAGGTTTTTTCGATACCATTTTATGTATCTGTTTCTCAGCGACATTTCACAATTTTAAAATTACAAGAATAAATGTTTACTAAATGAGCTATATCTTGCAATAGTAGTTAAAGTAAATTCCAAACACTTAATTCACTCTTCTCTAACAAATGTAACAAATATACATTTATAAACAATAAAATTATTCAAACAAATATAAATATACTCATAATCACTAAGCGAAAGAACAATTATTCAAATAGCGAAAGAACAATTATTCATATACTTAATTACGAAAATAATAATTTAGATGTGAAATATTATTTATTTTAGAAAAATATTGTAAAATTACTTCTATAGCACTTTTTAATTGATTGAAAAATTGTGGATTATGTGGATTTAATTTGTAGAGAATTATGACATTTTTATTGGACTAACTTTATCTTTTAATCTTAAAAAGTGCCTCTCGAAAAGGTTATAGCTTATCCAAGCTATTAAATATACCGCAAGGAGGTACAATATGAATACCAGAAGGCTACTAAGGTTTATTGGGGTGATGATTTGGTTAATTGCGCCTAAGACAGCCCAATGGAACAAATACATTCCATAAGAAACTTTACCAATTGAAACTAAAAAAGGGCTGGAAAATATAGCCCAAGAACTAGGGCTGGCGATCCATAAAATTAATAAAGCAAAAAAGATATTTAAAACAGAATATGACCAGATATGTTGTCCGTATTCTAAGGAAGCTATTGGGTATCCTAAACTACTTATTTCATAGAGCTCGGCGTGGGGGATCAATAAATTTATTATGCCGAGGACTAAAACCACTAACAACGAATAAAGACAAGCTACGCCCGGCAATTTAACCTTTTCATTTATTTTAAATATTGTTAAAACAGCTCCCATAGCAAATGCATCAAAATGACTAAGTGTAAACCAATACACCGCTTCGCCAACGGAGTTATGGTCAAGTGAAGTATAGGTCAAGAGATATTCAGCTAACAGCCATCTGATTATTGGGGATCCAATTATAATGAATAACAGCATTACCCTTAGATAAGCGCCCCTCAAAAAAAATATAAAAAATGGCCAAAAAAGATAAAATTGTTCTTCTACCGATAAGGACCATAAGTGGGTAAAAAAAATGCTATGTGACCATTCAGCACTGAGGCGTGTAAAGTTATACGTATAGGTATACAACCATACAGCTTTATTATCCAGATCCGGAGGAAAGTTGAATAACCAAAAAGAAAACGTCAGGATCAAAAGGTAAGCAAAATATATGGGGAAGATACGCAGTGCTCGTCGCCAGTAGAATTTTTTGAGGTATATATTTAGTGAGTATTTTTTGTCTTGAATTAATATTCGGGTGATCAAAAAGCCAGATAGCACAAAAAACAACTGTACACCTATCCAACCTATTCCAATTCCGATCTCGCCAAATTCATAGAGTCGGAAGTGAAACAACATTACAATAATTATTGCAATACCTCGTAGACCGTCGAGTCCTCTAATATAGCTAGGCATAATTGAGAAGTGAGTAATATCCTGAAACTTGAGTATTGTGTACTAATTTTTTCATGCCTTCGCTTATTACTGATGTTACGCACCGAAAGTAGTAAATTGCCATATGGAACAAAAGGCGTTATTCAACTTATACGTAGATAATCTCATCGGTAACTACAGTGAAGTGACGGCTACTGGACTAGCAGCCGTGAGTGATGGGATGGTGAGCCACGATCAAGTTACCCGTTTGCTAAACAGTAACCAAGATGAATTCACCCCTGCTGCTTACTGGAAGCGGATCAAACCATTTGTCCGAGAAGTGAATGATCCTGAAGGGGGGATGATTTATGATTTTGTGGAAGAGAAACCTCATTCTAAAAAAAATGAGCTAATTGCCTTTTACTATAGCCGCTTACAGGGCGGTCCGGTCAAGGGCGTTAACATCGTTCATTTACTCTATAGCGTGGCTCAGGGTGGTGAACAGGTCAATATACCTGTAGCCTTTGAGCTGGTACGCAAGACGGTAACTCGCACCAACCCTAAAACAGAAACGAACCAGCAACGGGCCACATAAACAATTAACCGTAATAAACTCTATTAATCAAAAGCTCAAAAAAGCTTTTGTCTTTGGATTGAAAGCTAACCGCTGAGTAGCTTTAAGCAAAGGGGCTCTCCGTCGTAAAGAGTTTGTTCAAGTAACTGATCTAAAATTAGAACCAGGGCAGGTTCGCCAAATCTGGGTTAAGGATGTAGCGTTTCCACTACTACTGGCCAAAGAGGTATACGTGAACCAGGACAAGTCCAAAGACACCCTGTTTCTGGTTACTAACCAAATGGATTTGAGTTACCCGCAAATAATCTCACTCTACCCTATCCGGTGGAAAATTGAAGAGAGCCATTAATCGCTCAAGAACAATGCTTCATTAGCTATGTCACCAACTAGAGTAGAGCGGACTCAGGCCAACCCTGTCTTCGCTGCCTTTTGTGCAGTAGTAAAACTAGAGATACTCTAGCTCAGAAACCGGATTAGCCATTTTGCGTTTAAAAAAGCTATTCAAATACAAGCGACCCGAGCGGCCATGTTAGAGCTTAATAAAATCAACTGTTCAATTATTGCTGCGTAACATCAGTTATAGTTTAATCTATTTCTGTCTGAATACTTAGAATTGAAAGGGTTGTCGTATGCCAACAAGTCACTTACAATCCACAAAACAGTCTCTTCTGGAACGACAACAAATGTCGGTTTGGTAAAATGACATTGTTAATTAGTGAAGTTAACAATTGTATACATCTGCTCATTTTAGCACTGTAAACAGACTAAAGTAATGTAATAAAAAGCGGAATACTTCTATAATAATGGATAATATTTTTATAGGTTTATTAGTAAGGTAAAACAAAAGTGTATTTAATTACCGATATTATGCAAAATATGCTGGATTAGTTTTTAAATTTCTTTGTAATAAATAAGTATTAGATTATCTTTACTAAACTATGACAATATTTGTACTTGCGTAAGATTTTATTGAATAAAGATATTTCATGAGAAGCTTAACTTTTACCATTTCACAATTGCTTTTTATTTCAAAGCAACTCTCAAAGAGACTGAAGTTAACGTCGGATGGAAAGTTGATTAGAACTACTTTCTGTCACCTCCTTATTTTGTTATTCGGGGGAAGTAGTATTGCGTTTTCTCAAGGAACTCAACAAGAGGTAGTGTATTCGTCTACGTATGCGAATAACCAAAATATTGGTTATCTCGAATATTTGCCGGTGGATTATAGTAGCAATACTAATTCTTTCCCACTATTAATTTCTTTACACGGTTTAGGATGGAGAGGCCTTGGTACAAACGTTGAGCTTAATAAAGTTAAACAAGGAAATCACATTGCAAAATTAATTGAGGGCGGACGTGATTTTCCATTTATAGTTATTTCCCCTCAGCAGCCTGAAGATATTACCGGTAGGTACGCTTATAGTGATTCTACTAAGGATGCAAATGGAGAGCCAGCTGCTTTAGTATGGGATACTAATTTGATAGATGAAGTTATAGAACGTGTTAAGTCTACCCAGAGGGTGGACGAAAATCGTATTTACATAACTGGAACATCTATGGGTGGTGGAGGAGTATGGCAGTATCTGAACGACTTTGGTGACAAAATTGCTGCCGCTGCACCTATAGCTGGGCGAACTACACTTGATACATTAAATACCAATTATCCAACTTCAATTGCTTGCAGTGATAATGTAAAAAATACTCCTATTTGGGCGTTTCACGGTAGTGGCGATGCAATCATTGAGCCTGAGTATACTTTCGAGGGTATTCAAGCAATAAACGGCTGTTCACCCGCTCCAGCAGTGGCTGCTAGGTTTACCATGTATCTTGGGGCTACCCACAATGTATGGGATCGAACTTATACTTATACCGGAAATGCTAACGATTACAACTTAAGCAGTTCTTACCCTGGTTCTACTTCATATCTACCAGATCAACAAGGGGTCAATGACGTTTTTTCTTGGATGCTGACCCATAACAACGGAACCTCGAACGTTCTTCCGACGGCCAACGCGGGTGCTGACCAGACGGTGGTGGATGCCGATGACAACGGCA
>CAZKCO010000052.1:0-36663 GCA_964551335.1 uncultured Roseivirgaceae bacterium
TCTTGGAAATATTATACACAGAAAGCTTGTATTAACCTTAGAATTCACGGTGGCCCGGATTTATTCCGGGGTCTCCCGCTTACTATGAAGGAGACCCCGCAACAGGTGCGGGGAGGATATGCTAGGTTTCTCTTTTCTACTTACCTATATGCGAAGGAATGCTGAACATATCAGCTAGAGACTGAATGATGATTAAAACTACTATTTGCTTCTCACTTCTGATACTACTAGTGGCTTGCGCTTGCCGCCAGAATAAAAAAGCTGAACTGATGTGGTCGCAGTCCCTATACCAGATCGGCTCGCAATCTTCTCCCAAAGCTACCGACCTAAATGGCGACGGCACCCTTGACATTGTGATGGGAGCCGGTACCGAAGAACTGGCTTCCAGCGAGTACGGAGTTGTTGCTTTAGACGGAATTAGCGGCGAGCTTCTGTGGCAGCAAAGTGCGACCGCTCAGATGGTTGGCTCCGCTAAATTTTACGATATCTCCGGCGACGGAGTAGATGATATTTTCATTGGCGGCCGCAATCACAACCTGATGGCTCTAGACGGAACCAACGGTGAAGTTATCTGGAATTACGAATACACTTTTGCGGATGATCCAATTCTTCAGTACGCCCGCTACAACTTTTATAACAGCACATTGGTGCCCGATCAGAATGATGATGGTCACCCCGACCTGCTGACCATAAACGGGGGCAATTGGGATGCACTGCCCGGTTCTGCCGAAGATCGTTTTCCGGGCGTATTAATGCTGTTAGATCTGAAATCGGGTAACGTTCTAGCCGCCGATACCATGCCCGATGGACAAGAGTCCTATATGTCGCCACTCTGCTTTACTCAACCGGAAAGCGAGGAAGCCATTGTAATCTTTGGTACTGGAGGAGAAACCATGAGTGGTAGCCTGTACCGAACTACTTTGGCTGACCTAAAAGCTAAGAAACTACATCAAGCTACAGTTCTAGCGTCTGAGCAAGGGCACGGCTTTATTGCGCCCCCGGTAATTGCTGATGTTACCCAGGATGGCTACTACGATATTATCGCTGCTACCCACGCCAGCCAGCTTCACGCCGTTGATGGAAAAAACTTCCGGACTATCTGGAAGCGTTCTTTCCCCCAGATGGAATGCAGCAATAGCTTCGCCGTAGGCCAGTTTACCGGTGATGTTACCCCTGATTTTCTAGCAATTATGAGTCAAGGTACGTGGCCAGACTACACCATTGCCCAACAGGTGGTGCTAGACGGAAAAGACGGTTCAATCGCCTATCAGGACTCCATTGGCTGCTTCTCATTATCATCACCGGTAGTATATGACATTAACGATGATGGTTGGGACGAAGCCATTTTCAGCGTAGGTGAATACGATTGTACTACTAAAATCACTGAAGATAACCCTTCGCCTCCCAGCATGAATAGCCAGTTGGTGGTACTGGATTTTGCCCAAGATCGTCGGCAAGTATTAGACAAGACCGAAGGGTTTAAGAACTTTTACTCTACTCCCTGGATTGGCGACTTGGATCAAGACCGTTACTTGGATATAGTCTACCCTCAGTACTACAATGCCAACGATTTGTTCCGCTTTCTGGGAATGACTGTTAAGCGGATCAACACGGGTATCCGAATGAGAGAACCTGTACTCTGGGGCGAATATATGGGTGCTAATGGAAATAGCGTTTACCCATCCTAAACTACTTAGTTCAGCTATGGATAAAATGATAAAGTATTTTTCTACATACATTTTGACATTGGTGCTTTTAGTAGCCTGCGAATCTCAGCCGGAAACTAAACAAGATGCTACCGCTGCCCCTGAGAAGCCGCCAACATCCACCTACTTCCAATTATTACATAGTGCTGCTACCGGAATCGGGTTCATCAATCAGGTAGAAGATCAGAAGGATTTTAACATTCTTACCTATCGTAACTTTTACAACGGGGGCGGAGTAGCCATCGGCGACGTGAACAATGACGGCCTCGCTGATTTGTACTTCACGGCCAATCTGGATGGTAATCGGCTGTATCTAAACCAAGGCGATTTTAAATTTAAAGATGTTACTGAACAATCCGGAGTAGCAGGTACGAGGGCCTGGAGTACCGGGGCTACGATGGCGGATATAAACGGCGACGGTTGGCTGGATATTTACGTAAGCAATTCGGGCGATGTGGCGGGTGACAACAAAGAAAATGAGCTATTCATTAATAGCGGAACCCTCGCCGAAGAGGGACTTCCCACCTTTACTGAGCAAGCCGAAGCCTACGGGCTAAATAACCAGGGCTACTCTACCCAGGCGGCCTTTTTTGATTACGATCTGGACGGCGACCTGGACTGCTATCTGCTCAACAATAGCTTTAAAGATCCCAGCCGGATTGACCTCTACCGAAGCATGCGGGATAAACCTGACGAACTGGGGGGAGATAAACTTTACCGCCGGGATGGAGACACATTCACCGATGTAACTCAGGAAGCGGGTATATACAGCAGTGCTATCGGCTTTGGTTTGGGAACGGTGATTGGCGATATTAATCAGGATAATTACCCGGATATCTACGTAAGTAACGACTTTTGGGAGCGCGATTACCTGTACATTAATCAGGGTGACGGAACCTTCTCCGAGGAATTAATTGACCGCATTGACTTCTGTTCTATCTCCAGCATGGGCGGCGACATGGCCGACATCAATAACGATGGTCATCCCGAAATTTTCACCACTGATATGCTGGCCGGCGATAATTATCGCTTAAAAGCTATGTCGGCGTTTGACCCGTATCATCTGGAAGATATGAAGTACCGGGCCAACTACCATTACCAAATTGGCCAGAACTGCCTGCACCTGAATAATGGCGAGGGCGATTTTCAGGAAATTGGAATGCTGGCCGAAGTGGCGGCTACTGACTGGAGCTGGGGGGCGCTGTTTTTTGACTTTGAGAACGACGGTCGTAAAGACCTGTTCGTCAGCAACGGCATCTACCGCGATTTGATGTACATGGACTTTCGAGATTTTCTGGCTGACAACGGCACCTATCGTAAGATTGCCCTGAAAGAAGAGGTTGATTATTCGTCTCTGATTGCCCAAATGCCTTCCAACCCTATTAAAAACTTTGCTTTTACTAACACAGCTAATTTACAATTCAGTAGCCAGGCTGAGGCATTAGGACTAGCCCAGCCGTCTTTCAGTAATGGAGCTGCCTACGGCGACCTAGATAACGACGGCGACCTGGATCTGGTAGTCAACAATGTGAATATGCCCGCCTTTGTGTACCGGAATGAAGCGGAACGAACCGTCAATAACTATCTAAAAATTAAGTTTGACGGATACGCGGCCAACCCCTTTGGCATTGGAGCAAAGGTGACCCTGCGTACCCGAGCCGGTTTACAAACCCTGGAAAACTACACTACCCGGGGCTTTGAAAGCAGCGTAGAACCGCAAGTTATCTTTGGACTAGGCACCACTGCAAGCGTAGATCAGCTAGAAGTAGTGTGGCCCGACGGCAAACGACAGATGCTTACTCAGGTTCCCGCCAATCAGACCATCACATTGAATCATGCTGAGGCAACCGAAACTACGCCCGTACAACTTAGTAGTCCGCCTCCGGCCTTTGCGGAAGTGAGTGCGGATTTGATTCAGGGCAAAGCCCGGCACCAGGAAAATGCCTACAATGATTTTGACCACGAAATCCTGCTGTGGCGCATGCTTTCTACCGAAGGTCCCCGACTAATTACCGGGGATGTAAACGGGGATGAGCGGGAGGACTTCATTTTGTTAGGTGCCATTGACGATGAAGACAAACTGTTCGTGCAGACTTCCGGCGGTAAATTTCGTCCGGTAAACGTAGCCGATTTTCAGGCGACTAAGAGCTTTGAAAGCAGTTGCGGGGTGTTGTTTGATCACGATGGCGATGGCGATCTGGACTTGATGTTGGGTGCCGGGGGGAACGAATACCAGCGGGGCAGTCAGCAATTTGCGCTACGCTACTTTAAGAATGACGGCCAGGGTAACTTCACCCTGGATAAAAGCCAGCTACCACCTATTGTCGGTAATTTCTCCACCATAGAAGCTCATGATTTTGACGCGGATGGGGATACTGACCTGTTTTTAGGTGGGCGCTGCATTCCGGGCAATTACGGTTTGCCGCCCCGTAGTTTTCTGTTAATTAACGATCAAGGTCAATGGCAGGACGCTACTCCTGAGTCGCTAGCCGGAGTGGGTATGGTAACCGATGCCGCCTGGGCCGATACTGACGGGGATCAGGATCGCGACCTAGTGGTAGTTGGTGATTGGATGGGGATCACTATTTTTAAGAACAATCAGGGACAGTTAGCAGATGCACAGGTATTGCCGAATAGCAATGGCTGGTGGACGCGGATAAAAACCGCTGATCTGGACCAGGACGGTGACAGCGATTTTGTGTTAGGCAACTGGGGTTTAAATACCAAGTTTAAAGCCTCACCTCAGCAGCCAGTCACCATGTTCGTCAACGATTTTGATCAGAACAACAAAAGCGAGTTCATTCTGAACTGGTATCCGCCTCAAGACGATCAGTCGTACCCATTTGCCACCAAAATGGAGATAACCAAACAGTTACCTAATCTGCGTAAGCAGATTCTGAAGTACGAAGACTATTCCTCTCAGACCTACGAATCGTTATTTCCCGCCACTACCCGGGAGGCTTCTATCGCCTACGAAGCCGAGTATCTGGAAAGTGCGGTTCTCTGGAACGAAGGCACTCAATTCTCGTTGCAGGCTCTGCCCATTGAGGCGCAAGTAGCTCCGGTGTTCGCCATTGCGGTAAATGATTGGAATGATGATGGCCACACCGATATCTGGTTAGGAGGAAATTTCTACGCCCTGAAACCACAAGTAGGCCGCCACGATGCTAGTAGAGGAGTATTTCTGACTGGAATAGGTAAAAAAAGATTCCGCCCCGTTTCTTCCGCCATGTCGGGTATTCACGTAGAAGGTGAAGTGAGAGATGCGGTAATCTTGCCGGTAGATCAAACCCCGGTAATGCTGGTTGCCCGCAATAATGATGAGGTACTTATGTACCGCCGAGGCAAATAAGCTTGACTAAAAAAGTTAATTAGCCAGTTACTTCAGCTCTTCGTAGTCTACGTAGTCGCCGCCTTTAAAATCCTCGGTTGTAGGGCCTTTCTTCTTCTTTTGATCTTCAGGAATGTAATCAACATTGACATTACCGTTTCGCGGCTGCCGATATTGGCGACGTTGCTGACGACGATGCTCCGGGCCAAAGTTAGGGTCTCGCTGGTTGGATTTTACCCGTCGCCCGCCGGTGACGCTATCAATCATACGGAGAATAAAATCGCTGGCCTTGTAGACAACATATATAAACAGAACGGCAATGATAATAAACTTCAACATAGCATAAACAGTCTACTTATTTAACTAGCTAAGCAAGATACAAGTTTCATAGCAAAGTATTCATGTGTTATGGTGTTAAAGCGGTTACCTCGTAATATTTGTGTATTCAATCTACCGCAAAGTAGCGTTCATAATTATTCAAATTACGTGAACACAGTGACACATGAAGAACAAAAATCATTGCCACTGTACTATGATTCCGGCGTAAAATATCCGTTGCGAAAATAACTCATGGAAGGATTGGGAGTAATCCTGATTATAGTTGATAGTACGCACGTTGCGGTGGTTAAGTACGTTATTGATATTGCCAAAGAGTATTGCTGATAGTTTTTCGGAGAGCGGCCAAATTCGGCTGACACTTAAGTCTACTACGTTATAGTCCGGTAGTCTGAGAGGCTGATTGGCCGAGGCGAAAGCCGGAGCATACACGGCTAGAACAGGATTCCAAAAGCGATCTACTACGGGTTGGTAAAAGGTGCCCTGCCGGTGAATGAAAATACTGCTCAACGACCACTGCGGACTTAGTTGGTAGGAAAAACTACCTCGTAAGAAGTAGTTCAGGTCATAGGGCGAAGGAAACGAAACTTCACCCTCCCGCACTGTGGCGTTTAGGTAGGTGTAGGATAGTTGGGTTCTTAACTTGGATGACCAACGAATATCGGCTGCCATCTCCGCCCCGTAGATTTGCCGCCGCAACTCACCCGGCCTACTATCTTTATAAAAAACCGCCAAAGAAAGCGTTTTGCCTTTCCTTTGGTACCGGTAATCCAGCGAAAGCTGATCGCTACGATAAAAACTGGGAGCTAATACTGACTGAGGAATCACTTGCTGATGGTAGCGCCCAGTTGAAAACGTTAGGGTTTGGTACTTCATTATTCGGTAGTGCGTATTACACTGATAGCTCCAGTAGTTAGGCTGATTGTTTGTTGGCGTATTTTTCCGAATACCTAACCCTAATGTCCAACGTGGGCTCGGGCGATACTTACTGTAGACGTAGCCTTCGGGCACTCGCACCTGGATTTGGCTTTCAAATGAATCAACAGGATGGTGGGGGGCACGGGCGTAGTCAAATACCGGGGCTTGTCCTGAGGCATCGGTGCGGCGATGATCGTAGGTGATTCCGGTTTTCAGGGTCCAGGCGTCCCAAAACCGGGTATAATTAGCCGAAAAGTATACGTCCTGATTTTGCGTATCAATGTCCAGATTACCTACCGAAAAACCCATATCGCTTACGCTAAAGCCGCCGTTGAGTGTTACCAATGAGCGCTCGTACTGCGTTTGCAAATTAGCAATCGTGAAGTTACGCCATTTACGTTGCCGAAAAGTATCGTCGCCCGAAGGGTGCCGACTAGCAAAGCGATAACCTTCACTAACCGCGTAGTTGAATACCTTCAGGCTAGATTTTTCACCTAATTTTCGAGAGTAGTGGGCTCCGAAATCCAAGGTGCGGAAGTGTTTAAGATCACCTAATGCCCGAGGATTTATTGCTTGAAAGATTCCCGATGGCTGATAATTGCTGAATAACGACATAGCCGAAGAGGACCCGGCGGGTAAATAAGCGTAAACCCCAATATTAGCCGGGGAGATGGCAGCACTGATACTGGTCCGTTCGGGAACCCGGTCTATGGTTTGCAGAGAGATTAAGCCCGCGGAGGTATTACCAAACTCCAGCGGTGGATTGCTGGGAAATACATGTAACTGTTGGATTAGTGCGGTATTGAAAATACTGAACGTACCAATACCGTTGAGTTGAGCAAACCGAACGGCATCGTATACCGGTACATCATTCAAGAAAATGCCGGTTTCTGCCGGGCTGCTGCCCCGCAAACTAACACTGGCCGATTCATCTAACGTAGTGGCCGCCGGGAGGGAATTTACCGCTAGTAGTGGATCGGCTTTAGCATTAGGGTTGGTATAAACTTCCAGTTGCTCAATCTTCTTAATACTAAATTCCTCGGCAACCAAGCTGGAAGCCTCTATGGTTACGGCTTCCATATTCTGGGCATTAGGTGTCAGCTCTATTACTTCCCCAACATGCGCTGCGGGAACCCATTGAGCCTGGTAACCAATAAACGTGACCATCAGCGTATCGCTGGCAGCAACTTCCAATGAAAACCTTCCCTCGTTATCGGTGCTGGTTCCCCGTTGCCAATCCGACAACGGATAGACATTGGCTCCGGCAAGCAATTCATCAGTAACTTCATCCACCACTTTTCCCTGAACGGTGATTCGGCTCTGAGTAAAAGCGAGCGTAGAGCAGCCCACGAAAGCCAGGAAAAAAAAGAGCCTTTTCATGAGATTGAGAATAGAGAGTTATGAGTGAGGTGCGAAGTGTTTGGGTGTTTTGGTGTTATAGTTCGTATTGACTTAAACACCAAAACACTATAACACTCAGCACTACTTGCTAGAAGATTGCGCGATAACCTCCGGCATAAGGTTATATTTGACCCAGCCGAATTTGGGCTCTATCTCCAGGACCTTCTGGTAGGTTTCAATAGCGGTAGTGGGTTGTTCGGCTTTTTGATAAGCTTGTCCTAACCAGGCTAGAGCGTCCAGATAACGCCAGTTTTGGGTGTGGGTAGGTTGAGCTTCGTAGTACTGCACAGCTTTCTCGAAGCATTGTACTGCTTCATCAATATCGCCGCCAAACATTGCCGGAGTAAATAAGCGGGAATTGGCTCGTTGCACCCAAACATCAGGGTTTTCCGGGTCGGCTTTAAGAGCACGATCAACCAGCTTTTCGCTCTTCGGGCCCAGGTACATGGCTTTCCAGCTTTGAAAACCCATGGTTGCTCCGTAGAGCTGCGCCATTTTGGCTAAGGCCGCTACATCTTGAGGGTCTTGCTCCAGCAGCACCTCCAAATTCGCCTCCAGATCATCGGCTACCGCTTCATAGGCAGACTTATCCTGGTGGGCAAAAGCATGAATTAACAAACCACACTGTGCTTCGGCGATAGCGTGCAGTTTTTGGGTTTCGTCAAGGGTCGCATCTTGATTGATTTTTTCTATCGCTTGCTCCCACGGAGCTTTGGTGGCGGTGAGATAGCCCTGATAAAACAGTGGTTGTACCTCCGGGCTTACCTGAGCTAGCGTAGGTAAGACAACGATAAATCCGAGCGCGATAAGATATAATCGGGAAATTAAGCTTGATACATTCATGGTTCAATAGATTTTTGGTGAACGAATGCATCAAAGAAAGCCGGTTAAAACGAGGCAAGGAAGTTTAGTTGACCAGATGCAACCGAGCATTGACAAAAGGCGGGAGAAGGATGAAAGGTAAGAAAGAAAAGAGTTTATGTGCCATAAACCGCGCCGTACCTTTCACCCTTTACCCTCTGCGTCTTATCAATCGTAGGGTGCGTTTGGTCAACTAATGTTGTTTTGCTACCTTATTTACTTCAACTTAGGCAGCATGAATAGTCTGTTTTCTCAGTGGCAAAAATCCAAAGCGCATCAGTTGATTGTCCGCTATAAGCTGTACCACATTCCGTTCTGGATTGGGTATCAGCTATTTTGGAGTTTGCTGTTTAGCCCCGAGTACCTATTCACCTTGGGCAACACGCTCTTGATGGTTTTTTCCTCGCTAGGCTACATTGCTGGTGCCTACCCCAATATTTATTATCTAATCCCGGTTTATCTGAAGCGGGGCCGTTATTTCCGCTACGCTCTGGGTTTTCTGGCCTGCGTATTGGTGGCTACGCTACTGAGTGGTGCCGCTTACTACGTTATTCTATCCACAGTTAGTGGAAGTTGGCAAGTGGCAGATTGGTGGGGGGGTAGCATAGAACAATTTATCGGAGCAACGATCAGCATGAGCTTTACCGCGGTGGTGGTGGTCATGATTATTAAGCTGGTAAAAGACTGGCTCAAAGACCAGAAGCGAACCCAGGAGCTGGAAAAAGAAAAGCTGGAGACCGAACTAAAATTTTTACGCTCTCAGTTTAATCCCCACTTTTTGTTTAATACCATTAACTCTATTCATTTTCTCATTCAGAAGGACCCGCAGAGAGCCTCCGACACCCTAGCCAAATTCTCAGATCTGCTGCGCTACCAGCTTTACGAATGTAATGAACCTCAGATTCCCCTTAAGAAAGAAGTCCACTACTTGGCCAACTTCGTGGCCCTGGAAAAGCTACGGGTTAACAAAAATGTATCGGTGGCCTTAGATGTGAGTGAAAACGTAAACGGAGCCCAGATTGCCCCGTTTATTTTAATGCCCTTTGTGGAAAATGCGTTTAAACACGTATCGAAGGGCGGGCAGCAAGAAGACTTTATCCGTATCTCACTAGCCCAGCAGGAGAGGCAGATTCGGTTTACAGTAGAAAACTCACAGGAACCGGCAGAACCCAAAGCCCGGGATGCGGTATACTACGGCGGTATTGGCTTAGCCAACGTGAAACGTCGTTTAGACCTACTGTATCCCCAACAGCATAAGCTGAGAATTGATGACCAGGGTGAAAACTACGCCATTCAACTTACGATTGATCTTCATGAAAATTAACTGTTTGGTGGTTGACGACGAGCCTTTGGCTCGGGAGGGGTTAGCTGACTATGTGAGCGAATTAGATTTTCTCCACCTGGTGGGGCAGTGCGAATCTCCCTTAGAGGCTGGAACGATGCTCGACCAACATCCGGTAGATTTAATCTTTCTGGATGTACAGATGCCCAAACTCAACGGTATTGATTTTCTGAAAACCCTCCGAAACCCACCCATTATTATTTTAACCACAGCTTATCCGCAGTATGCGCTGGAGGGCTATCAGCTGAATGTGCTGGATTATTTATTAAAGCCAATCACCTTCGACCGTTTCTATCAGGCAGTTAATAAAGCAAAAGCCCAGTGGCAATTGCAACAACAAGCCGCTCATGCAGCCCCTAAAGTTAGCACCACCGCGCCCCCGCCAGACGAAAAGGAGGATGATTATTTTTTCGTGAAAGTAGATCAAAAATACGAGAAGATAGCGCTGCGCGACATCCTCTATGTGGAAGCCATGCAGAACTACGTAGTCATTCACACCAAACAAGATCAGTATATGACTTTGGTTACCCTAAAAAGTGTGGAGGAACGCTTATCTGGTGAGCAGTTTATCAGAACGCATAAGTCGTATTTAGTAGCGAAAGATAAGATTACCTCGGTAGAGGGTAATCAAATCTTTATCGCCCAACAGATTATTCCCATCAGCCGCCACTACCGCGAGTCGGTTATGGAGGCTTTGATCAACCAGAAATTACTGAAGCGGTAGAAGAGCGCCGGATTTTTTAAGCCTCCCCTTGGAGAACAACACGCTTACTACTTACTGACTGAAATTTTACCCACCAATAACCCTCATCGTCCGCTCCGGTTGATATAGGCGGGCTAATACCCGGCACTCGCTTTAGGGTATTAAACTAGTGATTCAAAGACTCTATCATCCATTCTTCAGTATTTTATCTTGGTGAAAATTAACGCACCACCAACCCAAAGTCATCCGCATAAATCTGGCCGAGGCCACCCGATAGGCGCCTGACAAACACCGTGGCCGTAGTAACCTCTTCGGGCAACACAAAACCTAGCCGCACCCGCCGCCAGGCCGGAGCGTTATTTTCTACTACCGGACTGAGAAACTCAGTACCATCTCCCCACCTTACTCCAATCACTGCCTGCTCGCCCTGGTCTACTCGCAGATGCCCAATAAATTCATATTCCGTATCGGATTCCAAATCTTGCACTTCCTGATACAGTTCGGCCGACTCGTCAATTAAACGTACGGTGTGGTTGCCCATCCGCCCGATAGCCGTGTCGGGTTTGGTGTGGTTCTGATGAGGGTGCTCCACCGCTTGTACGCCACCATTTTTAGATTGCCAGGGGCTGAGGTGGTTCTCGTGCTCGAAGGCCGCATTCAGCAGCCGGTTTCGGTAAACGGGCTGGCTACGGGTAAAATCAATGTTTTGGGGCGGGTTTTCAAAGTCGTGCCCTACCTTAAAAGTCATTCCTTCGTACTCAATGGCCCCGATACCGGGCTGATCGGTAGTTGAGATGCCGCTGACATATTTTCCCTGACCGAGCCATTCGGTAGCGGGCTGCATAATATTATGCTCGTCAAAGCCTTGGTAGCCAATCACGTTATTGGCCCAGTAGTAGTTGGTAGCGGTGGTTTGGGAAGTTCCGCTGAACAGGTTGTTCACAAAGCGACATTTTAAAAGATCGGGTCCGTACTGATTGCCCCAACTGGAACGGAATCCGTTTTTATCCGCGATAAATGTGTTATGATAGGCAAGATGGTAAGCACCGTAGTGATTTATCTGAAGGCCCGAATAACCAACGCCATAGACAATGTTATGGTGCGAAATAATATTCTGGGTACCGTGGTCGTAGTACAACCCCATATCCAGGTGGTCGTCATCATTATGGTGAAGCACATTGTAGCGAACTTCAGAGTTACCTCCTTCAATCACGTTACCGTAGCTCAATCCCAGATCGCTGGTGATAAGGCCGGAATGGCTCATATCGCAGAATTGGATTAACGACTGATACATATCGCCATAATCCAGCACGGTACGCCCGGAGCGGGTCAGCGTGCAGTGGCTGACTACGTTGCCCTTACCAGCCAGTGATACGCAACTAGCGTAGGAGCCGATAAAGTCCGTATCGTGGATGTAGGTGTTGATCAACTTATTGTCCTCACCCCGCATCATCACGCCCACGCCTGAACTGTAGGCAATCTCGGTGTTTTGGATAACAATTTTTTTGCCCCGTAGCACGATCCCTTTATCTTTCTGATCGCCGTAGTACTTATTGTTCTGACTGGAATAGTAAGGGTAAAATATTTTTAATCCATCGAGGGTAATTGATTCCGTAGTTTCGTCGGTGTTTATACCGGCCCCCAGAATGGTTACCCCCTCCACCTTGATGTATTTTTTTCCTGACAGATCAAAAGCATGTGGCCTTCGCTTGACCCTGTATTCATCCTCCGGTAGCTCACCATCTTCCCGAAAGATATAAACTTCCTCATTCTCCCTATCGTAATACCATTCATTCTCGGCATCCAGAGCGCCTCTGACACCGAACACAAAATAATCAGCCCCGACGGTAGCTACGTGTTGCCTCGGTCCCGGATACGGAGCTACGTTCTCAATGGCTAACGAGCTATCAGTGAACGCTACTACTTGGGTAGTCCAGTCCGACCAGTACCTGGGGGCATGAATCCATACCTGAGCACCACTAAAATCGTAATCGGGTAGGCTAGTATCTACAATCAGTTCGGGAGTAGTACCCTGTTCCATCACCGAGAGACCGGGACGAAGCAGGTCATCACCTACGTTGGGCCAACGAGCTTCTACCAGAGTTCTATCATCAAGAAAAATTTGGTTCTCGTGGTCCAGGTCCAGCTTTATACTGGCTTTAAAAATACGCTCAGATACCCGCTGCCACTGTTCCCGCAATATAGGATCAGAACCCGTGATAATCACCTCACCATCGCCCACCGGACGGAACTCAAGGGGTTGGCCTTCAGTACCGGAGAAGGCGGGTCTAACCTCTTCAGCATAAATTCCCGATGAAATGTAGCACACATCGCCCGAGTGCATCACTTCGGCCGCCTTTTGGAGAGTTAGAAACGGTTGATCGCGGGTTCCGGGATAGTTATCACTACCTTGTTTGGATACATAGTAGTCGGTTGCCAGTAAGGTTCCAGACCATAGCAAAATGACTGTCAGGGAAGAAATTAGTTTTCGCATGTTAGTGCACTTAGGAAGAGCAAGAACATGTTAAGAAATTTCAGGTGAACCGAAAAGTTATTGACGCTCTATTTCAAATAGATTATTCTTAGTTTGATTGACACAAGTTATGCACCGTATCATTTGTTATGGTACTAATAGCAGTTTTTCGTAACAACCATTCCCCTGTAAAAAATTGCTATTTGTGATACCTGATTTTTTGCTTTACTTATTTTTTGCGAATTGGAATTCAAACCTAGCCAACCCTATTACTAGTATGATTTCTCCCACAAAATAGGCAATACCCAGGTAAGTTAATGTATTGAATAAGCTAATGATTAGCCCTAAGGTTACAACACAATAACCGGTATTTGCCGTTGCAATACCTCTTAGGTAATGTCTCCAATTTTCTCTTACTAACAAATGACAGAGGATAGAATATATAGCAAAACCAGCAGCAATACCGGCCAGGACAAAGAGTATCTTTTTGGGCATTCCAAAAACAGACTCAAACCTGGCTAGTACCTGACTCAGCATCAACGCCGTGATAACAGCACCAATACCATCAATCAGAAAGAGTTTTTTATACGTCAAATGTGCCAGCATATCTCCTATTTTTTGATTGTAATACTTGAGCCCAAAATTAGAAACCCAAAACTCAAGTCTGCTTGATATAAATCAAAAAATCAATACTGGCCTCTCACTCTACTTAAAGTTTCTGGGGTGATTCCCAGGAATGAAGCAATATGACTAAGGCTCACCCTTTGGGTAATATCGGGATAGCGAGCAGTCAGATGATCGTATCTGTCTTTTGCCGAAAGAAAGGTCATTCCTTCCAGTCTTTCCACCAGATCTATGTAGATCAACTGGGTAAATTTCCTGGCTAATCGTTCCAAACTGGGGTTTTGATCAAGAAATGATTCCAACTCCTGGTAATTAAGAAGAAACACGTGGCTATCTTCTAAAACCTCAATATTATACCTGCTTTTCTTTCCTCTAATAATGCTGTCGGCTGCTCCAACAACACCGTATTCTAAGGCAAAATGAGCAGTTACGTCTCTACCATCTACATGATAGAATGACCGTAACGCACCCGATTTCACTAAATATAGGTCAAAGGATATATTACCTGCTTGATGTAATAGCTTTCCCTTCTCGAAATTATTTGATGCAAGGATAGGCGCAAAACCTCGTAGTACCTCTTGGAATAACTCTTTCATTATGAAGTAGATACATAAATATACAGCTCGAGGATTTACAGGTAAAATTACCGTTAACGGTTCGGCTAAGAAATGTGCGGGTTTTGAAATATGTCTCTATCTACCGAGTACCGAGTACCGAGTTTTATTATGTATTAAAATGTTCATTTTACCTTGTTAGCCCGCATGTTTTCTTAGCCTCTGTTAGCGGGTTATTGTTTTCTTTTTTATTCGTCATTTAGTGAGTTAATTCCTTGTTCTTTAAGTTGTTTAAGATGTTCTTTCATTGTATTAACTTGTTCGACTGGGTGTCCTTTCCAAAGTGTTACTTCTCCGACAACTCTGAACGGCTCTGTTGAACGATAAGATTTGGTTGGATTACCGGGAAATTTTTTGTCCGTCAAGTCAGGATCGTCTTCAATCTTTCCTGTTGGTTCTACTAAATAAACTCTTTCTCGTCCTTCTCCAAAGGCCAGTTCTGCCCCCCAAATTGCAGCGTCCAATGTTGCTGTTAAGAAGATGAATTTTGCATTTTTCTTTTGTCCGAAGTTCGAATTGAAGCCAACTTCAACTAATTCGCCAACTTTTAAGTCAGCTTTTGTCCCATGAAAATAAGTTTGTGCAAAAGGTGTCGCACTTTGTCCGTTTGGTTTTTTTTTGTTTTTGTCTTGTTCCATTCCTTAACTTTATGCTTGATTAACAATGTTATCGGTCTTTTCAATGCCCGCTAACAATTGCATAACGGCAACTAGTCTCCGTTACCCACCAATGTCAGCAGGATAACGGTAATTAGTCTCCGTTATTTCTCCTAAGTCTACAGTTGTCTGCTCTGTATCACCTACTTACTCAGGTACAGATTGCGTTCGCTGTAGATGTTGAGGAAGTAATCGTCCAGCAAGTCGTCGATGAAGTAGATGGACTCGCCAGTGGATTTCATTTCGGGGCCGAGCTCCTTGTTTACGTTGGGAAACTTGTGGAAGGAGAAGACCGGCACCTTGATGGCGTAGCCGTGCTTCTGAGGCTGGAAGTTAAAGTCTTTCACCTTTTTCTCGCCCAGCATAATCTTGGTAGCGTAGTTCACGTAGGGTTCCTTATAGGCCTTGCAGATGAACGGCACGGTGCGCGAAGCTCGCGGGTTCGCCTCAATCACGTACACCTTGTCGTCTTTTATTACAAACTGAATATTAATCAGACCGACCGTGTTGAGAGCCAGAGCAATCTTCTTGGTGTACATCTCAATTTGCTGCATCACGAAGTCGCCCAAATTGTAGGGTGGCAGCACCGCGTAGGAATCGCCCGAATGGATACCAGCTGGTTCAATGTGCTGCATAATTCCGACAATGTATACATCCTCCCCATCGCAAATGGCATCAGCCTCAGCTTCAATCGCTCCTTCCAAAAAGTGATCGAGCAGAATGTGATTGCCTGGCATCTCGTGCAGGATATTGACTACGTGTTCTTCCAGCTCGTGCTCGTTAATCACGATCTTCATGCTCTGCCCGCCCAGTACATACGAAGGGCGCACCAGCAATGGAAACCCGATATCCTTAGAAAGCTCCAGCGCCGATTCGGCATCGGAGATGGTTCCGAACTCCGGATACGGAATATCATTCTCCTTCAATAAAGTAGAGAAGCGACCCCGGTCTTCGGCCAGATCCAGCGATTGGTAGTTAGTACCAATAATTGGAATACCGTAGCGGTCGAGTTTCTCAGCTAGCTTCAGGGCCGTTTGTCCACCCAACTGCACAATCACGCCTTCGGGCTGCTCGTGCTGAATAATATCGTAGATATGCTCCCAGAAAACTGGCTCAAAGTAGAGTTTATCGGCAATATCAAAATCAGTAGAAACTGTTTCGGGGTTGCAGTTGATCATGATGGTTTCGTAGCCCATCTCCTTAGCCGCCAGTACCCCGTGCACACAGCAGTAATCAAACTCAATACCCTGCCCAATGCGATTAGGACCCGAGCCTAGCACCACAATCTTCTTTCGGTCGGTTGAGATAGACTCATTTTCCTGCTGAAAGGTAGAGTAGTAATACGGGGTTTGAGCTTCAAACTCGGCCGCGCAGGTATCTACCAGTTTGTATACCCGGTTGATGCCCATCTCCTTCCGTTTGTTGTGCACTTCGCTCTCCAGGCAGTCGAGCAGGTGGGCAATCTGCCGGTCGGCGTAGCCTTTTTCTTTAGCTTCGCGCATCACATTGGCTGGCAGAGTATCTAACGAGTATTTTTGAACTTCTTTTTCCAGTTCAATCAGCTCCTCAATCTGCCGTAAGAACCAGGGATCAATCTTTGTGAGCTTACTAATGGTAGTGAAGGAAATACCTAGCTTAAAGGCATCGTAAATGCGGAACAGTCGGTCATCACTAGGGTGCTCTAGCGCTTCCAGAATCTTCTGCTGGTTCTGTTCTTCTTTACCGTCGGCTCCTAGCCCGTTCCGTTTAATCTCCAGCGACTGACAGGCTTTTTGTAAGGCCTCCTGAAAGTTGCGGCCAATGCCCATGGCTTCGCCCACCGATTTCATCTGCAGGCCCAGGTGAGGATCGGCCCCGTCGAACTTAGCAAAGTTCCAGCGGGGAATCTTCACAATTACGTAGTCTAGCGCCGGTTCAAAGAAAGCAGAAGTAGTGCCGGTGATCTGATTCTTTAATTCATCCAGGGTATAGCCAATGGCCAGTTTAGCGGCAATTTTGGCAATGGGGTACCCGGTAGCTTTAGAAGCTAAGGCCGAAGAACGCGATACCCGCGGATTGATTTCAATACCGATGATAGAATCGTCTTCGGGGTTCACCGAGAACTGAATATTACAACCTCCGGCAAACTCGCCAATACCATTGATCATAATTTTGGCCAGATCGCGCATTTTCTGATATACCGTATCGGGCAAGGTCATGGCCGGGGCCACAGTAATAGAATCGCCGGTATGAACCCCCATCGGATCGAAATTCTCTACCGAGCAGATGATGATCATATTACCGGCACTATCGCGTAGCAATTCCAATTCGTACTCCTTCCACCCCAAGATACTTTGCTCAACCAGCACTTCGTGTACAGGCGAGGCGTGCAATCCGGCGGTTAAGGCTTTATCAAATCCGCTGGCATCATTCACAAACCCACCGCCGTAGCCACCCAGCGTATACGACGGACGTATCACCAAAGGAAAGCCAATTTCCTGGGCAATTTCTTTTCCTTGCAAAAACGAGGTAGCAATGCGCCCCTTACAAACGCCTACGCCTAACTCGTGCATTTTCAACCGGAATTTCTCCCGGTCTTCGGTAGTTTCAATGGCTCCTACATCTACTCCGATCATCCGCACCCCAAATCGCTCCCAAATGCCTGCTTTATCGCAGTCAATAGCCAAGTTCAATGCCGTTTGTCCGCCCATCGTCGGCAGTACCGTATCAATAGGCCGCCCTTCCTCCTGATGCTTCTTCAGAATTTCAATGATGTACTTCTTTTCCAGTGGTTTAAGGTACACATCATCAGCCGTAATGGGGTCGGTCATGATGGTAGCCGGATTGGAATTGATGAGCGATACCTTAATTCCTTCTTCCCGCAGCGAGCGAGCGGCCTGTGAACCGGAATAATCGAACTCACAAGCTTGACCAATAATAATGGGGCCGCTTCCGATAATTAAAATGGACTTGATGCTGGTATCTCGAGGCATAGAATGGTTAGTTTGTAATGAGTAATCATTAATGAATAATTTTAAGAGCGTTTATCAATCATTACTCATTCATCATCAATCATTAATTAGGTTTTGGGTAAATTGATGCGAAGTTAGTAGAAAATGAATAGGATTTAAACCCGATACCAAATATTAAAGTTGAATACAACCAAAAAAGTCGTAATATCGCGTATCACCCACATAGATTCTGAGGGGTACTGCTGTTTTTTCCAAATAATATTTTGCATTAGAAGTTGAAGTCGCTATTCAAAGTAAGTTTTTCGGCAGGTTTTGCACTATTATTTCTGTTATCATTTACTACCCAAGCACAAAAGGCTCAGCGGCAGTTACACATTAAAAAAACCTCTTCAGCGATTGACCTCGACGGGGTTCTGGACGAAGCCGCCTGGCAAGAGGCTGAAATGTCAGATGGTTTCTGGCAGAACTTTCCGATGGATACGTCCCGGTCGGTAGCACTCAGTGAGGTCCGGTTGGCCTACGACGATAAATTTCTGTACGTAGGGGTTAAATGCTACGCAACCACTGAAGGTAATTACTACGTGACCCCTTCCCTCCGTCGCGATTTCCGCGGACCCGGTAACGATCAGTTTTCATTCATTATTGATCCATTCCGGGATCAGACTACGGCCTTTATTTTCGGTATCAACCCCTACGGAGTGCAACGCGAAGGATTGATCTCCAACGGTGGAGCCTCGCAAGAGGATTTTGATCTATCGTGGGATAACCGCTGGTTCTCGGCCGCCCAACGCTACGAAGACTACTGGATTGCTGAGTTTGCCATTCCGTTTAAGACACTGCGCTATAAAGAAGGCTCTACCGAATGGAATATTCAGTTTTACCGGCTAGACAGCCATACCAACGAACGCTCTACCTGGAACCATGTACCGCGTAATTTCCGGCTATACTCGCTGGCCTACAGTGGGAAGTTACTATGGGACCAGCCATTGAAAAAGCCGGGGGGCAATGTTTCTATTATTCCTTACGTGTCAACCCAACAAAACCGCGACTTCTCGGAAGCCGAAGGGGTGAGCAATTTTGCCGCCGGAGGTGATGCCAAGATTGCGGTTACTCCCTCACTTAACCTAGACCTTACGGTAAACCCGGACTTTTCGCAGGTGGAAGTCGATCAGCAGGTTACTAACCTGGATCGCTTCGAAATATTCTTTCCCGAGCGGCGACAGTTCTTTCTGGAAAACGCCGACCTGTTCGCCAACTTTGGTTCCGAAAATGTGCGGCCGTTTTTCTCTCGCCGTATTGGGGTAGCCATTGATACCTCTACCGGGGTGAATGTGCAAAACCCCATTATCGGGGGTGCCCGCCTCAGTGGCCGAGTGAATAAGAACTGGCGTTTGGGCTTACTGAACATGCAAACCGGGGCTGATGAAGAAATCAATCTGCCTAGCTATAACTATACGGTAGCCGCCGTACAGCGCCAGGTATTCGCTCGCTCCAACATATCCGGTCTGTTTATCAACAAGCAGTCGTTCAGCGACAGCACCGATGAGTTCTCCCTCAACTCAAACAACTTCAACCGGTTAGTTGGCTTGGATTATAATCTGGCCTCGGCCGATAATACCTGGACCGGAAAGATTTACTACCATCAATCGTTTGACCCAACTCCCCAAAAATCGCCCTACTCGCACGGGGCCAACTTAACGTACAGTACCCGCGATTGGGAAGTGATTTGGGAACATCAGATCGTAGGCGAAGGCTTTAATGCGGAGGTAGGATTTACGCCCCGCACTAATTTTCGGCGCATCTCTCCTTCTGTCGCTCGCACCTTTTATCCCGATGGCAGCGGCATTGTCAGTCATGGTCCCGGCATACTGCAACAGTTGTGGTGGAAGCCTGAACTAGGCATTACTGACTACAACTTTAGCCTATTCTGGGATTTTAATTTTCGGAATACCAGTCAGCTGACGGTGTCGGCGATGAACGATTACATTTATCTGTTTCGGCCGTTCTCTCCCTCGCGAAAGGGAATTCCGTTTGAAACCGGCGATACGTTTAACATGCTTTACCTGACGGTCGAGTACCGGTCGGATGCGCGAAGAAATTTTAACTACGAGATTAATACCATCAACGGGCAGTACTACGGGGGTATCGTTAATTCGTTTTCGGGTACGATCAACTACCGCTTTCAGCCCTACGGCCTGTTTTCCCTGGATTTTAACTACAGCGATATTGACTTAGCAGAGCCCTACTCCGACGCTCAGTTTGTACTCATAGGACCCCGCCTGGATTTGACCTTCACTCGCAGCGTATTCCTGACTACGTTTGTGCAGTACAATAGCCAGTTTGATAACGTAAATATCAATACCCGCTTTCAGTGGCGCTTCAAGCCAGTGTCTGATCTGTTTATTGTGTACACCGATAACTATACCGCCTACGGTGAAAGCCGGTTCTTTCCTGATACTTATCTGAAGAAGAACCGGGGGCTAGTGGTGAAACTTACCTACTGGTTAAATCTCTAAGATTTTACTGCTCGCATACTCCAAAACTAACTGTCCTAGCGTATCCAGGTCAGATTGGGTGTGTAGCGCGCTGATAACTACCCTAGTGATGCAGTTGCTATCGGGGTGGGGGTACGGGAAGTGGGATAATACACAAGCGTCTTGCAACTCCTCACACAGGTTTTGATCCGGGCTATAAAATACTGGATAGGTACCGAAGTAGCGGAAAACTGAGGTTTCCTGAATAATCGCCTGGAAGTAACGAACATTTTGTTCTAGTTGCGCTCGAAGACTACTGTAAAGCTTATCCGCCCGAAGCATAGCCGATAAGTAAGCCGGAGCAGTGGGCGAAGCTCCCGTAAAGTAGGGACTTTTCTGTAATGCCTCAATGATTGGCTCTTCACCTAATACCACTCCTCCTGGAACACCCAACGCCTTACCCAGTGAGCTTACTACCACCAAGGATACGTTAGCCGGAAGCAATGACTTGACTATCGCGTAAATCCCACCGCCTTGTTCGCCCATTATTCCTAAACCGTGGGAGTCATCAATGACCAGCGTTACTTTTAGATAATCGGGTAAATGCGCTACCCAATCAAATGAATGTGATCGCGCGTACAGCGGATCAACCGAATTGGCAACGATGACCACCTCTTTACTTCCGTAACCCACTTTAGCTTCCAGATGAGAGACCCACCTTTTGAAATCTCCGATAATGTTATCTTTCTCGCTGCGCCATAGGGCCGGATGCGCCTTAGGGGCGTACACAAATCGCTGCCTCTGGTCTAAGGTTCGAATTAACGCCTGTCCGGCCAGATAGCCGGAAGAGAAGGTGAGCGCCCGCGAGGCTCCGGTAAAATTAGCCAACCAATCTTCGGCTTCCTGATAAACGGCTAGCTGCACATTCGATGAGCGGGAGCTGGAGTACCCGGTTCCGTAGTGGTCAAACCCGTTGCGTACCAACTCCTGAAATATTGCATTCTTGTGAATTCCCAAGTACGAAGTTCCACTAAAGTATAATCGCTCTTTTCCATCTACTACAATGGTTCGTCCGGGCAGTGAGGTAGTTTTTATCATACGATGCTATTACACTAATTATAACTTTTTTCGGTTAGCCGAGCCCCGGTGCCATTCTCATCAGGAAAGTCCACTCCCTGCGGAGTGATGGAAACCCCAGTGGCTATATCTTCGGCCAGCAGCATAGCTCCGTCCATGTCTACGTAATCCAGCAGAGGTGCCAGATGGGCGATGGCCGAGGTACCGATGGTCGACTCAGTCATGCAGCCGATCATTACTTTCATATTCCGCTGGCGGGCGTCTGCAATCATACGGCGAGCCGGAGTAATGCCTCCGCACTTGGTAAGCTTGATATTGATACCGTGAAACCGTCCTTCACACTTTGCCACGTCGCTCTCTACAATACAGCTTTCGTCAGCTATTAGGGGAATAGCCGAGTGCCGGTAAACCTCTTGCATTCCTTCCAGGTCATCGGCTCGCAGAGGTTGTTCAATAAACTCTACTCCTAATCTTTTCAGTTCTTGAGAGTTTTCAATCGTTTCCTCTACGCCCCAGGCGCAGTTGGCGTCAACCCGGAATACCGCATCGGAATGCTCTCGAAGGGCGTGCACAATGGCTATATCTTCGGGGGTGCCTAGTTTGATTTTGTAAATAGGCCAGGGCCTGGCGTTCATTTTCTGTACCATCGTATCAATACTATCAATACCGATGGTGTAATTGGTAGTGGGTGCATCGGCTGGGTTTAATCCCCAGAGTTGATACAGCGGTTGACCAATTTTCTTTCCGTATAAATCATGAGCGGCTATGTCTAGCGCGCAGAGGGTGAATAAACTTTGCCGAAAGTGAGGGACCAGTTTTGCCCATAGGTGCTCAGGCGTACCCTCCACGCCCGCTTTTAGGAGTTGAGTAGCCAGTGAATAATCTTCAATGAGTTGGCGATGCTTTTCTATCTCATCCCGCATTCTCGGTATGGAAACGTGGTAGTAGCTGTTAGCCGTGCTTTCGCCCAGTCCGGTTACAGTAATGCCCTGAGCGTTGGTATCCGATAGCTGTACCACCATAATTTCCTGCTCCTCTCGCGATTCGTAGGAGATGCGGAAGGCTTCGCGTAGCCTTAAAGTAAAGGTGTGAAGGTCTATTTGCATTATAAATCAAAAAATAATCCCGAAAAGTACAAAAAATGACTGAGAATAGGTAGCAATATATAGAATTTGCGGTTTCTCGCAGAAATGTATACAACGAAGATAACAATCTTCGTTATTCGATATATTAATGTAACAATGTATTTGTACCTTGATGTAGTAATGTAATCATAAGATTATGAACGTGTCTATTACCCCCGAACTTGAGAAGTTTGTACAAGAATGTGTTGCCACCGGTCGTTATAACAACGCCAGCGAGGCTATTCGCGCTGGTTTACGCTTGTTGCAGGAGGCCGAAGCTGATTATCAGCGTAAGTGCGCTGAACTACAAGCTGAGATTAAGAAAGGAATGAATGGCCCATTTAAGAAAGTAGATTTCGATAAAGTTAAACGTGAAGCGCGAGCTAAGTGGGAGGCTGAACAACAGACCAACTAATGGCATTCTACTATTTCAGCGATAAAGCTGAAGACGACCTATACGACATCTGGCTTTATCGCTCTCAGCAAGGAGGGCCAGACAAAGCTGATGCTCTGTTAGACACCATCCAAGCTACTTGCCAAACGTTAGCTGATTCACCTGATATAGGAACCTCTCGTGATTATACTCCGCCCGGAGTATTGGCTTTTCCGAAAAACGACTACATGATTTTCTACCAGAAAGCAGGCGATGATATTCAAATCATACGAGTATTTCACGGACGGCAGGATATAGAGAATTTGCTTTGAGGAGAAAATCAAGGCAGTAATAAACTTGCAAAGTCCTGCCTTAAAAACTTGGAACCTAAAAATATCTTTTCCGGCTTGACCAAATACATGAAAGTAGCTGACTTGCACGCACAGACCAGAAAATAATCCCGAAACTACAGAAAATGGCTGAGAATAGACAGTTTAAATTTTGGTTCTCCCAAACCTGCATGTTATTATTAGTGCAGTAAATAGAATTTTATTATGAAGCACTATGATTATCATACAATCAAAGTAGAGAGCTTCCAAGATGGGGGTAAGATACGAGTTAGACCATTACCTAATCAATCACCCTTCGAAACCCACATGGTGATCGAGTGCTCTAAAGTTATGAGAAGCTATCCAATAGGCACGAGATTTAAGATACGAGCTAAAATAACTGATAGAGAAGGGGGAAATCCTTTTATTTATAGCCACTATTCGTGGCCATTCGAAGTTTTTGATGAGGGATAGGCTAATTTGTTATTAGATATGCTAGTTACACTACCGCCGTCTCCAACAAAGTAAGCTTTTTATCACTAGCATCTAATCGGGCTTGAATGCCGAGGGGAATAGTGGCGTTGCGTTTGATGTGGCCGAACATCAGGCCGTAGAGTACGGGAATGCCGAGGGAGGTTAGTCGGTCGTACAAAACGTGAGCGAGGGAGAATGACTTGTCTTCATCGTCGGCTTCGCAGTCGGTAAACAGGCCGAGCACTACGCCTTTGGCGGCAGGAAGCTTGTTGGAGTCGAGTAACAATTGGGTGAGCATGCGGTCAATACGATAAGGTGCTTCGCCTACATCTTCCAGAAACACGATTTTATCGCGCATAACAATATCGTAGGGAGTGCCGCAGAGCGAACTAACCAGCGTGAGATTACCACCTACCAGCGTTCCTTCGGCCACCCCCGGGGACAGCGTAATCAACTCAGCGGTAGAGATGGTAGTATCTTCTTCGTCTTGCAAATACAACGGTACTAGCTCTTTTTCGCTAATATTTTCCGGGTTCTGGTAGGTAAGTGAATTCTGCGGCTCCATCAGTAGCTGTCGGAAATACTGGGTAGTATAGTCGTTATAATCCGAGGTACCCATCGGCCCGTGAAAGCAGACTAAGCCGGCTTGGCTGTGCAGGCCGTACAGTAACCCAGTTATGTCGCTAAAGCCAATCAGCACTTTGGGGTTATTGCGAATCAGGTCGTAATCCAGGTAAGGAAGCAGACGAGTGGTACCGTAGCCGCCGGTGGCGCACATAATGCCCGCCACTTCATCGTCGGCAAACATCTGGTTGATGTCGTCGGCCCTCTGCCGATCGGTGCCGCCCAGGTAGCCCTTCTTCACCAGCATATTTTCGGTATGCTTCACCCGGAAGCCCAGTTTAGCCAGGTTCTCTACCGATTCACGTAGCTTTTCTTCAGTGAGGTAGCGGGAAGGAGTAATCAGCCCGATGGTATCGCCTTCTTTCAATCGGGCCGGTTTGACCGAAGCCATCGGAGTAGCTTTTTGTAACGAAGGAGTTAGAAGGCCGGTGAATGAGGCAGCGGTGGCGTTGCGGAAGAACTGGCGGCGGTGCATACGATCAATTTTGGGAAAAATTCGGGAAGATGCCGATAAACTGTTAGCTTTGCGGGAAATTTGTAACCAGCAAGATAGCATAAATTAACGAACATGGCAGGAAACAGAACCTTTTCTATGATTAAGCCCGACGCCGTAGCTGAAGGCCATATTGGCGCGATTTTAAAAATGATGGAAGAAGCCGGGTTTCGCATTGTGGCGATGAAAAAAACGCAGCTCAGCAAAGCGACCGCCGGTAAGTTCTACGAAGTACATAAGGAGCGCCCATTCTACAATGACTTGACTGATTATATGTCGTCTGGTCCCATTGTAGCTTTGATTCTGGAGAAAGACAACGCCGTAGCCGATTTCCGTAAATTGATTGGAGCGACTAACCCGGCTGAAGCGGAAGAAGGGACTATTCGTAAGCTATACGCTAAGTCGATTGAGGCGAATGCAGTGCATGGCTCGGACGCCGACGAAACTGCTCAACAAGAAGGAAGTTTCTTTTTCGCGGAGACTGAGCGTTTCTAAATTTTTTACCATATAGGCACATAGGGCATAATAGTGTGAACTATGTGCCCTATTACTCTCCTAACATTCTATCTATTCTATTTCCGGAAAAATATCTTCGGGGGTGATGGTTATTCCAAACTGAGTTTCAAACGGTTTACGATAGATCAGACTCTCTAAATATTGATTGTTCTTGGGTTGGCGATGGACTTCTACTTCTCGCTGATTAAGATTGACGATCCAGTACTCGGGGATACCGTAAGTAGCGTATAGTTCGTACTTTTTGTGTCGATCATAAGCATACGTACTATCGGAAACTTCTACTAGCATTACCACATCTGCAGCTTTGATCACTTCTTTTGTCAGTAATTCAGCACGGAAATTAGCGATAACAATATCTGGCTGAGGTAGCTGCTCTTCGCTGAGCGTTAGCGTGTTTTGGACATCCAGAATATGCTCATTTGCCGAAAGGTGCTGCTGAAAGTAATGGAGCAACTTGCGCACGCTGATTTGATGAGGCGGGTTTACCGGAGACATATCAATCAATTCGCCGTGAATGAGTTCTATACGATCATCAGGAGAGAGAACTCCCTTTTCCAACATGATTTTAACATCGCTGCGGGTGAACGTATGTTTATTTACAACGGAGACTTCGTTCATTTGCATTCGCTTCTACACCAATATACGAAAACGTAGTGAGATGGTCGATTACTTAAGCATTTCTACTGAAGTTGCCTTCTCTTCCTCCTTTTTCTTGAAGAATACCCGCCGTATCCATTTAGGTAAGAAGATAGCCCCCAGCAGTAAGTAAGGATAATAGGTTAACATTCGCCAAAGGATGTTGGTCACGATAGTGTAGTCGCCCAAAAACTCGTAGAAGAACTGATTGAAAAAGAATTCAGCGGTACCGCTACTACCCGGCGTAGGCGAAACCAGCATCACGATCCACATCATCAGGTGGCGGCAGAAAATTAATAAGTGCTGGTTCCAGCTTACTTCGGCAAAGGCTGATACCAGACAGTTGAGCACCGCGTAACGCGCTATCCAGATTAAGAAGGTAAACAGCAGTACGGTAATCCAGTATCGTCCTTTCTTACCTCGTAACTGCTTAGAGGCCAGAATTACTTCATCACCGTGATTATTAAGATGGTGCCTCCACCGGCGAATAAACGGAATATTGCCGATTTTCAGTAAGAACCACTTAAATCCCCGAGGGCGAATCAGCAGAGCGTAGGCCATGATAGAGGTATACAGGGCAATCAATCCGTAACTTATCCAGAATAGCACCTGCAAGCTGTTACCCAATTGCACCTGCATGTCTTCCGAGTTGGGAAAAAGCTCATCTTTTGAATAAAGCAGTGCTAAGGGTGACATCACCAAGAAGAAGAAGTTATCCAGAATAGCGGTGAGCATTACATAAGCCAGGGCCCGTCCGAACTTGATCCCTTCCTTCATCAGTACAAATACTACGATAGTAGTTCCACCCACTACGGAGGGAGTAACCGCCGAAGCAAACTCCCAGAGAATGATTACGTAGATACTACTTTCCCAGGTAAGATCATGGTTGGTAAGTACCTTAATCCGGTAAACATAACCGGTATCCCGAATTAGAATTACGAGTAGCGCCAGAAAGAGCGGCCAGAGTCGGGCATCAAATACCAGGCTCAATTTATCAGCCGTAAAGTCCGGATCACTAATGAATAGGTACAGCACAATACCTATTCCGATGGCTACCGGAACCCATATTTTATTCGGGTTTAGGGTTTTAAATATTTCCTTAGAATTGATATTCATGCCTACTCCGCATCTTCCGGTTCGTATATCCAAAAATTGTTGTATCCCTCGCCAATCCTGATCGTTATCTCGCTAAGCTGGAGCAACTCCAAAATGGCTAAAAAATTAAATATTACGGCAATCTTATTCGGATAATGGTCAATGATCATTGTAAAAGAAACGGCCTTTTTCTCCCACTTCAACAGGCCCCGCAGGTAATCCTTCTGGCCTTCTACCGTATAAGGATACTGCACCACTTGATGTGACTGATCCTTCTCTTCTTCCGTAAACCGTTTCCATACTTTCTCGTACACCTTCAGCAGTTTGTATAAGTCTACCTGCTGAAGCTCCATCTCCACCTGCTGTTGCTGCGCCAAAGTTTTCAGCTCTTTCACTATGTTGCCCCGCTCATACTTTTGCATCCGCTCTTCTTCCAGCGCAGCCAACTCACCTATCACCGATTTGTATTTTTTGTATTCCAGTAAGTGTTTGACCAGCTCCTCTCGCGGGTCAATTTCTTCGCCCGCTTCGTTCAGTTCCGGGCGAGGCAACAGCGTTTTTGCCTTAATCCGCATTAATGTAGCTGCTACCAGTATGAACTCACTAGCCACCTCAATGTTCATTTGTTCCAGTTCATGCAAGTAACTTAGAAAATCATTGGTAATTTTAGAGATCGGAATATCATGAATATCCAGTTCGTCGCGCTCGATAAAAAAAAGTAATAGGTCGAAGGGACCTTCAAACAGAGACAGCTTAATTTCAAAACTCACAGTAACAACACTATATTTGGTAACGTATACATGCTTTCGTAGCTAGTTGGTAAACAACCGCTACTGCAAATTTATCATATATTTGAACCAATTCGGTGGGATACGCATTGAAAAAACTGTTCTTTTGTATTTCCGTAGAATGGACTAACATTATCTGGATAAACATTTGGAGTTTGCGGTAGTTTAAAATACCGTACTATAAAATTCTCACCATGCTGATTAAGCCCGGCAAGTTATTAGCCACCATCAGCGACCCTGCTGATCTTGACAATTTAAGTCCCGAACAACGCGTACAATTAGCCGACGAACTTCGGCAGTTCATTGTCGACAACGTATCGGTATACGGGGGGCATTTTGGTGCTAGTTTAGGAGTAGTAGAACTTACCGTGGCTTTACACACGGTATTTAATGCTCCCTATGATCAACTCGTATGGGATGTAGGCCACCAGGCTTATGGTCACAAAATACTGACTGGCCGGCGCGATACTTTTCACACCAACCGGATATACAATGGCCTGTCGGGTTTTCCTAAGCGGAGCGAAAGCGAATACGATACGTTTGGAGTAGGGCACTCTTCCACCTCTATATCAGCTGCTTTAGGCATGGCCGCCGCTTCCAAATATCTAGGCGATAATAAGCGGCAGCACATTGCCGTAATTGGCGACGGAGCCATGACTGGCGGGATGGCGTTTGAAGCTATGAACCACGCTGGGGTTTCGGA
Organism: uncultured Roseivirgaceae bacterium; assembly: GCA_964551335.1. GTDB lineage: Bacteria > Bacteroidota > Bacteroidia > Cytophagales > Cyclobacteriaceae > Tunicatimonas. The sequence goes on from CAZKCO010000052.1 coordinate 28,623, forward strand.
TACCAATTTGCTGATTGTGCTAAACGACAATTGTATGTCGATTGACCCCAACGTGGGCGCCCTCAAGGATTATCTTACCGATATTACCACCTCTCAAACTTATAATAAAGTACGGGATGACGTCTGGAAGCTCTTAGGCAAGGTTAGCAAGTTTGGTACCAGCGCCCAGGATATTGTTTCTAAGTTGGAAAGCAGCATTAAGTCATTTTTACTGAAGCAAAGCAACCTGTTTGAGTCACTTAACCTTCGGTACTTTGGTCCGGTAGACGGCCATGACGTGAACCATCTGGTTAGCGTGATGGAAGACCTGAAGAAGATTCCCGGCCCGAAAATTCTGCACTGCGTTACCGTGAAGGGTAAAGGCTACTTGCAAGCTGAAAAAGATCAGACCAAATGGCATGCCCCCGGCAAGTTTGATAAAGTGACCGGCGAGATTCGCAAGAAAGTACACGACACTCCGCAACCACCCAAGTACCAGCAGGTATTCGGCGAAACCATTGTGGAACTGGCTAAAGAAAATGAAAAGATTGTCGGGATTACCCCGGCTATGCCTTCGGGTTCATCTATGAATATTATGATGAAGGAAATGCCTAATCGCGCCTTTGATGTAGGCATTGCCGAACAGCACGCGGTTACCTTCTCGGCTGGTTTAGCTACCCAAGGTCTGACCCCTTTCTGTAATATCTACAGTACGTTTATGCAGCGATCCTACGATCAGGTAGTGCACGACGTTTGCATTCAAAAGCTACCGGTCATCTTCTGCCTCGACCGGGCGGGAATTGCCGGAGCCGACGGCCCTACCCACCACGGGGCTTACGATCTGGCTTATATGCGCTGTCTCCCTAATATCGTAGTATCAGCGCCCATGAACGAGGCTGAGCTGCGCAACTTAATGTACTCCGCCACATTGTATAAAGATGGACCGTTTTCCATCCGCTACCCCCGTGGCCAGGGGGTAATGCCTAACTGGCGTACGCCACTGGAAGCAATTCCGGTCGGAAAAGGGCAACAGATTCAGGAGGGAGAAGAAATAGCAATTCTAACCATTGGCCATATCGGAAACTATGCGGTGGAAGCCTGCGAAGTGCTAGCTCAGGAGGGTCTTCATCCGGCTCATTATGACCTCCGCTTTGTAAAGCCATTAGATAAGGAGCTTTTGCATGAAGTATTTTCTCGGTTCCAGCGGGTAATTACGGTGGAAGATGGCTGTTTGATGGGGGGCTTTGGTAGTGCGGTACTGGAGTTTATGGTTGATCACGGCTATTCCGCGTCAGTAAAAAGACTAGGCATTCCGGATCGGATTGTGGAGCACGGAGAGCAGATTCAACTGCATACTGAGTGCGGTTACGATCCCGCTAGTATTGCCCAGGAAGTTCGCGCTCTGCTAGGTGTTGTCGTATAAGACCACACATAATTATACTTCCGTTTCCTTCTCAACTGGGTTAATGGCCCAGGTGATATAATCAATTACTTTTTCGTTAGCGATGACCTGGTAGTGTCCCATTTTTTGGGTGCGCACGAAAGTAGCACTAGGCAAATGCCTCCTTAATTCTTCTCCTTTTGCAATTGGTATAGTTTGGTCATCCTCGTCGTAAATCAGGTGAATGTTGCTTTGGGTAAGCTGAGGTAACTTCTCCCGCAGATCATAATAATCTACCGACTGATGGTAGTGTTTTTCTACTAAATCGCAGAAACGATGGTAGACTCGGTCATTACATCCGGTATCTTTCACAATATCGTAGAAGAAATAACGAACGTAGGGGGGAAAGGCAATCAGTATTAGATGCTCCGGATGAATATCAGGGGTAATCTCACTGAGGGTCATTCCTGCCGTTATTCCTCCCATAGAGTAGCCAACTACTGCATGATAGGGTCCGTTCTTCACGTAGTACTCTTTGAAGATATCAATAAACTCGGGCAATGCGGTGTACTCCCCGTCGGAGTTGCCGTGGGCTTTCATATCGATGCCTTCTACTACGTAACCTTGTTCTACTAAAGCTGATATCATCCGCCGAAAATCAGCGGCTTTAGAACGCCAACCGTGGCATAGCAACACCTTAGGTCCCTCAGAACCCCAGCGATAAGTAGCAATCTGATGTCCTTGGTACATTGTGGTACCAGTAGTTGCTTGTTCTAACAAAGCAGCCTGAGCTTCTGAGAAACGGGCTTTTCCTGGGCGGGTAAAGTATTTCCAAATTATTTTAGCTACTTCACTCGGGCTAATATACTGAAGTAACGGAAGTGCTTCTTTAAGCAAGTTTATTTTCCAATTAGATTTTGAGGGATGAGAAGCCGGACGCTTGGTATTTTTTCCGTCACCCTGAATAATAATAGATTTTTTCACAACAAATCCCGGTCGGTTCTAAAAAAATTAATTTATCGTGTACTGGTCAATGAGCCGATTTAAAAATTGGCTCATACTCTTAAAAGAATCTTTATCACCTTCTACCCGCGAAACCATAATGGCTCCCTCAATGGCTCCGTAGTATAGCATCACAAACCCGTCAACATCCAAATCTTCCCGCAACTGCTTTTCCAGAATACCCCGATGGACGATCTGTTTTAGCGCATCCTTAATTTTAGTGATCAGCCGAACTACTCTGGTCCGCAGTAGAGGATGGTTATCGTCAGCTTCTACCGCCGAATTGAGCACCGGACATCCTCCCGGAATAGGTGGATTACCAATATATTCTTCGTAATAGTGTAGCACGGCTTTTAACTTGAGGGGAGCAGTGGGTGCTTGATGAATACATTCCCTGACTTCCTTCAGTACTACGTTTAGTGCATACTCAAAGGCAGCAACTGCCACTTCTTCCTTGTTACTGAAGTTAGCATATATTGCGCCTTTGGTAATACCGGTAGCCTGCGTTATATCCGACAGCGAGGTGGCTCGATACCCTTTGGTATTGAATAGGGCTATCGATTTATCGATAATTAGCTGACGGGTCGCTTCTGGGTTTCGAGTCATAGTTTTGCTAAGATACCGATCGGTATTTTAATATGCAAAACAAATCTAATGTTAACAAAGGTCGATATTTGGGTAGACCTTGTTACCTAACTGATATTCTTAAACTGCAAAAGAATGGAAGAGAATCAAGAATACTTCATCACCAACCAGAGCACGATGTAAATGAGTCCGGGAGAGCCAAAGCCAAGAATGGCAGCGATAACGAAGACGATACGAACGAGCGTGGCATCCCAGCCAAAATGTTCGGCTAGGCCGCCGCAAACTCCAGCGATGATTTTATTGTGATAGGATAATGCGAGTTTTGCCATAATTACTGTAGGTTACTACTAGCGTATACGGCAAAACTCCCTAACGATGTTGCGTTGAAGTTATACGGCTACCTCCTGCTGATACTGCTGGTACACTGAGGTAATGCCTTCGCGCAGTCCGATTTTATGCTTCCAGCCGTAGCTGTGTAGTTTACCTACATCCATTAGCTTGCGGGGTGTACCGTCAGGTTTAGAAGTATCAAATTTTAATTCACCCTCAAAACCTACAATATCTTTGATCAGCAGCGCCAGATCTTTAATAGAAATATCTTCCCCGGTACCAATATTGACCAGTTCGGGTTCGCTATAGTGCTCCATTAGGTAAACACAGGCTTCCGCCAGGTCATCTACATGCAGAAATTCCCGTTTTGGACTGCCCGTTCCCCAAATCTCTACACTCTCAGCATTACTTTCCTTCGCCTCGTGAAATTTGCGGATCAGGGCTGGTAGTACGTGAGAGTTATTGAGATCGTAATTATCATTTGGGCCATACAGATTGGTAGGCATGGTGGAGATAAAATCACAATCGTACTGCGCCCGGTAGTTTTCGCACAGTTTAATTCCGGCAATTTTGGCAATAGCGTAAGGCTCATTAGTAGACTCCAGCGGGCCAGTAAGTAAGTACTCTTCTTTTAGTGGTTGCGGAGCCATTTTGGGATAAATACAGGATGAGCCTAAAAACTGCAGTTTCTTTACTCCTTGTACATAACTCTGATGAATCACGTTGTTCTGAATCATCAGGTTATCGTACAGAAACTCACCCCGGTAAGTATTATTCGCGTGAATTCCACCCACTTTGGCCGCGGCTAGAAATACGTAATCCGGTTTTTCTTTTGCGAAGAATTCGGCTACTGCCTGCTGGTTTCGCAAATCCAATTCGGACGAACGGCGAAACACAAAGTTCTCGTAGCCTTTGGCTTGCAGGTTTCTAACAATTGCGGAGCCGACCATTCCCCGATGGCCGGCGATATATATTTTTGCTTCTTTTTCCACAGTAAAGGTAGTTTAGGATTAAAGCCCTATTCGTGGTAGTTAAATACTTTGTGTCCTCCCTTCAGCAGGAATTTATCTCGCTTGAATAGCTCAACATCCGACTGAACCATGTCTTTTACTAAGCCTTTCAGGTCGAACTCTAGTTCCCAGCCAAGCTGTTCTTTGGCTTTGGTAGGGTCGCCGATCAGTAATTCTACTTCGGTGGGTCGGTAGTAAGTAGGGTCTACTTGTACGACTACCTTACCTTCCGGTAACTGATAATCAGGATTGGTACAATGAACTACTTTGCCGATTTCTTCTTTGCCCATACCTTCAAACGCCAATTCAATACCCAGTTCGGCAAATGACATTTTTACAAAGTCTCGCACGGTAGTGGTCATACCCGTAGCAATTACGTAGTCTTCCGGTACTTCCTGCTGAAGGATGAGCCACATAGCCTGCACGTAATCTTTGGCATGTCCCCAATCACGCTTAGCGTCCAGATTTCCTAAATAACAGCAATCCTGCATACCTAAAGCGATTCGGGCTGCAGCTCGAGTGATCTTACGAGTCACAAATGTTTCACCTCGCAAGGGAGATTCATGGTTAAAGAGTATTCCGTTCACCGCGTACATATCGTAAGCCTCGCGGTAGTTCACCGTAATCCAGTAGCCATAAAGTTTAGCCACGGCATAAGGCGAACGAGGGTAGAAAGGGGTCTTTTCACTCTGAGGAACTTCTTGTACCAGTCCGTACAGTTCAGAGGTGGATGCCTGATAAATTTTAGTCTTTTGTTCCAGTCCCAGAATACGCACCGCTTCCAGAATACGTAGCGTACCTATACCGTCTACGTTGGCGGTATATTCGGGAGTATCGAAGCTCACCTTTACATGCGACATAGCCCCCAAATTATAAATCTCATCAGGCTGAACCTCCTGTACAATACGGATAATATTAGTAGAGTCCGTCAGATCTCCGTAGTGAAGTTTAAAGCGTAGATCTTTTTCGTGCGGGTCCTGATACAAATGATCAATACGGTCGGTATTGAACAATGATGTACGACGCTTAATACCGTGCACTTCGTAGCCTTTTTCTAGTAAAAATTCGGTGAGATACGCACCATCCTGTCCGGTCACGCCGGTGATTAATGCCTTTTTCATAATTTTATACGTATGCGGTTAAACCTCTGTCTTTAATATCGTTAAGAAATTTTTTCACCATTTGTTCTTCATCCTTGCTACAAATCATTAGTGCGTCATCGGTCATCACTACCATATAGTTCTCCAGACCTTGCACCACTCCAATCTTACCCTTCGGAATCTTCACGAATGAATTCTTGGTATTGTAGGTAATTACTTCACCTTGTAAGCTATTTCCGTGCTCGTCTTTCTGCTGCTCGCCATCAATAGACTTCCAGGTTCCCAGATCTGTCCAGCCAATTTCAGCCGGGATTACGTATACGTTATCCGCTTTTTCCAGAATGCCGTAGTCAATGGAAATATTGATGCAGTTGTTATAAGTTTCTTTAATGAAGTTCGCCTCTTGTTCAGTATAGTACTTATCACTTCCCCGAGCAAATAGTTCATTAACTTCCGGTAGATTTTGCTCGTAGCTCCGTTGAATAGCCGCAATACTCCACACAAAAATTCCGGAATTCCAGACGAAATTTCCCTGTTTTAAAAACTCCTCGGCAGTAGCCCGGTCGGGTTTCTCCCTAAATTCGGCTACTTTATGCAACCCATCTTTTGTTTCTTTTTCGTACTCAATATATCCATAACCGGTGTCGGGGCGGGTTGGGTTAATACCGAAAGTAATTAAGTAATCGTTCTGGCTAGCGGCCGTTAAGGCCTGATTAGCTAGTCTCACAAACTCATCTTCTTTTACGATCAGATGATCGGCCGGAGAAACGATAAGATTGGCTTCTGGATTTTTCTGAGCGATTTTATGAAAGGCGTAGGCCACGCAAGGCGCAGTGTTTCGTAAGTCAGGCTCCAGCAGTATCTGATCATCCGTCATTTCCGGAAGTTGCTGCTTGATTAGCCCGTAGTAATCTTCATTAGAGATGATGTAGATATTTTCGGTAGGGCAAACTTTTTGTAATCGGCGGAAGGTAGACTGAAGCAGCGATTCGCCAATGCCCAGCACATCGTGAAACTGCTTGGGAAATTGCTGACGGCTTACTGGCCACAATCGGGTACCTACACCCCCAGCCATAATCAACGCAAAGTTGTTATTCATTTTTTCAAAAATTTTCTATAAAAAATGAAATTTATACAAATATAAAGGACTTCGCTCGAATTAAAAAGATGAAGCATCGGCCAAGACTAAAAAACTGCCGTTCAGCAATGATTCTTTGTTGTAAGTAAAGGGTTCAGGCCCTGCTCCCTTTAGCACTTTTCCGCCGGCACCTTCAACTACCGCCTGCCCAGCAGCCGTATCCCACTCCATAGTCGGGCCATGCCGATAGTAAATATCAGCCTTCCCTTCAGCTACCATACAAAACTTTAGCGAGCTACCCCGTGAGATACTTTCGGTTACTCCGTATTTGGATAATACAGCTTCTTCTTCTTCGGAAGCGTGGCTACTGCTACGAACCGCCACCTTATCCTGAAAAGATTGTCTGACAGCTATAGGGTACGCCTCGCCCGAAGTTTCTCGTTTATACGCACCGGGTTCAACATCCGAAGCGTAATTTTTCTGAGAAGCATAGTATAGCTCTTCAGTCACTGGTGTATAGATAACCCCTATTACCGGACGACCCTGATGAATGAGTGCGATATTGACCGTGAACTGCCCATTACGCTTAATAAACTCTTTGGTACCATCCAGCGGATCAACCAGCCAGAAAGGATCCCAGGCTTTTCTCTCATCGTAAGCTATATCTTTTCCTTCTTCAGAAATGATTGGGATATCGGGAAAATGTTTCTTCAGTCCGGCAACAATTACTTCGTGCGAAGCTTTATCGGCCAGTGTAAGAGGAGACTGATCAGCTTTAAAATCAACTACCTGAGAAAAATCACTGTCATGGTAAATTTCTAGAATCTTTTTCCCGGCAGCAACAGCAATATCTAATAATGGCGCAACCTGAATAGGTGAAATCATAGCGTAAAGTGTTTAAGGCGGTTCGTTAGTTCAGAGCGCAAAACTAATTGATTCAATGCAATAAAAAAGCGTATATTGGCAGCGTTCGTTACATGGAGAAATACCTGATTTAATGGAAGATAATCGCGTCCGCATTCGCTTAGCTTGGAATAATTGTGAATTTGAGATTGAAGGTTCACAAAAATACGTGGATACGTACTCCGAAACTATTAAAGCCTTTACGGAAATACTCAAGAACAACCCGGGCGAGCAACCCGCTAAGGATACCCCGCCCAGTGGGAAGCAGATCTCTATTTTTGAACCTCAACCTACCCCGATAAAAACTACTCCTGACGGACTAGAGATTCCGGCTTCATTCGGTGAGTTTTATCATAAAGCACCTAAAAGCATTAACAAAACGGACATCGTGCTTCTCGCCAGCTACTTTGTACAATCACAAAATAATGAGCAAACTTTTTCTACCCGAGAGGTAAACAAACTACTACGCGAACATGGCATTGACCTAACAAACACTGCTCATTTCAACAAACTTAACCAAGACTACCGTAAGGTTTTCAAGATGCGGCAGGGGCAATACAAAGTAAGTGAAGAAGGAGTTGACCACCTGAAAGATATACTTCGATAGGGGTGTTCAGGCCATCATGAACTGTGTTAAAAGTCAAGCGATTTGAGCAGTTTCTTCTCGCGCTGG
>CAZKCO010000053.1:0-36280 GCA_964551335.1 uncultured Roseivirgaceae bacterium
CCAGCGCGAGAAGAAACTGCTCAAATCGCTTGACTTTTAACACAGTTCATGATGGGAGTGGGCCCTGCTGGGCTCGAACCAGCGGCCACCTGATTATGAGTCAGGTGCTCTAACCAACTGAGCTAAGGGCCCTTCGCTTACCGCGAATAGGTGCGCAAATTTACCAAATCTACTGAAGGTGTACAAGTAATTTATGAATTGAGCCATCATTTATCAAATTAGAACGGCAGGGATAACCTCAATGGTAGATGTTAGCCATTATGCAGAAAAAATACTAGCTTGAAAACTTATCAATAAACAAAGACTTTGGTCATTTATTGGACCTAATCTACAAACATCATGGCCAACAAAAAGAAACAACCTACCCGACGAAGATTTCTAAAGCAAATCGGTGGTTCAGCTGCTCTGATGACCGGAGCTACTTCGGCTGTTACCGCTAACTCGTCATTTCAGATTTTAAAACGAAGACAACCTACTCCAGCCAACGAACGAATCACAATTGCCTGCATCGGTATGGGGATTATGGGCTTCGGCGACACTGATACCGCGCTAAAGCACCCAGGGATTGAACTGATAGGGGTAGCCGACTGCTACCAGGGTCATCTCATGGCGGCTCAGGAACGCTACGGAAAGGATATTAAGGTCACTATGGACTATCGGGAGCTCTTAAACGATGAAAGCATTGACGCAGTGATTATTGCTACACCCGACCACTGGCACGACCGTATGGCGGTTGAGGCCATGCAGAAAGGCAAAGCAGTCTATCTGGAAAAGCCTATGGTGCAGCATATTGACGAAGGTCATAAGGTAATAAAAGCTCAGCAGCAGACTGGTTTACCCCTGCAAGTGGGTAGTCAGTTCGCAAGTTCTATTGCCTTTCATAAAGCAAAAGAATTATACGAGCAGGGGGCTATTGGGGAGATGAGCTTTGCCGAAGTCTACTTTGATCGCTTCGACGCTATCGGGGCCTGGCAGTACTCTATTCCGCCGGATGCGTCGCCTGAAACCTGCGACTGGGAAATGTTCCAGGGCGATGCTTCAGATATTCCGTTTGATGCCACCCGTTTCTTCCGCTGGCGTAATTACCGAGATTACGGTACGGGTATCCCAGGGGATCTATTCGTTCACCTATTCACCATGCTGCACCTAATTACCGGTTCGCAGGGGCCTAACCGTATTTATTCAACCGGAGGGCTACGCTACTGGGATGACGGTCGCGACGTGGCCGATGTGATGCTTGGTCTGTTCGATTACCCAGAGGCCGATAGTCATCCGGCATTTAACCTGTCGCTCCGAGTAAATTTTGTGGATGGTTCCGGGGGTGGGCAGCAAACTCGTATTGTGGGTACCGAAGGCGAGATGGTGCTAGACCCTAGCCGGGTGACTGTTCGGAAAAAGAAACTACCCAAAGCACCGGGCTACGGCGGTTGGGATACCTATAATACTTTTCCTAAAGAAATACAGGAGCGCTTTGCCGAAGAATACCAGCAAAAATACGGGGATATTCGTCCGGAAATGCAGGAACCAAAAGAGATCACCTACCAAACCCCGGAGGGTTACGATATGCGGGTTGATCACTTTGGCGACTGGTTTAACGCTATCCGCAACGGTACTGAGGCTATTGAAGGTCCGGAATTTGGTCTGCGAGCAGCAGGCCCTGCGCTGGCTTCCAACATCAGCCACTACGAAAACCGTATTGTGGAGTGGAACCCGGAAACAATGCAACTCGTCAACAACGGCAAAGCTATGGGCCAAAGCCGCTAAACTTATTAGTTTGAATCGTAAAATCAGTATTAACTTTCAATCACTATTTTTTATGAACATGCACCGTATTTTACTATTGTTGAGTATTGTTAGTTGTTTGACTTTTAGTTGCTCTCCATCCTCTGACAAAACTTCAACGACTGCAGAAGAAAATCCACCGACAGAAACAACAGCCAGCACTACCGAGGGTGACTGGATTGTATTATTTGATGGCTCAGACATGGATGCCTGGCGGAACTATAAAAGCGACACTTCAGCCTGGCGGGTTGAGGATGGGGCCTTAAATACCACCGGCGGATCGGGTGACCTGATTACGAAAGAGACCTTCGGCAATTTTGAACTGGAGTTTGACTGGCGCATCACTGAAGGAGGCAATAGTGGGGTGATCTACCTGGTGCAGGAGGGTGATGAATACCAAAGCACCTACGAAACTGGCCCCGAATATCAGCTTATCGACGACGAAAGCTACGGAACCGTGCACAATGTGGAGCTAGAAAAAAACCAGATGTCGGGGGCTAACTACGCGCTGGATGAACCCCAAAACGTTCAGCTAAAGCCGCTGGGAGATTATAATCAAGGGAAAATTATTGTAAACGAGGGGCATGTAGAGCACTGGCTCAATGGGCAAAAAGTGGTGGAGTACGATCTGTGGACCGATGAGTGGAAGGCCCGGGTGGCCAAAACCAAATTTAAAGATATGCCCGACTACGGTCAATCCAAGGAAGGACATATTGCCCTTCAGGATCACGGCGATCCGGTTTGGTTTAAAAATATTCGTATTCGTCCTCTGTAGTTACTCGCCACATGATACATCGCCAGCGCCTTTTGTTAATTTTCGCACTGTTGGGGTACGCCTGCTCGTCATCCGAAAATGCTAGCGAAGACCAGGCGGCTATCTACTCTATTATGGACCAGCAGGTTGCATGCTGGAACAAGGGTGATCTCGATTGCTTCATGGAAGGATACTGGCAGTCAGATTCGCTCATGTTTATTGGGGGAGTGGCGTAGTATACGGATACAACAACACTCTCCAACGCTACCAACGAACGTATCCTGACCTAGCCACTATGGGACAGCTAACGTTTGACATTGTAACCTTAGATCGCCTTGCATCCGATGCCTACCATATGGTCGGCCAGTGGACCTTAGATCGTGAAGACGATGAAATTGCCGGACATTTCACCCTGCTGTTTCGTAAAATTGATGGCCGTTGGGTTATTGTAAAAGATCATTCCAGTGGCTCCGGTTAATTCGACCTAAATTTTAAAATGTAAATTAATTTAATGCTTTTACGCCTTAGTACCTTCTTTTCCGTAGCCTATTTAGTTCTTTTCCTACTGAGCTGTAGTTCTAAAGAATCGCCGACCGATAATTCAGCACCTACGAAAAATGATCCTACGCCATCCAACAACTATCCTGCTATGTTGGAAAATGCTTTGGAAGCTCACGGTGGTCTGGATCGCTGGAAATCATTTGAGCGGCTGGAATACGACTTGTACCGGGGAGAGGATTTAGTAGATCATCAGTTAATTGCCCTGAAAACCCGGAAGGTACTACTTTCCAACGATCAGTATACCATTGGGTTTGACGGCCAGGAGGTTTGGGTAAGTCCCGATACCTCGGCGTACCCGGGAAGGTCGGCTCGGTTTTATCATAATTTGCAGTTCTACTTTTTTGCGCTCCCATTCGTGCTGGCCGATCCGGGGATTCAATACGAGGAATTAGAGCCCCGGGAATTTCAGGGTAGCACCTACGATGTACTGCGGATTACTTACCAACCGGAGGTGGGAGACGCAGCCGATGATGAGTATATCGCCTACTTCGATCAGCAAACGCACCAAATGCATCTGTTGCTGTATACCGTCACTTATTTTTCCCAGACACCAGGCGATCGGTACAATGCGCGGGTGTACGAAGAGTGGCAAACCGTGAACGGTTTAAGGGTTCCACTACGGGCCGTTTCTTATCAGTGGGCTGAAGGTTCGTTAGGAGACCAGCGCAGCGTAACCGAATACCGGAACGTCGTCTTGGATGAAATTCCTCCGGATCAAAGTATGTTTCTAATGCCTAATGAGGCCACCGTGGCCGATTACTAATCAAAGCTCCGTAGCGACAGGAACCAGGGAATCGTCTGAACGTACATGGGCTGGGCCGCTTCCCGGTGCGACGGAGCTAAGTCGAAGGGGAAGTAAAACACATCTTCGGCGCCGTTCTGTCGCATCACCTGGAAAGTTCGTTCGGACACCTGAGCCGGAACTACCTCATCCTTAATATCGTGGTATAATCTCACCGTTGACTGCGGAGCCCAATCGTGTACACTATTCTGCTCCAAAGCAGTCAGAAATTCAGTTTCGGTACCGTCGCGCATTCTGGCAAGAAAATCAGGTTGGAAAAGGGCGTTTAAATTGGTTGGTAGTTGGCTATTGATAGCCCCAGTGCTATTACTACCATCGAATAGGCTGGGAATTTGGGAAGCGTAAGGTTCCTGAAAGAAATCGGTGAGCGGTCGGTCCCAATCGTTCGTTTGCTGATAAGCGTAGACGAGAAACGCAAGGTTAGCCGGTACCGGATAGGTAATTTCATTAAGAATGAGCTCCATACCCTGCCGAATATTATACCCCCCGGCACCAGCGGCCGTGGCGACTACCTCAAAATCAGGTAGCTCGTTCGTATTTTCCTCCAAATACTTCAAAGTGGCTACCGCTACGTAGCCGCCCTGAGAATAGCCAGTCAGAAACAGTTCGGGGTTAAAGGCAACTTCTTGCTCCTCTAAGAATTCACGGGTAGCTTTTAGCATATCAACCGAGGACCGAGCAGAAGTCTCGAAATCAAAGTAAGGGTGCACAACTGAATTAGAAGCTCCAAAACCCAGATAATCAGGGATGACGCTAATGAAGCCAAAGGCAGCAAATAATTCAAAACCTGACGTTCGGTTCTGATTAAAGTTCAGATTGGAGGGGGCATTGGAGTCACTGCTGATAGTTCCGTGACCGCCGAGTAAAACCGGAAACCGATCGGTGCCCTGCGGAACGGTTACTACCCCCGAAGCCAGTATCCGCTGGCCTTTGTACTCGGTGAAGTAAGTGATTTTGTAGAGTGTAAGCCCGTATTCAATAATATCCTGGTATTCGCCAAAGCCGCTGAAAGCGGCAATAACCTTGAGTTGCTCCCCCGAAAACGAACCTACTTCTTCGTAATCTTCCAGTACAACATTAACATCCGGTGTAACATCACTATCGCTGCTACAAGATGAAATGATGACTAAAGAAAGCAACCCAATAGCGAAATAATAAACTGGGTAGATTTTACGCATCCGATAAAAATAATAAAAAAGCATCGCCCTGGAACGATGCTTTCAATGAAGAAATTACATTTATTAGTAAGCTCCAATTTCCTGCCGGAAACCGCTCCATTCAATTCTCTGATCGGTATCCAATCGCTCCTGACGAGCCGTAGGACCGGAGAACATGCCCGTTTCAATGAAATTCAACGCTTCCCGTAATCGGGCCTCTCGTGGATCACCGAATTTGTGATTTAAGTCATCAGAAATATAGGAGTCAGGCCTAAAGCCCTCGAAATATTCTCCCTCCCCAGCGTCGTTGGCAATTTTAAAACTAATAGGATTGATCGCATAACCGTCAAATTTAAACGGAAAACTTCCGACTGGTTTGCCGTGGGTATTTTCTCCGATTACTACTACATCCATTAAGGGCCCCAACCCATTGATCACCAATTCACTGGCTGAAGCAGTACTGCCGGAAGTGATGGTAATCAATCGTTCTAAGTTCAATGGGTACTCAGGAGCAGTAAACTTAACGAACTGGTTTTGGTCTGACTGCTCTCGGTTAAATATATACTCGATGAAGTTACGGTCTGCTCCGCGATTGCCTGCAATATTGGCTGCCATATATTCGGCTACATTTACGCGCCCGCCACCATTGTAGCGCAAATCCAGAATTAGTTCCTGTATTCCAGCTTCCTTAAATTCCTGAAACACCGGTTTTAACTCATCAATAGAGGTAGCTAGAAAACTATTGAAAACCAGATAACCAACTTTCGCCCCTTTCACATCAAATATTTGATGGTGTAGCACAGTATTGATGCCAATGGTTTCCTTCGTCAGCGTTTCAGTAACCGTATTACCCTGATCATCGATAAGCTCAAAGGTGTTCGTCGGATTTGAAATCTCCTGAGTAATGCTGCCGCTGGCCTGGATTGCCGAAATACTCTTTCCGTTGATCTTATTGATCGTCCAGCTACGATCAACCCCAATTTTTCCAAAGGGAGAATCACGATAGGCAAAAGCAACTCTCAATTTATCATTTTCATCAAAAGCCATTCGAAACCCGTAACCTTCGTACTGAGCGTTGTTGAAAAAATCATCGTAGGTTTCTTCTTTTTCTATATAAGACCAGCGGTCTCGGGAATTTCGCAGTGCATCTAGCAAATCATCAGCACTCTCATAATCGTCCAAATTCACTTCGGGTAATTCCTCGTTCCATAAATACCACCCCTTCATAATCTGGTAGGTAGTATCTCTTAACAATAAAACCGGATCAAGCTGAATCTCCTCGGCTACTGGCTCCGGCTGAGGTACTACCACCTCTTCATCCTCCTGACACCCCCAAAACGCAACCAGCGCAGAAAGGGCGAATATCCATCTATAGGTTAATTTTATCATAATAGTCTGTAGAGTTTTATCTTGTTAGAATAACCGTAACAATTCAATAATATTGCCACAGATTTATCACAATTTCCTAACATCATACTGCTATTTTTGATTCGCCTTTACTGTAAAGAAACTCCATAAAATACACATTTGTCAGCAGAATTACCCAAATTTATCTCAACTGATAAACTGTCCATCATGAACAAAATATTGCTCTTTTCCATTTTTCTGACGATTTCCCTCCAAGCCACTTTCGCCCAGTCGGCAGAGGATTCTGTAAAAAGTACCATTATGCAGCTTTTCGAAGGTATGCGAGCTGGGGATAGCAGCATGATGAGCGAGGTTTTTGCTGCCGAGGCCCGCTTGTTAACCGTAGCCGAACAGGACGAAAAAACCAGCCTTCGCGAGGCACCGATTTCTACGTTTTTGCAGGCAGTCGGCAGCCCCCACGAAGAAGTTTGGGATGAACAAATTCTGGACTACCAGATTAACGTTGACGGTAAACTGGCCACTGCCTGGACTCCCTATCGCTTTTACCGGGATACCACCTTCAGCCACTGCGGGGTCAATGCTTTTCAGCTTTATCTGAGTAATAACGGCTGGAAAATCATTCAAATTACCGACACCCGCCAGACTGAGGGCTGCGATCAGTAAACTAAGGCGATACGCTCATAATCAGCCGGGGAATACCTGCACTCTCTATCTTTTGCTCAAAGGCCTTTAGATCAGATTCTACCAGTTGGTTGAACTGTTGCCGGTGTTGAGCCAGTTCCTGATTTAAGTCCTCAAAGCGTTCGTAGCAGCCGCGGGTAGGGTAAGCATCCTGCGAGTGCACTACCGTATACAGGTAACTGTACTGGTTGTCCAACTTCACCGGGTAATTAATTGGGTCCTGCGAGCTTTCGCTGCGAGTTTGAATCAACTCTTCTTCCAAACCAGTTAGCTTTTTCACCAAATCCTGGCAGTCGCTCCGTAAATCAACATTGTAATCAGCTTCCTGGCTTCGACGGGCAATCTCCTTCACCTGGTTGCGTAGGCTGCGAATATTCCGAATCAGATTGTGCACTGAGGTAAGAGAATCCCGCACTGATCGGGCCAGATCAAACTGGGCCTGTAGATCTGCGGTAGTGCTTTCCCAGCGGGGGTCGGCTTTTACTTCCAATGGCTGGCTCATTTCCTCTCCGTTTACCGATAGCGTTACCTGATAGGTGCCGGGCACGGCCGTAGGTCCGTCGGTATAGCTCATGGACATTACCGCTCCGTCAATCAGATCGGGTTCGGGATACTTCAAGTCCCACACAAACCGCTGTAGTCCGGCCTCAGCCGAAAGCTCATCGTCTTCTTCGGTGCTGGAGAAGGTTCGGATAATCTGGTCTTTACTGTCAGAAATAGTCAAGGTGATGCTATCCTGCGGTTCGCCCAGCGAGTAATAGATCATAGCTCCTTGAACTTTATTCTCTGGCACGTTCTCCCCCCGGTACCCGCTGACCTGCGTCCGGTACGCCGTAGCCGGTTTAAACAAATGTGCGTCTGCTTCGGCAACCTCCGTACTGAGCTGGTGCAGCGGGGTGAGGTCATCTAGAATCCAGAACGAACGGCCCTGCGTGCCTACAACTAAATCCTGACGGTGTACTTTCAGATCAGTGATGGGAGTAATCGGCAGATTCAGTTGGAAAGGCTGCCAGTTCGCGCCGTCATCAAAAGAAATATACATGCCGAACTCGGTACCGGCGTAGAGCAACCCTTCCCGATCAGGATCTTCCCGAACTACCCGTACGAAATGATCGGCCGGAATACCGTTGTCGCCATCAGTCAGCAGTTTCCAGGACTTACCGTAGTTTTCGGTTCGGAACACGTAGGGGGTAAAGTCATTATCCCGGTAGCGGTATACCGATACGTAGGCTTTTCCCACTTGATGGGCTGAAGGATCAATGGTGTTTACCGTGCCTTCGGTAGGCATGTCTTTGGGAGTGATGTTCTCCCAGTTCTGTCCACCGTCGCGGGAGATATGCAGCAGCCCATCATCGCTACCCGCCCAAAGCACGCCCTCTTCCAGCGGTGATTCTTCGAAGGCAAAAATGGTACAGTACAGCTCCACTCCGGTGTTATCATGCTGAATGGGTCCACCCGGAATATCCAGGTATTTGTCAATATTTTGGGTAAGGTCGGGGCTGATTACTTCCCACGACTGTCCGCCGTCGGTAGATTTATGCACATAATTGGAAGTATAGTAGAGCACATCGGGATTATGCTGCGAAAAACGGATAGGAGCATTCCACTGAAAACGGTACTTAAGATCGCGTCCCTCTATTCCGTCGTTCAGTTCGGGATAAACTTCAATATTACGAATGTGGCCCTGCGAACGATCCAATTGGGTCATAATGCCAATGTAGTTTCCAGCGTACACCACATCGGGATTCTCGGGATGGACGGCAATATGACCGCTTTCCCCGCCTCCCACGGTATACCAGTCCTGCACCGGATCAATATCCGCTAAACCCTGGCTGGGTACCGAAATGGTGGTATTATCCTGTTGTGCCCCGTATACCCGGTAAGGAAACTGATTGTCTACCGTCACCCGGTAAAGCTCCGCGGTGGGTTGATTGTGCTGAGTAGACCAGGTTTTACCGGCGTTAAACGAAACATTCGCCCCTCCATCGTTGCTCTGAATCATAATGTCGGGGTCATTCGGGTTGATCCATAGGTTGTGATTATCACCGTGGGGTACCGGAATGCGCTCAAAGTTGGCTCCGTCATTCAGCGACTTGTAGAACCCGGTATTTAGCACGTACACGGTATGTTCCTGTTGAGGGTCGGCAAACAAGCGAGAGTAGTACCAGGCTCGCTGCCGGTAATCGTGCTTACGATTGATCCGTTTCCACTTATTCCCCCCGTCTTCCGAAAGGTAAATACCACCCTTATCCTCGTCGATATGCTCCATGATGGTCCAGACCCGCTGAGAATTAACCGGCGATACTGCTACGCCTACCCGGCCGATCACTCCACTGGGTAAGCCGCCTTCCAATCGCTTCCAGTTATCACCACCGTCGGTTGACTTGTACAGACCACTGCCCTTGCCCCCATCGATAAGCGTCCAGGGCTTGCGCTCAGCCTGCCAGGTGCCAGCGTACAAAATACGAGGATTATTAGGGTCCATCACCAGATCAATGGCTCCGGTGCTATCGTTCACAAACAGTACTTTTTCCCAGCTTTGGCCACCATTACGGCTGCGGAATACGCCCCGGTCGGGGTTAGGACCAAAAATATTACCCAAAGCTGCCACGTATAGTATATCGGGGTCGTGGGGATGAATTTGAATTTTACCAAGTTGCCCGGCAGTTTCCAGCCCTGATTTCTGCCAGCTTTCACCGCCATCAGTAGATTTATAGATACCTCGACCGGCCGATACGTTACCTCGTGGTGAAGCAGACCCGGTACCCACATAGATTACATTGGGATCAGCAAGTGAGACTTCCACCGAGCCGATAGAACCAACATCAAAGTAGCCATCGGAGATATTTTTCCAGGAACCACCGCCGTCTTCAGTTTTCCAGACCCCACCTCCGGTAGTACCCATAAAGAAAGTAAGCGGCTTATCGGGCACTCCGGCTACCGCCGTACAACGCCCTCCCCGAAAGGGGCCGATCAACCGGTACTTAAGTGCTTGAAATAAGGTAGAATCGTAGGTCGGCTGAGCTTGGGCAGAAAAAGTAGCCAATGCCAACATCATAGTTAGGTAATAGTACAGTCTTTTCATACGGATGATTTATAACAGCCGACAAATTTACAATGGACGACCGGGAAAACCACCGTTGAAACTAAAATTCCTTTACTTTTGCGGCAAAAAAGACTACCGCTATGACCAATCCGGCACTATCGTTATCCGATTACGACTATGAATTACCGGAAGACCGTATTGCCAAACACCCACTTCCGCAACGCGATCAGTCCAAACTGTTGGTATATCGGCCCAACCGGATTACCGACCAATCTTTCTATCAATTACCGGACTGGCTTCCCCAAAATTGCTGCCTGTGCTTCAATAATACTCAGGTGATTCCGGCCCGGCTGTACTTTCGTAAGCCGACCACTGAGCAGAGCGCAGGCGCACTGATTGAGATACTGTTACTCCACCCGGTAGCCCCTAGTACGGTGATAAGTCAGGCAATGAGCACTACCAAGTCGGTGTTATGGGAGTGCATGATCGGTAACCTTCGCCGCTGGAAAGCTAATCAGGTATTAAAGCAAACAGTCAAGATCAATGATCAGAAAGTAGTGCTTGAAGTCCGTTTACTTGACCGGCAGCAGAAACATGTGCAGCTTAGCTGGGATGCTGAAGTTTCGTTTGCCGAGGTTGTTGAAGCCGCCGGCAAAGTACCTCTCCCCCCCTATTTGCACCGCGAAAGTACTGAGGAAGACCGGCAGCGTTATCAAACAGTGTATTCCAAAGCACGGGGTGCCGTAGCGGCCCCTACTGCCGGGTTGCATTTCACCGATGAGGTGCTTGATCAGCTCCAGCAAAAAGGCATATTATTTAATGAGCTCACTTTGCACGTAGGAGCAGGCACTTTTCAGCCAATAAAAGAAGAACAGGTGGAGAAGCACGCTATGCATTCGGAACAAATGGTTATCCAGCGGGAGAATATCGAAAGATTGCTCGATCCCAATCGGCCGGTGATTGCGGTGGGTACTACCTCCATGCGAACCCTGGAAAGCCTGTACTGGTACGGAGTTATGCTGACATCCAAGCCTGATGCGGTATTTAGTATTCCTAAATTATACCCTTATAAGCGGCGAACAAATTCACTACCCACTCAAGTGGAGGCGATGGATGCTATTCTGCGTCAGATGGATCATTTAAATATAGAAACGTTGGTAGGCGAAACGGAGATCTTTATCTTTCCGAGTTATGAGTTCAGAATGTGCCAGGGGTTGATTACCAACTTTCACCTGCCTAAATCCACTTTAATCCTGCTGATCGCTGCTTTTGTAGGTGAGCAGTGGCGAAGCATTTATCAGCACGCCCTAGCGCACGACTACCGGTTTCTTAGTTACGGAGATTCTTCGCTGTTACTTCCAGCTTAGATAATGGTGTTTTTGTGTTAGAGTGTTTGAGTATTATAGTAATAATATTGGAGCGGTAATACGAGTACTGAAACACCTTAATACTCTAGCACCACGCCGCAGCGGCCCTAACACTGGGTATTAATTACTGGTAAGATGACCGAAAGCAGACTGCTTCTCAAAACTATCCAGACGATTGTAGTACGAAACCATTAGGTACATACTGATGTCATCGTTCAGGTTACGTAGCTTGTTCAGGCTGCGGAACTGTTTCATCTCATCGGCATACTCAGCCATAAGCGGGAGTACCTGTCGACGGAAACTCCGGATACGTTGCACCTTATCATCTTCAATGTAGTACCACTCTTCTACGGTATATTCATCGTTAGCGTCAAAAATATCGTACTCAAATACCCGGCGAAGTAACACCAACGATCCGTCGTTCACCACTTGAAATATCTTTTTCTCCATACGATCGAAAAAGCTATTGGAACGATAATCGAAGCTTCGGTAGGTACGAACCCGGTCGCATTCATCAGTAGTCGTAATTTCCTCAATCATAGAAGCATGGTAGGTCAATTGGCGGTCATCATCGGTAGTTACAATGGCTGAGTTAATGAATGAGTTAATATCCACTACTCCTTCAACTCGGGTTTGATTAGTAAGTAGAACGCTACCTGGCTGCGGTGCCTGAGCCAACGATTGAAAAAAAGTAAAGGTTGATAGGGTCAGTAGTATGATATAGTTTCTCATAAGTAGTTCGGTTTTAAATAAATCTTACATAAGTACCGATATACAATAATATGAATATTTTTTTATAATTATATAATTTTCTAATAGAAATTGTAAGATTTGGCACAAATTATAGCTCAAATAGTTCGTTTTGCTTCTAGAAATTCAATTTTGCGGTATTTTACCTCAACTTATTTTATTAAAAAGTAACAAAAAATTCTATAACTTACATCCAATTCAGGTTGATAGTACATACAAGAACCGGTAAAATAGCGCTGGATTTGGTACCCCAATCGCGATTTACCCGTTATTACAATTGAAAATTGGCAATTAACTTTAACACTCATTCTCGTCTAACTGGTATTTTCATAACTTTTTAAGCTAAGGTTTGGGAACAAGCTTAAAATACAGTCAGACGGCTGATTTTTTAAACGGGCGCCATTGCGGTGCCCGTTTTACTTTTGCTTACGCAAGGCTTTTATTATCTTCGCTTGACTAGCTATATGACACTTTACCTAAAACCAGCATGAGCCAATACACCCGCAGCACCGACAGCCGACTCATTATAGGATTACTGTTTCTACTTTTGGGCATCTACTTTTTGCTCAATAATTTTGACCTTATCCCTTTTTCCCTACCGTATTATCTTGTCTCCTGGCAGATGCTATTGATTGCCATCGGTGTCTTGATTATTGCGACCAGTGATAAAAAGGGCGGCGGCGTTACTTTGGTACTCATCGGGGCAGTATTCCTGCTGTCTGATATTTTTAACATTTCATTCTGGAATATCATCCGGCAGTTCTGGCCGCTGGTATTTGTCATCATTGGAGTCAGTTTGCTCATTCGGAGAAATCAGGAAAAAAAGCGGGTGGGTGAAGCCTCTACATTAGAAGTGATAGATGAATCGGCCGTTTTTGGAGGAAACGAAAAGGTCATCAGCTCCGACTGGTTCCGGGGCGGACGTATTACCTCAATCTTCGGCGCAAACAATATTAACCTGATCAACAGCCGTCTGGCCGATGGGGTACAAGTAATTGATGTATTTGTATTGTTTGGCGGAATGGAAATTGTAGTGCCTAGCGAATGGAACGTGAAAGTGGATGTCTCGCCCATCCTCGGTGGCTTTGAGGATAAACGCTTGTTTCAACAAGCTAGCTCCCCCCAAGCTAGCCAGCAGCAATTGATTATTCGTGGGCAGATTATTATGGGCGGAGGCGAAATCCGTAACGCCTAATTTCCTCCATTCCCTACGGATAACGCAGCCGCAACAGCAATTCATCCGATTCTAAGCGATAATTCTTGCTGAAGATAGCTGCGTAGATTCCTTCGGGATAATAATTAGCCGCTATCTTCAGTGTTGGAAATAATCGACTCTGATCCATTTCCGTAATTTGCGGATATTCCCAGCTATTTTCCTCGCTCAGGTAGGGCATAAGAAAATTAAGTGCAGTTCTGAGTTTTTGACTCTGATAATCCCAGATGGAGTGCCCCACCTTCTCCTATAGTATCGCAAAGTAATAAGCTGCCAGTAGATTCATGGTGCTATAATCCCAGGAACGGGTTCGGGCTAATTCGCGAGGTTGGCTGCCGTCTGCTTCAATCTGGTTGTCGATGATAATTGGTAAGCCTTGCTGTTGTAATGACTGGGCGAGAGAATCTTGTTCAGTGAATAGGGCCATGGCGATAGT
Source organism: uncultured Roseivirgaceae bacterium (assembly GCA_964551335.1). Classification (GTDB taxonomy): domain Bacteria; phylum Bacteroidota; class Bacteroidia; order Cytophagales; family Cyclobacteriaceae; genus Tunicatimonas. The sequence continues at coordinate 13,918 of CAZKCO010000053.1, forward strand.
CTGCACGTAGTACCAGGTGCTATGGTTATTTCCGTGTACCGCTTCGTCCTTGCCGTGCGAGCTGTTTACGAGCCAGTGAAGATAATCGCTCACCCATTGGGTAAATTCCTGGTGGTGTTGGTCGGTCCAGGCGTCTGAGCCATGCAGCAAACTGACTCCATCCAGCAGATAGCCAAAGTCCCTGGTTTCAATAATTCCAATGCCTCTACCTTCGGTGCGACCCGGGATAGCCTGACCGAAGTTGAGATTAGGATTCATGCGAGTAGCTTCATCCAAAAACCATGTATTTAAAAGTTCGGTCGCTTTGCTGGCGTATTTCTCGTCTTCGGTGTAGAAGTAAGCCAGTCCCAGCACGTCAACGGCATCTATCAGATCGTGAAGATTTCTCTTATCAGAAAACCCTTCTACTTCCGGATTCTTCTCTCCGTCTCGTCTGATGTACGGAAGTCCGTCAGGCTTTTCCGGATCAGGCCACCAGTACGGTCCCTGACTCATATAATCGTGCTTATCGCCGCTACTGGCTACTGTGGTTTTATCCATCACCGAAACAGGCTCCATTTTTAGCATAACACCAGCTTTACCAATTAATGTATCAATCTCTTCCTGAAAAAAGCTTTGGTGTTTTTTTACCTGCTGTAAGTATTCTAGGTCAAGGAGAGTTAAATTTTGGCCATGTGCTCCCTGAGTTATCAATATTGATAGATAGGTTAGTAGAAGTAGTTTAGATTGTGTAATCATACGTTTATTTCCCTAATGTTCGCCAGATATTGGTCACCATATAATCAAACTTATCTTTTTTAGTACCGAAAGGCAAATAGGTAGAACGTGCATATCATTTGGGTTAATCATTCAATAAGAAGATTTTGCCGTTTTTAGAACAGTAAAGCTCAGCTTAGAAAAAATACAGATTAGCTGGAAGCTTTTGAAGGAGTTGGTTCTGGCGCGTTGGTTTGATAGAAACCGGTGATATGGCGGGTAAGCTCGGTAAATTCCAGCAGAAATCCATCGTGCCCGTAGTCCGAGTCAATAACCGCTAGTCGACTACCGGGAAGTTGGCGATGCAAGAACTCTTGCTCGCTTATCGGAAAAAGAATGTCAGATTCTATCCCGACAAATAGAGCTTTAGCTTGTACCTGCTTCAGAGCTTCCAGCACCCCGTCTCGTCCGCGGCCAATGTGGTGAGAATCCATAGCCTGAGAAAGAGTCCAGTAAGAAAAGGCATTGAAGCGGCGCGCTAGCTTTTCGCCCTGGTAGCGCTGGTAGGAGGATGCACGATATCCGTCCAGTTTATTTAAGTTACCTTCCTGCTGAGTTTTTTGATAAGTACGGTAGTGCCGATACGACAATAAGGCAATTGAACGGGCAGTACGCATTCCTTCCAGCCCCGCCTCGGGAGAACTGTCTTTCCAGGTGGCGTCGCTCTGAATAGCCATCCGTTGAGATTCATTAAAAGCAATTCCCCAGGGGGAATGCTGAGCATTAGAAGCAATCTGAATAAGGTGCTGCACCACCGTGGGTTTCATGATACTCCACTCCAATGCTTGCTGCCCTCCCATTGAGCCACCGATCAGTGTATGGATTCGCTCCAGATTTAGATGCTCCCGCAGCAGATCAAAAGCCCGCACATTGTCCCGGTTGGTAATTGAAGGAAAATCATGGTAGAAGGGTTGGCTGGTTGCCGGATTAATAGATAGCGGCCCAGTAGAACCGTAGCAAGAACCCAACATATTCACACAAATCACAAAGTGTTCTTGAGGGTTATAAAGTTTTCCTTCACCAAACAGCCCCGCCCACCAGTCGAGCGGATTGGCATTACCGGTTAGGGCGTGGCACACCCAAATCACATTGTTACGTTGGGCATTTAGCTTACCGTAGGTAGTATAGTGAAGTTGAAAGCCGGGCAAGGTTTTGCCCGACTCCAATTCAAAAGAATGAGAATAATGAAAGGTGTGTTCTTCCAACATGTTTATGCGGTCACCGGCTCTGCGATCTGCTGAAACGCCTGCTCTAAATCAGCCTTGATATCGTCAATATGTTCAATGCCAGCAGAAATCCGTAATTGGGTAGGATGCACCCCGGATTGCAACTGCTCCTCTTCACTCAACTGCTGATGGGTGGTAGATGCCGGATGGATAATGAGTGTCTTGGCATCGCCCACGTTAGCTAGGTGGCTCACCAGTTTTAGACTATTTACGAAAGTTTTGGCCTGCTCCAGTTCTCCTTTCAGCTTAAAGGTAAATACTCCACCGAAGCCTCGTTTTAGGTATTTCTTCGCCAGTTCGTGGTACTTACTGGAAGCCAGACCAGGGTAGTTGACGCTTTCCACCTCATCGCGCTGCTCCAGCCAGGTAGCCAGTTCTAGCGCATTATTCACGGTACGCTCTACCCGCAGCGATAGCGTTTCCAGCCCTTGCAGCAACAAAAATGAATTAAACGGACTCATAGCCGGTCCGAAATCACGTAGCCCCTCTACCCTCGCCCGGATGGCAAACGCGATGTTAGGTAAGCCCAATGGATTGTCTACCCCGAACACATCTGAAAATACCATGCCGTGGTAACCTTCGGCGGGCTCGCTGAATTGCGGAAATTTGCCGCTGCCCCAGTCGAAATTACCACCGTCTACGATCACTCCGCCAATGGAAGTACCGTGGCCACCAATCCATTTGGTTGCTGAAGCGGTAACAACAGATGCCCCGTGCTCCAGCGGACGGAACAGATAGCCACCCGCCCCAAAGGTATTATCTACCACCAACGGAATACCATGTTTCTTAGCCAAATCACCCAAAGCTTCAAAATCGGGGACATTGAAACCAGGGTTACCGATGGTTTCAATGTAAATGGCCTTGGTGTTTTCGTCGATCTGCTGCTCAAAATCAGCCGGACTGTCGCCTTCCACAAAGCGTACATCAATACCGATGCGTTTGAAAGCAACTTTAAATTGATTATAGGTACCACCGTACAAATAGCGAGTAGATACAATATTGTCTCCTACTTGGCAGATATTATTTAGTGCCAAAAACTGAGCCGATTGCCCCGATGCTGTGGCCAAGGCTGCTACTCCCCCTTCCAGGGCCGCAATGCGCTTCTCAAACACATCGGTAGTCGGGTTCATAATCCGGGTATAGATGTTACCGAACTCCTTGAGAGCAAACAGATTAGCTCCGTGGTCGGCATCTTTGAAGGTGTAAGAGGTAGTCTGATAGATAGGCACCGCCCGCGATTGGGTAGTTGAATCTACTTCCTGACCAGCGTGTAGCTGTAAAGTTTCAAATTTCAGTTCTTGTGACATAGGATATAGGGTTAGATTGGTTATTAAAGATAAAAGCAGCAGCTGCGAATAGCGATGTCACTAACAACAGCAACACCGCATAGCGAATGCTGAAAAAGTGGCGATGAAAGAGAGTAAACGTAAATACTGCATAAAAGTAAATTTATATTCTTCGCCGCGGCGAATCAGGATTTAGCACCTTTCCGATGCGGAAGGTTGCTAGCGCTTCATTGAGCCTGTCTCTCCGCGCTTCTTTATAAATCAATGGCCTTAACAGAAGGATAAATTGACTTGTAGGATACAAGTATAGGGGTTGTTGTCATAAATAACAAATTGCCTCTTTTTTAACTTGAATAGCTGCAAAATTTAGTGAAAATTTGGTTAACATAAGTTTAGTTACAACACTCTTTATGTTCACTTTCTGCAGTATTTCATTGAAATACACTTTTCATCAAAAAGTGTATTTAACGAATCTCAAACACTGCTCGGACTTCGTAGCGCAGCTTAATTTTTTGAAATTCGATCGAAGGAGCCGAAGTAGATTCTTCTTCGGCCGCATCCATGCGAGCGTAGGCCATCTCTCGATAATATGTTGGTGGTTGTGATCCGGTATTAATTTCAGTTACTTGGAGCACCCCTCCCAAACGTTCGTCGATACCGCGCAATAAATACTCGGCCTTTTCTTTGGCATTCTGCAAGGCTTTTATCTTTAAATCACGCTCCAGTTCCTCTCGCTGGGAATGATCATAACGATCAATATTGGTACTCTGAATTCCTTTGGCATCCAGATAAGCAAACAGACGATTGATTTCGTCCAGTTCTTCAAACTTGATGGTATATTTTTTACTGGCTAAAAACTCTTCCCGCTGGGGACGGTTGCGGCGGTACCAGTCGTAATTATAACTCTGGATGTCTTCAATCCGAAAGTCTTCTTCGGCTACTCCTATTTTACGGGCAGCATTGTACAGCTCCCGTTCCAGCTTATCAATCGAGACCTTGTCCTTATTATCACCCAGATACTCCTTCAAGGTGATGGCAAAGTAGATTTCATCGGGTACTATCTCTTCTTCAGCACTGCCGGTTACTTCTATTTTCTTTACAACAGGTTGCGGCTCCGTTTGGGCGTAACTCGTAAGCGAAATAGCGATTGTGAAAATTAAGCCCAGTGCGATCTTATTACTATTCATCGTTTTTATTTTAACTAACGAACCAAGAACGGTTTTGATACTTCTAATTGCGCCAGATAACTTTTTCATTAGTGGCTTCGACTGCAAAGTTACCGCCATTACAATTGAGATTACCGACAATACTGCCCAGTCTACAAACAGTATTACAACCACTATCAACCACCTCCGAAACGATATCTGCTCCACACTTATTACCAGGGGAAAATACATAAACAAACTGTCCCTGAAAGCTATACTGGGTAACAGTAGAACCACGATTGAAAGCCTCTTTTCGAGCAAACTTTCGTATTTTCTGTTCAATACAACGAGGAGTATTGCCTGGTAAATCTAAGTCTCGGCAACCTTCCAGAGTTGTTCCAAAAAACAGAAAAAGAATTAAGATATAGTTTTTCAGCATTGTACATCACCCTAGACTAGTTGGCGAGAAAATTGGTTGGAATACGCAGGCGTAAACAGTTAGAAAAATTTTCGCTTATTTTCTGCGTTTTTCGTAAATTTCGTAGTCAAAAAGAACCCACTTTCAGCAATATTATATCATTATATCTGCTATACCGTCATGCAATCGCGATATTTCCTCAGCTTACTACCCACGCTCTTTGCCATTTTCGGCAATTTGGCCGGTGGCTACTTTGCGGCCAGCAATATCATCTTTTCGCTGGGATTTTTGGTAGTGATTGATTGGATACTTCCGCATGATAAGCACACGTCGATTAATACCGATAGTGCCTTACCGGATGCTATTCTGCTAGTATCGGTACTGTTCCACACGCTAGGCGTAGCTACGCTGATTTATGCCGTATACAGTGGCATCCTTACCGGAAAATTTATCTGGCTGGCCGCGGTCTCAACCGGCTTTGCCGGAGGCATTTTAGGCATTACTGCCGGTCACGAACTTATTCACCGCGAAAAGCAACCCTGGATGCAGTACCTGGGTATCTGGAACCTGTTTATTGTGGGATACACTCATTTCTTTACCGAACATCGGCTGGTGCACCACGTGAAAGTTGGTACCTGGGAAGACGCAGCCACTGCCCGCTACGGTGAAAACCTGTATGCCTTCCTGGTACGCAGCATTCCTAATCAATGGTTCAGCGCATTGCAAACCGATGCCCGGTTACAACAAAAAAGAGGACGTGTCGCCTACGGCTGGGGCAACTTTACCCTTCGGGCTACCTTTTTGCAACTCGTCTGGTGCCTGGCGTTAGGGTTAGTGTTTGGAAAATGGGTTTTACTAGCCTACCTGGTGCAATCGGTAGCGGCGTTCTTCCTGCTGGAGTACGTAAATTACATTGAGCACTACGGGCTGGAACGCCGGGAGGGCGAACGGGTGGGCAAGCAGCACGCCTGGCAGTCGGACGCTGTCACCAGCCGCTTTACCTTGTTTGAGCTGTCACGGCACGCCGATCACCACCTGCGGGCTAGCAAACCCTACTATACCTTAGAATCGCATAAAGAAAGTCCTACCCTACCGGCCGGATACTTCGGTATGTTCTATCTGGCACTGTTTCCGCCCCTGTTTTTTCGCGTGGTGCATCCGCGCATGAAACCCTCAGCCAGTAGTAAGATCAAATAAAAATACGCTAGTTATCGCTGATATTGCGCTCCGCGTTTTCGGCCTTGGCTTTTGCTGTTTCAGCTAGTTCTTCGGCTTTTTGTGAGGCCTCTTCAATAGCAGTTTCTTCGTCGTGACCGTTACCGAACATGCCCGTAATCCGCTGCCGGAATTCTCCTCCCGACTCCGGGGCTACCAGTAAAGCGGTAACCGCTCCGGCTACAATACCGCCAATAAACCCGGCCACCAGCATAAGTCCCTGCTCTTTCTGCTGCTCCTGCCTGGTTTTTCTTCCCAGCAAATCATGCGACTGCTGATTCACCCAGCTTTTAGCCGCTTCCGTAAGGGCCAGGGCTGTGCTGGTTACAAAACCGACGATTTTCAATTTTTCAGCGGATGAAAGGGCTTTTTTCTTCTGTTTTTTACTAAAAATACTGTAAGAGTTCATAGTTGTTTAGATTAAAAAGTTAACACTAAGTTACCATTACGTAATTGAGGCGAAAATGATTATCAATGGCAAAATTACGAAATAATTTGACCTGCTTCACTTTTCGGGGTGATATTCCGGCCCCGCCCGTAAATTTATGACTTTTATCAGTTTTTCATTTGATGGGTATCATTTCTGAAGGCGGCTGTTTGGCTTAGTTTTACGTATACATTAGGATTATCAGCTATGCACCGCAGGAAAATAGTACTTTTAGGTACCGATGACCGATCGTTCGAGGAGCAAACTCTCTGGATTGATCAGCATTTGCAGTACCAACCTTACCTATTAGTCAAACTCTCTCTTCCGGTATCATACCAGTCAAATGATTCGGTAAAAAGGAAGTTACTATCATCAACGGCTACTCGTAGCTACGCGGCAAATGGCTCCGGCACGGTTACTTTTCCGGTGCGAGCCAGCCAGCAACGCACTTATGAAGCAACCTTTGGCGACGTTTTGCAGGAAGGGCAGTTTGCCGATTTGCTGGTTATTAAAGACTCGTTGGTATCGGCCACCTATACGCAAAATGGTTCAACCGCATCACTCAGCGATCTACTTGCTCAGGTGCATTGTCCGGTACTCGTGCTTACTAAACCCCTTCGCAAGGTCGAGCAGCTACTCCTGTTTTACGATGGCAGTTCGCAGGACTTCTCCTTAATTCAACAGTTCAGCCAGGATTACTATCACTTTAGCACTACCCTACCCACTACACTGCTACTGCTCCAAACCCGGCCTCTTCCCCCTTTGCAGGAAAAACTTCTGATTGAGTACCTGAAGTTGCATTACTACGATCTGGCCGTTCATAAAGTGAGTGAAGAATATCAGCACCTGTTACCAATAGCCATTGATTGCACTAAAGGCACAATGATTGTAAGCAGTCGCCGTCGTCCACTACCTAATTTTGTCACCAACTACCTACCTAGCTCCTCAATCTACAACCTTCAATTCCCTGGATAGGAAATTGCAATTTACCGAAGACTAAGTTAAACTGCGTATATGAATCAATCAGTGACGGAAACCCAGTGCTACCACTGCGGAGAGGACTGCCGGGATGAGACGATTGCCTTTGATGAGAAAGCATTTTGCTGCGTGGGTTGCAAAACGGTATACGAGATTCTGAACGTAAGCGACCTGGCCCAATACTACGACCTGGAAAAAAACCCCGGCACCAGTCAGCGGAACCGGGCGGCAGAGCACCAGTACGCTTTTTTGGATGACGAAACCATTACTGCCAAGCTGCTGGATTTTCGGGAAGGAGCAACTGCCAAGATCACCTTGTTTATTCCCGCTATTCACTGTAGTTCCTGCATCTGGCTACTGGAAAATCTGGCCCGGCTGCATGCCGGTATTCTGCGCTCGAGGGTGCAATTCTTGAAAAAGGAAGTTAGCATTACGTTCGATCTCGATAACATTTCATTCCGAGGCCTAGCCGAACTTCTAAGCTCATTGGGCTACGCTCCCGAAATATCTCTGGCCTCTACTCAGCATGAAGCCGCCACCAAGCCTCAGAAGAAAAGCTCTTCCTTGGCGGTAAAAGCCGGAGTAGCCGGATTCTGCTTTGGCAACGCTATGTTGCTCAGCCTGCCCGAATACCTGGACACCAAATTTGCTCTGGAAGCCAATTATCGGCACTTCTTCGGCTATATTAATCTGGCACTGGCCCTACCCGTGTTTTTCTACGCAGCTTCAGGCTACTTCACTTCGGCCTGGAAGGGGGTGCGCCACGGCCACATGAACCTGGACGTTCCTATCGCTCTGGGAATTCTGGCATTATTTGGCCGTAGTGCCTACGAAATATTGTCACAAACCGGAGCAGGCTACGTAGACTCGCTGAACGGTTTAGTCTTTTTTCTATTGATTGGCCAGTGGTACCAAAGCAAGACCTACCAGGCCCTCTCCTACGAACGCGACTACGCTTCCTACTTTCCGGTGGCCGTTACTAAAATTGAGAACAGCCAGGAAATTACCACTCCCTTGCACCAGTTGGAGGTGGGAGATCGAATAATACTTCGTAATCAGGAGCTGATTCCGGCCGACGCTATTTTATTGCAGGGTGAAGCCAATATTGATTATAGTTTTGTCACCGGCGAGTCAGACCCGGTAAGCAAAACCAGTGGCGATTTATTGTACGCCGGGGGGCGGCAGTTGGGCAGTACCCTGACGATAGAAATTCATAAACCGGTGGCTAACAGCTACCTTACCCAGCTCTGGAACCAGGATGTTTTCCAGAAACAGGAAGCGATCTCGCTTTCTAACCTAGCTAATCAAGTGAGCCGCTACTTCACGCTGGCGGTGCTGCTGATTAGTACGGCGACTGCCCTATACTGGTATTTTGCCGATAGTAGCCTGCTGATCAACACCGTGACTTCGGTACTGATTGTAGCTTGCCCTTGTGCATTAGCGCTGTCTATTCCATTTACCTACGGCCACACTTTGCGTATTTTTGGCAAGCGGGGATTATATTTAAAGAACGCCAACGTAGTGGAGAAAATGGCGCAGGTTGACCAGATCATCTTTGACAAGACCGGTACCATCACCCAGGCCCAAACCCAACAACTACCGTTTATTGGCTCCCCTTTTTCCCCGAAAGAGCAGGCGATGCTAAGCTCTATTGTCCGCAACTCCACGCACCCGCTTAGCACTGCCATCTACCAATGGCAGCCCTTCTTAGCTACCCCGTTAGCTACGGATGCCTACGAGGAAAAAGCGGGGCAAGGTATCTCCGCGCGGGTATCGGGTCACCACTGGAAAATTGGCTCCGCCGCCTGGGTAACGGGGCAGCCTCAGGCCGATACCAGTGCTACCCGCGTTTATGTGGAATTAGACAATCAGCTACGGGGATACTTTGAGTTTGCCAACCAGTACCGCCCCGGTTTCCGGCAACTAATGAAGAAATTACGGCCTCATTACGTCACGCACCTGCTCTCGGGGGATCAGGACCGGGAACGAAAAAATTTAGAAGGCTACTTCAATGAGTTACACTTTCGGCAGTCGCCGATGGACAAACTGAACTACGTGCAGAATTTAGAAGCAAACGGACATTTTCCGATGATGATCGGCGACGGACTCAACGATGCCGGTGCCTTGAAGCAAAGTCACGTCGGTGTCGCGGTAGCCGATAACGTGTATCACTTTTCTCCTGCCTGCGATGCTATTTTAAGTGCCGAACAGTTACCCAGGATGGCTTCATTCCTTCGTTTTTCCAAAGCAAGTCAACGCATTGTGAAAGCTGCCTTTTTGCTTTCGTTTCTCTATAACATTGTAGGATTATCGTTTGCAGTCAGCGGATTACTCACTCCGTTAATTGCAGCCATACTGATGCCGCTCAGTTCGGTTACAGTTGTGGGATTTATTACCCTGGTAGTTTACGCCAAAGCCCGGCAACTCATACAAGAGCCCCACCCTGTGCGAAACAGTGCATCGTAAGGCTTATGAAGCAAAAAGTTATACTACTCGGCTTCATATTGTTGGTAGAAACACTGTCTTGGGCACAGACTGAAAAAGAAATCACGCACCATCAGCACTTCTGGATTTCAACCAACAATTTGTATCAGCTAACCCGCCACTGGAGTGTTCTCACCGATTTTCATATCCGCCGAACGGATTTTCTCAACAACGCTAACTTCTACTTCATCCGAGGGGGGATTCAATACTCAATAAAGCGAAACTTACGAGTAGCCGGAGGGTACGCGCATATGTGGCTCACCTCTTCAACCGACAACCAATGGGAACGATATACCAACGAGAACCGCCTCTACCAGCAGGTCAGTTTCTCTCACCGCTATCCGGGAGTAAATACTCTCTTCCGGCTGCGCAACGAACAACGTATTTTTAATACCTATATCAATGGTGAATCTTTAGACGATCATTACCTGATTAACCGGGTTCGGATGTTGTTAAGCGCCAGTATTCCTTTCTCCAAAAGAAGCCGAGCGCAATGGCTGATTGCAGATGAAATCCATCTCAACTTCGGAAAAAGAGTGGTATACGACACTTTTAATCAGAATCGTCTAACACTAGGCATTAAATACCAGCTGACTAAGCAATGGAGTTTTGATACCGGCTATATGATGGTCTTTCAACAGCGCAACACCGGATTTCAGTACGATCTTAACCACACTTTCCGTTTATTCTTCTACGGCACCTTCGATTTCCGACGGGATAAATCCACTGACTTAGATTATGTGCGGCACGCGGAAGAGTAATTTAGAACAGAAAGCGAACAGTTGCTATTTCAATAGCCCTCATTACTGACAAATAAATGGGCTAAGAACATAACTTTTCCTTCCCACCTACTCATTCCTCAACGAATCGGCTGGGTTAGCCAAGGCTGCCTTCCACGATCGCAATCCAACGGTAAGTAGAGCCAGGCCCAACGCCGAGAGTATGGTCAGTAGAAAGGTGAATACTCCTAAATCGGTACGATAGGCAAAACCGGCGAGCCACTCCTGCGCAAAGTACCAGGCTAAAGGCGCAGCGATGAAAAAACTGATTAATACTAGCTTTACGAACTCTTGGGAGAAGAGAGCTATCAGTTGAGCAACTGTTGCACCGAGTACCTTCCGAATACCAATTTCCTTTACTCGCTGGTGGGTTGTAAATGAGACTAATCCTAGTAAACCCAGACAGCTAATAAAAATAGCTAATCCAGTAGTTACGTTAATTAGCCGAGCAGTCCGTTGCTCAGTCTCGTAAAAGCTGGCGATTGTTTCATCGTAGAATTTATAATCAAACGGTTGATCGGGATAGAATTTTTTATAAACCTGCTCAATCTGCGCCAAAGCGTGTTGTAGATCTGAAACTTCTCTACCTTTAGTAGCCAGAAGTATGCTGGTGCTTCCTGAGTTACGTCGGTTGCTGCCCATCATCACCGGGCTTATCTTCTTATGCAGTGGGCCGTCATGGAAGTCTCTTACAACGCCTACTACCGGGAGCTCCTTGTTTTCATTGATTTGAATCAATTCGCCTATTGCTTCCTCCGGGTCTTTAAAACCGAACGCTATTATTGCCGTCTCGTTAAGCAATAATTCATTGGTCGTATCACTAGGAAAATAATTACGTCCTGCCAATAATTCTATACCATACACACGAAGAAAACTGGTATCTGCTTCTTTGATCGTGATATTAACCTCGGTTTTTATCGTATCATCAACGTAAGAAACTGTTCGGGTGCTCCAACCCGTAGAGGCTGGTAAACGGCCACTCAGACTTACTGCAGATACACTGCTAAGCGCCCGAAGTTCATTGGCCACCAAGAAGCGATTTTCCGTAGTATCCCGCCACCAGTTCTGCGGACGATAATGAATGACCGCATCTTTCTTAAAGCCCATATCTTTGTTGAGCAGGTAGTGCAGTTGACTATCAATGATGAGAGTCCCCAAAATAAACGCCTGAGCAATAGCGAATTGAAAAACAATCAGGGCTTTCCGGAAATATGCTTTTCTGGTAGTTCCGGAAGTCTTAATCACTTGGTTCTTTAAAACTGAAACCGGAGTATAAGCGGAAAGTACCCAGGCGGGATAGATACCTGCCAAAAGGCTAACAATAATAACAATTGATGATAATACCATCCATCCCTGACCGTTCCATAGCACACTTAATGATAAATCAGACGGCAGACTTTCGGCAAAGTAATTCATGCCCAATTTAGCTACCAAAATAGCCAACCCGGCAGATAGCAGGGTAATCAGGAACGTTTCCCCCAAAAACTGCTGCACTAGCTGCGTTCGGCTGCTACCCAAAACCTTGCGAACGCCTACTTCCCGGGATCGCAGTACAGACCGGGCCTTTTCCAGATTAATAAAATTCACCGAAGCAATGAGCAATAAAAACAGGGCTACTAAGGCTAATCCGTAGAGGGTTGGTTTATGCGCAACCTGTTGTTGGTCAAGGCGGTAGTCAGCCTCAAAGTGCATTTCTGAAAGAGGCTGTAAGCCAAATTTCCAATCGGTATCATTTCCCTCCTGCTTCATGTACTTCTCTATTAGTGACGGAAATTTCTCTTCAATATCCTGGGGAGAAGTTTCTTCATTAAGCTTTAAGAGGGCTAAGGAGCTACTATTGGTACTCCTCCAACTTTCCAATCCGTAATTTCCGGCTAATCGTTCATTAGATTGTAGTGTGGCGTAGGAAAGATAGTCTGTAAACGGAAGATCCGTCTTGTATGCGTTATCTTCCAGAACTCCGGATACCACAAAGTTTATTGAATCAAAATAAACAATAGTTTGACCAACCGCTTCTTGATTGCCAAAGTACTTATTCGCCTGACTTTTGGTAAGCACTACCTGGTAGGGTTTCACCAGCGATTGTTCCGGATTACCAACCTTCCACTGACAGCCAGATAATACTTCAAAATAATCCGGTTCGGCAATGACAATATGCTTTTGCTCGTCCAAACTGGTACCGTCAGAAAGTTTTACTTTCATAGTATGTACCGTGTGGAATGCCGCCAGGGCTTCTAACCCTGAAAATTCCTCTCGGATAGCCTGCGGAACCGGAGCGGGCACTCCGCCATTCGGAAACCATTGGTCAGTGAACTTAGTGTGTGTAATCACTCGGTAGATACGCTCACGGTCAGGATGGTGGCGATCGTAGCTAAACTCATGCTGTACGGTTAGCGCGATTACCAAACAGGCCGCTATTCCAATAGCCAGACCAAATACATTAATAGTAGTGTGTAGTTTACTCTTTTGTACCTGACGCCCGGCAGTTAAAAAATAGTTGCGGAGCATAGCCCTGGAAGTGATGGGTAAAACATAGCCCTCCCGCTTAATGGCAAAAAGGCGGAAAAAGAATAGTATATTAAAGAAGTATAGTGCCTGTGCTCTCCGCAGCCCGTACTGAAGTACCCAGCGTACGTACAGTTCTTGCAAGTCGCCTTGGATTTCAGGTAGCAACTCAGGCCGGCAAAACCAGGCAAGTAGTCGGTTAGCAAATTGAGGAGGTTTAGGTGTTTTGTGCATTATGCTTAGTTAAATCGATTGGAACCTATACTACCGAATCAAATGTGATCCCAGGCTACTTTCGGAATCAATTCCCACATCCGGTTACGTACCTGACGGCTTTCTTCCAGTGCCTGTTTGCCGTAGGCTGTAATCCTGAATAACCGCTTGGGCCGCCCACCCCGCTCTTCCGTCGCCCCCCCCATCCAAGATGTTAGGAAACCTTTATCCTCCAGCCGATTCAATGCAGCGTGTACGGTACTTAGCGTCACCGTTCTTCCGGTCTGTCGCTTAACCTCGTCTTTAATGCTCACCCCGTACGCCTGATCGTACAATAGCCCCACCGTGAGCATGACCAGCTCCTGAAATTCGCCAAGATTTGTTCCTTTCATTAGATATGTTTCGTAAATGACGATAATATAGGAAACTCCGGTTAGATTTCCTATTGAATAGCAAGTTCACTTTGTTTGATGACAATAAAGATCAATACATAGACTTTACTCCTGAGCCCTTATTAAAATACCCTTAGAAGGAACAGAAGCCGAATAGTGTTTTAAAACTGAAACTGTAGCCCTCCAATCACCGAGTGAAAATTACTAAGGAAATTTATTCCACCTCGTGATAACCACTGCCCACAAAATCCTAATTGAGTTTCTAAATTAAACCCAATATGACTTCCAAATCGGTACGACATACCCCCGCGTCCAAAGAACTTTGTATAGACTGAATTCTTCGCACTAAATTCATCTCTTTCCAAATCTTGTTCGCTAGTGCTGATGACAATTAGAAGCGTATTAAATCCAGTACCTAGAATAGCGCCAAGCCCACCGTACACTTGAAAGGGCTTTTCAGGACGAGCGTGAAACAAATATGAAGCAGAGAGTTGCAATTCATTCTCCTTTTAGCAATAGCTACGGTGCTTACGCACAGCCCAATAGTCAGGAAAAGAAAAATCTTTTTCATAATTCGTAAAAAAAGTGGCGGCTTCTATATATATGAAAAACTGATATAAATCAGTTTTTCATGTGATTAGCATCATTCATTCCGCCCCTTCCCGAAGCTTAATTTGTAGTAAATTAATTACTATGAGCGTACTCTTCATTCTCATTGGGATAAGCTTGCTGGTCGCAATCTGCTTTCTGCTCGCTTTTCTCTGGGCTACCAGTAGTGGTCAGTACGATGACGACTACACCCCCTCCATCCGAATGTTATTTGATGATCACCCACGAAAATCTGTAGATTAATATGTCCTCACAGCTACTTAGCACCAAAGACCGCGATGCCGTAGAAGAATCGCTACAGCGTAGCCAGTTAGAAACTTTTGCGTACGATAACTCTATCGTACGTTTGTTTTTGATTGCTGCTACTGCCTTCGGTATTATCGGCATGTTGGTCGGATTACTGATTGCCTTGCAACTAGTATATCCTTCCTTAAGTTTTGGCCTGGAATATACCACCTTTGGCCGTATTCGCCCCCTGCATACCAATGCCGTGATTTTTGCCTTTGTGGGCAACGGTATTTTTGCCGGGGTTTACTACTCACTCCAACGGCTATGTAAAACCCGCATGTACAGCGATACGCTTAGCCGCATTAACTTCTGGGGTTGGCAAGCCATCATTCTGGCGGCGGTTATTACCCTTCCGTTAGGGCTTACTACCAGTAAGGAATACGCCGAGCTGGAATGGCCTATTGATATTGCCATTGCCGCAATCTGGGTGGTGTTCGGTTGGAACATGTTTGCCACTATTTTAAAGCGTCGCGAGCGCCACCTGTACGTGGCCATCTGGTTCTACATTGCCACGTTTGTTACCGTGGCGGTTCTGCATATTGTGAACTCATTTGAGTTGCCCATCGCCATGTTTAAAAGCTACTCCTGGTACGCGGGAGTGCAAGATGCCTTGGTGCAGTGGTGGTACGGACACAACGCGGTAGCGTTCTTTCTCACTACTCCCTATCTAGGGTTGATGTACTACTTTGTACCCAAAGCAGCCAATCGTCCGGTTTACTCCTACCGGTTGTCTATTATTCACTTCTGGGCATTAATCTTTATTTACATTTGGGCGGGTCCGCACCACCTGCTGTATAATGCGTTACCCGACTGGGCTCAGTCGCTGGGAGTAGTATTCTCAATCATGCTAATTGCCCCTTCCTGGGGGGGTATGCTGAATGGTCTTTTAACCCTGCGAGGGGCCTGGGACCGGGTACGGGAAGATCCGATTCTGAAATTTATGGTAGTGGCGCTTACCTGCTACGGTATGGCTACCTTTGAGGGGCCGATGCTCTCGCTGAAAAATGTAAACGCCATTGCCCACTTTACCGACTGGATTGTTGCCCACGTGCACGTAGGTGGTTTGGGCTGGAATGGTTTCCTTACATTCGGAATGCTTTACTACCTGATTCCGCGATTATATAAAACGAAGCTTCACTCGCGTAAACTGGCCAATATGCACTTCTGGCTGGGTACCTTAGGGATCATCTTTTACGCCCTGCCGATGTACTGGGCGGGCTTTACCCAGAGCTTGATGTGGAAAGAATTTACTGCCGAAGGTCTATTAGCGTATCCTAACTTCCTGGAAACTGTTACCCAACTTCGTCCGATGTACATGCTACGGGCTGGCGGTGGCGCACTCTATATTACTGGTGCTCTGATCATGGTTTATAACCTGGTTAAAACTGCTTATTCTGGCAAATTCCAGAAGGAAGAAGAAGCGCAAGCCCCTGCTTTGGAGAAAGAATATCACGCCCCGAAAAACGAACACTGGCACCGACGCATCTTCGAGCGCCGACCAGTTGCCCTGTTGTTCTGGAGCTTGATTGCTATTCTGATTGGTGGTTTGGTAGAGATGATCCCTACCTTCCTGGTTAAGTCTAATGTACCAACAATCAGCAGCGTACAACCCTATACTCCGCTAGAGTTAGAAGGGCGTGACTTGTACATCCGAGAAGGTTGTAACAACTGCCACTCCCAAATGATCCGCCCGTTCCGCTCCGAAACCGAGCGCTACGGTGAATACGCGAAGGCCGGTGAATTCGTATACGATCACCCCTTCCTGTGGGGATCAAAACGAACCGGTCCGGACCTACTACGCGAGGGTGGAAAGTATCCCGATTCCTGGCACTACCACCACATGCTAGATCCGACCTCGATGTCTCCCGGCTCTATTATGCCGCCCTATCCTTGGCTGTTCGATAACGATCTGGATGCCAGCCAACTGGCGGATAAAATCAATGCTATGCGCACCCTGGGGGTTCCATATCCTGAAGGCTACGAAGAGCAAGCAATGGCAGATCTGGATCAGCAGGCTAACGAGATTATGGAAACACTGGCCGAAAGCGGCATTGAGGTGAAAAAAGAGCGAGAAATTATCGCTCTCATCGCCTACCTGCAACGCCTGGGAACGGATATTCAAGTAAAGTAGAAACTAGAGGTTAGAGGCTAGAAAATCTAATTTCCAGCCTCTAACCTCCAACCTCTAAAGTCGAAGCTATGCTAAAATTCATCAAATACCATATGGAGACCATTGCCGGGATAGAAATTTACCCGATCATCTCCTTTCTGATTTTCTTTATCTTCTTTATTGCCCTGCTCTACTTCACGTTCAGTGCCAGTAAAGAACATATTTCTGACATGTCGCAGATACCCCTAGACGATGGTGTGTCCTCCAACGATAACTCCCCTCAATCATGAAGAACCGAATTGCTCAAAAAATACTGCTTGGCACACTGTTAAGCCTGTTGCCGTTAGCCACTTTTGCCCAGGATGCTGGCAGCAAAACTTCCTGGTGGGAAGCCAACGCCCAGGAAGCGCTGATCTGGAGCGTGCTAGCACTGGAGTTCTTA
Source organism: uncultured Roseivirgaceae bacterium (assembly GCA_964551335.1). Lineage (GTDB taxonomy): Bacteria > Bacteroidota > Bacteroidia > Cytophagales > Cyclobacteriaceae > Tunicatimonas. Next base: position 31,191 of record CAZKCO010000053.1, read on the forward strand.
TTACTATTGGTAGTAATTACGCTGTACGTGGTTATTCGGATGATTGCCAACAAGTTGTTCGCTCCCGAACCGGAAGTAGTCGAGGTTTCCGAGGAAGCTCACCAGCAGAAGATTGTACTGGAACCCAAAGAAACCTTTGTGCAGCGTGTAATGCACCAGCTTACCGATGCAGTACCGGTAGAGCGGGAAGAGGAGGTAATGACCGACCACGAGTACGATGGCATTTACGAACTGGACAACAACCTGCCCCCCTGGTGGAAGGCCATGTTCTACGTCACTATTGTATTCGGGGTAGCCTACCTGCTGCACTACCACATTTTTGATACCGGCGATTTGCAGGAAACAGAGTACGAAAAAGAAGTAGCAGAGGCCCAGGCTGAGATTGACGCTTACCTGGCTACCCAAGGTAATAACGTAGATGAAACCAACGTAACTCTGATTGAGGATGATGCCCGTTTGGCTAGCGGACAGGAATTGTACGTACAGAAATGCTCGCCTTGCCACGGAGCCGAAGGTGGCGGTGGGGTTGGCCCTAACCTGACCGACCAGTACTGGATTCACGGGGGTGACATCAAGGATATTTATAGAACGATTAAGTACGGCGTTCCGGCCAAAGGGATGATTCCTTGGGAATCGCAGCTGAGCCCTACCCAGATGCAGGATATTTCTAGCTTCATTATTACGCTGGAAGGAACGAATCCCCCGAATCCTAAGGAGCCGGAAGGGGAATTATATGAGCGAGAATCGAGCGTAGCACTGGCTAAATAACATTATGAGTTCACCAACATCCCCAAGTAATTCTAAAACATCGGAGGAAGCGTTCCGGGATAAAATTTCTACGGTTGACGAGCGAGGTAAGCGAGTTTGGATTTATCCGAAGAAGCCGAGCGGGCGCTATTATAATGCTCGCACCTGGGTTAGTATTGGGTTGTTGGCGATTCTGTTTGCCGGACCATTCATTAAAATCAACGGGGAGCCAATTCTGTTGCTGAATGTCCTGGAACGAAAGTTCATCATTTTTGGACAGGTATTCTGGCCGCAGGATTTTCACCTCTTTGCTTTAGGGGTGCTCACTATGGTAGTGTTCATTGTACTGTTTACGGTGGTGTACGGTCGCTTATTCTGTGGCTGGGTTTGTCCGCAGACAATCTTTATGGAGATGGTGTTCCGCAAGATTGAGTACGCTATTGAAGGCGACTATACTGCCCAAAAGAAGCTGGATAAGCAACCCTGGAATCGAGAAAAAATCATCAAAAAGGGTAGCAAACATGCCATTTTCTTTACCATATCTTTCCTGATTGCCAACACTTTTCTGGCTTATATCATTGGTATAGAAGAACTGTATCAGATCGTAACTGATCCACCTAGCCAGCACTTGGCCGGACTGACCGCTATTTTGCTGTTCACCGGAGCATTTTACTTTGTATTTGCTTCTTTCCGCGAGCAGGTTTGTACCAACGTTTGTCCCTACGGCCGCCTACAAGGCGTACTATTAGACCGGCAATCAGTGGTAGTGGCCTACGATTATGGTCGGGGCGAACCCCGCGGTAAGTTTCGAAAGGGAGAAGACCGGCAGGAAGTAGGAAAAGGTGATTGTATTGACTGCAAACAATGTGTATACGTTTGTCCGACGGGCATTGATATTCGTAATGGTACGCAACTGGAGTGTGTGAACTGCACGGCCTGTATGGATGCCTGCGATGAGATTATGGATCGGGTCAACCTACCTCGAGGGTTAGTACGCTACGCTTCGGAGGAAAATATCGCTGAGAACCGACCTTTTCATTGGACGAAGCGGAGTATTGCTTACTCGGTGGTACTAGTGGCATTACTGGGAGTTCTAACCAGTCTGCTGGTTTTGCGCACCGATGTGGAAACCAGTATTCTCCGTACGCCGGGGATGCTCTACCAAGATCAGGGCGATAATCAAATCAGCAACCTGTATAATGTTAAAATCATTAATAAAACCAATGAAGCTATGCCGGTCCGGCTGGAACTAGTAGGCGATAAGGGAAGCATTCAGATGGTGGGTAACGACGTACTACAAGTAGAAGAGCAGGGAGTAGCTGAAGGCGCTTTCTTCATCATTTTTGATCGCAAAGATGTAACACAGATGAAAAACGAGGTAGCAGTAGGCGTTTACCGAAAGGATGAACTGATTGAAACCGTGAAAACGAACTTCTTGGGACCGAATAAATGACAATGAGCAAGGGTTGCCCCGCAATGAGCAATGTACAATGAACAATTATAGGTGGAAGAAAAGACATACGGACTATTTCAAATTAGCACTTGAGCAATAGAACAATCGAACAATTAAAGATAAAGTTATGAACTGGGGATGGAGCATTGTATGGGTTTTTGTTGGGTTTGCCCTTTTTATTGGATACTTAGCAGTAAGGAGTTTTCAAACCAATGTAGATTTAGTTACCGAAGATTACTACCAGCAGGAACTTGAGTATCAGAACCGGATTGAGCATACGACGAATGCCAATCAACTGGAAGAAAAACTTAGTATTTCTCAGGAAAAGCAACAGCTTACCATACAGTTTCCGGAAGCAGTTGCTGAAAATATTCAAGGGACGATCAGCCTTTTTCGTCCTTCCGATGCTCGCTTCGATTATTCTACTGAAATTGAGATTGACGGGGCAAGACAACAACGGGTTAGCACTGATAAGCTTCCTAAGGGCTACTATAAAGTACAGATAGCTTTGGCTTCCGACTCTAAGAGTTACTACTGGGAAAAGCCCATATTTCTAAGATAGCGATGGCAGCATTATTCACGGCATTTGCGGTTGGGTTGTTGGGCAGTTTCCACTGCGTGGGCATGTGTGGCCCGATTGCTCTGGCGCTCCCTTCGGTGCGACCCACTCCCCAACGAGCGCTTAGTAGCCTGGTATATAATGCTGGTCGCCTCTTCACCTACGCTTTACTGGGAGGTATCTTTGGGCTGATCGGCCAGGGGTTGGCTATCGCTGGTTTGCAACAGTCGCTCTCCATTGGTATCGGGGTAATGATGATCGTTGTCATGATTATTCCTTTCGCCTGGAAGAGGCAGTTAAATCCTAACTCTACTATTTCCCGAGGAATTGTATGGGTGAAAGTCCGCATGCAGCACTGGCTGCAAGTGCGCAACTACGGAGCCCGCTTCGTGTTGGGCAGCCTAAACGGCCTACTTCCCTGCGGGCTGGTTTACTTAGGTATCGCGGGAGCTATTGCCAGTGGTGATATGCTGCTGGGTGCGCTCTACATGCTGGCGTTCGGTTTGGGTACCTTTCCTGCCATGACCATGATCAGTTTTCTGGGAAACAGCATCAGGGTAGGAGTCCGTAACCGTATCCGTACCGCCATTCCAGTGTTTGTTGTCGTGATCGGCGTTTTCTTCATTCTTAGGGGCTTATCGCTGGATATCCCTTACCTCAGCCCGGTACTTCCCAACTCGGCTGCTACCGAAACAGTCATATGTCATTAATCAGTGGAAAATGGATAGTGAGGGAAGTTAGAAGTCGGAAGACCGAATTCGGAAGCAGACAGAGGACAAATGAGCAGTGACCGAGAAAAGGACTGTGGACTGTAAGCTAAAAACTTATGACTATCACACCGTAACATTGAGCAATCGAACAATTGAGACCTAGAACAATAGAAAATCATGATAGACACCTCCCTTATCCGCAAATATAACGTTCCAGGCCCTCGTTACACCAGTTATCCTACCGTTCCCTACTGGAACGAAACCCCACCTACTGAGCAGGAATGGAAATTTCACGTGCATCAAACCTACCAGGAAACCAGGCGACAGGGTATCAGCTTGTACATTCACCTACCCTACTGCGAGAGTCTGTGTACTTACTGTGGTTGCACCACCCGCATCACGGTGAACCACGACGTGGAGTTGCCCTACATTGAAGCGTTGTTACAAGAATGGAGTATGTACGTAGATACACTGGGCGATGCTCCGCTTATTCAGGAAATTCACCTAGGTGGCGGCACCCCCACCTTTTTTGCCCCCGCTCATCTGGAACAACTGATCAGGGGCATCACCGCATTAGGCCAACTTAGTGATACGGCCGAGCTTAGCTTCGAAGCTCATCCAAATAATACCAGTGCGGTGCATCTTCGTACCCTTCATCGGTTAGGCTTCCGCCGGCTGAGTTTGGGTATTCAGGATTTTGATACCGAAGTACAGCGAACGATTAACCGGATACAAACCTACGAGCAGGTTCGGCAAGTAACTGAACTGGCCCGTGAGATTGGCTATACCTCGGTGAACTACGATTTAATTTTCGGATTACCCCGACAAACATCAGAAACAGTTCGCCGTACCATTCAACAAACCGTACAACTGCGTCCTGATCGTATTGCCTTCTACAGCTACGCCCACGTTCCCTGGATGAAGCCCGCTCAGAAATCGTTTGAAGCCCATCTGCCTACCGACGAGACCAAGCGCAAGTTGTACGAGCTTGGAAAAGAGTTGCTGGAAGAAAACGGTTACTATGAGATCGGAATGGATCATTTCGCCCTGCCTTCCGATGCACTCTTTGAAGCCAGTCAAAATGGATTGCTGCACCGAAATTTTATGGGTTATACTACCCAGGCTACTAAGCTGCTAATTGGATTGGGGGCCTCGGCCATCAGCGATACCTGGACAGCCTTTGGACAAAATGCCAAAACCGTAGAAGGCTATTTGCAGCAAATTCACTCCGGCAAATTACCCATCTACCGCGGTCATATTCTTACCGAAGAGGACTTACTGCTACGAGAGCATATCCTGAATCTGATGTGCCAGGGACATACCCGCTGGGACGAAGAGCTACCCGAAAACCAGCATCTCAACGAAGCGATAGAACGTCTGGAACCCATGGAATACGATGGGCTGGTAGACCTGGGCCACGGCTTCATCCGGGTAACTGAGCTCGGCAAACCCTTTGTGCGAAACGTCTGCATGGCCCTGGATGCCCGGTTATGGCAAAAACGCCCAACTACCCAGTTATTTAGCGCTACCGTCTAGCAAACTCGACTTTGCGTCAACTTGAAATCGGGTGTTCAGGTGTTCAGGTGTTCAGGTGTTCAGGTGTTCAGGTGTTCAGGTGTTC
>CAZKCO010000054.1:0-30648 GCA_964551335.1 uncultured Roseivirgaceae bacterium
ATACCTTAACTAGCACATCTGTTTCTTTTATCTCTTTACCCTTGATTCGCATAAAGTTATGTATTCTATTGGACTGATTGCATCTATTTGTATCAGCATTGGTTGGTTAATGACCCTTTTACAATGGCCCGGTGGGGGTAAGCTGTTCACTTACGGATTTCTCGGTTTCGCTATGATATTTTTGCCGATGTTTGCCCTCGATCGTTATAAAGCCAGTGTAGGTAAACTACTGTCAGAAAGGTTAAAGATTATTCTTGGCTTTGCCAGCGCATTACTTACCGGATTTTCCGTATTGTTTAAGTTAATGCAATGGCCATGGGCTGATATATTACTAATACTGGGTGTCGGGCTTTTTAGCATTGGCTTTCTACCTTTTCTATTTTTTGGGATGTATAAGAAGGCGGTTGAGTAGAATGAATATATAACCTCATTCTTCTAGCAAGAATAAAGGATGGCTATTCTTTCTTATAAAAAAGGACAATTAGCTCACACTCTATTTATTTGTCTCGCGCTTACGATTGTGCTCGACTTCATATTACCGGGCCACACTTATTCTGATAGAATAATTGATGTAAAAAAAGAGTTAGAGCAGTACTACAATGCTGCCGGTAACTATCATTATTCATACAGAGTATTTACCCCTGATAATGACTTTGTCGTCTCTGAAGAATTTGCTCAAACGGTTAAAGAAAACCAAGAGATCCAATATGAAGTGTCCTTAGTATTCGGAGAAGTCAATAGCTACGGTCTACTTACTTCTGAAAGCAATAGTATTTATGTATTAAGAATTTTGTCAGGGCTTATATTGCCTCTATTGGCAATCGTCGTACTGGTGCTGGGGTACAAATACGGAAGTAAGATGAGTATCTTGGTTTTTGTCATTCAAGTCCTTTTGCTAGCTGATTTAATATTTTTGATGATTTAGGTTTGGCAAAGACTCATCAATAAGAGACAAAGGCTTGAAGTATTTTAGCGAATATTCAATCCCGCCAGAACGCCTTGCAATTTTTTAGTTGAGATAGTATTAATTCATCTGGTATTCAGAACATTTAATTGAAGCTAAACGCGGGCCTGCCGGTTAAGTCCGTGCTGGCAAAGCTGGGGCACCAGTATTTTTCCACGTGCTCTACCACCAATTGAGTGCCCTCCTCATGAGTCACCTGTGGTTCCATTTCTGGATTGTACATGGTATCGGTCATATCGCGTAGCAGTACTACATTCTTACCTTGCTGTTCCATTTGCCGAATGCCGAAGGGACGCCCTAGTACGCACATATTTAAATGTACGCCCAGCAATACTACATTTTCGATTCCATGTTGCGCTAGCAGGTTAAAAGTTTCCTGTCCGTTATCGGTAATAGCGTCTTCGGGGGCTATCTCTATCGTAGCTATTTGCCGGGTCCAGGCATCACGAATCTCACATTTTACGTCGCAATCGCATCCCATGTCCGAGTCATCGATGGGCAAAGCATTCTCCCGCGTTTCATCCGGCCAGCACCAGGTAGTACCCCATCGCTCCGTAGTAGATAGCGGCCGGGGAGTTGGGTTAAACGGAGCCTGCTGGGCTTTTTTCCGCTGCGGAGTGCCTTCGTAAAAAGAAGTTACACTACTGGGGGCGTGAATGATTAACGAACCCTGCGCCCGTACCTTCTTAATCATCTCATTCATGGGTCCGGCCAGTTCACTCACTCTGGCCGCCGCTGATTTACACCAGTGGTCATCCCACATGTCGCAGATGATAAAGGCCGTTCTTTGGGGCTCCCAGGTTACCCTCTTTTCTTCTACCTCGAAGGAACCGTCGGGAAGTTTATTCTGCGATCGCAGATTCAAATGATATTTTCCGTCTTCCTTTTCCTTCAACCAACTAGTACTATTTATTCCCATACCCGCGAATAATATTACTGACAAGCTTAATCCCAGTTGTAATGTGCTCATTGTCCCGGATTTTTATGTGAGAACTAGAAACTGTTTTCTCCTCAGAAAATCTACCCGACACTTTAAGATAGTTACTTCTGGTTACAATTGAGATAAAGCTCATCAGAAATTAATGAAAACCTCTATGCTGTCCCCCTTACTACTACCCGCCTGCTAGTACTTCTTCCTCAACGGGTACCTGTTCTCGGGTAAACAGCTTATACAAAATCGGAACAATCAGTAGCGTCAAAAAGGTAGACGAAATCATTCCGCCGATGATCGTCCAGCCCAGTGGGGGCCACAGGTCACCCGAGGAGAGGGTTAGCGGTAGTAGTCCCAAAATGGTCGTTAAAGTCGTGAGCACAATGGGTTTGAAGCGGGTTTCGGCGGCTTTCTTGATGGCCCGCACCATGCGCATCCCGGAATCACGTAATTGGTTGGTGTAGTCAATCAGGATGATGGAGGTGTTGATTACAATTCCGACCAGGCTGGTAAAGCCGACAAAGGCAAAGAAGGAGAAGGTCCATCCGGTGATAAAAAGCGCTACGATTGAGCCGGTAAACGCTAGCGGAATCGCCGAGAACACAATCATGGGTTGACGGAAGGACTTGAATTGCAGTACCAATACCGCAAAAATCGCGATTAGGGCAATGAGTAGACTCTGACCGGTGTTACCAAAAGATTCCTGCTGGGCTTCGTACTCACCGGCGGCGTAGTATGAATAACCTTCGGGAAAATCATACTGATCCAGTTCATCCAGAATTTCCTGAGTCACTGCCATAATGTTATAGTCATCCAGCACATCCGCTGTAATGGTTACGGTACGGTCGGTATTGTAGTGATCAATCTGCGAGTTACTTCGAGTGAAGGTCAGCTTCGCTACCTGGTTCAACGGTACTTTATCACCGGTGATATTGGTGGTGTAAATTTTGTTAAAATCATCCAGTGTCAGTTGCTGGTCGTAGGGTAGGCGAACCACAATATCGAACTGATCGCCATTATCCATCGTCATCTCATCTACCGAAAGCCCGGTCAGGCTGGTACGCACCGCCAGGTCAATATCGTAGAGGGAAAGGCCGATCAGTCCGGCTTTATCTCGGTTAATATCTACTTTAATATCAGTCTTGTCAATCGCCAGCGGATTATAAGTGTTTACGGTTCCGGCCGTGCGTTCAAACAGCTCTTCTACATCGTTACCAATGGCTTTGATGGTTTCCAGATCCTTACCGATAATCTTAATGGCAATAGGGGCTTCTACCGGCACGCCCTGCTTTAGCTCCGACAGCGTAATCCGGGCTTCAGGGTACTGGCTGAAGGTATCGCGGAGCTGGTTCAGCGTGGCGTAAAAACGCTCTTCTTCGTAAGCATCCAGGTTCACCAGCACCTGAGCGTAGTTACGAGTGTAGCTCTTGCTGAAGCGGTTGTAGTAGATTTGCGGATTGCCGTGCCCTACATTGGTGGCGTAACTTTCCACTCCCGGTAGGGTATCCACCACACTTTCTACATAGCGGGCGGCCGCATCGGTCTTATCCAGATTGCTACCTTTGGGCGTTTCAATATCTACCAAATACAGTGGCTTGTCGGCAGTAGGGAACAGGCTGACTCCTACCAGCGGAAACAGCGCAACTCCCCCTACAAAAGTCAGTACTGCCAGCACCAGCGTGATGGTCGGCCGACGCAAGCCAAAGTTTAAAGTTCGCCGGTAAGGACCTTCAATGGTGCGTTGAATAATGCGGTCAATGCGGGATACTTTCTGCCGATCACGAGGAGCTTTCAGCTGGTAACGCGACAGGATAGGGGTGAAGGTGATGGCCAGAATGAGCGAAGTAACCAGAGCGAAAATCACGATCAGCGGCATCGCTCGAAGAAACTCACCCACACTACCGTCCATAATCGCTAGTGGCATAAAGGAAAGCACCGTAGTTACGGTGGAACTCACTACGGCGGTACCTACTTCGGCGGTTCCTTTGGCCGCGGCCTGCCGCAATGAGTAGCCTTCCTGCATAAAGCGAGTGATGTTTTCTACTACCACAATAGCGTTATCTACCAGCAAACCCAGCGCGATCACTAGCCCTACGATAGAAATCTGATGTAGACCAAAACCAGCTCCGTTCAGAATGCCGATGGAGATGATGATGGTGGTTGGAATCACGGTAATGATGACCGCCGCCGAGCGTACTCCCAGGAAGATCAGCACGATGATGCCAATGAGAGCGACTCCCTGCCCCAAGTTTCCCATAAAACCCTGAATGCGTTGGGCCACCGAGGGCCCCTGAATGAAGGCGTATTCCAAGTTTAAGTCATTGGGTAATTGAGCCTGAAAATCAGCGATGACCGCGTTCATATCCTCGGTTAGGTCCAGAATATTTACTTCCTCCTTCTGAGTAACCGACAGAAACAGTGCTCGTTGGCCATTGAAGCGTGCGTAGTACTGCTGGTCTTCGTAGTCGAAGTGCACCTCGGCTATATCGCGTAGGTAGACCAGTTTACCGTTGCCCGAAGCAATCGCGGTGCTTTGGAGTTCTTCCAGTGTTTTATAACCACCGCTGGTTTTCACCGTAAATGAGCGACCGCCCGACTTTACATTCCCACCTGGCACATTCGCATTATTTCCTTGCAACGTATTAATTACCTGACTGAGAGCTACGTTCTGGTTAGCCATCTTCTGAAAGTCCAGCGAAACGCGTACTTCCTGTTCGGGGTAGGCCAGCACTTCTACGGTGCGGACCCCGTTTACTTTTTTCAGGATTTTCTCCAGTTCCTCGGCGTAGTCCTGCATCCGTCGGTACAAGGCGGTTTCCGAAGTGAGCGCCAGTTGCAGGATGGATACCTCCTTAGGAGTAGAGTGGGTTACTTCAATCCGGAAAATATCGTCGGGTAAGCTGGGTTTTATACTGTTGATTTCGGCCACTACTTCATCGTACTGCTCGTCGGGATCAACGCCCCACAGTCCTTCCACCTGAATAAAGGCCAGCCCTTCGTCGATGGTGGTATTAATTTGCTTGATATCCTCTAGTTTGTCAATCACTTCTTCAATGGGATCAACCACCAGTTCTTCCATGTCCTTGGGGCCGGTACCCGGATACACGACGGTGATTGCGTAGAACGGACCGTTTATAAAGGGATCTTCGGAACGCTTCATCGTCAGGTAGGAAGTGATTCCGTAGAGCGAAGCGAGGGCCACCAGAATCAGTACAAACTGGTAGTTTTTTATAGCGATGCTGGGGAGTTTCATAGGTATTTGAGTTTGGGATGAGGTTGGAAGTCGGAAGACCGAAGTTGGAAGCAGTTTTCCACTCAGAGGAGAATTCATTCGGAATCCGAAAACCAATTGGTTTCTGTTATAATTCTTTAGTTTAATCTCCAGTTTTTTGACTTCCGACTTCGGTCTTCCGACTTCCCGCTTCCGGCTTCAGAAATCAACATTCCATCTTGTAAGTAGGCTGCGCCGGAGGTGATGACGTTTAGGGGAAATTCAGTATCGGCTAGAGCGGTGAAATAATCGTTGCCGATATAGAGCGGTGCGAGCTCCAGTTTTTTGGCCCGATTATCTTCTGAGGCAACGAAGATAGACGCGGATTGCTCGTCGGCTTCTACCAGAGCGTCCATGGGTATCTTGTAGTATTTCTCCTGAGGGGTGATGAAGATATTTACCTTGCCGATAAAGCCATTTTTCAAGTCGTATCCCTGATTGTCTACGGTCAGCTCCAGTTCAAACACCCCGGTACGCTCGTCGGCACTTTCGGCAACCTCGGAGACGAATGCCGGAAATACCTGCTCAGGATAGGCATCAAACATTACGTGAGCCGAATCCAGCGCGTGAACTCGGACAATGTTGCGGTCGGAAACCCCGATGCGGATGATCTGGGCACTTTTGGCCGAGGCAAACTCAAAAATGGTATTTCCCGGCTCTACCAATTCGTTTACTTCGGCCTTACGCTTCAAAATCTTACCCGGCTGAGGGGCGTAAATGACCGAGTGCTGCTGATTGAATTTGACTACCTGCAAATTGGCCTGCGCGACTTCCCAAGCAGTTCGAGCATCCTGACGCTGTTCTAACGTAGCTACTGAATCCCGAAACAGGTTATCCGTACGCTCAAAGTCGCGCTGGGCCTTGTCCAACGAGGCTTCGGCTTGAATGACGGCCGCGTTAATCTCGGCTAAATTCAGCTTAGCCAGTAATTGGCCTTTACGAACGGCTTGACCTTCTTCGGCGTAGATGCCGGCTACAATGCCACCGGTTTTAAACGAAAGGTTCATTTCGGCCTTGGAGGCTAGCACGCCACTAGATGCCAATGTGAGCGGCGCTTGAGACGGCTTCACGGATGCTACCGTCACGGAACGGGAGACTTCCGGCTTACTGGCAGGGTCCTGCTCGGCAGGACTCTGCTCGGCTTGGCTGGAGGTACAAGCGGAGTATATTCCGGCAGAAACGATTATTACGGCTAAAGGAAGAAATATGGTTTTCATAGATGAATGGTTAATGAGTGATGAATAATGATTGATGGTCCGATTGCTCGATTGCTAAATTGCACATTGTTAATTGTTCATTGCGATGCCGAGGCTGCTTTCCAGTAGGGCTGATTTTTTGAGATAGTCGAAGTGGGCGACGGTGGTTTGCAGATGAGCACGTGTCAGCGTAGTGCGGGCGTCCAGTAGCTCGAGTAGGGTCGCTTGCTGCTGTTGGTACTTTTTGCTTATTACCGTAAAGTTCTGATCGGCACTTCGCACACCTTTCTGGGCGGCTTGCCAGGCGGTATAGGCGGCCTTTACCTGCTGCTGGTTATCGTCAACTTCTAGTTGGATTTGCTTTTCCAGAGCGGTTAGTTGCTGCTCTAACTGTTGCCCTTGCAGCGCGAAGCGTTGTCGGCGGGCTTTATTCTGAAAGCCAGTGAACAGATCCCACTTCAACGAGAAGGCGGCCAGCCAGTAATCCTGATCGCTATCAAACTCGTAACCGAACCCCTGATAGCCAGCGTCCAGTACGGCGGCTACGGTAGGTAAGCGTTTTTGCTGGTACATTTTAAAAGCCGACTGGTTGGCTAGTTGCGCACTTTTGAGCTGCTGTAGTTCCTGGCGGTTTACCAAAGCTTGCTGGGCCTGAACGCTGTCTACCACTAATGCTAGTTTGGGCTGATTTTCGTTCTCGTCAACCTCAATAGGAGTAGGCAAAGGACGGTTTAGCAGGAAATTGAAGTAATTGCGAGCGGCTTGTACGCTTCGTTGGGCTTCGGCCTGCTGCTGGGCTAATTGACTTAGTTCAAACTCCGATCGGTACACTACCTCTTTGGTTGCTTTCTGATTTTTCACCAGCACCTGATTCACCCGTAGCACTTCCTGTAAGACGATCTCCGATTGATCCAGAATAGACGCTACCTGCTCACTTTGCTGATAATTGAAGTAGGCCACTTTAATATCCTTTACGAGCTGATTTTTAAATGCCTCCCGCTGCGCTTCCTGAGCGGCCAGCTCATTTTCCTGTATGTTTAGATTATGGTGAAGATCGGTATTGAACAGCGGTTGAATTACCCGCACCCGGGTATCGTGGAAGTTGTCGGGCAGAAACTGCTCGTTTACATTTTCCAGTTCAGCCGGAAAGTCGGAACGTCCGGTCAGTTGATTCAGCGTGTTGTATACCGGGTTCAGCAGATCGCCCACCGGGAAAGCAATGGCTCGGCCACCGCCCGCTAATGTATAATCGGCTTGCAGCGAGACGGCGGGCAAAAATTGTCCTCTCGCTTCCTGAATATCCGTCCAGCGTTGTTCTACACTCAGGTTTTCCTGAATGAGTTGGAGGTTATTTTCCAGACCTTCAGCGATGTATGCATCCAGAAGGGATGAGGGTGATTGGGCAAAACTCCATGTTGTTACTCCAATCATGACAAGAAGTAAGGTGAATTTAGTCATGACTTTACGCTTATTTAGTAACTGACTGATAGTCATAAATCTGTAAATTTTTTTAGGGTTTGGCATATTTTCCGTAGTCATTCTTCTAAGTACGGGCTTTCGGGTATCTATTGCAGCCAAATCAGGGTGAACCGACCGTATTCCAGGGTCAATCGTCGTAGAGTTGTTATTAGTGGATTGAGACATTTTTGACGATTTAGAGTCTAAGCAGTACACTATGAAATGATATTGTGCTACTATAGAAATATTTAACAACATATAAATAAATGACTGTGAGTCAGTAATGGATAAAAATTTTTTTAAGCTGCCAGCGAGCGTTCCAACGTGATATAAAAAGATTCCATTAGTGACTCTCTCGTCACTTCAAATACATCGGCAATCATACACTCCTTGGAAATCAATATTTGAATAACTCCCAATGCCTGTCCCCAAACAAGTAATGCCTGCCTTACCGGATCTACATCCGACCGAATAGAACCATCTTCTATTCCCTGAGCCACTAAGTCACGCAGTAGTTGTAAGGCACCCTCACTTCGCTCAAAGGCCTGATGACGTTCGTCCATCTCTTCTCGAGTAAGCTTGGTGGTATCCATGAAATGAAGCGCATCAAAGTAGGGACGCTGTTCTTCGTAGAAGCGGAAATAACCCTGAGTCATAGCTATGATTTTTTGTAGACCGGTCATTTCCTCATGTACAGACTCCAATGCTATTTTTCGTAAAATAGCATTACCCCGCATTGCAATAGCGAAGTACAGCTCTTCCTTAGTTTTGTAGTACAGGTAGAGCGTTCCTTTGCTGAGTTCAGCCGTCTCAGCGATCTCGTCCATGGTGGCCCCTTCGTATCCTTTGGAGAAGAATACCTCTTCGGCGGCATTTACAATATCCTGCGCTCGTTGCTCTCGTTCCCGTTGTCGTCGTTCGGCAATTCCCATATTTAATTACTGACTGTGAGTCATTTAATTTAATTAAGTTAATTAACTAAAATTTTATCACAGGGTTACAGATTGGCTAATTTTTTTTACATCAACTCAAAAAATCACTACAGAAAAGGACGAAATATAGCATGGTGTACCATTTCTTTTCAGAGCGAAACACTCAGATGATCAGAAAGTTATATCCAACTTATTGATCTAGGCCGGATTACAGTGTTCAGACTAACTTCTTCTAAAAAATAACCGACAATTTTAGTTTAAACTGGTAAAGCGATCCTGCCAATCTATGGTGCGTTGCTCTAGAATAGACTGGAGGGCCATTTGTACCGCGAAGCTGGTTTCTGCTCCGGTATAAACATCAGAAATTGGTGGCTTTTGGTGAAGAATGTTCTCGGCAAAATCCTCCAGTGCCTGCTGGGTGGGTTCGGTATGTTCTACCTTTATAGGAATAGCTCCGTAGGCTTCCAGGGTAGATTTGGTGGCGCCGCTCACTCCATCTACCCAGCCGGTTTCCTGCCCTTTCGCTTCCGGATAAATCCAGGCCTCATTGGGTTTGACAATGATGGTGGCTTTGTCGCCCATAACCTTGATTTGGTAGCCATCATGAGCGTTAGCTGTAGTGCAGGTAAACTTGGCTTTGATCCCATCAGGATAATCAAAGATAACGTGTACGTTGTCCAGAGTTTCCCGCCCGTCCTGCCAGTAATCAATACCACCGGTACCAATCACTCGTAGAGGATGAGCCTGGGTAACCCAGTTGACGATGTCAATCTGGTGGGATGATAATTCAGCCAATAAACCCAGAGAATACTCACGGTACATGCGCCAGTTAATGATACGTTCGTACTTAGGTTCGGGCACCGGACGCCGCCAATCACCATTCCGGTTCCACTGGCACTCAAAGGCAGTGACTTTGCCAATATGCTCTCCCTGAATGATCTCTACCACGCGTTGATAAAGCCGGGAAAAATGGTACTGATGCCCTACCTGAAAAACCTGAGAATCGTGTTGATTGGCAGCATTTACCAGCCCGATGGTTTGCTCAGCATTGTAGGCCATGGTCTTTTCGCAGTAAACGTGCTTACCGGCATCCAGGGCTTCGTTAGCCATTTGAGAGTGCAAATAAAGCGGAGTAGCCACAACTACGGCATCTACCTCCTTGTCGTCCAGCAGGGCGCGATAGTCCTGATAAGCGGTTGCACCATTAGCGTGCTGTAAAGCTTCTTCTAGCCGAAAGGGTAGAATATCGCATCCGGCGGTGACCTTCAGCGTGGGAATACGCTCCATCGTACGGATAAGGCCGCTTCCCCGGCTACCGGTACCAATCACTCCTACGCGAACTACGCCGGAAGACCAAAGTCGGTTGGTTAAAATGAAAGGTGATCCGGCGGCTAAAGTAGTAGCTGATACGCCGGTGGTGCGAAGAAAATCCCGTCGTTTCATAGTTATGGTTGTTATATTTAGTTTCCAATTGATTGGTAGCTAACCTCTTGAGGCAGTAAATTCTTTTTAGCGGCCAGGGCACTTACCCGTCCAGCCGCCTGTCCCATTGCTACCGCATTGCCCGTGACTCGGTAGCTAGAATGGGCGATAAAATCTCCGCTGATGCAGCGACCGGCCATCATCAAACCACCCACGTCTTTGGCAATCAACGCCCGAAGGGGGATGTCGTAGTCTTTGCTTTTAATACCTTGATTGTAGGATCGTCCTTCTTTCTGAGTATCAGTTTCTTCGTCTTGCTTACTTACCGAGTGTACATCTACCCCAAAGGTTACCCGGCACACTGCATCCTCAAATCGGGCGCCTTCAATCAAGTCTTCTTTGCTCACCGTATACAGCCCGTGTATTCGACGTCCTTCACGAGTGCCGATCTGCTCGGCAGTGGCGATTAATCGGATGCCTTGCCATACTCCGCCGTTAGATCTTAAGGCGTTTACAATAGCGTTTACTTCTTTTCGGGCGTGCAATGTAGCACGGGTTACCTCACGAGCGTTAAGCGGGGAGAAACCGTATTCATGGTTGGCCATCAGCATATACAAATCTTTTCGGATGGGGTAGAGACCCGGTTTCAGGTAGGAGGGAAGCACGCCCCCTTTTACTACTTCTTCTAGCAACAATCTCTTAGAAGGAGATCCGGCTTTTGAATCACCCGCCCAACGGGAAAACTGGGTGATTTCTTCAAATTGAATACCGGTAACTAAAGCCAGCATACTGAAGGGCTGCAGTGCCTGGTCATTTTCCCGCCCCAAGTCAAAGCCGCAACCGCTCAAGGCGGCCAGGTCGCCGTCGCCCGTGGTATCTACAAACAGTTTTCCTTTCCAGGCTTCTCTTCCCGATTTGGATTCGGTTACTACGTGGGTAAGGCGCTGACGTTCGTCCTTTACCGAGGCTACCACCCGAGCGTGGAATAGAACATCCACCCCGGCATCCAGGCAGAGTTCTTCCAGCAGTAGCTTCATCACTTCGGCATCGAACGACAATGTTCCACCGGTATCAATGGTAGTGCTCACCCCATCTCGCTCCAGCAGCTTACGTTCTATTTCCCGCATCAGTCCCGGTTTCTGGGAGTGATCCAGAATCCAGGTGAGTAGTCCGGCTGTCCACACTCCGCCCAGGCAGCCGTGGGCTTCCAGTAGTAATGTTTTAGCCCCGGTTCTGCCAGCTTCAATGGCGGCACTTACCCCGGCGGGGCCCGCTCCCGATACGATGACGTCATAATCTCCGACCACCTCAACCTCTCGGGCTGGTTCCTGAATGCTAGTTTGCTGAAAGACCTTATTTTTTCGGGCATAGGCCACTGATGACGGAAGTAACGACCCCGCTGCACCGAGCTGAATAAATTTTCTTCTTTTCATGCTTTACTGGATTAGCCTATACAATATTAGCTGTTTCGTATTAATGGCCGGCCTTATTGTCAAAAAAATGAATTTTTCTACTTACCTCCTGATATGGAAGCAAGCGAAAGCCAGGTCTGGGGAAAAAATACTAATTTTAGGTATTAATAGCTAAAACCAAACGCATGGATATTTTTACGATTATCACCATTCTGGTGGTTTTATCCTCCATTTTTGCCTACATCAATGTCCGTTTTCTTCGCTTACCCACTACCATCGGTTTGATGATTATGGCCATTGTTCTGACACTAATCGTGCTGCTGGTCGGAACGTTTAATGCGCAAATTACTAACTCCGCGGAAAGTGTGATGAGAAGTATTGACCTGAGTGGATTAATTCTGGATGTGTTACTCAGTTTCCTGCTGTTTGCCGGGGCGTTGCATACGGATTGGGGCCGGCTGAAGGAGCAAGCTGCTCCAATCGTCACCTTGGCTACGATTGGGGTATTGGCCTCTACTTTTGTGGTGGGGGCGATCTTCTTCTGGGTTTCCAACCATATCATTGGATACGAAATCTCCTTCATTCATTGTTTGTTGTTTGGGGCGTTAATCTCACCTACCGACCCTATCGCCGTATTAGGCATTTTAAAAAAAATCGGAGTGCCTAAGCAGTTGGAGGTTAAATTTGTAGGCGAGTCATTGTTTAACGATGGGGTAGGGGTGGTGATCTTTCTTACACTGTTTAGCATTGCCGACCGGGGACTGGAAAACGTAGGGGCTTCCGAAATTGCTTTGCTATTTGCCGAAGAGGTGTTAGGCGGAATGGGACTAGGCTTAGCATTAGGCTACATTACCCTGCAACTGACCCGTACCATTGACGATTACGAAACCGAAGTAATGATTACCCTAGCCATCGTTATGGGGGGCTATTTGCTGGCGAGTAAACTGCATTTCTCTGGTCCATTGGCAGTAGTAGTAGCTGGTTTGTTTATTGGAAATAGTGCCCGGGAAACATCTATGTCGGAAACAACCCGGACGTACCTGGACCGGTTTTGGGAACTGCTGGATGTCCTTCTGAACGCTATTCTGTTTGTGCTGATTGGCCTAGAGCTACTAATTATTTCCTACGAATCTGATTATCTCATTGCGGGAGTAATTGCTATTCCGGTTGTATTGTTTTCCCGCTACTTGGTGCTGAAGGCGCCTATCTCGTTTTTTAAAGGTAAACTGAACTTTGTGCCGCGTACCGACCTGATTATGACCTGGGGTGGTTTACGAGGGGGAATTTCTATTGCATTAGCACTCTCGCTGACGAACGCTATGAACCGGGAGTATTTACTGACGGTGACTTACATTGTGGTAGTCTTTTCCATTATTGTGCAGGGGCTAACCGTAGAGGGGCTGATCAAGCGTTTGGGGGTGATGGGTGGACCTCAATCGTCTTCGGAAGAAAAAACCGATCATGCTACTTAATGCTAGCGAAATATTGGAGTTCTAAGCCTCCCACTACAGTATCTGTATTATTGTTCGGGTATTTACCGGTACTGGGGAAACAGACTACAGCAGCTCTCTCGGAAAATATGCCTTACTTTATCCAAATGCAGACAAGGGGGCTTTGACCGAAGTGGCTCTGGCTACTTGCTCTGACCTTCCTGTGAGGCATTATTGGCTAAATCAGTTTCTGATGAGCATCTAAAATGCTCCCACTCTAATAAAACCTCCGGGGTTCTACAACAGTTGAGTAAAAAAACAGATATGCTTGCTACTGATCCTACTCTCGAAAATCCCCATCTCATTGCCTTTGTTCCCTTTTTGTACCTTGCCTGGGCCGATGCCGACCTGACGGACCAGGAAATCAACGGTCTCAGGGAAACCATGATGACTTTTACCTGGCTTACCGAACCTGAGCGTAACTACCTGTACGCTCACCTCAATCCAAAACAAGCCCCTTCACCCAATACCTTGAAGGGATGGCAGCAGATCATCAGACACCACTCAGATGAACTTTCGGATGGATTGAAGAATAATGTAGTCGCTACCGGCCTGAAGTTAGCCAATGTACACACACCGAGCGCCCCACCATCTGAAGAAATTAAAGAAGCCTTGGAACTGCTTGAGTCTAAACTGGGGGTACTGGCTCGCGAATCGGCCTATCATATTCAGCGGCAAGTCCATCAGACCCAAACCAGCGAACTGAGTCCTGCCAAAAGTTTTGATCCTCAGCTAATCAACGACCTGTTAGATGGCGATGATCAAGCCACCATCGATAACGTAAAAGCACTGTTGGTTCAGGAAGAATTTGATTTTGTTTCTCCCTACATCACCCTTCGGGAGTATCGCGAACAGGTGTTGCGCTGGTGTAAATTGCTGGCGGATCAGGACTTGGGCAATACGGCCTACCCTGTCGAGTACGGAGGAGAGGATGATATCAAGAAGTACTTTACGGTGATGGAAACCCTTTCCTACCACGATCTGAGCCTGGTGATTAAGTTTGGGGTTCAATTTGGCTTATGGGGGATGAGTGTGCTGTATCTGGGTACTAAAAAGCATCACAAGAAGTACCTCCGGCAAATTGGTACTTTGGAGCTGCCCGGCTGCTTCGCCATGACGGAAACCGGGCATGGCTCTAATGTAAAAGGACTGGAAACCACCGCTACGTACGATCACCAGGAAGGAGTGATTACCGTTCACACTCCCCACGAACAGGCTGGTAAGGAATACATAGGCAATGCCGCGCTCCACGGGCAAATGGCTACGGTGTTCGCCAAATTAATCATTGAAGGTGTTGACTATGGCGTAAACGCCTTTGTAGTACCCCTGCGAAACAGTAGTGGCGAACTGCTACCCGGTATTCGGGTTGAAGACAACGGTCATAAAATGGGCCTTAACGGGGTGGACAACGGGCGTATCTGGTTTGACCAGGTTAAAATAGACCGGGATGCCATGCTCGACCGGTACGCATCCATAGACGATGATGGAAAGTTCAATAGCCCAATCAGTAGCGATAATCGCCGGTTCTTTACCATGCTAGGTACCCTGGTGGGTGGTAGAATTGGGATTGCCCGATCAGCACTGAGTGCTGCCAAATCGGGGCTAACGATTGCTATCAGGTTTGCCAATCAAAGAAGGCAGTTCGGACCTGAAAATGGGGAGGAGGTACCTATACTCAACTACCGCACCCATCAGCGCCGGCTTCTGCCTTTGCTAGCCAATGCCTTTGCCGGCCACTTTGCACTGCGCTATCTCACCCAGCGTTTCCTACACCGAACTGATGAAGAATTGAAAGAAGTGGAGGCACTGGCAGCGGGGCTAAAAGCCTGGTCAACCTGGAATACCACCCGCACGCTACAGGAATGTCGGGAAGCCCTGGGAGGTAAAGGTTATCTTTCGGAGAACAGGATTGACCGTCTGAAGAACGACACAGATATCTACACCACCTTTGAAGGTGACAATACTGTGCTGATGCAACTGGTGGCCAAAAGCCGGTTAGCTGAGTTTAAGAAAGAGTTTGCTGACATTAATTTTTTTGGAATGGTCAACTACATCGCGGATAAAGCCCGGATCAATATGTCGGAGAAAAACCCGATCACCATTCGCGAGACTAGCAGTGAGCACCTGTTAGATCATAATTTCCATTTAAAGGCTTTTCGGTACCGTGAGATGAGCATACTGAAGAGTGCGGCCACAAGATTCAAACATCATCTTGACGAGGGCATGGACTCCTTCGATGCCTTCAACCAAACCCAGTACCATATGCTAATGGTAGGCTTCGCTTACATTGAGCGGGTAATCTTGGAGCAGTTTGTTGAAGAAATACAGCAAATTGAAGACAAGGACTGCCGAATGGTACTGACCAAGGTCTATCAGCTCTTTGCGTTGTCTCAAGTAGAGCAGAACAAAGGTTGGTACTTAGAAAGCGGCTACATGGATGGCGTTAAA
The DNA here is from genome assembly GCA_964551335.1 of uncultured Roseivirgaceae bacterium. Taxonomy (GTDB): domain Bacteria; phylum Bacteroidota; class Bacteroidia; order Cytophagales; family Cyclobacteriaceae; genus Tunicatimonas. The sequence continues at coordinate 15,525 of CAZKCO010000054.1, forward strand.
ACGAAGGCTATCCGAAGAGAAGTTAACCAGCTATGTTGGGAGCTGAGAAAGGAAGCAACCGGTCTGGTAGAGGCGTTTGGCATTCCTGAAAAGCTACTGCCTGAACTGGTAAAAAATGACTGAGCAACAGAGGCCATACGGTAAACAATTTCAGCATAAACCAACTGACAAATACCACTTCCTCCAAGGCTATTCAGGCGCTTAATAAGAATCTTTGTAAGTGCTCGAGTGAAAATCTTTCGGCGGCCTCCGCCTGGTATTTCTCCGGACTTGTTCCGGCAGTCGCGGGGCGACCCTCGCCACTGCGGGGCCTCCCTCATTGAAGAACATAGCTCCTTAAGAATGGGAGATTGTGCTCAACGAGGGGGAGACCCCGGAACTCACTATCGTTCGTCCGGGGAGAAGTAAAAGGGGAGAAGAAAAAGAAAAATTAAAAAGTGTCCCCGGATTTATTCCGGGGCCTCCCCCATTGAAGCTCAAAGCTTCCATAGAATGGGAGATCGTGCTCAACGAGAAGGAGACCCCGCCCCACGCTGGGCGCGTGCGGTTCCCCGCCGGGACGTCCACCGGAACTCGCGCTGCTCGTCCGGGGAAGAGTCGAATTTAGGAAGAAAAAAAAGAAACGTGTCCCCGGATTTATTCCGGCAGTCGCGGGGCGACCCTCGCCACTGCGGGGCCTCCCCCGCTGAAGCTCATCACTCCATCCAGGGCCTCCTCCGTCGTAACACCAAACTTCCCTTAGTATGGCAATACATAATTAGCCCCTTGCATCGGCCCGACGATCATCGCATAATCCCCGCAATTGGGTTCTCACTACTGCCCGTCGATTGCAACGTACCCCGTTCATCGCAGCAAACGACCACCCGATGATGGTACTGTACCCCCCTCTACAGCTTCATCGGGGCGCTGATGAAGGTATCGAACCTACTCGTGCGGTACCATCGGCGTTCCGATTGTATGATAGAACCTACTCTTCCGGCCCTAACGAAAAGACAGCATACTTTACCGAGTACTCAAGGGAAAAACACAGCATACCTTACCCCGTAGGTTACGCTAGGTTTTGCACTGGTTATTCTTCCCAGATGCCCCCACCTTTGCTCCCGGAATTTTTAATCAACTAGTATTATGAAACAAAACCAACAGTACGAACTAGCTCGCTTGGTAGTAGAAACCCTAAAAAGCGACGCCGACAAGCAAAAAGTGTTAACCCAGCACGGGTTCGAACGCAAGCGCACTCAGGAGGGGCAGACGATCCTGAACAAAATTGATCAGCTCTCCGATGAGCGTCAGAAACAGGATGGAGCTAAGCTTCAGGCAACCAAAACGATGAGCCAAACCCGCCAGGAAGCGCATAAGATGTATATCAAGCACGTGAGCCTGGCCCGACTGGCTTTTGACGACCAGGTGGAGCAACAGCGGCTGCTTGGCATTGATGTAGCCAGGGAAGAATCGTTAGCGGGATGGTTGAAGCAAGCCACCAACTTTTACCGTAATGCTCCCAGCGTTGTTGATGAATTGGCGGAGGTAGGTATTACCTTAGAAGCCCTTCAGCAGGGAGAAGCCTTGGTGCAAGCGGTAGCGCAGACCCGTGTGAAGCAGATGGGACTTTTGAGCGAAACCCAACGGCTATCCGAGCAACGAAAAGCTGCCTTTCGGGAGTTGAATAATTGGCTGAAAGACTTCCGTTACGTAGCCCGCTACGCCTTCCGCGAAGATCCCCAGCACCTGGAGGCCTTCGGCATGGTAGTAGCGTAATAAAAGAATAAGAAAAAGAAAAAAGAAAAAATGTGTCCCCGGATGAGTGAAACGAATTCCGGGGCCTCCCACCTGGAAGCTCATCACTCCATCCAGGGCCTCCCTCATTGAAGAACATAGCTCCATCCAGGGCCTCCCCCATTGAAGCTCAAAGCCCCCCCTATAGAATGAGAGATAGTGCTTCTTAAGAGGGAGACCCCGGAACAGGTCCGGGGAGAAGTAAAAGGGGAAAAGAAAAATTAAGAATGTGTCCCCGGATTTATTCCGGGGCCTCCCTCATTGAAGAACATAGCTCCCTCAGAATGTGAGATCGTGCTCAACGAGAAGGAGACCCCGCGAGGCGTCCACCGGAATTCAGTTCCCTCATCCGGGGAGAAGTAAAAGGGGTGAGGACAAAGAAAATAAAAAAAACACGTCCCCGGCTGCGCGAAGCAAATGCCGGGGCCTCCCCCCATCATAGCACAAAGCTCCCTTTAAAATGGAAGATTGTGCTCAAAGAGGGGGAGACCCCGGAACTCACTATCGTTCGTCCGGGGATGCAGTTCTTATTTTCTTTCTCTTCCCTGGAGGAATGAAATGACTTCCGGGGTCTCCCCCATTCTTGGCACAAAGCTTCTCTCTAAATTGGAAGTATTCAACTACTAAGCAGGAGACCTTGCGCCACTGAGGCCGGAACTCGCAGAGCCTCGTCCGGGGAAGGTTTAAGGGAGGTAGAAGTTCATCCAGGGATAGTTTACCTACTTCAAAAAATCCTCGTATAAATCCCGCCACTCGGGATTCATGGAATTTACCAGGTTCTCCTTCCACTCCCGGCGGTATCGCTTCACCTGCTTCTCGCGGTGCAGTGCCTCTTCCGCCGAAGTAAACTCTTCGTAGTAGATCAGTTTATCGCAGTTATACTGCTTAGTAAACCCTTCCAGTAGACGATGCTTATGCTCGTACACCCTTCGCTCCAAATCATCGGTGAAGCCGGTGTAGTATACCGTATGGTGAGCGTTAGTTAGCAAGTATACGTAGAAGCGGGGCATGGCTACTTCGTACGGTAATTACTGTCCGAAGTTGCTAGCATTTTCACTAATATGGGAGGATAGAACCACTGAAAGGGAGACCCCGTAGTTCCGCTAGGGGAATAGGTCCGGGGAGAGACTAAAATGGAGAGGAGAAGAGAAAAAAACTTGTGTCCCCGGATGAGGCTTTGCCGAATTCCGGGGCCTCCTCCGTTGAAGCACCAAGCTCCCCTTAGAATGGGAGATAGTGCTTCTTGAGAGGGAGACCCCGGAACTCGCGCTGCTCGTCCGGGGAGGAGTAAAAAGGGAGAGGGAAAAGAAAATAAAAAACGTGTCCCCGGATGAGGCTTTGCCGAATTCCGGGGTCTCCTCCGTTGAAGCACCAAGCTCCCCTTAGAATGAGAGATCGTGCTTAACGAGAAGGAGACCCCGGAACTCGCGCTGCTCGTCCGGGGAGAGACTAAAATGGGAGATAATGCTCAAAGAGGGGGAGACCCCGGAACTCACTATCGTTCGTCCGGGGAGAAGTAAAAGGGGGGAGGAAAAAGAAAAATTAAAAATGTGTCCCCGGATGAGGCTTTGCCGAATTCCGGGGTCTCCTCCATCATGGCGCATAGCTCCCTTTTTATTTCTTCTCCCCGGAACTCACTATCGTTCGTTCGGGGATACAGTTACCTTGTTTCTCCTCCTCAGAACTCGTCGGGCGCCGAGCGCGAAGCTCCTCCGGGGATGGGGAAAGAAATTAAGGGAGGAAAGATAAATTGGGGAGGGAGGAAGTAAAAAGAGAGCACTGCACCATTAAAAAGAAGAAGCCCGCTCTTCTTCCCTCACCTACCGCCATTTACCGCCGAAAAGGCTTGACAACCAACTTCTTTATCCTTATCCTTATCCTTATCCTTATATTGACTTTTTCAACTAGGCATGTAATAAAAGTTTTTTCATCTTTACGTTGCCACTAACAACCTCTGCCTTATGACTGACTCTACGAAAACGGAGCAAGAAGATCACCCGGAATTTACCATTGTGGGCATCGGCGCCTCGGCCGGGGGGCTGGCCGCTCTGAAAACCTTCTTCGCCCAGGTGCCGGAAGATTCCGGGCTGGCTTTTGTCATTGTGGTGCACCTGGCCCCCGACCACGAAAGCCACCTGGCCGATCTGTTGCAACCCCACGTGAAAATACCGGTGCAGCAGGTGACCGAAACCCTGGAGATCAAGCCCAACCAGGTCTACGTCATTCCTCCGGGCAGCAACCTCTCCACCATCGATACCCACCTACGCCTTACGAAGTTAGAGGAGAAACGGATGGAACGCGCCCCCATCGACCATTTCTTCCGCACCCTGGCCAAAACGCACGATGGCTCTTCCGTAGGGGTCATCCTGACCGGAACCGGCTCCGATGGCACGCTGGGCATCAGAGAAATTAAGGAGCAGGGTGGCCTGACCGTAGTGCAGGACCCTTCGGAGGCCGAATACGACGGTATGCCGCAGAGTGCCATTGCCACCGGGCTGGTCGACCTCATCCTGCCCCTGGAAAAAATACCGGAGGCCATACTGCGCTTCGCCCGTACCGAACCGAGGGTGCCGATTCCGACCCAGGAAGAAGCACTAAGTGAAGATAAGCGCAGCCTACTGCAAAAGATATTTGTCCAGGTGCGGGCCCGTAGCGGGCGGGACTTCAGCCAATACAAGCAGGCCACCATTCTGCGCCGTATTACCCGCCGTATGCAGCTCCGCCAGTTAGAAGAACTTTCCGATTACCTGGAGCTGCTCCAAAAGCATCCCGAAGAGGTACAAGCCCTGTCGGATGATATGCTCATTACGGTGACCAACTTCTTTCGCGACCCCGAAGTATTTGACCATCTGGAAAAGGAGGTAATCCCGGCGCTCTTTGAAGGCAAGAAAGCCGATGATATGATCCGTATCTGGAGCGTGGGCTGCGCCACCGGCGAAGAGGCCTACTCCCTGACTATGATACTGCTGGAAGAGGCGGCACGACGAGAGCACCCTCCGGGCATTCAGGTCTTCGCTTCCGACCTGCACGACCACTCGCTGGAGAAGGCGCGGGAAGGCTTTTATCCGGGCGATATTAAAACCGACGTGAGCGAAGAGCGGCTGAAGCGGTTTTTTGTGAAAGAAGACAGCGGCTACCGTATCCGCAAGGAGGTGCGCGAGCTGGTGATCTTCACCCCCCACAACCTGCTGGGAGACCCGCCCTTCTCCCGGCTGGATCTGATTTCCTGCCGCAATGTGCTGATCTACCTGCAACGGTCGGTGCAGTCGGATGTGATGGAGCTGTTTCACTACGCGCTAAACGGCGAAGGCTTCCTGCTGCTGGGCACCTCCGAAACGGTAGAAGGCTCCGACCTGTTCCGCGACCAACAAAAGAAGATTTGCCTCTACCGCAAGCGCAATATTCAGGCCGCCGAACCCCGGCTGCCGGTCTTTCCAATGACCAAAAACCGAATGCCCGTTCATCTTAAACATCCGAAAGAAGAAGGCGAGCCGGTGGTCTACGGGGCTTTGCACTACCAGATGGTGGAGCAGTACGCTCCGCCCAGTCTGCTGGTAAGCCCCGACGATCAGGTGGTGCACTTCTCCGAGCGGGTGGGCCGCTACCTGGTGCATCCCGGCGGGGAGCTCACCTCCAGTATCTACCGGCTGGTACGCCAGGAATTGCACATTGAGTTGCGGAGCCTGCTATACAGCGCCCGGAAAAACGAGCAGCGGCTAAGCTCCCCGCCTATCCCGGTGCAGTTCAACGGGCATCCTATTCCGGTGGTGCTGCACGCCAACCCCTCCCAGAATCCCAAACAGAAAGGCTTTGTACTGCTCATCTTCGAGGAGCGTCCCGCTAACGAGGAAGATCCGGAACAGGCCCCGCCTTCGGAAGTGATCCCGACCGAAGTTGACCCCTCTGAGCCGCATAAATCCCAGGTGCAACATTTGGAGAACGAACTCTACCGTACGCGGCAGCGGCTACAAGCAATTATTGAGGAATACGAGGCCGGGCATGAGGAAATGCGGGCCTCTAACGAAGAAATGCAGTCTACCAACGAGGAGCTGCGCTCTACCCTGGAAGAACTGGAAACCAGCAAGGAAGAGCTACAAAGCATGAACGAAGAGCTGCAAACAGTGAACCAGGAAAACCGCCATAAGGTAGAAGAACTGAGTCAGCTCTCCAATGATCTTCAGAGTGTGTTGCAAGCCACCGACATCGCCACGCTGTTTCTGGACAGGGAGCTGCGGATTCTGCGCTTTACCCCCCGGGTAGGCGAACTGTTTAACGTGCGCTTAACCGACCGGGGACGACCTATCTCGGATATCACCCACCAGCTGGGCTACGATGATCTACAAGCCGATGCCCAAAAGGTGCTGGCCAAGTTAGTACCTATTGAGCGGGAGATTCGGGATGAAGAGCATCGCTGGTACATCACCCGGGTACTGCCCTACCGAAGCGCCGAAGACCGCATTGAGGGCGTGGTGATTACCTTTGAGGAGATCAGCGCCCGCAAACGGATGGAGGACGATCTGCGGGAGGCCAAAGAATTTGCCGAAAGCATTATTGAAACCCTGCACGAGCCCCTGCTGGTGCTCACCCCCGATCTGCGGGTGAAGACTGTCAATCAGGCCTTCTACGAAAACTTTGAGGTGAACCCTAAGGAGACCCGGGGGCAGCTGGTCTACGATCTGGGCAATGGCCAGTGGGATATCCCCGAGCTACGCACCCTGCTGGAAGATGTGCTGCCCGAGAACAATGTCTTTAATGACTTTGAAGTGAAGCATCAATTTGAGCAGATTGGCCGGCGGGTGATGCTGTTGAACGCCCGACGCCTGGATCATGTGCAACTCATCCTGCTGGGCATACGGGATATTACCGAGCGTAAAGAATCGGAAGAGGCGATTTATACCAGCCAGTTACGATTGGCCGATGAAGCCGATGCCTTAACCAAGCTCAATGCACTGAGTTCTCGCCTGTGGCACGTGGAAACCCTCATCGAGGGACTGAAAGAGATGCTCAAAGCAACGATTGATCTGCTTGATGCCGAAAAGGGAAATGTACAGTTGCTGGATAACGGTGTACTGAAGATTGTGAGCCAGCAGGGATTTTCGCAAGACTTCCTTGATTCTTTCCGGGAGGTAACCGCTGACGACCCCTCCTCCTGTGGCCGAGCTTTATCCACCCTTAAAACCGTTATTATTGAAGACGTGGACACGGATGAGACCTATACACCACTGCGTCCCCTGGCACAAAAAGAGGGATACCGAAGTATCGTCTCGGTACCCATGACCAGCCGTGATGAAACACCGCTTGGCGTTATTTCAACCCATTTCTCCTCCCCCCATCGTCCTGACGAGCAGGCGTTGAATCGTCTAATGCTGTATGTACGTCAAGCCTCGGATTTCATAGAGCGCTACAACATAGAAGAAGCCCTGCGAGAGGCCAAAGATGCCGCCGAAGAGGCTGCCCAGGCTAAAGCGGACTTTCTGGCTCACATGAGCCACGAGATCCGCACCCCGCTGAATGCGGTGATGGGATTATCCAGCTTACTGCTGAAGCAATCCCACCCCGAACAGGAGGAAAACCTGCAAACCCTGAAGTTCTCGGCCGAGAGCCTGAAGATGCTGGTCAACGATATTCTGGACTTCAGCAAGATTCAGGCCGGCAAGGTCGTGGTGGAGGAAATGGCGGTAAACCTGGCCCAACTGCTGCGTAGCTTACAGAAAGCCCATGAGCCCCGGGCCATGGATCAGGCAAATACATTACAGTTTCAGGTAGACGAAAAAATCCCGGAGGTGATTCTCACCGACCAGCTCAAGCTTTCGCAGGTACTCAATAACCTGATCGGCAACGCCCTGAAGTTTACCCGGAAGGGGGAGGTTACCGTAGACATCTCACTAGACCGGCAGGAAGAAGACCAGCTATGGATTACCTTCTCGGTGCAGGACACCGGGGTAGGCATTCCACCCGATAAGATGGATACCATCTTTGAAGCCTTCACCCAGGCGGATATTTCTACGGTTCGCCAATACGGCGGCACCGGGTTTAGGCTTATCCATCACCAAACTGCTACTGGAGATTATGGGTAGCCAGATTGAAGTGGAGAGTGAAGAAGGCAAAGGTTCGCGCTTCTTCTTTACCTTGCCCCTTCGCGAAGGCACGGCCGATACCGCCACTGAAGAAAACGTAGCTGCCCAGTCGGATGAAGCTACTTCTCTATCTATTACCCGGTTGTTACTGGTAGAAGACGCCCCCATCAACCGTATGGTACTCATTCAGTTCTTGCAGGAGTGGTGGGACTTTACGCCCGATACCGCCGACAACGGCCAGGAAGCCATAGAGAAAGCCCAACAAACTCAATATGATCTCATCCTGATGGACATTCGCATGCCGGTGATGGACGGCTACCAGGCCGCCCGGGCTATCCGGGAACTGCCGGGCTACGCCCACACCCCCCTGCTGGCCCTCACGGCCGATACGCCCGATGAAGTGCGCTCCCACCCCGAAGCTGTCCACTTTCAGGACGTTATCACCAAACCCTTCGACCCGCAGGAGTTGCGGCAAAAGGTGCTACGGTACGCCCGGAGCGGTGGTTCCGCTCCGTCTTCCCCCAAATCAAAGAAAGCATCGGTCGATGAAGCAGCCCCGAACGGGCTAAACCTGCTACGGGTACGGGAGATTTTTCTGGACGAAGAGAGTGTCCGGCAGTTTTTGGAAAATGCTATAAACGAACTAACTAATTTACAAGCGCAATATTCCCAAGCCGTAACCAACCGCAATGCGGCTGCCCTGAGTGATATGGCCCACCGAATGAAGATGCTGCTGGATATGCTCCAACTAAACAATGTGCAAGACCTGTTGGAGCAAAGCCGGAATATGGTAGAGGGATCAGTGGACGAGGAAGCTTTACAGGAAGTTCAATCCCAAACCGAAGCCCGGTTAGAGGAGGTCTGTGCGTTATTACAACAGTATTTGGAAGGTAAGGAAGAGGGGTAAAAGGTGGAGGGTAGAAGAGTCCTGTCCCCGGACGAACGATAGTGAGTTCCGGCAGCCGCGGGGCGACGGGCGACCCTCGCCGCTGCGGGGTCTCCTTCTCGTTAAGCACGATCTCCCATTCTAAGGGAGCTTGGTGCTTCAACGGGGGAGGCCCCGGCATTCGCAGAGCCTCAGCCGGGGACACGGTTTTAATTTTTCTTTTTCTTCTCGCCTTTTACTTCTCCCCGGACCTGTTCCGGGGTCTCCCTCTCAAGAAGCACTATCTCTCATTCTAAAGGGGAGCTTTGAGCTTCCATGGGGGAGGCCCCGTCGGGGCCATCGTGGCGCGACGCCGACCGGAACTCGCTGGGCTCGTCCGGGGACACATTCCTTTCTTTTTTCTTTCTCTCCAAATACCTCCCTCCCCAAATAACGTGTCCCCGGATGAGTGGTAACGAATTCCGGGGTCTCCTTCTCGTTGAGCACGATTTCCCATTCTAAGGGAGCTTGGTGCTACGATGGGGGAGGCCCCGGAACTCGCTGGGCTCGTCCGGGGACACGGTTTTTTTTGTTTTTTCTTTCTCCCCCAATCGTGGCCCATAAGCTCCTCTCTAAAATGGGAGGGTATAATTACTAAATACGCTTTCAAGTAATGTGAGTGCTTTGGTTAGATATCATATCCGCAGCTTCCATAAAGGTTTCCGACAAGGTCGGATGAGGGTGAATGGTTAACGATACATCCTTAGCTACCGCCGCCATCTCTACGGCTAGGGCGGCTTCGGCAATCAGGTCGCCGGCGCTCTTTCCTACGATGGCTACTCCCAGCATCCGCCCCGATTCGGGATCAGCCAGGATTTTAGTGAATCCATCTTTCCGTCCCAGCGTAGTGGCCCGTCCGGAGGCCGACCAGGGAAATTTGGCGATTTGTACGTCGATGCCATCAGCTTGGGCCTGCGTTTCGGTCAGGCCGCACCAGGCTATTTCCGGGTCGGTGAATACTACCGCCGGAACGGCTTTGGGTTCATAGGCAGTTGCGTGTCCGGCGATAGCCTCCGCGGCAATCTTACCCTCGTGGTGGGCTTTGTGGGCCAGCAATGGCTCCCCGGTAATATCACCAATAGCATAGATAGAGCCTTCATCGGTTTGCCGTTGAGCGTTTACCGGAATAAAACCCTGTTCATCCGGCTCAATAGCAGTGTTTTCTAGCCCCAGGTCTTTAGTGCGAGGTTGGCGCCCTACGGCTACCAATATCTTTTCGTAAGATTCTTCCCCTTCACTCGCTTGTTTACCTTCCAGTTGCACCTTTACCGAGTCCTCCTGCTCTTCGGCCTTTACTACTTTGGTTTCCAGCATCACCTTCTCGAAGGTTTCCTTGTTCCTTTTCCAGAACTCTTTGATCAGGTCGCGGTCGGCACCGGGCATCAGTCCGTCGGTCATCTCCACCAGCGACACCCGGCTACCGAGGCCAGCGTAGATGGTGCCTATCTCCAGACCAATGTAACCTCCTCCCACCACCAGCAATGATTCGGGAATATCAGTCAGGTTCAGCGCTGCTTCCGAATGCATGATGCGGTCAGAAAAGGGAAGGTCAGGTAACTCTACCGGAGCCGAGCCAGTGGCGAGGATGGCGTGCTCGAAGGTAACCGTTCTGGTTTCATCCTCCTGGGTCTTTACCTGTACGGAATGACCATCCTGCAGCTTGGCGTACCCCCGGTAGTAGGTGATTTTTCGTTTTTTGGTGAGCTGTCCCAATCCGCCGGTCAGTTTCTTAACCACGCCTTCCTTCCAGGAGCGAAGCTGGTCGATATCCACTTTGGGTTCCGAAAATTTTATCCCCCATTCGGCGGCTTCCCGGGCTTCGCGTTTGAGATTGACGGCGTGCAGCAAAGCTTTGGAGGGGATGCAGCCCCGGTACAGACAAACTCCTCCGGGATTGGCCTCCGGGTCTATCAGGGCAACTTCCAGGTCTAAATCTGCGGCCATAAAGGCAGCAGCGTAACCGCCGGGCCCGCCGCCAATAACCAGTACCTGATGATCGTATTCTGCCATAATGCGGTAATTCTTGGGTTAATGTTTGGTATTTCAGTGTTGCGGGCCTAGCCTTCCATCAGGGCCACCATGGGGTCTTCCAGAGAGCGGCAGATCCAGCGCAGGAAGCGGGCGGCTTCGGCCCCGTCAATCAAACGATGATCGTAGGATAGTGACAGAGGTAAGATGGCGCGGGGCTCAAAGGAGTCGTTTCGGTAGATGGGCTGCGTCTGGGTTCGGCTTACTCCTAAAATGGCTACCTGCGGGTGGTAGACAATCGGAGTGAAGTTGGTTCCGCCGATGCCCCCCAGGTTGGATACGGTAAAGGTGCCACCCTGCATCTCATCGGCCGACAGCTTGCCATCGCGGGCTTTCTGCGCTACCTCAGGCAGCTCTACTGATAAATCCACGACCGATTTTTTATCTACATCCCGAATAACCGGTACTAGTAGTCCCCGCTCGGTATCCACCGCTACTCCGATGTGGTAGTAGTGCTTGAGAATAACTTCCTCGTTTTCCAGATCAATACTGGCGTTGAAGGTAGGAAAAGCCCGCAGGGCTGCCGCCGTGACTTTGAGTAGGGTGGCGGTCACAGTGAGTTTGCCACCCGCCTTTTCGGCTTGCTTCTCGTAGTCGGTCTGCCGTTTTTCCAGATCAGTTATGTCGGCCTGATCAAATTGGGTCACGTGGGGTACGGTCTGCCAGGCATTGGCCATGCTTTCGGCGGTGATGCGCCGGATAGAAGAGAGCTTCTCCCGCTCGGTAGCACCCCACTGACTGAAGTCGGGTAGTTCGGGGGAAGCGGCTTTCTTCTCGGCTTTGCCGTTGGTTTCCTGGTCAGCGTAGGCCCGGACGTCGTCGGCAGTGATGCGTCCACCGGGGCCGCTGCCTTCCACCTGGTAGATGTCTACCTCCAGTTCTCGCGACAGGCGGCGCACGGAAGGAGCAGCCGGTACTTCTTCGGTAGTTTCCTGATCCTGCTGGTCTGTCTCTTTTTTAGCAGCAGTTTTTTCTTGTTGATCAGTCTTATCCTCTTCGGATTCTTTTTCTTCCGTTTCTTCCTGCCCATCTTTCTTTCCTTTTTCGGATTTGGGCTTTTCTTTCACTTCATCCTGCTTTTCGTCCGAATCCGCTTCCTCCTCATCTGCATCTTTCTTTTCCGACTTGGTCTCGTCCGAGTCGGCTTCATCCGAAGCGGCTTCATCCTCATCCTCGGTTTTTTCTTCTTTTCCGTTTTCGCCTACTTCCAGGGTAAGAATAACATCGCCCACACTGAGTTCATCTCCTTCCTCTACTTTAATTTTCTTGACGGTTCCCGCTTCGGGAGAAGGAACTTCCACCGAGGCCTTATCACTTTCCACCGCGATGATGGATTGTTCTTCCTCCACCTGGTCGCCTTCCTCTACTAAAATTTCTACGATAGTGCCCGATTCTGCATCTTCCGACAGCTTAGGCATTTTAATATCTTTGGTCATAGTTGCTAAGGTTAAAAAATTAGTTAATAGGCCATCGGGTTAGCCTTATCGGAATCAATGTTTAAGTCTTTTAATGCTTTTTCTACAATTTTGGTATCCAACTGATCCTGCCGCCGGAGAGCGTCCAGTGCGGCTAAAACAATATATCGTTGGTCTACCTCGAAAAAATCCCGCAGGGCATCCCGGGTATCGCTTCTTCCGAAACCGTCGGTACCCAAAACTGACAATTCGCGGGGAAACCACCGGGCCACCGAAAGGGGAAGCGCTTTCACGTAGTCGGAAACCGCCAGGAAGGCCCCGCTCTCTTCCTCGGTACACTGTTGGATGTAACTCAGTTGGGGTTCTTCATCAGGATGCAGACGGTTCCAGCGATCGGTTTCCAGCGCATCGTCGTACAGTGCTTTGTAGCTGGTAACGCTCCAGACGTGGGCGGTTACGTCGTATTCTTCCTCCAAACGGTCGGCCGCTTTGAGCACTTCTACCAGGATGGCCCCGCTTCCCAGCAGATGCACCGTAGCCTCCTGTTCTTTTTCGGAACGGCGATAACAATACATACCCTTCAGAATGCCCGCCTCGGAGTCTTCTGGCATGGGCGGCATGGGATAATTATCGTTCATCACCGTGATGTAATAGAAAATATCTTCTTGCTCTACGTACATTCGCTTTAACCCCTCCTTCACGATAGTTGCTACTTCGTAGGCGAAGGCCGGGTCGTAGGCCATCAGGTTAGGATAGGGGAGTGCCAGCAAGTGGCTCTGACCATCCTGGTGTTGCAGTCCTTCGCCGGGCAGGGTGGTGCGTCCGGAAGTACCTCCAATCAGAAAGCCCCGGGCCCGGGCATCGGCTGCCGCCCACATCATATCACCGGTGCGCTGGAAGCCAAACATGGAGTAAAAAAAGTAAAGCGGGATCATGGGCATACCGTGGGTAGAATAGGCGGTGCCGGCGGCGATAAATGAAGCCATCGAGCCGATCTCGGTAATCCCCTCTTCCAGGATAGCCCCTTCTTTCGCTTCCCGGTAGTACATCAGGCTGCCTTTGTCTACCGGTTCGTAGCGTTGGCCCACGTGGGAGTAGATACCAAACTGCCGGAAGAGGGCATCCATCCCGAAGGTGCGGGATTCGTCGGGAATGATGGGCACAATTTTATCCCCGATCTCTTTATCTTTCATCAGCTTACTCATCAACTGCACCATTACCATGGTGGTAGCGATTTCCCGGTCTTGATCTCCCTTTCGGTATTCTTCAAACAGCTTCTCGTCCGGCTCAGTAATGGGCTCAGCCTTCGGCTTACGGCGGGGAATTAGTCCGCCCAGCTTCTCGCGGCGCTTAAGCAGGTATTTGATCTCTTCGCTATCCTCATCGGGACGGAAGAATGGGGCCTTAGCGATTCCCTCGTCGGAAACAGGCAGGTTAAACCGGTTTCGGTAGGTGATCAAATCCTCCTCCTCCAATTTCTTACGCTTATGGGTGACGTTGCTGGCTTCGCCGGCTTCGCCCAGACCGTATCCTTTGATCGTTTGAGCCAGAATGACCGTGGGGCCCTCGGTGTATTCTACCGCTTTCCGGTAGGCCTGGTAGACCTTCACCGGGTCGTGGCCGCCGCGGGTAAGGTGTTCGAGGTCTTCGTCCGACATATCTTCTACCAGTTCCAGCAAATAATCATCTTTGCCGAAAAAGTCTTCCCGGATGAATTTACCGTCCTGCACGGTATAGAGCTGGTACTGGCCGTCAATTACTTCGTTCATCCGCTTCACCAACCGACCTTCGGTATCCTTAGCCAGCAGGGCATCCCAATCGCTGCCCCAGATTACTTTAATAACGTTCCATCCCGCACCGCGGTAGACCCCCTCCAATTCCTGAATCACCTTATAGTTACCCCGCACCGGCCCATCGAGTCGTTGCAGGTTGCAGTTGATCACGAAGATCAGGTTGCCCAGTTTTTCCCGGGAAGCGATGGCCAGAGCCCCCAGCGATTCGGGTTCATCCATTTCTCCGTCGCCGAAAAAGCCCCACACTTTCTGATCAGAAGGTTCTTTCAACCCCCGGTCTTCCAGGTACTGGTTGAACCGAGCCTGGTAAATGGCCTGCACCGGCCCCAGTCCCATAGAAACAGTGGGGTGACTCCAGTACTCAGGCATCAGACGGGGGTGAGGATAGGACGATAATCCCTGCTCACTGCGAATTTCCTGGCGGAAGCATTGCAGCTGTTCTTCGTTGAAGCGCCCTTCCAGAAAGGATCGGGCGTAGACTCCGGGCGAAGCGTGACCCTGGTAGAACACGATATCGGCCGGTCCGTCGCCTTCCGGCCCGCGGAAGAAGTGATGAAAGCCTACTTCAAACAGGGTAGAAACCGAAGCGTAGGTAGAGATATGGCCGCCAATCCCTTCGTGTTTTTTGTTGGCCTGCATCACCATTGCCAGGGCATTCCAGCGAATCAGGTTGCTGAGTTTTTCTTCCAGCTCCAGGTTGCCGGGGTATTCTTCCTCCTCCTCGGGAGGAATGGTGTTGATGTAGGGAGTTTTGATCTGCCGGGTGGCAATACCCTGCTTTTGGGCTTCCTGGTTCAGCAACGTGAGGATTTCACGGACTCGTTCGGGGCCTTCCTCCTGAATGATATACTGCAGTGAGTCAATCCATTCCTGATTCTCGAATTGATAGATTTGGGTATCAGTTGTATTAGCCATTAGGATTAGATTAAAAAATAGTACTGGGTCAATGTAACTATATAATCCAATGAGAATCAGAATGTTTTTCGACATTAGGCAATAATCTGGCAATGCAGAGTATACCACCCAACAAGTAGTCCTGAGGATAGTTAAAGAAGTTAATTTATGCGAATCAAGGGTAAAGAGATAAAAGAAACAGATGTGCTAGTTAAGGTA
>CAZKCO010000055.1:0-25641 GCA_964551335.1 uncultured Roseivirgaceae bacterium
ACCTTTCACCTAATGCACGGTATTTTCCAGCAAACTAAAACTCACACAACCCATACTAGTTATTTTACTTTTACCCTTCGTAACTCTTTTTTAGAGTGGTTAGCTGGGCTATCGCTTCCTATTCTCTCTGTTTAGCTCTTTCTAACATACTTTTATGACTTATTGGATTGATAACCGAGTCCTAGACCGGTTGAATCGAATTACTCCTGCTTATGGGGCATTCCTATTATTGGTATTTTATACCGTTTTAGCACTCACCAATACTATTATTCCCGAAAACATTACCGACTTTACCAAAGCCTACTATGCAGGGGGAAAAGCAGTTTGGGAAGGAAACTACGAAGCGCTATCTCTACTACTCGAGCAAGCTCTTTTTACGAATATCCCAATCGTGGCGGGTATGCTTTCACCTTTCGCTGAGTTAGACTCTTGGACAGCCGGCCGGGTTTTTATGATTTTGATGATAGCAGCTACCGCTGGTGCTTACTGGTTGCTTAGCCGTTATTATTGCCCGAAGCAACGCGGAGTGCTGTTATTACTGTTTCTGGCTAACGGCCCACTTTGGTATTGTTTGCAACTTGGGAACACCACCAATGCCATACTCTTTTTGATGATCATAGCATTGCTATTATGGGAGCGCAAAAAGAATTACCTATCTGGCTTATTAATTGGTTTCTGTCTGGTCATTAAACCCTTTCTCATGTTAATTGGCCTGTACTTTCTGGTTCGCCGTGAGTGGAACATTGCTTTGGGAGCAGCTACTGTAGGACTTGGTATGGCCGCACTTTCAGTATTATTTTTTGGGTTGCAAATGAACCTTGATTGGTACGAGCACTGTATTGCTGCTTTTGGCGGACGGCCAATGGGAGCCTACAATGTACAGTCAATAGGTGGTTTTCTAATGCGATTGCAAACCGGGCGCAACTTTCTGTGGGACTGGTCACCTCGAGATTTAATCCCTTGGCTGAAATTTGCCCATTCTGCTATCCTGCTAGGCATGATTAGTACTACCTTCGGAATTATTCTGTGGAAGAAGCCTCGCAAGTCGCTAGCAGTGAGAAAGGGACTGGGTCATTATGACTATTGGAGCTTCTCATTAGTACTCACTTTATCATTAGTTTGCAGTACAGTTTCCTGGACACACTATTACTTGCTGTTGCTGCTGCCGTGGGCACTATATCTGGGTGGAAAGTTTCCGGTAATTGAGGATAAGACCGCACGGTATTTAATTTTGATGAGCATTATTATTTGTTCTATTCCGCTAATTGGACCACATTTGGGCTTTGGCTGGTGGCCTCGTCAAATCGCCCGAACGCTTGTTTCAGTGCATTTATTTGGCGGGCTTTGTTTCTTGGCAGCATTGTCTTATACGGTGGTAACTGCCAAACGCAGTACAGTGGCCGGAAGACATTAGTGCTTTATCTGTTTAAACAGTTAGTGTGCAACCCTTGATAAAAACGTATTCTTATCAAAACCCGTCAAGTTATGCGTTAATAGTCATCGCTGTTTTTTGGCTAGTCAATACCTTCGTTTGTAACCTACTCCTTACCGTAGTGCAACAGCATACGGTGCTGGAGAGACCGTATACATCTTATTTTCTTACGCATATCACTAATGACGGAACCGACTCCTGGCTGACCATGCGAGAGGCAATTCAGTACATTAAAAATCATCCCGACTCCCTGGTGTACCAGCACATCTTCTTCCAAGAAAAAGTAAAATTTCAGTATCCTCCTACCAGTTTACTATTTCTGGAGCCGTTTTCCTCCCTGTCTTTTTTGCGCTTGTTGGAAGTAGTTAACTTTTTAGGCTGGATCAGCGTGTGGCTGATTGGCTACCTGAGTTACCGGATCTTTCGGAAAACTTACCGTCAATTACAGCCAACGGCACGGGTTAGCCGTAAAGTACAGTTCTTGTGGCTATTGCTATTTGTAGGGTTAGCGATCACATTTTACCCCTTTATGCGGTCGTGGCGGCTCGGACAAACTCAAACATTTCTTATTCTGCTATTCGCTACTTCCGTCTACTGTCTGATCTCCGATCGGAAAGTACTGGCCGGGGTCGGTATCGGACTCATATGTGCAATAAAACCGCCCTTAGCTCTGTTAGCCGTTTGGGGAGCTTTACGCCGGCAGTGGCTTTTTGTGGCAGGTATGGTCGGCACCGGTATTTTTATTCTATTACTTTCGATAGTGTTTTATGGCTGGCACAACCACATAGACTACCTCGCAGTAATTTCCTACATTGGGAAACGAGGGGAAGTGTATTATCCCAATCAGACGGTGAATGGATTGCTTAACCGTTTGTTTGAGACCGGTAGCAGTACAGAATGGGCGCCCAACGAGTTTCCGGCTTATCATCCGGTAGTTTATACGATTACGATAATCACTTCAGCAGGGTTAATCATCGCGGCACTATTGCCAGCCACTAAGCAAGAGGCTAGGTTTGTCTCTGTTTTGCTGATTGATTTTTTTGTGGCGGCACTGAGCTTTACCTTATCGGCACCCGTAGCCTGGGAACACCACTACGGAATAGTATTTCCTATGTTAGCAGTAATTTTAGCTTACAATTTGAACCGTAATACTGCCCGCTGGGAATGGATGTTACTAGCACTCAGCTACTTTTTGTTGAGTAATCTGCTGGAGATTACGCATCGGTGGCCCGACGCGCCCGGCAATATTTTTCAGTCCTATGTTTTCTTCTCCGTCGTACTGCTGTTGGGGTATTTTTACTGGCTCAGAAGAACATGGTACATATCATACGTCAGCCAGGCAGTAGCTGCGCCTAAGGAAACGGAAAACACCACCAAGCCAGTTTGATACCAACGGGCATACTGGCGAACCAACGGCGACTGCTCCAGAACGAAAAATACGAAAAACAACAAGAAAATTAGCCAGCCGCAGGCGAACAGCATAAAGTCATCACCGTACAGAAAGTGAAGACTAATATTGAAAAGTAAAGCCAGCAAGCATAACTGCACTATGCGGTGGAAATACAGACGCTGGCGAAAAAGGAAGTATACTGCTAAACCCAGCAAGCCCACCCAGAATAGAGCAGCTAGTTGGGCAGCTGCCGGAAAATCCCACCAGGCAGTTTCCATAAAAGTAGCCATAGTGATATCGGGATTCAAAAAATGAGTCGTAGCTTTTACCCGAGGAGGTACTATACTGAATAAAAAAACATGCTTGAGCAATAAACTCAACTGCTGCCAGCTTTCAACGATACTATCCGGAATAAACAAATACCGATCAATATCTTCTGATTGAACCCTGTTCCAGTCGGTAAACAACCATACATTGTACACCAACTTCTGAACGAGGCTGAGAAAAGCAAATAGCGCGGCAACTCCTAAGAGATACTGAGAAGCTGGTTTTAGAGAAATATTTTTTTGAGAATCACGCCGGAAAATAAACAGGTATGCGGCTATGAAAACAGGGACGACATTGCTGATTGTCGCGCCCACGGTATATACCGAAACGACTACCCAGTAGACTATTTTTCGGCTAGCAAAACATAAAATTAATAAAGCAGTAAAACCTACCGATGTAAAGATAAAAGTATCAGGAACTACCGAGAAAATGAAATGAGTACTGGTTAATCCAAGAATGATTGTATAGAGCATAGCTCTCGCTAAAGGAAACCTTGCTATATCGTGAAACAAGACAAGAGCTAGAAATATCCCTACAGTACCGGCGATTGCATTTACAATTGAGGCACTCACCTCTGGATTACTGGTGATCAGATTAAAGCTTCGGCCTATGGGGTTGAAAAACAATACGAATAAGGGGTGATAGCGTGCCCGGTCGTAAGTATGCCGGTCTTTGGCAACCCGTTTGGCCAGAAACTCAGAATCGGCCTGAAAGTAATCGTCATTTTGGTGGATTCCTGCACCTCGTATGCGCGGCGACATAAGTAAGGATAAAGAGACCGATACGTAAACAATAAAAAACAGCCCAGAAACGACTAATTTTACCACCAGAGCGGACGGTCTATAAAAAATCATTTTTATTTCACTTAACAAACAATACAATTAGCAGATGGAAGGGTAATGATGCATATCTCTAAAAGAAGTTAAAAACTACGAAAAATCGCCTTATTCTCCGCATAACCCGAAGCAGAATTACTAGCCGATCACCTGAATGCCGAAAAACTTTTCCAGCACGGTAAACAGGAAAATCAGGCTGAGAATCAGCGGACATACGTAACGCAAGGTTATCGTTAGATAGATGGTAATCCAACCCGGAATGGGATGGTGGCCATTCGCAGAAAGTTCTCGCATCAGCTCATCAGGACGCCAGATGTAGGCTACGAACAATGAGATAAAGAGACCGGCCAGTGGTAAGAAAGTATTGCTGGACAGGTCAGAAATAAAGGTCATAAAGTCTACCGAAGCTCCTCCGTAGGTAATAAAACTGGTAAAAAACTCCGACGAGCCATTCGCTAGCATGGACGGCAAACCCAGTAGAAAAATAACCGTAGCGGACAATATGACCGCTTTAAGGCGAGAGAACTGATGCTCATCTTTCAGATAGGCAACGGAAACCTCTAAGATAGAAACAGTAGAAGTAAGAGCAGCAAACGAAAGCAACAGAAAGAATAAGCTACCGATAATCGTTCCCCACGCTGACCCCAGCGACGCAAACACTGCCGGTAGCGTCATAAATACTAATCCTGGCCCACCTTCAGCATCCAGTCCCTGGGAGAAGACGAAAGGAAATAGCATAAAGCCCGCCATAAAGGCAATGAGCACATCCATCACGGTAACCGCTACCGCCGAAGAGAGAATGTTGTCTTTTTTGCTGAGATAACTACCGTAGGTCATCAGTCCTCCCAGCCCTAACGACAATGAGAAAAAGGCGTGACCCAATGCGTTGTAAATTACATCCAGATTGATTTTACTGATATCCGGAACCAGATAAAAGGATAAACCTGCTCCGGCACCGGGCAGCGTTAGGGCGTAGGCAGCTAAGCCCAGAATGATAGCAATCAGCACCGGCATCAGTAGTTTGGTATACTTTTCAATACCGGCGGACACGCCCTGGGCGACAATAAAACCAGTAGCCACCATAAACAACATCGAGTATACGGTAATGCGCGGAATGTTCTGTATGTACTGCGGAAACTGCTCGCCAATGGCAAAATTGCCGATGAGCATCTCAATAAAGTAGCCAAACGACCAGCCGGCGACCACATTATAAAACGAGAGAATGAGTAAGCTGACAATTACCTGAAGCAGGCCAATCACCGCCCAGCGGGGAAACCCTAGTGCCTTGAACGCCCCGAAGGCGTTTCGTTGCGCCCGACGACCAATGGCAATCTCTGATACCAAAATGGGAAAGCAGAGTACGAAACAGAAAAAAAGATAAACGACAATAAACGCCGCTCCGCCGCTTTCGCCTACTTCAAACGGAAACTTCCAGATATTTCCCAACCCGATGGCACTACCCGCCGCGGCCATAATAAATCCTAACCGACTACTAAAATGACTTCGCATAATGAGACAAATTTCGATGTTCTATGTCTCAAAGATACGGGACTGCAAACCAGAGCAGCTAAAAATTCAGGTATACATTAGGTAAGCATAAGCAAAAAAAGCATCTATCAGTAGATGCTTCAGGGCTATTGAACCGGAAGATGTGGGTAAACCTACAGCGCCTCAGCCATCTTTTCGCCAATGGTGGCGGGGGATTCTACTACGATCAGCCCGCAGTCGCGCATTACTCGCATTTTAGCTTCGGCCGTATCTTCTTCCCCGCCGATAATAGCTCCGGCGTGGCCCATCCGTCGGCCAGGAGGAGCGGTTTGTCCGGCAATAAAGCCTACTACCGGCTTTCTGTTACCATCTTCCTGAATCCAGCGAGCTGCCTGAGGTTCGTACTGCCCCCCAATCTCGCCGATCATCACAATGCCATCGGTATCCGGATCGTTCATCAGCAGTTCTACGGCCTCTTTGGTAGAGGTTCCGATAATCGGGTCACCCCCGATACCAATAGCAGTGGAAACGCCCAAACCGGCCTTCACCACTTGATCGGCCGCTTCGTAAGTAAGCGTCCCCGACTTAGAAACAATACCTACCTTACCGGGCTTAAACACGAAACCGGGCATGATGCCCACTTTTGCTTCGCCAGGAGTGATTACTCCGGGGCAGTTAGGCCCAATGAGCCGCACACCTTCTTTTTGTTTGAGGTAGTGCTTGGCTATCATCATATCTTTTACCGGGATGCCTTCGGTAATGGCGATAATTACTCCAATACCCGCATCGGCGGATTCCATAATAGCATCGGCCGCAAAAGCCGGGGGCACAAAGATAATAGAAACATTGGCCTGCTTTTCGGCTACCGCTTCGGCTACACTGTTGAATACAGGGCGGTCTAGATGGGTTTGCCCACCCTTGCCGGGGGTTACTCCGCCCACCACATTGGTGCCGTACTCAATCATTTGTTGGGCGTGGAAGGTACCTTCCGAACCGGTGAAACCTTGGACTATAACGCGGGAATCTTTATTTACTAAAACACTCATAGGGTGGGGGAAAAAATTTTTGACAAAAATAGGACAAATCAGCGCATTGCCAAACCTACTATGTGTTAATGTGTTCAGGTATTCGTGTGTTCGGGTAGATTATGTAGATCTGAACCTAGAATACTAAACACTCATCCCGAAATTTATTTATATTAGAAGTGTACCTTAAACCTAAATACAATGAAGAATGTTGGATTGTGGATCGTAATCGTATTGCTGACGGCCTGGGGAGTGCAGGCGCAAGAGAAGGATAAAGAGCCCGAAGCTTTGCAAATTCCCGAAATGCCTACGTTTCACCCTCCGTCGGATGTACACCCTATGCCTACTCCTAACAAAGACATTTCGAGTTTCGGCATAAACCAGCAAAGCGGAGAACCCACCTATTACCTTGATCCGAAATCAAAACTGTACTTTGATTTTCAGCAGCGCGAAATCCGCGACTTTAATACCGGAGAAACCTATTCTTTCGACGAATTCAGTCAGAGATTAAGAAAGAAAAAGCCAGAACCTGAGCGAAAAAAAGAGGTGGTTACTTTGTAGGAATATCATTAATGATGCGCCTACTGAAGATTAAAAATATACAGAAAGTTCCCATCCAGTTGGGTGCCGTACTGCCGTAGTGGTAACGGGCTTACCCCACCAATAGGGATTCCCTGAAAATCGTAGACGGTATTGTCGCAGCCTTCCTTTAGAAAGAAACCGGAAGGGTCTACAAATATCACGGCGCAGGCTTCGTCTACCCGGTGCGGACTGGCCCGCTCAAAGGCCCGGTAGGTAGTAGCATTTTCGCGGTAGATCAGAATGCCCTTCCAGCCTCCAACAATCTCTACAAAGCCACCATCTTGCCGTAGGGGTAAGTACTCTTGGTTCATCAGGTTAATCGTTTCATCTACCAGTACGTAGGGAATGGGATCGTACAGCGCATCGCTTTCGCAACCAGTTAGTAGAAGGAAAGACAATAAAGCGGATAGAATCCCCACGGCCACCTTCTTCAAAGGGGAAATGAAATCAGAAAAGACGTATAGCGTAGTTTTCATGCAACGATTATGTGCCACTCATCCGGTCAACGTAGAAATCAAACGGAAAGTGTCCGTAATAAATTCTTTAGGATGATTCGGTCACTATGCAGCCCAGCGATTCCAGACAGTGCATGGCTTGGGGCAAATCTGAATTTTTAATTAACAGGTGGTCGGTAGAGTAGGCTGAAAGAGCGAAGATAGAAATCTGGGCATCGGCCAATGCTTGAGCTATCACCGCTAAAAAACCGACCAATTCAAACGGTAGTGTAACCCGAAACGATAGCATCCGCCAGCCGCGTTCAGCTTCAATTACCCAATCGTCATTCAGATGCTGTTCATCGGCTACTACGGTAATCTCCTGCCGATCGTGAAATACCGCTATAAAATTCTCAGGAACCTGCCTGGCCCTAATCACCGCCAAGTGCTGTGGCCAGATTTCTACTTGACAATCACTTAAAAACTGTTCGGCTTGATTCACGGTAGTTTTTGGGGGATGGGACTGGAAGAATTGATTTGCCACGCCTCATCGTAAACGGAGGTATAAGTAATTTCCAAAGCGGCACTTTTAGCAATTTCATTGAGTAGCGATGCCGTATACTCGCTGGGAGCATTGATTAGGGTGATTTCCTGACCAGCAGGTATTACATGACCAATTTCGATGGTTTGGGTGCTAATACTGGTGCTATCCGGGGAAACGAGGCTTCGGTAAAAAGCAGCCGGATCTAGGGTATAGGCCGAATCCCGGTAGACAATCCGAATGTCCCGAATAAACGCCGGTCCTACTCCGTCATTTTTTAAAATAAGCTGGGCGGTGGATAATTGGTTTCCATTTCGCGCTTCCATCACTCTTAGAGCCAGATAGGGCATCACGCTAGCGTATTGTTGCTTACGGATTAGGTAAGTCTGGTAGGCGAATACTGTAAACGTCCCCAGACTAATTAAAAAGGCCATCAGACTTAGCAGCTTATCCGCGTTCCAGAACTTTTTCTTAGTAGCAGGAGTCGCGGTTGGCTCCGAGCTGTTCAGCGGTGGCTTGGGTGGTTCCTCGGTTTTCTGCTCAGGTATTTCACTCATAATGTAGTTTACGCAGACCTCCGAAGTTTCGCAAACTTTGTGTGTCCGAACAAAGGCGCATTACTAGTTAAACGGAGTAAACTGCTTCAGAAAGCGCACATCGTTTTCGGTGAAAAGTCGCAGGTCTTTAATCTGGTACTTGATCATAGCGATGCGCTCGAAGCCCATTCCGAAGGCGAAGCCGGTAAACTCTTCCGAGTCAATACCGCAGCTTTCCAGCACGTTGGGATCGACCATGCCGCAGCCGCCAATTTCCAGCCAACCGGTTCCTTTGGTCACCCTCCGGTCAGCTTCGGTTTTGGTACCCCACCAGATATCCAGTTCGGCGCTAGGTTCGGTGAAGGGGAAAAATGAGGGGCGTAGCCGAATCTTAGTTTCAGCACCATACAACTCCTTAGCAAAGTGTAGTAGCGTTTGCTTTAAATCGGCGAAGCTCACGTTCCGGTCCACGTACAGACCTTCTACCTGATGGAACACACAATGCGCCCGGGCCGAAATGGCCTCGTTGCGGTACACCCTCCCAGGCATAATCGCCCGAATGGGTGGTTTCTGCGCTTCCATCAACCGCACCTGCACCGACGAAGTATGCGTCCGTAGCACGATATCCTCCTTGTCCTGATCATTGTTCTTTTCAATGAAGAAGGTATCCTGCATCTCCCGAGCCGGGTGGTTGGGCGGGAAGTTTAGAGCGGTGAAGTTATGGAAGTCGTCTTCAATCTCCGGCCCTTCGGCCACGTTGAAGCCCATCCGCTCAAAAATCTCCACTACCCGGTTCTGGATTTGGGTCAGTGGATGGATAGCTCCCAATGTATCCGGCACGGGAGGAAGCGTGAGGTCGGGTACGTCTTCCGGTTGCCCATTTTTCTGCGCTTCCAGCGAGGCAATCAGTTCTTTAAATTTGCTTTGGGCGGTATTTTTCAGGTCGTTCAGCCGCACTCCCATTGCTTTACGTTCTTCGGGGGCCACGGTCTTCATCTCACCAAATAAATCGCCAATCACGCTCTTGCGGCTGATAAAGCGCAAACGGTACTGCTCCAGTTCATCTTGGTTGCTTACCTGATATTCGGTAATTTCCTGCTTAAGGGCTTCTATCTTTTCGTTCATAGCTAGTTCACGAATAAACCGCAAAGGTAGAGCTTCTTTTGTCCGATTTCAACGGTTCAAGAGTTTTCGTATTTTCGATAGAAATGTTTTCGCAATGGGAAATTCGTTCGATAAAATAGCGATGGTGGGAGCGGGTAACGTAGCCTGGCATCTGGCTCCGGTGCTGGAAGCCGCTGGATGTGCCGTATCGCAGGTCTACAGCCGCAGTGAAGAAAAGGCTGAAGAGTTGGTGAGCCTTTTGTACCAGGCAGAAATACAAACGCAACTGGATTTTTCCAACAGCTCGGCTGAGTTGTTTATCCTGGCCGTCTCGGACGATGCGATTGCGGAGGTAGTCCGGCAAATAAAATTACCGGCAGAAGCAGTGGTAGTGCATACCTCCGGCGGACAATCGCTGGAAGTATTGGCCGAAGCGCCTACCGAACGAATCGGGGTATTTTATCCGCTACAGACTTTCAGCAAACCTCGACCGGTTGATTTTCGGGATATTCCGATCTGTTTGGAATCAGATAATAGCGAAGTGCTGAGTCGGCTAACCAAACTCGCCCGAAGCATTAGCCGGCAGGTGAAACTCATTAATTCCGAAGAGCGAGCCCGGCTGCACGTTGCCGCCGTACTAGCCAATAACTTCACTAATCATTTACTACGAATGGCCGAACAACTTCTACAAGACCATCAACTGGACTTTGCTTTACTGCACCCCCTGATTGAAGAAACGGTAGCGAAGGCGCTGGAGATTGGTCCGGCTCAATCGCAAACCGGCCCAGCCTGCCGTCACGATGAAAAGACAATCAACCACCACCTGAAATACTTACGAACGTACGACCCGGCCTACGCCAAGGTGTATAAAGCCCTTACCCAGCATATTCAGTCTATGGCTGATGACACACAAGACCGTCATTCCTGACGTAGTGAAACGAAGATCAGGAATCTCGCTACAATGATGCTCGAGATTCCTGATAGCCCTCTTCACTTTGTTCCGAGAACTTCAGGAATGACGTGGAAGGGGATGACGAGAAGTGATTAAAAAACGCCTAGCTTCTCCAGTTCTGCTCGCAGGTTGGTAGCAGGGGTGAGGTGAATGCCTCGGATGCCGAAAGCTTCGGCTCCGGCGATGTTTTCGGCTACGTCATCGATGAAGATGGATTGCTCAGGGACAATTTTCGGTTGGCGGTCAAGAAGCGTTTGGTAGATAAGGGCATCGGGTTTTACCACTTTTAATTCGCCCGAAACTACCGTATCCTGAAAATACTGAAGGAAGGGGTATTCCCGCTGGGCAATGGGAAAGGTTTCGGCTGACCAGTTAGTGATGGCGTACAAGTCAATTTCCGGTTTTGATCGTAAATCTTCCAGCACCGCTACATTCTCTTCAATCGCTCCCCCCAGCATTTCCTCCCAGCGATGGTGGTAAGCGCTGATTTCTGCTTCGTGTTGAGGATATATTGCGGTAAGTTTCTCTACAGCTTCGGCAAACGGGCGGCCCCGGTCCTGCTCCCGGTTCCAGTCGCTGTGGCAGACTTCAGTCAGAAATCGCTGCATCTTGGCTTCGTCATCAAAAATCTTCCGGTACAGATATTCCGGATTCCAGTCAATCAGTACTCCGCCGAGGTCGAAGATGATGGTGTTGTAATTCATGAGTTTAGAAGTTGGATGTTAGAAGCT
The DNA here is from genome assembly GCA_964551335.1 of uncultured Roseivirgaceae bacterium. Taxonomy (GTDB): domain Bacteria; phylum Bacteroidota; class Bacteroidia; order Cytophagales; family Cyclobacteriaceae; genus Tunicatimonas. The sequence continues at coordinate 11,379 of CAZKCO010000055.1, forward strand.
ATAGATTTGAAAAATAGATTGTTAAAAGATACAAGTAACCGCGCGGCGGGCGCCAGTGACTAACTATCACTTCCCAATCCAAATAGAGCAAAATCATATTTTACTGGGTCAGCCGGGTCAAACTTTTTCAGGTTTTCGGTAAGTTCTATTGCGGTATGCCAGTCGGTTTGCTTGCGAGTGATTAACCCTAGCTGACGGGCTACACGGTCTACGTGCACATCGCAGGGGCAAACCAGTTGTTGGGGGCGAATTTTTTTCCAGAGACCAAAGTCTACTCCCCGGTTGTCGTGGCGCACCATCCAGCGTAGGTACATATTCAGCCGTTTGCAGGCAGAATTTCTTTCGGGCGTGGCTATGTGTTTGCGGGTACGCTGAGGGTAATCCGGTAAGCTGAAGAATAAGTTGTGGAAATTGATTAGTCCGGCTTCGGTGGTCAATGAATCGGTATTCATGCCTTGGTAAAATGCGTCCTCCAGAGAATCATGTTGCTGGTAAAAGTGGCGAAAGAACGCAATGAAGTAGAGGGCGTCGGTAGCGTTAAAGGTACGGTGTTTGAAATCTAAGAAAGGCTTTAGATCATCTTCCTGATGGTACAGCACAAAATCATGCGGTGCGTTATCCATGTAGGAGAAAAACTCCCGGCATTTGTTAATGATGGTTTTTCGTTGCCCCCAGGCCAGCACCGCCGCTACGAAGCCGCTAATCTCAATATCTTGCTTTTTCCGGTACTGATGCGGAATACTGATCGGATCGCTCTCGATAAAAGCCGGGCGATTATATTGGTCGTACTGTTCTTCTAAAAAATCGCGAAGCTCTTCAAACTTAGGCATGCAGTAAGCGCTCCTGCGTCAGCCGCAGTTCGTGCTGCTCTTCTCCGTCCTGCCAGGTAACGATAACACCTCGGCCTGATTCCTCAATGCTCCAGCTAAACGATTTAATCGTTTCAATATACTTTAGCTGACCGGTTTTCAGGTTCAGAAAGACCAGATCGAAGTCGGGAAGTTCTTTGGGAACTACGGTATTGAATTTCTGCAGTAGTACTCCGTCGAAGCAGGGATACTTAAAATCGCCGAAAAAGTCTTTCGCCAGCGACTCTACGTTGTTGGGAATAGCTCGTAGCTTGTAGTAGGCCGGGCCGAACATAATTTCTTCTTTCAGTAAACGCTCAACCCGCAGATGATCCCCTTTTAAAAACGACTGCCAATCGGGAGTAGCGGGCCGAGGGGTTGCCTCACCTTTGCCGGGACGAAGTTTGCGTACCAACGCAGAGAGTAACCAGGATAGCGTAGAGAACAACCAGACCAGCCCTACAAACATTAGCGAAAATGCCATAATGATGGGGTAGAAAACCGAGAAGATACCGGTCCAGATGTAGTTAAGAATTTTCTTAAAGGTAGTTTGGTTTTGCGACATAAAGGCTAATAGGGTATTGATTGAACTACTGACTAAACTAAAATACAACTTAATAAATTCCAGGTTGGTTTAGAAACAAGTGTATTGTACTCGAGTACGGACTCTAATACTTACTGGCTAGTAGTATGATAAAGGGACAATTATGAGCTACTCCACATAGGTAATCTCTACCGGGAAACGTTCGTTGATGCCGCCTAGCTTGTCGTAGGCCGACTGAGTGAGGCGAATTTCCAGGTTGTTGTTCACTCCGGTGTCAGGAAGCTTGCCGACTACCCGCACGAAGATGCTCATGTCGTTCATTTCGTTGCGGACGCGCAGAATAGTACCGACGGGGGCCGACCGATGTAGAGCTAAGTACTTTTTGGTATTCAGCTTGCCTTCAATCACCGAAGCAAAACCATTGCTGGATACTTTCTTGTAGGAGGCTAGCGTCTCCGCCTCTTCCCGTTGAATGCGTTCGTAGTGTTCTTTCTCCATATGCAGGGCTTCGGAGCGGCTAATGCGGCGAACAGGGGTACTCACCGTGCTGGCGGTAGGTTCTACTTTCACTACAGGTACCGGCACTGGGTTCTTCTCCCGAATGGTGAGCACTTGCTCCAGGCTGATGCTTTCGGTCTCCAGACTGTTTCGCTCCATGAGGTCAGCTACCGAAACCTGGTAGGCCCGGGAGATAGCGTAGAGCGTTTCGCCTTCTTTTACCTGATGCGTCACATAGCGGTCAGGATCGGGCAGTTCTTCCTCCGGCTGAGGTTGATAAATAACGATTACCTGCCCAATCTTAAGTGGTTCCAGGCCCAGGGTATTCCAGGTTCTGATATTATCGGTAGTTACTTCGTATTGCTTGGCCAGACGATAAAGCGTTTCTCCCTCCTCTACCGTATGCAGCGTTTTTTCTCCCCGGCTCAGTTCCGGAAACAGTGGGGCACGCAGAGTGTCGCCAATAGCCAGCTGATTGATGTCGATTTCCGGGTTCAGTGCTTTAATGTCCTGGATAGTTACGCCGTAGCGACGAGTGATAGAAAATAGCGTTTCCCCCTGATCTACCCGATGTAGTACAAAGGTTTCACCATTGCGGCGCTCCGTACCTACCGAATCGACCGACAATGAACCGGCCCAGGAGATCATAGGTGAGATGAGTAACAGCAGGAAAACGTAGTTACGATAAGGCATAACTCACTAATTGACGTTGGTGTTGAACAACAATAAGTTGATGTTGAGCGACAAAAAAAGTACCTAACCCAGGCTGCGGTACCGATTTCTCTAAGCATTCGTGCAATAGTACTTTTCCGTGCCGGTCTAGTATAAGCAAATAGTTCGCCAATCCATCCTTTTCTGCGGTTTTATCCGGTACGTAGTAAGCGATAACGATATAATTACTGTGTTCCAGATACTCACATCCGCTTACCGGGCAGCCTAGTTGCAGCGACTCCACAAATTTAGCTACCGTACTGAAATAAGGTTGATTTTCTGTATAAAAAAACGGCTGAACCACACTTTTATTCTTTCCTTCCAGCTTTTTCTGCTCAGCTAAATTTTCGGTTTTCATCCCTTCGGGCAGTGTGATGCGCGTTAGGCGGCGGGCTTCATCGTTAGCCATGTAGCCCACCAGTGTATCATCACCCAATTCCACTACCTGAAACTGCTCCGATTGCCAGACCATTTGCCGGGAAGCGATGTCAATGGCATAGTAAGACTTTTTCTCGGGATTATGCGTATCGGTGAAGGATTGAAGCAGCAGATAATAGCGGCTCGCACTGTGGAGGGTCACCCACCAAGTATCGGCTAATCCGAAATCAACTGCTGGTGAGGAGGTAGTTTTGGCTGCATCAGTCCATAGTAGCGTGCCTGTAGTAAGATCAATCCCGGCAAACCCTACGTGGTGCCGTTCGGAATCGCGCAGCTCTAGAAAGAGATGGTTGGCCGTAGCATCCGTAATGGTTTTCCAGATCGGGGCCGGAAATGCAAAGCGAAAGGTTGGATTCAACTTTTTTGGCAAGACTACGGTTTTTTACGTATACTACAAAAGGGTAAATATAAGCCTGATAAATAATGCTTATGATGCCCTGGCTTTTACCTAACAAGAAAGGAGCGCCGGATATATGAAACAACGAATAATTTTTACCCTGGCCGGATTCTTAGGCTTACTAACCCTGGCCGCCCAATCGACTAACACCGGTGAAGCCCAGGTGTTTGTGATGGAGATCCGTTCGGAGATTGACGCCCGCACGAGCTACTACGTGAACCTCGCTCTGGATGAGGCTACCGAAACCGGGGCTGATTACATCGTCATCGATATGGACACCTACGGTGGTGCTCTTTACGATGCCGACGATATTCGTACCCGGCTGCTGGAATACGAAAAGCCGGTGTACGTATTTATTAATAAAGACGCCGCTTCGGCCGGAGCACTAATCTCCCTGGCCTGCGATAGTATTTACATGGCACCTGGCGCTAGTATTGGCGCAGCAACTGTAGTCAACGGGGGCACCGGAGAGGCGGCTCCCGATAAGTATCAATCGTACATGCGCTCAATTATGCGTTCTACGGCGGAGGCTACCGGCCGCGACCCAAAGATTGCCGAGGCAATGGTTGACGAAAATCTGGAAGTAGAGGGAGTATCGGAAGAGGGAGAAGTAATAACTTTTTCTACTTCCGAAGCCCTGAAGTATGGCTTTGCTGAAGCTGAGGTGAGTAGTATTGAAGACCTGCTGGCTCAAGCCGGAGTAGAAAATTATCAGCTCACCACCTATCAGGTAAGCACCGTCAATAAAATTGTCTCTATTTTCCTCAATCCTTTCGTAAGCGGATTACTGATTCTAGTTATGATTGGGGGGCTGTACTTTGAATTGCAGACTCCCGGAGTGGGCTTCCCAATTATTGCTGCCTTTATAGCCTTAATATTGTACTTAGTTCCTTACTATCTCAATGGGTTGGCCGCTAACTGGGAGATTGCCGCATTATTTCTGGGAATAGCGCTTGTTGCGCTGGAGGTTTTTGTAATTCCCGGTTTTGGTATTGCTGGTATTGCCGGTATCTTATTAGTAGTAAGCGCGCTGGTGCTGATGATGCTGAACAATAATAACTTTGATTTCTTCTTCGTAGACTTTAACGATATTACCCAGGCGCTAGCTACTATCCTGGCCGGTTTCTTTGGAGGTATACTACTCATGTTCTTTGGAGGAGTACGGCTTACCAATACTAACTTCTTCAAGCGAGTAGCTTTGCAGGGTATTCAGTCCAGTACCGAAGGTTATACCTCCAACTTCAAAGTTGGCTCTTTTCTAGGAAAGGAAGGAGAAGCTTATACTGTGCTACGCCCCAGCGGAAAGATTCTGATTGGTGATGAACTCCTGGATGCTTACACTCGCGGCGATTACATTAATCAGGGAGAAAGAGTAGTGGTAGTGAGCGACGAGGGTTCATCGTTACGCGTGAAACTCGCCCGTGATGTACAACATCAAGTTTAATGTACTAAGTACCTTCAAATAGGTTCTGACGAATAGTAGACGGGAGGCCGGTGGCGGATACTGCTGCCAACCGCTAACGGCCTCCAGCGGGGATGTTCCTGCCTTCTTCACCTACCCGTCAGTACTTTTCTGATTGTACTTAGAGTGTTTTGGTGTTACTGTAATTATGGGCACCAGTAACTAAAGCACTATAATACTCAAACACCATAACACTAAAATTTTATGGCCAAACCACCCTGCGAACACTTTGATCCGGCGGCGCTAAAAACTGCTGATGAACTGGTCTGCCAGGAATGCATAAAAACCGGCGATACTTGGGTGCATCTCCGTACTTGCCAGACCTGCGGCGGCACGCACTGTTGCGACAGTTCACCTAATCAACACGCTACCAAACACTATCGTGCTACCCAGCATCCGGTTATCATCTCGGCTGAGCCGGGCGAGCAGTGGGCCTGGTGTTACGTAGACGAACAGTTTATGCGCTACGGTGAAGGCGATTAATCAATATGGGCCAGTAGGTCGTGTACATCATTTCGGGAGAGAGGCTTAGTTTTGAAATCGCTAACCATTGAGTATTGGCGGACTCGCTGCCGATCGGCAGGAAAGATAGAACTAGTAACAACAACTATTTTCACCGGAAATACCTCAAACCCTTCTACTGCTTCGATAAGATCCCATCCCATCGTCTGAGGAAGGTGAAGGTCCACAAGCAATAAACGAGGCATAGGTCTTTCTTCCGAAAGCAAAGCGGACATTATTTTAGGAACCGAAGAAAATTGATAAATCACCAAGTGAGGGGCTTCTCGCTCGAACATTTTTTTAATAATTAGCTGATCTACTGGAGAATCGTCTACGTGGTAGATAACAGGCGCAGTCTGTTCACTCATGCAAGTTCTCTTAACTTATTATCATTAACATTACTAAAAAAATCGTGAACGAGTACCGTAAAATTGAGCAGGCTCACTTACAAATATAACGGGCAACATTACGGTTATGACCTGAAGTGCGATAACACAAATCGAGCGGATACTATCAGTTTTCGAACACATACCAAAAAATTTAGTCGAGTCCGGCAAATACTTCTAGCCATTTATTCTCTTGAGGCTTTGTGGTTTAAAGCAGGCAGCAGTTGTAAAAACCTTAATTGAGGCTTACCCTCAGTAAATCTCCCCAAATAATGGCTCTAATTGTAACAGAAGAAATTTCATAAAATCATTGATAGTTGTATTGAAAAGACACTATCCTGCATCTAGAGCATAATATTGAAAATGTAGATGAAGAAACAACTCACACTAATTCCAGTTATTTGGGCAGTTATCTCAACGTATCAACTTTTAATACCTAAATGTAATGAAGAATTTTATTGCTACTAAAGGGAACATGCTTGTATCACTACTGGCTACTGTAGGTTTCCTCTTCTTTTTAACCTCTTGTGGCGAAGACGATGAACTTACGGTACCCGACCCAATTGGCCCATTTAAAGGATACCGCCTAACTCCCATCAACGACTCTCAGGTTGATGCTTTTGTCCGATTCGTTCAGAACGATGATAACTCTGTTGAAGCGACCCTGTTCTTAGCCGGAGCGGAAGATGGGAATACATACCCCTCTCACATTCATGCCAACTCAGTGTTGGAGGGTGGTGATATAGTAATCTCGCTAGAGTCAGTAACCGTATCAGGTACTACCGGCCAAAGTACTACCACCATTACCCAAACCGACGCGGGAACAGCCATTACTTATGATGAGTTGCTGGAGTTTGATGGGCACATCAATTTACACCGTAGCCCCGATGATCTTACTGTCATAGCTCAGGCCGACATTGGGGGAAATGAGTTGACCGGCACCTCTCAAGACTATTTTTTGGGTGAGCGAGATAATTCCGGAACCACCGGGTCGCTGCGGCTAGCTGAGCGTAAAAGCGGAGCTACCTTGGCCACACTTACCTTAGATAGCGTACAAAACCTGACCGAAGGGGCTAGTCATCCGGCCCATATTCATAACAACGCTGCCATTGAAGGCGGAGGAATCGCTATTTCTTTTACCCCCGTAAGCGGCACTACCGGCATGAGTATGACCCATATTGAGGCTACCGACGAAGGGACGGACATTGGTTATAGTGAACTATTGGAGTTCGACGGCTACGTAAACGTACATGAGAGCGCCGAAAACTTGGCTACGCTAATTGTGCAGGGTGATATTGGAATAAACGAACTTACCGGCGACGTTACAACGTATCCACTGATGGAGCGGCAAGTGGATGGTATTATGGGCGAAGCGATTTTTGAAAAGCGGCAGAGCGGCGAAACTCTGGTAACCCTCGCGCTAGAAGGTACTCCCGAAGGCGGCGAACATCCGGCTCACATTCACGCTAACACAGCAGCGGAAGGCGGAGGAATCGTAGTTTCCTTTACTCCAGTAAATGGCACTACCGGTATGAGCATGACCAACGTAGCCACGCTGGATGACGGTACTCCCATCACCTACGAAGAACTGCTGGACTATAACGGATATATTAATGTGCATCTGAGTGCTGAAAACCTGGCAACCATCGTAGCGCAGGGTGATATCGGTCAGAATGCTCTTACCGGCGAGACGGTTACCTACGCATTAGACTCATTTGCGATACCTACGATTAAAGGGGAGGCCATCTTTTCGCAGCGGAATAACGGTACTACACTGGTGGAGCTAAAGTTAGAAGGTACGCCGGAAGATGGAATCCACCCGGCCCATATTCACGTAAACTCCGCGGCTGAAGGGGGCGGTATTGCTATCAGCCTGACGGATGTGGATGGTGCCACTGGAATGAGTTTAACTCAGGTAGCAGCCTTCGATGATGAAACACCAATCACCTACGAAGGACTACTGGATTACGATGGCTATATTAACGTTCACCGTAGTGAAGCTGATTTGGGTACGATTGTGGCTCAGGGTGATGTTGGAGCAAACGCTCTCACCGGCGAGTCAGTTACTTACGCCCTGAACGATGTAGATATGTCGGGAGTAAGTGGAACGGCTACGTTCGCCCAGCGAAAGGATGGCACTTCATTGGTTTCTCTAGTTCTAACCGGTACTCCTGATGAAGGAGATCACCCGGCCCACATTCATTACAACTCAGCCGAAGAAGGCGGAGGTATTGCCATTAGTTTAACGAATGTGGAGGGAGCTACCGGGCTAAGCAAAACCTCAGTAGCCAGAACCGATAACAACATCAATATAAGCTATGCCGAGCTTATTGAATTTGATGGCTATATCAACGTTCATCTAAGCCCTGATGATTTGGCTACGATTGTTGCGCAAGGCGATATTGGAGCCAACGCACCGGAATAATACTAAAGCAAAGTTGGTTAATAAGAAACTAATGGCTTAAAACAAATTAACAGCTCAATCGCTCGTACTAACAGCGATTGAGTTTGTACTAACTAGCCTCACTTTAAGTAGTTTTTCTGCTTAATACTCGCAATTACTACTACTGATTTGATGTAGTTACTATACTGAACTCTTGGTTCGTGGTACGTTCAGCTCCCCCGACGGGGCTGAACGTATTAGATTGTAGCTTCACTTCTAGGCTTCAGTCTTTGAACCAGCAGGATAACGTAGTTTGTAAATGAGATAAGTATTACATAACTTTTACCTAGCCTACCTATCAAGTGTAATGAAAGAAGATCAGTCTGAAGGTACCACTAGGGCCTCCCTATTAGGGCTTTACTTAGAAAGAAAAGAAAATCTTTTTGCCAGTTTAGATAAGCAATCTCCTGATGATGCTGCAAATAAAGTCAGTAGTTTTATCCGAGACCTAGAGCGGCCTTACACTGATAAAATAGCTACTAGCGACGTACCCGTATATCTGATACACCATGTGCTTAATACAGTAGCCGGGGCTAGTCAAACATTAGTTGCAGTTAATGCTACCACTTCTTCCCTTAAACCCGGAAAAGTAAGTGGCGGAGGAAGCAAGGGATTAGCAAAATTTACCGGTTCGGTTCGTTCCCGACCTATATTTTTTCTGTGGACAGTAGCTGTAGCCTGCATCTTAGCGGTTGTTCTTATTTTAACCAATGACCCGGAGCCAGCGATTTTACCGGTGGTAATGTTTATTGTAATCGCCATTTTAGCAGCGGTAGGCGCTACATCTTCCGGATCAGAATCAGCTAAGGTACTTACGCCGAAAGTGAACCTTTACGTAGATGGGGCGATGCTGGACAAAAAAATCTCCCACGCTCTCCGGGTAGCTGATGAACTGTTAGCGGCTGCCAGCCTGGCGCACGAACCCGAGGAAGAAAAAAGCGATCATCCTGAACTTGAGCCGAAACGGACATTTGAGTTGCTTCAGGCGTTAGCATCTCATCGTATCACCTCTCATCCCGAAAAAGAGGCTAATGACCTGGCTGGCGATGCTATCCGAATCCTTTTCAATGCCAAAATAACTCCGGTAGAGTATTCCCGAGAGCAGTCCCATCTTTTTGAAGAGCGACCGGCTGGTGTTAAGAAGTATCATACCTTGCTACCGGCTTTGGTGGATGAACAAGGTGAACTAGTTCGCGAAGGGGTAGTTTTAGTTCCTATCACCTAAGCATTCAAAAAGTAAAAATGGACAAAATCAAATCTCTTGAACAATTAGAACGCCCCGAACTTATTGCCGAAACCAAAGAAATTGTCGGATTTGACCTGGGGCACGGCGATACATCGGCGGCACGAGTAGCTGCTACGGGCGGAAGAGTGCAACCTTTAGAGTTGGTGAAGGGGACAAAGGTTATTCCTACAGCATTAGGAACCAGAACCGATGGCTCTATTGTAATCGGTAAAGATGCTTTTCGGCAGGATGTGAGGGATCAGGTACAGCAATTCAAGAGCGCTGAGGTGAGTAATCAGCAGGTTTCAGCTGCCTTACGGATTTTTGTTAACGAAGCCATCAATAAGCTTCGGATCAATAACAGTACTATCGCTTTTAATCCTACTACCCTGGTAGTGTTTGGTTGCCCTTCTGCTTGGTCTGATGCCCAACGGTTGGCTTACGGTACCTTACTGAGTGAGCAAGTATCCAATATGCAGGCCATGCTGGTGCGAGAGTCCCGAGCAGCCTTCATTACCATGAAGGAGGAGAAGCAGTTGAACAGCAGTGAGATTCGCGAATCAGTGCTTATCATAGACTTAGGGTCTTCTACCACTGATTTTACCTTCGTTTGGGATCTTGATCCTGGCGAATTACCCGTAGGTAATACCTATGCGCTGGGCGCATCTTTAATTGAGTATCAGTTAATGAAAATTGCCCTACAGGCGAGCCCTGATCGTAAGGAGATAGAGGATTGGTTAAACCAGCATACGGGGGAATATCACCGAACGGTTTGGAAGTTTCGTGAAGCCAAAGAAGATTATTTTCGTGATCCTTCGGCACTACAGCCCGGTCCGCCTATTGAGATCAATATTACTTACTGGTCTGATGTTGATAAACCGCTGAAACTGCAAGCTTTTCTCTCGGCTGATGACTTTGAAAAGGCCCTAGACACCCCGCAAGAATCACTCGGAAAATCTCCGGTTTCGTGGCGAGCTCGATTTAGAGCTGATCTGGAAGCCTCATTGCGTAGCATTAAAGAACTTTCGGGCGAGCCTCCTCGCATTGTAATATTAACCGGCGGTGCGGCCCGGATGGATTTTATAGAAGAGATTACCAAAGATGTTTTCGCCGCCCCTTCTTCGGTACGACGTGCTCCGGAACCGGAGCACACTATTTCTATTGGTTTGGCCCTGGCTGGTTCCATCCGGTATCGTACCCAGGCATTTTTGAAGGAAGTTAATGAGCTGATTAGTTCTTCTACCGTTGATGATGTGATCCAGAAACGAATGGATTCTTTTGCGGAGGCTATTGCTGACGCCGTGGCCGATGATACTACCGAGCGATTCTTTCTTCCGGAGTTTCTTCACTGGCGCAGCTCCGGCGAAGGTACACTGAGAGATATTGCCGAAAATATCTCTAATCGTATGGAGGCCTGGCATAATTCGGAAGAAGGACATAAACATGTATTAGAAGCCCTTACCGGCTGGTACCGGCAGATTGAAAACGATCTGCATAAAATTACGGCACCTATCTGCATAAAATACAACCTTGATGCTGATGTTCTGGATATCCCCAAGGCCCCCTTCGACCCTACTCACCCTAACCCAACCACCGACCCGGAAGAAGTATTGTTCGGCACGGCGCGAATCATTATGAGTGCAGTACTGGGTGCGGTGAGCTTTGTCATTAGCTCTTTGTTATTCGGAGGCGGGATTGTTTTACTGGCACCTACCGGACCCTTGGGGGTAATTGTTGCGGGCGTCATTTTGTGGGTTTTTGGCGAGGCTGCCAAAGCCATAGCTATTGAAAGAGTGATGGACATGAGCCTGCCCCGCCTGGTTCGACAGATGTATCCTCGTTCCCTACTAGAGAACAACGTTCGCAAACAGGCAGCTAAAGCCGACGGAGAGATTCGCACCGAAATTATGAGAAGCCTGCTGGGGGGATACCCGGAGAAAGATCCAGAAAAAGAAGAAAAGGAGCGGTTAGCCCAGCAGAACCAAAATAAGATCGTCAGCGAAATTGCTACCGGAGTGGAAACCGCCCTGAAACAGCGAGCCGGAGAAGCCAGTGTACTTATTACCTAACAAACCTTCATAACCATCATCAACCACAACCAATATCAGTCACTACGTAGAGCATCTACCGGATTGCTCACCGCCGCTTTTACCGACTGGAAGCTAACCGTAAGCATCGCAATGAATGTGGCCGTCAATCCCGCCAGGGCAAACACCCACCAGGGCATCGGAGTACGGTACGGAAAATCAGCCAGCCACTGTTGCAAGGTGTACCAGGCAATGGGAGTAGCAATCACAAAAGCGATGAGTATCAACATCAAGAAATCCTTGGATAACAGTCGGACAATACTGCTTTCGGTGGCTCCCAGCACCTTACGAACGCCTATCTCTCTGGTCCGCTGAACGATGGTGTACGAGATCAATCCTAGTAAACCTAGGCAGGCAATAAAGATAGCTAACCCGGCAAAATAGAGGAAAAGCTGACCGAAGCGAACTTCCGCCCGGTACTGTTGGTCAAAAGACTCATCCAGGAAAAAGAACTCGAACGGGCGTTGAGGGGCCAGGTTTTGCCACGTCTCCTCTAATGCAGCCAGAGTAGCCGGGATATCATCTGAATTGATCGCAAGAGATAAATAGCGAGTGAAAGTGTCATCTAAACGGATGGTCATAGGCTCAATTTCCTGCTGCAAGGATCGGAAGTGATAGTCTTTGATAACGCCTACAATCTCACCCTCTACTCCCCACTGCGAAAACTGCTTTCCAATAATATCTTCTGGCTCGGCATAACCGTAACTCGCGACCAAGGCTTCATTCACTACCAATGCCGAAGAATCAGCCGTAAATTCTTCAGAGAAAAGTCTTCCGGCAGCCGGCTCCATTTGATACAGCTTGAGGAATTCATCGTCTACATAAAACAGGTTGACGTTACTCGGCTGCATATCCCCGGTAAGGTTCTCTATCTCAGAATACGCATGACTGTTATTCCGACCAGGAACACTGGATGAAGCCGATACGGACTGTACCTGAGGATGGTTTGCTAGCTGCTGTTTGAAAGTTTCTATCTTCTCCTGAACTGCACCATCATTCCGAAAATCAATCACCAACATTTGATCTTTTTTAAAACCCAGGGATTGATTGCGCATATAATCTAGCTGTACATAGACCACCGCTGTACCGATGATTAAAATGATAGACATTGCAAACTGGGTTACTACCAGGGCTTTGCGTAGTGCCACCCCACTTTGGCTACTGCTGAAGCGCCCCTTCAAAATGGCGGCCGATTTGAAGCGAGAGAGAACTAATGCGGGATAAATTCCGGCTAACAGCCCTACTACCAGGGCAATCCCGATGAAAGCAGGCAAATAGTAAAAATTCTGAAATATACTGTCGGCTACCGTCTTACCGGCAAGCTGGTTGAAGGTTGGTAGTAGTAGCTCGCTGAGTAGTATGGCCAAGAGAACCGCTATCAAGCTGAGTAAAACCGACTCAAAAAGAAACTGGGTGGTGAGTTGACGCCGGATGGCCCCCACCACTTTTCTAATCCCCACTTCTTTGGCTCTTTCGGTAGCCCGGGCGGTAGCCAGATTCATAAAATTGATGCAGGCAATCAGTAAGATAAATACCGCGATGATAGAGAATATCTTGACATTGGTGATGTTGCCGGTTTTGAAGCCCCCTCGGTCGGAGAAGTAGACTTCCGATAACGGCTCTAAGAACAAAGTGTAGTTCATCCCTTCGTTACGATCGTTCTCACTAATGTAGTTGGATAGAAAGTCCGGCAACTTTCTCTCTAGTGTCTGGGGATTAGTTTGCTCGGTAAGTAACACGTAGGCAGTGTTGGTGAAATTGCCCCACTGCTCATTAAGTTGCGGAGCTGCGTCTTCCAGGCGGGTAGACATAGAAATCAGCACCTCAAAATCGAAGCTTGAGTTTTCCGGTATATTGGGCATCACCCCGGTTACTGTTGCGTCGTATTCATTTTCCAGAATGATGCGCTGCCCCATCGGGTCTTCGTCACCAAAGTATTTTTTTGCCGCATCTTCGGTTAGCACCAGACTATACGGAGCTTTCAGGGCAGTTTCCGGATTGCCCCGAAGCAGATTGAAACTAAAAACGTTAAAGAAGGTAGAATCAGCCAGCATGGCGTTATCCTCCTGAAAAACTTCATCGCCCCGTCGTAGTAAGAACTGAGCATCGTCAATACGAACCATATCCTCTACCTCCGGAAAGTCGGCTTTCATGTACGCCGCCATTGGGGTTGAAGTAATTCCCTCAAAAATAATTTCTGTTGGTGTTTTAATATCAGTTACCAGCCGGTAGATGCGATCACTTTTAGTATGGAAGGAATCGTAACTTAATTCCTGGTTGACGTACAGGAAAATCAGCAGGCAACAAGTCATGCCGATAGCTAATCCTAGTACATTAATAGTTGCGTAGAATTTGTGCTTTATGGCATTTCGGCCGGCTACTTTCAAATAATTTCTAAACATAGCAGTATGATTAGTTGGGTAATGTTTTCGCCTTCGGATATAATTAGGGTGTAGAAACATCATCACATTCAGCCAGTAGCGTAGCTGGGCTCGTCGTAACCCTTTTCTCTCTACCCTTCGCTGGAAGAGCTCGCACAAGTCGCCTTCCACTTCGTCCAGCAGTTCCGGGCGGCAATACCAGCGCAAGAAGCGGGTAGCTGACTTAGGTGGTGCGTTCTTCTTTGTCATAGCTTACTCAATGCAGTATACAATTAACCGTTGATTGCACCGATTTCTATGGATTAAGCAAGCGTTGGTGTATAGTTTTTTTCATATTTTGTA
>CAZKCO010000056.1:0-25249 GCA_964551335.1 uncultured Roseivirgaceae bacterium
CATCCAGCGCGAGAAGAAACTGCTCAAATCGCTTGACTTTTAACACAGTTCATGGCGGCATTGCACATTACACACTCAAATAGATATGCTCACAAAGAGAATCATACCCTGCCTGGATGTAAAAGACGGTCGTACCGTAAAGGGCATTAATTTTGTCCAACTGCGTGATGCGGGCGACCCAGTAGAATTAGCGAAGATTTACGCCGATGAGGGTGCCGACGAACTGGTATTCCTGGATATTACCGCTACCGTGGAGAAACGAAAAACTCTAATTGAGTTGGTAACCCACGTGGCTCAGCAGGTGAATATTCCCTTTACGGTAGGCGGCGGAATTAGTACGAAAGAAGATGTAGAGGCGCTACTTTACGCGGGTGCCGATAAAGTATCCATCAATTCAGCGGCAGTGCGCCGACCCGAACTGATCAACGAACTTTCGGCCAATTACGGTAGCCAGTGTATCGTAGTGGCGATTGACACTCGTTACGTTGACGGAAAGCATATTGTGCATACCCACGGCGGACGTACACCTACCGAGCGGGAAACCTTCGCCTGGGCCCATGAGGTGCAGGATCGGGGTGCCGGTGAAATTCTGCTGACATCTATGGATCATGATGGCACCAAGCAGGGGTTTGCCAACGAGCTTACCGCCCGGATGTCCGAAGAATTATCCATTCCAATAATCGCCTCGGGTGGTGCCGGAGCGAAAGAGCACTTTTATGATACATTTACGCAAGGAAATGCCGACGCTGCCTTAGCCGCCAGCATATTCCATTTTCGCGAAATTCCTATTCCCGAACTCAAACAATATCTGCAAGACAGAGATATTCCGATGCGACTGAATTAAGTATACTTTGCTTTTTTCAATAGCAGCATGCTATTTTTATTGACTGACTAGCGGGCCGATCTCGTTCTCCTGCAATTTGGTAATCAGCTCATTGAGCGAACCTTCTTTATAGGTATTCCATCTTCCTTCCACATCCTCCCAGCGGGCGTGTAATTCCTCATATACTTCTTGGTGTTGATCCGGCGGACTGAAATCGGCAGTTGCTACAGCGGAAGACAGGTAAGCTAGTTTCTTCATTAGTTTACCCGGAAAACGAACACCATCCTGCCCGAATCCGGTAGTCTTGAGCTGAATTATCTCGTTTTCCAGTTCCAGAATTGTGCTATCCACCGTAGCGAACATCTCCTTAACTTCGCTTCCGGCTCCCTTTAGCATAGGTTTCATATCCAGCAACTGACGGCGAATCAGCTCGATCTCATTTACCGTCAGCGAAATTTCCTCAAAATCAGCTTTGATCTTGGCCAACAATTCCATTTGTTGTTGAATATCTTCCTCCGTGCCTTCTGAGTTAGGGTCCTTCAGTACCTTGAGTGACTGCGTTTGTACTTCGTCTCCAATTACCAGATGTACCTGATAGGTTCCCGGAGGCACCATATGCGACATAGGGGAAAACGGAGGTTCCCGGGTTCGGTCATCGTCCAAAGACACCCATTCGGCGTAGCGAGGCTTGGTACGCATCACTAATTCGGTAGTAGGATCGTCATAAAAATCCCACCAAACGCGGTTGAAACCGGCTTTCCCTTGGTGTTTCATCGTTCGTACTGTATCTCCGGTTTCCGTAGTAAAGACTAGCGAGACGCTGTCTTTCATGGCCTCGGCCTTATCCTCGGATAACCAATAGTGCAAAGAAGCTCCAAAAGGTGGATCCGTACCCGCCGAGGCACTGGGGTAAAACTGCATGGTGGTAGACACCGGATGAAACCGATAGGCGTCTTTAGGCGCGAAGAGGTGCATATCCGACGTGGCTACCGCCTCGGTATACTGTTGCAGCGGAGTAAGATCGTCCAATATCCAGATGCCTCGCCCGTAGGTGCCCACCACCAGATCATTAAAATGCTCGGGAATATCCATCCAGTACATCGGGCTGGCGGGAAGGTTGGTCATCAGCGATTGCCAGGTATCACCGTTGTCGTACGATAGGTATAATGCATTCTCGGTACCCAGGTAGAGCATACCAGGGCGGGTAGGGTCTTCCTTAATCATACGGCAGTAACTAAGCTTTGAATCCGAGATGCCATTCGTGATTTTTTGCCAACTCTGACCGTAGTCGCCGGTACGGTAAACGTAGGGCTTAAAGTTACCCATCTCGTGCGCGTCTACCGTCATGTAGGCGGTTCCCTCCTCATGGGCGGAAGCTTCAATATTACGCACCGCACCGTACTCGGGCATATCCGGGACATTCTCAGTAAGGTTGTCCCAGTTTTGCCCCTCGTCTTGACTCATGTGTACTAGCCCGTCGTTGGTCCCCGCCCAGAACAAGCCCTCCTTCAGGGGTGATTCATCGAAGGCATAGATGACGTTGGCATATTCTACCCCAATATTATCACCGGTTAGCCCTCCGGAGAACTGCTGCTTGGTAGGATCATTCAGGGTGAGGTCTGGGCTTAGAATCTCCCAAGACTGTCCGCCGTTCTGGGTGCGGTGTACGTGCTGACTGGTTACATAAACCTTATCAGGATCATGGGAAGATATATGCAGCGGGAAGGTCCACTGAAAGCGGTATTTTACTTCATCCGCGGGACTGCCGGCCGGATTGTCCGGCCAGACTTCTACCTGCCGAAACTGTTTGCTTTCTTCATTGTAGCGAACCACTACTCCTCCTAAGGCACCAGAACCCGAAGCACTGGACCACACAATATCAGGATTTGTAGGATCAGCGGTGGCGAAGCCACTCTCTCCACCGCCGACAGTGTGCCATAGACCAGTCGGAATAAACCCGCCCCGGAAACCTCCCGTTCGGGTTCGGCTGGGTCCTTTCATAGAGGGGCCGTCCTGCCGGTTGGTCAACACATTGTAGGGAATGGCATTGTCGGTGGTAACGTGGTATAGCTGAGCAACGGGGACTTGGGCCCGAAACCAGGATTTACCCCGATTCTGGCTAATGGCTATTCCCCCGTCGGCCGCTACAATCTGTCGGTCACCGTTGGTGGGGTCAATCCACATTTCGTGATGATCCCAGTTGGGGGCGTCCGCCCGTTCCATAGCGGTTGCGTTTGCTCCTCCGTCAATACTGTAATAGAAATTATTCGACATAAAATAAACTTCGTTAGGGTTATCAGGCGATGCTTTTAAACGAGTGTAGTAAGCACCTCTTCCCCCCAGGTTACGGTTAGAGTTGATTAAGGTAAACGAGTCACCGCGATTCTCCGAACGCCACAGTTCGCCAGTGTTGGTAGGTTCGCCATTGAGCGGCACTCCATCCCCCGTCTCAATCAGAGCGTACAGTCGTCCTGGTTGAGCTGCGGTCATGCTAAGTGCTATCTTACCCACGTCGCCTTCGGGAAGCCCGTTTCCTTCCAGCTTCTCCCAGTTTTCTCCGGCATCCAGAGAACGATATATACCTCCATCGGGTCCGCCACTGGTACGCGTCCAGGGCCGAATTGACAATTGCCACATCCCGGCAAAGAGGATACGAGGATTTTGCGGGTCCATCACCAGGTCAGAGGCTCCTACGCTGTCGCTCACATGCAGTACATGGCTCCAGGTGGTTCCCCCATCGGTACTTTTGAAAATGCCTCGCTCCGGCTGAGGGGTATAGGAGTGCCCCAAGGACGCCGCGTAGACAATGTCAGGATTCGTGGGGTGCACGATTACCCGGCTGATTCGCCCGGTTTCTTCCAGGCCGATATGCTCCCAGTGGCTTCCTCCGTCGGTGGTCTTCCACATACCGTTCCCGATAGACACATTGGACCGAATGAAGGACTCACCAGTACCGGCATAAACCACTTCAGGATCAGACTCTGCCAGGGCCAACGCCCCGATAGAGTGCACCGGCTGATCATCAAAAATGGGGTTCCAGTGCAATCCCCCGTCGGTGGTTTTCCATATACCACCGGAAGCAGCGCCCACATAATAAACCATCGGATTTTCAGGAATACCTGCTACGGATATAACTCGGTTGCCTATTGGCCCGATATGGCGAAACTCGAGCTGATCCATATGCTCAGAATTTAGCTCCTGGGCAGCGAGGTTAAGAGGAAATACAATACTAACCAGCACTGTTAGTAAAGAAAGTAGAGGAAGGTTTCTCATGTCGGTAGATATTTTTATGAAGGTAAGGACAGGGTTTGGTTTTGTAATTCTTT
Source organism: uncultured Roseivirgaceae bacterium (assembly GCA_964551335.1). Lineage (GTDB taxonomy): Bacteria > Bacteroidota > Bacteroidia > Cytophagales > Cyclobacteriaceae > Tunicatimonas. The sequence goes on from CAZKCO010000056.1 coordinate 4,150, forward strand.
TGATGATGGTTACTTACACCTAATGATCTGAAATTCAAGGCGGTTACTAGTCTACGGAGGGTCAAGTTAAGTCAGCGACCCTGATAGTAGTCTGGTCAAGTTATCTTCGTTACTTGTTTCTGGGCTAAGGGTGACTAAAAGCAGGGAAATGCGGAAAAGCAAATTTTCTTGAAGTGAATAAATTAGGCAATAAGCAATTATTTTAAAATTTAATTCTGTTAAAGAAATATATTAAACAATTAAATTTCAATTATCTGGAAGAAATAATTTTTTTCTCGGATGATTTTTTACAGAAATATTTCAGCATTGAGTTAAGTTTCGCCTGAGCCTTGAGAGGAAGATATTCCCTTTTGTGCTAACCAGACGGCCAGAGAGTATCAATAATCAAACTGACCACAGTAAGGGATAAATCCGTTTTTTCTAACGCTGCTGCTTCGTTGCAAATTTTTTTCAACACTCCTACCCTTATTTGTAGTATGTTATCTTCTTGTGTTCACATAAGTTAGATAACTTTGAACACTCGAATACAAAGTATGACTATGATTTCAAATCTTGAATTCCTTCAACAACTTACCAAAATTATAAAGGCGCGACACGAACTGGCTAATTCTACGGAAGAGCAGCTTGATTCCTACGTGGCCCGGTTGTTTCGCCAAGGCATTAATAAAGTAGCTCAGAAGGTGGGTGAAGAAGCGGTTGAGCTGGTCATTGAAGCTAAAGATGACAACGACGAATTATTCAAGAACGAGGCAGCTGATTTACTTTTTCATCTAATGATATTGCTAGAGGCCCGGGGAATGAGTCTGCAGCAGATAATTAAAGTATTGGAAGAGCGGCATCGCTAGCTTACCCCTTTCGAGAAATAGGATAAATAATACCCGAATAGCCGCTACTTCTACAAAGGTCAACCGATGAGTGCTATGTCCTTCGAGAAAATGTTACAAGGCGGCCACCCGAATTCGCTGGGTCGCACCATAGAAATTGTTGATCAGGTGTTAGCCCGGCCTGAGTTATTGGAGGAATTGTATCAATGCTATTTCAGCAGCGATGAAGTAGTGCGGCTGCGTACATCCAATGCTCTGAAGCGAATATGTCAGCCACACCCCGACTGGCTGGTACCTTTCCTAGATCGCCTGCTAACTGAGGTAGCAGCAATTGATCAACCTTCGGCTCAGTGGACACTGGCACAACTTATGCAAAAAATGGAAGCTTACTTGTCCCCAATTCAAAAACAAAAGGCTACGGAAGTTCTCAAACGCAACCTTACAAATTGTTCTGATTGGATTGTCTTAAACCACACCATGCAAACTCTGGCTGACTGGGCAAAAGAAAATAGCAGTCTGAGAGATTGGCTGATACCCCAGCTAGAGCAACTAAGGCATGATACTCGGAAGTCGGTGGCGAACCGGGCGACTAAGCTGTATAATTTCCTGAATGCTTAGCTGAAACCGTCACTCTCGTGATACACTCTCAGGTTAATCAAGAGTCAATAGAACGGGTAAAGGGGCGAGTAATCTACGTGCTAATTACCATGCTGATGTTACACTAAACCTAACTCTATAGCACCACCCACAACATCGTTTACTTTTCGCTCTACTGTGGTTTGTTAGCCAGCGGGGTGTATTTGGCCAGTGTAAGTCGAAAGCGGACGATAGCCGCTATTGTTCTGGCCGCTCTGAACCTGGCGGTAGGGATTCCGTGGCAATTAACCGGAGGCAATATTATTGAGTTAGTCTTGTCTTATTATGTAGCCCTATTCTTATTTCAGGGAATGGTAGGAAAACACATTCAATGGAATCAGTGTACTTTGGGGGGATGATGTTAATAAGCGATTAGTTTCATATCTAGCTGAGTATCTTCTATAAAGTCTTGAGCCTCTTCCAGAATATCTACATCTTTTTCCTGATAGTACCAATTTACCTGTACATCATTTCCTTGGTCTTGATATTCTTTGAGTAACAGCAACATCTCTAAAATGCCTTTAGAAGAACTGGTATTAAAATATGACATCCTGAAATCAAAGATAATGGGCCGCTTTGTTTCCGTATAGCTACGTAACCAATTTAGCAGCTGCTCATAAAATTCCCAGGTGTTCTCCAGAAACGCCTCTCCCTCCATTAGGCATTTACCACTATTTGCATTGAAATACACTTTAGGAATGAAGAACACTCCTTCTTCACCTTGAATCTCTAGGTTTTCTAAATTTACTACTTCCATGTTGTTATCTGTCAACTAATACTGATAGTGTAAATAATGAATAATCAGAACATAACTTGTGCTCGTGAATTTGAAGAGAGTTTCTAGATAGGAGGGCCGCTTGGATTATACCAATTCCCGCTCTTTTGCTCTTTTCATTAGGGGCACGCCGTCGCTGTATACGTTTTAGCTGACGTAACTTCTCGGAATCCAATAAGTTGAGCATCTTACAGCCTTTAGCTAGGGCTTCCATGTCTTCTGCCTTAACCGTGTTGCTACAAATTACTGCACACTTCTTTTCGGTTTCTACTACATACATTGTGCCTACTCGATCGTTGCGGTCGGCATAGTGTACCTTTTCTTCAGAATAAAATTGAATATTCTGAGCTAATTCAAGAAATATGGAGAATACCTTACGACTTACTTTGTAATTATCGGCAAGTTTCTTTTGGATGTCGCGGTTAATATCCATTACTACGACCGGAGTAACTGGGCCCCGTATAAGGATACGCCCTTGAGGCGTTGGACGAGTGGATGACCGAATTCCGCCAGATTGCCCGCATTGCCATGAAGGATAACCCTCAATTGCTGGAAACGCTGGGCATCGTGGTGAAAGCCTAGCGTGCATCGCTGTTTTATATATCCATTATCGCCAAACAAACCAGGCTTACAATAGGAGGTTAGCTGCTAGGTAGCTACTTCACCGGAATCAAGGTTAATGTTCGTAAATCGAGCAGGGCTTCCCCTTCAAAAGAGGAGCCTGGTTTGAAGACTACCTTTTGCCGTCCCTCGGCCAGTTGTAGCGTACCGATTTTCTCGGTTTTATATTCTTCCCACGAGCCGGTTCGGCCTACTACTCCTTTTAGCTGTTCATTGTTCGCTTCCAGTACGAAAGGCTTGCCCGCTTCTTCGTCGGATACCGACCATTCCAGATGTACTTCGTAATTAGCGGCCTGATCGGTTTCTACCTCCCATTCTACCCGGTCGTCAGCGGTAAACCAACCGAAAGCTTTCCACTCCGGCATATACTTGATCTCGGGCCCGATGGCCTGACCAGTCTCAGCGGTTAAGCGCAAAACTCCTTCCGTATCGGGCCGCACGACTTCAGAGTCTGTTTCTTTAGCAGGATAGCCCTGAAGGTAACTTACGACCGATTCGGTGAGGTCTTCGGCGGCTGCCGGAGTAAAGGGCGAAACCCGTGGCTCGTACCCGCCGTGTTCCCAGGCTTCCTGAGTCAACAGATAGCCCAGCCATCCGTTGCTGTAACCAAAATAAAAAGTATAGGGGAAAGGAGAGCGGTCGCGTACTTCATTAGCAATCTCTACAAACAGCTCGACGGGGGCGCTCCAAATAGCTACTTCCTCGTTGATCTTTAGGAAACGTACGGGTAACAATACTACTTCATCTCCCGATAGGGTAGTGCGGGAGTAGTTGGCAAGTTCATCTGACATATCCAGCCCTTCTTTTAAGGGCGTCTCAACGGTCAATGAACCAGCGGTTAGGGTGATCTTATCCGTAGTAGAAGTAATCTTTTGGTTGGCCGCCAGGATCTTGTCGCCCAACAGCACCCGGAACTGCATCAGATGGCCGGCCCGAGGGTTAGGATATACACTGTAGATGGGAGCTAAGTTGCCGGCGGCTCCATTAATGAAAAGCAGCGGAGCGCCGGTTTTCTCTTCTACGTACTGGGCAACTACTCCGGGAGCGTCACCGCTAATCACGGAGCTTTCACCCCCCAGAACTGTTCCGTGAATAGGATAATTGGCAATCAAGGCGATGGGTGCTCCGTCGGCCTGCTCAATGCGTAATAGGCCAATACGCCGATCTACCGGGCCATCGGGGTTCAGGCCTAACGAAGCCTCGCCATCAACATCCAGTGCCCGGCGGTTGATATTGGCCTGGGCAAACCCCCAACCAACTCCCAGGCGGGCCGGAGCCAACTTCTCACGGGCTTCAACTACGGCTCCAATCAGTTTTTCCTCTATCTGAGAGGTATAAGCCGGGTCAATTTCATCCTGACAGCGTTCGGGCATAAACACACAACTCAAACCCGGAGGGCCCACCTTAGGAGCTGAGTGCGTATGGGTAACCGTCCACCATAGATGCTGAGGGTTGATTCCGTACTCCTGCTCAAGTTTTGCCGCTACCCGGTCATACATGGCGGGCGACATACCCACAATTTCAGTGGAGATCAGGAAGAACTGAGTAGTACCGTCGTCCAAGGCCACCACCCGGTGAAAGATCCGGTCGTGAATATCCATTGATGTTCGGGGGGAGTACCCCGCCAGAATCTGAGGGGTTTCGGGCGTAATATCTACTTTGACTACGGCGGCCCGAAACCCATCAGCGAAAGCCTTGGAGGGTATCAGCAGACCGAGGCAACATAGCATAATTGCTACCGAAGCACAATATCGGATATTCGCAGTGAATAGAGTTAGAGAAGCAAACTGGGTTCTTGGGTGGAGCATAAGTTAAGTATTCATCGTTAGGTTGAGTACAGTAAATCTACTTATTTCGCCTTAATATGTCTAAGTATAAAAACAGCATTGATTAGATGGCATCAGCTTTTGGACATGCGTTTTCCGCTCTGGCGGTAGGATCAGCGTTTAACAAGTCGATTATCAATTGGAAATTTTGGGTGCTGGGGATGGTATGCTCCATCCTTCCCGATGCTGACGTAATTGCATTCGCATACGGAGTTCCTTACGAGAGCGTTTGGGGGCACCGGGGTTTTACTCACTCATTTTTGTTTGCCCTTATCCTGGCGGTTGCTTTGGCGTACCTTTTTTATTCCCGGGTAGGTGCTAAAACCAGAATACTGCTGATACTGTATTTTTTCATCTGCACTGCATCTCATAGCGTGCTTGATGCTCTTACGAATGGTGGTTTAGGCGTTGCTTTTTTCTTTCCGTTTGAGAATTCACGCTACTTCTTTCCCTGGCGACCCATACAGGTTTCGCCCATTGGGGTTGATTCGTTTTTTACCGAAAGAGGAGTGAGGGTAATTATGAGCGAACTGCTCTGGATCGGTGTACCCGGAACAATAGTAATTCTGCTGACAAAAACTATCAGAAAGTCTACTGCCGATGCTGAATAGGTCTTGTTATTTGGTTATCTGTTTAGAGGGTAGAGGATAGAGATTTGAAGGTAGAAGTTGAACTTGTGCATATCCTTGATTAGTGTTGACTGTATTGGGAAATAAACTTGATATCGAAAGTTGTAAAAAATAGAGCTTATGAACCTGGAAGAAAACAAGAAGAACGCTATCGCATTTTACCGAACGGCTTACGAGGGAAATCCTCAAGGTGCTATTGAGCAATTTGTAGGCAACGAATATATTCAGCACAACCCCGATGTGGCCGACGGAACTCAGGGGTTTATCGATTACTTTGAACGGATGCAGCGGGAGTATCCAGATAAATCCATTGAGTTTGTGCGCTGTATTGCCGAAGGTGATTTGGTAGCACTACACACTCATCAAACCTGGCCGGGTAACGACGAATACGTCACCATGGACTTTTTCCGCTTTGACGAAAACGGTAAGATATGCGAGCACTGGGATGCTATCCAGCAAATTCCCAAAACCTCGGCCAACCCCAATACAATGTATTAATACATCAAACAGTAGGTACAGCGGTCGGGTAGGAAGCAGTTTTAAGACCACTTCCTACTTTTTGGTAAGCTAGTTTCTATACTGCTTTCTGCAGATGCTCTTCCACCGGTACAAACGGCAGGTCGAAAGCTTCGGCTACACTTTGGTAGACAATCTCGCCTCGTACCACGTTGAGCCCCAATTTAAGGGGATTAGATAGAACGCAGGCCTTTTCCCAACCTAGTTGGGCTAGCTGCATGGCGTAGGGCAGCGTGGCGTTGGTAAGGGCCAGGGTAGAAGTATAAGGAACCGCCCCCGGCATATTGGCTACGCAGTAATGCAGTACATTATCGATAACGTAGGTAGGGTTCTCGTGGGTGGTTGGTTCGCAGGTTTCAATGCAGCCACCCTGGTCTACGGCTACGTCTACCAGCACGGTGCCGGGTGTCATTTCCTTGAGCATATCGCGGGTAATCAGTTTGGGGGCTTTGGCTCCCGGAATAAGTACCGCGCCTACAATCAGATCGTGCGAACTGATAAGCGAGCGAATGTTGTACTCGCTGGACATAAAGGTGTTCACATTAGCCGGAAGCACATCGTCCAGGTAGCGCAGGCGGTTCAGGTTAGTATCCATCACGGTTACATCGGCACCCAGGCCGGCGGCCATCTTGGCAGCGTTAGTTCCTACGACTCCCCCTCCTAAAATTAATACCTTAGCGGGGCGCACCCCAGGCACACCACCCAATAAAATACCCCTTCCCTGCATGGGTTTTTCCAGAAACTTAGCTCCTTCCTGAATGGCCATCCTTCCGGCTACTTCCGACATAGGAACCAGCAAGGGCAAACTACGGTCGGGTAGTTCTACGGTTTCGTAGGCCAGGCAAATGGCCTCGCTTTTCATCATGGCCCGGGTCAGCGCTTCGCTGGAGGCAAAGTGAAAGTAGGTGAATACCAGCTGATCTTTGCGAACCAGATCATACTCGGGAGTAATAGGCTCCTTTACCTTCATAATCATCTCCGCTGATTCGTACACGGCTTCAATAGAAGGTAATATTTCGGCACCAGCTTCCTGATATTCTTCGTCAAGAAAGCCGCTACCTTCGCCGGCAGTTTGTTGTAGGTATACAGTGTGTCCTATTTTGGTGAGTTCCTGCGCTCCGGAGGGGGTCAGCGCTACTCTATTTTCGTTATTCTTAATTTCCTTAGGTACTCCAATAATCATAAGATACAGGGTTAATGTTGGCAGCGAAATAGGCTGCAAATATACGCAGTCCGACAGATTTTCTTCGAACACTTAGGCACAAAAAGAGCCTGCTGAAGAACAGGCTTCTAATTTCAATATTTCGTTGACCTTTATTCTTTCCCTTCCACAATCACGCCGTCGGCTACGAAGGAGAGCTGGGTTTTAGGTTCAGTAATTTTGTTGATTTCTTCTTCCGACTGTCCGGCATCTTCGGCCAAGTGGCGCTGATCATCTACCGATACGGTTTCTACCAGTGCTTCTCCTTCAATCACTACGGTTTGTCCGGTGATGTCTTTGGGAACAAAGAAGTCATAGTCTTTAAACTTCACCATCATTTCCTGGTTATTGCCTACGTTCACGGTCATCCAGCAGCCCTTGGCCTGGCATACCCCAGTCACCTCACCCCGAACTTTGGTTTCTACACTTTCTTTACCCACCACTGCTTCCGGCAGTTCGGTAGCGGTAATTGCGTTTTCATCCGTGATTTTCTCACCAAAATACTGCTGCGCCTGAGCGGTATAGGCAAGTAGGCTCAGTGCTAGAGAATAGAAGAAGAGTTTCATAAATTTAGTGTTCGTTTCTATTTAAATCATATTTACCAGCCCCAGGTTCCCGCTCCGCCTTTAAAAGGGCCAACGATATCGGAAGTAATCCAGCCCCCGTAGAAGTCGCCTTCCTGCGCTTGTACTTGTTCATCGCCTACGTAGCAGATTTCCATTTTACTGGGATAAAAGGCGACGTGATCTTTCAGGGTTTCGTAACCTTTTACCGGGCTAGGATAAAACCAAGCGGCTTCGGGAGTTTCTACATCATTTACGCGAACGGTATAATAACCGGCTCGGCCTTTAAACTCACAGTAGGTGGTTTGCTGGGTTTGGTGCAGAAATTCCATCTTAATGTCTTCCGGTGGGATGTAGTACACCGGGGGGTGACTAGTTTCCAGCACCCGCTTAGCGCGGTTGGTATCGGCAATCACGGTGCCGTTAAAAACCACCTGTACGTGTTTGCTTACATCTTCCACTCGCGGCGGCCGCGGATAATCCCATACTGATTCCTGACCCGGCTTTGGCTCAATTCGCTTCATATCAATAGAATTTTATAGGAGAACGTGCTTGCCCGATGAAGGTTTGAAAGAAGACACATAGTACACAGTAGGAAGTTCCAAGTGACTTACGTGGTTTTATTCTTCTTTATTCTCTTTTACATTTATCCCTAACTCATCTAACTGCTCGTCGGCAATGGTGGAGGGAGTATCAATCATCACGTCGCGGCCCGCATTGTTTTTGGGGAAGGCGATGTAGTCGCGAATGGAGTCGGCTCCGTCGAAGAGGGCGCACATGCGGTCGAAGCCGAAGGCAATACCGCCGTGGGGCGGGGCTCCGTACTCGAAGGCATCCATCAGAAAGCCGAACTGCTTTTGGGCTTCTTCGTCAGAAAAACCTAGCACCTGAAACATTTTCTTCTGCAAACCTCGATCGTAAATCCGGATAGAGCCACCGCCGATTTCTACGCCATTGATTACCAAGTCGTAAGCGTTAGCTCGTACCTCTCCCGGCGTGGAATCTAACTTTTCAATATCCTCTGGTTTGGGCGAGGTGAACGGGTGGTGCATGGCGAAATAGCGCTGAGCTTCTTCGTCCCATTCCAGTAACGGAAAGTCTACTACCCACAGCGGTTTGTAAACGGATTTGTCGCGTAGGTTCAGTTCAGAACCCATATGCAGCCGTAGCTCGGACAGAGCCTTGCGAGTGGGGTTGGCGTCGCCAGATAAAACCAGCAGTAAATCGCCTTCCTGGGCCTGCATGGTTTGCATCCACCGCTTTAGATCATCCTGGCTGTAGAATTTGTCTACCGACGATTTAAACGTGCCGTCAGTATTACACTTCACGTAGACTAATCCTTTCGCCCCAACCTGCGGACGTTTTACAAAATTAGTTAAGGCATCCAGTTGCTTACGGGAATATTCTGCGCAGCCGGGAGCGACGATACCGACCACCAGTTCGGCACTGTCAAACACATTAAAGCCTTTGCCTTGAGCAACTTCATTCAGCTCCACAAAACGCATCTCAAAGCGGGTATCCGGCTTGTCGTTGCCGTAGTACTTCATCGCATCGGCGTAGCTCATCCGGGGGAAGTTTTCAGTGATTTCCAGTCCCTTCACCTCTTTAAACAGATGCTTGGTCAATCCTTCAAAGGTATTCAGTACGTCTTCCTGGGTGACGAACGACATCTCGCAGTCAATCTGGGTGAACTCGGGTTGGCGGTCGGCCCGCAGGTCTTCGTCGCGGAAGCATTTCACAATCTGGTAGTAGCGGTCAAAGCCCGAAACCATCAGTAACTGTTTGAACGTCTGCGGCGACTGGGGCAGGGCGTAGAACTCGCCGGGGTGCATGCGGGAAGGCACCACAAAGTCACGAGCGCCTTCGGGAGTGGATTTGATGAGTACCGGGGTTTCTACCTCGATGAAATGCTCCCCGTCCAGGTAGCGACGAGTTTGCTGCATCATACGGTGACGCAACTGTAGCTTCTGACGTACTTCGTTGCGACGCAAGTCCAGGTAGCGGTACTTCATCCGCAGGTCTTCGCCGCCATCGGTGTTATCTTCAATGGTGAACGGTGGCACTTTAGAAGGATTCAGCACCTCCAGGTCGGTGACTTCAATTTCGATATCGCCGGTGGGTAAATCGGGGTTTTTGGAGTACCGTTCAATCACCTTTCCGCTGGCCTGGAGCACATATTCCCGCCCTACTTCCTGGGCCTTTTTAATCAGTTCCTCGGCGGTTTCGCCTTGCGTATCCTCGCCGGCCTTAAAAATCAGTTGGGTGAGGCCGTAGCGGTCGCGCAGGTCAATCCACAGCACTCCGCCCTTGTCGCGTTTGCGTTGTACCCATCCGGTGAGGGTTACTTCTTGTCCGGCATTTTCCAGTCGTAGTTCGCCACAGGTATGCGTTCGTAGCATAGTATCTATTCGGTTTAGGTTAACTCATTTGGGCTGTATCCACAGTGGCTGTATCCACAGCGGGAGCAAAGTTAGCCTTTTTTAGAGCCAGGAAAAGCCTCATTTGCCGAAAAACATAAAGAAGATAGAGGTATCGATAAGACAGATATTACTATATTTGGTAAAATGAATGATTTTCAAAATTTAATTTCTATATAACCTGTTCTGCATAACTGATATTATGAAAAATAGCTATCAGCCTACCTCTCGTCGCCGCTTTCTGAAGAAAACCCTGGCCGGAGCCAGCCTCAGCGCCCTTCCTGTTTCCCTACCGGCAAAAGATTCGCTGCTCTTTTCGGCAGATCCTGTCGGAGAAGGTGAAGCGTACTGGCAACAGATCCGGCAGCAGTTTGGCTTGCGGCCCAACCTAATTCTGATGAATGCGGCTAACCTATGTCCCAGTCCCCGAGCAGTTTCCGAAGCGGTGTACACCGGCACGCAGGATTTGGACTACGATGCCTCCTTTCATAACCGGAAAAAATTTGGTGGGTTGCGAACGACCCTGCGCAGCAAATTGGCGAACTACCTCAACGTGAGTATTGAGGAAATTACACTAACCCGCAATACCAGCGAAAGCAATAATACCATTGTGCAGGGTTTACCCCTGAAAGAGGGCGATGAGGTAGTTCTCTGGGAGCAGAACCATCCGACTAATCTGCTGGCTTGGCAGGTGCAGGCCAAACGTACCGGGTTTACCGTGAAAGTAGTGAGTACACCCGATAATCCGGCTTCGCCTCAAGAACTCATCGATCCCTTCGTGCGGGCATTTACTTCTCGCACCCGGTTGCTTTCCTTCTCGCACATTTCTAATACTACGGGAGTGGCTATGCCCAATGAGTTGTGCAAAATAGCGCGTGAGAAAGGAATCTTGTCGATGGTAGACGGAGCCCAATCCTTCGGCAGCCGGAAGTTAGATTTAGCGGAAATTGGCTGCGATTTTTATACCAGCAGTGCCCACAAATGGTTTATGGGTCCCCGAGAGATGGGTATTCTGTATGTGCGTCAGCCACTTATTGCTGAATTATGGCCTCACCTGGTGGCCGCCGGATACGAGAAGCACGCTTTAGATGATATTGAGCGACTTTCTTCCTTAGGCCAGCAAGACATTGCTAAAATTCCGGCCTTCAGCAAAGCGGTAGAGTTCCATGAAGCTATTGGTCAGGAAGAAGTTGCCCAACGAATTAGCAGTTTAGCTAGTCAGTTGAAGGAACAGATTCAAGACCGTTTTCCTCAAGCCAAGCTGGTTACCCCAGCAGCGAAAGAAATGAGTGGCGGGGTGGTTATTGCGCAGTTTCCTGATCAGGACCATGTCCAACTATTTAATCAACTGTACGAACAGCACCAAATTGCTTGCGCCCCAACCGGCGGCCTCCGTTTTTCGCCGACCGTTTACAACACTCCGGGAGAGGTGAATAAGGTGATGGACGCGCTATCGGAGGTGCTGGTTAAGTAGGGTTAAAAAATCAGTAATTTCCAAACAATGAGCAGGGGGCATATGCGTTTTTAGCTTAGTGATTATACTTTGCCGTTTATGCGCTGGTTCTTAGTTTGCCTTACTATTTGCTGCTTTTTTTGCTGGCTTCCCCTAGCTGGTCAGCAGCTTTCTTCTGATGCTACCATCAGTCTGCTTACGTACTCACCCAGTGAGCAACTGTATACGGCTTTCGGACACAGCGCTTTGCGGGTAAAAGACCCGACTCAGTCATTAGATAGGGTTTACAACTATGGCACTTTTGATTTTAACGAGCCCGGATTCTACCTCAAGTTTATGCGGGGTAAGCTCAATTACAAGCTGAGTGCGTACGATTTTAGTTACGTGGAACTGGAGCAGCAACAACGACAGATGGATGTGCGGGAACAGATATTTGACCTAACAGCCGAGCAGAAGCAAGCGCTGTTTGATTTTCTGAACAATAATGCCCTGCCCGAAAACCGCTTTTACCTCTACGATTTTTTCTACGATAACTGTGCTACTCGTATCCGGGACGCCTTTGAAATAGTTTTGGGTGATTCTCTGCTGTTGGATACTACTTTTATCGCTTCCGCCGAACAGAAAACCTTCCGGCAACTTATTGACGAGTATCTGGCCCCTCAACCCTGGGCAGACTTAGGCATTGATCTGGCGCTGGGAGCGAGGATTGACCAAATCGCCTCTCCCTACGAGTACATGTTTTTACCCGATTACTTGGCTGAAGGGTTGGGAGGTAGCACACTCATCCGAGAGGGACAGCAGATCCCTTTAGTAAAGAAGGATGAAGTTATCATGGCCGGAACACAAGAGGTGCTTCTGCCGCCCGAGTATGCGCATCCACGCTGGGTTTTTATTGCCTTATTCGCAGTATTTCTGGTTTGGACAATCGTTACTCGTAAGCAAAAGCCCGTTCATTGGCCGGATATTTTACTGTTTAGTGCGGTTGGGTTACTGGGAACGCTTTTGTTGATACTTTGGCTGGCAACTGATCATCAGACTACTAAAGAAAACTGGAACCTGCTTTGGGCGCATCCGCTGCATCTGCATACTGCCGTTCTGCTCGCTCGAGATAAACCCGGAGTAGGGGCTAAGCTTTATTTCCTGGTCAGTGGATTTTTTTACCTCGGACTCATCGCCGGTTCGGAAGTCATTCCGCAAGAGTATCATCCGGCGGTTATCCCACTCATTGCGCTAATTGCGTTTCGTTACTTCTACAAATATCATCAGATTAACTTACCACAGCGGGTTCCTTCGGCTTCCGCTCGGGCGTCTTCGTAAAGCGGGAATGAGAAGCTCCTTCTTTACCCATTAGAAGTTTTCAATCGTAGATGTCCTTTCGGTGGCCTAAAGCGATAACCGTAACCGTTAGTATATTGTCTTTAATTTCGTAAATAATACGGTAATTGCCTTTTCGGATGCCGGTAACCATCCCGTGCTTTAAGCTTTTTATAACCATGTGGCCGAGGGTTTTCGGCTAAGTGTTGAATGGCTTCAATCAGCGGAGCTGCAATATTGTCAGTCAGTTTGTCTAGCTGTTTTTGGGCGCTTTTGGAGATGAATAGTTCATATTTGGGCATCCTTCTTTCGTTTCCGCTTTTTGAGGTATTCGTCAAAAGGTATAGAAGTTTCTTTTCGGGCTTTTACTTCATCGTACAGTTTGATGTCTTCTATCTCTTCCAGATCATTTAGCATCTTCTGATATTCCTTTATCGGCAGAATTACCGCTAACCTCTTGCCGCTATCGTCCGTTATAAATTGAGTTTTCATACCTTAGCAGGTTTTATACATTATACGAGCGTAAATTTAACGATAATTTGCCCTCGCTCTAATCTCATGGGTAAAATTTACCCCTGTTCCGCTTATGTGATGACGTGAAATTAGCTTACCACGGCGGGTTCTTCCGGCTTCCGCTCGGGTGTCTTGGTAGTGCCGTCAATCTGGATGCTGTCGTTGCCAATCAGGATGGGCTTGCCGAAGCGTCCTTCTTCGGGGCCATTTTCCAGTTTTAGTACTCCCCGAGGACATACCGCCGAGCAGATTCCACAGCCTACGCAGGAGGCCCGGATAATATTCTGGCCGCGTTGGGCGTACCAGCGTACATCAATACCCATTTCGCAGTAGGTAGAACAGTTACCGCAGGAGATACATTGTCCACCGTTAGTGGTGATGCGGAAGCGGGACTTGAATCGTTGTACAATACCAAGATAAGCGGCCAGCGGGCAGCCAAAGCGGCACCACACCCGGTTGCCCATCAGCGGATAAAAACCCGTTCCAATCACGCCGGCAAAACCTGCCCCAATAAAGAATCCGTACATTTCTGCAACCGAGTAGGTCGGAATACCCAACAAACTACCGCTGCCGGTGAAGAAAGTGTAGATCATTCCGATGGTCATCAGTACGGCCAATACCAGCACTCCGTGTACCATGTAGCGCTCTACCTGCCAGGCCCGCAGCGATTTGTCGGATAGTTGACGGTAGGGGTCGCCCAGAGTTTCGGCCAGACCACCGCAACCGCATACCCAGGAACAGTACCACCGCTTGCCGAAGAAAAACGCTAGCACCGGCACCGCAATAATGATCAGAATAATTCCCCATACCAACATGAACATACCAATTGTGCCGTTTTCAATCAGTTGGTTGAGGCTGCTAGGAAAGAAAAAGTCGTAGTCGAGCGGCCAGATATTCTTAAAGTCGTAGTAGGGATTATTGAGCCGGATCAGGATCTCGGGAATCAAGAAAGCAAAGGCGGTCTGGAAGAACATGACCGAGATGGTGCGGATAATCTGGTAGCGGCTGTGGCGGTAGTTGATAATCATCCGGATGCCCATCACAAAGATACAGAGCGTATACAGAAAGCCATAGAGGAAGAATTCTCCAGCCGGATTCCCACTTAATGCCATACTTACCGGGTCGGCCAGTAGTATCCAGTTGGTCATATAGTAAGGGTAGAAGTAGAGTACAATATAGAACAAGATGAAGAACGTACCTACCAGGATACCCAGCCACCCCCGGTGCTTGAGCGCGGAGTGAAAGATATGATTATTTTTGATGCCCGGATGCTCCTCTACTCGAGGCAGTAGATACATAAGCGCGCCAATAATGGCAGTGAGAAAGGTGACCAGCAGAACTGCGAGTTTGTTTTCGGCGAGAAATCCAATGGTAGAAGCTTTCACAATACTGGTCTTCAATCCTTTAGCCCGGTACTTATCAATGCCCTTCTGCCGGGCGATGTCGTTGTTGATGCTGCTGATCTGACCACTAAGCTGATTGTTTAGTTCCTCCTGATCAGCAAATTCGCGGCCTTCCAGCCAGTTAGTGTAGCCGCGTAGCTTCTGGGCTTTAAACTTCCCGATAGTATCGCTGGCAAAAACTGAGGTAGCAACATCAAGTTGGTAAGTTCCACCATTATCTGAGATGATCTTTTCTGAAATATTAGCAGCTTCTTCATCAGTGATTCCGTATAGTTCACTAGCTTGTTCATTTACCCCACCAATCATTTTTTCTAAAGCTGCGATAAAAGCGAAGTTACTGTCGTAGGTTTTACCTATCATTTCTGAAGAAGACTCTAGCGAAAGCCGGTAGGTAGTTGCCATTACATCGCCGTCGGTTGAGGACATCTGCTGAGCGGCAGCATTCATATTCTGCTCATCCTCCGTTCCCAGTTGCTGAAGCAATGTATCTTCGGTTAGTCGGTAATCCGATAGAAAGAAGATAGCGATGAAGAAGCCGAACCCAGCAATGAAGAGACCTAAGCCAATAATTTGAATAATACTTTTTCCTTGCATAGTTTGAATTTTTACAGTCCGAACAGGGCCGCGATAGCACTTTTACGCTTGCGCTTCACCGGACGGTCAGGGTAAATGTTTATAAATTTCTGGATGATTTCGTCTTCGTGCTTCTGGTAGAATTCAGGGTCGAAGTTGGCTTCTTCCAGATGTTCCATTACGTACTGCACGTTTCTCTTTTCTCGTAGCCAGCGGTCGCATACTTCGTGGCGAAAACGAATACCCATCAGGTTAAATCCGATCACCGTTCCGCTTTCCCGGTCAAAGGCTACTCGAACCGCCTTTTCTCCACCTTCGTGCTCCCAATAAAACTGCTCCTCAAAGTCCTTTTGCTGGGCGTTCATCTGCCCGTACACCTGATACTCAATATCGAAGAACTTAGCCGAATTGAAGAAAATGCCCGGTACGTATTTCATGGGCTGGCCGCAGATGGTTTTAGCTACGGTTTCTCCCTGCATTCGCCCACTGTACCAGATTTGCTCTATGGGCTTTCGCCCTGATAGTGGATTGTGGTGCTGGGCGCAGTCGCCCGCGGCGTACACATCAGGAATATTGGTGCGTAACTGCTCATTTACCAGGATTCCCCGGTCGGTTTCAATACCGGAGCCTTCCAAAAACTTAATATTCGGATGCACGCCGATGGTAATGCCTACAAACTGACAAGGGAATTCTTCACCATCTTCCAAGACTACGGACGATACTCGATCCTGAGAATCGCCCTTAAACTCCTTTACGCTCCGCTCGGGGAGCAGATTGATACCGTTAGCCCGCACGTGGCGACTAACCATCTTGGCCTCTTCGGGCGGAAGTACGTGACTCCAGTATTCTTTCTCGCGAATGAAAAAAGTGACCGGAATGTGTCGGGTGTGCAGGCACTCCGCCATTTCTACGCCAATCAGCCCACCGCCAACAATCACTGCTTGTTTCACCCCATCAGTGTTAGCTTCCATTGCTTCAATATCCTGGTAGGTGATCATTCCCTGAATTCCTTTCAGATCTTCACCGGGCCAACCGGCGCGGTTTCCACTAGAACCAGTTGCTAAAAGTAGGATGTCGTAATTCAGCGATGAGCCTTGTTTTAAATGCAGGATCTTGTTTTCGGTATCTACTTGCTCTACATAATCGCGAACCAGTTCTATATCGTTCTTCGGCCAGAACCAGTCCTCGTAGGGCTTGGTATGCTCGTAAGTCATATGTCCCATGTAAATATACATCAGGGCGGTTCGGGAAAAGAAATGGTCGGTTTCAGCCGAGATAACGGTGATCTTATATTCACTGGCTGGTTTTAACTTTCGGATGTTACGGGCTGCCGTGATACCGGCCACACCGTTTCCGATGATACAAACGTGGGTCATACTTATTTACTAGTTCATCAACCAAAGGTATGTTGCAAACAAGGTAGAAAAAGTCGGGTAGATTACATAGTGGATTTAGTCCACAGTTAATAGTCCATGGACCACAGTAATTTTCTGTACGTAGTCATCTGCAGATCGGGGAGCGTTATGGGCCGTGGACTGTCGACGGTTGACTATCAAGCTAAAAGCTGTAAACGACTCCGCCGGAAACGCGGGTGGCCAACCCAACATTGCGGCCACTGATGTATCGTCCAAACCCGGCTGATATACCTAAACCGCTGGTTAGGGGTACGTAGCCACTGATACCAATCTGGGTGTAGTTTACCCGGGTTTCGTTGAAGGGTGCTTCGCCAATGTCAGGCGCATCACTTTCGGAAATCTGGGTTTCTGACCAGATGTCTACGTAAAAGTTCCTGCCCGCGTAGCCAATCTTTCCGGCCAGCATGGTCGCATTGGGTACGTTGTTGCTTCGGATGGAATAGCCTGCCTGTAAATCAATAAGGAAGCCATTGTTCATGAAATATTGGGTCATGAGCCGGGCGTCAACTCGGGTAGACTGGTTTCCGATGGATAAAACGGCATCCGCTTCATAGTCGCTCAAAGGAGTAGCGATACCAGCTGCCCCTAGAAAAGAAAAGCTACCGGATTCAGTTTCTACGTAGAGGGGGCGCCACTTTAGGAACAGGGCAATATCTTGCAACCCACCTACATTCTGGTCGGGAGCATCTGGTTCTTCGTTGGCACCTTGAGCAGAAATATAGGGTAGGTTAACGATGATATCCAGATTATCGGTTAACCCGTAGATACCGTACAAATTTACGCTCTGCGTAGTAATTTCCCCTCCGTAAGGGGGTGGGGCATCCATCCGTTCGCTTCCAAAAAAGAACTCGTCATACTGTTCCCAGGAGTAGGAAAGCACCAAGTTTCCGTGTCCTTTACCTTTCATAAAGGAGTCGGCCAAGGATTGAGAATTTGCAGTATTAATTATCAATAAACTGCCTAAAAAGATAGCGAGGCTAATCCGGTTGATAGTTTTGCTTCTCATAAGTACTTGCGTTAAAAAGTGAATAATTTCCGAACATTGTTGGGGGGGCGGTTTTTTCGCAATTATATAGAAGCAGGCTAAATTTAATGTCCGCAGATTGACAAAACGGAAAGTGTAAAAAATACTTAAAACTGGCAGTAATTCATGATTAATAATTGTAAGCGGTTAGCCGCTTTTGTCTGATCACTGACAGTTTGGGCTTATCCAAATCAGAATACTTCCGTTAAGGGTACTAAAGTAAAACTAACACACCATGATCAAGACAATAATAATCGGAGCAATACTGGTTTTCGGTTTCTCGGCAGCAAACCTGACTAAGTTTACCGAAGGCACCAATCAACTGTTAGAAGGCCACGTGAAAGATGGCTTAGTAGACTATCAGGCGCTGGCGAAAGAGCCGGGTTCGGTAAAAGCACTTTACCAAAAAATTGGCGATATTTCGTTGGCGGACGCTTCTGATGCGGAAAAGAAAGCTTTCTACATCAATGCCTACAACATCATCACCATTCATCAGATTATTCAAAACTATCCGGTGAAATCGCCGATGGACATCAACGGTTTTTTTGATAAGAAAAAGCATCAGGTAGCGGGAGAGTCGCTTACCCTCAACCAACTGGAGAAGGAACGCTTGCTAAAGAATCACTTTGACCCCCGGGCACATTTTGTGCTGGTTTGTGCAGCCCTGAGTTGCCCACCGTTGGCTGATTTTGCCTACCAAGCCGACCAGCTTGATGAGCAGCTTGAAGAAAAGACTCGCCAGACACTGAATAACCCGGATTTTATCCGAGTGAACCAGAGCCAGAAGAAAGTATTGGTTTCCAAGATATTCGACTGGTATAAATCAGATTTCACCAAGAACCAATCGGTTTTGGAGTACATTAATCAGTATAAGGATGAAAAGATACCGGCTTCTTATCAGCTAGATTATTATGAGTACGACTGGAGCCTGAATGATATGTAATGACGAATGAACCTTGAATGTTGATTAGTCTGAACTTGCCAATCATTACTCATCATTCATTAGTCATTATTGAGGAACATCCATCACGGTACCGCAATTGTCGCAGGTGCGTAACTCTAATGAGTTATGGAATTTATTAATAATGGGTGGTAGTTGCTTAACAATATCTTCTAGAGGGAAATACTCTTCGTAAAGTTTGTTCCCACAATTTTCGCAAAACCATAGTAAACCATCGGTATGGTCGGAGGTACGAATTTTCTCGATTACCATACCAATAGTGTTAGCCGGTCGACGGGGGCTATGGGGTACTTTGGCCGGTAGCAGAAATATATCGCCTTCCCGGATATGAATGTCGCGGGTTTTTCCGTCTTCTCTCACTTTTAGGGTAATATCCCCTTCTATCTGGTAGAAAAACTCTTCGGTCTCGTTATAATGAAAGTCTTTGCGGGAGTTGGGGCCACCCACAATCATTACAATAAAATCTTTGGTTTGCTGATAGACCTGGGCGTTACCCACCGGAGGCTTTAACAAGTGACGGTGTTCGTTGATCCACGATTGCAGATGGTGCACTTCAGGTATCTTCATTGGGATAGTGAAATAAGGTTAGATAAGATAGTATGCATGTTATTTTCAAAAAAAATTGGCTGAATAGCTTTTTGTTTTCAATTGTCTCGATAAACTGGCTATTATGCTTAATCTGCCTATAGATTCAGCCGGCATGTAGCTAGAAAAGATTAAGTGTTGACTATATACAATTGATTTGAGTAACTTAAAAATCTGCTCGGAAAGAAATGCAGGAAAAAAATAATAACTTGGCCCAAGTAATCCTTATAATAGCTATTAAACTATTAGAAATAAAACTTGGGTAAACTAATAGCAATTAGCTGTTTAAGCTGCGATTTTTTGGGCATAATTCATATATCCTAACCTTTACTATGGTCATAATGATTGATGATGACGACGATACGCTGGAAATATATCAATTGTTAATTGAGAAGACTTCTTATGCTGAACAGTTCGTCACTTATAACAACCCGTACCAAGCTCTGGAATGGTTAAAAAAACGTGCTGCCGATCCTTCTTCTTTTCCGCGTTATATTCTTCTTGATCTTAATATGCCAGAGCTAACTGGAATTGAATTTATTCAAAAATTAGAGGAGGAGGTAGATTACGCAAATCTGAATACCGAAGTTATTGTCCTTACCAGTTCGGTTCGTGATCGTGATCAGCGGGAGGCACTTAGTTTTGCTAGTGTGAGCCGGTTTGTTAGTAAACCATTAGCTAAAGACCAACTTATCGAGTTCTTGTCCTCCTAAAGCGAAGCACAATTCAGATTATTAGGAGGGTAAATTATTTATAGTATTATAGTACTTCGGCCTCGAAGGTATCGCCTTGTGAAGGGTCACCGGTCTCGTACCCTCTACGGAACCAACGCATGCGTTGCTCCGAAGTGCCGTGCGTAAAGGCATCAGGCACTACGTATCCTTGCGATTGTCGCTGAAGACGATCGTCGCCAATAGCATTAGCCGCCCGCATAGCTTCTTCAATATCGCCTTGTTCCAGAATATCAAACATCCGGTCGGCGTGGTGTGCCCACACTCCGGCTAGAAAATCAGCTTGCAACTCCAACTTTACCGATAATCTGTTGTATTCCGCCTGGCTTATGCGTCCTCGCTGAGACTGTACCTGGCGACTAATTCCTAGTAGGTTCTGAATATGGTGCCCCACTTCGTGGGCAATTACGTAAGCCATAGCAAAATCGCCTTGCGCTCCAAGACGTTGGCTTAGTGTTCGCTGGAAGCTTAAATCAATATAAACTTTGCTATCGGCGGGGCAATAAAATGGACCGGTAGCCGCTTGAGCAAACCCACAGGCTGACTGCACTGAGCCCGTAAATAGTACCAGTTTGGGTTCTTGGTAGTTCTGTCCTTGCTGCTGAAACAGTTTATTCCATACATCTTCGGTGTCGGCTAGCACTACGCCCACAAATTGAGCCAGTTGATCTTCTTCCGGATTGGTAGGGGTGGTGGTTTGAGAAGCAGGAACCCCACCTCCGGCATCTACCTGGATTAGATCAGTAAAATCTCCCCCGAATAGTAAGCTAAGTACGATTAAAACAATAGTTCCGAGTCCACCACCTACAGCTACTCTTTTTCCTCGACTACCTCGTCGGTCTTCAACATTGGTGCTTTGTCGTCTGCCTTGCCAGCGCATAGTTTAAAAAGTTTGGTGTGTTAGTATATTTATTTAGTAGTGCAGGTTACTACAGAATGATAATACCCGCATTATCTATAACGCATTTCCGAGGGAAAGTTCTAAAGAAAAAAGTTGTCTACCTACTCTTCGAAATAAAAAACCCTCCCGCTCCGCTTAAGGCGGAATGGAAGGGAAAAATTAGAAGTACTCCGTAGGGGAATCGAACCCCTGTTACCAGGATGAAAACCTGGCGTCCTA
>CAZKCO010000057.1:0-23160 GCA_964551335.1 uncultured Roseivirgaceae bacterium
TAATGATTGAATTGCTGTTTTTATTTTATTTCTTAGCACATGTCCAGTAGTATGAAAGCCCGTTGTTTTCAATTGGTAGCCCGCAGCACCTCACCCGCCCGGCGGAAGCCGGTTTCACCGCTGTTAAGTACCGGTACTCCAAACTCTGCGATTGGATCGGGATAAGAAAATATAAAGGTACTCATGGATAACTGGGCCAGTACCACCATATCTACCGGCTCGGACTGCTGCACCCGGCGGATGGCATCCGCGATGATTTCGTTATGAGCGGCAATATCTCCTTCACCCAATCGCTCAAAGGCCGCTTCTACGGTAGCATCGGTAAAGTTTACTTGCTTGCCCAGTCGGTCGGCAGTTTCCTGTAGCAGGCTTTGGGTACTTTTAACGGTGGGGCCGTGGGTAGCTACCACCAGAATCCTTCCTCCGGTTGCTACTGCTTCTTCCATCATAGCTTCATCGATCTGCACCACGGGTACGTTAAATTCCTTCATGGCCTCTCTTACCTGCCGGAAGGCCCGGTTCATAGTGGAGCAGGTCAGCAGTACCGCGTCTACATTGTACAATTCGTACAGGTCGCGGGCGTAGCGTTCGGTAGCGTCGATATTCACCTGAGGTGGGCAGACTTCGCCCCGGTGGTGGGCGGTCATGAAGTTCAACTGCACGGCTTCGTTGCCTACATTGATGATTTTCACTCCCGGTAGTATCTTCCGGCCAAAATAGGTAGCCCACAAGCTGGGCCATGAAGCAGCGTTAACAACCCCCAGTTTTTTGCCAGATAAGGCTGGATCAGTCCCCTCAGCCGGGCTAATCGTAGGAACTCCGGTGAGTTTCATGTATTCACCGAATAGCCGGATTGGATCAAGAGTATTTGAGTTGTCCATTCGTTATCTGAGGTTGATGAGCTTTGATTGACCTTCAACAGTTTAACATAAATTGGGAAAGCAGGCGATCAACTCTATTTTCCAACTAACCTGATGAACGTGCGTGACCGGAATACTTCAGTAAGATAGTAGTTTTTTTCTAGCCTTACCAAACTTGAAGCAAGTACAAAGTTTATCTGGCTCGCTATCAGTTTTGGCTTACAAATCAATTATTAGCCCCGGTATTGTTCGTTCAATTTAAGGACTAGGTTCCCGATCAATAGGGTTCTTAACGCAGGGTATCTAAGACCGGTTTGGTGTCGCTTGGTTTCTCGGCCTGTAGCATGTTATTTATACCCGCTACCAGGGCATCCGGATTAAACGAAATACTGTTGATTCCGGCATCGACCAGAAATTGCGCGAAAGCCGGATCGTCGCTAGGGGCCTGTCCGCATAAACCAATTTTGGTATTCGTCTGATTGGCAACAGTAATAACTTCCTGAATCATCTTTTTCACCGCCGGGTCACTGGCACTGAATAGGTCGCTGAGCAAATCCGAATCCCGGTCTACGCCCAGCACCAGTTGGGTCAGGTCGTTGGAACCGATTGAAAATCCGTCGAAGTGCTCAGCAAACTCCCGGGCCATTACCACATTGCTGGGTATTTCAGTCATCATGTAGAGTTCCAGTCCGTTTACCCCTCGTTTTAACCCACACTGTTCCATCAGTGCTAGTACTTTTTCAGCTTCATGCACCGACCGGCAGAACGGAATCATCAGTTTTACATTTTCTAGCCCCATCGCTTCGCGGACGCGTTTCATGGCCCGGCACTCCAGTTCGAAACCAGGTTGGTACCGGGGGTGATAATAGCGGGAGGCGCCCCGGAAGCCCAGCATCGGGTTTTCCTCTTTTGGCTCAAAGTCATGGCCGCCAATCAGATTAGCGTACTCGTTCGATTTAAAATCGGACATCCGCACAATAACATCTTTGGGGTAAAAGGCGGCGGCAATCCGGGCTACTGCTTCCGCCAGCTTTTCTACGAAATAATCAGCTTTATTTGGGTAGTGTTGAGTGAGTTGCTCAATCTTTTTGCGGGCGGCGGCATCGGTTACCTTTTCAAACTGGCATAGTGCCATGGGATGAATCTGAATGGCGTTATTAATGATAAATTCCAGCCGCATCAATCCTACCCCATGATTAGGATAGGCCGCTAATCGAAATGCCTGTTCCGGGTCGCCTAAAATCAGCATTACCTGCGTTTGCGGAAGAGGGAGATCGGGTAATTGAATCACAGATTCTTTCCATTCCAGTGTTCCCTCGTATACAAAACCGGTTTCTCCTTCAGCGCAGGAAACTGTCACTTCCTGACCGTCCCGAATCACTTCAGTAGCGTTACCGGCCCCAATCACCGCCACGGCGCCTACTTCCCGGGCCACGATTGCCGCGTGGCTGGTTCGTCCACCCTGATCGGTGATAATGCCACTGGCTTTTTTCAGAATGGGGTCCCAATCGGGGGTGGTGCGGGTAGTGACCAGTACTTCTCCTTGCTGTAGTTTGCTCGCTTCGTCCGGGCTGCGGAGAATACGGGCTTTGCCGGCGGTAATTTTGTTACCCAACCCGTAGCCCTGGCATAGTGCTTTACCCGCACCAAGCAGTTGGTATTCTTTTATCTCTACCAGGTCTTTTTTGGCACTGTGCACCGTTTCGGGCCGGGCCTGTACGATATAGAGTTGTCCACTTTTCCCATCTTTGGCCCACTCAATATCCATCGGTCGTTGGTAATGCTCTTCAATGGTTACCGACCATTTGGCCAGGGTGGTTATTTCCTCATCGGTAAGTGTATACTGATCCCGTCGATTGGCGGGAGTAGGCTGATTAACTATCCCCGTTCCCTGCGGAGCGTACACCATTGTTTGCTCCTTACTGCCCAAATGGCGAGAAATGATGGCCTGTTTATCCTGTTTGAGCGTAGGTTTGAATACGTAGAATTCATCGGGGTTTACGGTTCCCTGCACAATGTTTTCTCCCAGCCCCCACACGCTGGTGATGAGCACCACCTCATCAAAGCCCGAGTCAGGGTCTAGGGTGAAATTTACCCCCGAACAGCCCAGGTCAGAACGCACCATCAACTGCACTCCTACCGACAAGGCTACCTGTGTGTGTTCAAACCGGTTATCTTCCCGGTACTTAATGGCCCGGTTCGTGAAGAGGGAGGCGTAGCATTTATGACAGGCGTTGAGCAGATCATTTATTCCCCGTACGTTGAGGTAAGATTCTAACTGCCCGGCAAAGCTGGCGTGGGGCAGGTCTTCAGCCGTGGCACTACTACGTACCGCTAACGATATATCCTCGCCGAACTGATTGGTGAGGTAGGTGTAGCCTTGGCGGATAGCTTGTTGTACTTCAAAGGGAAGCTTGGCGTCTAAAAAAGTAGTGCGGATTTGTTTACCGATCTCTTCCAGATTGGAAAATTCTTTCCGATCTAGCTGATCCAGCAGTTCGGTGAGCGGGGCCCGCAATTGATTTTCTTCGATAAACTGCCAATAGGCTTCCGAGGTAGTGGCAAAACCGTCGGGCACATGGATTCCGAGCGGCAGCAGATTCTGGAACATCTCGCCTAGAGAGGCATTTTTTCCTCCTACCTGGGGGAGGTCGTTCATCGTAAGGTCATTGAAGTATTTGATAAAGGAAGCCATAACAATATTAGGTTACCGTGAAAAACTAGTTGGATTACCATTTTCTAAAAGCTTAGCTGTGAGGCGAGAATAGGATGAAAGTACTGGCTCAGGATAGTAGTTACAATGATACAAGTCACCGAAGCTGAATAGCAGTTTAAGTGCTAACTGGTTTTCTCCGATTTCCTGATCTAGATCATTGACAATGTGGTACCACAATAGTTCATTGAGATTGATAACCAAATGTGTTGATAAGATGAAACTTACCTTAAGAAAAAAACCAAAACGCCACTGGTTAGAGAAGTTATCTGACCAAGCTGAACAGGAGCCTTTGTTGTACGTGCTGCCGGTACTCGTAATGGCGGGAGTTGCTCTGCTGGTAGAGCAGTACTGGGAACGAGTTGCTAAGCTAGATTAGTGCTACTTGGCAGTAGAACTTGCCAATTGTTTTTAATCTGGGGTGTACCTGACTACAAGATTTGTGATCAGTATGGCTAATCCGTAACCTATGACTATTCCGGACAGTAGGACGAGCCACTCAAAACTACCCAAAGGGACTAAATAAAAATATTCGTTGAGGGGAGAATACAAGATGATCAGTTGCAGAATTAGAGAAGCAACTAGCCCAATCACCAACCACTGATTAGCAAACCAGCCAAGCTGCTCTTGATGCCGAATGGCACCGATTCGTACAAACTCGAACAACACGATGCCAGTAAGCAAAGCACTGCGGGCAATATCCATTCCCAGGGGGTAGAGGATAAGAAACACTGCCATTAGAAGGAGCATTTTCTTGGTGCCGATCAGGGCAATGAGCCAGCCTAATCGCTGGTTAATCAACGGTTCTTTGTCTGGGCGGGGTTTGTGCTGCATAATATCCTGGGCAGGGGGATCTACTCCCAGGGCCAAAGCGACCAGCCCGTCGGTCAGTAAGTTTACCCAAAGCAGTTGTACCGGAAACAATAGTGGCTCGGGCAAGTCTATCAATAAGGTTGCTAAAAAAATTAACGAAACTTCCGCCAGATTACAGGTAAGTAGATAGTCTAAAAACTTGCGAATGTTATTGAATATGGTGCGCCCTTCTTGAACAGCATCGCGAATAGTGCTGAAGTTATCGTCGAGTAGAATAAGGTCACTGGCTTGCTTGGTAACCTCGGTTCCCTTCAGCCCCATAGCAATACCTACTTCCGCTTTTTTGATAGCGAGAGCGTCGTTCACCCCGTCGCCGGTCATGGCTACACTGTTATTTGCCTCTAAAATCTCTAGTAGGCGAAGCTTATGAAATGGATTAGTACGGGCGAAGATATTCACCTGCTCATCCAGTTTTTGACGAAGGGCATCGTCGTCGAGCTGATCCATAGTTGGGCCATCCAGTGCCCCTGAGCTATCGAGACCTACTTGCTCAGCAATGGCTTGGGCTGTCACCGGATTGTCACCAGTGATCATAATTACCCGAATACCCGCGGTTTTACAATCCTGGATGGCTTGAGCCACTTCGTCACGGGGCGGGTCGATCATGGCTTGCAGTCCGAGCCAGATCAAGTTTTCTTCTAGTTGATCCGTAGCGCTCTCCGTAGGTTTATAGGCAAACCCCAGTACCCGAAGGGCCTGGGATGCAAACTTGGTATTTTGATCCAGGATCTGCTGACGAGCCGATTCATCCCAGGGAACTACCAGACCATTGCTAAGGGTGTGGGTGCATTTTTTTATAAGTACTTCGGGCGCCCCTTTAGCGTACACCGTTAATGCCCCGCCGGAGTCGGCTACCACCACACTCATCATCTTACGCTTGGAGTTAAAAGAAATCTCGTTGACCTTTCGGTGACCCTGACTATTCTCAGTGGGTAGAAGTTGCTGCACTATCCGCAGTAGCGCAATTTCAGTTTGCTCCCCAAAGTATTTTGCCTTCCCTTCATCATCCACTCCCCGCATGGTATTATTGCACAACTGGCCGCAGCGTAATAGTTGCTGGGCGGTTTCATCCTGCGTACCTGCTTCTTCCAGTGAATCTACCGAATACGCTTGCCCATCGTAGTAAAGCTGAGTAACCGTCATCTCGTTAAGCGTGAGGGTGCCGGTTTTATCAGTACAAATAATATTGACAGCTCCCACCGACTCAACAATAGGCAAGCGACGAATCAGCGCATTCTTTCGGAACATTACCCGGGCTCCAGCCGCGAGGGCCAGCACTACTACGGCAGGTAACCCTTCTGGTATAGCGGCTACCGCCAGTGAGATAGCGGTTAGTAATGAGGTGTAAAACCCGTACTTAAACACTCCGATAATAGCGATGGCTACTAAAATCACTAGCGTAATTAGAGACAATCGCTGGCTCAGAACAGCTAATTCAACCTGAAAGGAAGACCTTTCGGTTTCTAATGTTTGCAGTCGAGAAGCTACATGCCCCATTTGCGTTCGCATCCCGGTTTCGGTGACTAGCACTCGCGCATTACCTCCAGTGACGTAAGTATTCATAAACACGGGCTCTTCGGCTTCTTTACGCACCGCAGCGGACTCGCCGGTGAGCACTGATTCATCCAGTTCCAGATGAAATGCTTCTACCACTTTACTATCCGCGGTGACCATATCGCCTGATTCCAGTAGCAATAAATCACCAGGTACTACCTCCGCTGAAGAAATTTCCACTTCCAGACCATCACGGAGTACCCGGGCATGCGGGGTGGCCATTTTTTGGAGGGCTTCAATGGTCCGTTCCGCATTATAATCTTGGATAAAACCGAGTACCCCTGATAGAATCACAATAAATAGGATAAGTAGTGCGTCTACTACGTTTGGTTCTTGATCAGGTAAAAAACCAATGGCAAGCGAGACGATAGCCGCTACAATCAATAACAAGATCAGGGGCGAGGTAAACTGTCTTATCAGGATTTGTATAGGATGGGTCTTGGTCTGACGGATAATCTCGTTGCGACCAAACTCTTTCAGACGACGTTGTGCTTCCTGCTGAGAAAGGCCTGATACACCAACTTTTTTCTCTAGAGCTTCTTGCATGGTAATTTATTGTCATCGGAAAATACAGACGGCAGGTATGGAAAGAAATGACCTAGATCAATGCCTTCCTCAGATGGGACTCGTATCTTTAGGGAAAGATCAAAAAAGTGCTCACTCTCCTACCTCAGGCTTTAAAAGAATACTTCATCACTACGGCTGAAATCTCGCAGTTTGCCCGCCGATTCTTTCAACAGGTATTCCGGCCCCCTTACGAATTTGAAGAACTACTGCGTCAGGCTTACCGGATTGGGTACCAATCGCTACCGCTGGTAGGAGTGACGGGTTTTATTATGGGGGTGGTACTCACGTTACAGTCGAGACCCACCCTGATTGAGTTTGGGGCTGAATCATGGATGCCCTCTATGGTGGGTATTTCTATTGTGCGGGAAATTGGCCCGGTAATCACCGCTTTGATCTGCGCCGGTAAGGTGGGTTCCAGCATTGGGGCGGAGTTGGGCTCCATGAAGGTAACCGAGCAGATTGATGCCATGGAAGTATCCGGTACCAATCCGTTCAAGTATCTGGTAGTGACCCGGGTGGTGGCGGCTACGCTGATGCTTCCGGTACTGGTAGTCTTGGCCGATGCCATCGCGCTGGTGGGTTCGTTTCTGGTAGAAAATGTGAAGGGGGACGTAGGGTGGATGCTGTACTTCGACCAGGTATTTGCTAACCTGCAGTTTGGCGATATTATTCCATCCATTGGTAAATCGTTTTTCTTCGGGTTTGCTATCGGGTTAGTGGGCTGCTACCAGGGCTATCACTCCAAGAAGGGAACCGAAGGAGTGGGTACAGCTGCCAACACGGCGGTGGTAATGGCATCGATGCTAGTGTTTATTTTGGACTTTCTGGCGGTATTAGCCGCTGATATTTTCTACGACTTATGAACGAAGCCACTGTACAGCCGGTCATTCCATCCACTATCGATTCGCCAGGATCAGTGATCGAGGTGCGGCACCTCCGTAAGTCGTTTGGCGATCATGTGGTGTTGCGTGATTTTAACTTTTCTCTAAAGAAAGAGGAGAATCTGGCGGTGCTCGGAAAGTCAGGATCCGGTAAATCGGTGCTGATTAAATGTATTGTTGGGCTGATACCGCCGGATGCCGGTGAGATTCAAGTACTAGGGAAAAGTATACCTGATCTTGAATCGGAAGAACTGGACTTCCTTCGGCGCGATCTGGGTTTTTTGTTTCAGTGGGGGGCACTGTACGACTCTATGACCGTGCGGGAGAACCTCATTTTCCCCCTGCGAAAGCACGGTGATAAAACGAAGCAGCAAATCGCCAATAAAGTGGAGGAAGTGTTGGAAAGCGTAGGATTGCCGGAGGCGATTGACCTAATGCCCGTAGAATTATCGGGGGGTATGAAAAAGCGTATTGCCCTGGCTAGAACGCTGATGCTGGAGCCGAAAATTATCTTTTACGATGAACCTACCACCGGTCTGGATCCGGTCACCGCCAAGGAAATTAGCGAGCTTATTCGGGAGGTGCAGCAGCAGCATCGGACCGCTTCTATCGTCATTACCCACGACATGGATTGTGTGAAGATTACGGCCGATCGTATCATACTACTATCCGACGGAATTAACTACGCCGAAGGTACCTATGATACTTTAAGGCGATACGATGACCCGGAAGTAAAAGCCTTTTTTGGTACTAACTAAGTGAATGATGAGACCAGAAGTCAGCCAAAAAGTAAAACTAGGAATTTTTGTTACCGCCGGGCTAGTCCTGCTGGCACTGGCGTTATACCTGGTGGGCGATCAGCGTAATATGTTTAGCTCGCGCTTTTTGTTGAGTACCCACTTTGCGGAAGTAAGTGGCTTACGGGAGGGTGGAAACGTACGTTTTGCCGGCATCGACGTAGGTACGGTTCATCAGATCGTCATCGTGAATGACTCAACTGTCCGGGTGGATATGCTGATTAGAGAGGATGTTCGAAATCATATCAAGAAAAATGCGGTAGCCACTATTGGTACCGATGGACTGGTAGGTAACGTGATCATCAATATTAAAGCTGGATCGGGCAACGCCTTACCGATTGAAGCCAACGACCAAATCATATCGCAGCCCAATGTAGATACTGACGCTTTACTCCAGACCTTAAGTATGTCCAACGAAAACCTGGCCCACATTACTAATAACCTGGTGGACATTACCGATCAGATTAATGCCGGGCGAGGTACTTTGGGCGTGATGCTGAAAGACGATCGTCTGGCCAGTGACTTACAGCAGACCCTGGATAACCTATCCCGGGCTAGCGCTATGACCACGGCCACCGTGACCAAGCTGGAAGGTATTGCCGACCGCATTGACCACGGTCCCGGTATCATCAACTTCCTGACCGAAGATACCACTACCGTCTGGCAGTTCCGGCAAACCATGAACAACCTACAGTCGGCCAGCGTGGTGGTGAACGGAGTGACCAATGACTTACAGCGATTGACCAACCAGATAGAAGCGGGGCAGGGAACAGCCGGATTGCTGGTAAGCGACACGGCCTTTGCCGAAGATATACAACAATCGGTAGACGAGATACAAACCGGTATTGACTTGTTTAACGAGAATATGGAAGCCCTGCAGCACAGTTTCCTACTGCGACGCTACTTCAAGAAGCAAGCCAAGAAAGAGGAGAAACAATCTTCTGATAATGATCGGTAGTATCGATATCATTGTTTGCTTCAGCCTTCTTGAGTCCAGTCAGTATGATTTACATCAGGCGCAGCCATGATTTGAGTCATCGCGTAAGACTGGAGTATTCCCTACCTTCCGACATGTTGTACTAAAACCCTTGAATCATGGCAGTGCATTATTTTGATAAGTACGCTCAGGCCGGTAACGAACTGCTGGGCCAACTGGCGCAGGAAATTGGAGAACCGGAAAACGTGAAGAAAGCCGAACGCATTCTGAAAGCGGTTTTGCACACGTTGCGCGATCGTTTGACCCTACAAGAATCATTTCAGCTGATGGCTCAGTTCCCTTTGATTTTGAAAGGTATTTACGTATCGGAATGGAAGTATCGTGATCAGCCGATACGAATTCGTCATGTCGAAGAATTTATTGGGCAACTGGCCCTCAAGGATCGATCGGCAGAAAAAGATTTTGTGAATACCGAGCGGGCCACCTTCCTGGTGCAAAAAGTGTTTAGGGTGGTCGGACAATACGGCTCAGCCGGTGAGTGGAAAGATATTTTGGATAATCTGCCCGAAGAACTTCATCCGTTAGTATCTCCCGCGTTGACTGCCCGAGCTGAATAGCCAAAGGATAAGGAAAATCTTTCGTAGTGAAAAAAAAATCAGTCTGTATCACCCCGTCAGGTTTTGAAGCTTTGCTTGAAGGCCTGAAAAAGCAAGGCTACCAACTGGTAGGGCCTACCCGGCAAAATGAGGCTATCGTTTACGATACGCTGGAAACCGTTAATGATCTGCCCTCAGGGTGGACGGAGGAGCAGGAAGCTGGAACCTACCGGCTGAAACGCCGAGATGACGAGGCGTTCTTCGGTTATACGGTTGGCCCGCATTCGTGGAAAAAATTTCTGTTCCCGTCCCGGCAGCGGCTGTGGCAGGGTCGCAAAACAGATGATAGCAGCTTTGAAACGCTGATTGATGAAGAGCCCGCTCCGCGCTACGCGTTTATCGGGGTTCGGGCCTGCGATCTTCACGCAATTCAAGTACAAGACCAGGTTTTTACGGGCGGTTCGTATCAGGATCCGGTTTACGCGGCTAACCGGGAGGATAATTTTATTGTGGCAGTTAACTGTGGTCAGGCCGCCAAAACCTGCTTTTGCACCTCGATGAATACCGGGCCCAAAGTGGATGATGGGTACGACATTGCTCTGACTGAGATCATCAATGGTAAGAATCATTACTTTGTGGCCGAAGCGGGAACCGAGAGAGGAAATGAATTACTGGATCAAATTCCGGCTCGCCCGGCAGCACCGGAAGACGAGCTAGCGGCCCAAGCTTGCACCGAAAAAGCCAAAGCAGAAATAGAGCGGTCGATTAACACTGCCGACATTAAAGAACTGCTGTACCGTAACTATGATAACCCTCATTGGGAGGAGCTACAGCAGCGGTGTCTGAGCTGCGGCAACTGTACCATGGTTTGTCCTACCTGCTTCTGCTCCAAAGTAGAAGATACCACCGATCTGACGGGGCGGCACGCCGAACGCTGGCGCTCCTGGGACTCCTGCTTCACCCTGGATTTTTCCTACGTACACGGAGGCAGCGTGCGTTCGTCGGTGAAGTCGCGCTATCGTCAGTGGCTGACGCATAAGCTGGCTACCTGGATAGAGCAGTTCGGGTCATCGGGTTGCGTAGGCTGCGGTCGCTGCATCACCTGGTGTCCGGTAGGCATTGATATCACCGAGGAAGTGGCCGCAATACGAAATAGTGATAAAGTAAATACCGATGGTTAAAGTTAGGCACATCAACGATCTGCTGGCCGAAGCCCCCTTGTTTGAGGGAATGCAGCCCGAACAGTTAAAAATTCTGGCGGGCTGCGGCAAGCTAGCCCACTTCCGCCCCGGAGAGTTTCTACTCAAAGAAGGCGAGGAAGCCAATCGGTTCTTCCTGATTCGTAACGGAGAAGTGGCTCTTGAAAGCCACCTACCGGGTGGAGTGCTTACCGTGGCTAAGGCCGGAGAAGAGAATGTGGTTGGTTACTCCTGGTTGTTTCCGCCCTACCGTAATCAATTTGATGCCCGGGCCACTACCGATGTTGATGCGATCGTGCTCGATGGTGAGTGTCTACGCGGTAAAACCCATAAAGACCACGAGTTAGGATACCAGTTTATGAAGCGCTTTGCCGCGCTGATGCTGCAACGAATGCAGGCCGCCCGCCGACAGCTACTGGACGTTTATGGTCAGCCTAGTCCGGAAAACTCATGATGGAAACCATTTTGCGTACCGTCCGAATTACGGAGCCCGTTCCCTTCAAAATTGAGAAAGTAGTACCCGAACTACCCGACTGCTTTACATTAACTTTGACTCCCTCAGAAACTAAAATACCTTTTGTATTCGCGCCCGGTCAGTTTAACATGCTATACGCTTTTGGCCACGGGGAAGTGCCCATCTCCCTGAGTGGTGACCCCGCCGATACCGGGAAGCTAATCCACACTATTCGCAATGTAGGTTCCGTAACCGCCGCTTTGCAGAAGTTAAAGGTAGGAGATTCAGTGGGAGTACGCGGTCCGTTCGGAAGTTCGTGGCCGCTAGAAGCCGCTCGGGGTAGGAATGTGCTGATCATGGCCGGTGGCCTTGGCCTGGCACCTTTGCGTTCTGCTATTTATTACCTCTTAGCCAATCGTTCCGATTACGGTACCATCAGTTTGCTGTACGGCTCTCGCGATCCCGGCTCGATTTTGTTTGCGGATGAGCTGGAAGAGTGGTCTCAGAAAATACACGTTGGTTTGACCGTCGATTCTGCTAACCCCGACTGGAAGGGGCAGGTAGGGGTGGTAACCGAGCTTCTGTCTCAACGGGAAATAGTACCCGATACGGTAGCCCTGGTTTGTGGTCCGGAAATTATGATGCGCTTCTGCGCCTACGCCCTGTTAGACTATGGTCTTCCTTCGGCTGATATCTACGTTTCAATGGAGCGTAACATGAAGTGTGCGCTGGGCTTTTGCGGTCGCTGCCAGTACGGCCCCTACTTCGTTTGCCACGACGGTCCCGTTTTTTCTTTTGACCGGGTAGAGCGACTATTTAAGATCAGAGAAGTATGAGTACGAGAAAACCTAAACTTGCGGTATGGAAATTCGCCTCCTGCGATGGTTGTCAGCTTACGCTGCTCAATTGTGAGGACGAACTGTTAGCCATCGCCGATGTAATCCAGATTGCCAATTTTCCGGAGGCCTCCCGGGAGGTTTTGCCCGGGCCCTATGACCTTTCGCTGGTAGAAGGATCAATCACTACTCCTCACGATCGGGAGCGTATTCAGGAGGTACGGCGGCAATCCAGGTATCTGGTTACTATCGGAGCCTGCGCAACGGCCGGAGGAATACAGGCACTGCGCAATTTTAAGGATGTTCAGGATTTTGTTGAGATAGTCTACGCTCATCCCGAATACATTGAAACCTTAGCCACTTCCACCGCCATTGCCGATCACGTGAAGGTGGATTTCGAACTACGAGGTTGCCCGATCAGCAAACCCCAACTACTGGAAGTTATTAATGCCTTTCTCCACGAGCGAAACCCCAATATCTCGAGTGCAAGTGTATGTACGGAGTGCAAGCAGCGGGGCACTCCCTGTATCACCGTGACCCAGGGTGTTCCCTGTTTGGGACCCATAACCCACGCGGGCTGTGGTGCCATTTGCCCAGCCTATAATCGGGGCTGTTACGGTTGCTACGGTCCGATGGAATCACCTAATCCGGAGTCGTTGGCATCCTGGTTGCTGGATCGGGGAATGGTTCGGAAAGACTGGATTAGGCTACTGCGTACCTACAATGCGAATGCCCCCGAATTCAAAGCCGAAAGCCAACGCCATGAGTAAAGTTGATAACAATAGAATCATCAAGGTAGATTACCTGGCTCGCGTGGAAGGGGAAGGGGCCATGTATTTAAAAATCCGGGAGGGGAAGCTGGAGGATGTGAAGCTGAAAATTTTTGAACCACCCCGCTTTTTTGAAGGCTTGTTAAGAGGGCGAAAATTTAGTGAGGCACCCGATATTACGGCCCGCATTTGCGGTATTTGCCCGGTGGCTTACCAGATGAGTGCGGTACACGCTATGGAGCAGGCTTTCGGCGTAACCGTTGAAGGTTCGCTGCGGGAATTACGGCGGTTGCTGTACTGCGGGGAGTGGATCGCCAGCCATACGCTGCATATCTACATGCTGCACGCCCCCGATTATCTCGGTCACGACAGTGTGGTGCATATGGCCAAAGATTTTCCGGAGCTGGTAGAGCGAGGTTTACAACTCAAGAAAGCGGGAGATGAACTGATGCGCTTGCTGGGAGGACGAGAAGTCCACCCAATCAACGTACGGGTGGGTGGGTTTTACAAAGTTCCGACCAAGAGTGAGTTACGCGCGATGATACCCCGGCTGGAGGAGGCGCGAGATGCCGCTCAGAAAACGGTCCGCTGGGCTTCCACCCTTAACTTTCCTGAATTTGAGCAGGATTATACCTTCGTAGCCATGCGGCATCCGGATGAGTACCCCATGAACGAAGGGTGTGTCGTTTCCAACCGAGGACTAGATATTTCGGCTGCTGATTTTGAAGATCACTTTGAAGAAATACACGTAGCGCATACCAACGCCCTCCATTGTGTGATGAAAGAAGGTCAGACTTCGTACCACGTAGGACCTTTGGCACGCTACGCACTGAATTTTGCGTGTTTACCTGATCCTATTCAAGCTGAGGTCCAACGAGCCGGGTTAGGCAGTGTTTGCAAAAATCCCTTTAAAAGCATTCTGATACGTTCACTGGAGGTACTCTACGCCTGCGACGAGGCCATGCGAATTATTCGTACTTATGAGCCACCCGAGTTTCCATTTATAGAGATTGAACCCCGGGCTGCTACCGGGTACGCAGTTACCGAAGCTCCGCGCGGCATACTGTACCATCGCTACGAATTAGATGCTCAGGGAGACATTCTAAACTGCAATATTATTCCGCCTACCTCGCAGAACCAGAAGATGATTGAAGACGATTTGCGGCAGTTTGTGCCGCATTACCTGGATCAGCCGGATGAAAAGCTACGGTGGCAGGCCGAACAGACGATTCGGAATTATGATCCCTGCATTTCCTGCGCTACTCACTTTTTAAAACTGGACATTGATCGTGGGTAACACTACTTTAGTCATCGGCATTGGCAATCGTTATCGGGGAGATGATGCGCTGGGCTGCTGGGTAGCGGCTGAAGTTAGAAAGCAAGCCCCCGAAGGTGTTGAGGTGGTGGAACACGATGGTGAGCCCGCTTCGTTGATGGACCTTTGGCAAGGTTGTGCATGCGTTATCATTGTAGACGCAGTGGTATCAGGAGCCGAGCCAGGCACTATTCATCGGATTGATTTGCATAAGCAATGTCTTCCTACAAATTTTGGTGTGTACTCTTCTCATGGCATTGGTGTTGCTGAGGCGATAGAGTTGGCCCGGGTGCTAAGGGTACTACCGCCACATATTGTTCTTTTAGGAATAGAAGGGAAATGGTTTACAGCTAGTGAGCAATCCCCAAGCTGGCTAAAGCAAGCGACGGAAATTCTAGTAGAACAGATTTTGGTTGAGATCCAGCAAGGAGAAAACTGCTCATAAACCCCAAAGCGGTGGAATCATTTTTTTAAATCAGCAGGGAGTGCACTTCTTTATACCACTCTGCTAGAATACGGCCTACCGCTTCAATAATCAGGGAAGTACCAATCCCCATCCGGAACAGCGTCTCATCATTTATGATATTATGGGTGGTAGTGGTGGCATCTTCCGGTACAATCAGTTGCTGAAAAATTAAAATATCAGCGCTAACCGTATCAATTCCATTATGTCCACTTCATTTACTGTATTTTTATTGTTATATTTTGCTTGCACAAAAAAATAATGAAATGAAGCCACGCAGAGATTTTCTCAAAAGAATGGCAGGGGTAACTACCACTATTATGCTTCCCTTCCCGGGTCAGCCCGGTACGGGAAAAATATACCGGGACAGGCTCGGTGACATTCTTCCTAAACGGATGTTGGGCAAAACCGGAGAAGAAGTAACCATGCTGGGTCTGGGTGGATATCATATTGGCTGGACGACAGAAAAGGATGCCCGTGAAACGATCGAAGCAGCAATGGAAGGGGGCATCCGGTTTTTTGATAGCGCAGAAAGTTACGGACCCCATACCGGCGAGGAACGGTATGGGAAATACCTCACACCCAAATACAGGGATTTGATTTTTCTCATGACTAAATCCTATTCCACGGATTATAAGACGGCCATACAACATCTTAACGGGTCGCTTAAAAGAATGAAAACGGATTATCTCGATCTCTGGCAGGTCCATTCATTGCAGTCGACGGACGATGTGGACGAGAGGATCGAAAATGGGGTACTGGATGCGATGATAGAAGCGAAGGAATCCGGCAAAGTCAGACATATTGGATTTACCGGTCACAGGGATCCTCGTGCTCATTATGCCATGCTGGAAAAAACAGCCGGGAATGATATTTTTGAAACAATACAGATGCCGATAAATCCGGTAGATGCTGCCTATCAATACAGCTTTACCAATGACGTTATGCCAGAAGCAGTAGACCGGAATTTAGGGGTCCTCGCTATGAAAACACTGGCCGACGGCAGGTTTTTCCCTCAAAAAACGGTTCTTGAAGACAAGATTTGGGAAACAGATAATCCTGTTGTCCCGGGAATAATGCCATTGGATCAGGTACTTAATTTCGCATGGAGCCTACCCATTAGTGTATTGATAACAGGTGCCGAGAACAAGGACCTGATCAATGAAAAAATTGGCATGGCCAGATCATTCAGTAAATTATCGGAAAATGACAGGCAAAAGCTGGTGGAAAAAGTCGGAAGCATTGCGGCTGACGAAAAAGTAGAGTACTATAAGAAAGTATAGATAAAGGATCAGTAAATATTCTTTTAGCAGCGTCATTGCCACTATTCCCCATCCGGCAACTAATGCTGCTAGTCGTTGAGAAGCGTCCGAATATCTTGCTAACCTGGCTGTTGTGAGGTTCATAAGACAAGAACGGGATAGTCACAAAGACGGTTTGGCAACGTATTAGTACGTGAAAACCGTCGGGTTACGCTTAATTTGGGCCATCATGCTGGTGTCTTGGGCTATCGTTACCCCTTCCAGTAAATCATCTTGCTGAATGTTATGAGCTTCCATACAGTGGGGACACGCAATTACCTGTCCGCCTTCGGCAATAATGCTCTGTAGCACTGCGTGCAGATTCTCCTCCCGAAATGATATGGTATCCGCTTCAGCCGCCATTAACTTAACCCCGTGCACGTTGAGGAATACGGTGACTTCCAGGCTATTCTGCAGTGCATTCTGCCCCAGGTGCAGGCCCATCAAGCTGGAGTGCGGATCAATAGTTGCATCGCTGGTTAAATTGATAATTAGTGCAGCAGGAGTATCCGCTACGGTTTGAACGTTGGCCGGTTGGGTTTGCTGGCAAGCAAACATAGCTGAGCCTAGCAGGATAACTAGGGCAAATACCAAAATTTTCATAATCATTGTTGGGTTTGTAAAGAACAATTAGTTCAGTTGTAATAGTAGTTAGAATAGATAATGACTATCAATGACCAAGATCACCGCGGACGATAATATAGATCATTGAGTAACACCTGATTACAGAATATATTCACCTCCTTATATAGAATGATGTATCACTTAAACAATTAAAGCCATGACTCAGTTAATGAAACCCTCCGGCTTGTTAGGCAACATTCCTTCGTTATTGTCTGACTTTTTTGACGATGACCGCTTCAGTTTCGACACCCGATGGTTGGCCCGGGTACCGTCCGCCAACGTAAAAGAAAAAGAAGATGCTTTTTACATTGATCTGGCGGTGCCGGGCATGCAGAAAGAAGATTTTCAGATTAAGGTGGAAAACCATACGTTAGTGATCAGTTCGGAGAAGAAAGAAGAGAGTAAAGAAGAAAAAGACGAGTATACTCGCCAGGAATTTAGCTACCGCTCATTCCGTCGCTCCTTCGCCCTTCCCGAATCAGTAAAGGCCGATGATATCCAGGCCAAGTACGAAGATGGTGTGCTGAAGCTAACCATCCCTAAAAAGGAAGAAGCCAAACAAGCTCCTCGGAAGGAGATTACTATTGACTAGTATGAGAGCAGGTCTTTTTATCCTTAAACTTTTTTGGCGATGAAGAGCAAAGGTGATATTACATTGCAATAAATTGTAATGGACGAAATAGGGTAGCGGATCACAGGGGCTTCCTCTCAAATTGGAGTGAGGGTGAAGAATGGAGTAGTCACTTTGTCCGGTTCAGTGGATTCATAGAGCAAAAAACATTCTGCCGAACTTGCCAAACGTTGCATAATGCATTCTACAGGGTAGTTTAGGTCTTTTGTTCTCAGGACATTACCTGCTCGGCCCATAAGAACAGCTCTTGCTTCAGTTGCTTATCCTGATCTAATACCCTATTGATCTATAATAGGGGGTAAGACTTTCATACAACAGCCATGAAACAGATGCAAATACTGATGCTCTATTGCCGATGCTAAGTATCAGTGGATATGCGCAGGATCCTATGGGGAGTTTCAATGACGTAGATCACTGCTCGCCCCTCAAGCCTTGCCCTCAACGGTAGGAGTTCTTGCCCTCCTTCTCTCCGGGTTATTAGCTTCCCTTAGCGGATCACACGCAGGGTCTGCCGCTCCTCTCCCAACTGCGCCTGCACCATATACACCCCCGGGGGCAGGGCCGATACATCTACCCGGAA
Source organism: uncultured Roseivirgaceae bacterium (assembly GCA_964551335.1). Classification (GTDB taxonomy): domain Bacteria; phylum Bacteroidota; class Bacteroidia; order Cytophagales; family Cyclobacteriaceae; genus Tunicatimonas. Next base: position 17,952 of record CAZKCO010000057.1, read on the forward strand.
AGTGGCTTCCCGCTCAGCCGGGGTGTCAAATGATTGCCTTCTGATGGGCCAGCCGTACTGGTTCATGATGCTCACCTCCACCCGCTGATGCGGCTGATCCATTACCTGAATACTCACCTCAGAGGCTCCCGGGTTAGGCGAGGCTTCCAGTTGCATGGCCGATACGCTCAGCTCCTCCATGGGGGGCATTAGCACCTGATCCAGGCCATGCATCACCCCATTGCTGGCCAGGATATCCGGAGTGATCACCGTGGCCTCATTAACCTTCACCGTAGAACCTTCAATGCTAATGGTCACCTCGCTGTACTGCCGGGTCTGGATCTGTTGTTCGTCTGACAAATCAGCGGCGCGTAGCTCCTCTCCGACGACCAGATGGTAGCGGATGACTTCCCGCAGCACGTCGGTGGGAATCTGCCGCACATCGGTGAGTCCCAAGGAAGCCAGCAGGGCTTCAAAGGCTTCATCGGTGGGGGCAAAGAGGGTGAAGGGGCCTTCCTGTTTCACCGTAGACAGGTAGCCTACCTGCTGTAAGGCCGTGGCCAGGATAGAAAAGGAGGCGTCCGTTCGGACGATTTCGTTGATGGTGCTGCGCTGCACCACCTCAAAGTGGATGGTGAGGGCCGTACCGGCTGAGCCAGTGGCAGTGTGTCTGGCATAAGGGATGGCGGATAGTTCATAGGAACCCACCGGAAAGGAGCCGGGTTTGTAGTCGCCCTCTCGGTCGCTGAACAGGGCGTAAGGGGCGGCGTTCTGAGGCTGGATCGTCTGTCCGTTCAGGCGGAACTGCACGCTGGCGGGTTGGCCTCCTACATTGGCCCGTACATTGAGTTGCTGGGGCAGGCGGGACCTGTCCAGCACCTCGCCCTCCTGCAGGGGTTGGATATCCTGATCGGTGCGGGCATTCACCAAGGTGAAGCTTGCAATGGTAAAGGGAGCTTGTGTTTCTACTACTTTAATTATCCAGTAATCACTCCCACCTCTGCTATCCTCACTTTTGTCCCCGGAAGCATTTGACCAAGACTGTCCCGCCAGCAAGTAGTCTCCCTCTGCAGTAAGGATAACATCAAGAGGTTTGTCATGATCAATACCTCCCAAGGTTTTGTCCCACAGCTTGTTACCATGACCATCTACTCTTACTAGCCAGTAATCAGTGGGGCAGTTATTATCTGGATCACATCCCCCTTTATTGTCTTCACTTTTATCAGCTGAAACACGAGAATAAGAATGTCCTGCCAACAGAGAACCTCCATCAGGGGTAGAGATGATGCTGTAAAGCCACTCATCTCTATTGCCTCCATAAGTTTTATCCCATTGTTTATGACCATTCCTATCTACTTTGACAATCCAGTAATCACTATAACCTTTCCTAATATCACTTTTATCAGCAGATGCGTCAGACAGAGAATACCCTGCTAAGAGGTATCCACCATCACCAGCGGCGATTGCACTGGTAAGAAGGTCAACATTATTACCACCTAAGGTTTTATCCCACACTTTATCACCATTCTTATCTATCTTGACAATCCAATAGTCAGAGGAGCATCTAAATACATTGCAGTAGCCGCCTTTGCTATTCTCCGTTTTATCCCCGGAAGCATTTGATTCTGACCAACCTGCTAACAGATAACCACCATCAGATGTCAGTATTACATCTGATATACTTTCATCCCTATCGCCTCCCAAAGTCTTATCCCACTGTTTATTTCCCTGCTGATCTATTTTGATGATCCAGTAATCCAACCCTCCTTTATTCTGCTCACTTTTATCTGCTGTAGCCGGAGAAGAAGAAACACCTGCTAAAAGATATCCTCCATCAGTTGTGGCGATGGCACTGTGAAGTTCATCATCTTCACTGCTTCCGAAAGTTTTGTCCCATTGTTTGTTACCCTCTTCATCCAGTTTTACGACCCAGTAGTCATTTTTGCCTTTACTGTTCTCGCTCTTATCTCCGTAAGCATCGGAAGAAGAAAATCCGGCCAGCAGATAACCTCCATCACTGGAAGGAACTACGTCAATGAATGAGCTCATATTCATACCAGAACGCCCTTCGTATCCGCTTCCGCCCAAGGTTTTATCCCATTGTTTATGACCCTCAGCATCCGTCTTGACGATCCAATAGTCTTGTAACCCCCTATTATTCTCCGATTTATCCCCGGAAGCATTAGATTCAGAATAACCTGCTAGCAAATAGCCTCCATCAGGAGTGGCGATGGCACTGCGAAGATCGTCGCTCTCGCTTCCGCCCAAGGTTTTGTCCCATTGCACTTCCACTTGTGCCGTAGCTACCAAAGCACAGCATAGTAAGCTACAACTTACCAGCCAAATTCTGTAGTAAAATGATAGTTTCATAGTAATGATCGTTAAGCGGTTATGAAGTAGATAGTGATGACCTATTAGCAACACTAAAAGACAAAAAGTACTGCCAGTCAGAAGGAAACTGCTATCCCACTAATGAAGTATACCAGCACCTCCTTGTAGAAATTTCCCTCTATTTGGGGGGAGTTTCAATGACGTAGGTCATTGGCAATTTTGTCTCAAATAATTGTACTTGAGCTTGCCTTAACAGGAAATAAATTGACAGGTTGGGGCAATGAAAACAACAGGAGCGCCCGTTTGCTATCGCATCCCTTTTTCATCAATTTCGTCAACATAAAATTGAAAACCTCTGTGGTACTGCCAGTGGTTTTTTCTGCAAACAAACCCACTTATGAAGCACGGAGCAAACAGTTCAACTCTGTCCGGAGGATTAGGGGTGACTGAAGCCGGATAGGCTTTTAAACAGTGATTTTCCCCTTTCCTTCACAGACATAACATATTTCTACATAACCGCTACTATTTTTCAAAAGCCCATCACCGCCGCAGGTTAGGCAGGTTAATCTAACCAAACAGCTCCTTTTACTTCTCTTTTTCTTGATAAAGTGCATAGCTATTCGTTAAAATTGCTGAAACACCGGAGAGTAATACTTAGCCAAGGCGGTACCCGGCTTACCCTTTCTGGAAAAATTCGGCCGCAAAAAATATCTTCCTAGGTGAAATTTCTCTCCCTTTAAGGATAGATGCAATGACCTAGGTCATTGCATCCTGGATAGGTATTGCCCTCAACAATAAAGGAAACGACTTGGTGAGTTGAAGTAATAGTAATAAAGGAATAGAGTGGAGGGGCCGTGACCGAAAACAGGATCGACGCCCAATCGCGGCAGTAACCAGGGTAGCACTAACCCTACGTAGATCAAGGTACATCCTCCCGAATAAACACGGCAACGGACCGTGCAGAAAGCAAGTACTCAGGGGAATAGATACTATCTTCACTGGGAGTGACAAGATCCTGAGGGGGGGGTAGGCCCGTATGGATGATCCGGTGCCAAGGCCCCTCTATTTGGAATCTGAACGGCAGAGGCTCTCCGTACGCATTAATCATGACGTATAGGTCGTCATCTTCCTGGGACCGCCCATCCAAGTAGAACGCCAGCGACCGTGAGGGGGCAGACAGGTCGGGCGGGCCGGAAGCACCAAACCATTGAACATCTTCCCGCCAGAACCGGCTGCGGCTCAACGAGGGATGCGCTTTACGAAAAGCAATTAACTTTTTAGCAAAGCGGAAAAAATCATGATGTATTTCCAGAAGACTCCAATTCAACCAGGACGTTTCGTTGTCCTGGTTATAAGCATTATTGTTACCTTGTTGGGTTCGTAAGAATTCGTCACCGGCTAACAACATAGGGGTTCCGTTAGATACCATGAGTAGTACGAGAAAGTTCTTCGCCTGCTTTTTTCGTAAGGTTAGTACTTCCTCTGCCAGATTAATATCACCTTCTATTCCGCAGTTCCAGCTGTAGTTCTCATTCTGTCCGTCGGCATTGTGTTCGCCGTTGGCAAAGTTATGCTTATGGTTGTAGGCCACCAGGTCGTAGAGCGTGAAGCCATCGTGCGAGGTAATAAAATTCACACTCTGATACGCATGGTAGGCCTGCGGCAGGGTATCGGGAAATAGATCGTCACTGCCATAAAGCCGGGTCATCACCTGAGGTACCATACCCGGATCACCTCTCACAAACTTACGGATATCGTCTCGGAATGCCCCATTCCACTGTAACCATTGAAGTCCGGGAAACTTAGCCCCCAGTTGTATGGTACCCGCTGCATCCCAGGGTTCGGCAATAAAGCGTACATTGGCTAAGAGTGGATCGGACTGTATATCACTAAAAATAGGAGACTCTTCAAGACTCAACGTTCCGTCCGTTGCCCGGGAAAAAATGGATGCCAAGTCAAACCGGAAACCATCTACGTGCATTTCTGCTACCCAATAGCGCAGGCTGTTTACGATCATAGACCTCACGTAGTTATTACGGGTATGCAGGGTGTTACCGGTTCCGGTATAATCACTGTAAGGCTCTTCGGAATCCTTATTAATCAGGTAGTAGGTGCTGTTGTCAATCCCCTTAAAGCTGTAAATAGGGCCAAACCGATCTCCCTCGGTCGTGTGGTTGTACACTACGTCAAGCAGCACTTCTATCCCGGCTCGGTGCAGTGCCTTCACCATTTGCTTAAACTCCCTTCGTTGCTCTCCAGCCTCGCTACTACGAGCGTAAGCATGGTGTGGCGAGAAAAAATTAAGGGTGGAATATCCCCAATAGTCCCCGTTTTGCGGATCAAACTGGTGAACCGGCATTAACTCAATGGCGGTAATTCCTAGTTCTTGCAGGTAAGGAATTTTTTCTATGATGCCCGCGAAGGTTCCCCGGCACTCCGGGGATACACCCGCCGTGGGGTGAAAAGTAAACCCTTTCACGTGAAGCTCATAAATAACCAGGTCGTGCTCATGGTGAGGAGGAACATCACCTTCCCAATCGAAGTCATCAGCATCTCGAAAGAGCGTTCCTAAAGGGGCCTGCCCATCGTTGGGGCCAGGCAAACAAGCTACATTACGATTAAAATCGGGCGGAAAGAATACCGATTTGGCGTAGGGATCGAGCAGTATCTTCTCTTGATCAAAGGTGTGCCACTCAAACTGTCCGGCTGGCTCAGGCCCATCTATTCGGTAGGCGTAGTATTTACCTTGCCGTAACTGGGAAGCTTTCAGGCGACAATGCCAGATGCGGTGCGATTTGTTTTGTAGATAATGTAACTGAAAGGTAGCTATGGGAATGCGTAGGTCCTCGGCCGAGTAGATAAGTAAAATGACATTCGTAGCGTGTTTGGAGTAGAGCGC
>CAZKCO010000058.1:0-22849 GCA_964551335.1 uncultured Roseivirgaceae bacterium
TCATCTTCAAACTCATCCTGAAAAGTAAAATTGCCATTGTAGGGAAAAAGGGTGGTATCTACGGCATTGCCCATCGGAGTAGGGTACGAATATTGTACTTCCTCAAAATCAGGATTGATGATCGGCCAGCCATCTTCCCATTTCACGGGAGTCAAAAAGGTTTCTCTGCCAATGTTGAAGTAATTGTCTTCGTAGGGGCGACAGGCCAGAAACACTGCCCACCAGTCGCCATTATCCAATTGTACCATATCGGCATGCCCGGCAGTGGTGACCGGATTGGTGCGGGAAGGGTCCAGGTGGCGCTGGGTAAGTATGGGATTGACAGGCCCGGGCTCGTAAGGCCCGCGTACATCCTGGCTGCGGAAGATGACTTCCGAGTGGTTGTAGGCTGTTCCGCCTTCGGCACACATGAGGTAGTAATAATCGTCAATTTTATAGATGTGCGGAGCCTCAATCCAGACCGGCTCCTGACTGATATCCACTCCTCCATTCACCAGGATCACTTGTTCGCCAATAGGCTGCAAGCTTTCGCTATCCAGTTCGTACATGCGGATGGTGCGGTGCCCGCTGTACTGGGGGTTATTGTCGGGAGCAACACTATTATAGACGATATATACCCGTCCATCTTCATCAAAAAAGAGGGACGGGTCAATGCCGTTCAGTTCACCTAAATAGATGGGGTCTGACCAAGGCCCCGCCGGATCGGTGGCAGTGATTACAAAATTCCCGCCTTTATCCACCTGGGTGCAGACGATATAAAAGGTTTCTTCGTGGTAGGTGATGGCCGGGGCGAACAACCCCCGGGAAACGCCCTGCCCTTCGGTGTTTAGCTGCGATGGACGGTCCATGGCATGACCAATCTGATTCCAGTTGACCAGGTCGGTACTTTCAAAAATGGGAAGCCCGGGAAAGTAAGAGAAGGTAGAATTGGTCATATAAAATTTATCACCTGCTTTGCAGATGGTGGGGTCAGGATAAAATCCGGCAAGAATAGGGTTTTGGTAGGTAGGGTTTTCATCTGCCGTCACTTCCTGCGCCATCTGTTTTTCCGATTGACAGGCCCCGAAGAGCAAACCTATACATAGCAAAAGGACAGGATACTTCATGAGAATCAGCGTTTTTTCTAAAATAAAATCTTTGCCTTGAAGTATTAAAGGATATTACGGTTAGTTTCTAAGAAGAATAAAAACAGGCTGGCAACTGTCAATAGGTTATGAGAACTACAGACAGTTTCCTGGCCAGCTCAATGTAACCCATTGACGGGTCTTAATCCAGAAGAATTCATGATTTTATTACAGTTTTTCGCTCCTTTGTGCTAGTCATACTACCGCCAGGATGACCTGAAAGGCGAACCGCATCGGTGCGCTACCGCGATTTCTATGGTTTAAGCGGGGGTGCCATACCCTGAAAAACCTATTGATTACTGACGTGGAAGGCCAGGTACTCTACGATCAGGCTGAACTACGTTTTCCTAATCAAATACACTGCCTATGGGTAGGCTTAGGGTTTATTGGCATACCAGCCGAAGGGATACGTGTATTCATACCTGACAAAAAGCCAAAAGGCGGTGAGTTGACCGAGACGCAAAAGGCACTCAATGCTTTAATGGCTAGCATTCGGGTGAAAGTAGAACATGCCATTGCTGGAATCAAGGGAGTCAAGATCCTTCGCCACCAGATCAGGCTGCACGGCTGGAAAGCTAGAGACCGGATGATGGCTATTGCCTGTGGCCGGCATCCCGGCGGGCTACAAAACCTACGCTGACATCGGTGGACTAGGGAGACTACAGATACTGCTGCATAGAAAAACTGTAATAAACTTTAATGTATACCAACTTCATTAGTTATCAGAGAACCTAGTATGAAACAAAAGTCATTTACTGTCGGACCTTATTTTGTTACACATACGAAGACTTTATCAAAGCTATACTTTCCGTTTTTATACCCTATAAGTTATAATTTATTCGTATTTACATAGTTTTATACCCGAAAGGTTATAGGTTTGTAAGAGTCGATAACTTTATACCCTTTCAGGGTGATACTATGGAAAAAACAGTGTTAGGTAGTTTTCTCAAAGAGAAAAGAAAACTTATGGGCCTCACCCAGATTGAACTAGCAGAAAAAGCTGGGGTAGGCTTACGATTCGTAAGAGAAATGGAGCAGGGGAAAGAGACCTTGCGATTGGATAAAGTCAACCAAGTGCTTAAGCTTTTTGGCTTTGAAATGGGACCAGTACCGGTAAACCGAGAAAGACTACTCCATGAGAAAAGCTAAGGTGTATATGTATGAGCATTTAGCAGGCCTCATTGTTGAAGATGAGGAAGGATATCATTTCTCTTATGATGCCGTATATCTCCAAAGAGATGATGCGGAAGCAGTGAGCCTGACTTTACCTCTCAGTGAAAAGACATATCAGAGTCCGGTGCTCTTTCCATTTTTTGATGGTCTGATTCCTGAAGGTTGGCTGCTGGAAATTGCCGAGAGAAACTGGAAACTCAATGAAAGAGATAGGATGGGGCTGCTGCTTGCCTGCTGTCATGATTGTATAGGCGCAGTGAGTATCATAGAAGAAAAGGAAAAGCATGAGTAATTCAAAGTGCTTGTACTGCTATCAAGAACTGGGTAGGTATAAACACGATTATCATGCCAAGTGCAGCAAGAAAATGTTTGGTACTGCTGTTCCTCCAGATTTACCTTATACTTCTGCGCAAATGTTAGAACTGGCAGAAAAGGTGGTAAAGAGCCAAACCACAGTGACCGGTGTACAGCCTAAGCTTTCCCTTCATATTGATAAGTTGTCTAATAAGGAAGATGTTACCAGAAAATTTACCATTGTTGGACTGTGGGGGGACTACATATTAAAACCACCTAGGCATTATTATCCCCATCTACCGGAATTGGAAGATCTGACCATGCACCTGGCTGAAATAGCAGGTATCAAAACAGTGCCTCATTCTTTGATTCGTCTTGCCTCAGGAGAACTGGCCTACATTACGAAAAGAGTAGACCGATTTAAGAAGAAAAAGCTACACATGGAAGATATGTGCCAGCTGACTGAAAGGCTCACTGAATATAAATACAAAGGTTCTCATGAGCAGATTGGTAAAGCCATTATACGATATGCTACCCATCCCATCCTGGATATCATCAACTACTTTGAACAGGTAGTATTTTCATTCCTTACGGGAAATGCGGATATGCATCTGAAGAACTTCTCTTTGCTCAGACAACCGAAAATTGGTTATGTACTTTGTCCAGCTTATGATATGGTGGCTTCCAGCCTGGTGGTAGAAGGAGATGAAGAAGAAATAGCGCTCACCCTCAACGGAAAGAAAAGAAAGCTAAAGAAAGCAGACTTCCAGCAAGCAATGTCAAGATTTGATATAGATGACAGAGCGATAGAAAATATCTTTCATAGGTTCGAGAAGAAGCTAGAGTCCTGGTTTAGATGCATTGACCAAAGCTTTATCCCGGAAGATATAAAGGAGAACTACAAAGCTATAATTCAAGTAAGAGCAAATCAGTTATCGCTGTAATGCATCGAGCGTTTTTATTTTCTATCTACCAAAGAAGAAAGAAAAAAGCTCTTCGGATGGCTTTATCTAAAATACAGCGGACAAATAGTTGATTATCAGTTTTTTAGAGGATATTTTTTGTCTAATACCAAGGCTTGCTTCTAAAAGCTTTTGCTTTATCTTCAAGTTTAATGCTATGTGATTACATGGGACAATACGTTATGTAGCCTTAATACAATACAGATAGGGCGCCTTATTCTTTGCGCCGGTATACTTCTTCTCCAAACGTTGTAGTACGTCCATATCCAATATCTTCTTCTGAAAGTTGCTACGGGTAAATTTCCTCTCAAAGATTGTCTCATATATCTGCTGCACCTCTTTCATCGTAAATTTCTCGGGAAGTAGGTTGAAGGCGTTGAACTTTTGGTCTATATCTTCCTTAAGGGTCTGTAACGCTTCCTTGAAAACCTCATCGTAGTGCATGATCATTTCGGGTACTTCATGAATTGGATACCAATCGATGGAAGCATCAAACTGAGTCAGTTTAGGAACCACTTTTTTTATGTCCACCAAAGCATAGTAGCCGATGGATATAAAACGCTTGGTAAACCATGCATAAGCCTGATCCGGCTTCTTTAACAATTCTTCCTCACCGGGATAATTAGACGCTATTAACTTATCCAAAAAGTGTTTACGTTGTTGATCGACTTTACCAAAGACCGTAAACTGCTGAAAGTAAATGTTCTTAATGCCGGTCCGCTCCTCCAGAATACGTTTGGCGGCATCATGCAAATCCTCCTCTTGCTCAATGAAACCGCTGTGTAAGGCGTAAAAGTCGCCTTTAAAATTGAGTTTGGAGAGTAAAACTTTCAATTGATGGTCCTCATATCCGAATATCACAAAGTCGATAGCCACCTGAGGAATATAATTTTTACCGCTCAATACGTCCATATCAAAAAAATATTTAGTGCAGGTGTTTTACTGGCCTGAGGCAAAATTGACCGCTCCAAAAGTGAAACATACTAATTAAATACAATAGTAATAATAAATTTGTATAAATTTTATTGTATTTATTTTTATACAATAAAAAGTTGCATACCTTTGGTCTGTTACAAATACCTCTCCATGAAACAATTAACCTCATATCTGGCATTATCTCTGGTTGGACTTAGCCTTTCCTGTACGAGCCGAAAGGAGATAGCAGACTCTACTCCCAGTATAGACTTTTCCGATATGGAAAAAATTGCCGAAGTAGATGAACGCTACCAATCGGTTAATGTTGAAATGTGCGAAGTAGTGGGAGGCGATTTCTGGGTGCCATACAGTCAGATCGATACGGCCAAGGTTCGGGCTCTGGGCTTTGCCGGTCTCAAGCAAAGTATCCCTTCTATCAATCTTTATGACGAAAAACTGCGTACTCTGGCACAGGGTTTAGGTCCTATGTATATTCGGGTTAGCGGCACCTGGGCCAATACTACTTACTTTCAGGACAATGACGAGCCGAAACTAGAAGAGGCACCCGAGGGCTATGAAAATGTGTTGACGCGGGCTGAATGGAAAGGCGTGATTGATTTTTGCAAGGCTATGGATGCCAGATTGGTCACCTCCTTTGCCATCAGCAGTGGAATGCGAGATGAAAATGGTAACTGGACTTCTGCACAAGCTGGTCCACTATTAGCTTATACCCAGGCCCTGGGAGGAGAGATCCATGCTGCCGAAATGTTCAATGAACCATCGCATGCCAGCCACGGAGGAGTGCCCGAGGGGTATGATGCGGCACAGTATGCAGAGGACTTTGTAGCCTTCGAGGAATTTGTATCCGAGGCTGCTCCTGGTATGAAAATCATGGGACCCGGATCAACTGGTGAAGGGGGAATTATTCCCGGAAATGATTCCACCATGACCACCGATAAACTTCTTACGGCCAACCCGGCTCCCGAATTTGACATCTTTAGCTACCACTACTACGGAGGTGTATCGCAAAGATGCAGTGGGCAACTCACTCCCGAAAATGCTTTGAGCGAGGAATGGCTCTCAAAAACGGAAGAAGGACTTGCCTATTATGAGGAGGCCCGTGACCAATACTTGCCCGATGCTCCGATCTGGCTGACCGAAACCGCCGAGGCGGCCTGCGGTGGGAACCCCTGGGCAGCTACCTACGTGGATAGCTTCCGGTATCTGGAGCAATTGGGTCGCTTGGCCAAAGAAGGAGTTCAGGTGGTGATGCACAATACTTTGGCGGCCAGTGAGTATGCCTTGCTGGAACAGGACACCCACGATCCACGACCTAATTATTGGGCCGCCCTGCTATGGAGTAAATTGATGGGTCAACAGGTGTACGAGGCGCAAGCGCTTGGGGATGGACCGGACATGTTTGTACATAATTTGAAAAATGCTTCCGATGGCTATGCGGTATTGCTGGTAAATCCAACCGACCTCGAGACTTTCTTTCAAATTCCGGCTGATGCACAGCAATTTTTACTTACCGCTGATGATATCCTTTCTAAGGAGATCAAACTGAATGGGAAGGTACTTAAGCTAAATCCGGATGATACCTTACCTGAAATTCAGGGTAAGAACGTGCCGGCCGGAGAATTGGTGATGCCCTCCCGAAGCATCATGTTTTTGACCTTTAGTGATATTTGAACTGGAAAAGGGATGAAAACCGCAGGTAAATTATGGCTGGTTACGGGTGGGGGAAGTGGCATGGGCCGGAGCCTGGTACTCGCCTTATTGGCCAAGGGAGCCAAGGTCGTAACAGTGGATATCAATCGACAAGCCTTGAATGAAATCATTGCTTTGGCCGAAGCTAAAAAAGATTCGCTCGCAACGTATGCATTGAACATTGCTGATAAAGAAGCAGTAGAGAAAACGATTGACCAGATCGTTTCCGAAAACGGCCCGATTGATGGCCTGATCAATAACGCTGGTATCATTCAGCCCTTCAAGAACCTGTATGATTTGGATGATGCCACTTTGGAGAAAGTGTTCAATGTAAACTTTTGGGGTACGCTACATCTCACCAAAACAGTACTGCCTCATCTATTGAACCGCCCCGAGGCTCATATCGTCAATGTATCCAGCATGGGTGGGTTCTTTGCTTTTCCGGGGCAAACCGTATACGGCGCTTCCAAGGCAGCCGTGAAGCTGATGACCGAAGGACTTATGCAGGAATTACGGGAGACCAAGGTTAACGTCTCCGTGGTTTTTCCGGGTGCGGTCAACACGAATATTATGGCAAATTCCGGTCTGGAAGTCAACCGGCAGCAGGATGCTTCCAATACTGAGGATTCCAGGGCTTTGTCCGCCGATAAGGCAGCGGCAATCATGATTGAAGGCATAGAAAGAAACAGGCAGCGCATTTTCGTAGGCAAGGATTCCCGCATTATGGATTATATGTACCGACTCAATCCGGATTGGGCCATGCGCTTCATCGCCAAAAAGATGAAGGACCATCTTCCGAAAAATCCTTAGAAACGGAAACACGGAAGCAGTATGAGAAAATTTGAATTAATACTGATGAGTGCGATACTCGTCGCATTTTGCGACCTTGGATTTGCGCAGACCAATCTGTTAAACATAGCATGGGAATTTGCGACTACCGATTCTCTGTTTACCCCATACACTGATGTTGACGAGTGGCGAGATGAGCCGGTAAGGCCCCGATACATCCACGGTGGATTTGAGGGCACCGAAACCCATTCCTTTTTCCAACCCGGGACGTATTTCGTTACTCTAAGAGCTATTTTCCCAGCGCAATGGAAATGCTGGTACTCCTTTTACCCGTATCCGGAATCTGGATCGCGTAAGGTGTAGTAGTCAAGTAACCTTGCTTACTTGAATACGATAAAAGTCATCGTCATTTTGTTTGCTCAGTGTAATAATCCAGAAAAGCAAGCATCAGAAGTAGAGGAAGCTCAAACGAAAAATCGGTTTCATCCTAGGTGTTTGCGCCACAACTTCTCGGAAAGCCAGATTTAGCCTCATGCTTCGCTATAGTTCACCTTAAATCTGAAAAGGCTTGTAAAAAACTATTTATCAGTGCTATATACATAAAATTTCTAATCCCTCTGGCTCTACAAGTCTTATTCAGACAGTCGCAAAACCCTTTGAATTTCAGGATTTAGAGGGTTTTTTCTTTCTAGCTCTTCATAATCTTCACTTTTTCTCATACGTACCGACTCGGTTACTCATCCTGCTTACATTCTAGAAAAACTGATACTATGTTGCCGAGTGAATAGCTATACATTTTTTTCCTCCAGTGAAGCAGATTGACTCACCTGATCAAGTTCCTCCCAATCCTCAAAGGTTAATTCAGTAAATTCTTCGCCCGCCAACTCTCTCGGTTTTGTCAACAGAGCGGCCGTCATAATCAAACTAGTGACTAGCACCGTACACAGAAGAATCCCTGAGTTAAACTGATCGGTAATTAGTTGGGAGGGAATGGAGAAAAACAGTAGGATCGTGATAAGCCCGCGAGGAGCCACCCAGAGTTCGGGCACAATATTGCGGAGAAGAATGCTTTTTAAGCAGATGTAGCGTATCACGTACAAAATCACAACGATGATCATTCCGGTAAGCAGGGTTTCCTGATCTAATAGGCTATTAAGCTCCAGCGTCATACCGAAAACAACAAAGAAAAAGGTGCGAACCACAAACGCCGACTCCATTGTTACCAAATGAAATTCCTCGATGATCTTGGTAATTGCCGGCTGGTCAATCCAGGCCTCCAGCCGTCCTCGAAAAAAAAGTTGGTAGTTGTTGAGCATGAGGCCGAAAATCAAGATGATGACTAGTGAGGAAAGATGGAACAACTTGCCGGCAGAGTAAAGGAGCACTAATACTGCAATGAGTAGAAACAGCTTTACCTGAGTATTAAGTTGCTGGAAAAACCATACTAGTAAAAACCCCAAAACCACCGATAAAACGATGGTAAGAGTGATGTTACCAACTACATCCGTCACGACCGTACTGGCCCGCTGCGCTTCCAGGTTGCCGGTCAGAAAGTAGAAGTACATAATACCCAGAATGTCGGAGAAAGTACTTTCGTAAATGAGGAATTCGCGTTTATGCTCCGAAAGCCCCACCACACTGGGAATGATAATCGCACTACTCATGACCGACAGGGGTACTGCGTACACCAGGGCCGTAAGAAAAACGGGAATAACTGTGCTGTAAAGCAGGTACGCGATGGCGAAGGAACTAGCGATTAGGGCTAACAGGGCAATCCCAAAAGACTTGGCAATTAAGGGCAATTTATCGCGGGTAAGTTTCAGGTCTAGGGCAGCTTCGAGTACAATCATGATCAGCCCAAAAATACCCAGCACCTCGAGGGCCTGAAACAAGAATGAGCCTACATTAATTTCTAGATACCTTAAGGCATATTGTATACCTACCCCCAGACCAATAAGTAACAGCACACTGGGAATATTGGTCTTGCGGGATATAATGGAAAACGCATAAGACAGCACAATCACCGAACATATGACTATATCAAAAACGTAGGGATCAAATTCAGTCATACTCTACTAAGCTTTTTGTTTCGAATCGGAAGAATACTGTTGGGTCAGGTAGTTCTCAATTTGCAGGGCATAATCGGTAGACAAACTATACACTAAAATATCAAAGAGATAATGCTGTTCATTCTCGGCCTGCCACTGAATTACCGGAGGCTGTTTGGTAGAAGACCAGGGCAATAGTAAAATTTGTTCGCGGAGCGATTTAACCAGCTTATCCTTAGTGGCAGACTTAGGTATTTGCAGGGTAAATTCGTAGGATTTAATGTATTCCGAAGCCTCATACTGGGCAATTGACCGATTGATTACGGTACTGTAGGGCATCTTTATTTGCTCACCTACCTCATTTTCCAGCATAAGGCTGGTGATTCCCAGGTGAACAACTCGCCCGATAGTATGACTATTTCCGTCCGCTGTTTCTTTTCCCTGGCGATAATCATTAACCGGAATAACCCGGATTGATTGGTTGATTTTTGGTACATGCTGCAAGCGGAAGATGACACCGGCAATAATATCCCGCAATACAAACCAGGATAGTAAAACCAACAGCAAAAAAGCTAGCCCCACCGTGACGAACGGATACACTTGGGAACGGCCCATGACCGAATTCAACGCCTGGAAAAGCCAGATGATCCACAGAGCAAATTCAATCCCGTACAAAGCATTACTCAGCCGGAGCCAGCGGTTCTGCCGACGCACCACGGGCCGGAGCAGATAATGGATAACCCGAAAGACAATAAAAAGAAGCAGCGCAATGCCCAGTAGACTTAGAATGCTCATAGTATCTCCTGCTCTTTTAGTAGATTGATCAAATGGATTTCGGTATAGGTGTTGAGTTGGTATACTCCCGTATCTTTTTCTATAACCAGCCCGGCCCGAAGCAAGTCCTGTAAAACATTGGTAAGGGCAGCAGTGCCTAACCGAAGTACCCGGCGCATCCGGGGTAACGATAACCGCTTGTGCAGCAGAAATTGAATAATGACCATCGTCCAGTCCTGGGGCAGGTTCCGAAGCTCTTCGTAGTCGGGTAGCCGGGGTACCTTCAAATGTACCTCCTTGTCGACCTTCTTCTCAATAGAAGCTAGCCAGGCTCCCAGCGCCGCTCCCGGATTTCCCCCGGAGTAATCGAAGAATGCGTTGAAAAACCGTACTTTCTTCCACTCCGAAAGCGTATCTTCATCACGCTCGTTCAGCACGAACGTAAGCCCTCCCGACCAGTGTCTTAACAAAATCAACCGCTCAATTTCTTCGGTACCAAAGGGGCGATAGGGAATAACATTCAAGAAGTAGTCGGCAATAGGGTAGATGAGGTTGATTAATTGATAGGCGTAGGGGTTAGTGTTGACGACAAACAACACCCGGCCGCTGTATTTGGTAATAAGTTTTACGATCTCTTCCACCACCTCAAATCCTTTGGGGCTACGCTCCCACCATAACTCCAGATCATTGATAATGAGCGTGCTACCCGCCGGTAAGTTCCGAATAATCTGGTCGGCAGTGCCAGGTTTGCCGGTAGCCCGTTGCAGCTCTTTGGTAAAATCGCTTACCCGGATGGAACCGGCCCGGGTTGGGTATACCTGAAAGATACGATCATCTTTACGGGAGAATCGCTTTCCAATACGCTTGGATAGGGCTGTCTTACCTGAATTTCGCTCCCCGAGTAGCAGAATACCGCCCGCGTACCCCTGGCGTAGCCGCTCAATAGCGTGTTCTGCCAGCTCCATTTCGTAGGGGCGTTCCACCCAAAAATCATCGCTGATCTCTGACCTCCCGCTAAATAGGTTTTGGTAATATAACGGCAAGTGGCGGACAATTTCCGGGGAGGGAGTTACCTGCTCCACAAAGTCCAGTACTTTGGCAGTAGGTGATTGTACATCCGCTTCGGTTTCGGTAAGCCTCTTCGCTAACAGTATTCCCTGACTTCGGGAGTAAAGCAGCCGGGTACCAATTCCTCGGACAAATTGCCGCAACCGCCCCTGATACTGTTCCACTTTATTTTTTACCAGTTGACTCTGGTACATGCGGGTTATACTGGACAAATCGCCCGACTGGACAATGAACGCATCAATAGATAGTTTCTCAAAACTTTCCTGTATATGGGCTTTAAAATCTCCCCGCAGGGAGTTGATTACAGCTTCTATTTTTCTTTTCTCATTCTCTACCAAACGGGTAGCATCCTGCCACACCTGCTCATCTTCATCGCCTTCTCTTCCTTCGGCTTGCAGGTTTACCAACCGTACCATATCCCGAACCGCTGCCTGGCTGCGCAACAACTGCTGGTCGGCTTCCATTACTTTGCCCTGAAGGGGAAGATGCAATGTGGTCTCGACCCAATACTCGGCTAATTGGCGAACGGGAACCGAAATAACCTCCTGCTCGTCTACGTAGTTGTAAACGATCGTTATTGATGCGGGCAGTTCTTCCACGAGCTGGTTGATATCTTCGTAGTATTCGGCAAGATTTTTCTGCAGGACGGATTCTTCCGATTGGCCATAGTCAATATCTACTTCGTCCGAGTTGTTCATTTGATCGCCCAGTTGGATCAAGGGTTTTAGGTAGTTTTTGGCCAGCAGTTGCTCCATCTTCTCCCGGTACTCGGTAAGCTCCTGCCGAGCCCGGGTTTTAATTATCCGGAGAAATGTATCCAGTGTAATGGCATTCACCTCGAGTTGGGAGTTTTCCAACCACTGTTCGGGAAAATCACTAATCTGGCTGGCCGTAGCCTCGTAGTACCGGCTAGTGTTTCGAGTCTTCTTCAGATGGGCTAAGCCATTAATTCTCTCCAAACTCTGAGCCAGCAAACTGAGATTACGGCGGTACTCAATTTGAATACGTTTATACCATAGTTGCTGGAGGGTAATCTGCCGACTCGACAGTTGCTGAATAGCTTCTTTCAACGAAAGACTCTCGTACGTTAAGTCTTCTGCTTCCAGGCTTTCAATGTGGCTAGCCCAGTTCTTAAGCTGTTGTTCAAACTCTTTGGCCATCGACTGTAACTCGTGAAAAAAATGAAGGCTCTGCTGTTGCCACTCCTGGAGCAAAGCGACTAAAAAAACGTAACGGTTATCGCGTAGGTAGTAGGTGGCTATCTGTTGGTAGCGAACCTTCTGTTGCGGTTCGTTCCGGGTAACCCAGGAAGTAACCCGACTACGAAGTTTCAACCAGCGCGTAGCCAGGGTATCGCCCGAAACAGATTTAAGTTTTTCCGGCGGGATATTCACTTTTACCTCCCGGGGAAATCGCATCACATCCACCTCCAGTCGCTTAAAGTACCAGACAATGCCGGCTTTAAGGGCCTCTTTCTGATTTTCAAGATGATCTTCCGGTATCTCTTCTAAGAGTGTTCTGGTTTGGAAGTGAAGTTCGTTCACGGCCTTTTGCAATGATTTTCGGCGGCGAAACTTATCGTCGTACTGCTCCCACTCCTTACCCAGGGTATTGAGTGTGCCTTTTATAATTGACTCTACCTCCTGAATAATAATGCGATTTTCCTGGAAATAGGGTACAAACGATTGTTGATAAAAGGCGGTTAACACCTTGCGGTTGCGCTCATCTATTTTTTGTAAATCCTGGGCTAACCACTCGTTGTATACGGGTGGTAATTCGGGCAGGGGAATCCGCTCGGCAATCGGTTCCGATTCTTCCTCAACAACCCGCTTGCGGTTGATTTCCAGATCAAATGCTTCAAAATTGGAAGAGGCCGCAATCAGCAGCGTAGTACCTAAAGTATCGAGCAGCTTACGAACCTCGCCGACCATTCTGAGCGATTGCTGTTCGCTCTGGTCCGACAGTCCCAAAATCGTTAAGTCGGTATTGGCCGATTCACGGGCGATGATGGCAGGGGCAGGTAGTGCTTCTAAACTATTATCAATCAGCTTTAGGTTCATGGGCATACGGTAATCATCCATCAACTGCTGAAGTGTCCGCCGGACCCGGTCCATCTGCGCCAGGTCGTCGAGAATAAGCAATAGCCGGGGCTTAGCGGTTTTCCACAGCCCATCGGCTACCAGATGACGGATCAGGCTAATAGCAAACGTCAGGCTACGCCCCGAACCTCGCCACCAAATGTCAATCGTGCGGTGGTTGCCGTACCTGCGTTCCGAATCATAGTCGAGGAAAATAGTATTATAATCGGCTTTCCGCAGGCTGGTAATAAGGTGGGCGAATTTCTCCTGGTTCTTTTCGGTCTTGCTCCACCCCATCAGCACGGTGTTGGGGGCTACCCCGGCAAACCCGTAGATGCGGGCAATTTGCTCCATGCCATCGTACACATCCGGAGTGCGATATTGATGGAAGTAATACGTGCCGTGATCTGACGCTACTTTTTCCGTATTCTTCAGAAAGGATTCTTCCTTAGCGGAAATAAGCTCAAAACTGCTTAGGATGCCCAGTCTTCCCGCTATCGCCTGCCCCAGTTCTACCAGGTGAGGTCGTTCCGACCCGCCACCGCTAAACATCAGCAAGTTCGGTCGCCAGTTGCGGCGATGAATTTTTTCGGTACTCAGATACTCCAGTCCCGATTTAACCAGGGATGCCCAGATACCACTCCAGGTATCGCCCGATTCTAGCGCCAGCTCCTTGCGCTTCAGGTACAGATATAGCAACCCCAGAATAAGGGTGGCCCCGATCATCGCCAGAAAATCGAGCTGAATCATCACGATAAAGCAGGCCAGTGCCCCCAGTACACTCACCCAAATGGGCACCCGGAACTCCGGTCGGAAGTCGGCACTAGTCCAGGATTCAAAGGCCGCACTCAGGTTGAGAAAGCCGTAGGTGGTAATGAAAAAGATAGAAACGATGCGGGCGATGACGTCTAGTTCTCCGATCAGAATACCGCATTCGGCAATGAAGAACGTTAGAATGAGCGCATTACGGGGCTCGTTTCCCTTGCCCGATCCTTTGGCAAACAGGCTGGGCGTGATATTATCTACGGCAGTTGCCTGTAAGATTCGGGGCGCCCCTAAAATACTTCCTAACGCCGAAGAGATGGTAGCCCCCCAGATGCCGGCCACCACCAATTCGGGTACCAGCGCAATCGTCAGCAGGGCCTGACTATCGTTCGCCAGCAGACTGGCATCTACGGTGTAAACGAAAAAGAAAACCAGCCCAATGTAGACGACCAAGCCGACTAATACTGCCCAGATAGTCCCCTTCGGAATGGATTTTTTTGGGTCACGAAGATCACCCGACATAGACACGCCAGCCTCAAAACCGGTAACAGCAGGAAAAAAGATGCCGAACAGCAGCATAAAGGACACTCCTGCCGTTGGAGTGAGCTTGGGTGCCGTAGGAGCAAATTCGTGGGAGCCGAACAGGATGGAAATCAAAGAGAGGATGATGGCCGCCATAATGACGAACTGCATACGTAGGGCGAGAGAAGTACTAATGATAGTAATAGTCGTCACCGCTGCCAAGGCAATCGTTCCGGCAATGCGAATAGCATTCGTATCGGCGGGCCAACCGAAATACTGAAGAAAGCTTTCGGAAAACCCGATGATGTAAAGGCTTACGCTGAACGACAGACCTACGAACAGGGCCAGCCCGAGAGTTCCGCCAATAGGAAGCCCCAGGCTGCGGGAGATCATAAAGTAGGTACCACCGGCCTGCACCTTCTTATCGGTAGCGATTGACGATACGCTTAATCCGGTAGTGATGGAAATAATGTGGGCAATCAGAATGATACCCAACGTAGTCCAGAGCCCCGCCTGCCCAACAATAGTCGGGAGACGCAAGTACATAATAACTCCCAGAATTGTAAGAATGGAGGGAGTAAAAACCCCAGCAAAGGTTCCGAACTTTTTAATTCTCGCCATAAAAACAGTTTGAAAGCATCCAAAAGATTGGCAAGCTGATTACCAGCTACTTTCCAGTTGGCGGTAATTTATGGAAATATTTACCAACTCTATCATAAAAAAAAGCGGTAAGTAACCGCTCCTGTTTGTTCCCAGTCAATTTGTTAAATAACTACTAAACTTCTTAACTGCTAACTCAGTAAATATACCTTTCTAACAGCTCCCGACCATCCTCCGCTACTTTTCTTATTAAACCTATACCATAAAGGTCACTAATCAATGCCAATGTCATCCAACCCATCAATAAGATCGTCTATCTGTTGAATAACTGCTTTTCTCTTCTGCTTGGCTTTTTCCACTAGTTCAGTTGAAGCACTGGAGTCCTTTATCCGGTTATTATAGTAACTGATTACGGTGTTCATGGCATTGAGTCGAGCAGTTAGATTCATTTGGGCTACTTGCTCTTTGAGGGCCTGTTGAGCCAGGTGTTGGGCAGCCGCCGATTTGGCCAGTTCCTTTCTGTTCTGCTCAATGGCCATACGGTTCAGTTTAATCTCCTGTCGTTGTTGGAAGATGGTTAGTAGTAAGGCCGCAAAAGCAAGCCCGGAAAACAGGGAGTTTACTGCCCCAAACATATCTCCCATCGTTCCCCGGTCGCCCCAATTGTCAGATGCATGATAGATTATCCAACCGGAAGCTCCCCAGACCAAAATAACGAAGAGAATAACTAATACTATCCAAGTAAAAGGAATACGAATACCGCTCTTTTTGATTTTCATTTAGCTAACAGTAATACAGATAATGGTGCCGTGTGCTAATAAAGGAAATAGCCCTTAGAAGTTCTGATGCAAACTAACCTGAAGCTGCCCCTTGGCCCAGTTAGCGGTAGTCTGTTTCATCCACCCTAGCTGCACCCGAGAGGACTTGGCAATACCGTAACCTAACCCTAGGTAAGTACGGTTCCTATCAAAGTACTGTACACTTCGTCCATCTCCTATATCGGTCTGGCCATTGATGAATATCTCGTTATACAGGGCCAGGTAAACGGCATTTTTCTCAAGCTCGGTTTTATTGAGAGGTATATTCAAGAAAAGGTTATAGCGATAGCGCGTACGGAAGTCCTGGCTCTCTACCCAGCGCTGTTCGGAGCGGATGCGGTGAGTGAGGTGAAACCGGGAGGCAATTTTCTGGGAAAACAGCGCCTCCTGGTAAACCCTGTTTTCGGGGGTCATTTCATCACTTTCCCCAAAGGCTCCGGTGCCGATATAGGCGTAGCCCAGCGTGAACATAATATCTTCCGACTTAGGCCGATAGGTTAGCCCCGTTCGCAAGAGTATCTGCTCCAAGTCGGAGGTCCCAGTGTTCCAGAAACGAAACTGATAATCGCCCTGCACGCCCCACTGGCTGTCTTTAAACCGTTTTTGGACAAAGTACATGTACCAGATCCCCAACTGATCTTCATCCGGACCGGATTGAGCCAAGGCTGAATAACCAAAAAGTGTCACTATGATCAATACAAAAAATTTTTTCATAATTAGTCAATAAAAAACCAGTCCGATGGAAATACCACCGGCTGGTCAAAGATATGTTAATTTTGCTTACCTACTGGCAGAGAACCTGGGTAAGCTGGAAATGGTCTCTTCAATAAACTCTACTTTCCCTGAGCTTATATCGTAGACCGCGCCCACAATTAGGATTTCACCCTTCTCGAACCGACGGCTAAGTACGGGCTCCAGGTTTCTGAGCAAGTTTACCTGCTCTATCACGTTCTGCCGGATGGCTAGGTCAAGAGTTTCGTCATCGCCTAAATTCGCGCTTTTGGCTATCATCGAGGCGGGCTTGATGGCGTTGATGAGGGTAACTACGTGGCCCGGGGGATTCTCCGGGAGTTTCATGGCCGCGTCTACCGCTCCGCAGGATTCGTGACCCAGTACCACAATCAGCTTGGTGTTTAGCACCTCGGTAGAATATTCAATGGTTCCGTAGGAAGCCTCGGCCATCACCTGACCGGCCGTGCGGGTAATGAACAAGTCGCCCACCCCCTGATCAAAGATGATCTCATTGGGCACCCGGCTATCGGCACAGCCGATGATGGTAGCAAAGGGTTTTTGGCCACTTTCGGTATTTTTTAGGTCCGCATCGGTCTGCCGAGGGTAGATGCTCTTGTTCTCATAAAACCGTTTGTTGCCGATCATAAGCTTCCGAAGAGCGTAGTAGGGATCTACATTAGCGCTATCCCGGTCAGCGTCGTATTCATCCTGGTTAATTTTCAGGAACTGTTTAATGTCAGATGTTTGCTGAGCCAAAACCGCCTCGTTGTTCAAGGCAAAGCCTAGAAAAAATGCAGGAATTGTTAGTAAAAGAAAGCCTCATAGACTCTATAACCCATGCGTGCGAATATCCTTTGGGGTCAGGTAACGTTGTTCCTGTCACGAAATGATTCTGCATTATTACAACGGTAAGAAGAAGTAGCTTATACCAAGCTATCACCGCATAAAAATCGCAAGCGTAAAAATTTGATTTTCAGTTATTTGGCAAATCCACTCTTGTCGGAGGCACTCAGGCAATACCCCAAAAGCCAACTAATACCGTAGGTTTGTAACTCAACTTTTTCCATCTACGTCCCTGAGCTGTTGCCCCGCACCGGGTGATCCATATAGGATGCTCTCCGCAATGATTCATCCCAGGCTTTACAATTCCTTGGTTTATGCTTATTTTTAGCATGAGAGGCTTGCTCTGGCACCGTCGCCATCAAGTCAGCTTACCCTACATATCTACAATTACCTAAAACCTACCATGAACCTAACCAGGATTTCCAAAACAGCTGTAACCATCAGCCACTGCAGTTGTCTAAAAACGTTACACCTGCTGATGAGTCTAATGCTCAGCTTTGTAATACTGAGCTATCTTACTTCTGCCCAGCCTATTCCCTTCAAATTTTCTCCGGATGATTACCAGCGGTACACCTCCCAGTACGAGGGCGAACGGTTTGCCGATGGTCGCCCTAAAGTAGCGGATGACATTCTGGAGAGAATGAAGTCAGTTACCATTGAAGAAGCCTGGACCGTGCTCAGAAACCACGGATATTGTTGCCAGTTCGAGCAGGGATGGGTCATGACCCACGAGAGTCCGACGCTGGTGGGACGAGCACTAACCTGTAGTTTTATTCCCTACCGCCCCGATATAGCGGACGTAGTGGCGCAGGAAGGTAGCGAACAGGGACTGAACGGACGGGATAAACACTGGGTGATGGATAAACTGGTAAAGGACGATGTGATTGTGGCCGATCTCTTCGGGAAAAAAGTGGGCGGAGCCTTTGTGGGAGATAATCTGGCCAATATGATCTATCAGAAGACCGGTACCGGCATGGTGGTGGACGGAGGGTGCCGCGACTTGGCCGGGGTGCTGGAGTTAGATAATTTCTACGTCTTTAACCGAAACTGGCACCCTTCTACCTCTACCACCTACGACAAAACCATGGTGATGGGGATGAACGTCCCGGTGCGCATCGGAGAGACCTCAGTCATGCCCGGCGATGTGGTGCTGGGACTCCGGGAAGGGGTGATTTTTATTCCAGCCCACCTGGCGCTGGAAGTGGTGGAAACATCCGAAGTGGTTCGGCTGAAGGATGAGTTTGGCTTTCAGCGTCTTCGGGAAGGCACCTATACCGCCGGGCAGATCGATACTCAGTGGACGGAGGATATAAGAACCGATTTTCTTGGGTGGATAGAATCCAAGCAGACTAACCTCTCATCGTTTCAACAGAAGCTGATTGAGAACTTATGATGATTACTTCTTCTTTGGTTAGCTAGGAATGTATCGATAAGCCACTTTATACATACCTCCTTTTTTAGAAGCCCACTGCTTGACTAAAAAACAGATAACCCGGTCTGGGTGGTAAATAGCTCCAGAAACTTCATTCCTCGGTACGAATTTCCTTTTTTGTTTAGTCGGGGACTCCAGACGGCAATAGAAAAATGTTCCGGATGAACCGCTACAATACCACCACCTACCCCGCTTTTGCCGGGCAGCCCTACCCGGAAAGTAAATTCCCCGGCTTCATCGTAGAATCCGCAGGTTTGCATAATGGCATTCACTCTTTTGCTTCGGCTCAGGCTAAGGATTCTTTGCCCGCTTAAAGGATCAATGCCATCGTTGGCCAGAAAAAGAAAAGCTTTGGACAGCTCCTGACAAGTCATTTCTACGGAGCATAAGGAGAAGTAAAGATCCAGCACCTCATCAATATCGTTCTCGATATTTCCGAAGGCTTTCATTAGATTGATCAGCGCGGTATTGCGGTACCCCACCGATTTCTCTGACTGAACCACCTTCGGATTGAAATCAATCTCCGCATTCTGGGTAATGTCCCGGACGAATGCTAGCATTTCACTTTTCGGATCGCTGAAATCAGACATCAGTATGTCGCAGATCACAATAGCTCCGGCATTGATCATCGGGTTTCGAGGAATTCCGCAGTCGTGCTCTAGTTGTACTAATGAGTTAAAGGGAGTACCGGAGGGCTCTACCCCTACGCGCTTCCATAAGCTATCTCCTCTATTTTTATACGCTACTGTCAACGAAAGCACTTTAGAGATACTCTGAATTGAGAATTTCGTCTGATTGCTGCCTGTACCAAAGTCGTTACCCTCAAGCGTACTGAGGTGAACCCCAAAGTGAGTAGCATCAACCTGCTGTAGTTCCGGAATGTACTGGGCTACCTGGCCTTTGTCTTCCAAAGGGCTAACCTCCGCGTAAACGTTTTCAATAATCTGTTGATAGTCCAGAGGGTGTGATTGGGTCATGTCAATTTATCGGTTTCGCTTAGGTTAAATACAAAGTTACATGCTTCCTAATGCATCTAAATACTCCGGCTGCGGAATTCTTACGGGCGTAAGAACGGGGCTGGATACCGCCTGCATCAGTTGTTCCAACATATCGTTGGTGTAAGGCCCCATATAGGGCCCGAACCACGACATTACCCGCGACTCGTACTCGTTGAGGTGATAGTACTTTCCGGGAATTATGTAGCCGGTATAGGTCCCGTTGAAGCTGGTGACCAAAGCCTTATAGCCTTTTTTGTGCATGGCGTTTTTAAGTATAATGGCAGTTTCACCGCTAAAATCACCGGGAGTGGTGGCCCAGATCAGATTCCCAATGCGGGCGGCCTGTAAATATACCTTACCAATGGGCGGGAATAAATTCTGGCTGATGGCCGGAACGAGCCGGATACCATCGCTTACCCGTACATGAAATTCCGGCAGGTCCATTTCCAGATTTACCGACGCCAGGGTGATACTATCACGCAAAGAGATTGTGCGCTCGTACTTCAGTACGCTATCGGCCAGGGCTTCACCAATGAACTTGGGCTTATCAAACTTCTCCCCGGAGGATACGGGACGGTGGCTCCCGACGCTACCGGCGAAAAAAACCGCCATATCCGCCCCCGCGTATTCCAGCTTTCGCTGCCAGTAGCCCGGATAATCGCCACTGAATAGCATATTATCATCACTTAGCGTAGTAGCGTGGGCATCGAAGGAACCTAGAATGGCCTTTCGTCCGGAGTGTTGCTGAGCTACCAGGAAAATAAATTCCGGGTTCTTAGTCCCCTTCTCACCCACCAGCCGATTGGCCACAAAATCAGCCGCATTAAAACTACCCACCCCCAGTTGTCCGGGCTGCAAATTCTCTACGGATTTTATAACCGCCTGGCTGAACCTTTCTACCAGCCACTGTACTATCCCCGCGTTAAATTCTCCGGCGAAAGCTTCTCCCACCATACCCTCCGACCAGGCGCCGACGCTAGAGTGAGTGTGCGTAGCCGAGAAAAAAAGCTGACTGCGCTCCAACCCTATTTGCTGTTCTAAGTTCTTACTGACTCCCGCACTCACTTCGGGCGGAACAATCAAAAGATCAGAGGCAACTAACACCAGTAGTTGGTCCTGAACCTCTAACGCCACTGCCTTCACAAATACCGAATCGTGAATACCCTCAGCGGGCTTTCCGTCACGGTTACCGTAACCCGCCAGGGGCACCGCTTTAAATGCTCCCTCCACCGGATTATCTTCCGAGGCGTTTAGCAGTGGAGTGATACTCTCTCGGGCCCAACCCACCCGAACTTCACCGGTGGGCGGAGCTAATTCCGAAGTTACACTGTCTAGCCGAGCCTGGGTGCTACGGTAGTAATCAGCCTCGAAGTAGGGAGTGTAATCTACTCTGGCCAGAGCCAGAAAAAGTGCAACAACCAGCACCAGCAAAATGCCTACTGCAATTTTGATCAACGTACGTACCATAGTGAGGTTTCCATTGAGAGCAGAAAGTTAGCCCTTTCTCATGTTCTTCCAATACTCAGCCCGACTAAGTGTTTCGGCACCCAATAGTAATCCGGGCTTTATTGGCTAGCCGTAACTATCAACGTAGCGGCAGATACAACTTACAGTCCGGAGAAGTGCTCCCCGATTCATTCTTGTGGATACTGCCTGGGAGTTTTATCTTACCAAAATTTTATTCAATGTTGCGATATGGAGAGAGTATCTTGGTTTTTTCTATTGGCTTTTCTGTTTCTATCGGCAAGTTCTCACCTCCCAGCCCAATCGCCCAATATCATCCTGATTGTTGCGGATGATCAGGGCTACCACGATCTGGGATCCTACGGAAGCGAAGAGGTGTATACGCCGCATCTGGATCAGCTGGCTTCGGAAGGGGTACGGCTGACCAATTTCTACGTGACCAGCTCCATCTGCACTCCCTCGCGTAGTGGCTTACTCACTGGGCGCTATCCGCAGCGCAATGGCACCTACGAACTCTTCCGCAACGACCGGGTAGACGATGGCCATCAGTATACCGCGCAGGAGTACAGCATTTCGCCCGAACGGGTGCTGGGCACCGATCTGCGGGAAGTCTTCCTTTCCGAACTGCTTCAGCAAGCCGGCTACACCAACGGCATTTTCGGGAAGTGGGATCTGGGACAGCTTAAACGTTACTTACCTCTCCAACAGGGGTTTAACGACTTCTACGGTTTTGTTAACACCGGTATCGATTACTATACCCACGAACGCTACGGGGTGCCGTCTATGTTCTCGGGCAACGAGCCTACTACGGCCGATAGCGGTACTTATAGCACTTTTTTGTTTGAGCGGGAAGCCCAAAAGTTTCTGGACGAAAACCGAGACCGCCCGTTCTTTCTCTACCTTCCCTTCAATGCTCCCCACAGTGCGTCTAACCTCGATCCCGAAATTCGCGGTTCGGTACAGGCCCCGCCGGAATACTTGGAACGTTACCCGGAAGCAACCACCCAACAGGAAGCCCGGCAGCGAGGTTATCGCGCCGCTATCACCTGTATGGATGCCAGCATCGGCAACATACTGGCCCGTATCAGAGAGTACGGACTGGAAGAGAATACGATTGTGGTCTTTCTGTCGGATAACGGAGGCGGTTTAGGGGCGGATAATTCACCCTTCCGGGGAAAGAAAGGGCAGTTCTACGAAGGCGGTATCCGGGTACCCTGCATCATTAAGTGGCCGGGTACGATAGAAGCAGGAGCAGTTAACAATCAGTTTTTATCTTCGCTGGAAATCATGCCTACCCTGCTAGCGGCGGCTAACGTTTCCGTACCCGATTCTATCATATTAGACGGCTTCAATATGGCCTCGGTGCTGCAAGGGAAAAGCGAGTCTAGCCGATCGGAAATGTACTGGGAGTTACGTGGCGAGAAGGCGGCCCGCGTGGGGGAGTGGAAGTGGCTGAAAAATAAGGAGGGAGAAAGCCTGTTTAACCTGGAAGCAGATATCGGCGAAGAAAACGACTTAAGTGCCGACCGACCGGAGGTACTGAAGATGATGCGGAAAAAATTTACCAACTGGCAGCAGGAAATGCAAGATGCCGAGCCGCGGGGACCGTTCAAAGACTTTTAAATATTTTGAAGAGGGAAGTCGGGAGTCCGAAGTTGGAAGACCGAAGTGGGAAGTATACTAATAACCGCGATTTCTATGGTTTAAGCAAGCGATGGTGTATAGAATTTTTCATATTTT
>CAZKCO010000059.1:0-22838 GCA_964551335.1 uncultured Roseivirgaceae bacterium
AAAGCTAGTACTTTTCTAATACTAACTCTATATTGCAAATCTAAAGGGCGCGGGAAATGCCAAAACAAATACTAATAACCTCTTAAAAACAAATAGCGGCACCGAATAATTTCAGTGCCGCTATCATTGCTAAGTGCGATGTTCGCCAATTAGTTCACATCCCACCACATGCGGGTCATCACGTCATCCGGTAAAGTGCCGCCAGTCTGTAGATTAGGGTTACTGGCTACCTCGATCGAGTTATATTCAATTCTTCGGAATATTTGCCCGCTGGAAACATTACCCGGATAGTTTACCGGAACGAGTTCAGGATAGCCGGTTCTGCGCCAGTTGCTGTAGGCTTCGTACCACTGCATGAAGTTAGCCGCCCAGTGATGTTCGCCAATCATTTCTTCGGTGCCATCAAACGGGTTAGCTGCCAGATAAGCATCAACTTCAGCATCGGTGACTACAAGGGATTCATCAAAGATGGTCCATTGCTGCATGGCTCCTCGTACTCCAGCATTGAAATGCTCTTCGGCACTTCCGCTGGCCCAGCCTTTCAGAATAGCTTCGGCTTGCAAGAATTCAACCTCAGCGTAGGTCATAAAGATAAATGGATCGTCTACGTCCAGCAAAGCGGGGTTAAGGCGAGAATAAGTAAGCTCCCGGTCAATAGGTTCGGAAACACCTTCAAACTCCCGAATAGTTTCCGCATCGTAGCCGTTAGGCATTCCTTTCTGGGCATCGTAATCGGTAATGTAGGGGCCGCCCCATACACCGATACCACCGCTGTAAATCATTAGGCGGGGATCATTCCGCTCCTTTAACCAATCTACCAGGGTTTTGGCTAGCATATTATTAGCCCCCCAGTCGTCAGGAATCATAGCCCGGGAAATACCATTCTGGTTAAACCACTGGCTGGGGCCCGAAGCCATCTGTAGCCAGGCCATATCCTCGTTACTCTCCATCACTCCCCCGGCCAGAGCCTTCTGAACATATTCCTGGGCCGTACCCGGATCTACGTTGGAAATTCGCATGGCCAGACGCAGCATCAGTGAGTTGGCAAACTTCTTCCATTTGTCAAAGTCGCCACCAAACATAAGGTCAGCGTTACCTACCTGATCGGGGCCAGTACCAATAGTATTGGCCGCTGTTTCCAGTTTAGCGAGCATATCTTTGTAGATAAACTCCTGCTCATCGTATTTAGGAAAAAATACTCCCTCGACTCCTGAATTAGCTTCACTGTAAGGCACATTACCGTGCAAATCAGTCATAATATGCATCGGGACGATATACATCACCTGGGCCATATGGTGCAGGTTAGTCCAGTTGGGATTCGCTCCTTCCGGGCCAGTCTGGCGGATCACCTCAGCCAGCGTTTTTAGTGCGTTTGGATACAGGTACTCCATAGGACCGTTGAAGCTATCCAGGTGGCGGAAGTATTTATCGCCCGAACCTCTCTCTCCCCCTATTTGCAGGGTTGCCATTTGTTGGATCAGACCGGATGCCAGATTCAGGTGTACTCGCCCGTTGATGTAGCGGTTTTCGGCCGATTGTACTATGCCCTGCGTGAACATAAACTTCCAGTCCAGTTCAAGAGCCGCCGTGGGATTATCGTTCAATGCTACTAAATCTTCGTCATCGCAGCCGGATAAAGGCAGCAGACAGATCGCAGCGAAGATTAGTACTATACTTAAGTATTTCATTTCTATTACTCTTTATTTTATTACTTAGTTAAAAGCTAACCTTTAGGTTAAATCCGTAAGAACGGGTTTGCGGCACTCCGTAGTATTCCAATCCCTGAGAGTTGGTATTGTTATAAGTTGACTCGGGATCAACATTATCCAGGTTGGTATACAGAAGAAGCAGATTTCGCCCTACGAACGAAAGCCGTACGGATTGTAGCGGAGTGTTGGTTAGTAAACTGCTAGGTAAACTATAACCTAAACTCAACTGCCGAAGCTTAGCGAAGGAAGCATCATAGATAAAACGGTCGGCAAGTCCGGAGTACGCTCCCCAGAAACCTTGTATTTCCGTTTCATCCAGTGTCTTGGTGAAAGCTTCACCATCCTGATTAACTCCGGTAACCGTTAGTGACTCCCGCCCTTCGGATACAAAGCCCAGTCCGGAAGTAGGCTCTACCGTCATTTGATGCTTACCGGAACCAACAAAGCGGGCATTAGAACCGGAGTAGAGTTCGGCGCCTGCTTTGAAATCAATCAGGAAGTCCAAATATATGCCCTTATAGGAAAAGGTATTCGTTAAACCTCCTATGTATTTATGAACCCCATTTCCTAGAATGGTGGTTTCGCTGGAGCGTATTGGCTGTCCACTATCTTCGTTGAACACGGGCTGCCCGTTAATCATCGCCTGAGTAAAACCAGTAATGGTGCTAAACCGCTGCCCTACAATGTTTTCGGTAAAGGCTGATCGGGTACGAGGTTCTCCGGTCTGGAATGCTAGAATTCCGGGTGATAATTCAACTACCTTATTATTATTCAAGGAGAAGTTAAAGCGTACATCCCAGGAGAAATTAGTCTTCTGAATGGGCGTACCGGTCAGCAATAGCTCGATACCATTGTTTTCCATCTCTCCAACGTTGATGGTTGTCTGCTGAAATCCGGAAGTTCGGGATATCTGAGCGTTTAGAATATCGTCGGTCGTTCTTTGCTGATAGTAGGTAAAATCAACCCCCAAGCGATTGCTCAAGAACCGTAAATCAAGGCCAACTTCAAACTCGGTGGAGGTTAACGGAACCAGGAGTTGGTTCGGGATAGAGGTTTGGGAAATACTGGCGGTAGGTTGCCCCAGGTGGCCTTGTCCCAGACTATAGGTTAGATCAAGCTGATAAGGGTCAGTATCACCACCTACTTGCGCCCAGGAAGCCCGCAACTTACCAAAGGGAAGGATATTACCATCCGCTAACCCAAATAGCTCGGTAAATACAAAGCTACCTCCGATGGAGGGGTAAAGTATGTCGTTGGTTTCGGGGCTGAGTGTTGAGAACCAATCGTTACGCGCCGTACCCGTAATATAGATAATGTCTTTAAATCCAACATTTAGTGAACCAAATACGGAGTTGATACCCTTCTCATTGAAGCCATAACTGGGAGTCTGATTAGCCAGGTTAGCAAAAGTATTGAAGAATGGGATGTTGAAGTCACTACCGCTCAGTTGTAGAGTTTCAGTAGATCGGCGCATGATATTTCCTCCCACAAACGCATCTACCGAAATATCCCCGTAATTATCGTTAAATCCGATGATTCCTTCTATGTTGGTTTCCCGGATTCGGTCTTCCCGTTCATTCATGCTGCCCCGGCGTTGGTAACCGGTACCGAACGGAGTTATGTCCGTTGCTCTACGAGTATACCAGTCCATACTGAAGCGCCCTTGAGCATACAGGAAGTCAGTAACATCAAAACGTACTACGTTAGAAGTAATAATCCGGTCGCGGATATCACTGTTTTCAAATTGATGGGCAGCCCACCAGGGGTTTTGGTTCCACAGGTCATTAGATATTTGTAGTTCTTCACCAGTTGCTTTTCCATCGAAGGGAGTAAATCCTTCCGGCACCGCTCCCAGCTTGTTAGGGTCACCTCTAAGATCATCTACATCGTAATTTTGTGGTAACCTTAGCAACCCTTGAGGAGCGTTACCTGGTGAGTCAGCTAATCGAGGGCGATTTTGGGCGTTCTCGTTAGAGTAAAGAACCTTGGAGGTAACGGTTATCCGGTCAGCATACTTACCGTTATAAGACAGGCTCACGTTGTTTCGAGTGAAGCCGGCATTAGGGATAATACTTTCATTATCCAGACGAGAAAAGTTCAGGCGAACCCGCTGGTTTTCACTTCCACCGGAAAAACCAATGGTGTTGGTAAAAGTAGTTCCTATACGATAAAATGCATCAAGATTATCGCTCACATAAGAGTAAGGGCGTTCTACTCCGTCAAACTGAGGAACCATACTGCCGTCTAATCGATCCCCCCAATCAGTAGTTCCGAAGTCAAAAGCCTCTTGGGCGGTAGTGGGTCTACGTCCCTGGGTTCCATGTCCGTACTCGGTCTGGAAATCAAGTAGATCAAATATATCTTCAAATACAAAGTTAGAGTTAAAATCAATTCCAATACCTGGCTTGTCTTTTCCGCTCTTAGTAGTAATGAGAATAACTCCGTTAGAAGCGCGGGAACCGTATAGGGCTGCTGCATTAGCTCCTTTGAGTACGCTAATGTTTTCAATGTCATCGGGGTTGATACTGGAAGTACCATCGCCTTCGTCGGAACCACCCCAAAGGCCGGCCTGACCGAAACCAGAGTTGTCCATCGGCACTCCGTCAATGACGTACAACGGCTGGTTATTACCCTGCAGCGAAACGTTACCCCGGATAATTACCCGGCTAGACCCGGCGGGGCCGGAAGCAATGTTGCTTACGTTTACTCCGGCCACTTTACCGGCAAGGGAGTTGGCCAGGTTAATTTCACGAGCTTCCTGAAAGCTTTCACCCCCTACTTCTTCTACCGAGTAGCTCAAGGCTTTTTTGTCGCGCTCTACCCCCAAAGCAGTTACTACCACTTCGGAAAGTTGTTGCACGTCGGGGTTCAACGCAAGATCAACGGTAGAGCGGTTACCCACTGCGACGTCTTGAGTAGTGTAGCCAATAGAAGAAAAAGTAAGAACCGGATCGTCTCCGGATACGGTAATTGAATAATTACCATCAATGTCGGTTACGGTACCGGTGGTGGTGCCTTTTACCAGAACGTTTACGCCTGGTAAAGAGGAACCTTCATCAGCATCCGTAACCTTCCCGCTGACTTGGCGCTGCGCCCATACATAGGACACACTGGCCGTCAGCATCAGTAAAACGAGTAGTCGTTTTCTCATAAGAAAGTAGAATTTAGGTTATTGTGAAAACTAAAGTAGTAAATATGAAAGGCTATTATGGTTTCTGATAAAGTGAGGTTTAGATAGTTAGTTTTAAGTTTATTATAGTTGTTAAAAGTAATTATTTCTGAAAAACTTACAAATAATACCTCACGAAATTATAGCAAGATTTAGAGATTAGTAAAGCGACTGAGAGCTAATTCCACTATTGAGCCAAAAAAAGGCTTGAAAAGTAGTTAAATACTTACATAGCAGTAGTCGGTTACGCTCAAGAGCCCAGCTTGCTACCTCTCGTCCGCTGATAGTTTGCGTATTTTGTCGTACACCGGACAAGTCGGATCGTGGGCTCCGGGCAGGTAGCCGGTGCTCATCAGAAATTCATTTACAATTTCGCCCCCCACAAACTTAAAGTGCCGTTTAAACAGTTTTACCCACTCTTCCTTCGGCTTAGGGTAATGCTGATCAAGCCAGTTTTTGAACGAACCGTGCGCTTTTTGTAGAACTAAAATTTGACGGGCGTTATGGATAGCCGCTTCAACCTTAAGCCGGTTGCGGATGATTCCCGCGTTACTGAGTAACCGCTGCCGGTCGGCTTCATCGTAGCCAGCTATTCTTCCCACACTGAAGTTATCGTAAGCTTTCCGAAAGTTTTTCTGCTTGTTTAAAATAGTGGTCCACGATAAACCTGCCTGATTAATCTCCAGTATCAGTCGCCCAAACAATTCATTATCATCCTCGAGGGGAAATCCGTATTCGTGGTCGTGGTAGTATACATTAGGGTTGTCGGCATCCATTTGCCGTACGGTCTGGCAGTAGCTGGTAGGAGGGTTCATGGCAAGCGTGACGGTGAGGGTATGGTAATGAAGTATCCAGCGAATAGGTATTAGTGGTAACTATGGCCTAAGAGTACGCTTTTTTCGGTTTTTTCGCAAGGGTTTGTTTGTACCAAACGTTAGCTACTACTCCCAAAATGGCGAGTCCCATACCAGCATAAGCTAATATACTGTAGGTTTCATCAAAGAAAATATAGCCGAAGATGAGGGCATACACGATGCTCAGGTAGCGGATGATGCTGACCTTGGACAATT
This sequence comes from uncultured Roseivirgaceae bacterium, assembly GCA_964551335.1. GTDB lineage: Bacteria > Bacteroidota > Bacteroidia > Cytophagales > Cyclobacteriaceae > Tunicatimonas. The sequence goes on from CAZKCO010000059.1 coordinate 5,949, forward strand.
CCTCCAGTTGAATAGATTTGGTCATAAAGAATTGAGCAAACTGGGTGAATAAACCAATAGCAATCAGGATAGCCCAATCCCAACCTTGGGGCGGCACCCAGATAAACACCGAGTAAGCTCCACTTAAAGGGGTGGTGATGAGCGGAAAGTAGAAAATGATCACCAGCGGATGCTCCCGCGTATTAATCTTACGGATAAAGTTTTGGGCTAAGCCGGAAAAAAAGGTAGCCACAATACCGATAACCAGGTAGATCATCTGAATTCGTGGATCAAATCCTTGAACCAACACTACTCCAACAAAAGCCAGCAGGAAGAACAACCACTGCACCGGCCTGACTTTTTCGCGAGCGATAAAGATGCCAAGGATGGTCGTAAAGATAGGAGCCAGAAAACCAATGGTAACTGCACTAGCCAGCGGAATTTTCTGTAGCGTTTCGTAGAATAAGATAAGCGCTCCGGCTCCGAACAAGCCGCGTAGTATCAGATATTTGCGGTGGATACCCCACACCGATACGCCCTGCCGCTTCAGTAGCCAGAAACTTAGTAAAAACGAAGTGGCTGACCGGAAGAATACTACCTGCGTGGAGGGAATATGGGACACCAGTTTCACCATCAATCCCATGCAGGAAAAGAAGAAAACCGAAATCACCATGTACCAAACACCTCGGGAAAATTTCACACCGCTTATTTATCTCAATAATCCTTTCCGCTGTACCAATGTTTTTTAATCACCTCCATCAGTGCCGGGCGAATGTCGCAGCCGGCCACTAATTCGCCTCCGAAAATATAGTTATCCGTGCCAGTGAAGGTGGTAACCGAGCCCCCGGCTTGTTGCACAATCAGCGCTCCGGCGGCTACGTCCCAGGGTTTTAGATTATACTCAAAGAAGCCTTCAAATCTTCCGCAGGCTACGTAGGCTAAGTCCAGAGCGGCACTGCCCATGCGGCGCAGGCCGTGGGTTTGTTGCATCAAATCCTGAACTACATCAATATAAGCGGGCATTTCCCGAAATTTAGAGTAAGGAAAGCCCGTAGCCAGTAGTGATTCTTCCAGGGTGGCAACTCGTGAAACTTTAATCTCCTGATCATTGAGGTAGGCCGCACCGTTTCGGCTAGCGTAGAACAGTTCATCGCGGTTGGGCTCGTAAATGGCACCCAAAATCACCTCGCCTTCCTCCATTAAGCCTACACTGATGGAGTAGAAAGGGAGGTTATGTACGTAATTGGTAGTGCCGTCTACCGGGTCAATCACCCAATTGTAACGATCGGCTTTGCCTACATCGGCGGTACCCTCTTCAGTAATAAAACCGGCCTCGGGTAAAATTTCCGTTAAGCTTTTCACCAGTTGTTTCTCAGCTTCCTTGTCTACGTAGGATACCAAGTCATTTTTACCCTTATACTCAATATCGCCGGAAGAAAATTTCTGGTTTTCTTCCAGGATAAAACGTCCGGTGTCCCGAACGATTTTTAGGGTTTGCTCTAGTAGGTGATTTAAGTACATCAGTATTTAAAGGTTTTACGTTTTACAAAAGCGGCCAGAAAGACCAGCGGCGATAGCCAGGCGGCCGTACGGGCCAGATAATCTCCGTGGCGGGCGTAGAAAGTGATCTCTTCGTTGGCATAAATTGATTGCCGGATTACCGCCGGCTTCCAGTATTCGGTAGGTTGCAGTATATCGCCCCGCTGGTTAAAAAAAGCCGAAATACCGGTATTCGCCGAGCGGCCAATGCTACGCCGAAACTCAATAGCCCGCAGTGAAGCGTACTGTAAATGCTGCACGTAACCGGGGGTATTGCCCCACCAGGCGTCATTCGTAATAATGAAGATTACATTGGCTCCATTACGAATAAATTCTGCCAAAAAGTCGCCGTAAATAGATTCATAACAAATGGCGGGTGCCGCCCCTACGGAATCGGCATCGAAAAGCACCGTGCGTTCAGTTTGCCGCCCAAAGCCGCCAGCGGTGCCTCCTAAATCAAAAATAGTTTCGGAAATTACCCGGAACACCTGGGGGTAAGGCAAAATCTCTACTCCGGGTACCAGCTTGGATTTGTGGTAGAAAAGCTCGGCGTCATTCTCGTCTACAAACAGGGCGGTGTTGAATACATCGTAGTAACCCATATCTTCCCGGTAGCGGGCGGTAGCCGGAGCCACCGTATCCTTACCGTAGATAATATAAGACGTCATACCGGTAATCAGCGCCAGATCAGGATAACGCGCTTTAAAGTCCAGAATCTTCTGGAAGATTTCTGAAGAAGAAAAGTTAAGTTCAAGGTAAGCCCCGTCAAAAGCAGATTCGGGCCACAACAAAAACTGGGTTTCGGAAGTAAGCGCTTGTTCCGATTGAGCGATGAACCGCTCAGCCTGTTCTTCGTAGGGAATAAAATTTTCGCTACCAATAAATTTCTCGGTATACGGGTCGATATTAGGTTGCAACGCTACTACTTCCACCGGAGTACCCTGCGCCTCGTAGTTGAAATAGATAATATAAGAGTAAATAATGGGCAGCAACAGCCAGCCTACGGTGAATAGCAACATCCGCCAGCGAAGCTGTTGCACCAATATGCCGCCAGATTGAAAGAATATGCGGTATAGAGCGATATTAGCCAGCCAAACCCAAAGCGTGCCCCCGAATACCCCGGTGTACTCGTACCACTGCACCCAGGCCGGTTGGGCTGCAAAGCCATTTCCGAACGTGAGCCAAGGCCAGGACAGATCCCAGTTCAGGTGAATGTACTCAAACGTCATCCAATAGAGTACCAGGGAAAACAATCCCCAACTCTGTCCGGCAAAACGTTTGGTCATTCGGTACAGCAGCCAGGGCAGTGTCATCAGTAGCGCGTTGGCTAGTACCATGAAGATGGCTCCCACCAGGGTAGCGTTGTACACCCACCAGGTAGTCAGAATGTTCCACAGAAAGAGCGTTAGGTAAGCGTAGCCGAAAAATACCCGTCCCGGACGGCGGTAGTTTTCCAGGTTGCAGTAGTTCTCAATGGCCAGCAGCGGAACAATAGCAAAAAATAGGAAAAACGGAAATTTAAAGGGAGGCCAGCCCAGCCAGAAGAGTACTCCACTGGTGACCGAAAGTAGTAATAAATAATAAGGTTTACGTGGCAAGAGTGGATTACGATTTACCTTCAACAACAATGACAATCTCTCCTTTAACGGTAGAGTCCGCGAAGTAGTTGGCTAGTTCGGATAAAGTACCGTGTTGGGTTTCTTCGTGCAGTTTGGTCAACTCCCGCGAAACCGAAGCTTGACGGTCTTCGCCCAAATGTTCGGCTAACTGCCCCAACGCCTTTACCAGTCGGTGGGGTGACTCGTACAGGATAATAGTTCGGGACTCTTCCGCTAGTTGCTTCAGGCGGGTTTGCCGCCCCTTTTTATGGGGTAAAAACCCCTCGAAAACGAAACGGTCGGCGGGTAGGCCCGAATTAACCAGCGCCGGAATCAGCGCGGTAGGCCCCGGTAAGCACTCGACGGAAACTCCTTGTGCCAGACACTCTCGTACCAATAAGAAACCCGGATCGGAAATGGCCGGAGTACCAGCATCGCTAATCAGAGCCATACGTTCGCGGCCCAGCCGCTTTACCAGTCCTTCCACTGCTCGATGCTCATTAAATGCGTGGTAGCTTTGCATGGGCGTGCTGATATCGAAATGCTTAAGAAGCTTGCCGGAAGTGCGGGTATCCTCCGCCAAGATTACATCTACTTCTTTCAGAATACGCAGCGCGCGTAGCGTAATATCTTCCAGATTGCCAATGGGAGTAGGTACTAAAAATAAGGCGGCGGTTTCTTGCACAGCGAAAATTCTAGCTCGCTAATTTATCAATTTCTTCGGCTAGCTTATGATCTTTCTCCGTTACCACATTGCCCGCGTCATGGGTATTCAGTTCAAAACTGACTTTGTTATAAACGTTGGTCATAAACGGGTGGTGGTCCATCTTCTCAGCCACAATCCCTACCCGGCTCATAAAGCCGAAGGCTTCTACAAAGTCTTTAAATTCAAATGATTTCTTTAGCTTGTTGTCTTCTTCCTTCCACATAGGTTAATCAAAGTTGGTTTTGTAAATCTAACTTATAGCAGTAAACAAAGTTTTTTCTTACGCTTATTTATAGAATCGGAATATAGCCATTACGGGCAGGTGATCGCTCAGTGACCACGGGCGCTGCGGTGGATCGGGAATAAAGAATCGTTCCTGTAGTGTTTGGGAAGAACCGGAAAGAGTTGATGCCAGTTCAGGATTCAGCAACAGATAATCAATACGGCGATACGGAACCAATACATCTTCTCCCAGTTCGTCCATTTTGGTAAAACCGCTCCCCTGCGCCAGCGAATCGTATGAATCTACTAGACCTAAATTCAGCCATCGTTCATATTCCCTGTCGAAGGGGCGGTGGTTCAAATCACCCGCTACAATTACGTACTTTGATTCGGCTAAATCTTTTTTCAGGTAGGGGGTTAGAGTATCAATCTGGCGACGGCGCATTTCGTACCGATCGCGTGGAGCTAATTTAAAGCCATAAATAACAATGGGTTGGCTCTTGTATTTCAGCGTAATTCGCGCCCAATGATTAAATAACTGCTCCACTTCTGGGTCATCTCCGCGGATGCAATGATCTGTACTATCTACGCTAATTCGGTCGCTCATTACTAACAGTCCTATCCGGTTACTTTCCTGATAATCGGGACATTTGAGCAGTTTGTAACGATATTGATTGCCCATCGCGGCAATTAGCGTATCGTATAAATGGGCGATGCTACCAGGTTCCTGAATAACCAGTATATCGGGATTGTAGCGGCCGAGTTCCTCACCGATCATTCGAAACCGATTAGACGACGTTTGTTGATAGGAATCGCCGTATCCTCGCCCGCCTCTTAAGTTATAGGTGATTACCCGCAGTTCAGCAGAATTGGGTTGGCTCCAGACGAATAGTGGTATAAAAGCCAGGTAGAAAGTTAGAATCTTTCTGTAGAAAACCACAAACCAAAAAATCTCGTGTTTCAGCTCTCAGGAAAAAATTACAAGGCTAGTACGCCTTCAATCAGGTGAGCTTCTTTGTATTTTTCTACCACATCCTCGCTGGAGCGCATCATTACCTGAGCTGTTACGCTAGTGTATTTTCCTTTGCTCGACTTTTTGGTAGTCAGATTATTTTTTGGAAACAGCGCAAATACTTCGTTTTCTTTGCCAGTAGGCACAATAAATTTGAACATGTACAGCGAGGGCCAATCGTGCTGTTGATTAAGTTTCTGCTTAAAGGCTTCTATATCAACTTTAGGTAACATAAATGTGTCTTCTGTATTTCTTAAAGTTAACACGACAGCAGCTTAGCAGGTTTCCGAAGGAGTACAAAAAGCCTGATGACCCAACGGGATACAAAGAGGGAACTCAGATTGAAAACTAAATATTAGAAAGAAGTGCCAGATAGGTGCTGTCAGCAATAATGACTCTTCTTGAAAACGGTTGGTCAGAAAACTACCCTTTTACTAGCATGGTAGTAATATCCTGAAACTTACGGGCTACAAAGTCCAGATACGCCAGCGTCATTTCAATATCCTCGTGGGTGGTAGAAGGATTGATCGTGCACATGCGGAGTACAACTCGGTTGTGGATGGTGGTAGAGGAAAGCACAATGCCCTGTTCATCCATAATATGACTGGCCAAACGAGAGTTGATGGTGTCCTGCTGCTTAGCATCAAGTTGGACAGGAGCAAAACGAAAAGTAACAATACTAAGCTGTGCCGAAGTAACTACCTCCCAGTCGGGCAATCCGCTCACGGCTCGCTCGACATACTCGGCCAACTGCATGGAGTAGCCAATGGCTTTGCGGAAAGTGTCTACTCCGTATACCTTCATAGACATCCACAATGGCAATGCCCGGAACCTTCTTGATAATTGAATGCCTTTATCGGCGTAGTTACGAAAACCTTCGGTTTCTTTTAGATACGAAGCCGATGTTTGGAAAGTAGCGGGCAGATGGCTGGCATTTTTCACCAGTAGGCCACCAATATCGTAAGGCTGAAACAGCCATTTGTGGGGGTCAATCGTTAGAGAGTCTGCCAGATTCATGCCCTTCAGAAAAGATTTTCCATTGGGAGTAAGCCAGGCAGCTCCACCATAGGCAGCATCTACGTGCATCCAGCACTGCTCCTGATCACACAAACGCCGGATATCTGCTAATGGGTCTACACTACCAGTGTTGGTAGTTCCGGCGTTGGCAATCACACAGAAAGGTCGTTTTCCCGCCTGACGGTCTTGCTGAATTTGTTCGTGAAGTGTCTGAGTACAGAGCCGGTGAGATGAGTTGGTAGGCAAAATATGAAGCTGTTCCGGCGCAAATCCCAGTATTTTAAGGGCCTTAAAATTAGACTTATGGGTTTGGTCACTGCAATAGACGATAGCATTGGATATCTGGCCGGATAGTACTATCTCGCGGGCGGTGCCCAGTCCAATCAGATTAGCAGTGGATCCACCGGGGGTTAAAATACCACCAGCCTGGTTTCCCATCCCTAGCAGTTCGTTGAGCCACTGAATAACCAGAAGTTCGATTTGATTGGCAGCGGCCCCCACCCGTTCCATTCCGGAAAATACGTTAAAGCCACTGGCGAGTGTGTCTGCTAGTACACTAACGTAGTTGCTTGGTCCGGGTACCCACGCGAAGAAACGGGGATGGTTGAGGTACATGTTGTTAGGAAAGATTTCCTCTAGGGCTTTTTTCATTACCTCATCAAATGAGGAACCCGTTTCGGGAACGGGTTCGCCAATAAGGGGAGCAATTTCCTCTACGGTCATGTGGCCTCCGGCCGGCTTTTCAGATAAAGTGCGAAAATGATCTACCAGTGTATCAATCACCTGATACCCAATTCGGCGCATCTCTTCATCCGATAGCCGAAAAAACGATTCTTCCATTCCTGTTTGCTACAGTACTATAAAACTTTGTGGTAAATGGCGCAGCTTTTTACGCTATCGATGCTAGAAAATACGGGCTGGTTTTCGTATTGGAATTCTTGGTAACTAATTTCGTCAACATATTCAAACCCCAACTGTCGTTCGGCCACAAACTGTGAGATTCGCCCGGTAGCCTCGCATATGAGTGTTTGATAGCGGTATTCACGAGCCAGATCTTCGGCAAAGCGATTAAGCTTCTGGGCTAGTCTCAAGTGAGCATACGACTGGTAAACTCCGCACATAAATATATGGTAGTGCGATCCGGGACCTACTTCGTGAACGTGAGTATAACGCTCGCCTAGCGATTCTAACAATTGAAATATGGGATTGAATTTCTCGGAGATTTGCTCAACACCCACTGGTGGCTCGGTAGTATAATCTTCGCAGATAGTGGCTCCAATTACCTCTCCCGTATCGTTTAGTGCTACTACTGACATCTGGTCAGCGGCTGCCTTTTCAATAAAAAGCCGGGCAAAATAGTTGAACTCCTCAGGAGTAATGCCCAAAGCCGTAGACATAGGCTCACCTTTGGCAAAAGTGTTGGCAATACAACGAGTGGCTCCCGCTACATGCTCAGGTTTTAGTACTTCTAAAGTAATTGTTTGCTCCGTAGTAGTGATCATAGGTACAACCTTATCCCCCCTTGTTATTTGTGAAAAGTATTTATTGTCGGAACCAGGTATGAGCGTCTTCCGAACTGGTAAATTTCTCAACATCTAGTAGAGTAACAGTCTTTTCACCTAATGCCATACGGTTACTAAATTCTCCGAAAGCACTTTCGGGTACAGTAACAGCTACTTTCTGAATGCCAGCCTTTTTTAGCATTTCGCTGTATTGGTCATTCACCCACTTAGCGGTAGTAACCGTTCCTCCTTTGAATTTGGAAATATCGGCAATAACATTAGCTATTTTATGCTTTTGGATTAAATCTAGAATGGCCAGAAAACCTGCTTTTGCCTCATCATCAAGGATATGCCCTTTCCACTGATACAACAATACGCTATTCAGCGCATCAACCTCTACATACAACTTTGGCTCGTCAATAGCCACCACCGATATTTGCATAATAGTATCCATATGAAACTTAGATTTTCACCTAAAAGGTGTAGTAAACAATTTTTTGATTGAACAAAAATAGGATGTCCCATGACGGGAAACTTATCCAAATAGAGGAAAACAGTACAGGAGGCAGAAGATTAGAGTTTTGGAATAAAGTATCCGATTACCAAGTCTGGTTACTAGCTTAAAAGCAACTGAAGTAACCTTTCTGCCTAAGTTTAGATTTTTAAGTGCTCGGAGTATTAGGAAGAAAAGACTGAAAACACCTCGAGTCAGAGTCCGGGGTGTAGTGCCGTTTGTAGGCTAGTTTTTACCAAATCGCCCATAGATCGGCAGGCTTCAAACTGCGTAGAACCATAATGTTCGGCTAAATCACGCTTCAATTGCACTACATGCTCGGAAGGTGCTAATGTATCTTTTGTCATAGCTTGCATCAGATCCTGAATCTGGTGACGGGCGGAGCGCATTCGTGTAGCGATGAGCGCGTGTTCTTCGGTTTGGTACTGTCGTACCGATTCGGGCGTCATCAACTTCAATCCAACCTGAATGATGGGGTTGTTTTGCTTAAAGTACTGGGGCATGTAAATGCTCTTTCGTCCCTCATACGACTGCTGATCAAAATCGATGGCCCGGATACGGTAGTGGAGCTCATCAAAGTCGGGAGTGACATCTACCACAAAGTTGGTGGCGTGCATATCGCCCAGCAGCCGGACAAAACAGCGTTCATTGAACTTAACAAACTCCTTGGCCAACCGAGTAAGGTTCTGAGTACCGTTATGCAGTTTATCATGAAAAAAGTGGTCGCCCGGAATGCCCGCAATGTGTTCTTCAATTAGGGTCTGGTCGGCTACCAGGTAGCTGATTCGATTGGGTGAGAGAATATGCTCCAGTTCCAGGCCGTAGATACGGGAGGCATCCGCGTGTTTGATGTAAAAATAGTCGAAGTTATCGTTAATCCGATTCACAATTCTCACCCGGAAGGGGCGGGTGTTACCGTAAATGCACAGGTCCACCCGGTCTACGTACAGGTGTTCCATTACCGAAACATCCCCGTCGGCCTTTAAAATGGAGTAAATCATCTTCAGAGCATAGTAGATCCAGTCCATATCGTGTTGCGGATAAAAAACCGTAACCCAGAGGGTATCCTGGTTCAATTTGTCGTACAGGGGCACCGTATTATCGTAGCGCAGTAGGTCCTGGTAGGTAATAGGTACGGTGGTCAGGCGTTCGTGCTCCTGCAAATAGTGTCGTAAATCAACGCTGATGGGATAGGTTTTTTTCTTTCGAGAAATTTTAGGCATAACAGTATCCCTGATAAATACAATTATAACATAATATTATATAATCGAAATTATGGGAAATAGCAAAATATAGTACATAAATGTCACAAACATAAGAATTACGAGATTTGCAAAAAATATGGCCTGATTTTGAAAAATTGTTGAAAGCGGAAGTAATATCATTTTCACCTTGGGAGACAGTTAAACTATGAATTACTAATCATTCAGAAAAAGATGAATTATTTATCAATTTGATATACAAAGGCTAAATTTTTTGAAATTTATTCAACAATATGCCAGTATCCTGCGTATATTTGCAGTGAACGGTTAACCGAAAGTTTAAAAACAAAAGTAAGTAGTTAAACCACCAAAAGAGAACAGAAATGAAAACCGTTAGAAACACAGTAATGACCATGGCCGCATTCCTACTGGTAGTAGGTAATGTATGGGCCGCTGATGATTCGGACATTAAGATCAGTGTGCGTTCACTGCAGAGCGAGGGTAAAAAAGCACTAATTCGGGTAGTGAACACTGAATCAGTAGGGCAAGCGGTGCTGCGAATTAAAGATCAGCAAGGCCGCATTCTACACCGTGAGGTACTTAAAGGAGAAGACGCATACATGAAAAAGTATGATTTCTCCAGCCTACCCACTGGTGAGTATATGGTAGAGGTTCGCACTGAAAATGGAATTACCGAAGAAGCATTCTCTCTAAGCGAAGGTCGAACCCAAACCGTATACTTCAAACCAGCGGTTAAAGTAGAGCCTCAGAAAGTGAGCGTAGTATTTCAGAACCGGATTGATTCGCCCGTTTCGCTAAAGTTATTTGACGAGCGAGGCCGGGTACTTTACGAGGAGCAGGTAGCCTCTCAGGAGAAATTTGCCAAAGGGCTGAACCTTTCTAAGCTAAACAGCGGACAGTATTCGCTGTCAATCCTGGGCGACAACTACGTGTATACTCGCAGTATTGATGTAGAATAAATATCGTTTCATCATTGTAGAATTTTTTTGTTAGGTTGTTGTATTGGCGCAGGCTCCTTCGGGGGCTTGCGTTTTTTTCTCCCATTTAAGTAGAAATGAGACTCCCGGGAAACGGAGATATTAAGAGAATAATTACATTGATATTAAATGATATTTTTATACTTTTTTAGTATACAAGTCTGTTTAATTTTGCGAATTATTTACAAATTTAAACAAATCGTCATTTATGCAATTAGCAAAATTCACACTATCCTTACTGTTAGGTAGTTTACTATTAACCAGCGCTCGTGCTAATGATTTTGAAAACAAGATTAGCACCAAGGTACTAGAAGGAGAAAGCAAAAATACTTTAGTTAGAGTATTTAAAGCTCAGGCAAATGAGAAATCGGTAATCCGCATTTGGGATATGCAGGGGTACATTTTGCACCGAGAAGAAATTCAGGGTACTACGGCTAAAAAGTTTAATCTTTCAAAATTACCTGAAGGTAAATATATCATGGAAGTGAGAACTGACGGTAAAAAAACTAAAGAAGTATTTTATGTAGAAGAAGACTCAAAAACGGCAACCTACTTTCGTCCGGCTTTAAGAATGAAGCAAGAGCAAGTAGACGTTCTGTTTCAAAACCCTATTACATCCAAGCTTACCTTACGGATATATACTGAACATGGCCGAGTATTATACGAAGAGGAGGTAGCGGCTCAGCAGGAATACGCAAAAACAATTAATACTTCAAAGCTAAAGCGAGGAAATTATACATTGTCAATTGTTGGCAAAGGGTGCGCCTATACTAAAAACCTGAAAATAAAATAGATACTTAAAGTCTATCACACTTCAAGGGGGTTCGGTTCAGGCTGAATCCCCTTTTTGTTTTCCGAAATTCTACTATCAAAAGGCATACTTAATGACAAATTGCTTATTTTTGCCAACCTCAAATTTTTGGGGATTCGAAGGTGCGCGTACTGGAAAAGCGGCCTTCTTTTTCATTTAATAGCATTGGGTAATGAAGATTTCCGTTGACTGGCTCAAAGAATTTATTGCTATTTCGGCTAGCGCTGAGGAAATAGCTGACAAACTGACTTTATCCGGACTGGAGGTAGAAGGTGTCGAGAAGTTCGACCGTATTCCGGGTGGGCTGGAAGGGTTAGTGATTGGCGAGGTGCTTTCCGTGGAGAAACATCCTAACGCCGACCGGCTGCGCCTCACGCAGGTAGCAGTGGGGGAAGACGAACCGCTACCCATTGTTTGCGGGGCCCCCAACGTGGCCGAAGGGCAACGGGTAGTGGTAGCCAAGGTGGGGGCTACGCTGCATCCAACCCAGGGCGATTCATTTAAAATAAAGAAATCAAAAATCCGAGGCGAGGTATCGCAGGGGATGATTTGTGCCGAAGACGAAATCGGGCTAGGTACCCAGCACGATGGTATTATGGTGTTAGATACAAAACTACCTAACGGAACTCCGGCGGCCGAATACTTCGGATTGGTATCAGATGACGTACTGGAGATTGGACTTACCCCAAACCGGGCCGATGCCGCTTCCCACTACGGAGTAGCCCGCGACCTTAAGGCCTTGTATCGGCAATCGCTTACCCTGCCGGAAGTAGACAGATTTACCATCGATAACCAAGATCTTCCGATTGAGGTAGAAGTGGAAAATCAGGAGGCCTGCCCCCGTTACTCCGGAGTGACCATTAGCGGAGTGACCGTACAAGATTCGCCCGACTGGCTGCAAGCTCGGTTACGAGCTATTGGCCTGTCTCCCATCAACAATGTGGTGGATGTTACCAACTACGTACTACACGGGTTGGGTCAACCGCTACACGCTTTCGATGCTGACGCTATCACCGGAGGAAAAGTAGTAGTGAAAACCCTTCCCGAAGGCAGCACCTTCACTACGCTGGATGAGAAAGAACGAAAGCTCCGGGATGATGATCTGATGATCTGCAACGCTGAAGACGGTATGTGTATTGCCGGGGTGTTCGGAGGGGTTAAATCAGGGGTGAAAAAAGGTACGAAGAATATCTTTCTGGAAAGCGCCTACTTCTCACCAGAATACATTCGCCGCACCGCGCAGTACCACGGCCTCAAAACAGACGCTTCCTTCCGTTACGAGCGGGGTACTGACCCTAACATTACGGTTTACGCGCTGAAATTAGCCGCCATGCTCATTAAAGAGATTTCCGGTGGAAAAATCTCGTCCGACGTGGTAGATATATATCCTGATCCGATCGGTCCGTTTCAAGTAGAAGTAAAATACAGAAATGTAGATCGGCTCATTGGTAAGCAAATTGACCGGGAGGAGATTAACCGCATACTTTTGAGTCTGGACATCAAGGTGTTGGAAGATGAAATTAAGTCTATTCAGCAGTTTGGTGACGAAGCGGTGAAAGAAGGCATTACGGTGTTGGTACCTCCCTACCGAGTAGATGTACAGCGAGAAGCAGATGTTATTGAAGAAATCCTCCGTATCTACGGCTACGACCGGGTAGAAACTTCTGACTATCTGAATACCGACTACATTGCCCGTTTTCCTGAGATTGACGGAGACAGACTACGCTTGCGATTAAGCGAAATGCTGGTAGGCAACGGCTTCTTCGAGATAGTAACTAATTCTCTAACCAAGCCGGGTTATGCCCAGGCGTTGGGTATTGAACAACAAGCTGTCCCCATGTATAATCCGCTCAGTGAAGACCTGAGTGTGATGCGCCAAAGCCTGCTCTTCTCGGGGTTGGAGGTGATCGCCCACAATGTGAACCGGCAGCAAAAAAATTTAAAATTTTTTGAGTTCGGGACTACCTACAGCCGAGAAGATGATAAGTATTTGGAAGCAAAGGAGTTAGTCATTTTTATGACAGGCAACCGACTATCCGAAAGCTGGAAAGCTCCCTCCGAGCCCGTATCTTTTCACGATTTGTCCTCGCATATTCGAAGAATTTTTAATAGGTTTGATATTATCGAAGTTGTCCAAACGCCTCTGGATGACCCACTTTTTAGCTATGGGTTACACCTTGCCTATCAGGGAGAAACCGTGGCCAAACTTGGCAAGGTTGATGCTAAACTAGCGAGCCTGGCCGAGGTAAATCAGCCAGTTTTTTACGCTACTATTCAATGGCTGGCTTTATTAGAGAAGTTGCGGGGTATTTCTACGAAAGAAAGATTATTGTTTCAGGAGATTTCTAAATTTCCTGAAGTAAGGCGCGATTTGTCTTTAGTTTTAGACCAGCGAGTAGCGTTTAGTGAGGTAGAGCGGGTAGCTAAGGCATACGGCAATAATTTGATACGTCGCATCAACGTATTTGATGTGTACGAAGGGGAGCGTATTGAGTCAGGTAAAAAGGCTTACGCGCTAAGCTTTATATTACAGGATCAGAACCGAACGTTGACTGACAAAATTATTGATAAAACAATGAACCGGCTCATGCAGCAATTTGAAAAAGAACTCAATGCAGAAATACGTAAATAACTACCAGTACCAGTCGTCAGGCTAAGGAATTAAACTAACCCCAAGCCTGCATCTTAACTAACGTCCAATTCCAAACCAAGTCCTGCTAATACGTACGGCTGCATGATCTACTCTAATCCACTTCCTTCGGAAATAGCCACTCTGGAACGAAAGATAGAATTACTTCTTACCCAGCATAAAGCCCTTCAGCAAGAGCTTCATCAGGCTAAGCGGGAGAATGAAGCCTTGCAAACAACATTAGCGGCCAAAGAGGAAGAAATTGATCATTTTAAAAAATCAATTAAAATCAGTAAACTTGCTCAGTATACAGTAGCTGATCAAAGCGAAACTACTGAGATAAAGCGTACTATTAACGAGTACATTAAGAAAATTGATAAATGCATTGCTCATTTGAGCCAGTAAAGCAAGCTTCATGGAAGCACTTTCCATAAAAATAAAAATTGGGGAACGAGAATATCCCATGCGAGTGGAACCCGAAGACGAAGAGCGTATCCGGCAGGCTGGCCGTTTACTAAACGACCAAATCCGGAAATATCGTGAACGTTACGGCACTACCGACAAGCAAGATTTACTAGCCGTAGTGGCATTTGATGCGTTTGTAGAAAAGTTGGAACACGAAAAGAACCGTACCGAAACTGATAAGGTAATGGTAGAAAAGCTGAACCGTCTGAATCGGTTAGTAAGCCAAGCTATTACTTAATTAGACCCGGTAATTTCTATGATCACTAAGCGTACGAACACCTCGTATTAGTCGTTAATATTCGCTCATCAGCAGTTTAGTTAGGCTACTATTTGTAGTATAAATAACTAAATATATAAACATGAGTGAATCAATCATGATCCTCCTCATTGCGGTGATCGCCGCCTTAGGGGCCGGCCTGTTTGTCGGCTTTTACCTTTCTAAACGTAATGTCAACGACCAGGAAAAACAACTGGAGAACCGGGAAAAGGCTCTGAGCGAGCGGGAGACAGCTCTTGAAGCTAAGGCTGAAACCGTGATTAAAGACGCAGAAAGCCAGGCTGAGACTATAAAAAAAGAAAAAATCTACGAAGCAAAAGAGAAGTTTCTGAAACTAAAGTCTGAGTTTGAGGAAGAGTCCAGTCGTAAGAAAAATATCCTTGTTTCGAACGAAAACAAGCTAAAACAACGCGAAGCCAGGCTGAACGAACAGGCCGAAAAGTTGCGGAAGCAGGAAAGCAGCCTGAAGGAGAAAGAAGAAATCATTGAGACCCAACTGGAGCTGACCCGAAAAAAGCAAAGCGAACTGGAGCGGGTGCGGCAGCAGCAGGTGGCTATTTTGGAGAAAGTATCGGGTCTATCGGCCGATGAGGCCCGGCAGCAACTCATGAAAAGCCTGGAAGACGAAGCCCATACCCAGGCTACTGCATTAATCAAAAATATCATTGAAGAAGCTAAACTCACTGCTACCAAAGAAGCTAAGAAAGTAGTGATCGAAACCATTCAGCGCACGGCTACTGAGCATGCGGTGGAGAACTGCGTATCAATCTTCAACATCGAGAGCGATGATGTGAAAGGTAAGGTGATTGGCCGCGAAGGTCGCAACATCCGCGCCCTGGAAGCCTCTACCGGAGTGGAGATTATTGTTGATGATACCCCCGAAGCCATTATCATATCCGGTTTTGATCCGGTACGACGGGAGATTGCCCGACTGTCGCTGCACCGGCTGGTATTGGATGGCCGTATTCACCCCGCTCGAATTGAAGAGGTAGTCGCTAAAACCACGAAAAATATTGAAGAAGAGATTGTGGAGATCGGTGAGCGAACAGTAATTGATCTGGGAATCCACGGGTTACACCCCGAACTCATCCGGATGATTGGACGAATGCGCTACCGTTCTTCTTACGGACAGAACCTACTCCAGCACTCTCGCGAAGTAGCCAATCTCTGTGCTACTATGGCCTCGGAGTTGGGTATTAGTCCTAAACTGGCCAAACGAGCCGGACTGCTACACGACATCGGCAAAGTGTGGCCGGAGGAACCCGAACTGCCGCATGCCCTACTAGGAATGAAGCTTACCGAAAAGTACGGTGAGCACCCGGACGTATGCAACGCCGTAGGGGCGCACCACGATGAGATTGAAATGACTAGCATAATCTCACCTATCGTTCAGTCCTGCGATGCTATATCGGGAGCCCGACCGGGTGCCCGCCGCGAAATTGTAGATTCTTACATTCAGCGGCTGAAAGATCTGGAAGCACTAGGCATGGACTTTCAGGGAGTAAGCAAATGCTACGCCATCCAGGCGGGGCGCGAATTGCGGGTAATTGTAGATGCTGAGTCGGTCACCGACGAGCAGGCCGGAACGCTATCCTTTGACATTTCGCGCAAGATTGAAAGAGACATGCAGTATCCCGGTCAGGTAAAAGTGACCGTTATCCGGGAGATGAGAGCCGTGAACTACGCTAAGTAGGGCTTAAAGGTAAATCTCCACGGCTTCGTGTTCACCGGCAATTACCTGAAAGGGCTGCGATCGATAGGAGTTTGAACCATATGTACTAGAGGTCCAATAACGAACGTAGTAGTTGCCGTAGTTTAGTTTACCTATATCCAGCGTGATATCTTTACCACTTCCGATGCTTAGTTGAGCCCACGACTTAAATGATTCGCTGTCTTGCTCACTAAAATACAAGGCAACACCGGCTTGTGCTCCCTCTATGTTTCTGAATGAGCCCGTTTTAAGGGTAATGGAGGCCGTACCAGTGAACATATCATCGTCACTGCAAGAGCTCATTAGAAGCACAACCAGAACAATCGTTATTTTTTTCATGGGGTTTAGATTCTAATAGAATCGTTTTTACTAGGTTAATAGGGTCTGAAAAAGGAGATAATGACCTAATCTACGAGTTTATTTGTGAAAAGTTTTGATAAAAAATAGAATTATTTTTGGAAAGTCTTTTGGACTCATACTTCTTGCCCACAAGTTACAGTAGAGAGTATTTTTAAGTATTCATTTTATGAAAATATTGTTAAAAAAATGTACTATATTACCACCATAAGTCATCTTTTTTCGTATAATTGCCCAATACAAAAGATTGTTTTCTGTTTGTGCATTAACTTCCAAATTATATAATGACTTACTAGTATGGGTTGTGTGAGTTAATAGATTGCATGTTTAATGTAGTTGGTCGGCCGATTA
>CAZKCO010000060.1:0-21640 GCA_964551335.1 uncultured Roseivirgaceae bacterium
AATATGAAAAATTCTATACACCATCGCTTGCTTAAACCATAGAAATCGCGGTGTTCAGGTGTTATGGTTTCTGAGTTTAGAGTCATAAGTTTTGAAAGACTTAGGATAATTCTGAACTCAAAACTTTGAACTCAATAAAACTCTAACACTACCCACGACAACACTGTACACTATGCACCACGACTGGCTCAACACGGCCCAACGTATACAATCTATTGCCCAGGCTGGACTTACTTACTGCCAGAACGACTACGACCTCGAACGCTATGAGGAGCTCCTACAACTAAGTGCCCGTATTCTGACTGACTATACTGACACCCCCTTCGAGAAGATTGCTGACCTATTTAGCCGGGAAGAAGGGTATCTGACTCCCAAAGTAGATGTGCGAGGCGTTATTTTTCAGGGTAATAAATTGTTAATGGTGCAGGAGAAATCGGACGGAGGCTGGACCGTTCCGGGTGGCTGGGCCGACGTAGGTTTCTCCCCTTCCGAAATTGCCGTGAAAGAGGTGCAGGAAGAGGCTGGTATTGACGTAGTGCCGGAGCGGTTGCTGGCCGTACTCGACAAGAAGTGCCATCCTCACCCGCCTACTCCGTTTTATACGTACAAAATTTTTATTCAGTGCCGCTACGTAGCCGGTACGGTAGCGCCGGGTGCCGAAACCAAGGGGGCTGGTTTCTTCGCATTGTCGGAATTACCGCCACTCTCCGAAGAGCGTCTGACACAATCCCAAGCCGAATTGCTGTTCGATTTCTACCTTCATCCCGAAAAAGCCCCGGTTTTTGACTAGAAGCTGTACTTCATAGCATCTTTAAGCAAAGATCATATAACTAAAGCGCTCATTTCCGGTTTTATTTGTAAATAAATCCGTCATAATACCGACAAATTTTTAACCTTTACTAGCGCATCTTAGTATACACTGATAGATTATAAACACCGACAACTATGGAAAACCGAATGCTTGACAAAATACACCAACTGGGCCAAAGCGTATGGCTCGACAACCTGAGCCGACAAATACTCAACAATGGCGAACTGGAACAGCTTATTACCGAGAAAGGGGTACGAGGATTAACCTCTAATCCGGCTATTTTCCAGAAAGCAATCAGCGGCAGTGATGCTTACGACCAGGATATTGAGAAGTACACTAACGAAGGACTAGAGCGTAAAGAGATTTATGAGAAACTGGCCGTTGCCGATATCCAACGAGCGGCTGATTTATTTCGTCCAATCTATGACATATCCGGCGGCGAAGATGGCTGCGTAAGCTTGGAAGTGCAACCCTCACTGGTATACGATGCTGAAGGGACAATTGAAGAAGCCCGACGCCTGTGGAAGGCAGTAAACCGTCCTAATGTGATGATTAAAGTTCCGGGTACAAAAGAAGGTGTACCAGCCATTACTCAACTGCTAAGTGAAGGAATTAACATTAACGTAACGCTGCTGTTTAGTGTAGAGCGTTACCGAGAAGTGACCGAAGCTTACCTAAAAGGATTAGAACAGCGACTGGAAAAGGGTGAGTCAATCAAACACGTAGTATCAGTAGCCAGCTTCTTCTTGAGCCGAATTGATGTGATGGTAGACCCTATGCTAAAGGATATTATCAACAACCAGCCCGATCAGGCTGAGAAGGCCAAATCAGTACTGGGAGAAACTGCCGTAGCCAATGCCAAACAAGCCTATAAAGTATTTGAGGAGGCATTTTCTAGCGAGCGTTTTCAGAAGTTAGCTGAGCACGGAGCTCGTAAGCAGCGCGTACTCTGGGCCAGTACCGGTAATAAAAATCCCGACTACGAGGAACTACGCTACGTTTATCCACTGATTGGTCCCGATACGGTAAATACCATGCCTGACCAAACCCTAGAAGTGCTACTGGAAAAAGGAAAAGAGCCAAAAAATACTGTAGCTGACGGAATGAGCCACGCCGACGAAGTAATGGCTACGCTAGACAAATTGGGCATTGATATGGAGAAAGTGACTAACGACCTGGAAGAAGAAGGCGTAGAAAAGTTTGAAAAGCCATTTGACCAGTTGTTAGATACCATAGAAGAGCAACGAAAAGCGCATGCTTAACTGTTAGTTCTTCAACCAAGCAAAAAGCCAAACTCCTGTGGGTTTGGCTTTTTGCATATTTACAAATTGAAACTTTGGGGTGACTGTCTGAAACAGTAATTGTATCCCTAAAAGAAAAAAGAGGCTCTACCGAGCCTCTTCCTGTTATGATTAAAATCTACTTTTAAGTCAGCGAATAATGTCGGCGGGTATAAAACCCTTTACGCATTACGTTTCTGCGCTCTTCTCCGTGGGAAAAATCAGTTAAATCAGAAACGGATAACTGCGTAGCAAAACCTCTTTTCGCTTGCTTATTTTCGGTTATATTTCTTGTATAAGTCATAAATTCCTTCTTTGTGGTTATTATTATTTTTTTGCTATGAAGTGTGGTACACGACTCTAAGCTTTTTTTGTTACAAAAAATCTAAAAAGATTTATTTTTTACCTAGTTTGAGGAGAAAGTAGCGTTTTACGTGCTATAAAGGGGATACTGGCCAAGTAAATCACAGTAAAAGATATACAGTAGTCACTCATAAATTCTTATTCATAATCCTTCAAGAAAACCGAAACAACCGTCCCCTCCCCCACCGAACTTTCCAGTTCTATTCTTCCTCCGTTCTTCTCCACCGTAGTTTTTATTAAATGAAGGCTGAGTCCTTTTCCTTCACCTACAGCGCTAAACCGTTGAAAAGGCTGAAATAGAGCATCACCATTTCGTTCCAAATCTATTCCCACTCCGTTGTCCTGCACCCGGATTACTACCACATTGCCTTTTTGGTGCATAGCCATCCGAATAATTAGTTCTCGGTCTTCTGCCCGGTACTGTACGGCATTATCCAGCAAAGACTCGACAATACTACTCAGATAAGGCAAAGGGTACGTTAGTGGAACATTGTCGTCAAACTCTTTTGTAAAGGTACCGGCAACATCGTACTCAACCCAATACTTATCTAAATAGGAAGAAAGCCAGGTAGCTAGTGATTCAATTTTCGTTGGCGTGGTAGTAGTAGTAGCTACGGAAAGAAACCGTTCAAAATCGTCGCGCAGTTCTGCGATTTTTGTCATATAAGTTTGTTGCATTTCTAACAACATCGATCGCACTTCATCTTTTCTCTTTCCCCGGTCGGGCATATCCAACCAAAGAACCAGATAGTTTAACAGATTTTTGGTATCGTGAACATTCTGATCAAAATAGCTTTTTACGTTTTTAATGAGTGTTTTTGAATCTTGATGCATACACTTTTTTTTACTAATTTAAAATAATAAAGTTCTCGGGCGAACTTCTCAATAACGCAACACCAGAAATGAATTAACTCCGGGGCATTATCGTTGAAACTTGTATGACGACTAACCTCACCCCTACTCAACCCATCAAAGTGCTTATTGCTGATGATCAACAGCTTTATCGGGAAGGTATTAAATCCCTACTTAATCAGGAAAAATCTATTCGGGTGGAAATTGAAGTAAGTAGTGGCTCTGAGATTATGAATTACCTTCAGCAGCACCCGGTAGATATTATTTTGATGGATATTGATATGCCGGGCATGAATGGCATAGAAGCTACCCGCAACGTAAAAGAATCTTATCCGGCTACTCGAATTCTAATTCTTTCTATGTACGATCAGTTAGAGTTCATTCTGGATGTTCTTCAGGCTGGGGCTTCTGGTTATGTACTGAAAGATGACCAAAATCTGGATTTACCGAGTGCTATTAAAGCGTTGGGTTCGGGAAGTGCTTACTACAGCGAAACTGTCGCAAAAAAATTAGCTGATTATTTAACCCAAATCCATAACCCTTCTCTAGCGGCTAATCTGGAAAATCCTCCGTCTCTAACCCAACGTGAGCAGGAGATACTTTCACTTATCGGACAAGAATATACCAACGAAGAAATTGCCGAGCAATTATTTATCAGTATCAACACGGTACTTACCCACCGCAAACACCTACTAAAGAAATTAAACGCCCGCAATACGGCCGGGCTTATTGTTAGTGCTACCAAGCTTGGGCTTATTTAGTAGATAATTGGGCAAAGTTTTAGTCTAAGTTCTTCCACCTTTGCTCGATTTTCTGAATGATAGTACCAAAAAATTCGGTAGTTTCTTTTATAGTTGAGTCATCCAAACCATCTTCTACGGTATTAGTCTGCTCCTGAAGCTTTTCCAAAAAATCATTGAGCCCTAATAGAGAAAATAGTAGCCGTGCTTTATGAATCACTCCCTCCAGTTGTTTACGACTATTGTCTTTCGCAGCCCTGCGGTAGGCCTGATCATATTCTTTTACTGTACTTAGAGAGATTTTATAGAAGTGCGAAATTTTTTCCGTGTTACCCTTAAACTGCCCTTCCACTTCGGCAAATGTTAAAGCAGGAAAACCAGTATGGTTATTTTTCCCCACATCATTTAGATCATCCTCTAAATAGCGATAGATCGTATCTTTAAGCTCGTCTGGATTAAAGGGTTTGGTGATAAATGCCTGGAATAAACCAGCTTTTTTCTGCTGTTTGGCACTACTCACATCTGCGGTTAGCGCAATAATTGGTAACTCTTTAAACTTATTGTTGGGCAAAGAGCGTATTTTCTCGGTAGCCTTATATCCGTCCATCACGGGCATCCTAATATCCATTAGTACCAAGTCGTAATTTCCGGAATGAACTTTTTCTATCGCCATTTCGCCATTTTCCACCTCGTCGGCTTCAATATCCCAATTTTGCAAATACTGCTGCAGCACCATACGGTTAATCGCTTCATCTTCAACAATTAATAATTTCAGATTGCTTACATTGTTCGGTGTAGTAGTTTGAAAGTCAAACTGATCACCTACTCGATCAGAATTATCCTTAGGCAGTTGCAGGGTGATCACGAACGAAAAAGTTGAACCTTGGCCTTCGGTGCTCTTTACTTCAATATCACTACCCATCAGTATCAACAAACGCTTGGAAATTGCCAGCCCCAATCCGGTTCCACCAAATTTACGGACGGTAGTGCTATCCGCTTGGGTAAATTTTTCAAAAATGGTCGCAATTTTATCGTCGGCAATACCAATTCCGGTATCACTAACCGAAAAAGAAAGAGTAACAGAGTTATCACTGGACTGAGTACGGACAGTCTCTAAAGAGAACGTTACCGTACCATTTTCGGTAAACTTAATAGCGTTGCTTAACAGATTGTTAAGAACTTGGGATAGCTTACCCTCATCCCCGCAAACGTAGTCGGGTATAGTATCATCAATTTGAAATAATAACGTATTATCTCGCTGGTCAGCCGCATTAACGTGTGCTTTCTCTAAGCTACGAACCAGAGTACGTAGGTCAAATTCTTCTTCAGTAATCTCTACCTTATTCGCTTCTATCTTACTATAATCTAGTACGTCGTTAATTAGGTTCATTAAGTTCTTAGACGAAAATCTAAGCGTTTGCAGATTATCCATCTGAACTGGTTTGGGGTCTTGCTTAATTAGTAAATCGGACAATCCGATGATGGCATTCAATGGAGTACGAATTTCGTGACTCATAGTCGCCAAAAACTCTTCTTTAGCCTGGGCGGCTCGTTCGGCTTCGTTTTTCGCTGCTTTTAACTCTTTTTCGTACTGCTTCTGTTGACTGATATCGTCTATAATTCCGTACCATTTTATAGTGCCGTTTTCCCTCTTCTCGGGAGTAGAAGTAATCTTGATCCATTTCGTAGTTTTAGTTTGGTGAGACATTATTCTGCCTTCCCAATTGAAACGCACCATCTTTGAGGCGGAATTTTGGTACTCATGGGCAAAGTGATGTAAATCATCAGGATGAATGGCTTGCCAAGCCAGATTGGCATTACTCAGTAGTTCTTTTGCCGATACTTCGTAGATTTCCTGAACCGCATCGCTTACGTATATGAACTGATCCGTACCGTTCTTACGCACAATGTACTCGTATATCATTTCCGGAACATTACGGGAGATGCGAGCAAGTTGCTGTTCTTTTTTCCGAATACGCTCTTCAGCTTCCTGGCGTACCAGCTCCATACCGGCCCGGGCGGCAAAAATAGCTAAAAGATAATCTGCCTCGGGCACCGGTTGCCAGGGTTTATCATTGATTAATACGATTACGCCTAAGCTCTCTCCGGATGGCGCCGTGATGGGTACGCCTACGTAGCTTTCAGCATTCCATCGCTGTAGTTTAGGGTCTTCTGGAAAAAGCTGGGATACTTTTTCAAAATGCCGGATGTTATCTTTATTCGCTACGTGCTGGCAAGGTACACCCTGTAGTGAATAGGTAAAGTTGGAGATGAGTTTACCTTCCTGGCGCAGTGCCACTGTTTTAATCCGACTATTCCTATTGACCAAGCGGCCAATGTATACGTATTTAGCAAGAAATAACTGCGTGAGTTTCTCAGTAAGATACTCAAAGTATTCTTTGCCACCTACTTGAGCACTACCCTCAACTATATCTTTTACAACTTCGCTTTCTTCTACCTGCTGAGTAATATTCCGGGTAAAATGAGCCCCTCCTACGATGTTGCCCTCGTCATCTTCCAGGGGCGTGAAGGAAACTTCTACAAAGCGCCAAGCTGAGCCTTCATCGTTCTGATGGTCAAAGCTAAACCGCTCCCCTTTAAAGGTGCGCGCAAAATGCTCTTCCAACACCTCCCGATAATTAGGAAGAACTGAAGCAGTTTTCTCCAACAAATGATCACCTTCCTGAAGCTCCAGGTTATAATCTTCAGCCAGAAAATTCTGCTGTACATCATTTATCTTGATAACCCTGTAATCGGTATTCACAGCCAGAATGCCTTCGTCGGTATTGTTCACCAGGCTGTTTAAGATAGCTTGCTGTCGAGATAATCTTTCCTGTACCCGCTTGCGTTCGGTAATATTCTGTACCACACTCAAACCCGCTACTACTATATCACCCTCGTAAATAGGCCCCATGTGGTAGGTATAGTACGCATCATTTATCTTTTCTTCCCCTCGCACCATTTCGCCATTTAACGTAGCGCTATAGCGCTGGGTGAGTTTCTCCATTAACTCATTCGAATAATCCACGAACACTTCCTCTGGAGTACGACCTACCAATTTTTCCTCCGAAAGGCCGAACTGCTTTAGCTCCTGCCCCCCGGCTAACGTGTAACGTAGTTGCTTATCGAAAACAAAGATCATCCCGTTGGGGTAATTCTCTAATAAGGCGCTTTGCAGACTTTCTCGTCGCTGTATCTCCTGTTGAGAGTTGATAGTAGCCGTAATATCCACCGAAACCACCGTAAGACCGACTACGGTTTCTTCTTCTATGATCGGGTCAATAGAAATGCTATAGTGTCTATCAGCTATTTTTATCGTTTCTTTAGTAGGCTGGCCGTGGGCTAAAACCACCTTTTTAATTTCTATTAATTGGTTGCTCTCATTATAAAACAGCTCATAGTCAGATTTACCTAACATAGAATCATTAAACCCAAACTGACTGTACGGATTGTATACCCAGGTATAGCGCAGATTCTGATCCTGGCTAAAGACTCCAACGTTAGCATTACTAAGCGCCAAGCGGAAACGCTCCTCACTTAAGCGGTATTTTTCCTGGGAAGCTGCTAGCTCCTTATCTTTATTCTCCAGTGAGGTATTAGTATATTCTAGTTCGGCATTAGCCGTAATAAGTTCTTCGTTGGTAGATTGCAGCTCTTCATTGCTGGTTTCCAATTCTTCATTCGTAGATTTTAGCTCTTCGTTGGCCGACTGAAACTCTTCGTTCAGGGTTTGCAGTTCTTCATTGCTAGCTTCATACTGTTCGGTAATGGTTTGAGCGTGTTGTTTAACCCGGCTCAGTTCCTCCTCCAGTTCTTTAATACGGGCATTCTGGAGGTCGTCCCGGCTTAATTCTTGTTTGGAAAGGGGTAGACGTTCGCTCAGACTGATTTGTTCAAAAACAACCAAGTAGTAATACTGATCCTGAAAGTGCTGTAGTAAAGGTTTCACCCTAATCCGTACATACTGCTCGGTGTCTAGTACCTCAAATCGTACGATGGCACTAACCGTGGATGTATTATCATTGATAGCTTCGTTTAGCGCTTGCTGAACCGGTATATGCAAGGCAGAATTAATGATCTGAAGCAAATCATTATGCAATGCTCCCTCTCTAAGCTCAATATAAGGTTGCACCTTCCCCTTTATTTTGGTTACCGCCAGCTTTTCGTTCACCACAATATACGGGTGATCGAAGGTTTGAACCAGGGTTTGTTCTACCAGCTTATTTAGCGAAGGCGATTCTTTCTTTGCTGTAGCGTAGTTGCTGGGTTCTAACGAAGTAGTTAGCCTTCGTAAGCGGGGAGGAGCATCAGCAACCGTAGTCCGCTGGTAGATACGATGTTTGGATTCCAGTAAATGGAAGAGGTTTTTGTACTGCCCTATCGTCTCGGATTTTCCTAAAAACAAGTATCCGTTGGGTTTTAAAACGTGATGAAAATTGGGGAATACTTCCTTTTGCAGTTCTTCGCCGAAGTAAATCAGTACGTTGCGGCAGCAGATTAAATCCAAATTACCGAACGGTGGGTCTACCAGTACGTTATGCCGGGAAAATAAAATCTTTTGCCGGATTTCTTTATTGATTTCATACCCGTCTTCGCGGGCAGTAAAGTATTTAGTTAATAGCGGCTCAGCCACATCAGCTACTTTCTCGGTGGGATAGATACCCCGGCGAGCGTAGGCCAGAGCCTGGGGATCAATATCGGTAGCAAAAACCTGAAACTTATGAGTCTGATTGGCCTCATTCAGACATTCTGACAAAATAATAGCGAGCGTATAAGCCTCTTCTCCGGTAGCACAACCCAACGACCAGCAACGAATAGTTTGGGCGGGCTCGGTTCGTTGAATAGTTTTCTTAAGATAATCTCGAAGAGCCTCAAAAGCCGATGGGTCACGAAAAAACTGGGTTACCCCAATGAGCATTGTTTGAAAGAGGGTATCAAGTTCCGCCGGGTGCTCCTGTATGTGGTTGTAGTAATCCGGTAAGTTGTCAATCTTTAAATGGCTTAACCGCTTGGCTATCCGGCGCTCTAGCGTAGAACGCTTATAACGAGAAAAATCCGTTTGTGTACGTTGGGTAAGCAGTTTGAATATCGCCTCCCAGTGGTCTTTGGGCTGAGGGGTGGTCTTAAGTTGCGAGAAGTGCTGAATGTACTTGACAATCTCGTCGGCCATGCCCTCCGGAAAGATTACTTGATCGCAGTAGCCGGAGTTGATAGCCGAGCGGGGCATACTGTCATGGCGGCTGCTGCCCGGAGGTTGGGCCAGGGTGTACCCCCCCTTCTCTTTAATAGTAATAATACCCTGGGTGCCATCTTTACCAGTGCCCGATAGCATTACTCCAATAGCGTGGTCTTGACGGTCTTCGGCTAGCTCCTGAAAGAAGCGATCAATAGAAGGGATAGGCCGCACTCCGGTCCGGTCGGCTTGGTGTACCTGTATCTGACCATTTTTAAAGCCCAACTGGGTAGCCGGGGCATTAATGTAAACATTTTTGGCCTTGGGCACCGTACCAGGTTCAGTCACCTGTACCTTCCAATTAGCATGCAGGTTGAGTAGCTCAACCATTTTGCTTTTATAATCGGGGCTGAGATGTTGAGCGATGATAATAGCAAAGTGGTCGGCCTCTTCCGGAATATGGCTAAGCAACTTGTTTAAAGCTTCCAACCCGCCTGCGGATGATCCAACTCCTACGATAAAAATAGGCGGTTGATTTTCTGGAGTACTCATAAAATGAGGTCAATATTCTGGTAACCAACTACTCTCGCTCAAATTTAGTTAGTAAGGTTGCTTTTGTTTAATCTAACGAAGAATAGCTAAAAAAAGCAAATTCGGAAAGTAAGGAGACCGCATGTCAACTGAAAGTCTCCTCATGTAAGTATACATGCAGCCTAAAAAAATTCGTTTATAGCAAGCTAGTACTATCATGCATTATTATTAAAAATATTTTTCTAATATACTGCTTATCTTTTTTTCGGTTAAAGGCTTGGTCATGTAGTCGGCAATAGTAGTTTGCTTAGATTTTTCGATGTCTTTAGAATTCTCCGATGACGTAAGCATCACCACCACCGATTTAGGGCGATGGGGTAAATACATTTGCTGGTACTTTTCCAGAAACTCGAAGCCGTTCATAACAGGCATATTAATATCTAAAAGAATTAATTCCGGACAGCTTTTCTTATCCTGACAACGCTTTTCTACTGCATCAATACCTTCTTTACCGTTAGTAGCCACCAGAATTTCTTCGGCTACCGACAAATCCTTTATTAATTGCTCGTTGATAAAATTGGTAATTTCATCGTCGTCCACCAATAAAACTGACTCCAGCTTCTTCATATCATCATTCTGTAAAAAATATTATACTACTCAATACTAAAAAGTTACTGCTTTGTTTAGTGAGGAAAGTACACCCTAAAGGTAGTACCTACGTCTACTTCACTTTCTACTTTAATTTTACCACCAGCGCTCTCAATAATTTTTTTGGTAATGTACAGCCCAACTCCGGTACCCTCCACGTGGTCGTGCAGGCGCTGAAACATGCCAAACACTTTTTTTTCGTCTGCTGTATCCATTCCTAGCCCGTTGTCAGTTACAGACAGAATTTGGTACTCATTAGTCTCTTCGCAAACAATGCTTATCTGAGGCAGGCGGTCAGGTGAGCGGTACTTGATAGCGTTGGAAAGAAGGTTATACACTACACTACGCAGGTTTCTAGCCGAAAATTTAACCTCCGGGCAACGCTCAATATCAGTATCTATCTGCGCTTCGGCTTCTTCAATTTGCATGGTCAGGTCGAGTTGCACCTCAGCTATTACTTTTTGAAGAGATACCAAGCTAATATCCTGAGCGGCTTCTCGCTGCAAACGGGCGATTTGAGCCAGTTCGGTCAGGGTACTTTTAAAGCGGTTTACGGAAGTCTGCATCATATCGAACAAACGCCGTATCTTATCAGACTGAGTTTTGTCCGGTGATAAAAGACGGACAAGAGCATTCATCAGGCCCTCTATGTTATTGATTGGGGTTTTTAGATCGTGCGAAGCCATATACACAAAGTTATCCATATCGGCGTTTACCTGCCGAAGTTGTTCGTTGGTTTTACTTAATTCCTCGTTATACCGAATTAATTCGTCATTGGTTGAGACTAACTCTTCGTTCAGCACCTCCATTTCTTCTGAGGCTTCCTGAAGTTTTTCTTCATTTAGCTTTTGCTCGTGAATGTCGGTAGAAGTACCTACCCAGAGGGTAATCTGCCCGCTATCATCCCGCAGCGGCAACGACCGATTCAAATGCCAGCGGTAGGCACCATCGTATCGTTTAAGGCGGTTTTCGTACATAAACTCCTGGCCGGTTTCCAAAGCCCGCCGGTAGGTTCGCAACATATCATCCAAATCATCGGGATGCACAATAGGTTTCCAACCCCACTCTTTTATCTGTTCGTAGGTAAGCCCGGTGTAGTCGTACCAGCCATTGCTGTAAAAGTTGACCGACCCGTCGGGCAGGTTGGTCCAGGTCATCTGCGGAATACTGTTAAGCAGCGTTCTAAATCTTCGCTCACTGGCGGCTACCTTTTGCCGGGCCAGCACCTGTTCGGTAACCTCCGAAGCCATTGCAATAATTCCGACGGTATCGCCCTGCGCGTTTTGCCAGGGTTGGTACACTGCATCGTAGTACTGCGTGCTATCGTGACCATGCTGCCTGATCGTAACCGGCACTTCTTGCGCGACAAAGGGTTTTCCGCTACGCAGCACTCCGGCTAGCATTTCTTCAAACCCGGGGCTTTTAGCTTCGGGGACAGCTTCAAATAACGGACGCCCTAGTATTTCTTCACTCTCCCTCCTGAGTAGTTTGCGCACCAGCGGATTAGCCAGTTCAACTGTGTACTGAGGACCCTGGTAGATGGCAATGCCCACCGGAGCCTGCTCAAACAAATCGAGTAGTTTTTGCTCTTCCCGCTCGGCGGCTTCTTTGGCCGCCTTTATCGCTTCTTCGGCTTGTTTGCGCTCGGTAATATCCACGGTAATGGTAGCAATACCTAGTAGTTCATCCGTAGCGGGGTCGGTTACCGTAAACAGGTTATACAACACCGGAATAGGCTCACCGGTCTGAAAGTGACAAAACTGGTATTCGCCTACCCATATACCAGTTTCTAGCACAGTAGGCACAATGGTATCGTTTACATAGGGTAAATCTTCTTCCAAAAAGAAATCAGTAAGTTTAAGTGCTGAAAGTGGCTGATCTTCGGGCAAGCCTACCATTTCCAGTCCGGCAGCGTTCACGTAAACCGGAACCCCCTCCGGCGTAGCTAGTCCAATAAAGTCCGAACTGTTGTTAAGTAAGGCAGTAAGTTTATACTGCTCCTGAAAAGCTTGATTAAGATCACTATTGGCTACTTCCAGCTCTTGATTTTTGACTTCTATCGCTTGCCGGGCCAATACCTGGTCGGTTACTTCGGTAGCCACTACAATGATTCTATCGGTTTGATTGGATTCATTTTGCCAAGGATGGTAGACGAAGTTAAAGTAAACGGTTTCTAACTGTTCTTTACGCTTTAGGGTGACGGGCAGTTCGTTTCCAATGAATGGTTGACCCGATTGAAGAACATCACTCAGCAGTTCTTCAAACCCTTGATCTCGCGCTTCGGTTAACACATCGAAGATGGGCTTACCTAACAGTTGTGCTTGCTCTCGGCCCCATAATTCACTCACCTTGGAGTTGGCCAGTTCTACCACAAATTGCTCCCCGCTGAGAATGGCAATAGCCACCGGGGCCTGCTCAAACAAATTGTGTAGTTTTTGCTCTTCCCGCTCGGCGGCTTCTTTGGCCGCCCGTATAGATTCCTCAGCTTGTTTTCGTTGCGTAATATCTTTAAACTGAATGGCGAATTTCTTTTTTTCCGGCAAGCCAAACGGAAAAGCGTATACATCAAACCAGCGTCCCATCTCGGCTGATCCCTGCTCAAAACGGATAGGTTTTCTTTCCAGCGCAACCTTAGCGTAAGTTTCCAGCCAATGCTTTTCTAAATTGGGAATGAGGGTATAAGCGGTTTTACCCAAAGCATTCTTTAACCCGGTATGAGTTTCAAATGCGGGGTTTACCTCGATAAACCGGTAATCGTAGGACTCGTCATGCTCATTCATTAGCATCTGGCAAACACAGAAGCCATCATCTAGAGCATTAAATAATTGAGTGTAGCGTTCTTCACTTTCCTGCGCAGCCAGTTTCATCTTCCGCTGCTCGGTCACTTCTTCGGCTACAATATTAACTCCTATTACTTTGCCCTGCTGGTTTTTGTAGGGTAGCCAGTTTTCTAGCCATACCCGTTCTACACCGGGCTGGGCCGGGGTCTCGCCCCGTATTTCCAGTCCTAGCACAGCTTCGCCGGAGTCAACAATTTTCTGCAACGTCGCTTCGGCTTCATCGGCCAGGTCGGGTAGAACTTCCCGTACGGTTTTGCCCAGATGTTCTTCTACCGAAAGTCCATTAATTTCGGCCAGGCGCTTGTTAATACGCACAAAGCGAAATTCGGTATCCAGCACGCACAAGCCCACCGGAGCAGTATTATAAATAAATTCTATTTCGGCCAGTCGGTTGCGGGCGGTTAATTCAGACTGACGCAGATCGGCTTCGGCCTGTTTCCGCTGGGTTACTTCCTGCTCCAGCCGGGTTTGCTCCTCAATATTTTCCTGGTTAGCCCTGCGGAAACTAATCACCAGCCCCTCAGTTTCTTCTTCCCCGTTGGTGTGCGGTAGTATTCGGATACGGTAGTGATTATTCGGCCGGAGCTCTATTCTCTGTTCTACCGACTCTAGCGAAGCTAGTACTTTACGCGCATCGCTCACTAAATTAGAATAGCCGATTACCGACTCAAAATTCGCCAGGGGTTGTCCGTAGTCGGTAGTAGCAATTTCCAGCAGCTTGGCCGCGCGGGGTGTGCAATTACGAACGACCAAATCAGTATCCAGAAAAAGCGCAGTTCCGTCGGCGGTGGCTAACACCGTCTGCAAGTAGTTGAAAGAATCAGATGCCTTAAAATCTTCCATAAAAAAGCGAAGTAGCGGCAAAAAAAATTTTGACAAATACACAATCCAACTGCTCTAGTGCAAGCTACTTATTACTGGCCGGATATAACCCTTCCTGAAACAGCGGACAAATTTAGCACTTAACCTCGGTAATTAAAACATGTGCGCTTTTTTCCGCAAAAGAGAAAGGAAAATACCTAATGGTTGTAGAGATACTTAAACTCCTTCGCTACACAATTAATCAAAAGAGTTTTAGCGTCTTTGCCACTATTCCGCGAAAACCGAAATAACCGCAAATGAACTTACTAAGCTACACCGACATGTCTTCCCGGATATCGGGCATATCCTGTCCGTGTTCCCGGATATAAGCCCGATGCTCCTCTAATCGTCCCTGACAGTATTCGGCCAGCAACTTGACTGCTTCCGACTCTTTAGGAATATATTCCAACGCGTCTAACACCAGGTGATAGCGGCTCAACCGGTTAAGTACGAGCATGTCGAAGGGGGTAGTCGTAGAGCCTTCTTCCGCATAACCCCGTACGTGAAAGCGTTCCGGGTTAGGGCGATGGTGCAGTAACTCATGAATCAGGTTGGGGTAGCCATGAAAAGCAAAAATCACATCCTGATCGTTGGTAAAAAGTTCCGTAAAATCTTCCGGGCCTAAACCGTGGGGGTGATCTTCGGGAGCCATCACGGCAAACAGATCCACTACATTGACTACCCGCACTGCAAGTTCGGGCGCCTTTTCTTTTATAAGCTCAGCCGCCCGCACAACTTCTACGGTCGGCACATCGCCCGCGGCGGCTAGTACCACATCCGGCTGCTCGGAAGATTTTGGTTCGTTGCCCGCCCAGTGCCAGACCGAAGCTCCTGAATCACAGTGTTTTTGGGCATCCTCCATCGGCAACCACTGAGGCTGGCTTGCTTTGTTGGCTACAATAAGATTGATGCGGTCGCGGCTTCGCAGGCAGTGATCGGTAACGGCTAGCAAACAGTTGGCATCCGGCGGCAGGTAGATCCGGGCTACCGAATTCTTTTTGATCACCAGGTTATTGATAAAACCCGGTGCCTGGTGCGAATAGCCGTTGTGATCTTGCCGCCACACATGGGAGGTCAGTAAGTAGTTCAGCGAAGCCACCGGTTCGCGCCAGG
Source organism: uncultured Roseivirgaceae bacterium (assembly GCA_964551335.1). Lineage (GTDB taxonomy): Bacteria > Bacteroidota > Bacteroidia > Cytophagales > Cyclobacteriaceae > Tunicatimonas. The sequence goes on from CAZKCO010000060.1 coordinate 15,213, forward strand.
GGGTTTCCTTACTCATTTTGAGCCACTTGGCGTACTGGTTGACCATAGAGTCTACAATGGGGGTAAACGCTTCGTAGCAGGCAAAGACCCCGTGCCGCCCGGTGAGCAGGTATCCCTCCAACCAGCCCTGGCAGGTATGCTCGCTGAGAATTTCCATCACGCGCCCGTCGGGGGCCAGGTGGTTATCTGTTTCTTTGATGGGACCTTGCCATGCCCGCCCGGTTACGTCAAATACATCTTGTAGTTTGTTAGACTCTATCTCATCGGGGCAGACAATCCGGAAGTTTTTCTCTTCGGCATTATGGCTAAATATATCCCGAAAATAACTACCCAGTAGTTTGGTCCCTTTCGCTAGCGACTTGCCCGGCTGCTCCACGGTGACGGCGTAGTCGGTATAAGCAGGTAAGTTGAGCGGGATCAGTTGCTTGCCACCGTTGGCGTGAGGGTTTCTGCCTATGCGTAGCGGTTCTTCCGGCAAAATGGCTCGTGCATAATCGCCGGGTTGCCCCTGGGCGTCGAACAAGCTATCGGGCCGATAGCTACGCAACCAGTTCTCTAATTTTTGCCGGTGTTCTTCTTCCTTCCGCACTTCTTCAATGGGTATTTGGTGCGCCCGAAAGGTGTCTTCTACCGGGGTACCATCTACCTGTTCGGGGCCGGTCCACCCCTTAGGGGTTTTCAGAATGATCATGGGCCACTGGGGTATCCTATCCAACTGTCCCGCACGAGCCTGTTGCTGAATGCTTCGTATCTCCCGGTACGACCAGTCCAGCGTTTCGGCTAGCTCGGTGTGGATTTGTTCGGGTTGGGGGTCGTTGCCTTCTACCCAACGCACCTGGTAACCATAGCCCGAAAAGAGTTTGATAAGTGCCGCCTGTGGCATTCGGGCCAGTACGGTAGGCCCCGAGATCTTGTAACCATTCAAGTGCAAAATAGGCAGTACCGCTCCGTCTTGGGCCGGATTGAGAAATTTATCAGAATGCCAGGAAGCGGCCAGTGGTCCGGTCTCTGCTTCGCCATCACCCACAATACAGGGAACAATCAAATCAGGGTTATCCAGGGCTGCGCCGAAGGCGTGGGATAAACAATAGCCTAACTCGCCCCCTTCGTGTATCTGTCCGGGGGTGCCGGCGTACAAATGGCTGGGTAACCCATAGGGCCAGGAAAATGCCCGAATCATGTTAGACAACCCCGGGTAGTCGGCACTAAATTCGGGGATATACTCGGATAGCGTCCCTTCCAGATACAAGTTGGCAATAATGGCGGGTGCTCCGTGGCCGGGGCCGACCACCAACAACATTGAAGCTTCGGTATCCCGAACCAGGCGGTTCAGATGAGCGTACACCAGGTTCAAGCCGGGCACGGTGCCCCAGTGGCCCAGCAGGCGGGGTTTGATGTCAGCCGCCTGTAGAGGCCGCTGCAGTAGTATGTTATCCTGAAGATACAACTGGGCGACGGCCAGGTAGTTGCAAGCCTGCCAGTACTGGTGCAACTCCGTATATGTTTCGGTCGCGGCAGGGGATGTAGTATTGTGATCAGTCATTGCAAAAAATGGGTTAGTAAAAAAAATAGACAAAAATAAGTCAGTAGAGATTCTAGTGCGGTTTGCTCACTTGCAATAAGCATCAGGTTTACTGCCAAAAAGAACTATTGATTATTATCGCAACTATCATTTTGCCCAATAGTTATGCGATTAAAGTTAAAATAGCTATCTCATTCTTTTAGCTCCTTTCACTTAGTATAAAACAACCATGAAAAAGACAGAAAGTACCTTTAACTAGTTTTTTTTCAAAAAAAATTACAAAAAATAGATTCCAACATCAATACCATATAAGTAAATATACTCATTGTTCATGGCAATTTATTTGGTTGAAAACCCCTATATATTCTCAATTTATGAGAATTATTCGAGAGATCCCATACAACATACCGAATTATACGTTGCTTATTATATATACCAAATAGTAATTTTTTTAACTACATTTTTTATGAACAACACCACTAAATAAATCAAGATTTTTTTATCAATATTTCTTTCTCTTTACCATAGCTACTAGCCATCCTCACTCTCCTTGAGGTAATAGCTTTCCAGTATTAGTGGCAACGATTTTTAACCCTTAATTAGATTTTTTACTTCCGATAAATCTTTGTGTCATGCTGCACCTTAGATACTTAACAAGCTTATTAATTTTATTTACTACAATCTTAGCTTCCTGTAATGATGACGACGAAGCCCCATTGCCTACCTGGATGAACCAGGGGCTGGGTAACCACAGCATTACCCAGCTAAAAGATAATAGCGAGAGCCTATTTGCAGCCACCCGGAGCGGAATGTACCGCAAACCAATCTACGTTCAAGACACATCATCCTGGGTTTTGGTAGGTCTTTCCGGTATGGAGGTTACCGATTTTGTACTCATCGGAGCCGAAACGCTAATTGCTAGTGTGGCCCTTGATGCCAACAATCCGGTAAATACCCTCTACAAAAGCGTTGATGAAGGTAATACCTGGCAGCCCCTGGAAAGTGACTTCGGTGGCAATGCCGGAAACCTTACCTGTCAGACTTTGGCCCTCTCTTCCCAGCAGCCGGATGTGCTTTACGGGCGAGGGCAGTACAACGTTGCTAAATCGACCGATATGGGGGAAAGCTGGACAAGTGTCTTGGCCAACTGGGATAATATTGGCTATCAGGCGGACCTGATGTACGTGGATCCGAATGATGCGCAGATCGTTTGGGCGGGAGGCGAAACCAGTATCTTTTCTCCCTACCTGTTTAAGTCTATCGACTCGGGAGAAAACTGGATACCGATGGACGTACCCGCCGACGGTGATAATGCCGTCTATTCACTGGTCACCCATCCTACCGATAACCAACGGGTGCTAGTGGGTATGGAAGGGCAAGTAGTGTATACCGAAGATGGCGGTGACATCTGGCGGCTACAATTTGCCCCCGAAAACTACAGTTACTTTAATGATTTAGCCCTGAGCACTTCGGCTGGAGATCGGGTATATGCTGCCGGAACTGACGGGGGTAACGACTTAGGGGACATTCTACTGTACGTTTCCGATGACTTTGGCGAAACCTGGGAAGTAAGACGGCACGAAGGGGAAGCTAACCGAGAATACGCTGCTCAGAAATTGCTGGTGACTACCGTAGAACAACAAGAAACTATTTATGTGGGTACTAACCAGGGAGTATTTCGCTACAATCCCTAACAAATATTTTTTTTTCACTTTTAACCATTTTTTCTATGAAATCTATGCAACTTTTTTTCGGACTTGTACTGGCGGGTAGCTTACTAGTTAACCCCCTGACAGGCTTTAGCCAGGGAGACGATTCACGTATTGGGGTAAAAGCCGGAGTGAACCTTTCTAACTTTTACGATAATCAAATTGATGACCGGAATCTTCGCTTTGGCTTCCACGTCGGATTATTTACCGAGATTGCCGTCAGCGAGTACTTTAGCATTCAGCCCGAACTGCTTTTGGCCACCCGGGGCAACGAACAATCTTACGGCGATGATGGTGGGTTAGCCGACGATTTTGGAATTGAAGGCGATGTTCGGTTTAATTTATTATACATCGACCTGCCAATACTGGCTAAGTTTACCATAGGTGAAGTTATTAATCTCCACGCGGGACCATATGTCAGCTATCTACTGGGGGCTAATGTTTCCGCTGAGGGCGATCTGATTCCGGACGATACCGAAGATTTGGATCGAGACAATTTTGCTAATTGGGATTACGGATTAGCGGTAGGTGCGGGAGTAGATTTAGCCGCGGTCTCTATCGGATTACGCTATAATCTAAGCTTAAACGAAATTGCCGACAGTACTGAGTCTGATTTATTATTAGATAATGCCAAAAATTCGTTACTTCAGGCCTACGTAGCCATTGGTATCTAATAATATAAAGAATTAATGCTCGATAATTGGGAAACTCAGCTTTGGATACTCTTAGACGTTGTAGTGGCCTGTGCCTTAACCGGCATTGTAGGGTACGAACGAGAAAAAGATGATAAGCCCGCGGGTTTCCGTACCCAAATGATTGTGGGAGGAGCGTCGGCATTGTTAGTAGCTCTATCAGAAGTTGCGCTACAACGTTTTACTCAATCTTACGGTGATACTATTGAAACCGACCCCTCCCGCATTATGCAAGCCATTATCATTGGTATCAGTTTCGTAGGTGCCGGTACTATCATTAAAGCCCGGGAAGAAGTCTCCGTTCGCTTCCTGACTACCGCCACCACAATTTTATTCTCGGCTAGTATTGGTATTGCGGTAGGGTTAAAGCAGTATATCATTGGGATAGGCGCTACCGTTATTGTACTGATAATCAACTATGCTTTGGGTAGAATCAAGTAACCGAAGCTTTCTATTGCTCTGTCAATGTTTACAATTAGGGGGCGGACGGCTAGTTTTCAGGCCACCGCGAATTTTTAGGCTTGACAGAGCATTAGTACCTTTTTCCAAGGTAGATCTTGAGTGTATTACCAATAATATGATGTTTTGTCCACCGTAAACATGCTTTGAAAAAGTAGGGTATTTACCGCATTGCTCACTTTACCAAGCATATGGCCAAATTAGAGCCATTGTGAAAAAACCATATTTTTCCATACTATAATCTATCACTATTTCTAGTGATGTTGCCAAAAATTCATCATCAGAAGTGGGTATTTTAAGGCTGTTAGGGCTCGATATAGGAGGTATTGCCTGCTGTATTTGCTACTTTAGAAGTGAGTAGAGTGAAGTAAGTGATTATATTTTAGTTTTAGTTTGATTTTCACTTACTAATTTTTTCGATTACTTCTTCCGGACTAAAAGGAAGAAAGATTTTTTCAACTATGGGCAGGGCAAACCTTACCGGTTTTGCTCGCCCATTACTTCTCATTTGATTATAATAAACAACAGTAAGTATGTCTGAATTAGGAGGCTTCGCACGATTGTCATTAAACCAACAAGCCGAAATGATCCGAAACGTAAGCGTATTGGTAGCCCGGCGAGAGACTACCTTTTGCTTTGTGGAATTATACGCGCTGGATACCCTGTTTATTGAGTTTTATTTCCTTAAGTATCGCCAGTCAGCACTGGTAGAAAAAATTAAGTATATCAATAATACTGAGGGTTTACAGCCTTACCTAGAACACATTAACTTACCCCTATAATGAATGCTCTACTAAATACTCCACGATCACTACTGGATTATTATCTGTGTACTCTCCACGACTCGGAAGTGCGTCAAATAAAAACTTTTGCCGAATGGGCTGAGATTAACCACTCACGGTCGTTTAGAAATTTTTTGTCTGAACAGCAAAAACTAGCATTGCAACAACGTAGCGATCTTAAAGCATTAGAGAGCGTACTCGGAATTTTTCTTTCGGGGGCAACCTGTCATCCGGTTCAGGGCTTTCTAAACGAAGCTGAAAAAGTTATTCGGTTCCCGGAAAACGATATTGATATTACAGAATCAGTGACGGCTCAACTGATTCAGTGTGTGAAACACTACGAGTTAGTAACCTACCAGGCGGCACTAACCATAGCTCGCAATTTGAAGGAGCAGAAAGTAGTCAGCAAGCTTACCAAGATTGTTCTGGAAGAAGAACAAGCCTACTTAAATCTTCAGAACTTTATAACCAGTCGTCGGCAAAATGCAGTATCAGCCTCTTTTTAGAAACAACCCTGCTATGCCAACGGATGCACCGGCAATTTCTAGCCGCCAAATGTTCGTATACTATGTGCAAGTACTAAACGATGCCAAAATCCGGCAAATTAAATGCTTCACTCAGTGGGTTAACAGTAACTATTCTGATCAGTTTTGCAACTTTATTGCCGAGCAAAGAGAAAATACATTACGCCAGCACGCCGCGCTGAAATCATTGGCTGACGTCCTGGGCATCTACTCTACCGGGGAAACCTGTGAGCCAGTACGGAGTTTGCTACAAGAAGCTGAGCAGATCAGCCAGTTGTTTGAGGAAGAGCCCGATTTTATTGAACCCACAGTAGTGCAACTACTACTGGGAATAAAATACCACGAAAATAGTACTTATCGGGCGGCTTTGGGGCTAGCTCGTCAGGTAAAAGAACTAGGGGCTTTAAGTGTATTGAATGAAATTATTGAGAAGGAAGAGTTGGCCTACCAGCAACTCCAAAGCTATATCGGAAGTTATTCTCAACCTAAACAAATAGCTACTAATACTGAGGTAGGAGAATAAAGGAAAAGCTAATAACGATTATCACGAATGATTTTGTAAGAAGAATGTTGGTGATCGAACGATCTCAAAAAATTACCCTTTGTAAAGACATGATTAATCATGTCCCTACCCAGCGATGCCGTTTTGACCCATACATATTTATTCGTGATAATGTATAATAAGTAATGCGAATCAAGGGTAAAGAGATAAAAGAAACAGATGTGCTAGTTAAGGTATT
>CAZKCO010000061.1:0-19744 GCA_964551335.1 uncultured Roseivirgaceae bacterium
GGGCACTAAATATGAAAAAAACTATACCCTAGCACTTGCTTAATCCATAGAAATCGGGGAGGAGATAAAGAAACTGTTAAAGTAAAATTTCATTAAACTTATTCGACTAACGTAATCTTAAATAACCATGAAAACAACCACACTTTTAATCTTACTGCTATTTAGCACTTCTGTCACTTTCGCCCAGATAAAGAGCGATTACGACAAAGATGCCGACTTCTCCAAGTACAACACCTACTCCTTTGCCGGATGGGCCGAGAACAGCGACCAGAGTATCAACGACATTGATAAAAAGCGTATCCTGAGCGCGCTGAAGTCTGAGATGGATGAGCGTGGGTTAGAACTAGTCGAATCAGGGGGTGATGCTCAGTTTACTCTGTTTGTGGTAATTGATCAAAAAACCAGCACTACGGCTTATACCAACTACACCGGTGGTATGGGCTACGGCGGTGGCTGGGGTTGGGGCTACGGGGGCATGGGTTCTGCTACCACCACTTACTCCGAGCAGGACTACAACGAAGGCACGTTGGTGGTGGATATGTACGATACCGATGAGAAAAATCTGGTTTGGCAGGGCGTAATCACCTCTGTGGTAAAAACCAAGCCGGAAAAGCGGGAGAAGAACATTAATAAGAAAATAGGTAAACTGATGAAAAAATTTCCGATCTCCGCTAGCTCTTAGCCTGGTAATAACTGCTTTACTCGATACAGAAGCAATTACACGACTGCCATAACAATAATAAGCGTTTTGCTAGTAGTAGTAATCCTCGCCATTCCATCGTGGGCTAATAACCCTATTGACCCCGTTCCTAAGGTAGGTATCTGGAACCGGTTTACTGCCGAATTGGTCTTTCCGAAGTCATTATCCCCTGCTATTCAGCAACCACGAAGGACCTCTCGGAGCCGGAATAGGTAAAATCATGGATAGCATTAGCCCGGTGGTCAATAATTTTTTCGAGCCGCAGTACGACGTGGTAAATACCCTACCCATGTTGTACACCGGCATAAAAATGTTATTTTAATAGGATATAGCTCATTTATGTGCACTGGGAAAAGTATAAAGGCTCTAGTATTTGGACAACAAATGGAGCGCTTTTTTGGTGGTTTCATTTTACTTTATGGTGCAAAAATGGCAGGAGGGTGCACAGGTGGCCATATCCTTTCGGGGTCGATGCAATGCAAAAAGCAGTTTATTTTTTGCTGCATCTGTATTTATAGCATTTTTATTAACCGGAAAATTATTCTACTACAAGGTGAAATCAACAAATGGGGGTGAAAATGAAAATTCCACCTCTAACATTAGGCAAAACCAATAGCAGGTGCTGTACTATTCTTGAAACTTAAAAACACAAATCAAAGGCGGTTCATTGTAAAAAAATTAGATGTTAGCATGCATAAACTGGTGATTCATGGGTGAAAGTAAAAATAAGGAACACATGTTCAACCTTGCACACTTTGAAGTACCGCCGGGTAAGCAGGTGCTCCTCAAAGATTATGATCCGGCCTTTACTGGGGGCTTAGAAAATAAAAAAGAAGGCAAAGAAGTATTGTTCGAGGATGTAACAGAGTTGGCAGAAGCACAAACCCTACTTTGGGCCAGTGCACAGAAGTCGGTACTTATCATTTTTCAGGCAATGGATGCTGCGGGCAAGGATGGCACCATCAAGCATGTGATGTCTGGTGTTAACCCTCAAGGGATTGATGTCCACAGTTTTAAAGCACCAAATGAGACGGATCGATCACATCACTTTTTATGGCGGTTTATGCAACGAATGCCTGCCCGCGGGCGGATTACAATATTTAACCGTTCTTATTACGAAGAGGTATTGGTAGTGAGAGTTCACCCTGAACTATTGGACAAACAACATATTCCTACAGCGCAGCAAAACATCCCGTTAGATCAACTTTGGCAGGATCGCTATAAAATCATTAATACTTTCGAAGATATTTCACACCGACAGGATATTTGCATCATCAAATTCTTTCTGAACCTTTCCAAAAAAGAGCAAAAAGAACGCTTTCTTGAGCGACTGAACAATCCTGAAAAGAACTGGAAATTCTCTGCTGCCGATTTAAGTGAGCGCAAATTGTGGGACCAATACCAAACAGCGTATGAAGATATGCTGAACGCCACTAGTACTGAACAAGCTCCATGGTACATCATTCCGGCAGATCACAAATGGTTTGCCCGAGCTGCTGTAGCTGACATTATCACTGCCCGTATCCAGAACATGAATCTTGAGCCTCCTAAAGTTGATGATGAACAATTAAAAAAGCTGAAAAAAGCAAAAAAGGAACTATTAAAAGAAAATTAAGCAGATAATGACCTGATTTTAGCATTATTTTTTGATAATATCGTAATAGTCTTTAAAAATGGCAATTAAAGTAAATTCATGAATTCCCTACAATCCATACAGGAACTGAAAACCCGGATGTCCGCATCCATCATCGGGCAGGATCAGCTGATCGAACGAATCATACTGGTGCTGCTGGCCAACGGCAATATGCTGCTGGAAGGGCTACCCGGGCTGGCCAAAACTAGAGCCATTAAAACGCTAGCGAAGGAGCTGGATTGCGGGCTCAGCCGGATTCAGTTCACTCCTGACCTGCTGCCCGCTGATGTGACCGGTACGGAGATTTATCAGCCCGAACTGGAAGAGAAGTTTGTATTTCAGCCCGGTCCCATCTTCAGTAACCTTATTCTGGCCGATGAGATCAACCGGGCTCCGGCCAAAGTGCAATCAGCCCTGCTGGAAGCAATGGAAGAACGGCAGGTGTCGGTGGCCGGAAAGACTTACCCCATGGACCCGCTCTTCATGGTGATGGCTACCCAAAATCCGGTAGAGCAGGAGGGAACCTACCCCTTGCCCGAAGCCCAGATGGACCGCTTCCTGATGCACGTGATCATCAGCTACCCGGATGATGCTTCCGAACTCGCCATCCTAAGGCTAAATCGGGAAGAGCAGCATAAAAATGGCTCTAAGAAAACAACCGAACGACTTTCGCCGGAAGTGATTTTTGAGGCGCGGAAAGAAATTGCTACGGTAAAAATCGGGGAAAATATGGAGAAGTATATTGTGGACATTATTGCCGCTACCCGTTACCCCGACCGCTATACGGAACAATTGGACAACTGGATTGATTACGGGGCCAGCCCCCGGGGTAGTATTGCCCTGGACCGCGCCAGCCGCACCCACGCCTGGATGCACGGCAACGACTATGTTTCCCCCGATAATGTGCGGGCGGTAGTGCACGACTGCCTGCGTCACCGAATGATCCTCAGCTACGAAGCCAACGCCGACGGCATCACTCCCGATCAGGTACTGGATGAAGTACTGAAGCAGGTGGCGGTAGTAGGTTAGTGAAATCCGAACACGCAATGAAACCAACCGATAAATACCCACCCTACGTTTTTACCACGCTCCGAGAGCTGCTGGAGATGGAGCATCTGGCGCAACACTTCAGCCTGCTGGCCCGCAAACAGAAAGTAAAAAGCGTTTTAGGCGGACGGCATGCTTCTAAACTACGCGGGCGAGGGCTGGACTTTGAAGAAGTACGAAATTACGTGAAGGGCGATGATATTCGTAACATCGATTGGAAAGTGACCGCCCGCACCCAGCAAACCCACACCCGGGTATTTAGCGAAGAAAAGGAAAAGCCCGCCCTGATAGTAGTAGATCAGTCCAAATCTATGTTTTTCGGTTCCCAGAAACGTACCAAGTCGGTAGTGGCCGCCGAACTGGCTGCATTAGCGGCCTTCCGGGTACTGAAGCAGGGCGATCGGGTAGGGGGCGTGGTATTTGCCGACAACGGTATTGATATTGTTTTCCCCAAGCGCGACCGCCGAAACATTCTGCGCTTTCTGGAAAAAGTAGTGAGCCGCAACCAGGAGCTGCTGGATTCTACCCCGGTACGCTTTGAGGATGCGCTGCGGGAGGTAACGGTCAAAACGAGAAACATCGTAACCCACGACTTTCTGGTGGTTGTTATCAGCGACTTTCACCGCTATAACCCGCAGGTGACCAAGTTTATCAGCCAGATTGCCCAGCATAACGATGTGATTCTGGCCAAAGTTACCGATCCGATGGAGCGGGATATTCCCACTACCAAGTTTGTAGCCGGGGATACCACTACTCAGGTGAGTGTAGACGGCAAAGACCACAAACTAAGAGATACTTTTGCTTCCGGCTTTGATGCGGACTACCAGGCATTCAGCAACCAGATGAAGAAGTACCGGATACCGCTGTTTACCGTGGATACGATACGGCCGGTGAACCAGCAGCTTAAAGATATTTTTAGCGGAAAGAAACGATGAAACAGCTTCAGGATACGCTAGATACGGCTACTGCCCCCGATTCTGCTTCGGTAGAATTAGGTGCACTCTACGAGCCACCCCCGGTAAGCTTTAGCTTCGAGCCGGTGGGCTGGAGTATTCTAGCGGGTATCTTGATCGTAGGGGTGCTAATTTTGGCGATAGTGCTGGTCAGAAACTACATCAGAAACCGTTACCGCCGCGATGCACTGCAAACGCTGGATAGCATTGCGCAGCAGGAATCGGCAGCCAATCAGATTTTCGTGCTGCTCAAGCAGGTGGCCATTCAGGCCTACGGGCGAGAAAGGGTAGGGCCACTCTACGGAAAAGAATGGCTTCAGTTCCTGGATAGCACGGGAAAAGACGTACAGCTGCAACAGTACGAAGATCAGCTTAAACCCGCCATGTACGCCGGTCAGGGCTTTTCGAGGGAGACAAAGAACAAAATAGTACTTAATGCCAAACAATGGATAAAGACGCATGCCCGCTAACTTTGAAATAGCGTACCCCTGGGTGTTTTTCCTACTCCCGTTACCGCTGCTGGTCTACTGGCTGCTGCCTCCGCTGCGCATGAAAAGTGCTTCGCTGCGGTTGCCTACTTACCAGAAAGCTTTAGAATACACGGATCAGAAACCTCGCCGGTCGGCCCTTGTGAAGAGGAGAGGGGTTTTCAACTGGCTGGCCCTCATGCTTTGCTGGATACTGCTGCTGGCGGCGCTGTCTTCCCCCCAACTGGTGGGCGAACCGGAGCTGAAAGTAAAGACCACCCGTAACTTTCTGATCACCGCTGATATTTCGTTTAGCATGGCTCAGCAGGACTGGAGAATTGATGGTGAGAAAGCCCGTCGCTGGGATGCGGTGAAGGATGTGATGCGGGAGTTTATCCGGAAGCGGGAAGGCGACCGAATGGGATTGATCTTCTTCGGCTCTAGCGCCTACATTCAGGCTCCGTTCACCCCTGACTTGGAAACGGTAAGCCAGCTGTTAGAAGAGGCCGACGTAGGCATGGCCGGGCAAATGACCCACATCGGAAAAGCCATTGCCAAAGGAATGGCCATGTTTGAAAAGGATACCATTGAAACCAAAGTGATGCTGCTGCTGACCGACGGGGTAGATGCCGGCACGGATATTCTACCGCTGGATGCCGCCGACATGGCCCGGGAAGATTCGGTGATTATCTACACCATCGGCATCGGCGATCCGGAGGGCACCGGGGCTGATCTGGACGAAGAAACCCTGGAGGAAATTGCCGACATGACCGGAGGGCAGTATTTCCGGGCTATCGACGAAGAACGGCTGGCAGAAATCTACACCGAAGTAGATAAACTGGAACCTATTGAGTACGAAGAAACGGAAAACCGCCCGGTTACCCTGCTGTACCATTATCCGCTGGGAGCCGCTCTGCTGCTGATGCTCATCGTTACCTTCCTGGCCAGTTTAGTGAATGTATTCCGCCAGAGTACGCGAAAGGAGGAGGCCTATGGTTGACGATTTATTCCCGATAGACTGGAGCGCTTTCCATTTTTTGCGCCCGCAGTTCCTGTGGTTGCTGCTACCCGCCGCGGCAGCACTTACCATTGGTTTACTAAGCATCCGGCAGGAGGTACGTTGGAAAGAGATAATTGCTCCGCATTTGCGCCCCTTTGTCATTCAGAAAGGCAGTGAACGAATAAAGCTCTGGATGCATATCACGGGGTTCGTGGTGCTCACCCTGGGTACGCTGGCGCTGGCGGGGCCGACCTGGAAAAAAGTGGAGGTTCCCGGACAGGATCTGGAAACCCCGCTGGTGATCTTGCTGGATTTATCCCAAAGTATGCTGGCCGAAGACCTGCAACCCAATCGGCTGGAGCGGGCCAAGTTTAAGATCAACGACCTGCTGAAAAGCAACCCCCGGGCTCGCGCCGCCCTGATTGGCTTTGCCGGTACCGCCCACACCATCGTGCCGCTTACTAAAGACTACGACATCATCCTGAGTCATATCGACGGACTTTCACCTTCGGTAATGCCCTTCGCCGGATCAGATTTAGCCGCGGCGCTGCAATTAGCGGATACCGTGACGGCGGCTACCGATGCGCCCGGTACCGTACTGATTTTCTCGGATGACTTTGACGATAGCCACTTTCCGCTATTGCAGGATTATACCCAGCGCTCCGTGAACACCGTGGAGGTTATGGCCGTCAATACTGCCGCCGGAAGCGAAGTGCCGGGGGTGCGGGACGATAGCGGCGAAGCCGTATACTCCGCGCTCGACGAAACAGTGCTGTCCCAACTGGCCTCGCTGGAAAAAGTAACCGTGAATCGGCTCACCCTGGACGAAAGCGATGTGGAACTGATCAGTCAGAAAGTAAAGAGGAACCTGATATTCACCGAACAGCCCGAAGAAACCGAGGACGAATGGCGGGATGCCGGCTTATTGCTGGTCATTCCGATGGCGGCTCTGCTGCTGATGTGGTTCCGCAAGGGATGGGTGTTGTACCTACTCTGCGGCCTGCTGTTTTCTTCCTGCGGGGACATTAATCGATTTGCCGACCTATGGTACACCCCCGACTACCAGGGGCAGCGGTTGAGTGAAAGAGGGGAATATGAGGAGGCGGCCAGCCGCTACGATGATCCGCTGCGCAGGGGAGTAGCCTACTATAAATCCGGTGATTACGATGCGGCTATACGCGCTTTCAGCAGCGACACCTCGGCCTACGGAGCTTACAACCTGGGGCTGGCCTACTTCCAGAACGGAGATACCGCCGCGGCTCTGCTCGCCTTCGGACTGGCGGCCGAAATGGACCCCGAACTGGAAGCAGCCCGAACTAATCAGCAGCAACTAGGTGAACTAAAGCCCGGTACCTCGGAGGTAAATCCGGAAGAAGCCCAGGAAGCCGGAGCGCAGCAAACTGCCGAAAATATAGAAAACCAAGACATGGAAGACCTAGGAGGAGGCGGTCAGGAGGCTACCGAAGAAGATATGCAGCAGGAACGCAAAGAGGAGACAGTGGCTACCGACATGCGGAAGGGAAAAGAATTGGAGGAAGTGCCCGACGACATCGGGGCCAGTATTCAGCAGGACAATAGCAAGGTGCTGATGCGCAAGGTGGACGACGATCCTTCGCTATTCTTGAAGCGTAAGTTTGCATACCAAGTAAAAAAAGACACTATAAAGCCCCAGCCCGATGGAAAGAAATGGTAATCTTATTTTAGTATTCAGTCTGTGCCTGTTGACGCTAGTGATTGGTAACCCTTCCCAGGCCCAGGAAGTATGGACGCAGGTAACAATGGATAGAACATCGGCCTACGTGGGACAACCGGTAGAGGTCAAAATCTCGGCGTACACCTCCACCTGGTTTACCAGCGGTATCGATTTGGGAAATATCAAAGTAAACGGGGCCTTCACCGTGTACTTCCGTCCGGTGAGCCGGTCAATCCAGCAGGATGGAAAAACCTATGCCGGAGTAGAGCTGCTGTACCATGTGTTTCCCTATACCGACGAAGATATCACCTTTCCTTCCCTGGAAATTGAGGTAGAAACACCGCCCGAAGGCGAATACAAGGGAGTAAAGCAAACCCTGAAAACGCAGGAAAGGAAAATTACGGTGAAGCCCATCCCGCCTACTTTCAGTGAGGAGCAGTGGCTGGTAGCCACTGGCTTGCGGGTTAACGACAATTGGAGCGGAAACCGACAAACCGTGAAGGTAGGTGATGTGCTGGAACGGCGTATCGCCCGAACGGCCTTTGGTACGGTAGCCGAACTGATTCCGCCCATCGCCTGGGATAGCCTGCCGGGAGTGAGCCAGTACCCTAGCCGCAGTGCGGTAGATAACCAAAAGTCCAAAACGGCAATCAGTGCTAGTCGCACCGAAACCATGCGCTACCTGTTTGAAGAGGAAGGAGAGGTTACCCTGCCCGAGATGGTGTTCAGTTGGTACCATCCTTACCAGCAAAAACTCTACAAACGCACCCTGCCCGAAGTGACGTTCACCGTGGAGCCAAATCCCGATCTGGGGGTACTAGCCAGTGTCCGCGATTCCTTGCAACAGGCGGTAGCCCTGGAAGCCGAACTGGAGGCTGAGCAAGCCCCCTTCACTATTCTGGGAATGTCGCCCAAGATTTTTCTGGCGGTAGCCGCTTTGTCAATATTGATCGTCTTATTGCTGATTGTCATTTTCCGGAAAACCACCCGCCTAATTCAGCAGCGAAGAGCGCGCTACCGGAACTCCGAAGCCTACTACTTCCATCTGTTTGCCCAGTCCGTACGCAAGCATCAACACGACAGTATGTTGCACTTATACCGCTGGATAGACGAACTGGAGCTGGCTGAGCCCAGTGCTTACTACTTTGCCAAAAAATACGGAACCCCGGCTTTAGTAGAAGAAGCCATCCGGTTGGAAAATCAATCCGGACAGGGAAAGCCCTGGACGGAAACCAATCTGGCCGAATGGAAAAAGGCCCGCCAAAACTATAAGCAGCGCGATACCAAGAAGTCTCTTACTTGGAACACGGCCTGGATCAACCCCGGCGATGGCTCCGTTGCTCCGGCTGGCTAGCAAATGCAAACCTGGAAACAACACTTGTTTACCGGAGAATCCGATCCATCGGCGAGGGAGGGCTTTCCGGTGTACTATGGCGACTATGTATACGCTTACCAATGGCGGAGCTTTAAGGTCCACTACATTGAGCACGAAAGTATAGAAGAGCCGCCTATTACACTAGGAACTTCTGAGCCTTATTCACCTTTTAGCCAGCAGGTATCCCCCCCCGCCCCCCCCAAGGGGGGACATAAAATGTATGAATTGGTTATGTCCCCCTTGGGGGGGCAAGGGGGGGACGTATCTATTGGCCTAAAGCACCACGTTGATTAAATACTAGTATAAATCGAATAGGAAAGGGAGCTCCACCTTAGTTTGGCTCCCTTTTTTGTTTAGTTTAAGACTTCCTGAGCTACGCTTCCACGATCTCCTCTTCCAGTATATCAGAGATAGTACTGCTCTTGCGGCGTTCTACCAGCTGGTTGAAGTGATCCACATTCTCGTTCAGGTAGTTAATAAGTTCCGTATTGGTGGCGGAAGGCGTGAGGGTGGCGTGGGCACTGAGGTGTTGAATAAGGGTACGATACGCCTCCGTAGTTGCCCCGATTAGCTCGGTGGTGCTGCTGCTTTCTTCCTGGCTAAATTCCTTCATCCGCTGCAAAAACAGGTCTTCAAATTGTTGGTTAGTCTGCTGCATAGTATCCACTACCATCTGCATACCCAATGCTTTCACGGCCTTAACGTAGTCGGGCGAGGTGGTTAAGTCTTTTACCAGATTCTTCAGTATGGCCGTTTCGGCACTGTAATTTAGCTGGTAAAGGCGGTTACCGTACTTGCTGATGCAGTGCAAAACCATCTCACCCGCCAGCCGGGCTTCATCGGAAGGGTGGTGGGTATAACCCTCACTGACTTGCCGCAGACAGATTATGGCTTCGTCGCGCTGCTTGTCCAGTTGAGCCAGTTGGGGAGTGAGTTCATGCTGAGAAGACTGCTGCAAGGTGGCAGCCAGAAGCTGCTGCTGATCATTCAGCGTATCGTACAAGGCCTGAACCTTTAGCTTGGCAGGGTCATACCCGCCAACAATCTTCAGTACATTACTGATAAACTGGACAAATTCGCTGCTTCGCAGGTTTTTTAATTGGACTGATTTAATCATCATAAAACGATTTATGGTTAAAATTTTAGTGACAGCGAACTACTTGAATAATAGAGAAATCGACAAGCCGTAATGATCTTGAAAAGTACGGGCTTAGGTTTAGCCGAGCTAACCAAATTTCCCCGGTTCTAAGTAAAAAAGAGTGGAGTTACCTAGGGCAAGAAGTGGCCACCTACGCAGGAAGGTTTCCGGATGAACGGAACCTAAGCCTACAGTATTTAGGGCATTTTCACCTTAGCGGAAAGCTTGCCTACGCTGCAAGCAGAGTTTCCTCCGTGGCGGAAAGCCAGTCTACGCTGCAAACAGGTTTTCCTCCCTAGCGGAAAAGTAAGCGTGTAAATTCAAAGAGTCCGCAGGCAAGGAGAAAAAAGTACTTTTTTTCGGGCTGAGACAGAAAGTTGATTCAACCGTTAGAATGAACCAAAAAACCGAAATAACTGACCAAATAACTTACATCATGATTAATCTTTACCTATCTTAAGCCACTATCAATCACTAACCTTAACCAATGCGCCTTTTCGTCAAGACACTTTTTGCGGTGGCGGTTACGTTGCACCTGATAAGTTGCAGCAGTAGTATGACCACTGAAGCTGAAACTGACAATTCCTACAGCAGCGCCGTTTCCGAGCGAAATGAAAATGTGCCCCGTAACCCGTTAAAAGAAGCCTACTTTGGCGATACCCACGTCCACACCGGCTGGTCGTTCGACGCGGGGTTGGACGGAGCCACCTTAACCCCCGATGATGCCTACCGTTTCGCCCTGGGTGAAGAAGTGACTTCTAACTCCGACTTCACAACCAAATTGGAAAGACCCTACGACTGGTTTATGATCACCGACCATTCGGATGGTATGGGAACCATCACTGCTTTTACCTTAGCCCATAGCATCACATTGAGTCTGGCGGTGTTACGAATAGTGAATCTTTCCGGTCCGCCTGTGGAGGCAGTGAATGCGTTAAGTATCGTTTTTCTGGCAGTAGAGATTGTGAAGAATTCACAGGGAGAAGAAACCCTTACCAGTCGGAAGCCCTGGCTGGTGGCTTTTTCTTTTGGATTATTACACGGCTTTGGTTTTGCCGGGGCCTTAGCCGAGGTAGGCTTACCAGCCACGGAAATTCCGCTGGCCCTGGCATTCTTCAACATTGAGGTTGAGTCAGGACAGATTGCTTTCGTATTGGTCGCGTCTATATTCCTATATTTGCTCACAATCAGGAAAAGCTGGCCGATTTACTGGAAGAAAATTCCTGCCTACGCCATTGGGTCAGTAGCGGCTTTCTGGCTGATTGAACGGATTGTTGGCTTCTGGAGCTAAACCAACTAACTTATGATCTTTAAAAAGTTTATTATCACTGTCGGCCTAAGCGCGTTCAGCCTGATCACTTTTGCCCAAGATGCCGACGAGCTAGCCCAGGCGTTACAGAACCCGGTAGCTAGCCTGATCAGCGTGCCCTTTCAGTTCAACTTTGATTACGGGGTTGGCCCCGCCGACGGCAGCCGGATGACCCTTAACATCCAGCCGGTAATCCCGATGAGCATCAGTGAAGACTGGAACCTGATCGGTCGGGTCATTCTCCCGGTGATCTCCCAAAGCAATGTCTTTGGCGAAAGTGGCAGTCAGTTCGGATTGAGTGACGCCGTGGTTAGCGGTTTTTTTTCTCCCAAAGAACCCACCGCGGGCGGACTGATCTGGGGCGTAGGCCCGGTATTATTGGTGCCTACTGCCACGGATGAACTACTGGGAACGGGTAAGTTTGGCATGGGGCCAACCGCGGTATTCTTAACCCAGGTTTCCGGGTTCACGCTGGGAGCATTGGTTAATCATATCTGGTCGGTGGCGGGAAATGAAGACAGAACTGATGTAAGCAGTACTTTTTTACAGCCCTTCGCGGCCCGTAATTTTAAGGGAGGATATGCACTGACCATCAATACCGAATTAACTCAGAACTGGCAAGCTGAGGCAGCTTCGGGCTTTCTTCACCTGATAGGTTCTAAAGTGCTCACCCTGGGAAGTCAGGCCGCCCAGGTAGCCATTGGTCCCCGGATACCGTACGGAAAAGGCAATACGGCTGAGTGGGGTTTCCGGGCCGTGTTTGTACTGCTGTTCCCAGCGGGTACCTAAAAATCAACTTCAGATACTACACCTAACCAACTCTTATGAACATCGCTACTTTGAAACTAAAGTTGTCCGAAATCTCAGTGTTCATACGACGGTCCGTAGTGGTCGGTGTGCTGGTTTTGGTTTCAGTCCAGTCGGCTCACTCTCAAGGTATGGGTAAGATTAGTAATCCGGCCTACCAACAGTACTACGATAGCCTGAAGCAAATGGACTATAATTATCCGCTGCCGCTACTGGGTAAACAGGCCTATAAACGGGGATACGACCTTCCTTACGCCTGGGGGATCAGCGGAATTTACTTTACCCAGCGGCAAGAGATTTTGATTGAACGTACGCTGATCGGCTTCAATGGTGGCCCGCAGGTGGATGTCAGTGATATTATACAATTTGGCCCTACCATTGCCACCACCCATGCTTATACCGTTCGTCCCGATGTGTGGATTCTTCCATTCCTGAACCTCTATGGTATCTTAGGGGTAGGGACTACCCAAACCGATGTAACGCTGCTGGAACCCTTCGGTTTAGAAACATCTCAACGTTTTTCAGTGAATTCATTTGGCCTGGGAGTCACCTTAGCCGGTGCAGTTGGGCCGTTATTTTTAGTCTGGGATAATAACTATAACTTTGCCGATGTGGAGGTGGTAGTGGAACCAGTACCTGCCTTTAACAGCAGCTTCAGGGTAGGGCATAACCTGCGAGACCCCTCGCGACCCGACAGAATGTTAGCAATCTGGGCCGGGGCTTTTTACCAGATCATCCAGAGCGACACGGAAGGAAGCATTCCTTTACAAAGTATTTTCCCCAATCTAGGCAGTGGTCAGGTGATTGACCGCCTCAACGAATGGGCGGAAACCCTGCCGCCTGCTCAACTAGTCATCGTCAACCAAATCATTGATAAGCTGGAAGACATTTCGGCAGGAATTGATCCCGGTGAAGCAATTATTGACTATAAGCTGGATAAGAAAGTAGCTGTTCCACTGAATTTAATTGTGGGTGCCCAGTATCAGTTTAATAAACGATGGATGCTCCGAACGGAGGTTGGGGTTTTTGGTAAGAGAAGTCAGTTCTTGCTTAATCTTAACTATCGATTAATGGGATTTAGGTAACAGAACTAATCATAAAATCCGTACCACAGTTATCAAAATAGTATAACCTATGAAACAACAATTCCTATGCGCAGTACTATTGTCGGCAGTACTTTGGGGCTGCAGTACTCATCAACCATCTGACCATCAACAAGCAGAAAATGATAGCATGAACAAACCAATTGAACTTAGCGAAAATGAGCGTGTTTTTTGGGTAAACAGCCTACGCGTGCCCTGCACGGGAGTAGGGGATCAACGGTGTTTACAGATACAGCGAGGCGAAGCTATTCAGCCCGGAGGC
Organism: uncultured Roseivirgaceae bacterium; assembly: GCA_964551335.1. Classification (GTDB taxonomy): domain Bacteria; phylum Bacteroidota; class Bacteroidia; order Cytophagales; family Cyclobacteriaceae; genus Tunicatimonas. The sequence goes on from CAZKCO010000061.1 coordinate 13,488, forward strand.
TGGGAAAAAATTTATGCTTCCATTAACGGTTTTGACTTCGAAGAAGGCTATACCTATCAGCTAGTTGTCCGGGAAGATAGGCTTCCGGTTGAGCAAGTACCAGCCGATGCCTCTTCTATCCGCTACACGCTGGTCCGACAGTTGAGCAAACAACCCGACCTGCGACTGCGGCTGAACGACATCTGGGTACTGGAAACAATAGAAAAAGATTTAATTGATGATGGTAATCTTCCCGACCGTCCCCGAATGGAAATCAACCTGTCCCAGGAACGGGTTATGGGCTTTGATGGCTGCAACCACTTTAACGGGCCTATCCGGCAGGTAGATAGCACGATGCTGGTGTTCGGTCCGATCGCTGGTACCCGCAAAATGTGTGTCCATATGCAGGTTCCCGACCGGTTTAATCAATTGCTGAATCAGGTGCGTTCTTACCAACTCAGGGAACTCAAGCTATTTTTATACGACGAACAGCAAAATGAACTCATGTCATTTCAAAAGACCGATTAATTGACTAATATTTTGCAATACTACCATTCCTAATGTCCATTATCGGAAAAATCTGTATCGTTTATTCGGTTGCATTGGTAATCGTGCTACCTACGCAGGCCCAAGATTCCCTTGCGCTGCCCCGAAAGGTTCAGCTCGGATACGGCGAAAAAGGTTTCGAGTTCCAGACTTCCGATAACCGCTTTCTTCTTCAGATACAATCCCGTTTGCAGTTCCGTTTTGCTACTCCTGGGGATCAGAATCCACTGACTTTTGATGATTTTATTGAAGAGAACCGCCGCGTATACAAAATAAACCGAGCGCGGCTGAAGGTAGGAGGACATGCGTACCAGCCCTGGCTAAAGTACTATTGGGAATACGAACTTTCGCAAAGTAACCTGCTGGATTTCCGGATAATGATCGAGAAGTGGGATTTTCTAAAATTCAAAGTAGGGCAGTGGAAAACCTACTATAACCGGGAACGGGTGATCTCCTCCGGAGAGCAGCAGCTAGTAGACCGTTCGATCCTGACCCGTCCCTTCACGCTGGACCGGCAACAGGGAGTTGAGTTTTACGGGCGGATTCTGCCGGGTTCGCCTACCGATTTTACTTACCATATTTCGGTGCTCACCGGCACGGGGCGGGGAAATACCACTAATGATGACAATCGCCTGATGTACGTGGGCCGACTACAATGGAATGTTTTTGGTCGGGAATTGGCCATGACCGGCTCCGATTTGGCCTTTCACGAAGAACCTACTGGTCTTATTGCCGGGGCTGCGGTGAATAATCAGAGCCCATACACCCGCTTTTCCCAGTCGGGCGGAGGTCAGTTGGAAGGCTATTCCGATGGCGAACCAGGGCAATACCAGGTTAGTCAGTGGATGATAGAGACTGCGTTTATGTGGCGGGGTTTCTCCTGGCAGCAGGAGTACCATCGGAAATATATTTGGAACCGCTTGGATGGTAACCGTACTACCTTAAGCGGTAACTACGTGCAGGCCGGCTATTTTTTGGCGAACCTCTGGAGCTGGTTTCCCCCGCCGTTAGAAGTAGCTGCCCGCTACGCCTACTATCGACCTGAGGTGGATGAAACCGAAAATCTAGAACAGGAGTTTGGCGTAGCTTGTAACTGGTTTTTTGCTGAGCACCGGAATAAGCTTACGGCTGAAGTGACCTACTTTTCGTTTCAAGATACGGAACTTAATCAGTACCAGGGAACTCGTTTTCGCTTACAGTGGGATATATCGTTTTAATAATGAAGCAAAAACGAATACCGTCAGATACAGAGAGAAATAACAGCTCACCATGAACTCAGCCTAAGAGATGACATTTTGGTTCATTCGGACAAATGAATCAATAATACATCGCCCAGTATGTTCTCCTTTAATCGAAAAGATGTAATTTTTACCAAAAATAAGTGCCGGCCTATGAAAACGCTTCTGGTTTACCTAATCTGCCTCAGTGTACACTTCCTTTCCCATAGCCAACCTGTTTCTGGTCAAGACTCTACCGAAGTTGATCCGGTGGCAGTTATGATACTGGACCGCATGAGTGAGGTAATCGGAGAATTACATTCTTGCAGTTATTCGCTGCAAACCTCCTACGATATGCAGGATAGCAGCTTCTTTATTCCTACCCGGGGCTTGGGGTTGGTGAAGCAATTTCGCGAGGAAGAAGTGTATATGGTAGGGCCGGATAAGATGCTGGTTAACTCCAACGGCGACGGGGGGCATAAGGGATACTGGTACAATGGTGATACCCTAACGTATTATTCCTACAATGAGAACAATTTCGCTAGTGTAGATGCCCCGGATAGCAGTATCCTGGAAACCATTTATACCATCCACGAGGATTACGGATTAGATTTTCCGGCAGCTGATTTCTTTAATCCTTACTTTACCGATGACTTACTACTACAAAGCGATAAAGTGTTGTATATGGGAACCAGCCAGCTTAATGGCAAGGATTGCTTTCGGATAATAGCGGCGGGAAAAACGATGAACGTACAGCTTTGGATATCCGATGACGCCCTGACCCTTCCGCAAAAAATGGTGATTGTCTACCTGGATCAGGAAGATAGCCCCCAGTACGAAGCAACTTTTTCCGACTGGCAATTAAATCCCGACCTGCCCGATGTTTTATTTGATTTTTTGCCCCCACCTGGTGCTTCGGAGATTATTCTGATGCCCAAAAACGCGAAAGCTTTTCTTAACCCATCTGAAGACAATTGAACATGAATTACCTACGAATATACCTGATCTTCTTGGTGGCTATTCCTTCCATCATCTTACTTACTCCCCTGGAAACCGAGGCCCAGCGAATAAACCGGTCAGCGTCTCGGGGTGGTCGTGGTGTATCGCGTCCGGCTTCCCGACCGGCTAACTCCCGACCGGCTAGCTCCCGAGCTAATAATGTTAACCGAGCCAATACCGGTAACCGACCAGCCACCTCTAACCGAGGAACCATTAACGGGGGAAGCCGGCAACTACCCGATCGGAATATTTCTACGGCCGATAGGGGAGGGAACACCAACATCAGAAACAATACATCTCGTGACCGAAACACCAATGTTAGCGGTAACCGGGTGAATGTGGATAATAGCCGCAGAAACGTCAATATCAACGTGGACAATAGCCGGGACGTTAATATTAACCGCCGTACTACGGTAGTCAGGCCTAATCCTCGTCCCTACTATAGGCCGCCTTACCGTTACGGTGGGTTTCGGTTCTATGCTTATCGTCCGTATTACTACCACCCGTACCGTCCATTTTACTGGGGGCCGGTCTGGCATCCCTGGGGCTTTTTTGTAGCCACGTTGGCGGCTACGGCTATTATTATTACGGTAGAAAACCAGCAGTATCACTACGACCAGGGAGTGTACTACGTTGAGAGTAACGACGGCTATACGGTTGTGCAGGCACCTCCGGGCGCTACTATCAAAGTGCTGCCGGAAGGTTCTGAAACCGTAGTGGTAAACGAAACAACCAATAACTACTACTACGGCGGTACTTATTACGAAGAGAGCGAAGAAGGTTATACCGTAGTACCTCCTACGGCGGGTACCGTGGTTGAAAATCTACCCGAAGGAGGTGAGGAAGTTAAAGTTGGCGAAGTAACCTACGTGAAGTTGGGGGAAACTTACTATCAACCCGTACAGGTAGACGGTGAGAATATGTACGAGGTAGTTAATGTAGAAGAAGATTCGGACGAAGAGTGATGAGGACAATTAATTTACCCCAGTGCTAAGCACCGGATATCTCAGATAGTGATAACTATAAAGGACCAGCCGTCGATCAAGCCATGTCAATATTTAGCCAAACTACTAAAACTGTCATTTTGGGTGGATTATTTACCATCCTGCCTCTGCTGGCGGTGATCGTTTTGTTCAATAAAGGCATTCAACTACTGCTGCCAGTTGGACGGAAATTGGTGGATATGTTGGATATTCACACTTTGTTTGGTAAGGCTACGGTAAGTATCATCTGCGGATTTATCTTGATACTGTTGTGCTACATCAGCGGAATGCTAGTAGGTAAGGGGCTATTTCGTCGCTGGAACAATGCTATTGAAGAAAAACTGTTCCTCTTCTTCCCCGGGTTTCAAATGCTAAAATACCGATTGGCCGGAGATCAGACTGAGATTTGGCCGGCCAAGTGGCGGGCAATACTGCTTAAAGATAATCAGTTTTACCGGGTGGCCTTTATTACCGATGATTCTAATCCGGAGTACCTGAGTCTCTATCTTCCCGATGCCCCCCGAATGGATGCCGGGGAAATACGAATGGCCCGGGCAGACGAATGTGAGTACTTAGATATTACCATGGCCCAAGCTATGAATATGCTTACTCAGTTTGGCCGGGGGTTTACCACTGCTCACCTACCCAGACAACAGCTATCCGAGGTCAGAACTTCTCACTCGACCGACTAAAATTAGTACGATGAGGTTTCACTACTTACTTCTGTTTTTCTTGCTTTCATTATCCCCAACCCTGTTGGCTCAGGATACGCACTACTGGACACAACAATTTGGAACCCGTTCGGCGCTGATGGGTGGGGCCGTAGTGGCCGAAGCAACCGATAACTCGGCAGTCTACTACAATCCGGGGGGGCTTGGGTTTATTGATGAGACAACGATCTCGATAAACGCTAATTTGTACCGGATCGAGAATGTTCGTATTGAGAACGCATTGGGGCAAGCAGCTGATTTTCGGAGTAGCTCCTTCAATTCCGTACCCATTCTGGTCGGAGGCATGTTTAGAATAAAGAATCCTCAGTGGAGGGTAGGCTACGGCTTGCTGGCTCCGGTTGACTTTTCCTTTAAAGGTAATGCCCGAATTGATGGGCAGTTCGGTATTGTAAACGATGCTGAAAGCCCCGGATCAGAGTTATTAGTGGGTGAATCTGAGAAAAGTAGTACCCTGACTGAAGTCACTGCCGCGATTGGGGTAGGGCGCAAGCTAAACGACTATTGGTCAGTGGGATTAACTAATCTGTTCACGCTTCGCTCGTTATCGTACCAAAGGCAACTGCTGGTGCACGTCATTCTGAATGACCCCTCCGAAACTCTGATGAATACTACCTTCTTGCAGTACGCTAAGTACTTTCATACCCGTTACGCGGCCAAGTTGGGCATCAATTACCGTGGTGCCCGGTGGTCGGCGGGTTTTACGGTTACCACCCCTTCGGTAGGGTTGTTGGGGAACGGTACACTGGCATCGGATATTACCGCGCAAAATTTAAAATTGAATCAGCCCGAACGCTTCAGTGGGTTTGCTAACGACCGACAGGAAAAGCTAAAAACGCAATTTAGTGCTCCTTTTAGCACCTCGGCCGGAGTACAATATCGCTTTAACCGTTCGCTGCTGGCCCTATCGGTGGAGTACTTTGGTTCGGTAGATCCCTACGCTATCATCCGGGCCGAACCGGCCGTTTTTGTGCGCTACGGTAGTTTGGGCAATAATTTAGGCAGCGAAGAAGTGCTCACCATCTTAGGCGGGGCCAAACCCGTACTGAACGCCGCTCTGGGCTACGAAAGAAGCCTGACGGAGTTTTTAACCTTAAACCTGAGTTTTAGGAACAATATGTCGTACCTTGATTCATCTCTTAAAGATGAATTGGGGTATAAAACCAGCATTAGTAGCTGGGATATTTATCATGCTACGGGCGGAGTAACTATTGATCGCTCCCGAAGCAGCATGAGTATCGGCCTGCTACTAAGTAGCGGAAGTAATAGCCGCCACCAGGAGAACGGCAGCCTGAGCAACCCTAGCGAAGATAATTTGCTTCAAGGGATAGTCAACATAACGAGTGCTAATTACACTAGTATTGGGTTTCTGTTAGGCTATACCTTTAATTTCAACAAATACCAATAATCAAACAAAGTGCCGATGAAACTAACTTCACCGATACGCTCAACCGGCAGTATTTCCGGCTCCAAAGCAGCAGCACTGGTAGCCGTTGGGGTAGGTTTAGTAAGTATATTGCATACTGATACAATCTCTACCGTACTCCAACCCCTGCTAAATCAATTTGGTGATGGATCAACTGATATCAAACCGACCTGGGTGGGCGCTGCTAGCGGACTGGGTTCCTGGGTACTACTGTACCAGCGGTGGCGGCGTAAAAAAAAACGTATCCGTCGCCTACTAATAATCGGAATCATACTACTAGTGCTGGGCCTGACTGGTGTTTTACCAATATTCTGATAACGGATTACTAAGTACAGGACAAAAGTAAAACAAGGTGTTTAAAATTAAGATGGTGTAGCAT
>CAZKCO010000062.1:0-19354 GCA_964551335.1 uncultured Roseivirgaceae bacterium
GCAATAGTAGCATTTCTTACAATAATTATATCTCACTAATCTAAAGGCGCCACGGAGGCCTATTCCATAGCGGCTCTTTAAGTACTCAAACGAAACTCTTTCGGTACTTCCCGCGCCGCGGTGGCCCGGATTTATTCCGGTCGGCGCCCATCGGGGTGCCGACCAGCGTGGAACGCCCCGACGGGGTCTTCACCTACTATGCGGGAGATGCCGGGTGCCGGCCACCGGAATTCGCTTCGCTCATCCGCGATTTCTATGGTTTAAGCAAAGGTAACAGTATAATTTTTTTCATATTTTCGGTTATCTCTAACGCAAGCGAAGATTCGGTGAATGATTTTGTTACGCACCGCGTTTAACACCAGCATTTTATTCTTACCCAGTTCTACTTTCCGATGGTAGTAATCGGCCATTTCGCCTTTACCAGATACGACCGATAAGGCCGCCATGTGCAGTAGTTTCTTCATCTGTTTGTTCGCTAGGTGGCTGACCCTGGTTCCCCCTCGAATGCTTGTACCGGAGCTATGCTCAAAAGGTGCTACGCCTGCATAGCAAGCAAATTTTCTAGGACAACTAAAAAGTTTGAATTCATTAGTAGTGATCACCATTTCACAGAAAACTACTTCCCCTACGCCATCTACTGAAGTGACTACTTCAAACAGATCCTTCAGCGAATCATCCTCTTTAATAAGGGCCTTGATTTTCTTTTCTACTTCGGCAATCTGTTTTTCTAATGCTTCGATAGGCTTTTTGCGGTCCGCCGCGCGGTTAAGCCTTTCTATTTCCTTTTGAAGCTTCTTGTCCTGAAAACCAGCCACTTCATCAAGAGGGACCCGTAGCGTATTTTTAGCATTGAGCAACCGTTTACGCAGAGCAACAAGTTGACGTAATTTGAGGATAATCTGCCTCTCAGGTTGCCAGACAGTAGCTTGGTCGGCATAACGGAAGGCATACTCGCTGATTCTGATAGCATCTATTTTGTCGCTTTTGCCTCTTTGCAACCCTAATGAGCGTTTGATCCGCAGAGAAGACTCCAACCAAAGGGAAAGTTTATTTTCGGTGGCTAATGCCAGAATATGTTGGCTATAAACCCCTGTATGCTCACAGCAGATTAGGCATTCAGAAAGATCAATTTTTCTAGCCAAGCATTCTCTTTGGAACTGTTTTAAACCAGAAACTGAATTGTCCACTTTAAGGTGAAAGAGGTGTTGCTTTTGATCTCGGACAGCAAAGTCAAGTGTTTTTTTACTAATGTCAATGCCGCTGAAAAAGGAGTAATCCATATCTTAGTTTATGTTGGTTGATGAATATTCAAGACACTTTCAAAACCTTATAATAGGCCTGAGGCATTCGCCCTTGCCTGAATTTCTATTAGAAGCCTGTCTTGAAAATCAACTTAGGTCTGAATCGCGGGATAAGTTTTACTTGGCGGCGTCCATAGTTCACCTAAGCTGATGTTTTGCTGTGTAAATATGCATAACTCTCACGAGTTACACACATTTACACAGCCTAATAGCAACTACCACTTTCTTGAAATTTTACGATGCTACAAACCTAAAGGTGGCGTCCACCGGCAAGTATATACCGCGCGACGGTCGCCGAAATACTTATGAATGACTACTTAAAAAGCCGACGTGGCGTGGGGGGAATAGAACTAGTACCTTTCAGGAAGAGGGCAATATTGCTTGTAGCAAACTGCTTATTCGGTGGGGATAGTTAAGCGGTAAAAGTGTCTTTTTGATGCAATTCCCTGTTCTATCACCAGTGTGATAAATTTGTCTTTTATTACTATAACATATAATTATTCAAATTTAGCTTTGCACTGTAACTGTCATTATTGCTCACCGGGTCGTAGGGTACATTTCCTGATGGCCCCTAAAAAAACATTGGTCTATGGAACTACTAGCAGGAATCAATCAAACGTTATCGGCTTCGCGGCTCATTATTGAGGGGGCTTTGGCCGACCCGGAAATGATTAAAATACTGGAAGCCTACGGCTACAATCGCAAGAGGCTTCAGCAAAGTAAAGCCCAACTGGAAAAAACCTGGATGCTGTTCGACAGCAAAGAAACCAGCTACCAGGAGATGAAGCGGGCTACGCTGCAACTGAAAACCCAGCGTAGCGAACTGCGGCAAACGTACTTAAAGCACGCCGGTATACTGCGAGCCTACTACCGCGACGATGCCGCCACCTTGGAGGAACTGGGACTCAATCAGTCTACCCCCAACGCCCTGGACCGGTTCATCATCCGCACCCAGCGGTTCTACACCAAAGCCCGTTCGCTCGGCGAAGCCACTCCCGACTTTCCTATTCAGGACGAAGAGATGGCCCAGGCGCAAGCCATGATCACCGCCATTGGCGAGGCTCGGGTACAACAGCTGAGCAAGAAACGGGAAGCGCAACGCACCACCCAGCAGCAAAACGAAGCCATAAAGGAGCTCCGGCAGTGGGTACGCGATTTTGTAGCCATCGCTAAGATCGCCTTCCGCCACGATCCCCAGCAACTGGAGGCCTTAGGCATCGTGGCTAAAACTGTCTAGAAATTCACAAAGTATTGTGCAGATCAAAGCCGAAGTAATCTTCGGCTTTTTCTATGAAGGTAGGTGTTATTCATCTATTCGAGTTACCTAAATTTCTTCTACTTTCTTAAGCCGCTCGATCTTAAAAAGGCCACGACCGCATCCGAGATGTTTTCATCAGTCAGGATGTTGAAGTCAGCTAAGGTCATTCGGCAGGTTTAACTTCCAAGATGATCTCATTCTTCATAAAGTGAGCCGCATACTGAACAGCCTGACGAATGGCTTCTTCTTCCAAATGACTGTAGGATGCATGAATATCCGCCACGGAAGCCCCCGAAGCGATCCATTCCAAGATAAGCTCTACGCTAATACGGGTGCCTTTAATACAAGGTTTGCCGCCTAATATTTCGGGATCGGAAGATATCTTATCAAAGTTCATCCAAACGGTATTGAAGTAGTTATTACCCAAACTTCAGGTAGTAATACAAGATACGATAATTTAAAATGATCAGTTATGGCTTTAGCTATTATAATGAGAGTCTGACCATAACTTGCACATGATCTACTTACTTCACTCCTCGCTTGCCCTTACGGTGCTTCTTCTTTTTCTTTTTGCCAAAGTTGCCTTCCTGTTTAGGTTTGTGAGCCCCGGAGGAATTAGCTTTTTGCACCAGCGCAAGTTGCCCGGCAAACGTGGCTCCGTTAAAGGCCGGTTCGATTACCTCCTCGTGCTGGCTTTCAATCTCGAACATAGTGAAGTTTTTCTCAATGTCGATCTTACCAATGCGAATAGACGAGTCATTGGTGTACTCGTTAATCAAACCCATCAGGCGAGCCGGATTCATATTGTGCTTACCACCGATATTAAGGTAGAACTTCGTAAAATCGGTTTTGCTACGGCGCTCCCTTACTTTCTCCGTTTGCCGACTCCCTCGCTCGCTTCTCGATGCTTCAGCTTTCACGTTCAGGTCAGGAGCGTTTTCGTAGTAAGCCAGAAAGCGATTGAACTCTACCGATACAAACCGCTTAATCAGGTCCTCGCGGCTCATCCAGTCCAGCTTTTTGTAGATCACCGACATGTAGGGCTCGATCTGCTCTTCGTTCACTTCAATCTGCTCTATACGGTCAACCAGATGAAAGAGCTGCTTCTCGCAAATCTCGCGCCCGCCCGGTACTGGCTTGCGCTCGAAGGAAACTTTAGCCGTCCGTTCAATTTGCTTAATCCGCCCGGTTTCCCGCCGGTGAATAATCGCAATAGAAGTACCCCGACGACCAGCCCGCCCGGTGCGTCCGCTGCGGTGGGTGTACACTTCAATATCGTCGGGTAGGTTGTAATTGATGACGTGGCTCAGGTCGTTTACGTCCAGTCCCCGGGCGGCTACGTCGGTAGCTACCAACATATTGAGCTGCTTTTGGCGAAAGCGTCCCATCACGTAGTCACGCTGCGCCTGGGAAAGGTCACCGTGCAGGGCGTCGGCATTGTAACCATCGGCCCCCAGCTTTTCGGCTACTTCTTTGGTCTCCTGCCGGGTGCGGCAAAACACGATGCCGTAGATTTCGGGGTATAAATCAGCAATACGTTTCAGTGCCGCGTAGCGATCCCGGGCATTCACCATATAGTAAATGTGCTTCACGGTGCTGGCACCGGCATTACGCGAACCTACCGAAATCTCGGCTGGATTCTTGGTGAAGCGACCCGCAATAGATTTGGGCATGGTGGCGGAGAACAGCAACGTCTGCCGTTCTTCGGGGGTTTGGTCTACAATGGCCTCTAACTCCTCTTTGAAACCCATAGAGAGCATCTCATCGGCTTCATCCAGTACCAATCGTTCTACGGTATCCAGTTTCAGTATCTTCCGTCGAATCAGGTCGTGTACTCGTCCGGGAGTTCCTACGACGATTTGTACGCCCCGTTTCAACTGCCGGATTTGCTGATCCATGCTGGCTCCGCCGTAAACGGCCGCTACTCGTACGGCTGGTAGATGTTTAGCAAGATCGTCCAAGTCGCGGGTAATTTGTAAACAAAGCTCGCGGGTAGGGCAAAGCACTATTGCCTGCACTTGAGAAGCGTCGTCGCTGACTAAGTGCAATAGTGGCAATCCAAAGGCAGCGGTTTTTCCGGTTCCGGTTTGGGCTAAGGCGACCAGATCGCGGTTTTCGGAAATGAGTACCGGAATAGCTTGTTGTTGGATAGGAGTTGGCTCAGTAAAGCCCAGTTCTTCTATGGCTTGCAGCAGTTCGGGGCGTAGCCCCATTTCTTGAAATGTCATGGTATACAACTAATAGGTTTGAGCAATCCACTGGGTTGCTCAACGAAACGAATGTGATAGCTTGATGATGAGCTGATAATCAGTGGGTTACCAACGAAAGAAATCCGCAAGCCGAAAGTTGCCGCAAAGGTACAACCATTGTTGGTAAAATTGCGACCTTTGAAGAAGAATACTTAGCCAGATAAAGTTCCCCAATGTGTAGGATTGTTTAGTAGGAACATGATTAATCATGTTCCTACTAATTACGTACCTAAAGAGGATGATACAAGGTATGAAGATAACCAGGGCAGTACGTCAGATGAACTCGCTGGGCAGGCAGCGTATCCCATTTCTGTTCGTTATTGATTTCTTAGGAACGAATGTGCGGGTGCTTCCTTTAACTAAGATTGATCCCAAGCAGTTATTATTCGACGTGCAGGGAGTAACGAACGCACCGGCTCAAGCAATTCAGAGTATCCCGGTAGAACTAGAGAAATTTCCGGTAGACTTTGCCGCTTATCAGGCAGCTTTTGAGCGAGTGCAATACCACATCCGGCGGGGCGATACATATTTGGTTAACTTGAGTTTTGAAACACCCATTAGCTTAAATCTCTCGCTGTGGGAAGTCTTTTACCGCAGTCGCGCCCGGTACAAACTTATCCTCAAAAATCAGTGGGTGGTATTTTCTCCCGAATCTTTCTGCCAGATTGATGAAACCGGAGTAATTCGCACCTTTCCGATGAAGGGAACAATTGATGCCTCTTTACCCAACGCTCAAGTTAGATTAGCTACCGATACCAAGGAGCGAGCGGAACATACAACGGTGGTTGATTTATTACGTAATGATCTGAGTCAAATTGCGAGCAACGTTACCGTGCCCCGTTTTCAGTATCTGGAAAAAATCACTACCCATCAGCGGTCGTTGTGGCAAATGAGTTCGGAAATCCGGGGTCAGTTACCAAATAATTATGCCGACAATATTGGCGATCTGCTCTTCAAAATGCTACCGGCGGGCTCGATTAGCGGGGCGCCCAAACCTAAAACGGTATCTATCATTCGGGAGGTAGAAAATTACGAACGTGGTTACTATACCGGAGTATTTGGCCTGTTCGATGGAACCCGACTGGATTCGGGAGTGATGATCCGGTTTATTGAAAATCAGAACGGACAGTACGTCTTTAAAAGCGGAGGCGGCATCACCTACTTCAGCGAAGCGGAGCGAGAGTATCAGGAATTGACTGATAAAATCTATGTGCCAATTTATTGAAACCCTTTGCGTCCGCAACGGCGAGATACAGCACCTGGCGTACCATCAAGCCCGGGTAGATCGGAGCCGCCGGGAAATGCTGAAAATAAACCAACCGTTAGCCTTAGAACAATGCCTGGAAATACCAACCGAATGGAAAACCATAGAGCGAGTAAAATGCCGGATAGTGTATTCGGCTGACATTGAAGAAATTACCTTCGCGAGGTATACTCCCCGAACTATCCGCTCCTTACGACTAATAGCCCACGATGCTATTCAGTACAATTATAAGTTTAAAGATCGCCACCTTATTAATCATTTGTTCACGCAAAGGCAGAATCATGATGATATTCTGATTGTAAAAAATGGGTTAATTACCGATACCTCGTACAGCAACGTAGCGTTTTTTGACGGACAGCTTTGGTTTACTCCCCACCAACCGCTTTTGCCCGGTACTGCCCGCGCTCGCTTGTTGCACGAAGGGTGTTTACAAGAAGCAAAAATAACCCTAACTGATCTTCACCGCTTTGAAAAGTGTAGCTTAATTAACGCCATGCTGCCGCTGGGTGAATGTCGGGTAGCAGTGGACAATATTTGCTGGTAGCAATCTTAAATCACTTTAGAAAGCACAATGGAGGTATTGGGCTCGCCGAATTCGGTTAGCTTGGCGATGATATGTTCCAGTTCCTGTAAACTGGCGGCTCTGAGCTCGACGTAATAACCTTCCCGGCCGGTAACGGCGTAACAGGCCTGTACTTCCTTTTGCTGCTTTAAAAAGTGCACCAGCCGTTGGCTCTGGTTGGCGTAGATTCTTACCGTCACAAATGCTTGTAAGGCATAACCGAGCTGCTCATAATCCAAAACTACTCCGTACGATTGAATGATTCCGGCCTCTTCCATCCGGCGAATACGCTCGGCTACGGCGGGTGCCGTGAGTCCCACCTCCTTACTGATTTCAGAAACGGGAATCCGGGCATTTTTTTGTAGTTTTTCCAGAATCTTCAGATTAAGCTGGTCAACACTCATTAAATAACTGTGAATTTAAGCAATAACTAATTTTATAAAGTAATTGTAAAATATTCTTAATAATATAAATATATATCAAGAAATTACCTAACTAAATTTATAAACTTAACGCTGTAAAACATCTGGCGGTATTTACTCGTCTTAAAAAGTACAATGATGTTAGTAATTAACGAATTAAAAATTATTTACCAGTGTGTTTGATAATCTCTAAACTTCTACTGAGTAATATACATTGATATTGATATATCAGCATTTGATAAAAAACGCAAAAAGAACTACTTATGCAAACCCAAGAAATTTCGCAAGTAGCTGATCAGCATGATTTTTTACCGATTAATGGTACTTTTTACATTGAGTTTTACGTCGGTAATGCCAAGCAGGCCGCATTTTATTACCATTATACCTTCGGCTACGATATTGTCGGGTACTTAGGTCCCGAAACCGGTCACCGCGACCGGGCAAGCTACTTGCTTCAGCAAAACAAGGTGCGCTTTATTTTGACCTCACCCATTAAGCCGGAAGGCTTTATTGCCGATCATGTGCACCGCCACGGCGATGGGGTGCGCGATATTGCCCTTTGGGTGGAAGATGCCCGCGAGGCGTTTCGGGAAACTACCCAACGTGGAGCCGAAGTGGTAGCCGAACCCCAAGTACGTTCTGACGAGGACGGAGAAATCGTAATCGCCTCCATCAAAACCTACGGCGATACCATCCATACCTTCGTTGAGAATAAGAATTACCGAGGCTTCTTCATGCCGGGGTTTAAGAAAATTGAGAATCCCCACTTGCAGAACCGCAGCGTGGGGCTGAAGTACGTAGATCATATTGTAGGTAACGTAGAACTAGGCAACATGAATGCCTTCGTTGACTTCTACGCCGATGTGATGGGGTTCAAGCAGTTGGTTTCTTTTGATGATAAAGACATTTCTACCAAGTATACGGCACTGATGTCGAAGGTAATGTCGAACGGCAACGAGCGTATCAAATTCCCCATTAATGAACCGGCTCCCGGCTTAAAGAAAAGCCAGATTGATGAGTACTTGGAGTTCTACAGAGGCGCAGGAGTACAGCATATTGCTATCGCTACCGATAACATTATTCAAACCATCACGCAGTTGCGAAATAACGGTGTAGAGTTTCTGCACGTACCCGACAATTACTACGATGACCTGAAAGACCGGGTGGGAGATATTGACGAGCCGATAGAAGAATTGCGTAAGCTAGGCATCTTGGTAGATCGCGACGATGAAGGCTATCTGCTACAGATCTTTACCAAACCCGTGCAGGACCGCCCAACCGTATTCTACGAAATCATCGAACGCAAAGGCGCCCGCTCCTTCGGCAAAGGCAACTTCAAAGCCCTGTTTGAGGCAATTGAGAGAGAGCAAGCTCTCAGAGGAAACCTCTGATCAATGTACAATATGTAGAGAACAATTAACAATATACATTTAGCAATGAACAATTGAATACAGGTGAGTAGAGAGAATAAAGAAGTAGAAAATCCGGTGCGGGAGAAGTCGTTTACGTTTGCTATTAGGGTTGTGGAATTGTATAAGTATTTGGTGAATGAAAAAAAGGAATATGTTTTATCAAAGCAGTTGCTGAAGAGTGGGACGAGTATTGGGGCTAATGTGGAAGAGGGTATTGGCGGAATTTCACGGAAGGATTTTAGAGCTAAATTATCCATCGCTTACAAAGAAGCTAGAGAAACCAAATATTGGCTCAGACTATTGCATGCAACGGATTATATCGATGAAAATGCCTTTGATTCAATGATTAAAGACTGTGAAGA
This sequence comes from uncultured Roseivirgaceae bacterium, assembly GCA_964551335.1. Classification (GTDB taxonomy): domain Bacteria; phylum Bacteroidota; class Bacteroidia; order Cytophagales; family Cyclobacteriaceae; genus Tunicatimonas. The sequence continues at coordinate 8,831 of CAZKCO010000062.1, forward strand.
ACTACTAAAACTACTCTATGTAATCGTTAAAAAATCAGGTGAGTAATGAAGTCATAATTGTTCATTGCTAAATGCACATTGTTAATTGAAAAAATTATGGGATTTTATATTCAACGCGGAGAGGTTCCGCCCAAACGACATACTCAATTTAGGCAGCCGGATGGCTCGTTGTATTACGAAGAAGTAATTGGGGCCGAAGGCTTTAGTGGCATATCGTCTATTGCCTACCATATCAACCCGCCTACATCTATTGATAAAGTTGGGAAAGTAGTTGATTTCGGTATTGATTACGCTGATGAAAAGAACATGCAGCATCGCCACTTACTGGGCAAAAATATACAAGCTAAGGGCGATTGGCTGAGTGGTCGGCAGTACGTGATGGGAAATAATGATGTGCGTTTGGCGATTTGCCAGCCCACCGAAAACATGCGTTACTTCTTCCGGAATGCCTCAGCCGACGAACTGGTGTACGTGCACGATGGTGAGGGCGAACTGCTTAGCCCGTTAGGAAGTGTGAAGTTTACGCAGGGTGATTACGTACACGTGCCCCGTACTGTCACCCATCAGTGGAACATCAATCTAGATAAGCCCTGTCGTTTTCTGGTGATTGAGAGTTACTCTGAGGTGAAGTTTCCCCGTCGCTACCGTAATCAATTTGGGCAGTTGCTGGAACATAGTCCGTTTTGCGAACGCGACATCAAAACTCCAAAATTTATTGAAGCTAAAGACGAGTCCGGAGGATTTGAAGTAAAGATCGCGAAGCATAATCAGCTACAAAATTTCATTTACACCTACCATCCGTTTGACGTAGTGGGTTGGGACGGCTACATGTACCCTTACGCTATTTCTATCCATGATTTTGAGCCGATTACCGGACGTATTCATCAGCCGCCGCCGGTGCACCAGATGTTTGAAGGACACAACTTTGTGGTATGTTCCTTTGTACCTCGGCTGTTCGACTATCATCCTCAGTCTATCCCGGCTCCGTACAGCCACTCCAATATCGATTCGGACGAAGTATTATTCTACGCCGAAGGAGATTTTATGAGTCGCAAGGGAGTGGAGCGAGCGTCGTTTACGTTGCACCCCGGTGGAATGCCCCACGGTCCGCACCCCGGCACCGCCGAAGCATCCATCGGCAAAAAGGGCACTGAAGAACTAGCCGTAATGGTAGATACCTTCCATCCGCTCAAGCTAACCAAACAAGCTTTGGAGATTGAAGACCAAGAGTACATTTATTCGTGGAAAGTGTGATTTGTCCTCTGTCATTAGTCCCCAGTCCTTAGTCAGGAGTGAAATACTGACAAATGATCAGGGACAATTGACAAATGACCAAGAAATATGAATGATCTGTTAAAAGAATTTGAAGAGAAGAAACCGGAAGTGGTTTTTGAGTGGAACGATCCGGAAACCGAGGCGGAAGGCTGGGTAGTAATCAATTCCTTACGAGGCGGAGCCGCCGGAGGGGGAACCCGCATGCGAAAAGGATTAGACCGGCACGAGGTTGAATCACTAGCGAAGACGATGGAAATAAAATTCACCGTGTCGGGGCCGGCTATTGGCGGGGCCAAGTCGGGAATTAACTTTGATCCGAAAGACCCTCGTAAGCATGGAGTTTTAGAGCGCTGGTACAAGGCGGTTACTCCTTTACTGAAAAACTACTATGGTACTGGCGGCGACCTGAACGTAGACGAAATTCACGATGTGATTCCGATTACGGAGAGCTACGGGCTGTGGCATCCGCAGGAAGGTATTGTGACTGGGCACTATCGGTCGTCCGACCCTCAGAAAATCAAGCAACTGGGTCAGCTCCGGCAGGGGGTAATTAAGAAGCTGGAAGATCCGCACTATACTCCCTCTATTGAGCAAAAGTATACCGTAGCTGATATGGTAACCGGTCACGGAGTTGCACAATCGGTGCTGCACTATTACAACTTGTGGGATGGTAGCGCCGAAGGCAAGCGGGCTATCATCCAGGGCTGGGGTAACGTAGGTGGGGCCGCTGGATACTACCTGGCTAAGAGTGGTGTGAAGATCGTCGGAATTATTGACCGAGCGGGTGGACTCATTAACCCGGAAGGGTTCACTTACAAAGAAGTGAAGCAGCTTTTCCTGGACCGAGTACAGAATATGCTGACAGCCGATAAGCTGCTTTCGTTTGAGGAAATGAACGAGCGGGTTTGGAGCACCGGAGCGGAGATATTCATTCCAGCCGCGGCTTCTCGACTGGTAACGCAGGAACAGGTAGAAACGATGATTCATCACGGTTTGGAAGTCATTGCTAGTGGAGCAAATGTGCCTTTTCAGGATCCGCAAATTTTCTTTGGCCCCATCGCGGCCTACACCGATGAGCGAGTGTCGCTGATCCCGGATTTTATTGCTAACTGCGGCATGGCGCGGGTATTTGCGTACCTGATGGAAACTAAGAACGAGCTTACCGACGAAGCCATCCTTCAGGATGTTTCGGACACTATTCGCAAGGCGTTAGAGAAAGTATACGAAAAGAATGCTGAATCGAAGAACTTGGCAAAAACAGCTTTTGAAATTGCCTTACAGGAATTACTAGGAAAAGAAGAAGCACTAGAATCACCACTTGGCCATCTTACTTCCGTAGGGGCTAATGTTGGAGCTTATTAAAAAAGAAAGAGAATATACTTACCGGATGAGCGATAGCGAGTTCCGGTATCTCCTAATTAAAATGCAGGAGATGCCGGAATAAATCCGGCAATGGTAAAAAAGATATTTGAACACCTGGCTTGACATATCGCCCGAGAGTGATTTTAGCATTCACAATCTGCCCTACGGAGTGTTTTCCACACCATCGCGACGGCCGCGGGTAGGGGTAGCTATTGGTGATCAGATTATTGATCTGGCGGCGGTGGCCATGCGCGGGTACTTTCAAAATTTATCTATTGAGCCAGAAATGTTGGAGCAGCCCTCGCTGAACGCTTTTATCGGATTGGGGAAACCAACCTGGCAAGCTGTACGAAAACGCCTCACCGATTGGCTAACCCAGATCAATTCACCGCTTCAGCATTTACGTAACGAATGCTTCGTAGCTCAATCGGAAGCGAAAATGCACTTGCCACTGGAGATTGGCGATTATACTGATTTCTATGCCAGCGAAGCTCACGCCACCAATGTAGGAACGATGTTTAGAGGTAAGGAAAACGCGCTGATGCCCAATTGGAAGCATATGCCGATTGCCTACCACGGACGCGCTTCTTCTATTATGGTCTCTGGCATTAATATTCATCGTCCGAAAGGACAGGTCATGCCAAAAGGTGCAGATCAGCCGGTGTTCAGCCCTACCCAAGCATTAGATTTTGAACTGGAGATGGCCGCCGTTATCGGGCGATATTCCGAATTGGGAACTTCCCTTCGGCCCAAAGATGCAGAAGATTATATCTTCGGATTCGTCTTGTTTAACGACTGGTCGGCGCGGGATATTCAGCGGTGGGAGTACGTGCCCTTGGGGCCATTTCTCGGGAAGAACTTTGCCTCGTCCATTTCGCCCTGGGTGGTGCCACTAGAAGCTTTAGCACCCTTCCGGGTGGATGGCCCGGAGCAGCGACCGGAGCCGCTGCCGTATTTGCAAAATTCTGGTAAACAGAACTTCGATATCAACCTGGAAGTGGTTATTCAGCCCGAAGGTGAAAATGAGACAGTTGTTAGCCGAACCAATTTCAGAAATATGTATTGGAGTGTCGGGCAGATGCTCGCCCACCATACCGTTAACGGCTGTAATCTACGAGTAGGTGATTTGTTAGCTTCTGGTACCATCAGCGGCAGTGAGCCTGATAGCTACGGAAGCCTGCTCGAACTAAGTTGGAACGGAGAACGACCATTAAAATTAAATTCAAACCAAACCCGCACTTATCTGGAAGATGGCGATACGGTCACTTTACGAGGTTATGCCGAAAAAGAAGGTGTCCGCGTAGGATTCGGAGAAGTGCAAACTAAAATTTTACCAAGCTTATGAAAGTAATTCGCCCGAGCGAAGTAAGTACGCAGGATTTTTATCGTTATATGATTAGTGCGGTGGTGCCCCGGCCTATCGCCTTCGTTAGCTCCATGAGTGCCGAAGGAAAGGTGAACCTGAGTCCGTACAGTTTCTTTAATGCAGTTAGCTCCAAGCCGCCCATACTTATTTTTTCGCCGGTAAATAGTGTGCGAGATGGAAGCACTAAGAATACGCTGGACAATGTACGGGAGCACCCGGAGGTGACCATCAATATTGTGAATCACGCACTAGTAGAGCAAATGTCGTTGACAAGTACCGCTTACGAAAAAGGAATAAACGAATTTGCCAAAGCCGGCCTAACCGAAGCTTCTTCGGAAATGGTGAAGCCACCCCGGGTGGCGGAGTCTCCGGTAGCGTTTGAGTGCCAAGTGAAGCAGGTTGTGCCATTGGGCGATGGCGGTGGCGCCGGGAACATCGTGATCTGCGAAGTGCTACTGGTTCATGTGAACGAAGAAATTCTGGGCGAAGACGGTACTATCGATCCGTTCCGGCTGGATGCGGTTGGAAGAATGGGCGGTAGTCTGTACTGCCGAGCCAATGGCGACGCTATTTTTGAGACATTACGACCGGTGCGGGAGAAAGGAATTGGCGTGGATCAATTACCCGAAGCCATCCGAACCAGTACGGTGCTTTCGGGAAGTGACCTGGCTCAATTAGCCAATGTGCCGAAAATCCCGAACGGCGATCTGGTACAACGCTACCAAAACGAAAGTACCATTCAGGCTGCACTGATGCGGTACGAACAGGATGGCGCACAATCCCCGGAGATTATGCACTGGGCGGCTAAGAACTACCTATCTCGGGGTGAAACTGAAAAAGCCTGGGCAGCTTTGTTAATTAACAATGAAAAAGGGAGTCCGGAGACCGGAGACGGGAGTCCGAAGAATAAATTTAATACCTAATGAGCAGTGCTCAACTATCTAATATGCTCGATTGTAAAATTAGATGGCTAAAAAATAAATTCCCGGTCTCCGGATTTCGGTATCCGGCCTCCGTATCACATTAAACATTATACCCATGATGCGACAAGAATATGAAAAGTACACCGCCGAAGATTTCAAAGTATGGAAACTACTTTACGAACGGCAAATTGTAAACCTTCCTAACGCAGCCTCTCAGGCGTATTTGGATGGTTTGAAAAAGATCAACTTTACTGCGGATAAGATTCCCAATTTTGAAGAAACCAATGAAGAGCTGAAAAAGCTGACGGGCTGGAGCATCCACGTAGTACCCGGCCTGATAGATGACGATAAATTTTTCCAACTACTATCTAATTGTAAGTTTCCTTCCTCCACCTGGTTACGAAAGCTAAGCCAACTGGATTATCTGGAAGAGCCCGACATGTTCCACGATGTATTCGGGCACGTGCCGGTACTGACGAACCAGCCGTTTGTGGATTACCTTCAGGAGCTAAGCAAAATCGCGTTGCGCTACATTGAGAACCCCTGGGCAATCCACCTGATCTCGCGCATCTACTGGTTTACGGTAGAGTTTGGGCTAATCAGAGAGAACGGAAACGTTCGTATTTATGGAGCGGGTATACTGTCTTCCGCCGGGGAAACCAAGTATAGTTTGAGTGATGAAGCTACGCATTATCCCTACGATGTAGCCCATATCATGAGCACATCTTACCGCAAAGATGTTTTTCAGAAGCAGTACTGGGTAATTGACTCCTACGAGCAGCTATTTCACTCTACCGATAAAATAGAGGAATATTTAAGAAAGCATGCCGATCAGCCTGAAGCCAACTTTGCTACCAGCGTGTAAAGATTATTCTGTGGGTTTCCAAACCGGATGTTTCTTTAACTCTTGCGCTAAGTAAGTGTGAATTTCTTTTTCCGCTTTGGTAAGTGAAGCTTCCTCTAGGGGCTTTTCCTCTAATGGATCGTTAGCGATATTGAAAAACTTTCCGTCCTGGTAAAGTTTGTAATCTTCCGTTTGCACAAACTGGTTGCGGTACTGATTAACTCTATCGCCCCACCGAGGGTCGTAGTGGACAAAAGCGGTTTCCCGCGGCTGATAATCCGTATCAGTAAGTAGAGAATAGAAGCTTTGGCCATCCGACTTCACTTGTTTACCCACAATATCGGCTAGCGTTGGGAAGAAATCGCTGAACTCAATCAATTTAGTATGGGGTTCTCTTCCGTTAAGCATCTGAGGCCAGTAGGCCACTAGCGGAACGTGGGTTCCGTACTCGATCGTATTACCCTTGGCACCTTGTATTATCCTTTGATTGGTATAAGAAGTAATGGTAGGATGAGTGCCGTTATCGCCGGTAAAAATTAGTAGCGTATTTTCATCCAGGCCTAGTTCACGAAGTTTATCGGCAATTCGGCCCACAATTTTGTCGGTATAAGCTACCATGTCTTTGAAGTAAGCGGTGTCTTTTTCATACCGTTGGCTAGGATCAGCCCAGGCTTCAGAGTCGGGAGTGGGTACGAAGGGTTCGTGAACCAGCACCATCGGATAATACACAAAAAACGGCTGCTCTCTATTTCGTTCGATGAAATCAAGAATATAGTTGGCAAAAATATCCGGACCGTAAGCGTCTTCGTTTCGTTCCAGTACCTTTCCGTTTTGTTCAATCAATGGGTTTGCAAAGCGTTCGCCTTCCGACCGGGCTTTAGTCAACTGCCATAAACAGTACTCGTCGAAACCAAACTGTTTAGGGCGACTATCATCATTCCAACTGGAAATCTCGTCTTTGTAGGCCAATCCGTTTAGCTGCCACTTTCCGGCAATACAGGTCTGATAACCGGCCTCTTTCATGAGGCTGCCGAAGGTATACTGGTTCTCGTTGAGGTAGCCAAAGTACTCGTAGTTGCGGTAGTTGTACAAGCCGGTCATGATCTTCACTCGAGACGGGGTACATAGCGGTTGCGATATACAGTGATCGAATCTCATTCCGTTCGCCGCTAGCGAGTCTAGTACCGGGGTTTGGTAGGAGGTGCTGCCGTACGTCCCCAAACATTCGTAGCCCATATCATCGGCCATAATAAGTATGATATTGGGTTTTTGGTCAGCATTGCTTTGGGTATATCCGCTGAAAGGGAATAAATATAGTATGGCTAGGAGAACAAGCTTCGTAGTAGAAGGAATGTTACTTTTCATATCTGGCAATAATAGTAGGTTGTTGGTCATCCAAGATAACACCTAAATGGCTCTGCAAGCAAAAAACTTTTTTCTTTCCTATTATCGGCAAATCTTTTCTACTTTGCGTCTTGATTTTATGGGACTATGAGTGTTGCGGTTATTAAATACAATGCGGGAAATATCTATTCGGTTATTTACGCGCTTCAACGTTTGGGTATTGAGCCATTGCTAACCGATGTGCCCGAAGAAATTCGGCAGGCAGATAAAGTGGTTTTTCCCGGTCAGGGCGAGGCTAGTTCGGCTATGTATTATCTGAGAGAAAAGGGGCTAGACGAAGTAATTAAAAACCTAACCCAACCGGTGCTGGGTATTTGTGTGGGTTTGCAACTGATGTGCCGTCATTCGGAAGAAGGCGATGCTGAATGCCTAGGAATTTTTGACGTAGACGTAAAACGGTTTCCGCCTGACCAGAAAGTGCCGCATATGGGCTGGAATGATGTGCAAGTAACCGGAGGTAAACTATGTCGGGGGCTTCGTTCCGATGCTTATTTATACTACGTTCACAGCTACTACGCTGAACTGAGCGAGTTTACTACGGCCACTAATGAATATATTTTGCGGTATAGCGTAGCACTGGAGAAGGATAACTTTTATGCTATTCAGCCTCACCTGGAGAAGAGTGGCACCGACGGGGAGTTTATTCTGAAGAATTTCCTGTCGCTGTAACTACCGGTCAAAAATTTCCTTTACCGAGATTTGAAACCCTGCAATGATTGGGCGGGCATCGCATACATCACCTTGACGACGTATTTCTACTTGAGTTTCGGAGGTGTGAACCCAAACTTGTTCTACATTAGGGTAGATATACCAGATCATTTGTACTCCGGCTTCCAGGTATTCCTGAATTTTCAATTTGTTCTGTATATCAGTGTTAGAGGGCGAGACAATTTCAATAACTAAAGCGGGCGCTTCCGGTGCTTCTTCGGGATGGCGTATCTGCTCTTTAGTGAGATAAGCGGCATCAGGTCGGCGGTAGGCATTGAGTTTCTTAAAAGAACAGTCGGCTTTAGCCATAATGCGATTACCTTGCTGATAGATGGATAGTGTGTTAAATCTAGAAATAATATTATCAATGATGTAGCGCTCATCAATCTTCATAAACTCGTCCTTTTCTATTTTTCCATCTTTCCATTCATATTTGTAAGGACTTTTATCCAGGTATCGTTTCTTAAAATTTTCTAGCGAGATGGGTCTGTGGCCAGACTTCTGCTGCTTTTCACGGGGCTTTTCCTTTCTCTTTGTAGTAGCTGACATACTATAGTTCGTTTTTATAAAGATACTAAGTATTCATCACTTCGGCATATACCGGTTGATACGTTGCATCCAGTTAGGCTGATTGATGATTTTTATTAAAGAAATATTCAAGGGCTGAATGATGGAGCTATTGGCGGAGAAAGCAATAGCGTAGCGTTGGGGAAGGACTTCAGTATTGTTGATACCTACCGTAATATTACTGTTTTCGTTAACCCAATATCGCATGGAAGAAGTGCTGTGAACTAACATGCTTAGCTCCTGCTGAGAGACAGCCTTTAACCCTTCTTCCACTGATTCGTATGGCTGAAACTTTACGTTTTCTTGTTCTAGATACTGGCCAAAGGGTGAGTCAGCTACCGCTCCAACATCTTTCTTTCGTAAACCATTGGGAATTTCCACAACCTCTGCCGTACCGCCGCCAACCACGTCCACTAAAGCCGCGGTTAAGCTCGCCGTAACCGCCATCGCTACCAGCATCCACAGCAGGGCTACTGCTCTTCCCCAAAATGTAACCGGAGCTTTATCGCCGTAACCAATAGTGGTCATGGTGACCCCTGCCCACCAAAACCCCGAACCAATTCCTTGAGCTGGACTACGTTCCCCGCCAAAACTATCATCGTTTGACCTTCTTTCTATCAGCCAAATAGCTGTTCCTACCACCAGCAAAAGAATAGAAAGCGTAATGACTATCTGTAAAAACCGCATGGTGAACAACCCCTTGGCAATGCTTCCGACACTCTGCTTTTGAGATGAAGCCACGCCTAGCATATCGGTATGATAGATGTGAGAAAACTGAACCTGGGAAGAAGGAGTCTGTACCGGCAGCAGTAATACCGCATTTAACGCGCCGCTTTCCAGTTGACCAAGAGCTTGGTTCTCGTTAATCTCAGTAAATTGATACAATATGCCTACAGAGTCGGCTAGGTCTTGCCATAGTTCTACACTAATTCCCTTCCATTTACCATTATCAGCTTTTATCATGTACGGAGGAAATTCATAGATCCCGACTTTCATTTCGTCTACTACAGTAGAGTCTGCCGGAGTAGGCTGGGCAGAAAGTATATTGGTGAAAAAGAGAAATAAGAAACATACAGAAAGAGTAAAAAAGTAGCTTAAATTCATCGGTTTGGCGTATTAGTTAGATAGCTGTTCGATGATGTAACGCCATAACAGCCTATTTTGATTGATCTTACTTTTTTCCTTCAATCCTTTCGTTCTTCTGTTTACCTTTGGTGAATGGAAATTATTCCGGCAATAGATATTATTGGAGGCAAATGCGTTCGGCTCACGCAGGGTGACTATCAACAAAAAAAAGAGTACAATCAGTCGCCGCTGGAGGTAGCTAAGCAACTGGAAGATAATGGCATTCGTCGATTACATTTGGTCGATCTGGATGGTGCCAAGCAGAAGCGAGTCATCAATCTGGCAGTGTTAGAAAAAATTGCCGGGCAGACTCAATTAACCATAGATTTTGGCGGAGGGGTACAATCCGATGGAGATTTACAACGAGTGTTTGACGCTGGTGCCCAGCAGGTAACCGGGGGAAGCATTGCCGTACAGCAACCCGAAACCTTTTTAGGCTGGCTAGCGCAATACGGTAGTGCTAAAATTATTCTGGGGGCCGATGCCAAAGACCGTAAAATTGCAGTGCACGGCTGGCAGGAGAAAACCGAATGGGAAGTGCTAGATTTCATAAAACATTACCGTACCAAGGGTATTGAATATGTGATCTGTACCGACGTAGCCAAGGATGGTTTGCTACAGGGGCCTTCACTAAAGTTATACCAGGATATTCTGCGAGAAATACCTCATCTTAAACTGATTGCCAGTGGTGGAGTAACCACCGTGAATGATTTGTATCAGCTGAAGGAAGCGAATTTATACGGAGTAATCATCGGCAAAGCTTTGCTGGAAGGAAGAATTAAGTTAAATGAGTTGAAAGAGTTCTTATGACAATGAACAGTTAGTAATTTGCAATGAACAATTAATAGCGTACAATGCGTATTCAACAACGAATAATTTAAAATTGCACATTGCCCCATTCCATCGTAGGTTAGCAGCAGAGAGTTTCAAAAGCATTAATTTAAAGCAAA
>CAZKCO010000063.1:0-19167 GCA_964551335.1 uncultured Roseivirgaceae bacterium
CATGTGTCAAAAATATTAAATTAGAACTCTTGACACAGTTCAGTGAAGTGACTCTCGGGTACTAGTATTCGGGGCAGAACTAAGACGAGTCATTTGGCTAACAAACGGATCAAAGCACTACTGAGTAATGGGGCAGCTACAGTCATTCAGTTTGACGAAGAAATGAAAGCCTATTATCAGCGAAAGCTCAAAGAGGGAAAACCTAAGATGGTCATTATCAACGCCGTGAGAGCAAAACTGATCAACCGTGCTTTTGCTACCATCAACCGGGGTACTGAGTACGTGATCTTCAGACACTATGGTCAAGCGGCTTAAAAAGATATTATATGATTTTGTTGTTACTATTACGGTGTTGGAATGTGGGTAACTCAATAGAGTTATCCATATTTCAATACCCCAACGTGAAAGTCGCTTTCTTGAAAATATTATACAGAGAAAGCTTGTTTTATCCTTAGAATTCCCGGCGGCCGCCATCTTATTCTTGCCTTCCAAGACTTTGCGCTGGTAGTTGGCAGCTAACTCATTCTGCATATTGATAGCCGATAGTGCGGCCATTTGTAACAGCTTCTTGGTGGCCGCCACCCGGTATCTTTATTAGCGTAGGGTGACACGTGGCTTTTCCCCCGAATGCTAGTACCCGAACTATTTTCAAAAGGAGCAGTAGCTGCATTGCAAGCGAATTTCTTTGGACAGTTAAAGTTTTTGAACTCATTAGTCACTACTAACAAATGTCCCACTGTAGTCGGACCTATCGCATCTACCGAAGTAACAAGCGCAAAAAGCTCTCGGAGTATTCTATCTCCTTGAGTAAGGACTTCAATTTGTTTTTCTACGGATTTTAATTGTTTTTCGGTGGCCTTAACTACGGGATCGGTAGCAGCACGTTCTGTACGGAAGGCAGCACTACCTAGGAAACATTTCGTTTCATTCAGGGGCTGTTGTAGTGCTACCTTAGTTTTTAGTAAGCGTTTTCTCAGAGTCGCTAAATGGGCTAGTTGCTGTACCACCTTCCGTTGGGGTATCCAAAACCGGGCCTCGTCTTGGTGTAAGTAAGCATACCTTGCAATACGGTACGAATCTATTTTATCACTTTTGCCCCTACTAAACCCTAACGATTCTTTAATACGTAGTGCTGCCTCTAATTAAATAGTGCAGTCATTTTGGTGAAGCACTTGTAGAACATGGGCATTCTAGACCCCAGTATGCTCCATACAGAATAGGGTTTCGGTGAAGGCGATCCCTTGCTTTCTCAACTGCTGCAAGTAAGTTTTTACTGCCTTTGGTGTATTAGAAATACGCTGGTAATTCAGTTTTTTGCCTTCTTGCAGTACTGTGAAATCTAGGGTAGATTTAGCTACATCAATACCCACTTGATACGTAAAATTTTTCATAACTTTAGTTGGTTATGCGAAGAGTTACGCAGCTTGCTTTGTCTCAGCACAGGGTGCCCCACACCTTGATAAGAGACCTGAGTCTAAATTTCTATTGGAGGCTGGGCAAGCTACCTGGCGGGGCGCAAAATCGGCCGAGAGGTCTTACCTAGGCCACGGTAATGCCCGTTCCCCGCTAGGGTAACTTTTCTAGTGTGGAAATATGGATAACTCTCTTCGAGTTACCCACATTCCCACACTTTAGCAATAGTGGTTGCTTCTTAAAATTTTCATATACTACAAATCTAAAGGCGCCACGGTGGATTCGCTTCCAGCACCGGATGCTCCATTCTCAATAGCGCTTCTAACGTATGGCCTTTGCCATCTTGACAAGTGGTGAGAGTCCTGAGCTTCTCTAAATAGACTTTGACCGTATTCTTACTGATGCCTAAAGTTCGAGCGATAGTCTTACGCCCTTTTCTTTGCTGATGCAGTAATATCAGTTGTTTTATCTGATCCAGCGTGGAACGCTCATAGGTTTTGGTTTTCCGGCCATTGGTGTTCTTGGTTAGCGATGATTACTAATTGGATATTCCGGATGAAGTTGGTTCAGCGTCACTTTAGGTGAATACTACCCGGATCGGATCAAAACCCGGAGACGCAACAAGTCAAAATTAGCTTTGCCATACATCTGCCTTTTGATGTTTTTGAGCTTGTTGACCTGTCCTTCTGTTTGCCCATTACTCCAGGGAGAAGATAAAGCTTGTTGGACCGCTTGAAAATCCTGACGAACACCATTCACGAAGCTTTTAAAGGGGGGAAGTTGTTCTGCTTTGCTGCACCAGTTTGCTAGTTCTTCCCCTTTTTTGTGTTCCATCATGGATTTAAATTCCAGCATTAGCTCTCGGGCTTGGTGAAGTATAGGATTCTTTTGAAGTAGTTGGTTCAGAAATGGTTGTTGCTCCTCTGTCCAATCTTCTTCTTTTTGACATAAGGCAATACTAAGATTACGGCTAGAATAAGTAACTCCTTTTTGAATAGGAGGCAGCGTGTTTGCGTGAGGCTGTCTGGGATAGCTTGCCAAGAAAGCGGCCAGGATGGTATACTTGCCATTATAACCCATGGTCTGAATTTCCTGTAGTAGTTCTTTCACGCTAGTTTGCCCCTCGCACCATCTTTTGCGCAGATACGATTCAAACTCCAGTAAGTTACTGCGTTTACCATGGATCTTGGGGATAAAGGTTGGCTGTCTAAAATACTTGCGCACCGTATTGCGAGAGATGCCCAGATGACGGGCAATGGTTCGTTGACCATGTCCCTGCTGTTGGAGCCTTTTGACTTCCACGTAACTGGTGTATCGCTTTTCTTTTGGTGCTTGATCACTGATACTATGAGAAAGCTCCACCGGTTGAGTAGTAGGCGTCGATGCTTTTATCTTTTTTTGGTGGAGTTCTTGAGCCACTGCTTTTATTAAAGAGCGCTGTGTATCCAGGTAGCGTTCAAGACTCTCGGATAAGTTTTTTAGCAGATGCCATCGATCTGCTACCTGAACCGCTGTAGGGGCTGCTCGGGTAACGGCATGGGCATATACCGAAGAACGATCTCTAGTTACCACCTCTATCCCCGGATGCGCTGTCAGCCAGGCTTCCAGGGTTTTTCCTTCTCTATCAGGTAAAAGATCAATAGGTTTTCGCCGCTCTAAATCCACCAGAATGGTTCCATAGGTATTTCCTTTGCGAAAAGCAAAATCGTCTATCCCCAATACGGTTGGTGTCTCTGTGGATGGTAGAGGTGTTTTTTTCATTACCCTCAGGATAGTAGATGCACTAACAGGCAAGGCTATTACCTTACATACCTTCGTACCCGGTTTGCTACCACAACAGAAGCCGATTTCTCTAATCAGGTTACTGGATCGTTCCAGCCTCCGCTCGTAGGGCATTAAAGACGTATCAAATCGTTCGGCGAATATCTTTTTAGGACAATCTGATTGCTGACAGAAAAACTTTCGCACACTGAGGTGCAAGGTGACTTCTTTACCACTGATAGGTAAGTCCCTCACGTTCCGTTCATAGTAGCTGTGAACTTTACTGCTAGGGTTCAGACATTGGGGACACACACCGAAAGCGGCGCTACTCATGATGCCTAAAGATACGCTCGTCTCATAGATGGCACTGTATCGGAGGGTAAAATTTGCCGGTAAAAGCAAGGAGGTTTGCATCCCTGCTTAACAGCAAATTATCCTGTTTTTCACCTAAAGTGACGCTGAACCAATATGCTCCGGTACCCGTCAACTTTAACGCATCAGAGGGGTCAGTATCTGCAGGATTGGCATGCCGTGAAAGCTCGTTTGAAGCCTTCACTATCAAAATCTACGACCTGATTCAACATCAGCAATCCGACCATTAATCTTACCGGTTTGGCCGGTTGTCCGGTGGTGGAGTAATAACTTTCAAAGTCCTTCTCTATAGCTGACCAAGGGAGAGCCTGAGCTAGTTTATATAGGCGGTTTGATGGATTGAGACTGTCAATCAAATCCGTAGTGAACAGAGACTTTTGTTGCTGATTAGGGGAGCTGCTTTTCATAACTATTGCAAGCTTTTGAAACAAGATAGGCAAAAACTGGCAAATTAAATGAGCTGTATTATGACGTTCAGCATTGCATTTTATTGATAACCAATCTCTTGAACCCATCTTCAGGGTTAACTAAATAGCATCTTTATGCAGACGACTCGGAATCAAAGTATTTCAATTGGTCCATGAGTACGAAACAGGCATAAAATACAAAGCCCATTGGCCGTTGAGTAATTGATTCCTGCGCGTAGCCAGCAATAGTGAGGGCAAAAAAACTAGCAATATATGCTGCATATAAAGCCTTAATTTTGGGATTACGACAACGATAGTAATTAAGAATTCCTACCAACAGTATTACAAAAAAAATAAAAAGATAAATTCCAACCCCAATCCAGCCAGTTTCTAAGGCTAGACTCATATAATAACTATCGGGAGGGAAACCGGCCAAAGGATGCTCGGGAGCAAGAGATTCGCCCAACGCGCCGGTTGTATTAATTCCACCCCCTATGGGGTGGGAGCGAATATAGGGCTGTATACGCTCTTTATTGGCAACTCGCACATTAAAAGAAGCATCCTGTGAAGGGGTAAAAGTTGAACGGACAGAGTTAATAGTAGCACTACCGTAGTAAGGAAAAAAAATAATTGCTAAAACTAATAATATAGCAGCTCCCCCCAATACGATAGTGCTCTTTCGATGAATTGTCATAGTACCATAAAGTACAATTCCAGCCACAGTCATAGCAACTGCTGTTCTGGTACCAGAGTATGTCATTGTAACCAAAAAAAGAATTCCTAATATAATAAGGATAATCTTTTTCTTTAAATCTTTAGCGTTAAGTCCTAAAACAACAGAAAATATACCTCCAAAAGACATAAACATTCCAAAAGTAGCAGGGTCAGATAAAAAAGACCATTTTCGCCATCTACCTCTTATAAAGTTTAGGCCAATACTTTTAGGACTGCGGCTAATCCACGCTAGGTCATAATCAGGTAAACCTATAAACTCCTGATACAGTGCATAAACTGATGCTAAAAGCGCTATAGATAGCCAGGCAATTGTAAAAATCTTCACATAATGTAGACTGTCAAACAACCGAATAAGTATAAAATAAGTAAGTATGTAGCCAACAATTCCTCTGACGCTCAACAGCCAAGCGGCCGTTGAAAGACTGTTAGGGTTGAACACTTGAATTAAGAGATAGCCAATCCATAGAAGAATCACATAAATTATCGGGCTTTTATACGCTGTTACTTTCTTGAATCGATTTTCTTTGTCTATAAAAATTCCACAAAAGACGAATAAAAGCAGAATATCTGGTATGGATCCGAATGGCAGATCGTAAAGCCCACTTATTCGAGGTAGGAAGAATGTAAAAGATGAAACTAGTAGAATTATAATAAATCCTACTTGAATGTTCAATAGACAGGCTAAAGAAATTGGTATTCCTAAAACGATAGCCATTAACGCAATACCAAATTCTATTCCTTTGCTAGCAGTAGTCCAGGAAATAGCTAGAGCAAAAAAGCCAAGCAGTAAATATCCAACGATGTTATCCAATTTTTCAATGATGAAATATTGATAAAGTTTCTTGGAAATTAGAGAATACAAATTGTCACTCCAGGATAATATTTTGTGGGTAAAACGACTCATTCTTATTACTGTAATATCAGAGGAAGATAATTTTGATTAAGATAAAAGCATAAGTGCCAGCCACTAAAAGAATAGCTAGTATTGTACTGTACGCTTCTAAATTTTCTGGAAGTTTTTTCATCGGCTCACGATCTTGAAGTAAAGCTTCGTTGCTTTACCCATTCCTAGTATATACCAAGCAATAGTCTGATCTAATGTTTTAATAAAACTGACTCCTAATAGTTGATTCAAAAAGTATTGCCGAATAAAGAATCCAATAAAATGAGTAGTGATAGTTGCCAAGGCTGCCCCAAGAATACCGTATTTTTGAATCATATAATAGTTTAGAACTGTATTCAGTACTGCACTAGCTAACACAAAATGAAAAGTTAAACGAGCCTGACCTATGGCATCTAAAGTATTTCCAAACTGTCGGTTGAAAGGAGCAATTAAGCCGTATAGCACAACAATTTGAAGGATAGGAGCTGCTTCTTCGTAGCCTTCACCCGCAATGAACCAAACAATTGGCTTGGCAAATACAATTGTTCCAATAACGATAGGAATCATGGTCGCCAATATGGCAGCTACAGATTTCTCGTACAGTTTTTTTGCATTTTCTCGTGCATATTCGCGATCCTTGTGAACTAGTTTTGGATAGGTAATGGATGCTACGGATGACATCGGTACTTCTACCAACCTGGTTATCCGCAATGCAGGATTGTAAATTGCTACCGCTACCGGGGAAACCATCCCTCCAAGCATCCAACTGTCAATATTATTTAATATCATCGAGCTCATATTGGTGCCGAAAGAATATTTACCATGGTTAAAAATAGACTTAATATAGATCCAACGATATCGGAAGTGTTCAATAGCATATCTTTGCGCTAGCCAAAATGAAACTCCAGCACTAAGTGCAACCGCAGCAATCTGTATGAGAGCAAGATTTGTAAGGTTTACATTTATTAAGTCACCGAACAAAAGAGCCGATAAAGGATATAAAAGAAACAGGAGTTTTTGACTAAAAAAAGACCAAAAAGTTGCTTGATAGTTTAGGTTGGCTTCGTGTAACGCATTATAGTGAAGAAAAAATGTATAAAAGAAGCTATGAATAATATAAAGGTAGCAAAGAAGCTCTAGAGAAGGGGCATCCATCCAAAGGCTAATAGGTTTAGCAACTATTGCGACTATTACCGATAGGAAAACAAAAAGGCTAAGGTTTAAAACAAAAGAAGAACCCGTTATGAAAGAATGATCTTCTTTATTAGCCGCAACAAACTGTCTAATTAATGGGTTCTTTACAAATCCTTCTCGGACAAGTTCAATGACGGAAACAAAAGAAACATAAAGTACCCAAGTACCGAAGTCAGCGACATCTAGAAGGCGAACGAGAATAACAAAAGAGAAGAAACCAAATAACGTTATTGAAATTCGCTGAAGAAACGTAAGTACACCTGACCTAAGCCAATACGATTTCTTTATGCGTTCAGTAATTCTCTTCAATGATTAACGTATTAATCTTCACTATCTAAAACTTCCTCTAGGGGTACTCCAATATATCTTTCCAACCGAAGTTGAGAAATTTCTACTTGTGTTTCTAATTTAATCAGTTCTGCTCGGGTAGCAGTGTATAGCTGTTGTGCGGCATTATAATTAGCTAAAGATTCATCGCCAGACTTAAACTTTTCCGAAATTACAAGAAAATTAGTGTAAGCTTCTTCATTTTGCTCGGTCCCAATCTGGTATAGTGCAATTGATAATTGATAATTTTTATATGCTTCTAGTACTTCCAAGCGTAAGTCCAGTTGGGCATTAATGAGTTGAGATTCCGCAATGACTTTCTGTTCTTGAGCAATTTTTATCTGGGCAGGATTACTGACTAGGTCGCCAATTGCTAAAGTAAGACTCAAATTATATCTAGGAAAGAATGGAAATCCTTCCCCCGGTTCAAAGTCATCACGTATGGTGTATTCATTAAGATTAAAAGAAGCTCGGAGTTCGTTTGCCCAATTCCATCGGGCAAGACTAATGTTTTTATTAGAAACAGCTATCTCACTATTAAGGGTCTTTTGCTCAGAGCGAGTATTCCAAGCAATCCATACTAATTTCTCTTCGGTAGATAACTCATCGTAGGGTTGTTTTGGAATATACGTCTCAAAGCTAGTTTGAGCGAAACCATCACAAAAAAAGTTGCTTACAACAACTAGTATCGGCAAGAATTTTTTCATTAACAAGAGCGATTATGAAATACAATATGAAGGCTAATTACATATCTTCCAGCTGACATTTGTTTAAGACTATACCGAGCAACTTACTAGAATCTTTCTTCAAGTAATTAATTGATTGCTGATCAGCAGAACCGATTTGCTGGTCAGCAGCAGTCACTAATAGTAGTCGATCTACATATAAAAGAAGCTCTTTAGTATCGGCAAATGAATTAAGCGAGCCCCCTTCCAAAAATATGTAATCGTATTTGGTGCGCATGGTATCGATAATTGATTTTAAAGTGTCATTTGGAAATAATTCTTCGGGTGAGTTATTTCCACCTTCACAACCCAAAACATCAATACCTTTAAAACCTGTACCAGATGGATAATTTCTCAAATCGGTATCAGAAGATTGAGGCATACGTTCTAGTAGAGATTTAGTTGAAAATAGTTTAGTTATAGAGTTGTTCCTAAAGTTGGTGTCTATCAAAAGAATTCTTTTCTTCTTCAAGCTTAAAGCAAGAGCCAGAGCTAACATAAACGTCGTTTTCCCCTCATTAGGTTTTAGACTACTTACTAAAAAAACTTGAGCCCCGGATAGCTCAACTTCATGCCGGATATTTCTTAAATTTTCTCTAAATTCTTGTACACCTTCATCTCTTAGATGAGGCCGGAATAGGTATTCAGGACGAGTAAATTTTTCTGCGATTTGATTTAAGTTGCCAATTGGAGGAAGATTAGTAAGTCGTTTTAAAAGTAGTAGATTTTTAGGCGATAAGTCAACATACTCAAGAACGACAATCGTAATAACCGTTAAAAATAAGCTAACAGCGATAGAGATAGCCACGATTAAAATATCTCTTGACTGAATTGGGTCATCGGCTGGATATCCGAATTCAACTTGGCGAAGTGAGTTTCCCAAGTTTTGGGAAAATAAACGAGCTTCATTAAGCTTGTTTACAGCGTTGATATATTCATCTTGGGCTACTTCAATGTCTCGTTCGTAGGCTTTAATCTGAGCTTCTTTTGAAGCAAAACCAGAAACACTGCTACGGAGACGATTAATTTCACGGTTTATTGATTGCAGGCTAGCCTTAGCTATTTCTAACTCAACTTCACTATTTACGCGATCAGTTAGAAGTTGTTGACGTGAAGGCCCTGAATTTACACCTCCTCCTGATGTAGCTTGACCAGCCATGGCAATTTGTTCATTTAACTCTGTGCGAAGCTGCTCTAACTGTTCCATTAATGCTTCATTCTGAGAACCAGAGCGAATTATTCTGTTATTTACCTCGTTAATTCTATCTTTTAGGCGAACAATTCGGCTATTAATCACCTGTGCCTGTCTCTCAAGTAAGCTCAGATCACTGCTGGAAAGCTGCTCATTGATCTTTTTAATTGCTTGTTCGTAACTAATAATGTTTTTTCGTTCGTTTTCTCTACTTTTTTCTAAATCAGTAATTTGCTGAATGATGGATTCACTTTGCAGCGCCAGATTAACTACTTCATTTGAAGCCTTAAAATTTTTAAGTTCATCAACCTTTGACTCTAAATCCTCTCGTTTACTTTGAACTAGGTTCACTAAGAACTGTATCGAACTATTACTACGTTCGCCGCGAGCAGTAAAGTAATAACGAATAAATTCTTGACTTAAATTATTAACAGCAAAAGCGGCTAGTAAAGGATTTTCAGAAAAATACTCAATTTTAACATAGTCAGTACTGGGTATACGAGTAATCGTCAAACGCTCTTCAATAGCAGCAATATCGTAGTTTAAGTCTTTCAAAACATTCAACAATAACGCATCTTGTTCGTTCAGTCGGGTAAGTACTTGAATGGAGTCCAATTTGTTCTGAAGAGTGGTGGCTACACTTGTTAAATCAACTGAAACATACTTAGCTTTAAACTCATTCAAATCTTGAAAAGGGTTACTTTCTAGCAAATCGTGAAGTGCAAGCTTATACGAGAGCAAACTTAGCACCTGGCGAGAGTTCATATTCTCAATTAAGTTACTAAACTTATTTTGGGTAGCAAAGAAAGTCATCGCCTGTTGCTCCTGAGTCAAAGATATATCCTGGTTATCAGTTATTCCCGTGGCCAGTTGTGCCGATGACTTATATATTTTTGGAGTTATGAAAGTTACTAAAATAGCTGAGAGTGCTGCTATAGCTACCACTCCTAAAATTAGCCACTTTTTCTTCCAAAGAACTTTTATAAATCTTACTAACTCCATGAGTAGTTAATCTGTAGTATAGATTGAATAATGATCCTTTAATAGTTTGACAACGAAATCGAGAACAAATCATTCCCCTTTGTTTGACAAAGTTATGTAAATAGTGTAGCAATTTAAAAAAATATATTGAAATATTACAATCAATATGCGAGATGGAACATCACTATTCTCTTCAGTGTAAGGTGAGAGAAAGTAAATCGAATGATGAAAACGGTTATTTAAGCAAAACTTTAAATTGAAAAAATACTATAACTGCTATTTAAAAATTACGAAGAATCGTAAAGACATAAATTTATACATCGCAAATCTCAACACCTTCTTGGAGCGAAGCCAGTGCATCGTCGCCTTTGGGGACAAACTCCTGGGCTACGTAGCCCTCAAAGCCGGTTTCCAGTATAGCCCGCATAATGGCCGGATAATACAGCTCCTGGGTTTCGTCAATTTCAGCTCGTCCGGGTACCCCACCAGTGTGATAATGGGAGATATACGAATGGTGCTTCTGGATGGTTGCGATGACATCGCCTTCCATAATCTGCATGTGGTAGATGTCGTACAATAGTTTAAAGTTTTCTGAACCTACCATCTTACAGAGTTCTACACCCCACTCGGTATGGTCGCACATATAGTCGGGGTGATTGACTTTGCTGTTAAGTAGTTCCATTACTACTAACACATTGTTCTTTTCGGCTAAGGACATAATCTTCTTCAGCCCTTCCGCACAGTTTTTCATACCGGTTTCATCATCCATACCATCACGGTTACCCGAGAAGGTAATCACCTGCTTAAGACCGGCTTCGGCTACCATCGGAATGCTTTTTTCGTACAGGTCTACTAACTGGCGGTGATGTTCGGTACGGTTCCAGCATTTCTCAATACCGAATCCGTTTTCCCAGTAAGCGGCCAGGGCGCAGGTGAGTCCGTGCTTTTTCAATATAGGCCATTCTTTAGGGCCCAGCAACTCTACCGACTTTAGTCCCATTTTTTTAGCTGATACGCAAAACTCTTCTAACGGAATGCTATTGTAGCACCATTTGCACACCGAGTGGTTGATATTACCTTTCAATGTGGTTGCCGTGGATTGAGCCATGGATGAAGAAATTGAGGTGGTGGAAAAAAGAGCGGCGCTGCCAGCCAGGTGCTTAATCGCTGATCGTCGTGTAGTCTTCATATTGTTGTTGTCTAACTATTTATTTTATTGAAAATGTCTGAAATTTAACCTTGGTAATTCATTCGCTTACGGATTTCTTCGGCCGCAACTGAGCCAGCCCAACGTTGGCATAAATATAAGCCTAAGTCCAGGGAAGCTGAAACGGCTCCTGCCGTGATAATACCCTTATCTTCTACAATCCGGTCGGCTACCACCTTTTGGCAGTAGGGTTGGAGAGTTTCGTATTCGTTAAAATTAGTAGTAGCCGTTTTGCCTCGCAAAAAGCCCGCAGCACCCAGTAGTAAACTGCCAGTGCAGATTGATACTTTCAGCGGCACCGTATCCGAGGTTTTTATCCACCGCATAAATTCATCGTCGTGCTGTAAAGGGCGCGTGCCGAATCCTCCGGGTACGATAATCACATCGTAGTCAGCCAGCGAGTTCTGAACTTTTTGGGGTTTCACTTCCAAGCCGAAATTATCATTAACCGAGGCAGTATACGCGCAAATATCCCAGTCTAGCTCGGGTAGAAAACTCATCGACTTCAGGCGGCTTAGTGGATCGTAAATTCCGAAAAAGTCGAGCCAGGTGATTCCGTCAAATATGATATATGCAATACTTTTGGGGGCTTCCCTGCCAGATTGAAGATCTGATGGACTGGCTAATGACCTTCCGGAAACGGAGGCTCCGGCAGAGAGTAATGTGGCGGTGCTAGCTAAACTTTTTAGGGCGGAACGCCGTGTAGTTATCATAATAGCCGATGGAACTGATCGATGCGAATCAACAATATACAGGATTTGGTCGCGAAGCAAAAATAATTATCTTATTGTATTAAGTTTTACGTATCTTCGTTTGGTGTTGCTTTTTATTATAAGTCAGTAGATTTTTTAAACTTGTATTTAACATGAACACTACGCAAAAGACACTTTTATGGACTGCTGCCCTTGGACTCGGGGGGCTACTCACTAGCCGGTTCGTCAACAGCCAGCAGCGGGCTATTGAACTGGCGGGACGAGTAGCACTAGTTACCGGAGGTTCTCGAGGGTTGGGCTTGGCCATTGCCGAGAGGCTGGTAAGAGAGGGTGCCCGGGTAATAATATGTGCCCGGAGTAAAGAGGATCTCAAAGCCGCGCAAAAACAATTGAATGTAATTGCCCGGAAAGTGGGCAGTTCCTACCAGGTACTAGCCCTACCTTGTGACGTGTCGGATCAAAAGCAAGTAAACAAATTAATACGAGAGGTAGAGCAGCAGGTAGGGGAAGTGGAAATACTTATTAATAACGCCGGTATCATACAAGTAGCTCCTATTGAAGAAATGGAGATGCAGGAGCACAAAGAGTCGATCAACACCCACTACTGGGGGCCTTTGTTCATGATGGAAGCGGTATTACCCGGAATGCGCCAACGACAGGAAGGCCGTATTGTGAATATTGCTTCTATTGGGGGCAAGGTGAGCGTGCCTCATTTAGTGCCCTACAGTGCTAGCAAACACGCGCTAGTCGGGCTTTCTGAAGGGTATCGCTCCGAGCTATTAAAAGATAACATTTATGTCACCACCGTTTGTCCTGGTCTGGTACGAACCGGCAGCCCGAAGAACGCAATTTTTAAGGGGAAGCATCGGGAAGAACAAACTTGGTTTACTATTGGAGATTCATTATCCATTACTTCAGTTTCGGCCGAGGATGCAGCGGAAGAGATTGTAGATGCCGCTAAGTATGGGGAAAGTACCTTGGTGATTTCGTTACCGGCTAAAATACTTTCCGGGTTGAACGGAATTCTTCCCGGTTTGGTATCCGATGCTTTAGGTTGGGTAAACCAGTGGCTGCCCGAACCGGGTGGTATCGGAAAAGAGCGGTTAACGGGCGAACAAAGTGAATCGGCGTGGTCGCCATCCGAACTCACTGAACGAACCGAGAAAGCAGCCAGACGATACAATCAGAATTAAAAACTTTAACACCGTAGCAATGAAGATAGTAATAAACCTGACCCTAAGCGTGGTATTTTTTCTAATACTAGCCGCGCAACCTGCCTTTAGCCAAGATTTTTGTACCTGTAATTTACAGCGGGAAACCGCCTGGGATAGCGATACCCTCATTTACAGCGCCGGCCTCACCGTATTTCCTGAATCTCGGGTGCATCGCATGTACTTCGCTATAGCGCAGGATGAAGATGATATTTACTATATCCAGAGCAATATGAGTGATAAGCTTTATTTGTTTGACAAAGCTGACCATAGCGTGTCCGATCAGTGGGGTGAGTTTGGTCGGGCGGTAAGCTTACGAAAAGCTATTCTGGAAATCATTTCCGAAGATATGTTCCGCGTACAATGCTCCGGGGTATACCTCGATAACCGCACCTACGATTTTTCTTCCATTCTCACTTATTTGGCTCCAGTTGACAGAGAAAAGTAGCTAACCTCTTTTATGATTGTGTAATTACTTTGGTTCTTTAAATAATCTAGTCTATAAAGTGCAAGCGAAGTACCTACCGGTGAATTAGAGATAGGCGTTGTAATATAAAATTTCGGATTATATATTGTAGTTACATACTTACCAATGATAATAAGCTTATGTATCGCTCTTTTCTCTTGTTTACTATTGTCACCCTTATTATCCTTACCTCATGTCAAGAAGATGATTCATTAGCTGAGCCCGTAGAACTGCGCCAGGCAATGTTAGGTACTTGGGAACTTGCGGTAGGTTCAACAACTGACAGAACTAAGCTTAAGTATTGGGGGCTTGACCGCTGGACTATCACTGATTTTTATACTTCTACCGGAGAGGTCATCTTTCACCACGGAGGTACTTATAGCCTAAATGGTAATGAGTACACAGAAACTATTACATTCGCCACGGAAAGTACCCGAGAACTAATCGGCATTACCTATAGTTTTGAAATTGAGATACAAGGCAATACTTTCACCCAGCGTGGTATTGACAATACTTTTAATGAACAATGGATTCGATCGCAATAAAGTATCGGTAGCTGCTCAGGTTCAGTGATTATCTTATCTCCTCTGTTTGTCAAACTAATAACCTTTGGTTTCGCCCGGGCCATCACCTTATTTCCGTTTGTGTTTCTAAAATACCCTGAAGATGAAGCCGATCAGCGGTTAATCAATCACGAGCGCATTCATCTGCGGCAACAACTGGAGTTGTTCGTCCTACCGTTTTACCTGTTATATCTGGGCGAGTATTTTATCAGGCGCTTGAAAGGGTTAGATCATTATTCGGCCTACCGCTCTATCAGTTTTGAACAAGAAGCTTTCAGTCATGAGTATCAGTTAGACTATTTAGCCCGCCGACCGGTTTTTGCTTTTGTGAAATACTGGTAATCTTTAGATGGTAAAGCCTCCGTCGGCGGTAAAGACGGCTCCGGTGCAGTAAGCGGAAGCCGGTGATGCCAGAAACAAAGCTAACCCGGCAATTTCTTCACTTTCGCCTACCCGGGAGATGGGTAGCATCTTCAACATTTTGGCCGCAATGGATTCGTTGCTCCATAAGGCTTCACTGAATTTAGTCTTGATCAATCCGGGACAGATTACATTGGCTCTGATCCCGTCTTGGCCCCATTCCTTCGCCATCACTTTGGTTAGAGAAATTAGTGCTGCTTTACTGACACTGTAAATGCCCAAGCCCTGCTCGGGACTGATTCCGCCTACGCTGCTAATATTAATGATGGAACCTCCGCCCCGGCTTTTCATACTGTCGTACACTAGCTTACCCAACTCAAACGGTCCCTTCACATTTACGTCCATAATTTTGTCGAAGGCCGCCTCTTCAGTATTCAGTACCGGTCCAAAGACCGGGTTAGCGGCGGCATTGTTAACTACAATATCCACCCCGCCGTATTGGGTTATAGTCTGCTCAACCAATTTCCTTAGGTCGGACAGGTTACCCGTGTTAGCCGCAATGGCACTGGTAGTGATCCCATCGGCTTCAAATTCAGTCTTTACCTGATCTATGGCTTCCTGCTTTCGGCTGGACACCACTACTTTGGCTCCGGCTGCTCCCAGAAAGTGGGCGATACTTTTTCCGATGCCCTTACTGGCACCCGTAATGATGGCAACCTTATTGGTCAGTTGGAAATGCTCAAAGGGGTTCATGTTTTTTGAGTTGTTAAGTTAAAGCTAAACAGCTAGTTCTCGTAGATCAACCGGGACAACCCGTGAGACTCCTTGCTCCACCATTGTTACCCCGTAAATAACATCGGTGCTGGCCATCGTTCGCTTGTTGTGCGTAACGATAATGAACTGCGAATCATCAGAGAACTCCTTAATAATGTTGTTGAATTTATCAATATTGGCATCATCCAGTGGAGCGTCAACCTCATCGAAGATACAAAATGGGGCGGGTTTTAGCAGATAAATCGCGAATAGCAGCGAGGTAGCAGTAAGGGTCTTTTCCCCTCCAGAAAGCTGGTTGATGGTCAGTGGCCGCTTACCCTTCGGACGCGCCATGATTTCAATTGAAGAATCTAGAGGATCATCCGGGTCGCTCAACTTTAATTCGCAGTCGTCTTCTTCGGTAAAAAGTGTCCGGAATACCCGGACAAAGTTCTCCCGAATCTGCTCAAAGGCCGCCATAAAAGTTTCCCGGGCCACGGTATCGATTTCATCAATCGTGGTTAGTAAAGACTCCTTCGCCTGTAACAGGTCTTCTTTCTCACTGTTGATAAAATCGTAGCGTTGCTTGATTTCATCGTAGGCCTCCATCGCCATCGGGTTTATCGGGCCAATTTTACGAATCCGCTCCCGTATTTTCTCCTGCTTGGCACTCATGGCTTGCAGCTCTTCCTGGGTGGGGATTACCTCTTCGGTATCCTGAGCCATCAACTCTTTCACATCCAGATCAAACTCCACCGAAAGCCGCTCCTGAATGCTAGTTAGCTCTAACTGTACACTATTCAGCTTATTTTGGAATTCCATAATCAGGTTATCTTGCTGGCTGCGTAGTCGCTGAAGTTCGCGGACTGCCTGCTCGGTTTCGTCAATGTTGCCCCGATGTGCGTAGTAGTCGCGCTCAGCCTCATTTACCCCGGCTTCAATGGCCTCCTTTTCGGAGTACATGGCCAGCAGTTCATCTTCGCTCACCTCATTGCTGTTGAGTAAAGCTGTAATATTTTGCTCATTGGCTTCCAGTTCCCGCTGGTTTTGGGCAATATTCTGAATGCCGGTTTCGTAAGATTCCTCCTTGAAATTTATCTCCTGATCAATGGTATTCAGTTTATTTTGCTCTTGAAAGAAGTGTATTTTTTCCTGATTGTAAGCCGATGATTTCTCGCTTAGCAAATCGTTTTCTTCCGTTAGCTGGCTGTTTAGTTGTCGCTGTCGTTCCTGCGCTAGTTGTAACTGCTGTTCAGCTTCCTCTAGCTTTGGGGCCAGTTGCTCCCGTTCTTCTTCAAGCTGAGTGATCAGCTCCTGAGTGGCTTCCTGCTTTCGGGCGTTGCTGGATAGTACTTCGGATAACTGTTCTTTTTTGGATGAGAAGGTGACAAAGTCTTGCTGCAAACGATTGATCGTTCGCTGAATTTCAATGATATCCGAAGCGTAGGATTGCTGCCGAAGCTGCTTCACCTGAAGTTGCTGCTCCTGAAGTTGCTCCTGCCTGGTTTGAATATCCTTTTTCAGATTGCTAAGATCAACTTTTAGTTTTTCCAGATTTTTGGCCCGACCCAACCGCTTTCCTTCAAATAACCCTACTGATCCTCCCGCTAAGCGAAAGGGCTGCTGCACAATCCGCCCGTCGTAGGTAATAAGGGAGTACTGATTGTCGGTATCTGGTTGGGTTTTATGGGTAATGTATACGTTATGCAGTAAAAATTGTACTAGCTTCTGATACTTGGTATCGTACTCTACTACGTTGAGTGCCGCCTGCGCGTCAGCCATCAGGCTATCCTGGGGTATGGTTGGAATGAACTGCTGTAGTTCATCCAGGAGAAAGAAGTGGGCTTTCCCTTGAGCTGCATCACTAAGCAACTGAATGGCATTCTGAGCCTGACTCCGGTTTTCCACCACAAAATAGTTCATAAACGGACCTAGAAAGTTCTCAATGCACACCCGGTATTCTTCGGGACAGGTAACCACGTCGGAGAGCAGGGGGGTGGTGCGGGCCCAATCCACTTTCTTTTTCAAAAATTTGATAGCCTCAGGAAATCCCTCCAGATTATCAACCAGCGATTTGGTGAGGTTGTATTCGTTTTGTACTGCATCCAGCTTTCGATTGAGTGCTACCAGTTCCTCCTTCGTGCTATCGATCTGATCAAGTAGGCCCTCAATCCGATCTTGCAAATCTGCTTCCTGCTGTTCGGTTTCCTGCTGCAACTGCAGCTGCTCTTCTATTTGCTGTTGAATGGTAAATGCCTTCTGATCAAACTCAGTAAGGTCAGCATTTTGAGCCGATGAGTCTTCGGCGCTTTTCTCCAGCTCCTGGCGGGCTGAATTTAGCTGCATCTGTTTGATCTCCAGTTGCTTTTGCAGTTGGTATACTCGGTCCTGCTCCTCCCGCACCGCTTCGTTGGCTTCGGCTACTTCATCTTTTAACGCTTGGGTTTGGGATTGGAAAGTGCGGTGTTCTTCCTCCAGTGTAGCTACTTTCTGCTGCACTTTTTCCAAAGCTTCGGCGGCAGAAGCTTTCTCCCACTGAAGCTTTTCCAGACGGTCAGACGTTAAATCTACTGTTTCCCGGTCCTGCTTTAACAGAGCAATGAGTCGGTCCTTACGGTCTTGCAGAAACTTTAGCCGCTCGCCCTTTACCTGTTTGTCACTTTCGGCGTTGCGAATCTGGGCCACGTGCTCGTTCAAGGTTTTCTGGCGAGAGGCCAATAACTTTTCTTTTTGAACCAGAATAGCTTTTAGTTGAGCAATGGTGGCTTCTTGTTCGTCGATCTGTCGACTAAGCTGAATCTTGCGATCATTTTCTTGTTCCAGCTGCTTCTTGGCTCGCTCTGAAGATTCCTGTTGAGCCCGGATACGCGACTTAGCCAGTTGAATACTCAGGTTTTTGTATTCTTCCTTCGCTTTATAGTAGCGTTCAGCCTGCTTGGCCTGCCGTTCCAGTGATTTTAAGTTCTTTTCAATCTCAAACAGCAGGTCTTCTACCCGGTCCAAGTCATCGTCGGTAGCCGAGAGTTTACGTAGAGTTTCCTTCTTCCGAATACGAAACTTACTGATTCCGGCTGCTTCCTCGAACAAAGCCCGACGGGAACCGTCTTTGTCGTTAAGAATGTCATCCACCATTTTAAGCTCAATAATGGCGTAGCTATTCGAAGCAATACCAGTGTCCATAAATAGCGATACAATATCTTTGAGGCGGCAGGGAACGCCGTTCAGTAGATATTCGCTATCGCCGCTGCGGTAGTAGCGACGGGTAATGGTTACCTGGGTATACTCAGTCGGTAATAGGTTGCGGGTGTTGTCAAAAGTGAGGGAGACCTCGGCTAGCTGGGTAGCTTTACGTTTCTTGGTACCGTTAAAGATGATGTTCTCCATCTTGTCGGATCGCAGCATTCGCGATTTTTGTTCGCCCAGTACCCAGCGGATGGCATCCACCACATTGGATTTTCCGCATCCGTTGGGGCCCACAATGCCGGTAATTCCCCGGTCAAACCGAATAGTAACCTTGTCGCCGAAACTTTTAAATCCTTTTAGTTCTAGTGTAGCAAGCTGCATATAATCTCTTCCAAATCAGGCGGATAGAACGCCTAAAAGTGGGCAAAAAGTAAATTTTAGCCCGTTTTCAAGTTCGAATTAACGGCGAATATAGGCTAATTTGGAAGATTCAACGAAGAAAAAAGAAGAATAAATAATAACGTAGTGTTATAGTGTTTTGGTCCGTTGTGTTAGGGTTAGTATTAGTTGCTGGAGTGTTTGGGCATTAAATCAAAGGTAGGTAACTTAAACACCAAAACACCAAAACACCAAAACACCAAAACACCAAAACACCAAAACACCAAAACACCAAAACACCAAAACACCAAAACACCAAAACACCAAAACACCAAAACACCAA
>CAZKCO010000064.1:0-15158 GCA_964551335.1 uncultured Roseivirgaceae bacterium
CAGCAGGGAAGCAAAAACAGTTAAACCGACCAAAGGAGAACTCGCAAAGATGTTCACATTCCAGAAGGAACAGAAGATGCCGGTAAACACCACGCCACCCGCGATATGATTGGGAGCCCTCACCGGATAAACTTACGTTTGGTTTTCGTAAAGAACTGCCGGAAGACAATCAGCAGGATCATGGCCACGCCTCCGATAAACCGCAGGGAAGCATCACCCGTTTCATGCGCCAGATAACGCAGGATCGCCAGGCCACCCAGCACCAGCAAGATCATAAAGCTCAAATCCCATTCGGGCAGCGCCCCGTAGTGCCGTACCTGGCGCACTACATCGTTGGTCACAAAAGCTTCCTTACGGTAGCGTTCCACCAGCTCGAAGATCACCCGGGGGTTTCCGTCCGACTGTTCCCAAATATGGTTTCTAAACAGTTCAGCATCTTCCAACTCTACGTCATACGCCAGCCGATGAATCAGTTCCAGACTTTCCGATCTCGATAACGGCAGCAGCTTAATCGTCTCAAAATTCCAGAGAAAAGAACCCTTATTCAATGCCACTTCCCGAGCCGTGGTAATAATCGTAAAATGATCCTTCAGCACTTCCAGCACTTTCACTACCCGAGGGGTAATCCGATCTACATTGTCAATAATCAGTACGTATTCGTAGCGATCCGTAATGTCAATCAACGTTTTCGCCAGACTTACCATAGAGTGCTTGGTCAGCGGAATCCGTACCGTTTCCAGTGTATGCTTGGGATACATCAGCTGCATCACCGCTTCTTTATCATGCTCAAACAGATGCATCAGCGCATTGATCAGCGTCTTTTTGAAATCTGAAGTATCATCAATATGCAGCACCTTCTTTTCCGTACTAATATTTTCCAGAAGCGTACTTTTTCCAGTACCAATGCCCCCTAACACAATGGTATTGATGTTTTTCTGAATGTTCGTCTGTAGCTGCGCCAGCTCGTCCCGTCTACCCACCAGAAAGCTATTGGCCTGACCAATGTTAATCTTAAGTTCTACTTCTTCCGGTTTGAACCAGGCTAGTACCCGGTCTTTCAATGACTGTTCTTTTTGCGCTGACTTCTCTATTTGCTGCCGGACCACTTCCAGCGGGGTATGCGTGTAAATGGTTGTCGTCCGGATATCCTCATGGCCCAGCAGGTCCCGAATGGCCGTGAGATCAGTTTTATTGGCTAGTAAGTTAGTCGCAAAGGTGTGCCGTAACGTATGCGGGTGTAATCCGTGGAACCCGGGGTTTTTCTTCTTGAACCTGATTAGCATCTGGGATGCCGCAAAGCGGGTCAGGTGCTCACCTTCGTTCTTGGGGGATGGTAATAGCCAACCGTCCGAGATACTTTCCTTCTTCAGGTATTCCGCCAGGGCATTGTACAAACGAGTTGAAATCGGAATAGGCCGATCACTCCGCTTGCTGTTCTTTTTTCTTCGCTTCTTCAGCGTCTTTACGTTGATCACCCGCTTCCGAAAGTCAAAGTCACTAATCCGTAAACTTACCGCTTCACTCACCCGCAGGCCAGCATCATGCATGAGCAGGATCAGCACCTTATGCTTTACGTTCTTGATTTTAGTGATCAGTTCATCCGATTTCTCGGGAGTCAGATAGTCAATTTGCGTCAGCATAGTACACCCTTCGTTGATCGTAATATTCCCACAATCGCTTTTCCAGCCTTTGCAATCTATCTTGCTTCTTCCGAATCAGTAATTCCTTCTGCCTGAACCCTATTTCTTCCTGAATGTACTGCGTTGGCGTAATCTCATGGTTCTCATACTTGGCTTCAGCAATAGCGAATAGCTTCCGTTCCAGATCCAAGATCTGTTCCTGTACTTCCAGTTCATCCCGCAGGGCTTCTACCCGCTCACGTTGTTCTACGTACTTAGAAAATTCCTGATCTGCTTTTTCCCGATAGCCATTAATGATCCGTTCCTTCTCGATCCGATACCGCTCTTTACTTTCAAAGAATCCAAATACTGAACTTAGATTATAGCTGACCGTCGGCCCCTGCAGTAGTGAATAACCAGGGGACGGAATGAAGTTTAGAAAGCGATAGCGTTTTACTCTTAATTCATCATACAGTTCCCGTGCTGCCAGACTATCGTACTTCTGATTGATTGCCGATCTGACCGCTTCATCATTCACAAATTCACGACTACTTTGACCGTAAACCTGCCCCTGCAACACCATCCACACCGCGAAAAAAAGAAAGAATCGGGGGTCTGGGGGTGTTAACAAAATCCGTATTTTGTTGACAACCATTTTACCCATTATGTCAACAAAAGTACAAATAAATATTTAAATAATTATATTTTATTATCGTGCTTTCTTACGCAGCCTTCGGTACTGGCTCATGTTCGCCCCCTTCCAGTTGCACCAGCTGTTCCACAGTCAGCTCAAAATACCTGATTTCCCACCCTTCGATTTCAGGTTTAGGCATACATTCCAGATCGTGGTGATAGTCCCAGATGTTGAGATCTTCCAGCCGATCAGAAAGGTGCCACTCCCAGGTCATCGGATTCAGCGTCAGAAACTGCTTGCCCACTTTCATCACGTACTGCTTTTCGATTTGCTTGTTGTTCACTTGGTTTTTCATTGTTCACTCGGTTTATTTTAAATTTTTCATCGTAGCTAATAAATCGTAGACAGATAAAGCACATCTCGGTATTATCAGACATTCGCCCCCGGATACGGAACTTCTTCAGCGTTTCTATACCGTACTTTTGATGGTCGCCAAAAATGAGTAGGCTTACCATATTCGACAGACTTTTCACTGGGAAACAATGAGCTTCCAGCACTTCGTAGGTTCCCATGTAGTCGTGTTCGGAGTAAACCGCCAGTTTCTTCAGCTTAGCAAAGCGGATAGACTTTTGCACAATGGTAAAAATGTAGCCACCAGCGTTATTGATCGCAAAATGCTCAGGGTGAATGTCTATTGAGTCCATATTCGTTATTTCTACATTTCGTTAATTATACATTTACAAAATACATGCCCTAGCCTGTTCGTCTTTACTACTTGGCTCATAACCCGTGAGCGCATCCCCACTTTCCAAGCAGTACCAGTCGTGCAGTTCTTGTAAGTATTTGTATTCCCAGGTATCGACTAATTCCTGTTCGTCTTTCCCCAGCGTCACATCTTCCGGAGCCGGTACTTCTTTGTGCGCCACAAAGCCAAACGGCTGAAAAACCCGTACCCCGTCCAATGCCAGAAAGATATTATCCAGCGCAGCCACCGACAGCATTTTATCCTTTCCGCTATTACTAGTTAGTTTGGTGAAGTACTTGAATAGCTCAAAACAAGAATGGTCGTCAGCTGTACGGCTATCCTGCGCAACTTCCTTAGCATCAGGAAATTTCTTCAGCCACTTCTTGATGATCTGATCGCAGGATCTAGAGCTTTCAGTTACTAAATGAAAATGGGGATGGTAGGTATCTTCATGGCGGTTATACGTTACTTCCAGCTTCCGTAAGCCAACCAGCTTCCGGTTCGCTTTCCGCTCCGAGTCTTTGATCTGAGTAAATGCCTGGTACATCTGGCTCAGTGTATCCTTCAGCTCAGCTAGTTTAGGATTCGGTACTGTAAGCGTAACGAACTGCTTATCTGGCCAGGTCTTAAGCGTAGGGTAATACGTTTGCACCAAATGGGCTGTTCGAATACGATTGCAAATCACACACCAGCGTTTCCGGCAGAACCGAGATTTAGCTTTGTCCCCCTCTACGGTCACGATATCCGAGCAGTGGTAGGTATCCCAATACTTCTCTTTGAACCGAGAATCCAGGGAAGCTAAACGAGCAGCTAAGTGATTATTAAAGAACTTGGAACGTGATCTTCGTTTTAGATTGGATTGGGTAGATTTTCCATCACGATCAAAGGTAATTTCATCGCTTTTTTCGAGGTCTTGGATTCCATCCGGATTCTGTGCAAAATCACATTCAGATTTCGAAAATTCCGAAGTTATTTCTAATGTATCAAGAGGGCCTTTTTTAGCCTTAGAAAAATGCAATTTTTTACCCATGCAAAAACGCGGTCAAAATGCCCCGTAATCGGTGGACACTCAGACCGCGTCTTAACATAAGCTTAACACAAAATTGTACAACGCTATCTTGGTAGCTTCGAACAAAAAGTGCTATATTAGCGTTTCGATACAAAGAGGCGGTCTTCGCCCATTCAATTTGAAAATTTAGGTCAGTTTCCCCACTGACCTTTTTTTGTGCCTTCCAGTCGCTAGACTATTCCCCAATAGCCATTCAGCGCAACCGGAAACACCATAGTTTTTTGGAAACTCTCTTCTTACCTAAGAATGTCTAGGAAAGTCAAGAGCCGGTTTATTACGAGGTCCGGAAACTCGTCAAGTACCCAGTGGGCATTCTTGAGGCTCTACCTGGAATGGTTTCCAATCACTTCCGGTAGATTTATCGTATTTCGGTCTGGGCAACGTGTTGCTGCAGTACCGATTCAATGTAATTGTTCCGCGAACGATTATGTCGCTCGGCCAGCTTCTCCAACCGTTCCCACATGGAAGGAGTCAGAGCTACGCCATACGACTTTTTAACCTCGCGCTGTGTAGTGTTTTTCTTCGTCTTCATCATCTTGCGTATTCCTGCGTAATCTTGCGTAGACAAGATTAGAAAAAGGGCTTCAAATAAACAAGAGGGTGAGTAAAAATCTCGATAAGAATATCAGATCGATTACGCGAGTGCTAAAATTTTTTATTTAATTAATTGATCAAAAAAACAGAAAACTAAATGGAAGAAACTCAAAAACAAGAGATCCTTTCTAAATCAAAAGTTTGGTTTAAAGAAACCTTAGCCAAAAATCATGTAAAAAATACAGAAAAATTAGTAGACATAAACAAATTCAATGTCAACCCCTTCCTAGTAAGCTACCTTGCTAACTACCTTTGTGGGGATAGTCATCCTGAAAGCATAGCTAGAGCTTTAGTATATCCCCGAGTCCTTGGATCTTCAATTACGACTTCATTTGGCACAAATATTCAAACATGGATTAGTACCGCATTAGAACCACTAGGAAGCGTTGTTTCCGGAATAGATATAGAATACATTGATGCATTTGATGGGCGAAGAAAGTACTGTCAATTAAAAGCTGGGCCAAACACCTTGAATAAAGATGATGTCCCTACCGTAATTAACCATTTTAATGGGGTTAGAAATCTAGCTAGGACAAACAATGTATCCATCAACATTAATGATATGGTTCTGGGAATAGTCTACGGAGAACCTGACGAACTTAGCGCCCATTACAAGAAAGTCAACAACACCTACCCGGTAATCATCGGACAAAAATTTTGGCACAGACTAACAGCAGATGAGAACTTCTACTTTGAACTTGCCGAAGCCTTTGCTGAGGTTGCACAAGAGATTAATGGCAAAGAATTCCTAGAAAGTGTCATACAAAAACTAGCGAAATCACCTGAAATAAAGGAGTTATCAAGTTTTATCGATTCAAACAATAACAATGAGCAAGTATAATACTTAAACGAGCTCTAATTTAAGTTGCTTACTTTCTGCCCGTATCCGTTCAATATCATGTGCTTCGTAAGCCTCATTTAGGAACCGGATAATTGAGTATCCGATTTCTTCGCCTAAATTCACCGGTACCGCGTTTCCAATCTGCTTATATTGCTGGGAAACTGAACCGGCGAACTTCCATTCATCCGGGAAAGTCTGTATCCGGGCATATTCCCTGACTGTAAAAGGGCGTGTTTCATCTGGGTGGCAGCGTTCAGTTTGTTTCTGCGCTGGGCTACAAGTAAGTGTCAAGCTTGGTTCGTCCCAGCTCATCCGTCGAGCCATACCAGTTTTTCCACCACCCAGATAAAAGCTCTTTTGCATATACTCTTTCTGCAAATCCAAAGGCAGGTCACGCCAATAGCCACCAGGAGGGACACGATCCAATATTTCTTTTTTTCGCTTAGGATACTTTGACCCTTCTGATGTGGGGACATCTGTTGGATATAAAGATCCGGCCTTCAGTGCATCTTTAAGATTGTATATTTCTTTGTGGGGTAGAGGAAAATCAAACCTAATACCTATATCCTCGCGGACACCGACCAATAGCAACCGCTCCCTTTTCTGCGGAACCCTATAAAAGATTGCCCTTAATATCTGAGGATCTAGGACACGATAGCCAAGGCCTTCCAATATAGATTTCATCCCTTCGATAGTACGGCCACCATCATGGTTTAAAAGACCACGCACATTTTCACCTACACAAAGTAGAGGGCGGGTCTCGTCAACTGTACGGGCAAAATCATAAAACAAAGTGCCCCGGGCATCTTCAAGGCCAAGTTTTTTTCCAGCATAGCTAAAGGCCTGGCAAGGAAAGCCACCGGTGACCACATCAACCCGGCCACGGTATTTGCTAAAATCCAAGTTTCGTATATCGTCTTCTATGACATTCCATCCAGGCCGGTTGATCCTGAGGGTCTCGGCGGCCCAATGGTCAATTTCGTTCAAGGCAAGGCACTTTAACCCTGCTTTTTCAAGTCCCAATGCCAGGCCACCTGCACCGGCAAATAATTCCAATACTGAATAGTCCCGGTCGGGCGTGGCCTGGTTATCTGGTTGTTGTGCAAACAAAAACCCAAGCTCTTCAAATATTTTTAGCTGTTCTTTCCGATAGACACGATAGTTGCTCATAGGGTCACGCTCGGCAACGAGCTTGCCATTATTGTCCCATCGGCGAAGTGTTTCCTTGCTCCTACCTAGCAGGTTGGCAACTTCAGATAGTGTGTAGTATTCTTTCATACCCAACTTGGTAAAGGTTATACATGGTTACAAATATATAACTTAATACTTATCGTCAAGTTAGAAAAGTAAATTTTTGTGCATGGTGAAAAAACCTTCTGAAAAACCTATAAAAGTCCCACGCTTTAAACGCTCCGCAGGGTTCCAGACCACTGAAGAACGAAGCCGACATATGTCCAAGATCAAAGGGAAAAACACCAAGCCGGAACTAGCATTTAGAAAAGCATTAACTGCTTCAGGTATCCGCTACCGGGTGAATTACAAAAAGCTACCTGGCAACCCTGATATCTCAAATAAGACGAGGAGATTTGTCGTATTTATCGATGGCGAATTTTGGCATGGGTACAACTGGAAAGAAAAAAAACAAAGGATAAAGGCCAATCGTGAGTTTTGGATACCTAAGATTGAGCGCAATATGCAGCGGGACAGGGAAAACAACCAGAAGCTAGAAAGGATGGGTTTTAAAGTTTTCCGCTTCTGGGAACATGAAATAAAGAAAGACCTAGAAAGGTGCTTAGCACAAGTAATGGAACATATTGAAAACGACGATAGCCCAACTTAATGCCGTTCATCAAAATGTTCTTCCCCATCAATAAAAACCCGCATGGGCTGACCGCGGAATTCTAGCGTGAACAGCAAATAGGCAATTTCATGTGCTTTTTGTTTAGAAGTAGCATCGATGGTCATTTCCTCCTCGCCATATGGCACCATTTTACCCGTTATTGGATTAGATCCAGCCTCACGGACAACTTTTACAGAGTATGTGTTTACCATTCTTTCCTAAGAATTACTACTTACTTCAAATAAAAAATTTTCTATTAATCATCTGCGCTGAGGTCCTCGGCAAATCCCGGTTCCTGGGCTTTACTCATCTGATCTTTTATTAGACACCAGCAGATCCCGCACATCAACATCTAATGCGTTCGCGATCTCGAACAGATGCGCCAGTGTTGGCTGGCTCTCGTTCCGGCAAATCCGGGCAATGGTATTCTTGTTCTTTCCGACCATTTCAGCCAGCTGGTTCTGCCGGATATTCTTTTCGGCTAGCACTACCCGTATACGGTTTAATTCCATGGTAAATATACAAAATAAGTATATAAAAAACAAATAAATGTATATAAGTATACAAAATAAGTATACTTTTGATTGCTTTTAGTATACATTTAATGTATATTTATACCAGTTAAAGGTACTAAAATATACATACTATGCAAAGAATTGACTTACTAGCTCCTTACCGGGGCACGACCGCACCCAACGCACCAGCCAGCCTGGCGGCCAAGATGCGCATTATCCTGCTCATTGCTGAGGAATGTATCACTGATCAGGAACGAAACACGATGATACTAGCCATCAACTCCTTCACCCAAAAACGGGCTGAACAAGCTATTGAAAACCTGCAATACCGAGTAAAGCGCCATGACCGAGACAACCACTAAAAAGCATATTACCCGACTAGGAACGGCACTCTTTGAGAAAAATAACGCTGCCAACTGGCTGCGGGCGCACGGTTTTGAACCGGGCACCCAAGTATACAGCAAGGTAAAAGACGGAATGATTGTACTGATTAAATCCTCTGAGAAATGAACCAGCACAGCAAACGAAACTTACGGGTAAGTTACCGAGCCGAACGAAGGAAGGACAGCCCGCAGGGGCTTGCCTTCTTCCCTAAATGTACTCTGGCCGGAAAGTGGCTACGGGCGGCGGGCTTTGAGATTGGCGATCAGGTAGTAATTGAGGTAGAGCAAGGCAAAGTAACCATTAAGAAGGCATAGAAGTGCTGTATTTGATCTGCTTTGAAAAAAAGCTAGCCGACCATGCCCAGCACTATTTAGGCTTTGTAGAGCAGCCGGAAGGGCTGGAACGGCGGCTACGGTTGCACCGCAGCGGCAAAGGTGCCAAGATACTGCGGGGCTGCGAACGGGCGGGCATCCGCTGGCGGGTAGCGCGTACACTGAAAGGCGACCGCACCGAGGAACGAAGGCTGAAGAGGATGAAACGGAACTTCGCCTGGCTCTGCCCCTGCTGCCAACGAGCTGAGCAGCTGCGGACACTACAACTAAAGCTATTCGCCTAAAGATAGTACAAAAACGCCTAGCCATCGGCGCAGAGCTGCAGAAAGCAGTATCATTGGCCAACAATCAGCTGAACCAGTGAGCCTTTTGAACTTATAATGAGCCACTTACAAAAATCAGTCTAACGAAGCAAACTAAAGCCAGCGAGAAACGACTAAAAAAGCCGACTGGAAAAAGTGCAAACCGCACAAACACAAACACTCCACTACACCACCACACTACTAGACACAAGCGAAGCTGAGGCACAACGCCAGCTCACGGACGGCAGGAACAAACGGGCAAGGCCCAGGGCGGTTTACGGTGCGAAGGCTTCAGCACTGGCTAAAGAGCCCTGGTTTACTTTAGCCTTGACAGGCTTGTGGACAGCTGCCGCCGTACCTTGCGGAGAGCCGAAGACTGAGCCACCGCTTTACTGGCCTGCGTGGCCGTGAGCAGCAGCGAAGAGAACGCGAATAAAAACCTGCGTTCAGGGCTAGACGGGTTGGTGCCCAGAGTGAAACGGAAGGGAACAACCGGCCGCAGCGAAGCGAATAAACCGATGTCTGAAGCCTGGGCGATAGCCGGGGTAAGTTTTGGCTAGTTAGTGGGAACCGAGAAAGATTCCGTTCATTACCGAAATCTTTCTCATATAATCTATTTTGCTATGCTGGAGAGCCATCTGGCAGCATTCCTTCTTCAACGTAAATATGATCATCAAAAGTCTTACTACCTTCATCCCAAGCAAGCGCCTCTTTTCTATCCTCATCCATTCCTTTTTTTTCAATTTGGTTATAAGCATCAATAACGTAATCAGCCAGAAGACTGATATAATAATCTCGCGAGTGTAAACTAATCGGACTTTCCCAAACAGGTTCACACCATTGCTCAGCCATATATATTGCTTTCTTCCTTGTCATAAGAATCAATAGGATTCTCTGTAAGCCTCAAAAGCCTTCTCTAACAATTCCCGCATACTCATATCGTGCTCACTGGCGTAAGTCCTGAATTCCCGCCGGAAAGAAGCCGGGACTTTAAAATTAAGCCCTACTAAATCTTCCGTATCTAAGTTATCAGTTGTCTGGGCAACGGGTTTACCCTTGGTGCCTTTAGGTTTTGCAATTTTAGCCATTTCTGTATTTCTTTATTTCTGTAATTCGTTAATTCTGTCTACAATTTTCTGTACCACCTGGTCGGCGTACTGGTTAGTACTGGGGTGGGTCGTTTCCGTGGCCGCTTTGCCCAGGTCGCTTGCCCGACGGTAAGTGGTACGTTCCGGAAGCTCACCATCAATGAACCGGTACCCGGCCGCCTGGACATACTCCCGGGCTTCCTGGGCTTCAGCTTCACTGTTTCCGGTACGGCTAAAGATGATGTGGATCTTCTGGCGGTTGATCTTTCCTTTCACCAGGTCATTGGCCAGGGTAATGGTGGGTTCCAGATCGTCCAAGCTGTAGCCAGTGGGAATGATGATAATATCCGCCTGTTTAGCGATCTCTAAGGTTTCAGCGGAGGAATGAGGCTTGCCATCAAAGACGAGCAGATCGTAGCTCTCAGCCGTGCGTAATGCCTGGGAAACGGTCTTGTGGTTCTGTACTTCTAATTCGGGCTGAAAGCCGTTCTCGTTGCGCCGGGCGTTCCAGCGGGTAGAGGTGAGCTGCTTGTTATCCATGTCGGCAATTTTCACCGACCATTCGTTAGCAGCATATTCCCGCGCCAGCATCCGGGCAACGGTGGATTTACCTACGCCACCCTTTTGAGAGACGCAGGCGATGATTAGGGTCATGTAGAATTCGTTATTTCGTTAATTCTACAAGTATATAGTTTATTTCTCTTATCATCAATAAGTTTAGGCAAACCATTTTAATCTGCTTGATTTCCCTAATTTTGAGAATAACAAAACCAACTATAGCAAAACATGAAATTTAACCTCTTAACAGTTCTTGCCCTGTTCCTATCAGTAGGCCTATTCTCTTGCCAAGAAGAAGAAAGCGGTAATGAAGATTTTCAACCAGAGATTATATCAGTTACCTACGAATGGAACTGTATTGTTTGCGACAACCAGGGAAACGCAGGTTCTACATTGAGACAAACCATCAACCTAGACAATACTAGCTTAGAAAAAATAAAAAACGGAGAACCGTATACTCTTACACTAGATTTTGAATACTACTCTGGAAACAACCTAGAGTACGGGGGCACTCAGGACACACCTAAAAGCTGGATAGTTGTATCCGACAATGAAATTATCATAGACCACTGTATTGCCTTTATCGGAACAGATAACGTTACTCATGAATACACCTTGACAATAGGGGGAAAAGAGTCAAACAAACAATCAATAAACGCACCTAACGACTGCAACTAGACTTCTATATTTCTTTAATTCGTCATTTCGTTAATTCTACATTGACAACTTTACGACTAGAACTATACACTGCTATCGTATCCCGCACCCACAGATCACCAGATTCAGCTTCCAGATAGTACGGTCCCGGTAAAGCATTCTTGATCTCCGTTACATTACGCCGGCTATGAGACTGGTCGAACTCGTCTGACTTCACCAGCTCTTCGCCCCGGTAGACTTTCAGGGTATAAAACTCTGGCACCTGGCCACCTTCGGTTACATGAATTTCCAGCCGGGCCAGCTCGGGATCGGTGCCATCACCGCAGGAAGAGAGTAGGGATATGGCCAGCAAAGCGAAAGATAGTAGTAGTTTATTCATGCTAGTACTACTGCGATATCTGTACCAAGGTGGGGTTTTTCGTGAGCAATAGGGTAGAGGTTCTTACTTGTTAAAGAATGTTTTTTATGTTAAATAAGATCTTATATACACTCTGCGACTACACTTCTTTTTAGCATCTAATTGAACACTACGTGTACCAACTATCTTTACCTCTATATCT
Source organism: uncultured Roseivirgaceae bacterium (assembly GCA_964551335.1). Taxonomy (GTDB): domain Bacteria; phylum Bacteroidota; class Bacteroidia; order Cytophagales; family Cyclobacteriaceae; genus Tunicatimonas. The sequence continues at coordinate 11,739 of CAZKCO010000064.1, forward strand.
TCGATTTACGTTTTCTTCTCTTTCCTTTTGATAACGATACAGATCCCTGTCATCCGATCCACTACCGCCATTAGTACTATTAGTACTAACAGATCCACCGGAGTCGTCGTCGCCAAAACCTAGCCGATAAAACACCATACCAACTAAAGCTAATACTCCAGCAAAAATATACATATTCGGATTACCAGTAGTAAAACCCTCACAGCCTGCTACAACAGAAGCCATAAAAAGGAAAATTCCTATAGCCTTACCTGCCACTAAGACTAGAAATATCGCAAAAGCAATCACTCCCATTGTATTCCAACTCAGATAACCTTGAGGAGCAATACCATAATACTCCAACGATTTATAAGCTAATATCGCAACTACGACAAGTACGGCCGCTACTTTGATGAACTTTCCCATTATGTAATCTTCATGATATAAGACAGCAGTAAAATAGTGAAAACTGATTTATAGCAACTATAATTCTCTGTCTATTTTCAAAAAGTAGAGACTATCATTCTTTCAATAATCCCATCTAGTTAACATAATGACAGTAATATAACTTTTTGAAACTGGTAAAATACAAGTCATGGCACTTACAATTTATTGCTTCAATGTACTACATCGAGGCTCGTATTTGCTGCTGAAGGTTGCTTGTAAATTAGCCTTACTTTCATCATCATATACCATGTCGCCTAACCACCAATGGCATATATAAAAGCCACTCGGCCTAGCTAAATATTCATCTAAATAACTACCTCCCATAGCAGTAGTACGAACCTCTACTTCCTCACCCGGCTTCAGGTAAATATCATTCATATCTTCTGTCTCTTTGTATTTTAAAATTCTATCCATTGATGGCCACTTTAACCATACCTGATCAGGGGGAGAATTAGCATCAACATGGCCTACATAGAACCGACTTTCTAAATACCATAGACCTTTATCACCAGTATTCCTTAACCGTACTTTTAGCATGGGTTTAGTCGTTGGATCGCCCTTATAATCAGTATATACTACTTCGATAATTTTGGCTTGTAACCCATTCAATACGGCGGTTTCATCATTTGCAGCAGCGGGTGCATTTCCTTCAAGACCCATCGAGTCTATTTTGCTAATTACTTCTCGGTAGGTCATACCGTCAAACATAGAACTGTCTAGTGCTGCAGCACCTAAACTTACATCATTAAGAAACATACCCCCCACGATCAACCCGTAAATTTTTGAGCCACTGACACTATCCTCCTGCAAAATATCTTCCGCATCGCGTTCTATAGTTTGCCAAGAAAATTTTCGATCTAAAGGTGAGTTTTGAGAGCAAGCAGTAAATGTTATAAATAGCAAGCTCGACCATAGTAATAGTTTAAATATCATCAGTACAGAATGTAGTGTTAATTGATGCTAATATAAATATTTAGTTGACATCTTTTATGCACTACATAAAATAGCCTACTAGTACTTATCTACCTAATTTCGAGCGAATTTATACCAATTCCGGAAAGTAGCTGCCAGCCAAGCCGTACCTTTCCGGCTATGACCAAACGAGAATTTGATAAGCTCAGAAAGTTCTGTTTAACCCACAACGTAGAGGTCTACGGACAAAAAGACCACTACGACAACTACACCGCTTGCCTTACCAAAGCAGCCGCCCCACGCATCTACACCTTTCGACAGTTTGAACCAGCCATGAAGCAAGCCAAATGGCTGGCCAGACTACTAGGATGGGACGGAAGTCAACATATATTCCGCAGTTAATATTAGCTTACTTTACGAACACTATACTTTTCCAAAAACCCATCATAGAAACCTGTATACTTCGCTTCACAAATCGGTATCAGATACACATTATCCGGACTGCTGGGACTACCACCAACACCCAACGCAAGTAACACGGGACCGGACTCCCGATCAATCTGCTGGTACCGCTTAAGCTGGTTTGGCTTACACCATTCTACCTTTCCCTGGTACTTACCAGATCGGTACTTTGCCTCCACTTTAAAGACTTCACCCGTTTCTCGATTCCGAAACGTAAAATCCGGCTCAAGCGAAGCTTCTATATAATCCCCTTTGTTACCATGGTAACTTGCCGTTCGGTGCAGTAAGTCGTAATCTTCTTTGGGAAATACATTAGCACGAAGATAATTCTCAAAATCATCGCCCTTTACAAAGCCTTCCGGCTTACTCAACTCAGTTACTGCGTACTCAACAATGTTCACTACTTTTTTCAGAAACATACTTCTTCCTTTTGGTTTAACACATTAATCGTCTATTACCAGCACCGAAGCACTTCCGGAAAACTGCTGGGCTATATTTGAATTATCTACTGCCTGCTGATACTCTTTCTTAACTTTTCGCAAAGCCGAATCATCTAGAAGATACCCTTCTAGCTCTTTTCGCACCTGCTTTAGCTTATTCGTAGCCATCTCAAGCTCGTAGTCCGTCGCTGAACCACTTTCCAGCGTAGCCAGTAGTTCCCGTTCCATCTGCTGCAAAATACGCCAGTGTTCCAGCTGTAGATTGTATAATGATTGCTGATGCTCGTATTCCAATCGCTTTATCTGAAGCTCGGAACTATCCCTAGCTAGCGTTCCCATGGTAAACCCCTGCACCCATTCCAATTCAGCTTTCTTGGTTTCTTCACCCTGGAATAGAAACGGTTCTTCACTCACAATAGAACCCGACATCACCAGCTGGTCGCTGTAAGTAAGCAGCGAATCCAGTGAGATACCGCTAAAGCTTATGGTTTCCACCCGCTTCCGCAGACTAGTAATTTCCGGCTGAAGCTTCAGTACCTGATCCGCCGAGCTAACAGTTACCAGTCCCGCTTCCGTCTTTAAAATTGCTTCACTGGCGGTATGGTATACCAGCAAGCCAGAGCCCTGCTGACGGCCGTAATCATTACTAAAATCATAGTCTACCCGCATCAATGTCTCTACCTGGTTGGCTGAAGAATGCAGATGCGAAAGACTGTTAAAGTTCTTGTTGTAGCTCACCCAGAATCCGTTCTGAAACAGCGGAAAACAGAAATACAGCATCACCAGAAAAACAGAAAATACCACTACCTCACCCGTTCCACTACCCGATAGGCGCAGATCCGGATTAGAACCGATCACGCAGGGGTTACGATAGAAGGGGTAAAACAGCGGTACGCCCTGGCGCGTGAGCATATCAAAGATTAGATGACTACCTAGGGCAAAGCTGTAGACCAGAAATAAATGCTCCAGCTGAAAGCCTACTTCAATGATCTTTACAACCAAACACGAAATAATGAAGAACACCAGACTGTGGGTAATGGTACGATGGCCGTAGTGCCGGTCCAGCCACCTAGCCACCGGTAGGAACATTTTACCGATCACCGAACGGGAATGATCAATATCGGGCAGCAGGGAAGCAAAAACAGTTAAACCGACCAAAGGAGAACTCGCAAAGATGTTC
>CAZKCO010000065.1:0-14533 GCA_964551335.1 uncultured Roseivirgaceae bacterium
CCTTGATAGCAACGACTGCTTTCTTAGAATTTTACTACCACACAAACCTAAAGGCAACGGCCGCTTTAACCTCCGAACACAATTACCGATAACTATCAACAAACTGGCGAATATCTTCGCGGGCTCCCATAATGAATAGCACGTCGCCTTCTTGAATTTTTGTTTCCGGATAAGGTACTCCAATAAAATGAGCCGGTTGATCTTCGGCATCGGCTTTTCGCTTAAGGGTAATCAGGTTCAGGTTGAAATTTTTACGGAGCTTAAGTTCCACTAGGGTTTGTCCGGTGACTCTCGGTGGGGCTTCAATCTCCACAATTTCGTATTTTTCAGACAGTGAGAGAAAGGCTTTGATACTAGGCTGCAATAGCATTTTAGCTACTGATTCGCCGATTTTTTTCTCTGGCGACAAAATTTCTTCAATACCCAGTTTGGTAAGGATGGCTCGTTGTTGCTCACTAGCTGCCCGAGCAATTATCCGTTTCACCTTCAACTCCTGTAGTACTACGGTGGTAAGAACGAGCGCTTCAAAGTCATCACCTATAGCCACTACAGCGGCGGCTACGCGGTCTATATCCTGGGCTTGCAATGCTTTAATATCGGTGGCATCTAAGGCGACAGCGTAGGCTACCTGATCTTTAATCCGCTCTACCTGTTCCAGCTCCTGATCAATAGCAATTACCTCGGCACCCCGGCTGGCCAAGGTCAGGGCAATGGAAGTTCCTAGCTGTCCCAAACCAATGACGGCAAATCGCTGATTCATACCAGCTTGGATTTAAGATAAGCTACTAGTATTTCTGCGGCAACCGGACATTCATCATCGGCATACTCCCGATTGTTAGGAAATACCAAGTCCGATTCGTGTTTGTGAGGTTCAATGTACTTCTCGTAGGCCGGAGCCACATGACTGCGGTACATATGGAGAACATCATCTAATGGATAGCCTCGTTCTTGGGTGTCGCGCACAATGCGACGGTGTAGTTTGAGGTGCTCTTTGGTTTCGATAAATACTTTGAGATCAAGCTGAGAGGCAACGCTGGGATAGTGAAATACGAAGATGCCTTCTACCAGAATAATAGGCGCCGGTCGAAACTCCAGCATGCGCGGAGTAGCTCCGGGATTATTAAACGTATACTCTCGTCGCCGCACGGTTATTCCCTGCTTGAGTTGGGCTAAATCGTGGGCAAACTGGTCTTCTTCTATAACGGAAGGCTCGTCAAAGTTGATGTTTTTGTTTTCGTCCGGATGGTGGGGAGGAAGGTCGCGGTAATAATGATCCTGGGAGATCAGGCAGGTATGCTTTTCGCCTAGCAGGCGATGTACCCAATATAGGAACTGGGTTTTTCCGGAGCCGCTACCACCGGTGATACCTACCATGTAGGGCGTGTCTGCCATTGGCTATCAGTGATTATGTAGAAAATAGACCAGTTTACGAATAGCTTTTGCCCGGTGACTGATCTGATTTTTTTCTTTTAAAGTCATTTCAGCAAAACTTTGTTTGTGGCCTTGGGGGACGAATATGGGATCGTAGCCAAACCCGGCCTGACCGGAAGGGATTTCCGTGATAGTCCCGGAAGCAATACCTTCAAAAGCATACTCCTGATCATCCAGTATCAGCGTGATAATGGTGCGGAACTGAGCCTGACGGTTCTCTATTCCGGTTAAATTGCCTAGTACCTTAGCCATGTTAGCCTGGCTGTCTCTCTCCGGTCCGGCGTAGTGAGCGGAGTGAACACCGGGTTCTCCCCGCAATGCCTCAATCTCCAGTCCGGTATCGTCGGCAAAGCAGTTGATTCCATAGTTTTGGTACACGAACCGGGCTTTCTGGGCCGAGTTACCTTCCAGTGTGTCCTGGGTTTCGGGCAGCTCCTCCGTACAGCCAATGGCCTGGAGCCCTACAATCTCAAATGATCCGCCTAGTAGCTGCTGTACCTCCGTAATCTTATGGGCATTGTTGGTAGCAAAGCAAAGCTTCATGGTTAGTTAACCGTTTCTACTTCAATATCGAACCGTAAAATAGAGAAAGGTGGAATTTCACTGCCTATTGACGAATTAATTATGCCTCGTTGAAATAAATCTGAAAGTATTTCTGGTGGAAAAGCAAGTTGACTTTCTTCATAGGCAGCCAGCGATGGAATGATAATCGTGCCTTTTTCACCCTGTTTCATCGGGGATATGCCAATATCAAAGCCTGGTATTACCTGATTAGCACCCACGGTAAAACGTAGCGGAGCATCGCCGCTATCGGTGTTGCTATCAAACTCGGTACCACTTAGCAGCGTGCCAGTATACCGCACCTCTACTACCCGACCATTTTCAACTTCAACGCCGTTGGCTTCTCCCTCTTCGGTACGAATGTAGTACACTCCGGATGCAAGACTGTCGGCGTCGGTTAACCCGTTATCGGTTAAGTAACTTTTGATGCGTTGATCTTCTTCGGCGCGTATTTGATCTTCAGTTACAATCTCTACTAAGTGAACTCTTGCCCGGATGATAGCACTTTCAGGAACAACATTCTCTAACGAATAAGCGCCATACGCGAAGGATGAAGGCAAATAGAATTCGTACTCCTCCCCGGTCCGCATAGTAGCAATTGAAAAATCTAGTACCGGTAGGATAAGGTTATTTTGGAGTGGATTGGTAGATGATACAAATCGGTAGGTGACTGGCGGCTCGCCGGAGTCAGCTAGCCTTTCGTCGATCACTGCACCATCTAACACGGCTATCTGATAGTAAATACGGATGATATCACCAGAAGTGAGAGAGTCACCACCCGTATTTTCAGTAAGCACCTGATAGTAGATATTGCCTTCCTGGGTAGCGGTGATACCGTTATTAGCCAAGTAAGTTTCTATTGCTTGTTGTTGCTCCTCGAGCAACTGAGTCCCGTCTTGTCCGCTATTGTCTTCAGAATCATCGGCGCAACTCAGTAGTAATACGGCTGCGAATCCGATGAACCATCCAGTAAACTTCTTCATATGCTTATCAACAGAGCGCTTTAGCCAATTATTGCTTTACGTCTACCAGCTCTACATCAAAAATTAGAATAGAGTTAGCCGCAATAGGGCCCATACTCTGCGGACCGTAGGCCAGAGGAGAAGGAATATATAATGTGGCCTTAGCCCCTTTATTCAGTAGCGCAATGCCTTCGTCCCAACCGGGAATTACCGCTTGCTGACCTAGCACGAAACCAAATGGTCCGGTATTACGATCGTAGGAAGAGTCAAATTGAGTGCCATCCAGTAGCTTTCCCCGGTAGTGGACAAAGACTGAGTCACCCGCCGAGGGTTGTACACCACTACCTTCTTCTTCAATTACGTAGCGTAATCCACTATCAGTGGTCTGCGCATCAATGTTGTTAGTTGCCAGATACTCATTGATGGTTAGACTATCGGCCGATAACTGGCCAGCTTGTTGAGCCAGCATTTCCTCCTGTTGCTTTCGCATCATTTCCATTTGGTAGGCCTGATAGTCTTGCGGCGACATTACATCCTCCACTCCAATCTGGAAGGTAATAGGGGCTTCAGTATCAATGCCGGACGGGATTTCTGCTCTAAAAGTATTAACGAACAGTTCTTCAGCTGATACCTGGAAGTGGGCACTATCTCCTTTTTTCAGCATCCCAAAAGCTTCAAAAACCTGGCTGCTATCAATGTTAGACGCGAACTGCACCGGAATAGGACCGTCCACACCGGCGGGAGGAAATAGTAATGAGTCATTTTGTAGATACTGCATATGCATTAACAGAAAGTCCCCACTATCAGCGGGAGTACCTTCTCCCTCGGATAAATACTTAATTTTTAGGCCCGATGCAGTTTCAGAATAGCCATCTTCGCTGGTCTGGCTACAGGCGGCAAGACCTAAAAGAAGGCCTACGCTAACGGATATTATGCTTAAGGATAAAATTCTCATGTTACGTGTAATGCTTTTTGCTTTAAATGATTATAGTGTAATTGTTCTTTGTATTCGGGTAGTAATTTCAGGAATTTTTGCAGAGTGTCTTCCAGTGAAAGACGGGATACTCCCCCGGCTGCATTTTTATGGCCGCCGCCCTCAAAGTGCTTGGCCGCCAGATCGTTCACCGCAAAATCGCCCACCGAGCGAAACGATAACTTTACTACATCGGTGCGATCAATGATAATGGCCGCCATGCTGATGCCCTTTATGGAGAGAGCGTAATTCACCAGCCCCTCCGTATCGCCCTGCCTCGATTTAAATTTTCGCAAGTCTTCTGCCGTAATGGCAAAATAGGCCGTGCGGTACTCCTCTAGCACCACCAACTTCTGACTCAGGGCATAGCCAATAAAACGTAACCGGTCTACTGAATTATTATCGTAAACCAGTTTGCTCACTTTAGATATATCGGCTCCTAAGGCGATCAGATCGGCTACTACCTCATGAACATGCTGGGTAGTATTAGGGTGGCGGAACGAGCCAGTATCGGTCATCACCCCGGCGTACAGGCACTCCGCCATATCACCATCAATGAGGTCTCGGTTTCCCAAATCCTTAATAAGCTGATACAGCAATTCGCAGGTGGCCGCTGAGGCAGTATCCCAGAATTCTATATCCGCAAAATCTTCTTTGCCGTAGTGGTGATCAATGATCACTTTAGCAGCATTAGCCTCGCGTACGGGCTGTTCCAACTTATCAATGCGGTTGAGTGAACAGAAATCTACACAGATAATTGCGCTGGCAGCGGCAATACACTGCTCAGATTTCTTTTTCTGCGATGGCTCACAGTAGATCAGCACGTCTTCGTGCCCCTTCATCCAGTGCAGGAACTCCGGGTAATCGGTAGGGGAGATAACCTGTACCTCATGCTGCTGCTTTTTCAGGTAGAAGGCCAGCCCCAGTGCCGAACCCAGTGCGTCGGCGTCAGGGTTTTGGTGAGGAATGATCACTACCTTCTGAGGCGAACGTAGTAGTTCCTTAAAAGCGTTAATATTTTGCATTCTATCAAGTCAGGTCATACACCGTGCAGCACGCTACACTTTAGTACCTCACGAAAGCGAACCACAAATTTGAGGATATTATCCCTAAAAACAAATTCGGGCTTGCTGTTGTACTTCAGAGGTAAGAAGTAGTTTTTTTTGCGTAAAAGAACGAAATAACCGGCTTATTAACAGTTAGTTACGGAATCTCGCTCCACGGCGATTAACCATATTATACAATTAGTACGAAGATTTAGTTCAATGATTTTAGTGACAGAAAACCTCCGAGTTTCAATCCGGTTTACGTCTTGCCTCGGACGAACTTATCGTGCTTCTTTACGTTATAAATTAAGTTTTAATTATATAAATTACCTTTGTTATGAACCCGGTACAAGCCCGATCCCGCAGCGTACATATTTATCTTGAGTCTAATCCTAACCCTAATTCGCTTAAATTTGTTGTCAACTTTATGTTGGTTCCGGAAGGAGAGAGCTACGACTTTCCGGATGCGGACAGCGCCAAGCACGCCCCGCTGGCAAAGGAACTGTTTGAGTTCGACCACGTAGCTCGAGTATTCTATATGAGTAACTTCATTACGGTTACTAAAGACGAGCAGGTGGAGTGGTCTGAAATTCAGGGGCCAATTAAAGAACATATTAAACAGTACCTGGAAGCCGAAAAGCCGCTGTTAGTACCGGAAGCCTTTAACGAGGAGGAGGGTGAGCAGGAAGACGACGAAACCGTACTGAAAATAAAGAGTATTCTGGATGAATATATCCGCCCGGCGGTAGAGCAGGATGGCGGTGCTATCGGCTTTCATTCGTTTAAAGAGGGTACCGTGAAAGTACTGCTACAAGGCTCATGCAGCGGTTGTCCTTCGTCTACCATCACACTTAAAGCCGGTATCGAAAACCTACTCAAAACTATGGTACCCGAGGTGAAAGCGGTAGAAGCGGAAGGGGTATAGATTCTCCTTTGTTCAGCCTTTAAAAGTCGCACCCACAGATATTTCTTTAATGCAATATACGTAGAAACATGATTAATCATGTTTCTACTGTCTTATAACGAAAAAGCTCCCGGAAAGGAGCTTTTCTTTTTTTATGTGAATTAGAAATTAATTCAGCGAACGTTTCACTTCTTTCTCTTCGAATCCTTCAATCACGTCGCCTACCTTAATATCGTTGAAGTTCTTGATGCTGATACCGCACTCGAAACCAGCCCTTACTTCAGCTACATCATCTTTCTCCCGTTTCAGCTGGTTGATTTCGCCAGTGTAAGCCACAATACCGTCGCGGATTAACCTGATGCGATTATTTCGTTTAACGGTTCCGTCGGTTACGTAGCAACCGGCTACGGTACCTACTTTCGATATCTTGAAGATTTGCCGTACTTCTATGTTTCCGGTAATCACTTCTTCTACGGTAGGCGCTAGCATGCCTTCCATCGCATCCTTAATCTCGTTGATGGCATCGTAGATGATAGAGTAGAGACGAATTTCAATTTCCTCTTTCTCGGCTAATCCTCGGGCGCTGTTAGACGGACGTACCTGGAAACCAATAATAATTGCATCGGAAGCTGAGGCTAGGAGTACGTCTGACTCGGAAATCTGACCTACCGCTTTGTGAATGATATTCACCTGAACCTCTTCGGTAGAAAGCTTCAACAGTGAATCAGAAAGAGCTTCTACCGAACCGTCCACGTCACCTTTCACAATCACATTCAGTTCTCGGAAGGAACCGATAGCCAAACGACGCCCGATTTCATCCAGCGTAATATGCTTTTTGGTCCGTAGCGACTGCTCGCGTTGAATCTGCTCCCGTTTGGTGGCAATTTCCCGGGCTTCCCGGTCGGTTTCCATCACGTTAAACTTATCACCTGCCTGGGGGGCTCCGTCCAGACCAAGCATTTGTACCGGGGTAGCCGGCGGAATTTCCTTCATCCGTTTCCCTCGGTGGTCAAACATAGCTTTTACCTTACCAAACTGAGATCCGGCTAGAATAACATCACCTATCCTCATAGTACCTGACTCTACCAGAAGAGTAGTTACGTAGCCTCGGCCACGGTCTAGCGTGGCTTCAATAACGGTACCACTGGCAGGACGATTCGGATTAGCTTTAAGCTCCAATAACTCAGATTCCAGAAGGACTTTTTCCAGCAATTCTTCCACTCCCTGACCGGTCTTGGCAGAAATTTCCTGGCTCTGGTATTTACCTCCCCACTCTTCTACCAGAATGTTAATTCCGGATAGCTCTTCCCGAATTTTATCCGGATTAGCATTAGGGCGGTCTATTTTGTTGATAGCAATAACAATAGGCACACCGGCTACCTGGGCGTGATTAATTGCCTCTTTAGTCTGGGGCATCACAGCATCATCGGCTGCTACCACAATAATAACTACGTCGGTTACCTGCGCGCCCCGAGCCCGCATCGCGGTAAAGGCTTCGTGACCAGGAGTATCCAAGAAGGCAATGCGCTTGCCGCTCTCGGTAGTTACATCATAAGCGCCAATGTGCTGGGTAATACCCCCGGCTTCACCTTCAGTTACCTTAGAACTACGGATATAGTCCAACAACGAAGTTTTACCGTGGTCAACGTGTCCCATAATAGTTACGATGGGTGCTCGTTCCACTAGGTCTTCTGCCTTATCCTCCTCAACTTCTACTGCTATTTCTTCTTTGGCATCAACAAACTCCACCTCGAAGCCAAATTCATCGGCAATCACAGTAATTGTTTCAGCATCTAATCGCTGGTTAATGGAAACGAACATTCCTAGCGTCATGCAGGTTGAGATAACCTCGTTTACGCTTACGTTCATAAGCGAAGCCAGGTCGTTGGCCGAGATAAACTCGGTTACTTTCAGTGCTTGCTGCTCCTGAGCCTCTTGCATAGCCTGCTCCTCCCGCTCCTTCCGAGCATCGCGACGGCGTTCCTGACGGGCTTTGCCGCGCTTCTTGTTACCTCCGCTTAAGCGGGCCAGCGTTTCTTTAATCTGCTCCTGTACTTCCTTGTCAGAAATTTCTTCTTTCTTCTTGCCTCCTCTTTTGCCTCCGCCCCGACGGTTATCTTGGCGTCCACCACCACCACTCTGGGTGTTTCTGCTATCGTCTTTGATACGGCGACGGCGCTTACGCTTTTTCTTGCGTTCATCGGATGAAGCTACGGGAGTAGCTTTGTCTTTCTTTTTAGGTTCAGCTGGAAGTTCTATCTTACCCACCACATTTAAGCCCTGTAGCTTATCAGCTTTGGCTTTGATGACTTCACTCTTCTTAGTAGTATCCTCTTCTTTTTCTTTTGGAGCTTCTTCTTTTTTTGGAGCTTCTTCTTTCCCTTTAGCTTCGACTGGTTTCGATGATGTGGTCTCTGAAGAAGCAGTTGGTTCTGGTTCTTCACTCTTCGCTTCTTCTATCTCCGGTTTAGGCTCAGGAGTAGGCGGCGTGCTTTCTTCCGAAGCTGGTGGTACCTCAGCTTTAGTTTTGGCAGGAGCCGATACTTTTTCTTCTCCTTCTTTTTCTTTCGGCTTTTCCTCTTTTTTGTCGGTTACCTCAGGTTTGGTAGGCGCAGCAGCCTCTTCTTTCTCTTTCTTCTCAGTCTCTTTCTTCTCAGTGGGTGCTGCCTTTTTCTTTTTGCCTACTTCGCTAAGGTCAATCTTACCTACTACATTCAGACCCTGTAATTTGGGACTTTCAAAAGCCTCACTCTCATCGGGTTTCTTTTTGGCAGTCGGTTGTGGTTTTTCAGCTTCTTTTTCACTCTCTTTTGCCTGCTTTTCTTCCCGAGATTCTTTCTCAGCAGCTAGCTGCTTGATAAATAAATCTTCTTCCGATTGCTTATCCTGCTGCACGTGTTTACCAGTAGCATCAATCACCTGATTTTCTTCCCGGCTACCAATGGTAATACCCGATGCTTCTTCCTTATCCATAGCCGATGAGGCAAATTCCTTCGCCAGCAGGTCGTACTGCTCCTTCGGAATTTTAGCATTCGGACTACGATCTATGTCGAAGCCTTTTTTGCTCAGAAAATCCAAAATGGTATTTCGACCCACGTTGAATTTCCGGGCAACCTGGCTCAACCTCATCGTTTTTTCTTCTACCATACTCAAATATGAGTTATTTTTCGCGTTTTATAAAATTTTATTCAAATTCCTGGCGCAGGATAGACAGTACATCCTCCACCGTTTCTTCTTCCAGATCAGTACGGCGTATAAGGTCCTCTTTCGTCACTGAAAGAACACTTTTAGCAGTATCCAGACCAATCTTTTTGAACTCATCGATAACCCAACCTTCTACCTCATCGGCAAACTCATCCAAGTCTACATCTTCGTCGGCTTCTAAGCCAAGCGTCTCGCGGAATACGTCTATTTCGTACTCTACCAGGCGGCTTGCCAATTTGATGTTTTGACCTCCCCGACCAATGGCCAATGATACCTGATCGGGCTTGAGGAAAACGGATACGCGCTTGCCTTCTTCATCTATTTTAATAGAACTGATTTTTGCCGGACTAAGTGCCCGGGTGATGTACAGCTCCAGGTTATCGGTGTAGTTGATTACATCAATGTTCTCATTTTGCAATTCACGCACAATACTGTGAATACGAGATCCTTTCATTCCTACGCAGGCTCCTACCGGATCGATGCGGTCGTCGTAAGACTCTACGGCTACTTTAGCCCGCTCGCCCGGTTCGCGCACGGTATTGCGGATAGTGATAAGCCCATCGTAGACCTCCGGTACTTCCATCTCGAACAGCCGCTCCAAGAACTTTTCGGAAGTGCGCGACATAATAATCTTGGGATTTCCGTTAACCATCTCTACCCGGTGCACAATGGCTCGTACCGACTCGCCCTTGCGGAAACGATCTTTTGGAATCTGCTCCGAGCGAGGCATAATCAGTTCGTTGCCTTCACCATCAATGAGTAAGATCTCCCGGCTCAGTATCTGGTATACTTCACCGACAATAATCTCACCTACTAAATCTTTATACTTTTGGAAAAGGATATCTTTTTCCAGATCCTTTACTTTCTGGATCAGCGTTTGGCGAGCCATCATCACGGTACGGCGACCAAAATCTTCCAGTTTAATTTCTTCGGCTACTTCCTCGCCAATCTCAAAGTCCGGCTCAATTTTCTGAGCATCTGACAGGCTAATCTTATCATGATCCCAGATGTCTTCCGAGTTATCGTCTACAATCTCGCGGAAGCGCCAGATTTCCAAGTCGCCTTTATCGGCGTTGATGATCACATCGAAGTTTTCGTCGGTTTCGTACCTCTTACGGATCATCGCCCGAAATACGTCTTCCAAAATGCGGATCATGGTGGGGCGGTCAATATTTTTGCCCCGGGCAAATTCCGCAAACGATTCGATTAAAGTTGCCGTGTCCATCATATGTCTAGAGTGTAGCTAGTACGTTAGTTTTTTTAATATGATCAAAAGGGATTTGCAGATTTGCCGTGGGCTCTTTTTTCTTATTTTTTTTCTTTCCTTTAGCCGCAGGCTCTATTTCAATAGCATCATCCGACACACTCAGTAAAGTTCCTTTAGTGGTCTGGTTATCCTGAGTTAACACTTTCACATTTCGGCCCACATTCTTAACGTACTGCCGATGAAGCTTTAGCGGTTGATCCAGACCCGGTGACGAGACTTCCAGTGTATACTTTCCGCTAAAGATATTTTCTTCTTCTAACTGAGCCGACAAAGCGCGGCTCACTTCAGCGCAGGTATCAATAGAAATACCCTCATCGCCATCCAGGTGTATGATAACTTTAGTGCCTTGGGGAGACGGGTTTACCGTTACGGTAACCAAAAATAGGCTATCGTCTTTCTCCTCTAAAATTCCAGAAACCCACTGCGAAATCTTTTCCTGCGATGACATAAATTACTAAACGAAAAAGAGGGGACGATGCCCCCTCTAGGATGTTGCTACTACAAACGCCTGCAAATTTAGCGAATATCTTGATCAAAGCAAAAACATAGAGTGGGGAGCTTCGTGACTCTTAAAAATATTAATTACACTTTATCAGCTTGTTGATGAAACAACAGTAGAATCAACAAAATTCATTTTTGCCACTGCTTCACCAATTTTTTAGTTTTATTCGCCGTTGTGTTGGGAAAAGAACAAACCGACAATAGTAAAACTATGATAGTTAGACACTGGCTAAGCAGTTGGATAGTAGGAGGAATGATCCTTTTGATTGGCTGCCAATCAGGCCCACAGGAAGAGGCCGCTGAGCAGCAAACTCCTAAGTATGTTCCGGCTTTCAGCGCCGACTCGGCTTATGCTTACGTAGAAGCCCAGGTAGCTTTTGGCCCCCGCGTACCCAATACCCCCGCTCACCGGGAGTGCCGCAATTATTTGGTAAATAAGCTGGAACAGTTTGGGGCCGAAGTGCAACTGCAATCGTTTGAAGCCACGGCTTACGACGGAACTACCCTCAATCTAAGTAACATCATTGCCAGCTATCAGCCGGAAAAGTCTAAGCGTATTTTGCTGGCGGCCCACTGGGATACCCGACCCTACGCCGATAAGGATTCGGTGCGGACAGAAGAACCCATTTTGGGAGCCAACGACGGAGCCAGCGGAGTGGCGGTGTTGCTGGAAATGGCTCGGGTCCTAAGCCAGGACTCGCTGCCGGATGTGGGGATCGATATGATTTTGTTTGACGGAGAAGATTACGGCGAGCCCGAAGATTATAAAGAATCCCCCTCCGAAAGCTCGCAGCAGGTGTACTGGTGTTTGGGTTCGCAGTACTGGGCCAAAAATAAACACCAGCCGCGCTACTCGGCTTACTACGGAATCTTGCTGGATATGGTAGGAGCTAGAAACGCTACCTTCTATCGGGAAGGCGTTTCGCAGCAGGCGGCCCCCAGTGTGTTGAAACGAATCTGGGATGCCGCTCATCAGTTAGGCCACGGACAATACTTTATCTATAAGGATAGCCCCGATATTGTGGATGACCACGTGTACGTAAACTACCAGGCTAAGATACCTATGGTGAATATTATTGAGCATGAACCCACCAGCGATTTTTACTTTGCCGACTACCATCACACTCACGCCGACGATATGGAGATTATTGCCCGGGAAACCCTAGAGGCCGTAGGTGAAACGGTGATGTATGTGGTATATCAGGAGTGAAGTTAGCGCAACACATAATAGCAGGTGATAGCTCCCTGATTGTTGTAAATAGTATAGTACGTAGTAACATTTATATATTATTTCCACTAATGATAAATCAAACAATTCTTTGGTTATATATCAGGAAACGCATATTTTAGCTTTACTTCGGTGTTGCTATAAATCTTTATGTTTGTAAGATTCATTCTGCTCCCCCTTTTTTTTTGCATGTGGCCTTCTTTATCCTGGGCGCAAATTGTTGGCAATGAGCTGATACTTGATATAAACGGATTAGTTATTGACGAAACAATCACAAAGATTGGTCGCGATTACTATGAGCTAATCTATCAACAGTGGGAGGCACCGCCTACGGAAATGACCTATACAATATTTATGCGTGAACAACCTCAGCCTGGTTTTGGCAGTCGAGTTAGTATAGCAATTAACGAAGATGTAGTTATTGATCGCTTCCTGTCGCCTCGATACGATGTATTAGAAGAAGAAGCTAAGTACGCGGTTCAGCAGCTGAAACAATATATAGGAAACTACAACCAACTTATCCGGGATCTTGAAGATGACAAACAAGGAACTGGAATTTATTAAATCAAACTAATACACAACCTATGATACGATTACTACTATTATTCTTAGCCGGTGGGTATACCTCCTGCTTCGCTCAAGATTTTGTCTACCAGCCTATCAATCCCGCTTTTGGAGGCAGTTACCTCAATTATAGTTGGTTACTTAACTCAGCTCAAGTTCAAAATAGCTACACTGAAGCTGATGGATTATTGGGCCCATCAGAACAAGATCCGATACAGGATTTTAGCGAAAGCTTACAACGGCAAATCTTAAGCAGGCTTTCCAGTGAATTAATCAATAGCCAATTTGGCGAAGAAGGTTTGGAAGAGGGCGAGTACCAAATTGGAGCTTACCAGATAGAAGTGCTTCCGGGAGTAGATGGAGTTGAGATTCTTATTCTAGATACTTCTACCGGTGGTCAAACTACCGTGAATATACCTTATTTCTAAGTGTGCTATGAACGTAAAGAGGTGTTGCTTACTACACAGATTTCTACTCGGTATTGCTATCAGCGGATGTGCGCCATTTCTGAACCAACCGCTAAAGCCCAGTGAGGCACGTTTAGGGGCTGAGTCGGGATTTTATGAGAAGCTCAGCGGTTTACCCGAACCCGAGGAGAAAATAGTGGCCGCAGTTTATAAATTTCGTGACCAGACTGGGCAATACAAACCTAGTGAGGTTGGGGCGAGTTGGTCTACGGCAGTAACTCAAGGAGCCACATCGATCCTGCAACGAGCACTGGAGGAATCGGGTTGGTTTGTTGCCATCGAGAGAGAGGGACTCTCTAACTTACTTAATGAACGTAAAATTATACGCTCGTCCCGACAAGCATTTCAGCAGCAGCATGAGGAACCGGAACCATCATTACCCCCACTTTTATTTGCAGGGGTATTGTTGGAAGGGGGTATTATATCTTACGATGCAAATGTTCTTACTGGCGGAGTCGGCGCTCGATATTTTGGGTCGGGGGGTAATGTTCAATACCGCCAAGATCGGGTGACTGTATACTTGAGGGTTACTTCAACGAGTAATGGACGCATCTTAAAAACAATATATACCTCTCGCACCTTGCTGTCTCAGAAAGTGGATGTAGGCGTGTTTCGCTTTGTTAGTTTCCAGCGTCTATTAGAAGCAGAAACCGGGTTCACCCACAACGAACCGGCTGAACTAGCAGTGCGAGAAGCTATAGAGAAAGCAGTACACAGTCTGATCGTAGAAGGAGTATTGGAAGGGCTTTGGAATCTAAAAAATCCTGAAGAAATACAGAATCCGATGATTCAAAATTATCAGCGTGAATTTGAGGAAAATACCCGAATAGATTATCTGGGCCGTCGCTTCAATCAGTTTCAGCGAAGGCGTTTTCGGTTGGGAGCCAGTGGCGGAACGTTCCGCTACGCCGGAGATTACTCCAATCCGATGTTTCGTCCTTCCGGGGAAATAGAACTGGCAAGTCAAATAACTCCTTGGTTATCGATAGGTGCTGCAGTGGGGCAAGGAGTCTTAGCCGGAGAAGGATCTTTCCAGGAGACATTCACCTTGGCCGGGATCAATACCCATTGGCGACTGTTCCCAACAGCCCGTTTTGCACCTAGCTTGCTCTTAGGAACCGGCCTTGTTAGCGAGCGAGGAACCTCACTACTGTCGGGTTATCCTCAAATGGTGGTCGGGATTGAAGGCGAGTATCTGATCAATGACCGAGTTGGCATTCAGGGCAATCTGGCTCATCATTATATATTCAGCGACGAATTGGATAGAATGGTGCAGGGGAAGTACAATGATTTTTTCTGGTCGGCTAGCGTGGGCATTAATATATACTTTGGCGCATCATCTAATCCGTAAAATCTATACAGTAAATTATTTTTCACTGATAACACTACACCCATGAAACAGCTTATTTTTCTCACAATGTTAGC
>CAZKCO010000066.1:0-13998 GCA_964551335.1 uncultured Roseivirgaceae bacterium
TTAGCAACAACAACGTTAAAGAAAATTAAAAAAGCACAGTTTAATGTAGTCCTCCGATGCTATCTTGGACAGATTAGTGCATACTTCTCACAGAATCGATATTAAGGGTGAGAGTCTGAGAAAAAAAATGTAAAATTGTCAGACCATCGGGTTCCTCAGAACCAAAACCTTCGCAAGGGGGTCAGTATCTCCGGTAGGGGGTCAACATTACTGGAATATCCATTCAATCTGAGGAGTTGGATCAGATAGCAGAACACTATTTTTGCCTTGTGGATACAGCGATGCTTTTACGCCTTGGTGAATCTAGTAAATCCTAACTGGCGACTTCTTCAGGGTTAACTATTTAGTGTAAATCACAATTTCGCCAATATTGGATGCTGGGCTGTGCTTAGTAATTCGTATCATTTGAGTTTCTTGATTCACTATGTGATGACTCCACTTATTATACTGCATCAACCGGTCAACAGCAACTTGTTGCCAGTCGTAAGGTCTTCCTACTGAGATAGATAACTCACCTTCATTATTTGCGTCGAATATACTGATCGTATTTATAAACTTTTCCTCCCCAAGGTCAATGTATGCCGAATAAGGGTACTCCTCAGACTTTATTTTAATAGTTTTCCAATTGTTAGTTGTTTTATTGCCTCTATTCATTATTGGATTACCAACTTCTGTCTGTTCATCTACCAATCCTACATTCTGTAAACTAGGATTCGTATTACTCAAATTATCTGAAGAATATGATATCATTTCAGGTCTTAGAATTAGTTGCTTTCCTCCCTCATCCAGCATATCTGCTATATCAAACTCTTCATTGCTAGTCAGTACAATAACTGGTTTCTCAGAAACCTCTATTGAGAAATTATGAGGTTCCAAGTTTAAGGTCTGCCAACTATCAATTGAATCATTAGATAAATCAACCAAAGCATTATATTTCTCTTGAGACGATAGAGCAAGCTGGTAATTATTAATCTTTTCCCCTGCTGAAGTAGCACTCCAAACTACATATGCTGACTTAGGTCGGTTTGAAAGAAGAAGTTTTTGTGCAAACTTATAAACTCTGACATCAGAGTGTTTTGACGGCAATGATTCCACATACTCCATCCCCTTTAAACATCTAGATAAAGTTTTTAAAAAGTGCCAAGCTGGCTTAGGCTGCCAGCCACTTTGCTTGCTGCTGGTTATACCGCAAGTGTTATACAACGATGCGTCATTATCTTTTACATCTCGAAGCATATAAATCGATGTACGATCAATTCCGGCAGCTGCGGCAGCCAATACACTCCTCACTAGCCAAATACCCTGCACTTCTTCATTCGTGAAACCTCCAAAACTGCGAACACCTTGAGGAGAATCAGGGTGAGTATCGTAACCGAACTCAGTCAGCCAGAGCTCATGGTCGGGTAAATACTGATCCCGATAGGCTACTAAAAATTCTAACTTCGTCTGTAAGTTATCTTCTTCCGGGCTAATAGCATATCGTTTATCACCTTTCTGATATCGACTGTAATGGTGGAAATTTAGTACGTCAGCCGGAAAGCTCCCGTTACGATGAAAGTCGGCCCAAAATTTCATAGCTTTTACGTAGTCTAGATTGAGACTTGCTAATCCACTCATTACTAGTTTTGCAGTTGGGTCAGCATTCTTAAGTCCTACCGTGTTTCCCAGTGCTTGTAGATGTCCATCATAATCGGCGCTACTCATCGCTGCATATTCATAGGGAGTAAAATACTCAGCTCTACCTTTCCACCAAATGTTTTGTTCGTTCCAGTTTTCAAAATACCGAAGATACCCTAAACCAGAGTTGTTCGGTTGACCTTCCGCTAACTTTAGCAACGAGTCAATAACTACGGTATGCCCGTATCGAGCAGCATACTGAAACATATGGTCAGCATGGGCTATATAAGATCGAGGATTGGTTGTAACTGCATCGGGTAACAATGGCTTAGTATTGATCTCCCAGTGATTTCTACGGAGCCACTTAAGATTTTCTTTAATAGAGGGGCAGACTACAATATTAGATAGATACATATTTCGGTAAAAACTATCAAAGTCCCATTTACTGTTACCTGGATTCCAATGATTAACGTTATCGGGATACGGTGGATCACCTTCTTGCTCAACCCACCTCCAATTGTGGTACTCTCTTACAAACCCAAAATAATCAAGCCGTCCTAAGGGATCATCTACAAAAGCATTGATACCCAACATTTCGTCAAAAGTAGTTCTGTTAGTGTTTTTTTTCTGGTCTGTTATCGTCTCGCTAATTGCTAGTCTCTTATCGTTCACCGCCGTACCAAAAAAAAACAACTCGCCAAGATTCACTTTTCCACCCTCTATCACTAGTCTAAAGTATTGTGATTTAACCGGGGAAAATGAAACTTGCTGCCATTCATTACGGTCTATAGTCTCTCCTTCTACCAAGGGTGTCCATTCAAACGGTTTTCCATAGTATATACTAACTCTCCCCTCCACATCATCAAATAGTTCGGCATTTCTGTATAAAACTAAGCTTTGAACTGAATGTATGCTCTTTAGGTCTATAGCTATGTGAAGCGGTTCATTCCAGCTAAACTCTGGTTTCCAAATACTTTCGGGACGAAATGATAGTGGCCCAGATTGCCATCGCATTTGTTCGTCTACCAAATGAAAACTTTCACCTACTGCATTTTCGTTGATAATCATATCAGAGTTTATAGGAATACGCATCTCTAATTGACACTCTTCACAAGAAGATCCACAACTCTGAAAACAAAGTATCGTGATGCTGAACAACGATAAGATTAGGAATTTGATAGTCATTTCGGAGTTTTAGTTAGCTAGCCAGGGCAGATTGCGATTTAATAGTTCTTCGATTTTAAGTTTTTCTCCTCGAAATTCTTGCTTCAATTGATTTTCAGTTTCTGAGTTTATTCTCATGCGCTGTAGATTACGGTTAAGTAATTTACTTGATGTTTGCTGTCTGAATTTGTTGGAAGTAATTCTATAAGTAATAGGCCTAACTGCCCGCTTCAGCCAGTTTTCCTCAAACAAAAAATTGTGTAACCACTGACTACGTGGAACTCCAGATACATTATAACGAATAGAAGTATCAATACAAAAAGCTGGGTCAACTTCCAGAAACTCAAAGATATTTTGAAAAACTCGAACAGGGTTGGTCTGAAAATCTTCATTAATAACTACATGCACCTGTTCAAAATTTTTCATAAAAGACTGTATCGCTTCCAAATATTGGCTTACTCCCCGGTAGTACCAAATCAGTTCATAATTCTCTTGAATACGGCTAGCTTCAGAACGTAAGCCTTCTTCAAAACTCAGTGTTTCTCTTTGGTCGCGTACTAAGTGTTGGTAAGCTGAAAATGCACGTTTTACCGGATCGCGTAACATAATAACTATCTTGGGTTGGTCACCAATATATTTTTTTATTACTGGAATAGTTTTATGATGAAAATACAATGTATCCGCACTTGCTTCACCAATAGCCACGTGTCCGTTAGCCGAGCGAAATAGTTCACAATAGCTTTTAAAATCTTTAATATATCTGCTTTCTCGTTTAGCATCGCCAGGCCCCGTTAACGGAAATGAAGTAATCTGACTGGATAAAAAGCGCGGTTCTTTTACTTCACTTATAAATATCTGCGGATGCTGTTTTAAGTACTCGCTCATTGAGGTTGTACCACATTTAGCAGCACCTACAATTAGAAAGTTTGGTAAATTGATCATTCTAAAAATAATTTAGGTTAAATTTACAACTTTTAAAACAAAATAATTATGTTTTTTACTATTTCAGTAATGACTCATACATTGCTTTCTATCTTCTAGATTGCTTTCTACTTATGGATATTATCTTTATCAGTATGTCAAGCTGGGACAATGAAATTTCTTCTGCTGCATTGTCACTAGCCAAAGAATTCTCAAAGAGTCATCGGGTTTTCTACTTTGACAACCCATTCACTATCAAAGACTTTACTGTTGATTTTAAGCACTCTAAGATTAAAAGTAGACTTAAGCGTTTTTTTTCGACTGAACACCGCTATCAACACCTTCCACATCTTGGTCCCTCTTTCTACGCAGTTACCCCATCGCTAACCCTCCCGATTAACTTTCTTCCTCCCGGAAGTCTATATTCATTTTTTCTTAGAATTAACCGTCATATTGTAAAACGAAACTTAGACAGTCTTCTCAAACGCTACCAAGTTCGCCAGTACATTTTCTTTAATTCTTTTAATCCCTTCTACCACGGAATAGTACCCAGTAACTCACCAGTTAGGTTAATGGTATATCAGTCCCGAGACGATATCAGCCAAGTAAATTACGGTGCAAAACACGGAGTAACATTAGAAGTAGAGGCAATCAAAGCCTCCAATATTAGCTTTGCTACTTCTCTAAAATTAGTACGCAAACTTAAGGGGATTTCGCATTGCAACGTTCACTATTTACCAAATGCAGTAGAGCTTGAGTCATTCCCTTGCCAAGTAGAACAGGTCAGTAAACCCGAAGATTTAGCAGAAATAGGTCAAGATATTGTAGGTTATATTGGCAACTTAGACCAGCGAATCGATTACGAGCTGTTGTACCAAACTATTCTTGATCATCAAGACAAAACATTTGTAATAATCGGACCACGTAATGATAGTTCTTATCACAACTATAGCTTTGATGATTTATCAAATGTTGTCTTTATCGGGCCTAAACCTCACAACCAGCTCTTTCGATACTTACGTTATTTTTCTTGCACAATTATTCCTTTCGTAAAAAACACACTTACTGCTAGTATATATCCTCTCAAAATAAACGAATATCTTGCTATGGGTAAACCGGTTGTTACTACTGATTTTTCGGATGACGTTCTCACTTTTAGTAGTGTATGCTATCTTGCCAAAAATGGTCTATCTTTTTCTCAGCTAATTGACGAAGGGATCTCTCAAAAACATGAGGATACCTTAATTCAGAAAAGAATATCATTTGCCCATAAGAATACCTGGAAAGATCGAGTATCCTCATTCTGGCAGATAGTTAATCCGTTACTTAACCCAACCTAATTATGAGTGTACACTTCAATATGAGCATTGTGTTTTACTCGAGGAGCTAAGAAACGCTCCTGTAGCTGATAGTGTTGAAGAATGCAATTTCTGACAGCCGATGGATAAAAATCATTTAGGTTGGGAATAGTCTCAAACAAAATTAGATCGTACTCATGATCCTCTATTTTTTGGCAGAATCTATCTACCTCTCGGTCAAACATAGAAACGCCGTAGTGAAACCACAAAGGGTAATCAGCTCCGGACTCTAATTTGTAACCTAAAATTTGTACTAAAGGAGTTAGTTCGGTCATATTCAAAACCTGCAATTCACCTCCTTTTTCTTTAACTATGGCTAGCTCCTCAATACTTTTGATACCACGAATAGTTTCTTCTGGTAAGTAAATATCATTAAATACCCAATAATCCGACTCAACCCAGTTAGAGCGACTAACCTGTGTAGTGCTGTCGGATAACGACCATGTATTCTTGGAAACCACCGCTTGCGTATTCTGCACAGGAAATATTTTACGAAAAATACGGTTGGCGTATAGCCAATAGTCGCCTGAGAAACAAAAAAATACTAAGAAAATAGATGGTATCAGTATCGAGACTCTATTGCAGGGTACTTGATCTTGAGCAAGATATATGATAGAAATAATTGCAAAACTATGGAAATATACGTTTACATTGTGAGGGATGTAACTTGTTACTTGAACTAATAGCGCCTGACAGAGAAAGCTTAAACTTAATAAAGCCATGAGTACTGCTTGCTCCTCTTTCCAAAACCTCTCCCAGCTCCGAAATCGATTAACCAGCAATAATAAGATCAAGGCAATGTATAATTTGATTACCATTGATTCACCAAGTACAGCATCTAAGAAATCATACATGTTAATTCGGGAGTAATGCGGTGATTGCCCGTAATTGAACCAATACTCAAAATCATAGAACATGAAGGGGACTACTGCTATTAATCCCCATAGCACCCCACTGATTATGAAGGTTCTTAGCAGAGACCAATGTTGGTGGCGATATACATAAAACATTAACAAAGCACTAACTAAAATAAGCGCTAAACCACCGCCATCTTGCTTAGTAAAGATGGATAGCACTACAAAAAATGCGGACAATACAATTAATAAAGTAGACTTAAATCCTTTGTATTGATAAGTGCCAAGCAATATAGTCTGCACTGCTAGTAGTTCAAATACAAAGACCATGTTATTGTACCAGGGCCAAAAATTGATTAAAATATAAGTCAACCCCAATACCAACAGCGCAATTAAACGTTGTGATGCATCAATTTTAAGTGTTTTTAAAATGGAGCGAAAAGACCAGATAGTAATTCCATTGATAAGAACTTGAGCTTTAACTAAAGTGATCATTTGCGGCCCGAATATTTTAAAAAAAAATGCAGGTATAATCCAAAAACCAAAGCCAAGAGGCATTCCAAAGTCTCGGAATGGAATTTGACCTTCCGATAGTCGGTAAGCTCCTTCCCAAGCCAGAAAAAGGTTGATGCGAAACGGAAACTTTACAAAAAGAGGAATTGAGCAAAAACCGATAATAATCGCCCATTCTACCCATCGAAGTATTTTATCTCCAATTTGTAGTGGGAAATAATCACTCTTGTTTTTTTCACTATCTTCTTTTGTATTACTCATAGTGTGTTAGAGTAACGAACTTCCTGTTTAGTAGCTACCCAAAACAATGGAAAAGTTGCTAATGTAAAAAAAGTCATGACAAGACCGACTATCAGCCAAATCTGAACTGGTACCTGATTCTGGGTCCACAAAACCATAGAATGACTATTGTCTACCGATATAAAAATGCCAATAGCGGATATTACAACCAATATCCCTACGTACCATTTGTATAATGAGGTTCTCATGAGAGTTTGAAATTTCTGGTAATTGACTTTAGTAAAAAGCATGGACAGAATTATAACCCAAGGAAAGCCAAGATAAAGTAGACGTATTTCGTTGTAAATACCTCCTAAGAAGGTGGTAATAATAATCAACAAAATAGCCCAAGGTGCCGAATTAGCAACTAGCCAGAAGTGACCAAGCTCTTTTCCACAAGATAATTTCTTTTGCATCCATTCTATGTATCCAAAAACACCTCCAATCCATAAAGGGCCAAAGGTTATAAAGGCAAATGCTACAACTTGTAATGGGTTATCAATATTCCATTTAAAACCTTCCAGTGGGTCATAATTAAATTTATTCGTTTCAACGAGCACGCGAATCATCAACCAAGCTATAACAGGCAAGGATGCTAGAAATACCCGTTTTTGAAAAGTATAATCATTTGTAAAAAACAAGAAAACAAAAGGAAGGATGAGTAGAGTTTCGCGGCAGAAAACACTAATGATACTGATTACTATATACCAACCGTATTTTTTGCGAATTAGTGAAGTGAGACCTATACATAACAGAAAATAACCAAGAGTGTCTTCACGGGTGTGCACTGGAAGAGTATACGCTAACAACAAAGGAGGCATCAGTAAAAAAGTAATTACTCCCATTAATGAAAATTGTGCTGAAAACCCAATGTTTTTAAGTAGCCAAAAAAAAGCTAACGCTGCGGCGACCAAAAATAGGTAACTGACGCTAACGTAGCTCCAGTAGAAAGTCAAGTTTGATTGATCCGTAATATTCCATATTCCATGAACTATAG
This sequence comes from uncultured Roseivirgaceae bacterium, assembly GCA_964551335.1. Taxonomy (GTDB): domain Bacteria; phylum Bacteroidota; class Bacteroidia; order Cytophagales; family Cyclobacteriaceae; genus Tunicatimonas. The sequence continues at coordinate 7,704 of CAZKCO010000066.1, forward strand.
CAGGAAAAAGCATCCGGTATTCAAAAGGAGCTTTATTGTTTAGGTGCCATTCTTCAAGCTCTTGTGCAGGGGCAGCGATTTCATCCCCTAGCGATTGAAAAGACCCCATATAGCCTTCCAAAAACTGATTATTCAGAACAAAAACAGCTAGTGAAATTAAAACAATAATTGAGGCCTTCTTTAACATGTTAAGAGTTTTAACTCAGACTTATAAACGCCCTGTTTATCAGCAGCCAATCACAAAGCGGCTGTTCCGTCCTAAAAAAAGTTTTATCACTCTAATAATTACAAGGCAAATCACTATGATCAGAACTACGTGAACTAAATATATCAGGCTGTTGAAAGTAATATTAATGCCCAACTTCTCAATAATTAATTCTAATGAGCGAATCACGTACAGATGTAAGAAAAAGACTCCAAAACTATAGGATGCAAAAACTCCCCAAAGTCTCGCAGTAATACTTTGCAACCCATGTAATACCAACAAAATGATAACGGATAAAGCTGTTGCTTTTAATTTGCCAAAATTAAACAGATAAGCATTACTCTTAAGTTCTTCATCAAATCCATAGGTCTTCCCGATAGCAAATACATCGCTTACTTCTAGAAAGGATATAATGATATAAATCGCTAGCAAAATAGGTAATAAGATATTTCTATTTTCCACGATTTTTTCATGATAGCGACTCGCCCACATTCCGAATATGTAGATAGGTAAGAAATAGAACAATGATTCAAAAATAGAAGAGTTATAACCAAAACGATAAAGAAAAAATCCAGCCAGAAATATTACGGGAAACACGTATTTATAAAACCAAGAAGAGCGATCTAAATACAGTAAAGGAACTGCAAGCAGATAGACCAGACTAATCATTGGAATAAACCAAAATGGGCCAAAATGCTTGCCAGTGATTAGCATGTATAATACCTGAATAAAGAGGCTACTTTCTTCTATCGTAGCTGGCATCCAAGGAAAATCAGTCTCAGAAAAAAATAGCTTTTCCGCAATAGCAGGAATAGAAACAATGATATAAGGAACTATGACGTATACTATTTTTTTTTTAAGTAGGTAACAAAACTGAAGTCATAATTTCTATCTTGCCCATTTAGATGTTGAAATAAAAAACCAGCGATAAATACAAACAATACTGTACCGTATACTACTAGTGAATTCCAGATTCTTTTTTCTAAATCGTGATAACCCCACCCGAATGAGCTATGGCAATGAAAAGCCACTATGTATAGAATCGCAATGCCTCTAAAATTGTGAATATACGGAAGAAAATGGCGCATCTTGCGCGTGCTGTTCGCTACTACATAATTACTATCCGGGTGAGTGGTAGTCATGATCGTAAGTTCTAGGATGAGTAAAAATTAGCAGAAAACGGATTACTACATGCTTGTTTGTAAGGATGATACAATCCAATATATTTGATTGACCTATTCTCATTCATGTTATTTAAGAAAAAGTCTGTTGAAAGCAAAAACGTAGCAATTATATCGTTTTGGTACTGTTCATACTTATATCGGTATGGCAGTATTTTACTTATAAATTCTCCTAACGTAAAATGTACTCCAATAAACCATTCTTTCTTCTTTCCAAAGTGGTTAATAGCTTTTTCTCTCCTAACCTCAGAAATGAATTTATCATAGACATCGTAGCTAATTCGTAAATAAGCGAGTTCCTTTCTAATAAGTCTGTCAACAACATCATAGAAATCAGTAACAACCAAATAGCCCGTAGCAATCGCAATTCCGGATCCAGAAATAATTTTTATAAAGTCGCGTCTAGTCATATATACTTTTATATTACTGCTAGAGCAAATTGGCAGCTCTCAAGGAAAGAGCTGATAATGTCAAGGTTGGGTTTGCCGGGGATATAGCCGGAAAAACCCCACTACCGAGAACTAACAAATTTCGGTACTGATGATGTATCAAGTTTGCATCTACCACCCCATCATTCGGATCTTCACTCATTTGAGTAGTAGAACAAATATGCGCCTCAGTTTTTTGAATATAATTATCCTTTACAATTTTCTCAATTGGCAAAACACTGAAGAAATTCTCTATATCTTCGCTTAAACGGTCTATAGCTTTTAATGTGTACTGAGAATGTCCTTTAAAACTCACTTTAGGAAGAAATACATCATCGGATGGTAATACTCGATTGTCATCATCAGGAATATCCTCATATACAAACTTAAACTTAGACAACATTCTCCATTTACCGCTTTCATTTCTGATATAAGGTAAGTTGTGATGTTCAATAAGACATCCAGCTCGCTCCTTTCTATGATTACCATCATACATCATAAAACCGTTCGCCGGAATTACTGACCCCCCTCCAACATTACTTAGATTGTGGTAATGTAAGACAACGTACACTCCAGCTTGTTCACAAAGTCCTCGCCCCGTATTTTTATTTTTGTCACCGGCGTTTAAGAGTATGTGAGCATTGAATATTGCGTTTGCTCCTAAAGCAATAATATCTCCAAACGCTTGTTTTCGCTCTCCTTCAACTTCATAGAGTACCGTACGGGCCACATTTCCTACTAAGTCTAAGCTATACACTCTGGCCCCATACTCAACCTTAATTTCTGCTTTTTCATATAATGGAGTCAATGTATTCTCTACGGTGAATTTAGCGTTTATGGGACAGAGGTTACAAACTGCACTGCTGCAACAGGCTGCTCTATTTCCTACAGCTTGACTAGCACGAGCAGTTGGTTGACTTATATACAATTCACCATAAGCTTTCTGCAATATTTTGTCAACAGTTGATAACTGATGAGGTGGTAAAGGGTATTCATTCTTTTTCGGAAAAGGAGTAACTTTAGGACCAGCCACCGCCATTATTTGCTCAGCCTCTTCATAGTAAGCAACCAGGTCTTCGTATGCAATGGGCCAGTCCTTTCCAACCCCATATTTAGACTTAAGCTTGAAGTCATTAGGCATAAAGCGCGGTGTGCAACCTGTCCAGCAATTAGAGCTGCCGCCAAAATTTGGATCAAACACCCATTTCTTATCAGGGTTCCCGTTAATGAATGCCCGCTCAGCTGTTTTCCAACTTATTCCGTTATACGTGTCATTGGTTTGTTTGTACCTTAGTCTTTCAGCGTGCGAAAAACGTACACCTCGTTCTAGTACCAATATTTTTGGTTGACCTTTAGCTTTCTCAAGATACTTCTTAAGAAAGAAAGAAGAGGCAAACCCAGTACCAACAACTACCAAATCAAACTTATTTGACTGAGCATTATATACCATTCTACAAACCTTTTAAATAAAGCGCTCTACCTACTTTATATAGCTTAATGGTGAACATCTCTAATTAATAAACTATTAAGCGTTTTTGGACTACCGAAGAACCCTGTGTTACTCTCACAAAATAAACACCATTTATAGGGTCAGCTACCTCTATTCTTACATTTTCAAGACTTTGACCTTTAGTGTTGTAGCGCTGACTCATGATAAGCGTCCCAGAGGCATTAACTAACTCTACCAACAGACTAGTTCCTGAGTCATAATTGCTTATTGATAATTGTATGTTATCAAAGGAAGTAGGATTTGGTAGCAACTCTAGGTTTATTTCACCAAACTCTTCAGTATCTATTCGGGCACTGGTAGAAGTTGTCACTGCTTTGGGAGAATTACTTGTCATAGCAGCTGGTGTAGCAGTTAAATAGCCGTTTACAACCATCGCATTGAGCACAGCTCTGAAGCTACTACCCGTACCCACTGTTATATTGATATTACCTGCGGCAGTAGGAACTATTCCGGCGATTGTGGCCGTCTCAGTAGCGTTAGCACTAGTATTCAGTGTCACTGTTTGTCCATTTATGCTATACTCAGCTGACCGATTACTTTCATTAGTGCCTCCGTAGAAAGTGAAATCATAAAATAAAGCCGGATTTAATCCTTCCAAAGTCATGGTTACTGGTGACCAAAAATCAACGAAATAATAGCTTTCCATCACTTCGGATGGATATAAAGTGCCATTTACTCCATTGTTACTACTACCGTTCCAACGGTCGCCATTGGCGGTAGAAGCAAATAATCTCAAACTAACTCCAGTAGATTGACCGTTTTCATCCTTCAAGTCATTAACTATTGGATTATCTCGAGTTGCTCTTCCGGTATAATTCCAAGGGGCAACAAATTCTTGAGGGCTAAAACCATCATTACTAAAGTTAACATAAAGAGTGTATTCTTCTACTGCATTTGGGACCTCAATTGTTACTTCAACCTCGTCTGAATCCGTGTTTCCGTCATTATCAGTGACCACCAATAAGATTGAGGTCGTTCCAATAGGTAGAATAACTAGTGGATTGGCACCAGTAGCTATCACACTCCCACTCACAGACCATTCGTAACTTACTATACTGCCATCAGCGTCACTAGACGCAGTGCCATCAAGTGCTACCTCTTCGGTACCATTCTCATCGGAATCGATTATCAACTGATCTGGGCCTGCATTCGCTACTGGAATAGTAGGAACGGGCGTATCTACGGTTACAAGTATGTTGTCATTTCCGGTAGCTCCGTCATCATCAGTCACAGTCAGCGTAATGGTATAACTTCCTACTGGTAAACTTACCGTCGGATTTACTCCCGTCGCAAGCTGCGTACCGCTCTCACTCCAGACGTAGCTGGCAATCGTACCATCGCTATCTGTAGAACCATTTCCGTCTAAAGTCACCTCTTCACTGCCGTTGTCATCGGCATCCACCACCGTCTGGTCAGCACCCGCATCTGCAACCGGTCCTTGGTTAGCAGGGGTAGGATCTAAAGCTGTAATTAGTAAGTTTTCTGTATCACTTTGTCCTTCATCATCGGTGACAGTGAGACTCACCGTGTAAACACCTGGATCAGCAAAGGTATAAATAGCCTGAGCACCGCTCGCTGTCGCCCCAGCAACCCCAAAGTTCCACGCATAGCTGATAATGCTTCCATCCGTATCGCGGGAGTTGCTACCATCAAAGTTCACCGTCAATGGTGCTAACCCTTCGGTGGTACTGGCCACAATGTTGGCTTCCGGTACTCCGGAACAACCCTCAGGTCCACCCAATCCAGTAGGCAAAGCCCCATCTAGATTCAATTGTAGCTTATCCAGTTGAGTATTACTTTCCCGATAGGCAAACTCAATAGTATTATTACCTACCTGTAAGGCAAATGGACTATTCGTTACCTCGTTCCAATTGAACTGGGAACCCCGAATCAACCCTTGCCACCAGCGAATCCAGTTGCCCCCATTAATGCGTACCCAATACGAATCACTAGAAGAAGAAGGAGCACGTACCCGAGCAAACAGATGGTAGCTAGCAGCTTGACCAATCTCTACGTTGAATAGCAGACGGCTATCAGCGCCGATGGGTGCTGAAGCGATGCTTTGTAGCGATTCTACCACCGCGTATTGATCCCCGGAAGCTGAACCATCGCTAGCTATCGTCCAGTCGCCACCAATCACTGAAGCACACTCCGCTTCTATAATGATTTGGCCAGGAACAGGTTCATCAGACGTCACTCGAATTTCTACTGTAGCTATATCACTTTGTCCTTCATCATCGGTGACAGTGAGACTCACCGTGTAAACACCTGGATCAGCAAAGGTATAAATAGCCTGAGCACCGCTCGCTGTCGCCCCAGCAACCCCAAAGTTCCACGCATAGCTGATAATGCTTCCATCCGTATCGCGGGAGTTGCTACCATCAAAGTTCACCGTCAATGGTGCTAACCCTTCGGTGGTACTGGCCACAATGTTGGCTTCCGGTACTCCGGAACAACCCTCAGGTCCACCCAATCCAGTAGGCAAAGCCCCATCTAGATTCAATTGTAGCTTATCCAGTTGAGTATTACTTTCCCGATAGGCAAACTCAATAGTATTATTACCTACCTGTAAGGCAAATGGACTATTCGTTACCTCGTTCCAATTGAACTGGGAACCCCGAATCAACCCTTGCCACCAGCGAATCCAGTTGCCCCCATTAATGCGTACCCAATACGAATCACTAGAAGAAGAAGGAGCACGTACCCGAGCAAACAGATGGTAGCTAGCAGCTTGACCAATCTCTACGTTGAATAGCAGACGGCTATCAGCGCCGATGGGTGCTGAAGCGATGCTTTGTAGCGATTCTACCACCGCGTATTGATCCCCGGAAGCTGAACCATCGCTAGCTATCGTCCAGTCGCCACCAATCACTGAAGCACACTCCGCTTCTATGATGATCTGATCTGGATTTGTTACCGGACTATTCACGGTCACGGTTACTTCATCGGTGCCGGTCGCCCCCTCATCATC
>CAZKCO010000067.1:0-10633 GCA_964551335.1 uncultured Roseivirgaceae bacterium
TTTTTTATCCCCCTCAGTAACTTCTTCACTCAAACGGGATCGCAAAGGTAGGAAGGTTTTTTTAACTCGCAATAAAGAAGAGTAAATTTTATTGAAATTTATTTCTTTATTATCGTTCGCGATTTATTCAACCGCAATGAATTCTAATTAGTTCTAAACTCTCAAGAAAAATATCGAATAAAAAGGGGGCTATGCAAATAGCCCCTCTGAGAACGTTAATTGTGCGATTTTTAGCGACTAGCTAGCCGTTCGGCTTCATCAAAAAGATCTAGTGCTTTTTGTAAAATCACGTTTTGCTGATTAAAGATCGGGAAGGCTCCGTCATTGCCCCATACGCTTCGGGCAATAAGTCCTTTCACTCGGTTCCTGATAAAATCTATTGCCTGCCCCATTTCTTCCTCATCAATTTCTTCGCCGGCTTCCCGCGCAATATTGAATAAATCGTCTAACATCTTATCGCTCACTTCAAAATCTCTGCGATAATCCTCATAATCCATTGCTTCCAATTCAGCTTTGTTATTCTCGTAGTAAAGTAGGGTATACTCGCGAATAGCATTAGTATTGTACAGCTTACCTAGAGAAGCATTACTAAGGTTTGATGTATCTAACGGTACAAAGAAATCAGGCATAATACCACCACCGCCGTATACGATGCGTCCTTTGTTGATAGTCTCGAATTTAAGCGAGTCATCAAAATGAATGCTATCAGCACTGAACAATTCACCGTGTTCATAACGATGCCGCATATCCTGGCTGTACTCTTTAGATCCTTCTTCGTAAGGTTTTTGAATTGAGCGGCCACTTGGGGTGTAATAGCGAGAGATCGTTAGTCTTAGTTCAGATCCATCATCTAAAGGGATTGGCATCTGTACTAAGCCTTTACCGAAAGAACGACGGCCAACAATTAATGCCCGGTCGTTGTCTTGCAAAGCACCAGCAACAATTTCCGAAGCTGACGCACTACCTTCATCTATCAGTACAATGATTGGCTGACGCTCAAATTGTCCTTCGCGATAAGCCCTAGCTTCAGAGTTATAGCGAGGTTGCTTACCTTCGGTATACACGATCATGGCATTGTCTCTTAGAAACTCATCGGCCATATTGATGGCTCGGTCCATGTATCCACCCGGATTTCCTTGTAAATCTAAGATAAGTTTGCTCATACCCTCAGACTTTAGCTCGGTTAGCGCCTGACGGAACTCATCATAGGTACTGGCAGCAAATCGGCTCACTTTAATGTACCCAATCTCATTGTTTACCATGTAACTAGCGTCTACCGACTCCTGAGGAATTTTATCGCGGATGATGGTGAAGTTTAGTAAGTCTTTAGCACCCTTTCGCTTGATTCCTACCTTTACTTCAGTACCTTTTTTACCGCGCAGCAGATCAAAAACATCGCGATTGTCAATACCCGTACCAGCTACTACATCTCCATCCACCTTCACGATCTTATCGCCGCTTTGTAAGCCTACTTCTTCCGAAGGGCCACCGCTAAGTGGAGCTACAACGTAAATAGTATCTTTTATAATATTAAACTCAATACCGATACCCTCAAACTCTCCCTCTAACTGGGACTTAGCCAGTTCTAACTCCTTAGCGGGAATGTACACCGAATGGGGATCAAGCTTCTCCAGCATACGGCTGATAGCCGTTTCTACCAATTCGTCAGTATCTACTTTATCTACATAATCTCGCTGAACGTAGGTCAGGATTTCCTTAAATTTAAGATAGCCGCTAACAATATCATTTTTAGCACCATCTCCATCGGCCATTGTGGCTCCGATAAGAATTCCGGCTGCTACTGCAATGGTTAGCAGAATAGGAAGCCGAATCTGAAAATTTGAATTCTTGGTTCTACTCACGATTCTTCAATTAGTAATATGATTAATGATTTAGGGCTGATAAGTGTTTGAGGCTGTATAGAAAAAATGAACGTCAATATAGCTAATTACGTACTAAAATAACATAAATAGGGGTCTTTCGTTCTGTAAAGTTGAATATAATGTTACAAACCCCTAATTTTATATAATAAGAACGATACATTTTTTCTGATATTGGAACCGATGAACATCCATACGCAACGACGTATTGCCGAGCTAGTTGATGAGAATTATGCGTACGCATCTGTTCTTTATTACTTCGGAATAAAATTTTACGACTACGATGAGAAGACATTAGAGCAGGTTTGTCGGGAGCACGGCCTCAATGTTCATCAAGTTATCAAAGATTTGGAGGCAGTGTATGAGCAGGACGAAGATTACTCAGTGTCACTTTCCTCTCTTCCGGTTGATATCATTATTGCTTACCTGAAGCATACCCACTTTCAATTTATCAAGCAACGCCTACCTTATTTGAGTAAGCTGATTCATAATCTACCCAAGCATCAGCATCCTACTATTGTAGAAGATCTTCAATTTGTGTTTCCATTGTTTATTGAAGATTTGATATACCACATTTACGAAGAAGAGGACGAGTTTTTCTCCTATGTGCTAGCTTTACAGGAAGCCTCCTATAGTGAACGGTTATCGTCTAACCTCTACCTTAGCATGGAGAAGCACTCTATTCAGGAATTTGCTATGCACCACGATATGGATGATGATGAAATGGAGGGAATTAGACAAATAACTAACGGTTACGCTACCGAGGGTATTGATAGCCTACACCTACGGGTAATTTATGCCGAACTACAAAAGTTTGAGCGAGATTTATGCGTGCATGCTAGCGTAGAAAATGAAATCCTGTTCCCCAAAGCCCTCATGTTGGAGAAGCAGGTACAAAAGCTAATGCGGGCTAAAGTCCGCCTAAACTAGCATGGGCCGACTAGTGGGGATTGACTACGGGCTGAAGCGGGTAGGCATAGCAGTAACTGATCCACTCCAAATTATTGCTACTCCTTTAGAAACAATTACTACCTCGCAAGTTATTAACTACCTCAAACAATACTGCCAAACCGAAACCGTTGATGCCTTTGTGGTAGGGCTACCTAGAAACCTAGATAACTCCGACACGCACGCTACCCAACCTGCTAAAACTTTCGCCAAACAACTAAAAAAACATTTTACCCAGCCCATCTATTGGGAAGATGAACGCTTTACCTCTAAAATGGCGTTAGACGCTATGATAGCCGGAGGTACTACGAAGAAGTACCGACGGCAGAAGGGTAACATTGATAAGGTAAGCGCCACTATTATTTTGCAATCGTATTTAGAAAGTAAGGTATGATTTATCCTATTGTGCTGTACGGCGATCCCGTGCTTAAGAAACCGGCAGAACCCGTTGAGTCGGATATTGATGTAAAACAACTCAGTGAAGATATGTTCGAAACGATGTATCAGGCAAGTGGGGTAGGGCTGGCAGCTCCGCAAATCGGCAAAAGCCTCCGCATGTTTGTGATCGATAGCACACCGCTAGACGAAGATGAAGGAAAAGAAGGTATTCGCCGGGTATTTATCAATCCGGAAATTCTAGAAACCGAAGGTGACGACTTCCCTTTTGAGGAAGGTTGCTTGAGTATTCCGGGCATCCGGGCCGATGTGCAACGCCCACCAAAAATCACCATTCAGTACCAGGACGAAAACTGGCAGGAGCATACCGAAACCTTAGAAGGCATGCCTGCCCGAATTATTCTGCATGAGTACGATCATATTGAGGGCGTACTCTTTGTAGACCACGTGAAAGGCCTAAAGAAGCGCTTAATCAAAGGAAAGCTAGGCAATATTAGTAAAGGCCAGGTTGATGCCAACTACCGAGTAAAGCTACCCGCCAAGGCAGTACGCCGTACTTAAACGGATGAATCCGCTAACTATTACTTTACTTCAAACTCCCCTCTACTGGCAGCAGATCGACGCCAACCTCGCTATGCTGGAAGAAAAAATCTGGCAAATTGACCGGCCTACCGATCTAATTATCCTTCCCGAAATGTTCTCTACTGGCTTCACTCAGGAAGCAGCAGGGTTGGCGGAACCGATGAACAGCAAAACCTTCCGGTGGATGAAGCAACAGGCTGCCCAAACGAAGGCTGTGGTTACGGGAAGTTACATTGTTCGGGAGCAGCAAAACTATTATAACCGCCTACTATGGATGCGGCCCGACGGCAGTTTTTCCTTTTACGATAAACGCCATCTTTTCCGTATGGCGCAGGAAGAAAAAACCTTTACCGCCGGCGAATCACTGCTGATAGAAGAAATCCGAGGATGGAAAATATGTCCGCTGATTTGCTATGATTTACGCTTTCCGGTATGGAGCCGGAACCACATTAAGCCTGACGGAACACTGGCCTATGATGTACTGCTATACGTAGCCAACTGGCCTGCCCTCCGTAACCGGGCCTGGAGACTTTTGCTGGCTGGTCGCGCCATTGAAAATTCTTGCTATACCCTTGGTGTCAACCGGGTAGGGGAGGATGGAAATAGAGTTACTTATTCCGGAGAATCCATGATTACTGACTGCCGGGGTGAGGTGTTAGCCGATTTGGCTGATCAGGATTGTATCTATACGATGGAGCTGTCGTATGATAACTTAAAAGCCTATCGACAGAAATTTCCGGTTCATCTAGACGCTGATGATTTCTCAATCAACTCATAAAATCTCTATTAACCACTGTTCAGTTTCTTCTTGGGAGGTTGTCTGATAAAAGAGGCGAAAGGCTTTACCCATTTTTTTCAAAGCAGGATGCTCACCCTGTAGAAGAAAAGCGGTTTGGTCTGCTTTTTCCCGCGCCAATCGCTGAAGTAAAGTGAAGGCACTGCCTAAAGGGACGGTGGTACCCGCTACCAACTCGATCATCACGATAGTGCGAGTGTGCTCCTTTACTGCTTGTTGAACATAAGATAAAAATGCTGGATCGGATTGGTTATCCAAATCTATAAATACCCAAGCCGGAAAATGCTGCCGGAGCCACCGTTCCCAGGGGGATTGATAAATTCCGATATCATCATCGCGTACAGCTACGTAAACAAATAACCCCATCCAACTATATTTGGCAGTACTTACATTAGTTATGCACCAGTAGCTTGGTGCTTACGACTCCGCCCTGCGCAAAAAACGCCCGGATGATATAAAGACCGGTGGGTAAGGTAGCCGACTCTAAGTTCACTTCGCTTAGCGGTTCTGACAAAACGTAGTCTTGCACTAGCTGACCGGCGGTATTGATTACCTGCACTGAGCGCATCAGGCCACTGGCCTCCAAGGTAGTGGTTCCTTCGGTGGCTGGATTGGGGTAGATCAGTAGGGCTACCTGCTCACCGGGATTTTCCCCTGAACCTACGTTGAGATGCAGCAGCGAAACACCTCCACGCTGGCTACCAATAACTACCGATACCCGATTACTTCCGTTTAGTGCACCTAATGTCAACCAATTCTGCTGACCTAACTGCACCGGCACAGCATCATTCAATAATTCGTTTTGTACCAGTATGGTATCTACGGAACTTTCAGTGCCGTCACTGTCTATGGGGCGAACGAGCAAGCTACCGCTTATGTCGGTGCTGATTATCTCAGCGGTTCCATCGGCATCTATCACTGCGGGGGTTAGAAAAAGCCCGCGGGCGTTTCGGTCAAATCCGGCGAAGGCATCATCTTCCTGCACCCACTGAGGCGGAAAGCTTTCGGATTGGTTGCGGTAATAAATCAGATTACCGCTCTGCTTACCTACCAGCACGTCCATTTGCTGATCCTGATCCACGTCGTAAAAAGCCAGGTTATCTTCCGAGCGAAAAGCCAGTTCCAACGCCTGCCGCTGCCCAGTCAGAAACTGATAAGGCGCCTCCAGCCCGTCAGCTTGATTCAGCAGGGCATACAGCCGCGTTTCCCGGGAAACAGCTTCGCGCCCACTAATAAGCAAATCAACCAAACCATCCTGGTCAATATCAGTGAAATAGGGCTTTAATTCCTGCAATTCCCATTCGCTGAGGTCAAGATGGTTATTAGTCACAAATTGGAAGGAAGGGTTTTGGGAAGTTCCCATATTTTCGTAAAGATACAGTCCGGTGTAGTAGCCATCCGCTCTTTGTACCCCTCGGTTTCCAATGAATAAATCCAGGTCGCCATCGGCATCGTAGTCCGCCAAGGCCGGGGCAGCATTCTCACCTACGTCGATCATATCTTCCTGCAAAAAGCCCGAAGTTGACCAGCTCCACTGAGGGTTCTGGGCAGTTCCTTCGTTGCGGTACCACCAACTAGATCGCTCAAAGTCAATGGCATCCTCAGTATTCGTGCTAGCGTTAGGCGAAAGCATTAGGTCCGGGACATTATCACCGTCGCCATCGGCTAGGTAAGCGCCGGGAAAGAAAAGTGACGTAGCGGGCAACGTATTGGTAGGGTAGTCAGTTGCTACCCGCTGAAAAAAAACCTGCCCATTTACTGGCTCGTTTTCCAGAAATGCAATTCCGAAGCATCCTTCATCACCCGTCAGCACATCCAAATCACCATCACCATCGGCATCCAGAACGAGCAGCGTCTTTCCGCCAACATGCTGCAATTTTTCCTGGTTTAGCTTTCGCGAACCTCCGTTGAGGTCATCACACGTTTGATCGCCAAACGCGAACAGTCCGCAGTCACACTCTTCTACGTCTCCCCACTGAAGATCAGTGGTTTGGTAAATCAGCGAATCAGCGTGGCCGTACTGCTCAATGCTCTGGTTTTCGTGTAAAATTAATTCACCGCTACCGACCACACTGTAGTTTATAACATCCAGATCACCATCCTGGTCAATATCAGTAATAGCCGGATAGTCGGAAGAATTTACCTGTAGTGTTACCGTAGCTCCCGACACAAAAGCCGTGGTCCGTATTGTTTCAGCCACCAGCGTCCAGGTTAGCAAACCATTACCCGCACGATCGTTTCGGTAGGCCGAAATCCCCCGCCCTCCGGAAGCAGTAAATAAATCCGGATCGCCATCATTATCATAGTCGGCCAATAGCACCCAACTTTGCAAATTGGCTGGAAACAAAGCAGCATATTCCTGCGCATATATCCACTGATTATTCTGTCGCAAAAATGGATGCAGGGTATTAGATGAGCGATCGAACAGCAGTAGGTCCTTCTGTCCGTCATTATTTAAATCAATACTGTTGTACTGAACGGAGTTTAACCCGCCGGCCCAGGCCAGAGACAAAGTATTACCTTCTGCCGATGCGGGTACCGAGGCATCCCAACTACCAATACGCTGAGCACAAACTTCTCCCGTGGGTTTAAGGAAGAATGCGAACAAAACAGCGAAGTAAGTACAGTGCAAATGAATGCTGGTCATACCGAGGTTATCAGTTCTATAGCCTTTCGAAGAATAACAAGAATAAGAAACCCTACAAAGATATAACTGATGATGCGGGAAGATATTTTATTAGCAACCCACACTCCCAAGGGGCTACCAATCAGCACTCCTATCGAAAGCGGAACTGATACCGGAAAAACGATATATCCAACCCGTCCGAACTCAAGTTGGCCAGCGGGCTGGTCAATCATGTTAAAAATAGTGATGGCCGTAGACGTGATAAAAATTACTCCTAACGAAATTGATTTAGCCTGCTTAATATCCATGTGCAATCCCGAACGCAGCAGAGGCACCGTAATGGTTCCCCCTCCCAAACCCGATAGCGCCGATACTGCCCCCGAAATACCACCCGAGATAACGTACCATAAATTTGTATTACGAACCGGCTGGTTAAGTAATACGTTGGTCTTGCTCCGAAGATAGGTTAGCAGGAGAATCAAGCTTAAGAATACGATAACCGAAGCATCAAAAAATTGCTTGGAATAGAGCGGGGTATTCACGAAAGTGAACAGAAGCAAATAGGAGGTCACAATGGCGCTTACCCCAACCAGTACTACTTCCTGCCAGTAAAAATCTTTATTTCTAATGAGGGCGATGCTGCCAAACAGGGCGGCGGCGGCCGTCCCGAAAATGGAGTTGGCGATAATGTACTGGGCAAGTTCGGACTGTGGTGCTCCTACGTATTCAAGGGCTACAGGTAGAATAAGGATGTAAATAATACCGCCGCCAATACCTAAAAAGCCGGCCAGGAATCCACCTCCCAGGCCGGCTAAAGTTATCCAAAGATATAGTGCGTTACTGAGCAACTACTTACTCCGGCGCTTGGAGTAACTCGTTATAACGAGCTGTATCGTTCAGTACGCTAATAGCCTCCTGTAGCACCACGTCGTCGTCAAACGAAGCTTCTATCTTTCCATCAGACAGGTGGTAGCGAGCTGCAATTTCTTCTTCTAAAGCCTCCTTTATTTCGCTTTTAAACTTTTGTAAATCCTGCTCTTTGTTATGCTGCACCTGTTTGCGTAATGATGCAATCTGCTCTTCAATATCCTGAAAGTATTTCTCGTCTTTGGCAATCTCAGTTAAATCGTCAATGGTCTGCTCCACTTCCGTAATGTAATCGTAGTCTTTATCCGATAACCAAGTCAGAAAATCCTGGTATTCAGTATCGCTTAGCTCAAAAGACTTAGCTTCGGGTGCTTCCGAATGCTCATAGTAATATTTTGTAGCATAATCGAAGAGCAAATTCTTAGTAAACAGGCTCACCGTAATTGGAGCCAGTCGGTCTGACTTGGCTTTTATGTCGGGATTTACTCCTCCACCGTCGTACACAACTCGTCCATTGATGGTCTGGAAAGCAGTGCGTAGCGAATCGGGTACGCGGCCTACGCTACCATCTTCGCCCCGGTGGCTGTAGTCAATGGCCTGAATGCAGCGACCACTAGGAGTGTAGTACTTGGCAGTGGTTACTTTTAATTGAGAGTTGTACGTAAGTGGGCGGGTAGCCTGCACCAATCCTTTACCAAAAGTTTTCTCACCTACCAGCACTCCGCGGTCGTAATCCTGAACTACTCCCGAAACAATTTCGGCAGCTGAAGCCGAGCGGCTGCTCGTTAGAACTGCCAGCGGAATCTCAGTATCTACCGCACTATGAGGCGCCCGGTACACTTTATTCCAATCCTTCACTTTACCTTTGGTGCTAACAATCTCCGAACCCTTAGGCACAAATACATTAGAAACATTGACTGACTCGCTCAACAACCCCCCCGGATTACCCCGCAAATCAAAAACAATCTTTTTTGCTCCTTCTTCTTTTAATTTTGTTAAAGCCTTCTCAACCTCCCGACCTGCACCGGTAGTGAAGTTACTCAACTTGATATATCCAACATCTTCGGTCACCATCCCGGAATAAGGAACATTATCTACGGTGATTCGCTCTCGCTTCAGCGTTACAGGTAACGTATATTCTTCGCCGTAGCGTTGAATGGTCACCGTTAGGTCGGTGTTAGCCTGCCCTTTTAGTAGTTTGCTAATCTCGCTTACACTTTTATCTGTTACATCTATTCCGTCAACTTCCAGCAGTTCGTCGCCGATTCTTAGTCCGCTTTGCTCGGCCGGAAACCCTTTGTAGGGCATCAGTATAAGATTTTTTCCGTTTCGTTTTCCGATAATAGCTCCAATACCGCCGTACTGTCCGGTAGTCATGGTGCGATAATCTTCAATATCGTCTTCGGGAATGTAATTGGTGTAGGGATCAAGCGATTTAAGCATGGCATCAATACCAATTTTCATCAGCTTGTTCGGATTCACTTCGTCTACGTAGTAGGTATTTACCTCCTTATAGAGCGTAGCGAATATGTCAAGATTTTTGGCGATAGCGAAGTACTGGTCGCCAGGACCACGAAAGGCAACTGATCCAACAATAGCAAGGGCAACAACGGCAAATGATAACTTGCCTAATCTTCTGGTACTCATAAGCGAAAGAAATAATGAGGGGTTAGACTTTATTTAAACGGTTTAGCGATTGTTTTATTTTGGTTTCTAGTTGCTGGTAAGCAATCTTCTGTTTACCAATATAAATATACGCTAGCAAAAAGCGAACATTATTCGTAGGGTTGTAAGGAATTAGCTGTTTATGAAGCCGGTAGGCTTCCCGCATCTGTCGCTTAATCCGGTTTCGGTCTACAGCTCGTTTAAAATTTCGCTTAGGCACACTAAATAATACCTGATGACAAGGAAGGTCAGCCATAGGTAGATAAATAAAGCGAATGGGGTATAACACCTCTGATTTACCTTGCTGAAAGAGCGTTCCGATTCGCTTTTTATGCGTTAGCTTTTCTCGCTTCGGAAACGTTTTTCGCACATTGATAAATTATGAGTCGGCGATAAGGAGGTGACGTGATTTTTGAGGAGAAACAGAAAGAAAAAAGGGAGGCAAAAAAAATGATGTCAGAATCTTAACCAAAAATAGCCGAAAGAAGGGCTTACCGTTTGTGCCTTCTTTCGTCAGAAACTGAAAGCTTTTTCCGTCCTTTAGCCCGACGGCGAGCTAACACTGCTCGTCCGCTAGCGGTAGACATTCTCTCTCTGAACCCGTGCTTATTTCGGCGTTTCCGTTGCGATGGCTGAAATGTTCTTTTCATGGCAAATTTTATTTGGGGTGCAAATATAAATTTCTTTTGCTCAAGTTCCAACCCCGATTTTTAAGAATAGGTTTCCTTTAGAATTAATTTGTTAGAAGTTGGAAGTCCGGAGTCTGAAGACGGTTTTTCTGATTTGCTTTCATCAACACTGGTTCATTGTTAGCTATACATTCTACTAGACAATGATGGCTTGTTTACTTTTATAAGTAGGTAGTTTAGTGAT
>CAZKCO010000068.1:0-10550 GCA_964551335.1 uncultured Roseivirgaceae bacterium
GAACACTTGAACACTTGAACACTTGAACACTTGAACACTTGAACACTTGAACACTATAATACTCTAACACCGCTCGACGGTCGCCATAGCACTATAACACTATGCTATGACACCAAAGTTTTTCGTGTATCTTCGCAGCCATGAGAAGTAAGATTTGGGTTGCCATTATTTTTAGCATAATCGTTATCGGCTGTAATCAGAACGAGCGCCGGGGCTTTTATCCTGAGTGGGAATCTCAGGACTCAGGCACTACTGCCAGCCTGCGAGGACTAAGTGCGGTAGATGATGAGGTGGCCTGGGCTAGTGGTCAGTTTGGAACCATACTACGCACTACGGACGGAGGGCGGGAGTGGGAGAGAAAGTCCATTCGGGGTACTGATTCAGTAGACTTTCGAGATATTGAAGCATTCAGTGATCAGGTAGCTTACGTGTTGTCAGCAGGAAGTCCAGCCTATATCTTTAAAACCATAGACGGAGGAGACACTTGGGTGAAGCAGTGGGAAGATACGCTTCCGGATATATTTATGGATGGAATGGCCTTTTGGAGCGAACAGCACGGTATGGTGATGGGTGATCCTATCGATAATATTTTTGTGTTGCTAAAGACCAACCGGGGAGGAGAAGACTGGCGGCGGATTGCCCCTTTGGGACGCTCTTTGTCGTCTAGGTCCGGTGAAGGGGGTTTTGCGGCTAGTGGAACCAACATTGTTACTGTGGGTAGGGCGTGCGTCTGGTTTGCTACCGGCGGCACTGTGGCCCGAATTTTCCGTTCACTCGACGAAGGGCGAACTTGGGAAGTAAACCGTAGTCCTCTAGCTCAGGGCACCCCCTCTCAGGGTGTTTTTTCCCTAGCCTTTGCTGATACCCTGAAAGGAGTAATGGTAGGGGGAGATTATCGTAATCCGGGGTTAACAATGAGGAACGCCGGGTACACGGCTAACGGAGGGCGAGCTTGGTACCCGGCCATTACCCCTCCTCAGGGCTACCGTTCGGGAGTAGCCTATTTACCTACGGCTGATACCTACGTGGCCGTGGGTACCACTGGTTCTGATTATTCTACTGATATGGGAGCTAACTGGAATGCCCTGGATACGACAGGCTACCACAGCATTCAGAGTGCTCCAAAGAGTTCGGTAGCTTGGGTTTGCGGAGCCGACGGTAAGATTGCCCGGCTTACTTGGTAGATGTCACCGGGTAGTAACTCGTTTTATCGAGACAACATACTTGGTACTGTGATTAAATGTCCTCAACCATAAAAACCGCATTGTTATTTAGGTCATAGAAACCAAATTCGTGGGTGTTCCAGGGAGTATCGAACCGTAGTTTGTCTTTAGTCACAGTTCCTCTTTCTACCAATTCATCGAATATTGGCTGTATGTTCGTAGTAAAGATCCTGATAACGGAACCTCCCAGTAGTGGGTCGTCGGGAGTATCTGCGTGCCATTGCAAATGGATAAACAGTTTCTCCCTCTTCAAAATCGCGTACATATCATCGCTGGATACCAGTTCGAAACCAACTTTGTCGTGGTACCAGGCAACATCCCTTGCAATATTAGCCGAAGGAAGAACCGGAACAATTTCGGTTAACGTTTTTTCCATAATAGCGGCACACTGTCTGCAAAAAATAGGTGGGTGAACAACACTATGATGCTATTTTCCCACGTATCCTTTTCAGCCTTTTGGGAAATAATCAAAGATTAGTTAGACTGATTAAAATCCTCACCTTGTTCTAGTATTTGAATGGCTGCTTGCAAGTTATCTTTGTTCAGCGGGTCGGGGGCTTGTTCGTGCGCCATTTTGGCGTACTTCAGTGCTTTTTTAAAGTCGCCTACTGCCGAGTAACCACGGGCCAGACCTACGTTTACGGGCCAGGTATCGGGGTGCCGCTCTGCGTTAAGTTTAAAAACCTCCAAGGCTTTATCTTGCTTACCCTGAGTGAGCAATTGACGACCGTAGCTATGAATCTGGGTTGGGCTGGCGGTAGGGTGGTCGATCGCCTGCATCAGCGTCTTCTCGGCTTCTTCAGTACGGCCTAGTTTATCCAGTATCTGCCCTTTGGTTTGTAGCGTACTGAAATTTTCTTGCCCGATGTACGGCATACTCACGGCATTTTCCGCCCAAACTAGAGCCTGATCGAGCAAGGTGTCATTCTGCAACGCAAAGTTAGCCGCCTGATTCCAGCCCTGCCAGCTAAATCCGGCGGTAGACTGTAGTTCCTGCTGCATATTATCCAGGTACAAAGCGGTCACATTGGGTACTTTAATGGTGAAAGGCACTTTCTTATTTTCCCACATTAGGGCGGCAGTAGTCTGATCAGCTTGGCGATCAATAAACTCATAAGTGAGCCACTCGTGAAAATCACTTTCTTCGGGCTGAATCTGCACTCTGAGAGCATCGTCTTTTTCGTCGTAGAAGTAACTGCCCCAAGCTGATGTATTCTTAGAGAGGATTAGCGTCCACGGTTCATTCTCTTCCACGATCATATGCAGTCCGTAGGTACCTGCATCAACAGGCTTGCCTTCCACTAGCATATTGTGCGAAAAAGTAATAGTAGTATTTTCGTTAGCTCCCGCTCGCCAGGGAGATTCGGTAGCGGTGCCAAAACCCAGGTTATTCATGCCGTAGGGTACCAATTGCCCCCAGATTTGTCCGGTGCGGTCTTCACCCGAGGGGGAGGTTACATCCGGACTGCTATATTTAATAGTGACCTTAGCCAGCGACCCCAGATACTGAGTGACTTCACTTTTCTGGTTATCCCCGCTAGGCGGTAGGGTAACCATTTGGCCGAAGGAAGACTGGACCAGAAAAATAAGGCTAAGCCCTATGATGGTAAGGTAGGTAGTAGTACTTCGGATCATAATAAAAATTTTAGAGTAAATGAAAAGATTGTAACCAATTTCACTAAACCACTGAATTGCCGCAATCTGTTTAAAGTATTTTTCACTTATCATGGGCAAAATCCCGCAAACAGCGGGAGATACTTGCCGTCGGTATCCTTAAAGAAAGCTCGGGCACAGTAGAGAAAAGTGGTAAGTCGTTGCTGATAAGCGACCTCGAAAAAATTACTTACCTTGTAATCGTAATTTATCGTTGACTATTCTTGAACATATGGAAACGGACAATGACGGTAGCCAAGTTTCTTTAAAATATCCCTCTCCGTTTCCGGTGTTTCTGATTGGAACTTCGGGGCAGGGAGTTCGGTCGTTACAATTTCTGGCTGAGAACTTACCCCATAATTTTCCTTCACCGTTCTTCTTCCTGCTACATCGGCAACGCCAGAGCCCGGTTACTGAGCATTTGTTATTAAATGTCATTGCGCCAATAAGCAAGTTGCCGGTTAAGATTCCTGATTCCGGCGAAGAAGTAGTTGCCGGAACTATCTATCTGCCATCTTACGGGCATCATCTAACCATACAGGATAGTGTTATTATGCATACTACCGAGCCTTCTGATGCTAACTGGCGACCTAGCATTGACGTGCTATTTAAGAGTGGTGCTCGCGAATATAAAAAGCAGACCGTCTCGGTACTGCTAACCGGCGATTTAGATGATGGTATAGAAGGACTTATTGAAACTACTCATCAGGGTGGTATCACCATAGCCCAGTCGCCCGATGATGCCTATAATCCCGTGCTTCCATTAAATGCCTTATTAAAGGATCATCCTCAGTACGTATTACCCCTGCGGGATATGCCCGCTCTCTTCTGCGAACTGGCGGGATACGGCTGTTACGAAGATCAGGAAGCAATTGCCCGAAAAGCAGCAATAGCAGCCTCCAGGAAGAAGAAGGAAGTAAAGGGCTAATGTCAGCTTCGTTGATATAATAGTTTTGTCTTTTTTCTTCCATTGAGAACCGGAAGCCAATGGTAAGTAGTTAAGCTACTTTCCGCGGATAGCAGTTCTTATCCGAATTAGGCATCCAGGCGATGTCGTAGGATAGAACATCCGCTAAGGGTAAACGCTGGCGCAGGCTATTCCAGCAAAACTCCAGTAGCGTTAGATTCTGGCCGAATAGGGGTAAGGGGTCGTCCTGCCGGTAGATTACATCTTTCGCCCGAAGTAAGTCGACGCCCCACTGTCTGAACTGACGCTCTTTTATGGCTCTAACCAGATTATAGGTCAGAAAAGTGAGTAGGTTGGTACGAGGTGTTTTGCTTTGCGGATAAATCCCTGATGTAGTGTTTCCCAGAAAGCACGCTAACAAATTATCTTCCGGACTAAATAAATGTATTCCATTCACCGTACGGGGATTACACTCAAGAACATAAGTTTTGCCCGTCGCATCCTCCATAAAATCAAAGCCAATTTGACCGTGGTAGTTATACTTCTGGCAAAATTCCTGAACAAAGCTATCTATGACCGGATGTTCAACCACCCGGTAATAAATGCCGGATCCCCGGCCCAGGTTATACGGATGCTCGTAGGTAACGTGGGCTTTTACCTGGCCCCGGTAGACTATACTGTAACTGCAGTACTCCTTTCCTTTCACGTATTTTTGGGCAATCCACGGATAGTGTTTTGGTTCATAGAGGCGCTTAAATTGGCGGGGGGAGGGGCAAATCAGGACGTGGGTAGCAAAGCGCGAATACACCGGCTTGAATACATAATCGTTCGCCAGTGCCTGAAACTGCTCTGCTTCAGAAGGAGAATCGATTAGATAAGTGACGGGAGCGGATACTGACATACCTTTAACCATATCGGTAAAATGGGCCTTATGGTGTAGGTTAATCAGTTTGGAAAAATTGTCCATGTATATTTCGCAACACCCTTCCAGCACCGATGCATATTCGGCTAAGAAGAAAACTTCCTCGTAGGACGGAATAAGTAAGTCGATACGATGATGAATAATCTTCTGTTTTAGAAACAACAGATATTCAGTTGGGTGCTGGGCTACAGACGGAGTTTTCCAGTAACCGGCAATGTACCGGGAATATCTACCCACTGGAAAGAGCATGCTGTCCGCCAACCACAGCTGTACGTTTGAGCGGTAAAGTAATCGGACGAGTTCCAGAGCCGAAGGGTTTCGGCCTCCGGTAATCAAAATGCGCTTCATAAGATTTTTTCATTACCAAATGAAATTCATCTTGTTCTGTTTGGTTAACCTCAGTATAATTACCTCATAATTAGAAAGTTAGGTATTTCTGATGAACATAATTAAGTAGGTGCACCAACTGCGTACCGGGCATTAATACCTATTTGGCTAAGCACTCTTTGTCATTCTTGGTTGAAGGCTAAACAGTAGCCTCTTGGAACAGGTTTTATGAACTTATGAGCACTTTTTAATCTGACTAAGTTACCTTGCTAAGCCACATTCCAACTCCCGACCCCCGGTTACAGATTTCCGTGATTATACCGGCTAAGAACGAAGAAGATTACATTGAGTCCGCTCTGCATGCCCTGTATAACCAAACCGATAATCGGGGGTGCCCGCTTGATTTTTCCGTCTATGAAGTACTGGTGTTAGCGAATAACTGCAAGGATAACACCACAGCAGTAGTGGCAAAATTCGCCGAACAGCATCCGCAGATCAGACTGCATTTGCTAGAACATAATTTTTCGAGTCAACAGGCTAATATCGGGCGGGTCAGACGAACGCTAATGGACACTGCTTGGAATCGCCTGATGAGTATTGGGAAACCGGAGGGAGTTATTGCCTCTACCGATGCCGATACGGTGGTAGATTCCAACTGGATTTATTGTACGCTAAAAGCGGTTGAAGAAGGAGCTGATGCGGTTGGCGGGCGAATCTTGACCTCGGCGCAAACCAGCGGCCACCGGCTTTACCATCTGCAGGATGTAACCTACCGTCATCTTCAGGCCTGTCTGGAAAGCAGAGTTGATCCCAACCCCTATGATCCCTGGCCACGGCACTTTCAAAACTTTGGTCCAAGCCTGGCAGTCACCGCTAGCACGTACGAGCGGGCGGGGCGTTTGCCGGTTGTACCCCACCTGGAGGATGTGAAATTCTACGAAGCAATGCAACGGTGTGATGTCCGTATCCGCCACTGTCCGAAGGTGCGAGTAACCACCTCTTCACGGTTGGAAGGTCGGGTAGGGTTTGGGTTCTCTAAGCAACTGGAAACCTGGGGTATGATGCGGCAACAACAGCTTGCTTTCCAAGTGCCCTGCGCTGACGAGTGGCTGTTCCGGTTTACGCTACAGCGGCAGTTGCGCGAAGCTTGGTGTCAGCAGTCGTACCCTAAGTTATTATCTGTTGCGCACAGTAGTGAAGCTCCCGTTACACGTTTTCGCGATTATATGGTACGATGCACCTACTTCGGTGAGTTTCTATCTACTGTCATGCAGTCCGATGAAATGAAGGAATTTTTTAAACGCTCATTTACGCTCGTTTCTATCTCAGAAGCTATCGCTCAGTTAAGGTTGCTGCTTCAAAACAGCAAGCTGAATCCGCCAATTCAGCCATTACCGGTCACATCTTTTCCCAAAGGTCAATTCTATACTGTTCCCCCCGGTGGTGGTACAGGCGTGTTAGCGTTTCAGTAACGTCAGCGTAATTTTCAAATGAATCGTGTACCTCATCTCCCGTAAGGGGATAGTCTTTTACCACAGGAGTCCAGTGTACCAGCAGTAAATGTCCTTCCGACAACAGGGCCCGCACTATTTTTTCTTGTGCTTTCTTCAGGTTTTCGGCCGACCAGTAGTACCCTACTTCCGACACCACGATCAGGTCAAACTTTTCATCAGGAAAAGAGTGCGGAACGTTCATGCACTGAAAGCGTACTTGAGGTGCGTCTTTCAGCCGTTCCCGGGCAGTCGCAAGTGGATATTCACTAACGTCTACCGACAGTAAACGATTGCAGTGAGATATTAACCGTTGGGTAAGTACTCCAATAGAGCAACCAATTTCAAAGGCATTGCTATACAAAGCTTGGGGGAGGATGCGGAGCGTATGAGAGTATTTTTCTCGTTCGTAATCACTTTGTTCAAAGTTCCAAGGATCTTTGTTCTTACGATATATGTCGTCGAAATACTGACTAGAGAGTGACATGGTGGTAAGGATCGAAATATACTTCAAATGGTTGCGTAAAATGTGCTAATACGTTGGTAGTTAGCATAAACCCTTCGGGGTCATCGTCAATTAAACGAGTGGTCTGCGAGACATGCGCAGCAATAGCTTTCTTTTTTTCGGGCAGCACTGGTGTAATATCCAACCGCCATAGCTTACCTTCTTCCACTAGCGGCAGATCGCTTACTCGAGCCAGTTCCCATAACCAGATCGGATACTCCCGCCACTGAATCCTAGATTGATACGTTCGCAATGCTTCACTGCATAACTGCCACGTTGCCCGATGATCACAGTGGGGGTCGCGCCGCCAGGGTACCAGGATGGTTTGAGGCCTAATTTCATTCAGATAGTCACTGATTCGCTGAACTTCCCGCTGAAACTGGGTAGATTCTTTTCCGGGAACCAGCGTATCAGGCAACCGTAAAAAAGCTGCGTTCTGAGCTTCAACGCCCAAATGACACAGAGCGGCAATAGCTTCCTGTTCCCGTAAGGAAGCCCGGGCTGCCGGTGGAAATTTCACGGATCGGGGATGGGACATGGTGCCGTCGCTGACAAAAAGTACGTATACCGGAGTATTGATACTTCTAAGGGCGGCTATGGCTCCCCCGCAACCTAGCGACTCATCATCGGGGTGCGGAGCCACCACTACCGTAGTTCCCCAGTCTTTTACAGTACTTGTCGGGCAGATAGCTGCTTCGGAAAACAGAGCTTCTGTCTCAAAGGGCACCTTCCGCGGGGATTTCTTATCGCTCTTATCAGTGTGAAGTATTCCAGAGTTCATAAGCGGGAACAGTTTGATCGCCAACGTAAGCGCCCACTTGGGCTAGAGCTTGGTCGGGGGCTGGCTGGCGTAGGTAAGTAGTTAGATCGGCGTGTAATCGGGCAAATGGTTCGGGATGTAGTAAGCCACGAGCGCCCACACAACGTTCGGACAGGCGAAGCAGGTCTAGACAAAGCCGCTCAACTACGGTGCGCACCATGTTAGCGTAATTGATGATCTGCTGAGGCGATGACGAAGTATCAGCTATTTTGCCCGCCTGGGCTATCCACAGATTGCCGGTTTCTATCAGTGTAGCCATCTCACCCAACCGCATTTGCTGGTAGGGGTCTTCGGTTCGATGTAGCTTTTGAAGGTAGCGGCGGGTAGCGTCAAACAAGGCTTCGGCACCTCCCAAATGAACGGCCGCAAACCGGATAGCTCCTCCACTGAAATGGGGCTGACGGTGGTAGTCGTCTGGTTTACCCAACAGATCCGGCTCGGAAAGTACTATCCGGCTAAAATCTATTTTGTAGCTCACACTCGCTTTCATGCCCAGAGGCTTCCAGAAGGAATCATCAACCGGAAGCTCGGGCTGCTCGTCAAGGGGGACGATTACCATCTGCCAGCCCCGTTCTTGTCCGCTTTCGCTCACTAGTTTCCCGGTGATGACAGGACGCGTTACCCACTGCGCCCCCGAACAGAACGTCTTGCATCCTTCCAACCGATACTTTCCGCTACCTACGGCCCGAATGGTAACGCCGTCTTGCATTTGCGTATTCCATACTCCAAACAAGTGCTGGTGATCTTCAACTTGCCGATACCAGTAGGATCGCTGCTCCAGAGAAGCAAATAAATGAATGAGGTATAAGGCGTTGATGTGTCCCTCGTAGATACGACCAACCGATAAATTGCCTTTTCCCACCAGCTTAAGTAGTTGCAATAAATCCGGTGTTCTGAAAGCAGCAAAGTCCAGATAGTGTTCGGGTAATGTAACCTGTAGTAGTCCGGCTTCCCGCAGTAGACGAAATTCTTCAGACGGAAACTCCGCATCAGATTCGTATTCTTGTTGTTCTCGCAGCTGAGCTAATTCTGCCGCCAGAGTGATCGCTGTCTTAAGCGGATTCTGCCGGGCGATAGCGTTGTCGGCTATAGTAGTTGGTGGCATACTAATAAATTTGGCCAGAGAGTAATCTACGCTTCCTGTTTTTCTTCTATTTTCTTTAAGCGGTATTCGGCCGTACGCTGGGCGTGTTCATACGGTTCTAGCTGATGTCCCTGCTTTCGCGCGTATACCTGCGTAAACTCTGCTCCGAACAGCAAAATCAGGCCGGTGTAGTATACCCAGAGCATAATTAATACAATAGAACCGGCCGCGCCGAAGGTAGAAGCCGGATCGGTTTTGCCGATGTAGAAGCCAATCAAAAACTTACCAATGGTGAACAGAATAGCGGTGAGGAGTGCGCCGGCCCATACCGAACGCCACTCAACTTTGGCATCGGGTAGTACTTTAAACATGGCGGCAAACAGTACGGTAATAACCCCGACGGATACCACGATTTGTAAAACGTAGAAAATAAACAGAGGGAAGCCCGGCAACTGCTGCTGAATCCAGCCGCTCAAAGCCGAAAGGGCGGTGGTGACTAGCAAGGATACCATCAGCAAAAAGCCGATAGCTACCACAACACCCAATGCCGTAACCCGGCTCTTAGCCACCTGCTTGATACCCGAATCTGGATCAGGTTCCACCTCCCAGGCATCATTGAGCGCTTTTTGTAGCTGGTAGAATACCCCGGTAGCCCCGAAAATCAGGGTGGCTACCCCAATAATGATAGCCAAGGTAGAGTTTGAGTTTTCCTGGGACTTGGAGATCATGGTTTCTACCTGATTAGCCGCTTCGGTACCCATCATACCGGCTATCTGGTCGGTAAGTTCTTGTTGCACATACTCCTGCCCAAATGCCAGTGATGCAATGTTGATGACGATAATCATCAGCGCCGGAATGGAAAAAATAGAATAGTAGGCCAGCGAAGCACTTTTCTGAAAAGCATCGTCGCTCGACCACTCCTCATAAGTTTCCTTCAGATAAGTAAAAAAGTTGCGGAAATTCATAGTGTAAAAAATTTAGAAGATCGATCACTAATGCTAACCCCACCCAAAAAAAAAGGTTATGATGGTCTGCTGTGATTACCTGGGGAAGCTTTCCCCAATGCAGTAGAACAATTTTCCCATTAAGAAGCGAAATGGCCCTAGTACACCGATTCGGAAAGTGGTATGATATTTTGCCTCTTTTGGTAGTAATTTTTAACCACAAAAACTATTAAACATGAATTTTTTAAACAAGAGCATATCATTAGCATTATTCTCGGGATTTTTATTGGCTACAGTAGGATGTACCGGCAATAATGGAAAAGTAACCGAGACCGAAACTACGGTGTTGGAGGTTGATACCGTAGATGCAGAGGTAACCTACGACGTAAACCGCAAAACAGTAGAGAGTGTGGATACGGTAGGTGCTACCACTGAGTATGAAGTTGAGAAAAAGGTAGTAAAGCGTACCATTGAGATAGACACTATTACCAAAGAATTATCACCTGAAGAACAGCAGGATTACGCTAAAGGCGATTATGAGGTTGTGGAAGAGGAAGTAGAGAAAGAGCAAGAATCAGAAGAAATAGAAATTGATAGCTAAATTCTCCTACGTAAGTAACTAAGTACCGAGGCAAAAATAAATATAATAATTGGAGAAGATGTAGCTTTGCCGAA
>CAZKCO010000069.1:0-2657 GCA_964551335.1 uncultured Roseivirgaceae bacterium
GCCCGGGTGGTGAAGGTATTCCAGCGGTAGCCGCAGTTGCACTGCCAGCGGGCATCGTCTTCCGGCGCCCAGGCACAGTCAGGACATTCGGGGAGGGGTCCGTTCTGCTTCTTTCCGCCGAGTAGTTCACTTAACCAGCCCATGGTGGGGGTGAAGCTACGAAGTTACCCGCTTCATACCAGCTCTCGCACACTATACGGCTTCTGTTTGCAGCAGTTGAAAGTACTCTCGTAGCCTCTTAAGGTCCGCCCGTCGGTACTCCGTCAGCCGCAGGTAGCGCTTCATTACGCCAAAGCCGTACTTACGTACGATCTCCCCAAATGAAGAGTTCAGGAAGGACGAGGACATGGGGCGCATCTCGGCGAAGCTCAGTACGACGGGCTCCCGTCGCTGGATGTGTCTATCTAGCACCAAAAAAAGCGCGTGACCGTCAGCGTTCGTGGCGGTACCGTCCACGTGATCGATGATGCGAAATGATTCCATGCTGGATATAAATTTAAATTTTCTTGACTTGGGTTACTTTATTGTACTAATGGAATACATAAACATGAAATACCTACACTTATTCATTCTACTAACCCTTTTTGCGCTAAAATTAGTTGCCCAAAGATCTGAGGACAACTTTGGTTGGGAAAACCGATTCGCACTAATGGTAGGGGGAGGCACTTCAATAGTCATCAATGACCTTTACGAAGACCCAGTGATTGATAGAGTGACCGGCAACGTAATCATTGAGAAAACGGACAAGCTAAGGCCAAACTTGTCTATTGGCCTCATGTACACCCCATACGTCGTTGACGTTGAGCGAACTATCTCTACGCTTGACGATAAAGGAAAGGCCGTTAAACTAAAAGTAATAGAACACTACCCTAAGGGCATAACTTTTGGGCTATTCTTAAATCCAGTTACTTTGGCCAGTTTATCTAATACGTCATTAGCAAGTACAGTAGATTTAGGATTTGGAATAGGATATCGCGCTAAAAATGTGGCATTACTACTAACTTCAGAGTTTTTTAGAGTAAATCAACCTCGAGAATACTTCGTAGAACGGCACGAGCAAAACAATATGCCATTTACAATAAATGACGAATTACAAACCGCTATAGACACTAGTGATCGAAGTATCTTTAAAAATAAAGTAGTGACTTCTGTTGGTTTAAAACTAGCTTATTCGTTCAGTCTAGTGAAAGCTATAAGCAAGGAAATTGCGATCGAGTAGCCCCCCTCTCCCCTGGAGAGGGGTTGGGGGTGAGGGTCTACACAAACATCCGCTGCAACAACCCCCGCTTAAACGCCTCCGCCCCCGCCAGCTGCCGCTCTACCAGCGCGAGGCGATCGTCTAGGGCGCGTAGGAAGGTGGCAATGCGGCGTTGTTCGGGGAGGGAGGGAACACTAATTTTGATATCTTTAAAAAATTCTACTACACTCACATTTAGTAATCCATGATTACGGGCACCCTCTTGAGCGATTTTACTGACTTCGTGGTTTAGCATACCGCCTTCAAAATACTGTTCCATAAAGTTGGAATGTATATCTTTCTGTGCTACACTAAAACAAATATAAAGAGTCGACAAAACACCCTGTTCGTAATTATTTAACCGTTTGATGGCTCCATACGGATAACCTTTTGAATAACTCTTGTTATATGCGAATTCGCCCTGCTTAATTAAGTAGTAACCTGTCACATCTTTAGCCGCAACGCTCTTATTGAAATAATCTTGCTGATTGACTAGACCCTGTTGAGCAGAGATTGTCAGAATATTCTGATTGTTTGCGGTATTTTTTCGTTTGATACGACGAAACGCTCTTCCCAGTTTCATCGTTTCCCACTTTGGAAAAGTCATACCCTTTTCATCCCGAAGCCTCCGTTCGCCGGAGAGTAACTGCTGCATCACCCCCCGCTTATACCGTTCCAGCGCCGCCCGCTTGCGCCGCAGGCCCGCCAGCCGGCCGTCCACCGCGGTGAGGAAGGTGGCGATTTTTTGTTGTTCGGGGAGGGAGGGGAGAGGGAGAATTGTAGTAAGAATATCATCTCGAGTAATACCTGGTATCATATTACCTCGTGACAGCCGTTCAAAGTATTTTGCACGCAATGGTAAAAACTGATAAAGATAGTCTGAATCGATTTTTACAGGCTTTAAGGCCATAAGCTGCCGTCCGATTGCAATCCGATTGAAATGTTGACGACTCATTGTTCCAACTCCCGAACCCTTAACTGTCAATAGAGTATTTCCATTTTCAGAAATGCTGCCTATCGTGGTCCATTTTGAAATCTGATTTTTATGTTCTGTGAAATCTGATGGCCCGGTGAAGTATGGTACGCCATTCCCAATAGTGTTATACTCGTCAGGTTTTAAATGTCTTCCCGATATCAACTTTATGCACTTCCCTAGGGTAGACCGCTTCCATTCCCCCTCAAACTCAGCAAACCGCAGTATTGGTGTTAATACTCTATTACTTTTGTCTTCCATTTAAGCTATTTTCAGTCTTTTTAAAGCCGTCTTACCTTCCACTTTTCCTTGATGAAAAGTGGAGCAAAAATCAAGAAATCTGCAACTCAGAGGAGCATCGCGACGATCAGCGTAGCTAAACTCGCTCCGCTCAAACAGTGCAGATTTCGATCCGACCCGCCGAGATGGATGGAGGAGTGATGCGCT
>CAZKCO010000070.1:0-1507 GCA_964551335.1 uncultured Roseivirgaceae bacterium
GCAGACTCGTGGTCATCCCAAACGGCAATAAAGGGGTGTTGTTGGTGTGCCGCTCTCAAGTCGGGATCCAAGCGATAAAGTGAATACCTTGTGCGGTAGTCGGCGAGGTTTAGAATTTCCGTTTCAGGAACATTTGCACGATCAGGGCGATCTTCGCTGTAACCGTAAGTTCCTTCACCTGCACCGTATTCGTAGATGTAATCACCTAAGTGAACCACCGCATCCAAATCGGCGCGTTCAGAAATTTTGCGGAAAGCATTGAAGTAACCTGCCTGATAGTTTTGGCAAGATACAACGGCGAAGCGCAGGTGGTCCGTATCGTCTTGAGGAGCTGTACGTGTGCGGCCGATTAACGAGAAGGTTTGAGAAGAGAAATCGTAGAATCGGTAGTAGTAAGTTGTTTCGGGACTCAGTTGACCAACATCTACCTTAGCGGTAAAGTCTGCGGAGGCCATAGCTTCCAACTGTCCTTGACGTACAACATTTTCAAAATCCGTGTCGGTGGCCATTTGCCAACCCAGTTGGTAGGAAAGAGCGTCATCACTTGGCGTACGTCGCGTCCAAATTATTACTCTGTCTGCCAAAGGATCTCCCGAGGCTACCCCGTGGTAAAAGGGAGCTAAGGCCGGATCGAAGTTCAGATCATTTAAAGATTTGGCAACTGAACGCTCCAGTTTTTTACTGTTTGCCGATTGCCCCGAAGTCGGGCTTACTATCTGAGCCGTTGCGCTCAGAGACGAAAATAAAAGTGCGGCCAGGCCCACTTTTGAAAGCATCTTTTTCATAATGGTTTTATTGAATGTCATTTCTTCAAAAAACCTGTTTTAATGCGGCTTGAGCGTAGCGATAACTTAAACGAATCATTAAATAAAATGGAAGCGTGTTTAGTGTGGGTAAAATGAATGAGAATACTCTGAAAACACACAAGCCCTTTCTCGTTTGAAAGGGCTTGTATGAACCAATTTATTCTTATGAAGATGCACAAATAAAGCTGTCGAGCTCTTGTTTGGCGATGCAAATGTAGGATAGAGCTCGAGCCAATACAATCCAAAACGGAGGCTTAACGAAACCGTATTCCTGAGGCAATGCTATGGTAAGGATTTAGTAACGGTCGCTGCAAGCTGATGAGATCAAACCACTTTTATACGTGCCACACGATCAGACTTGTCTTCCATCCGGGTCACCGGATTGAATCAATTTCCCGTAGCCGCTTTTTGAGCAGCTTCTTCCAGAATATCTTCGGAGAAGATGTCGAAGATGATGGCGTACAGATAGGCCAACTCTTTATAGGCATCATACCGTCCCGAGCCGCCACCGTGACCGCCGCTCAGGTTTGTTTTCAAGAACAAGAGGTTGTCATCCGTTTTCATATTGCGGAGTTTAGCCACCATTTTGGCGGGTTCCCAATAGCCCACTCTCGTATCGTTTATTCCCGTGGTAAAGAGCATGTGCGGATAGTCTTGTGCCTTCACGTTGTCATAGGGACTATAGCTCAGCATATACTCAA
>CAZKCO010000071.1:0-1503 GCA_964551335.1 uncultured Roseivirgaceae bacterium
TTGAGTATATGCTGAGCTATAGTCCCTATGACAACGTGAAGGCACAAGACTATCCCCACATGCTTTTTACCACGGGAATAAACGATACGAGAGTAGGCTATTGGGAACCCGCCAAAATGGTGGCTAAACTCCGAGATATGAAAACGGATGACAACCTCTTGTTCTTGAAAACAAACCTCAGCGGCGGTCACGGAGGCGGCTCGGGACGGTACGATGCTTACAAAGAATTGGCTTATCTGTATACGATCATCTTCGACGTTTTTGCGGAGGATATTCTGGAAGAAGCTGCTCAGAAGACCGCCTCGGGAAAATAAATACACCCGCAGCAGGGAAGAAAAATTTAAGGCTTACCACGTCGAGAACCACTTTGGTCTTTTCACAAAGTGCCCGTCATTATTAAATTCTTACCACAGCATTTCCCCTGCAATAAGGTATCGTTAAGACTTTGCTTTCAATTGAATCACCCCGACTCCAATCCTACATTTGCACCGCCAAAAAGAAGCTAAGTAGCTTTGTATTTGTGCATCTTCATAAGAATAAATTGGTTCATACGAGCCCTTTCAAACGAGAAAGGGCTTGTGTGTTTTCGGAGTATTCTCATTCATTTTACTCTCACTAAACACGCTTCCGTTTTATTTAATGATTCGTTTAAGTTATCGCTACGGTCAGGCCGCATTAAAACAGGTTTTTTGAAGAAATGACATTCAATAAAACCTTTATGAAAAAGATGCTTTCAAAAGTGGGCCTGGCCGCACTTTTATTTTCGTCTCTGAGCGCAACGGCTCAGATAGTAAGCCCGACTTCGGGGCAATCGGCAAACAGTAAAAAACTGGAGCGTTCAGTTGCCAAATCTTTAAATGATCTGAACTTCGATCCCGCTTTAGCTCCCTTTTATCACGGAGTAGCTTCGGGAGACCCATTGGCTGAAAGAGTAATTATCTGGACAAGACGAACACCGAGTGATGATGCCTTAACGTACCAATTAGGCTGGCAAATGGCTACAGACACCGATTTTGAAAATGTGGTGCGCCAAGGACAAACCGAGGCTCCGGCTTCTGCCGATTTTACGGCTAAGGTAGATGTAGGTCAACTCAGTCCTGAAACGACCTACTATTTTCGATTCTATGATTTTTCTTCTGAAACGTTTTCATTGATCGGCCGCACGCGCACGGCGCCTCAAGATGACACGGACCACCTCCGCTTCGCCGTAGTGTCTTGCCAAAACTATCAGGCAGGTTATTTCAATGCATTCCGCAAAATAGCTGAGCGCGCCGATTTGGATGCGGTAGTTCATTTGGGTGATTACATCTACGAATACGGTGCAGGTGAAGGAACTTACGGCTACAGCGAAGACCGTCCTGATCGTGCAAACGTTCCTGAAACGGAAATTTTAAATCTCGCCGACTACCGAACGCGGTACTCACTTTACCGATTGGACCCCGACTTGCGAGCGGCACACCAACAACACCCCTTTATTGCCGTTTGGGATGACCACGAGTCTGC